>NZ_LUTS01000189.1 GCF_001597735.1 Neptuniibacter pectenicola
TGATTAGATTTTTACGTGCCACTAACGCTTGATAAATATCGCGGTCAGCATTTAACACTAAACTGCTTGCAGCAAAGTAAGCTTCAGCCTGCTTTTCCATATGATTTTTACCTATATCAATGATTGACATAGATGAGAAAAACACGGCTATAAGTATAATGGCCAGCAACGCTATCGGCGCGGTCACTTTGGTACGAATGGAGTTTAAACGCATAACGGATCCAACCTTATCTA
>NZ_LUTS01000190.1 GCF_001597735.1 Neptuniibacter pectenicola
CCAATAGCAATTGAGGCCGCGAAGACGTTTCTGGATCAGCCGTTAAAGCAGCCGCTTATTATATTGGCGACTGCAGACGAAGAGAGTTCGATGAGCGGTGCTCGTGCCTTAGCCTCAACAGGCAAGCCTAAAGCCCGTTACGCTGTGATTGGTGAACCTACAGGGATGAAGCCAATCTATATGCATAAAGGCATGATGATGGAATCAGTTAAAATTGAGGGGAAAGCCGGC
>NZ_LUTS01000191.1 GCF_001597735.1 Neptuniibacter pectenicola
AAGGAAGCGTATGCCGCATAACCTATTCAGTTGGCTACCCGGTAGCGAGCATCTGAACCAGTTTATGACGCAAGGTGGGCCTGTATTATGGTGGCTCGCCGCGGTGGTGTTTATTTTTTGGTTAGTGGCCTTTGAACGAGTGATCTATTTCGCCAAGGTCTTTCCTACCGAGAAAAAAAACTGGGTTGAGAAATGGGTAGCGCGTCAAGATCATTACTCTTGGTATGCTCA
>NZ_LUTS01000192.1 GCF_001597735.1 Neptuniibacter pectenicola
CCGCCGTTAGACCTTCTTACTAGCCCATGCACGGCCTCCAATTCACATTCGCCTTGCAATGCTTGCCACAACTCATAGCTGGTCAATATGCCTTCACCCTGACACACATAATCAGCTTGAGTCTTGTCTAGCGTTTCACTTGGCAAAGCAGACACATGTCCGCCAACCAACAGCACAGGTAAATCAGGAGACACTGATTTGATTTCGTCAATAAGCGCTGATGCTCCGACC
>NZ_LUTS01000193.1 GCF_001597735.1 Neptuniibacter pectenicola
CACTAAGTAAATACCACCCGCCGCTAAAAATATTTCGATTGGTGTGTAGGTTCGCGCAATAATCGTACGCGCCATTCCTGTTAGATCCAGCAATGTAATCGTACTGGCCAATGCACTGGCTTTGAGCATCAAAATAATCTCATTACCGTAAGCGGGCAAAACAATACCAAATGCACGCGGTAATAAAATACGACAATACATTTGAGTTTTTGTCATACCAATCACTTTACA
>NZ_LUTS01000194.1 GCF_001597735.1 Neptuniibacter pectenicola
ATTTTTGATCCCGATTTCTCAAACAATAGTTTTGGATTCCGGCCAAATCGAAATGGGCAACAGGCGGTAAAGCAGGTGCGAGACATCATCAAGGAAGGTCGCCGCTTCGCGGTCGATGTCGATCTGTCTAAGTTCTTTGACCGAGTTAATCACGATCTGCTGATGACGCGCCTTGGTGACAAGGTGAAGGACAAACGTCTTCTACGATTGATTAAACAATACCTGCGAGCT
>NZ_LUTS01000195.1 GCF_001597735.1 Neptuniibacter pectenicola
TCATTAACTTCTATTCAGCCATGGCTTATCCTGGCTCGCAACTCTATGTTCAAGCTAAGCAGCATGGATGGCAGTTACCTGAAACTTGGTCTGGTTTTTCCCAGCACAGCTATGACTGTTTGCCATTGCCGACCAATCATATCTCTGCCAGAGAGGTGTTGGCATTTCGTGATGATGCTTTTCATCGTTACTTTGATCATGAACCCTATCTAACGTTTGTTGAGCAAAAG
>NZ_LUTS01000196.1 GCF_001597735.1 Neptuniibacter pectenicola
CGAGCGTGCGCGTATCTATATTGGCATTCTTAGCTCAGTTGAAAAGAGATGAAGAGCAGTTAAATCCACAGCATGACCATAAGTTTAATTTGTCAGCGGGTGTGTTGTTTGATAGCAACGTAAATGTAGGCCCTTCGGGCTCAGTTGTTAATGTTAATGGGACGCCATTTACTATTACAGGTGGTTCGCCAGTTAGTGATAATGCTTTAGTGGTTAGCGGTAGTTATGA
>NZ_LUTS01000197.1 GCF_001597735.1 Neptuniibacter pectenicola
ATATGTCGTTTTCATGGCAAGTAGAGCAGCAGCAACTGGGCACAGGTGGCGCTTTGGTTGAGGCGCTGAAGCATCCCATGCTGGCGCAGCGAGAGTCGGTGCTAGTGTGCAACGGTGATACCTTTGTAGATTTTTCAGTCGCTGAGTTTATCGCGCAAGCGAGGACTCATTCCGCCATATTAACCACTTCCGTAGTCGACGCCGGACGCTACGGTCGAATACTTAAAGA
>NZ_LUTS01000198.1 GCF_001597735.1 Neptuniibacter pectenicola
CATTACAAAAGTGGCTCGCAGCATTCCATTCCTTCTCTTTCCCCCCTCCTCCCTTTTCTCTTTTCTTCCTCCCCTTCCCTCCTTCCCTTCTTCTTCCTCTTCCTCCCCTTCTCTTCTCTTTTCCTTTTTTTTTTCTTCTTTTTTTCCCTCTCTCCCTCCCTTTCCCCCCCCTTTTTCCCCTTTTCTTCCCTTTTCCCTTCTTCTTTTTCTTCCCCCCCTTCTTCTCCCC
>NZ_LUTS01000002.1 GCF_001597735.1 Neptuniibacter pectenicola
GGTGTCTACAGGGTGCATTTGTAGGAGGCCAGCCCTCTGGCCAAAGGGTTGTGGTTTCGAGCGTAATTCATTCGCTCACGGGGTGAGCTCCTACAGGGGCTATATGTAGGCTGATAGCGCGAAATTCTTCGCTCAGAGATGTATTTGTAGGAGGCCAGCCCTCTGGCCGAAGGATTGTGGCTTCGAGCGTAATTCATTCGCTCTGGCACCCGTTCCGGGCATAAAGGGTGAGCTCCTACAGCTTGTGTGTTGAAGGCTATCTTGTGGCTTTCTTGCACGATGCTTCGCTTTGGCACCCGTTCCGGGCATAAAGGGGTGGTGTCTACAGGGTGCATTTGTAGGAGGCCAGCCCCTGGCCGAAGGATCGTAATTCATTCGCTCACGGGGTGAGCTCCTACAGGGACTATATGTAGGCTGATAGCGCGAAATTCTTCGTTCAGAGATGTATTTGTAGGAGGCCAGCCTCTGGTCGAAGGTGTTTGTGTTTTGCTGGGGAGTGAAGTCTTGAAAGCTACATCGGCATCCTTGCCGACTTTGCATCATCCTAATGTTTAGGTACAGAGGCCCTCATCCTGAGGGCAAAACATCATCCTTGATGTACTCTGTGGCGTTAGAATAATTTTATTTTTCATATGGGTATATAAGAAAAATTCCTAATTTTTACTTTGTTTGTGTCGCTGTATATTTTTGTTTTTATTAGGCGGTGGGCGTTGCTTGCACTTTTGTAAAAAACATTTACTGTTTTCTTTAAATTGATTGCTTGCATCTAAGGTGAAAGAATTACTACCATCTTAACTTTACTGATGCTCTTTATAAGGTGTTGTTGTGAATAAATTTATGTTTGCCTTTCTGTTGATGGTTTCCTGTCAGGCATCAGCTGTAGATTATTATGTTGTCACTAATGATTTTGTTCGGGTGCGTGCAGCGCCTAGTTTGGACGGTCGTAGTTTGGTGATGCTAAACAAAGGGCATCTTGTCATTAAGCTGGATGAGAAGGATGGTTGGACTAAGATTTATTTTATTGGGCGTGAAGAGGCAAACGGTCGAACAGAGGGGTGGATGAGTAGTCAGTTTTTAGCGCCTGAGACGGTGGCCGTAAACGAAGCCTTGAAAAAAGAGTTAGTGCTTGCTGATAAGGGGGCTGAGCTGGGGTGTGAGAAAGTTATAGGGAATGACTTTATCCAAGGCTGTGACCTTTATCTTGAGTATGCATTAGTGAAAGGGGCTGGGTTAAAAAAGATCAAAGTTAATTGTAGTGCTGAGCTGGTGGCGAAAACCTTTAAGGGCGATTTGATTCCTGTTCCTGTGAGTCAGACCTTAGAGCATGTTGTTACGGCGCCGGATGAGCGTTTCTCGATGAATATTTTAATGAAAGCGGACCTTTCTTATCAGTTAACCGAGGTTAATTTAGAAGGGCACCGTTGCCGAATAGTTGAATCTTTGTGATCGGTTTAGGTGGTAGTGATATCGGCACTTTAAAGGCATAGGTCGGCGTCGCTGCAGGCTTCTTTGTTATCTTGCATCTACGCCGTTTATTGAGCGTGTAGGGTGTCGAGTTAATCAGGGTTTGATCTTTGTGCCAGCTTTAACAAGATCTTGTGAAGTGTGTAGGTAAGCACTAGGGCTATCACAACACCTGTTGCGTTAGCATAAGCATCCTCTATAGAAAAATGCCTTAAAGGCCGCCATTCGCCTTGAAGGTACTCCAAAAGACCTGCAAGTATAAACCAGCTCCCCCAATAGGCTATGGCCGGTACTTTGTGGAGGGCTAGCCGGCCTAAAAATGAGACACAGCAGAAGGCGGCAAAGTGGCCGACTTTATCTGAGTTCTGAAATAACTCCTGTGGCGGTGTTGTCCGGAAGATGCCGTAGGCTAATCCCGCGAGTGCGCAAAGAAATATAATCCATATGATGGTTTTGTATTGGTTGATTAATCTAATGCGCACTGTTTGGCATACTCATCTAAAATTTAAGGTATTTTTTTTGCAGTTGTGACGGTGTTTTAACGCCCTACACCGTAATAGGTGAAGCCTAGGCTTTGTAGTATCTCTTTATCAAAGATATTACGCCCATCAATAATGAGTGGGTGGCGCATTTTACTCAGCATCTCATCGTATTCAGGTGACCAGTATTCGGGCCATTCTGTTAGGAGTAGAAGGCCGTCACTGTTTTGGAGCGCTTGGTAGCAGCAGTCTACAAGTTCGAGCTGTTTGTGGTTGTTAAAGTATTGGGCGATGTTGCTACCGGCCTCTGGATCGTGGACTTGGATTTTGCAGCCTTGGGCTAATAAAGTTTCGATCACTTTTAGGCTGGGGGCATTATCAATACTGGCGGTACCTGGCTTGAATGAAAGCCCCCAGATGGTCACAGTTTTATCTTTTAAATCACATTCGTAATGACGCCATAGCTTGCGGAACGGTTGCTCCTTCTGCTTCTCGTTTTCGGCGAGGACGGTATTAAGTAATTTGGAGTTACGATTAACCTCCATGAGCTCGGAAAGGCCTTCGATATATTGTTGGAAGTGTAGTCCACCAAAGCCACAGCCTGGGTGTAGATAGTGTGGGCCGATACGAGGGTCGCTGATCATTCCTTCGCGGATGACTTCAATATCAACATCGAGGTGGTCTGCTAGGTTAGCGAGTTCATTTATATAGCTAAGTCGTAATGCGAGCATGCCCGTATTGGCGAATTTGGTGAATTCTGCCTCTTTTGGGGTCATTAGCATCCACTGTTTTAGAGATTGGCTAAAGGGGCGCATCAGTGCTTTGATATTAAGGAGCGCCCAGTCATTGCTGCAGCCAACAATGATTGTTTCGGGGTGTTTAAAGTTGTTAAGGGCTGAGCCTTCAGCGAGCATGTCGGGGATGTAGGCCAGTGTCTGGTTGTAGGGCTCGTAAAGTAGGGCTTGCAGTTTATCGGTACTGCCTACGCCAAAATTAGATTGGTTGATGATTAATAGGTTGCTGGGGTGCTCGGTGGCGAGCTCTTTTATTAGTTGTGCAGCTATATCGTACTCATCAGGGTTGAGGCAGATAATATGTGTGGCAGGCGAAAGGCCCTCTTTAGCGGTAACCGATTTTAAGCGCCCAGAGTTGATGGCTTCGTCAATGCAGTGTTGCAGACCCGGTTCGTTGCTTATTTTAAAGGCGATCTCATTTTTATTACCTGCCTGATCGAGTCCCGTCACGATCTGTACATGGTTTCCGCTTTCAGCTAAGGCTGCTGCTGATGTCCAAGCGGGTAGCTCATTACCCCATATCGTAATTTTCATCTTACTTATTCCTTATCGAGATATGTTGTAAAAGCCCTTGGGTGGAGGCATCGAACGCCTCAATAGATGCATTAGGTGCGAGTGCGTCCAAGAGTGTCGTTGCGACTTTCTTTCCGAGCTCTACACCCCACTGATCAAACGGGTTGATATCCCAAATAACAGATTGTACAAACACTTTGTGTTCATACATGGCGATGATTTGACCAAATGTGTGGGGGGTTAGTTCGTCTAGAAGCAAAGTGGTGCAGGGTTGATTACCTTTATAGCGTTTATAGACGGGAGCGCTTTCCGCATCTTTGATAACTGTGTCACCTAAGGCCAGTATGCGTGATTGGGCTAGGCAGTTAGCTAGGTTAAGCTGGTGTTGATGTTTTAATTCTGAGTTGTCGGTGTCGTGGTAGCGTTTGGCGGCCACGATAAAGTCACACATGACTGATTCTGTGCCTTGGTGGAGTAGTTGATAGAAGGCATGTTGCGCATTGGTGCCTACTTCACCCCATAGGATCGGGCAGGTGTTGTACGTGGTTGCTTCGCCCTTGCGTGTAACGGACTTTCCGTTGCTCTCCATCTCGAGTTGTTCTAAGTAGGCTGGCAGGTGGCTGAGTCGTCCATCATAAGGCAAAATCGCATGGGCATTGATATTGAGGAAGTTAATGTTCCAGATGCCAACCATGGCGATAAGTACTGGCAGGTTCTGCTCTAAAGGGGTTTCTCTAAAATGGGTGTCCATGGCGTGCGCACCCGCAAGAATTTCACGGAATCCTTTCATACCTAATTTAAGTGCGATCGGTAACCCTATTGTGGACCACATCGAATAGCGGCCACCGGTCCAATCCCAAAAAGCGAGTTGGTTGGCTTTAGGTATCCCCCATTTGAGCGCTTTATCTGGGCTGGCGGATACGCCGATAAAGTGTCTAGACACTAAAATAGCTTCGCTGGCGTCATCGCTTGCTTGTTTTAGCCATTCTTTTGCCGTGTTTGCATTGGCTAAAGTATCAATGGTGGTGAATGACTTTGAAGAGATGACAAAAAGTGTTCTGGCTGGGTTTAGGTGGCTAAGAAGGTCAGCTAATTGGCTGCCATCCATCGATGATACGAAATGAACGTTAAGGTTGCGCGCGCTCTCGGGCGCATGTTCGGCTAAGGCTTTACATGCCATGAGAGGGCCTAAGTCCGAGCCGCCAACGCCTATATTAACCACAGTGTTGATTGAGTGCCCAGTAAAGCCGCGCCATTGACCTGAATGGATTTTAGTGACAATGGCTTCCATGCTTTCTAGGTTTTGGTGTACCTCTTCAATTATCTCGACTCCATCGACCTCTAATTTCACGCCTTTCGGTGTGCGGAGGGCGGTATGAAGTGCAGGTCTGTCTTCAGAGTCATTGATATGCTCACCGTTGAAGAGGGCTTCAATCCAAGTAGATAGGCCGCGTTCTTTCGCTAAGTCGATCAGTAAGCGTAGGGTTTCGTCGGTGATACGCTGTTTGGACAGATCTAGTAGTAAGTTATCTTGTGTGAAACCAAACTGAGCAAAACGATTGGGCGATTCATCGAATAGCGTACTTATGTGTGATTGTGACATGTAGTAAGCGTGGGACTGTAGGTCCACCCAAGCTGTCGTCTCTTTTGGTGACATGTAGACTCCTTTTGAGTATCCAGTACGTATCTACTATTTTATCTGAACGTAAATCTGCAGATAAAATGTTCCTTGAATCATGAAACCCACTTTATGCGGATGTTATCGGAGGTGGTCGCTGTCACATAGGCGATGTATACGTGTGACTACGCCCCTACCTCCAAGATTATAATGGTGCTTACAGTGCTAATGTTTTAATGAAAGCCTTAAAGCTTTCAGCGGTTTCGCTATTTTGTAAACCGTAAATGACATTGGCCTGTAAATAGCCTGCTTTATTACCGCAATCGTAGGTTTTTCCCTGCATATGAAAGGCTTGTAGCGTGCCTTCTTTTAGGAAGTCTACCATAGCGTCGGTGAGTTGGATCTCACCGCCTGCACCCGGTTTAGTATCTTTTAGGATCTCCATTATTCTGGCAGGCAAAATATATCGGCCATTAATGGTGAGGTTAGATGGGGCCTCATCCCTTGGTGGTTTTTCGACCATTTGTGCAATGTCTGCTGCTTGGCCGGGTAATACGGTCGCGCCGGAGCAATCAACGACACCGTAACGATCGACGTGCTCCATTGGGACGGGCTCTACCATAATCTGGCCATGCTGGCTTTTCTGGTAAGACTCTACCATGGTTTGGAGGTCGGTTTTTTCTTGTCCATGACAATTGATCAGCATGTCAGGTAGGAGTACGGCAAAGTCAGAATCGCCAATAATGGGCGCTGCGCAGAGCACCGCATGGCCCAGCCCTAATGCTTTTTTTTGTCGCACTGCGGTAATGGATACGCCGGCAGGCATAATATCTCGTACGGAGGCTAAAATAGCCTCTTTACCTTTTCTTTCTAATTCAGCTTCTAATTCATAATGGCAATCAAAATGATCTTCGATGGATGACTTTCCTGAGCGAGTCACCAGTACAATGTCAGTAATGCCTGCCGCGATAGCTTCTTCTATAACGTATTGAATTACAGGCTTATCTACAACGGGCATCATCTCTTTTGGGATGGCTTTGCTCGCGGGTAAAACGCGTGTACCTAATCCTGCGACGGGTATCACTGCTTTAGTTACTGATGTCGTCATCCTTTAAAACCTCATTTTTTAATATCCATGATAGGGAGATAGTAGCACGCTTGTATTACAAGTTTTAATGGCTAAATTGGAATATTTCAGGTTGTGTTTTTTGCAGTTGCAACATCTTATTAATATAAAAATAGTATGGTAGAATGAAAATCGCGCAATTTTAATTTGAATGGGTTAGCTAGGGATGACTTTCCATGAATAGATTACGTCTCGCATTTACACGTACTTATCTTCTTTTATTCCCCACAATGTTTTTAATGCCAACATCGGCTGTTGCCCTTGAGCCCGCAGCTGCTGACGCAGGGCCTTTGCAAGTTATCCCTCAAGTGAATTTACAAGTTGGGCATGATGATAATATCTACTCGACTGAAACGAACCGCGTGGATTCTGTTATTACCGTATTAAATCCATCTGTTCAGGTTGTTCTTGAAAAAGATCTAGATATTTATAGCGTAAATTACGGAGTTAAGCAGGGTATCTATGACTATGACTCCGCAGATAATTATACCGATCATGACCTAACGGCTCAGGCTTACTTAGATTTTAATATACGTAACCGTTTAGAGCTGTTGGCACGTTACTTAAAAACGCATGAAGATCGAGGTACAGGTTTAAATCAAGGGGCGAATGCCACCGCTAATAATGCACCTGTTGAGTATCATGTGAATACGCTTTCCGCTAAGTATGGCTTTGGTGGTTTAAATGCTAAAGGGCGTATTGAGGTTGCGGCAAAGATTGATGATCGTGAATACGATAACTTCCGTTCGCAAACTGAAGCGAAAGACCGTAAGAGCGTGAGTACGAGTGCGACCTTTTACTACCGTGTGATGCCTAAAACCTCTTTGCTTTTTGAGGTAAGCCATGAAGATATAGATTACGACCTCGCTTCAGTCACCCTAGATAGTACGGAAACAGAGTACTTGATGGGGGCTACTTGGGACGCTACAGCCAAAACTACAGGCATATTTAAAATTGGTTATGCGGAAAAGGATTTTGCTTCAGCCTCGCGTGAAGATGATGACGGTATTAGTTGGGAGTTGGCCATGCAATGGGCCCCGAGAACCTATTCGGTCGTTAAATTTACTACGAGTAAGGAAGAAGAGGAAACGGATGGCACCGGTAACTATATAGATACAACCAGTTGGAATGTGGATTGGGAACATGATTGGACTGATCGTGTCATCTCCCGAGTGTCTTATGGGCAATCAGATTCCGAATACGTTACCAGTACGCGTGAAGATGAAAATACTAACTTTGGCATGGGTGTAACGTATAAAATGCGCCGCTGGTTGGATTTCGGTTTAGATTATAGCTACTTAGATCGAGATTCGAATGTCGCCAACACGGATTATGATAAAAATATGATTTACTTTACCGTACAAGGTTCGTTGTAATATTCCGCTCTGAGAGATTTTTTTGTATGTTGAAGTCTGCTGTTAGGTTTGTCGTTGTTACTGTTTGTCTTTTTGCCAGTGTCGTGGCGTCTGCTGAAAAAGGGAGCGGGCTGTCTGATTACCCGTTGGGTGTTGGGGATCTCATTAAAATCACTGTGTTTGGTGAAGAAAACCTGAGCATGGAGGTTCGCCTCAGTGATGCGGGTACGGTTGCGTATCCATTTTTAGGTGAGCTGAAGATACTAGGGCTGACAACAGGGCAGTTGGGCGAATCTATTCGTGGTCAGCTTGCCGATGGTTACCTTGTTAGCCCCAGTGTTAGTGTTGAAATTATCGAATATCGTCAGTTCTTTATCTACGGTGAAGTTGAGGAGCCGGGTGGTTATCCTTATCAGCCAGGGTTAACTTTGCAACGGGCGGTGGCGATTGCGGGTGGTTTCTCTGAGCGTGCTTCTGATGATAAGTTTTTTGTTGCGACTGAAGGTCAGGGTGACGAATCACCGCGTAAAGTCGGTATCAATGCCATCATCAAGCCTGGTGATACGATTACGGTTGAAGAAAGCTTCTTTTAATAATTTCATCTTTCCAAATGGATTTGCTGCATGACGAATGATAATCAGTCCTCTCATACTCAGGGGCGCTTAGCGGACGAAGAAGTAATCGATCTTCAGCAATACTGGCGCACATTGATGCGTAATAAGTGGGGCATTTTAGGCTTTGCGCTTGCTATTACTGTGTTGACCATTCTGGTTGTTTTTTCTATGAAGCCGGTCTATAAAGCGACGGCGACTTTGTTAATTGAAAGTCAGCAAGCAAACGTTGTTTCGATTGAAGAGGTTTATGGTCTTGATAAGAGTAATAGTGAATATTTTTTAACTCAATTTGAGATTATTAAATCGAGACGTTTGGCTGAAAAAGTTGTTAAAAAGTTATCATTACAAGAACATCCTGAGTTTAATCAAGAGCCATTCTTATCGTTTAATTGGCGTGAGATGCTGCCCTTTGATCTGCCTGAAAATGATGACGCAGCCGGTATGTCGGCTGCAGAAGTTGAACGCATTGTTCTGAATAAGTTTATTGATGGCTTTAGCGCGCGTTTAGCGATTGTGCCTATCCGGAAAACCCAATTAGTTAAGATCTCATTTGAAGCGAATGATCCTAAGCTTGCTGCTGATGTGGCTAATGCGATTGGTGTGGCGTACATAGAGAGTAATTTAGAAGCTAAGCTTGAAGTAACGATGCAGGCTTCCTCATGGTTGAGTGAGCGCTTAGGAGGGTTAAAGGCAGACGTTAATGCGGCCGAAAAAGCGCTACAGGATTTTCTGGATGCTGAAAATTTAGTGGGTGAAGAGGGCGGCACTACTATTGCAAATAAAGAGCTAGAGCTCATTTCGTCTAAACATATTGAAGCTAAGCGTGATCGTTTAAATTTAGAAAGCCACTACAATCAGATTCAGGCTGCAAAAGGTTCTGTTCGTCTTTATGAGCTGGTGCCTGGGGTCTTGCAAGACCGCACGGTGCAAGAGTTTAAGCGTCAATTGCTTGAGGTTGAGCTGAAGCGCTCCGATCTTGCCAAGCGTTATGGTTCAAAACACCCGAGTATGATAGCTGTGCAGTCTGAAGTGGCGAATGCGCGTAATTCATTAAATAGCCAGATTAAAAGCGTTATTAATGGCATTAAAAGTGATTATCAAGCGGCGTTAGCCAGTGAAAGATCGTTAGAAAAGGCATTGGCGCGTACGCGTGAAGGGCTTCAGGTTTTGGGGCGGAAAGAGTACAAGCGTAAAGAGTTAGAGAACGAGGCCGAGTCTAAACGAGCAGTTTACGATACTTTCTTGCAGCGCTTTAATGAAACCAATGCAACGGGTGATTTGAACTCCGCTAACGCACGTATTATTGACCCGGCCATTGTTCCTTCGTTACCCGAAAAGCCAAAGAAGAAATTAATCATCGTGGCTGCATTTGTAGCCAGTTTAATGTTTGGTGTAGTGTTCGCCTTTTTGCTTGAAGCGTTGAATAACACCATACAGACTGCTCGAGATGTGGAAAGTAAGTTGTCGGCTACGTTGCTGGGTGTGTTGCCTTTGCTGAAGCAGGATAAAAAGAATCCTCATCCCTCCTACCGTGAATTCCTTGAGAGTAATCACTCTTCGTTTGCAGAGTCTGTCCGTACGATTAGGACCGGCATAGTGCTGTCTGCGTTGGATAATCCACATAAAGTATTGGCAGTGACCTCGACTATGCCTGATGAGGGGAAAACCTCAGTGGCTATTAATATGGCGTTTGCGCTGGGGCAGATGGAAAAGGTTTTATTGATTGGTGCGGATATGCGTCGACCGGCGTTTAATAAAGCGTTAGGTATTGATAAACACGCGATTGGTTTATCTAATTTTGTGGCAGGAACCGCCAAGCTTGAAGATTGTATTCAGCATTTGGACGAGGGTGGAATTGACGTGTTACCTGCGGGTACTATTCCGCCAAATCCGTTGGAGCTTTTATCGTCTCAGCGTTTTTCCAAGGCGTTAAGGGTGCTTGAAGGGCAGTATGATCGTATTGTTATTGATACGGCGCCTTCCCAGTCAGTAAGCGATGCGATGGTTATCTCTCCTTTGGTTGGGGGGATGATCTATGTTGTTAAAGCGGATTCCACGACCTATCAGCAGGCTAAAGCGGGTATTAAGCGTCTTAAGGATGTGAATGCGCCGTTGATTGGTGTCGTGCTGAACCAAGTAAATACGAAAAAAGCAGCGAAGTATTACGGTGGTGACTATGGTGGCTACTACGATACCTATGGCTATGCTGAGGATAGTAAAAATACGGCATGATTGATCTGCATTGCCACTTATTGCCAGGTATTGATGACGGAGCCTCTTCTATGGAAGAGGCTCTTTCGCTTGCCCGTCTTGCGGTGAATGATGGGATTACTCATATGGTGGTGACGCCCCATGTGCACCCTGGGCGGTATGAAAATGATGTGCGCTCAATTCGTCCTGTATTTGAGGCGTTTCAAGCCGCGTTGGTTGAAAATGATATCCTGCTGAGTGTGAAGGCGGCAGGTGAGGTTCGCTTGTCTGTTGAGGTGCTAACGATGTTTGCCGCCGGTCAGTTGCCCTTTTTGGGTGAGTGGGATGGGAAAAAGGTAATGCTCCTTGAGCTTCCACACAGTCATGTGCCGCCGGGGAGCGATAAGTTAGTTAAGTGGTTGCTGGATCGTGGTGTATTGCCCATGATTGCGCACCCTGAGCGGAACAAAGGCATTATGGCTGATGTTACTAAGCTCGCTCCTTTTATTGAGATGGGGTGTTTGTTTCAGTTAACAGCGATGTCGGTTTCAGGTGGTTTTGGTGTTGAGGCTAAACGTTTATCTGATCAGATGCTGGATAATGGCTGGGTAACGGTGATTGCATCCGATGGCCATAATTGTGATCGTAGACCGCCGGTATTGTCCGAGGCGGTGCGCTCGGCGGCTGAGTTGATTGGCGATAGTGAGGCGAGACGCTTAGTGTGGGGTAACCCTGCGAAAATAATAGGGGTTTATTAAGTGGCTGATAGTGCAGTGGCTCAACCGGGGAGTGACGCGGAAATCTTGCGTTCATCTAAGCGTTCTGGTGTTGTTTACGTGTTTGTCTGTGGGTTGATCTCTGTTGCTTTGCTCGGTATTTATGTTGTTTTTTCGTGGGGTATGGGGGACCTGTATGGTTACAAGGTTCGCTATGCGTTAGAGCAGTGGCAAGAAAAACCCGCCTTTCCTTCCGTGGAAGAGGTTGCTGTTACGCTTGCGGATGTGGATTCCGCCTTGCGTTGGGAGGGTGATAACCCTGAGTATGTGGAGCTGAAGGGGCGTGTGCTTTACTACCGCGCGCTTGTTGTAGGTTTTAATGAACAGGGCCTTGTGGATATTGCAGAGGCAAAGGCGCTTCACCAGAAAGCGATTAGTTTAAGACCACGTTGGCCTTATAGTTGGGCTAATTTAGTGTTGGTAAAAGCTTATTTGAATGAGTTTGATGAAGAGTATCATCAAGCGCTGATCAGTGCGGTTACATACGGTCCTTGGGAGAAGTCAGTTCATTTGACTTTGGCGCATGCGGCGGCCCTTTCTTGGCCCTCCTTATCCCTAGAGCAGAAGCGTCTGTTTGCCCGTAATATTGAGCGTGGCATGGTGCGTACGCTGCCTGAAGTGGGTGCTATTTTGTCGGCGTATCAAAAAAAATCCTCTATTTGTGCCTATTTAACGCGTGATCATCTACAGAATAAGCTCTGTTCCTCTTAAGTATTGTGCCCTTTTTCTGGTAGTCTTCCTCCTTTCTTTACGTTAGTTGTCTCTTATGGAACTTATCGAACCTTTTGTTAAAGTGTTTTTATTGGTGTTTTTGGCTGAGTTTGGCGATAAAAGTCAGCTTGTTTGCATGACGCTGTCAGCACGGTATCGTGCCATCCCGGTATTGGTTGGGAGTGTGTTGGCTTTTTCTGTGTTGAATGCCTTAGCCGCCGTTTTTGGGGCTGCGTTGAGTGCTTATTTGCCGCAGGCGTTGATCTTTTTTACTGTGGGGTTGCTGTTCTTTGTCTTTGGGGTTCAGTCCTTTATGGCGGGTGATGACGAAGGTGAAGAACGCGTTACTGTAGGTAAGCATCTTGTTGTCTCCGTATTTGTACTGATTTTTTTAGCCGAGTTAGGTGATAAAACACAGTTGGCTATTGCAGGGATGGCGGCTGTTGAGCAGGCTTGGGTTGTTTGGTTGGCGGGTACGGTCGCATTGGGACTGACGACGGTGATAGGCATAGGCTGTGGTCGGGTCTTGCTGACAAGGGTGCCTATTGCCTTGATTCATCGGGGCGCGGGTATCTTGTTTATGGTGTTTGCGGGAATTGCGTTTTTTCAGTTATATCAATCATTAATCTAGGCGGTGATCTGTATGGTTCAGGGTTTTCTTATTTTGCTTTTTTGTCAGCTGCTAGGTGAGTGCTTGGTAACATGGTTAGCGGTGTCTATTCCTGGCTCAGTAGTGGGTATGATCCTGCTGCTTGTAGGGTTGATGATTTACAAAAAAGTGCCTGATGGGCTTAGATCGACCAGTGAGGGGTTATTAAAAATACTGCCCCTTTTGTTGGTGCCGGCGGGGGTTGGGTTGATGCGATATTTTGGCGTGTTGTCCGCCTATTGGTATCAGTTGCTGATTATTTTGTTTGTGAGCACCTTAGTGACCATGTTAGTCGTTGCGGCGTTATTGCGGCTTATGTCGCAAGAAAAGCATGAAGAGGGTCATTGATAATGCATTGGTCTCATTTTCAAACACTGCCTGTTTTGTGGTTGGTCGTTACGTTAGCGGTATTCCTCGTGGCCTCTTGGTTTAATGCGCGCATGGGAAAAACGCCGTTTTTACACCCTGTATTGGTCTCTCTCTCCTTGATTATTGTTGTGCTGTTGGCGACAGAAACTGATTATGAAACTTATATGTTGGGTGGGCAGTATATACACCTCCTCTTAGGCCCAGCGGTCGTCGCGTTGGCGATCCCTTTGTACGATAATTTGGCAACCGTGAAGCGATTGCTTATACCGCTTGTGGTAGGGTGTGTTTCGGGTGCGATTGTCGCCTCAGTCTCTGCGATTATGTTGGGTATGTGGTTTGGGCTAAGTGATCAGTTATTGCTTACACTTGCGCCGAAATCGGTTACCTCGCCTATTGCTATCGCAATTGCGGAAAAGATCGGTGGTTTTCCTTCGCTTGCGGCGGGTTTAGTGTTGATTACGGGGGCGATCGGTTGTGTGATTGCGCCGGTGGTTTATCGCTTGCTTAGGATTGAAGATGAATCGGTTAAAGGATTTGTTTTAGGCGTGGGAGCCCATGCGATGGGAACGGCTTTTGCCTTTGAATACGGCATGGTTGCTGGTGCGTTTGGTGGTTTGGCGATGGGAATGACCGGCGCTTTTACGGCGTTTTTTCTGCCGATATTGATTCCTATTATCGGTTTGTAGAGCAGGGCTTAGGTAATGGCGCTCACCTTTGAGCGCTATTTTTTTGCCTAACGGCGTTGTCTACCCTCCTTATGTTGCATTTGCTAAATGGGGCATTCATCGGTAAAGTTCGCGCTGGTTGAAACCTATTCAGATTGGCAGCTAGACATGACCCCATTAGAACGATACAAGCTTGACCTTCAGCGTGATGATTTCTCTTATGATCCGGCACAAGAGATAGCGGTAGAAAATCTTCAGCGCCTGTATGACGATTTGTTGGCAAAGAAAGACACGCCAAAAGTTGGTTTGATGGGGCGCTTGAAAGGTAAGTTTAAAAAACCAGACGTGGAAGCGCCTATCAAGGGGCTGTATTTCTGGGGTGGTGTGGGGCGCGGTAAAACCTATCTTATGGATACGTTTTATGACAGCTTGCCGTTTGAGCAGAAGATGCGTACGCATTTCCATCGGTTTATGCAGCGTGTGCATCAGGAACTTAAAGAGTTAGACGGTACGGCTAATCCGTTGGTTGAGATTGGTAGAAAGTATGCGAGCGAAACGCGTATTATTTGCTTTGATGAGTTTTTTGTTACCGATATTACCGATGCCATGATTTTAAGTAGCTTGTTACAGGAGCTGTTTAATAACGGGGTGGCTTTGGTAGCAACATCTAATATCGTGCCTGATGGCCTTTATAAGGATGGTTTGCAGCGAGCGCGTTTTTTGCCTGCGATCGATATGCTGAATCGTTATACGGATGTTATCAATGTCGACGGAGGGGTTGATTACCGGTTGCGCGCTTTAGAGCAGGCGGAGCTCTATCACTGTCCATTAGATGAAAAGGCTGATGCGAGTTTAAATCGTAGTT
This sequence comes from Neptuniibacter pectenicola, assembly GCF_001597735.1. Classification (GTDB taxonomy): domain Bacteria; phylum Pseudomonadota; class Gammaproteobacteria; order Pseudomonadales; family Balneatricaceae; genus Neptuniibacter; species Neptuniibacter pectenicola. Next base: position 14,189 of record NZ_LUTS01000002.1, read on the forward strand.
TTGAAAGTTTAGTGCCTGATCTTGATGAAGTTAGTGAAAACGAAGTGATTGAGATTAATGGACGAGAGATGAAAGCTCGCCGTTGTTGTGAAGATGTGATTTGGTTTGATTTTCCTGATATTTGTGAAGGGCCACGTTCACAAAATGACTATATAGAGCTGGCTAAGCTTTTTCATGCGGTCATGGTGGGGAATGTGCCTCAGCTTGGTCGGTCCAATGATGATGCTGCTCGACGTTTTATTAATATGGTCGATGAGTTTTATGATAGTGGGGTTAAGCTGATTTTAAGTGCTGAAAAACCAATCCATGAGATTTACTCTGAAGGGCGGTTAGAGTTTGAGATTCAGCGTACCCAGAGCCGTTTGTTAGAGATGCAGTCACACGAATATTTGGCGCGTGAACATCGCGTTTAGTGATCGGTTTTATTGGAAAGCACCTTCGGGTGCTTTTTTTATGCGTGGAGAAAACCTTACTCTGACCGAAGAGTTAGGCGCGTAATTTATTTGCTCTGGCACCCGTTCCGGGCATAAAGGGTGAGCGCCTACAGGGTGTATTTGTAGGAGGCCAGCCCTCTGGCTGAAGGTGGTTGTGTTTTGATTGGGTTGGGTGCGTAATTCATTCGCTCTGGCACCCGTTCCGAGCATAAAGGGTGAGCTCCTACGGGTGCATTTGTAGGAGGCCAGCCCTCTGGCCGAAGGGTTGTGGTTTCGAGCGTAATTCATTCGCTCTGGCACCCGTTCCGGGCATAAAGGGTGAGCTCCTACAACTTGTGTGTTGAAGGCTATCTGCACGATGCTTCGCTCTGGCACCCGTTCCGGGCATAAAGGGTGAGTATCTACAGGGTGCTTTTGTAGGAGGCCCGCCCCTGGCCGAAGGGTTGTGGTTTCGAGCGTAATTCATTCGCTCTGGCACCCGTTCCGGGCATAAAGGGTGAGCTCCTGCAGGGGGGGGGTGTAGGGTAGGAGGTCGGTCTTCTGGCCGAACATTAGGGCGCTGTGGCTTAGTTTGTTGGAAATATATCTTGCGGTCGTCTTTGTCCATCATTATAATGCGCGCTCCCAAGTTTAGGTGTTGCTTAAATTTTGGGCAAAAGCGCGTTGCTTAATCTTGGATTAGGCAACAAATAATTATAAGTCAGGTCGGTATTATCTAACGATATTTTGTTAGCTGATGCGAGATTTGAGTAAAGTTGAAAGGCTATACAGATGAAAACATTCGTCGCTAAGCCAGCCGAAGTAAAACGCGACTGGTACGTTGTTGACGCAGAAGGTAAAACTCTGGGTCGTCTGGCTACTGAAATTGCACGTCGTCTACGTGGCAAGCATAAGCCAGTTTACACTCCGCACACTGATACTGGTGACTACATTGTAGTTATCAACGCTGAAAAAGTAGGCGTTACTGGTAACAAGCGTAAAGATAAAATGTACTACCACCACACTGGTTTTCCAGGTGGCTTGAAAGAAGCATCTTTCGAGAAAATGGTAGAGACTTTCCCTGAGCGTACTATTGAGCTTGCTGTTAAAGGCATGCTACCAAAAGGCCCATTGGGTCGCGCTATGTACACTAAGCTGAAAGTATATGCTGGTGCAGAACATCCGCACCAGGCTCAGCAGCCTAAAGAATTGAACATCTAAGGGGAAGGAAGATTATGTCTACTACACAGTATTACGGTACAGGTCGTCGTAAAACGTCTACTGCACGTGTTTTCCTACGTCCAGGTACAGGTGTTATCACTATTAACAATCGCACTATCGAAGATTACTTCGGTCGTGAGACTGCACGTATGATCGTGCGTCAGCCACTAGAATTGACAAACAACGGTGAGTCATTTGATGTTGTTGTTACTGTTAAAGGCGGTGGTGGTTTCGGTCAAGCGGGTGCAATTCGTCACGGTATTACACGTGCGTTGCTAGCCTTTGACGAGACTCTACGTCCTTCTCTTCGTGAAGCGGGTTATGTTACTCGTGATGCGCGTATGGTTGAACGTAAGAAAGTTGGTCTACGTAAAGCGCGTAAGAAACCACAGTTCTCAAAACGTTAATTCGAATTCTCTGCGGAGTTTTTCGGATTCAGAAAAAGCGCCTGTCTCATTTTTGGGATGGGCGTTTTTTTTGTGCTGTATCAAGTCAATACTTTGGCCTAATGTAGAGCGAAAAACAGTAATTCACCTTGTAAAAATGGGGTGTTTTCATTACTATTTGGGCCATTTTAAAGATACATGTTTCCATGGTTTTATAATTCTTAGCGGCCAGGGTATTTTTGCACCTGCGAAAATGCAATATAAGGTCGATTGAGGGGAGATAGTCTTAATGAGCAATGATGGCGTGAATAAGGGTCGGCGCCGTCTCCTGATCGGTGCTACATCCGCAGTTGGTGCGGTTGGTGCTGTCGGAGCAGCTGTCCCATTCGTAGCTTCCTGGAATCCAAGTGCTAAAGCTCGAACTGCTGGTGCGCCTGTAAAGGTGGACATTAGTAAGCTTGAGGTTGGACAGCAGATGGTTGCCAAGTGGCGTGGTAAACCAGTGTGGATCGTTCGTCGTAGCGAAGAAACATTGGCAAATCTAGCAAAGCTGGATAACTTACAGGATCCAAATTCTGAAGCTCCACAGCAACCTGCCTATGTACCAACTACGCCTGCGCGTGCTATCCGTGAGGATGTATCTGTGTTGGTTGGTATTTGTACGCACTTGGGTTGTTCTCCAACGTATCGCCCCGAAATAGCGCCTGCAGATTTGGGTGAAGATTGGGTTGGTGGTTACTACTGTCCATGTCACGGTTCTCGCTTTGACCTATCCGGTCGTGTGATGAATGGCTCACCGGCTCCAACTAACCTAGTGATTCCGCCTCATCGTTATGAAAGCGATAGCGTGATCATTGTTGGTGTAGATCAGGAGAGTGCATAATGGCTGGTTCTCGTAATAAAGGTAACCCAGGTATCATGGGTTGGATTGATGATCGTTTCCCTGCGACAGCGATGTGGGAAGATCACCTTTCTAAATACTACGCACCAAAGAACTTTAACTTTTGGTATTTCTTTGGTTCTCTAGCGCTATTGGTTCTTGTTAACCAGTTATTGACAGGTATTTGGTTGACCATGTCATATAACCCTTCTGCGGAAGGTGCGTTTGCTTCTATCGAATACATCATGCGTGATGTTGAGTATGGCTGGCTACTGCGCTACATGCATTCGACTGGCGCGTCGGCTTTCTTTGTTGTTGTTTATCTGCATATGCTCCGCGGCATGATGTATGGTTCTTACCGTAAGCCACGTGAGTTGGTTTGGTTGTTCGGTATGACTATTTATCTTGCGCTTATGGCTGAAGCGTTCATGGGCTACCTATTGCCATGGGGTCAGATGTCATACTGGGGTGCACAGGTAATCGTATCGTTGTTCCAAGCGGTGCCCTTTATCGGTCCTGATCTTGCTGAGTGGATTCGTGGTGATTACCTGATTTCTGGTATTACGCTGAACCGTTTCTTCTCTTTGCATGTTGTTGCGTTGCCTATCGTTCTTCTTGCGCTTGTTGTATTGCACATCATTGCATTGCATGAAGTGGGTTCAAACAACCCTGACGGTATAGAGATTAAAGAAAAGAAAGATGAGAACGGTGTGCCATTAGACGGTATCCCATTCCACCCTTACTACTCTGTTAAAGATATTGTGGGTGTGGTTGTGTTCTTGTTTGTTTTCTGTGCTGTTGTCTTCTTCTTCCCTGAAGGTGGCGGTTACTTGATCGAAGCGCCAAACTTTGAGCCAGCTAACCCGCTGAAAACACCGCCGCATATTGCGCCTGTATGGTACTTCACGCCATTCTATGCAATGTTGCGTGCGATTCCGCCTCTATTCGGATCTCAGTTCCCTGGGGTTATCGTAATGGGTGGTGCTATAGCGATTCTGTTTGTTCTTCCATGGCTTGATCGTAGCCCAGTTAAATCTATTCGTTACAAAGGTATGGCGAGCAAGATTATGTTGGTAATCTTCTGCGTTAGTTTTGTGATTTTAGGTTATCTTGGTGTTGTGGCTTCTACTCCGGGGCGGACCATTGTTGCTCAGGTTTGTACAGCGCTTTATTTCGCGTACTTCTTCCTGATGCCGTTCTACACCAAAATGGAAAGTACTAAACCGGTTCCAGAAAGGGTTACAGGCTAATGAAAAAGTTTTTAATCACATTAGTAATGGCGGTGCTGCCTCTTACAGCTAATGCCGCTGGTGGTTCTGGTCACCTGGACCACATGGATGTTGATCTGCATAACCAAGCGTCTTTGCAGCGCGGCATGAAAACATTTGTTAACTACTGCATGGGTTGTCACTCGGCTGAATATCAGCGCTATGAGCGTGCTGCCATTGACCTAGGGATGAATCCTGAAGTGGTTGCTGAGCACTTGATCTTCGGTGAGCAGAAGGTTGGTGAGCAAATGACTAACTCAATGTCCAAAGAGGATGCGGGTAAGTGGTTTGGTAATCCTCCACCTGATTTGACGCTTGAAGCGCGTTTACGTGGTGGTGATTGGTTGTACACCTACCTTCGTAGCTTTTATGCTGATGATTCCCGTCCATGGGGCGTAAACAACGCTGTGTTTAAAGATGTAGGTATGCCTAATGTGTTAGGCTCTCTACAGGGTGTTGTTAAGGCAAACTGTTCTTGGGAAGATATGAATGCTCATGGTCTAGCGGGTCATGGTATTGATCCTCTAACAAATACGCCTTTGAGCAATTGTACAAGTATTGTTAAAGGTACAGGCGAGTTGTCACCTCAGGAATTTGATAAGGTTGTGTATGATCTTGTGAATTTCATGGTGTACATGGGTGAGCCATCTAAGTTGGATTCCCATCGCATTGGTACGTACGTATTGATCTTCCTATTCTTGTTCTTCTTCTTGGCTTATGCGCTGAAGAAAGAGTTCTGGAAAGATATACACTAATAGCGTTGTGGTATAATCACATCGTTTCATGCGCGGCTCCATTTTGGGGCCGCGTGTCTGTTTCTGAAAAGGGGAATAGTTAATGGGTGTCGTGGCAAAACGTTCTTCCATGTCGTTCTACTCTAATGGTGAAAACCAGTATAGCCATCGCGTTCGTATTGTTTTGGCTGAAAAGGGTGTTGCTGTAGAGATTCATGATTGTGATGAGGATAATCTTCCTGAAGATCTAACCTCTATGAATCCATATAACAGCTTACCAACATTGTTGGATCGCGATTTGGTTTTGTATGAGCCAAATGTAATGATGGAATATCTAGATGAGCGTTTCCCTCATCCACCGCTGTTGCCTGTATATCCGGTAGCTCGTGCTGAAAGCCGTCTTTATATGTACCGTATTCAGCGTGATTGGTGTGATCTTGCAGATCAAATTATCGAGGCCTCTTTGGCGGATGATGAAGAGACTGCTGAATCTGTTCGTAAAGAGTTGCGTGATAGTTTAGTAACAACATCGCCAATTTTTGACGATAAGCCTTTCTTTATGAGTGAAGATTTTACATTGGTTGATTGCTGTCTTGCTCCACTATTGTGGCGCTTGCCTCTATTGGGAATCGACATTCCTGAAGAGCAGTGTAAGCCGTTAGTAAAATACATGGAACGTTTGTTTGAACGCGAATCTTTTCAGGTTAGCTTGTCTGAAGCTGAACGTGAAATGCGCGACTAGGCTTTACGTCTGGTTTATAAAAAGGGATGATATTTCATCCCTTTTTTTGTGACTTTTAAACTGTTTGTGAGTACTAAATATGAAGCCAAGCCGCCCCTATATCATGAAAGCGCTATACGATTGGTTGCTGGATAATGATTTAACACCTCATCTTTTGGTTGATGCAATGCAAGAGAATGTAACGGTACCGACCCAGTTTGTTGAAGAGGGGCAGATTGTTATGAATATCAACCCTTCTGCCGTGCGTGATTTTTATATGGATGATCAGGCGCTCTCGTTTAATGCGCGTTTTTCGGGGCAGCCGATGGATGTTTATATTCCCATGCAAGCTATCTTAGCGATTTATGCGCGTGAGAATGGTCAGGGGATGGGGTTTGGTGGTGAGCCCGGTGCTGAGGCGTATTTGCAGACACCAGTAGGTGAAGCTGATCCAGCGAAAAAGATAGCTGAGAATAGTGAAGGTGAAGAGAAGCCTAAAGCTAAGCGTCCTAGCTTGAAAGTGGTTAAGTGATTCTTTGATATAAATGCGCCGCGAACGAGTGCGTTGCGGCGCAATGGTAGTTTTTAACGATTAACGTATTCGAATACTTTAACGATTTTTTCTACACCAGGAATGCCGCGTACAATGCTGATTGCTGTGTCGGCTTCTTGTGGGCTAACAAGTCCCATAAGGTACACGGTGCTGCTATCAGTCACGACTTTAATACGTGAGCCTTCAACGTTTTCATTGGTAAGTAGCTCTGCTTTAACTTTGGTTGTTAGCCATGTGTCGTTTGTTCTTGCGAGTGCTGAAGAAACGCCGGAGAGTTTAATCTCGTTATGAATTTTTCTGACTTTGCGTACTTGGCTAACAATCTGCTCGGCTTCGTTGCGTGCTGCGTCGCTTGGGGCTTGGCCGGTTAGAAGAACGACACCATTGTAGCTAGTAACGCTAACATTGGTGGCTTTCATCTGCTCAGAGCCTTTGGCTAGATTAACCATCGAGAGTGTTTCAATCACTTCGTCATCGATGTAGGAACCGACAGTTCGATGGCCGGGATCTTCCTGTATAGGTTCTTCGCGGCTAACACTTATAACGTCGGAGCAGCCGCTAATAATAACTGATAGGCTGAGACCTGTAATTAGTAAAAGAGTTTTGCTGTTAATCATCACTAGTCGCTTCCAAATAGTTGATAGTCAATTAAGTCGCATAATGCGTGTAGGACGAGTAGTTGTGCGTGATGCACTAAAGCACTATCGTCGCTGGGTACGCATATTTCGATCTCTTCTGGGCTCAAGAGTGCGGTAATATCACCGCCATCGGCGCCGTTTAATACGATAACGGTCATATCGCGATCGTGCGCTGCCTGAATCGCTTGCACTAAGTTACTTGATCGCCCGTGAGGTGTGACCAATAAAAGAATGTCTCCCGGCTGTCCCAACGCATGAATCTGTTTCGCTTGGGCATCCATAAAGCTGGTATCTTCGCAGATAGCACTGAGTGTCGACCCGTCAGAATTTAGGTTGATCGCAGGCAGGCCTGGTCTTTCATGCCTAAAGCGGTTCATCAGCAATGTGGTGAAATGTTGCCCTAATGAGGATGAGGCTCCATTTGCACAGCAGAGAATCTTATTCTCACTGACAAGGCAGTGGAGTAAAAGTTCACCAGCATGGGCTATTAACGGAGTATATTGTTCAATGGTTATCGCATTGATTTCCATTGAATTGTGAAACTGGCTGACAATGCGGTCTTCGAGTTCCATGCTGTCCTTAATTATGCCTTAAATTCTAAATGCATCTTTATACCACAGAGGGTTTGAAGGTGCTGCATCATATTCGAACGCGATGACATCAAAACGACAATTTTTATTAGCGAGCTTAGGGTGCAGGCTTAAATAAAGTTGTGCGGTTTTGATGATTTTCGCTTGTTTAAGCGGAGTAACCGACGCGGCGGCTCCGCCATATTTTTTTGTGTTTCTATAACGAACTTCGATGAAGGCAATTGTGTCTCCATCAGTCATTATTAGGTCAATCTCACCAAATCGGCAACTAAAATTACGGTTTAGAAGCTTTAGTTTCTGTTTGTATAAGAATGTTTCGGCTTGTTTTTCGGCGTCCTTGCCGGCTTTTTTTCTGTCCATGGGGGTTCTACTCAATAATGGATGGGGTGCCTTCTTTGTATTCTGCCCATATAAGCTTACGTTTGATCATGCCGTCATGGCTTACGCTTAATTTTCCGGTTTCCCCTTCAATCTCTGTGCCGGGTAGGGCGCTGAGTTGTTGTAGATAGGGGAATATGCGATAGGCATCAAGACCCAGTGCGTAAAGCCTGCCGAAGCGAGTGTTAGTGTCTATGCGCTCTTGGGCGAGTAGTACCTTGCTCTGTGATGGTGGGTTTAAGCTCCAGGGTGTGTCGACAAACTTAATTCTATTTAGGTCTTGGTCTTGTATTGGGTTACTGGTGCCGCTAAATAGGTGAGAGGTGGCGTATATCGGTATGTCGCCGGCGAAATTAAAGGCGAGTATAGGGGTGAGCTGGCGCGCATCATTAGGGAGTGCGGTTAAAATGATCGCACCAATATCTTGTCTGCGGTGCTCTTCAAACTCTATTTTTCGCGTATAAATGGCCTGCCTAACTTTTTTGTAGCGTTCGGTGCTTTTGTTTGTGCTTAAGAACGATGCAATGCTGGCGGAAAACTCGCTGGTTTCGCCAAAGGCTTGTACGTTTACTACGTTGCCGCCGAGAGCGGTGTAGTGCTCGGTGAATGCGCTTGCGACGCGTTCGCCCCACGCTTGGCTGGGTATAAGTACGGCTGCGGTTTGTATGCCATCATTCCAAACTTTTTCGGCGATTTGCTGAGCTTCATCATCGGTAGATAAGCCAAACTGGTAAAGGCCCTCTCTGCTAGCGCCTTCGGTTGAATTGAGCGCCAAAATAGGTGTGTTGATGTGACTGTCGCTGGCCAGTGCGGCTACATATTCTTTTTGGAGGGGGCCGATAACAAGGTCAACCTGCTCCTGCTCTAGGATGGTGGCCAGCTGGATTGGCGTGTTTATTTTTTCCGAATCCAAGAAAAGGAGTTCCGGTGCTGGGGTGTTAGGCTGCTGTTGGCGGAAGTGCGCCATCAGGATGCCCTCTTTTATCGCCGCAGCGGGTTTTGTCAGTTTGCCTTCAAGGGGGAGTAAAATCGCAATTTTTTGAGCGTTAAGGGTCTGTTTGCTTAGACCGCTAAGTGAGCTTGGTGGTAGGGCTTTGGCAGGATGACCCTCCCACAGGACCGACCAGTTGTTAATCGCTTGATACTGTGTGTCGAGCTGTTTGTTGCTTGATAGTTCGTTAATTAGCTCTAGCCACCCTTGTTCGTAATAGCTATTGCTGCCGCTTTTTAATAAAGAGGCGCGAGTACTACTGTCGAGTTGAAGGAGTCGGTCCCAGATCTCATCGTGTATTTGTTGCTTCTCTTCATTGCTGTCGAGTAAAAGGCTGAGCTTGATGAGGGATTGAATTTCAGAAAATAATGCCGCTTGCTGGTTAAATGCTTGGGCTTCAAGCTGTAGAAGCGCTATCTCTTGCTCTTTGGCGAACCCTGTTTTGCTATAGGCCTTAAGCTGGGCAAGGTTTTCAAGTGCTTTGTCGGGCTGATTTTGCTCGATGGCTGCTTGGGCTTTTAATTTGGCGATATCGAACCGCATCGATGGTGGCAATAAGCTGATATCAATCGCATTTAATACATTGAATGCATTTTCTTTTTGATTGAGTGATAACAGTATTTGAGCGGCCTCTGCGCGTAACTCGGCAGCCTTGATGGGTTTGGCTTTGTCGGCCTTGTCGAGCAAGACGGTCGCTCGGTTTCGGTTTTGTTCAGCGCTGCTTAAAGGCGGTTTTGAAGGCGATTGAACAGAACAGCCCGAAATAATCGTGCTAAGGAGTAGGGCTAAAAGAGACAGGCGCCACTTAAATTTCATATACTTCACAACCCAAGTTTGAGGATGGTATCTGTAATGTTAGAACCGGCACTGTATGTTGTAGCGACACCGATTGGAAATTTGCAGGATATGACTCCTCGCGCAATTGAAGTATTGCAGCAAGTTGAGCTAATTGCTGCAGAGGACACGCGTCATAGTGCCCGTTTAATGGCGCATTGTGGAATCGATACCCGCCTTGTTTCCGTTCATGAGCATAACGAACGCCAGCGAATTGAGACGATTGTACACCAGTTGCAATCTGGTGCCAGTGTTGCGCTTATTTCTGATGCTGGCACGCCATTAATTTCTGACCCAGGCTATGTTGTGGTTAAGGGGGTAAGGGAGGCTGGCTTTCGTGTTGTTCCAGTGCCTGGCTGTGTTGCTTTTATCACTGCGTTATCGGCCGCAGGGTTGCCCACCGATCGTTTTGTGTTTGAGGGGTTCTTGCCGCATAAGTCGAGTGGGCGTAAACAGCAGTTAAAAGGCTTGGTTGGCGAGTCGAGAACGCTCATTTTTTATGAGTCTCCTCACCGTATTTTAGCTTCATTGAAGGATATGCGGGATGTGTTTGGTGGTGAACGTGTTGTGGCGGTTGCTCGGGAGCTCACGAAAACCTATGAAACTATCCATGTGGACCAATTAACCCCTTTAATTGAATGGATGGAAGCCGACTCAAACCAGCAGCGGGGGGAGTTTGTTGTTCTTGTGCATGGGGTTGAAACTAAAGGGGAGGTGCTACTGGATGCTAAGGCGCTGGAAGTGCTGGATATCCTTTTGGCGGAACTGCCTGCAAGTCAGGCGGCTTCATTAGCGGCAAAAATCACAGGGTTAAAGAAAAAGGTACTTTATCAAGCGGCTTTGAGTCGTTAGGCATCGCTAAAGCTGAATCTCTCTGTTAGAATCCGCGCCGAGGAGTTTGCCAGGCAGTCGCTGTCCTTGTAAAAGGATGGAGGAAAGTCCGGGCTCCAAAGGGTAGAGTGCCAGATAACGTCTGGGCGGCGCGAGTCGACGGAAAGTGCAGCAGAAAATACACCGCCTAAGTATACTTCGGTATAACGGTAAGGTTGAAATGGTGCGGTAAGAGCGCACCGCGTGGGTGGCAACATTCCACGGCATGGTAAACCCCACTCGGAGCAAGACCAAATAGGGTTCCTATAGGCGTGACCCGCGCTGGAACCGGGTAGGTTGCTTGAGGTGCGTAGTGATGCGTATCCCAGATGAATGACTGTCCACGACAGAACCCGGCTTACCGGCAAGCTCCTCAATTTTTTCTCTTTCTCAAATGGTGTATGCCATTTGTTTGGACGCTTAATAGTGTTGCGGTTTGATGGATGCTTCAGATGAATGGCTGTCCACGACGGCTCCTCAGAACGGCTCAGGGCTTACCGGCAAACCCCTCAATTTTTTCTCTTTCTCAAATGGTGTATGCCATTTGTTTGGACGCTTAATAGTGTTGCGGTTTGATGGATGCTTCAGATGAATGGCTGTCCACGACGGCTCCTCAGAACGGCTCAGGGCTTACCGGCAAACCCCTCAATTTTTTCTCTTTCTCAAATGGTGTATGCCATTTGTTTGGACGCTTAATAGTGTTGCGGTTTGATGGATGCTTCAGATGAATGGCTGTCCACGACGGCTCCTCAGAACGGCTCAGGGCTTACCGGCAAACCCCTCAATTTTTTCTCTTTCTCAAATGGTGTATGCCATTTGTTTGGACGCTTAATAGTGTTGCGGTTTGATGGATGCTTCAGTGAGTGGCTGTCCACGACGGCTCCTCAGAACGGCTCAGGGCTTACCGGCAAGCTCCTCAACTTTTTCTCTTTCTCAAATGGTGTATGCCATTTGTTTGGACGCTTAATAGTGTGCGGTTTGATGGATGCTTCAGGTGAGTGGCTGTCCACGACGGCCCCTCAGAACGACTCAGGGCTTACCGGAAAACTCCACAACTTTTTTATCCTTTGCAAATTCTTAAACTTTTATTCTTTTCATATTTAAAATCCATTTTTGGTCGATTTTTGCGTTTATTTTGCAGCTGAAATTCTAATTCCTTGTTTTTAAAGTGTCTTTCTTGATGCTTTTCTTGAGCCGTATTTCTCATTATCAATTTATCTAATAAACCGAACGATTAAACCGTTGTTTGGTGCTCATTCTGTCTTGCTTTAGTTGGGGTTCCTTTCTATAGTGTGCTTTAGTGGGATAAAGTGGGTAAAAGTGGGTAATTCTGTAATTCAAGTGGGTTTTGAGAGCGAGAAATGTTTAGAGGCGTAAATCAAATCAATCTAGATGCTAAGGGGCGCATGGCGATCCCAGCACGTTATCGCGAGAAAATCGCGGCGTGTTGTGATGGGCAGCTCGTGGCAACGATTGATACTGAAGAGCGCTGTTTATTGCTTTATCCACTGCATGAATGGGAAGAGATTCAAGCCAAAATAGAGGCACTGCCTAGTTTTAATCCCGCAGCACGACGTATTCAACGGCTATTGATTGGGCATGCTACTGATTTGGATATGGACGGTAATGGACGCTTGTTGTTGTCGGCGCCTTTACGTGAATATGCTGAGTTAGATAAGAAAATTGTACTGCTTGGTCAAGGCCAAAAGTTTGAAATCTGGGATGAGTCCAGATGGTTAGCCACACGTGAAGAGTATCTTCAGGATGTGGATGGGGGCATGGCAATGCCTGAAGAGTTACAGAACCTTTCATTATAAAGATGAAAGCTAGCGAGATTTATCGATGAGCCAGGAATTTAAACATATTACCGTTCTGTTGCAGGAAGCTGTTGATGCTTTGGTGCAGGATGCATCTGGTTTTTATGTCGATGGAACGTTTGGGCGTGGTGGACACTCTGCGTTAGTGCTTGAGCAGTTGGCGGAAACGGGTGAACTATTAGGTATCGATAAAGATCCCCAAGCGATTGCTCATGCGAATGAGCGCTTTGCTGATGAGCCGCGTTTTTCTATCGCGCACGGTAGTTTCGCGCAACTAGAACAGTTTGTTACTGATCGGGGTATGGCAGGCAAGGTTGATGGTGTGCTGCTTGATTTAGGTGTGTCTTCTCCACAATTGGATGATGCATCGAGAGGGTTTAGTTTTATGAATGATGGTCCGCTTGATATGCGGATGGATACGTCATCAGGTGAAAGTGCGGCGGAGTGGATTGCCCGTGCAGATGAAACCGAAATTGCTGATGTTATTTATACCTACGGTGAGGAAAAGTTCTCCCGTCGTATGGCTAAAGCGATTGTTGCTAAGCGTCAAGAGACACCGATTACAACAACGGCTCAGCTTTCTAAAATAATTGCTGAAGCAAATCCCGCTTGGGAAAAGGGTAAGAACCCCGCTACGCGAGCATTTCAGGGTATTCGTATCCATATTAATAAAGAATTAGACGATTTAGAAAGCTGCTTAGATCAAACGTTGGATATGTTGAAAATTGGTGGGCGCCTTGTAGTGATCAGTTTTCACTCGTTAGAGGATCGCATCGTTAAACGCTTTATTCGTAAGCATGTTAAAGGTGATGAGCATCTACCACGGGGTATTCCGTTTACTAATGACATGCTTGAAATTCGTTTGAGAAGTGTCAGCAAAGCAGTAAAAGCGAGTGATAATGAAACGCAAGACAATGTCCGTGCGCGGAGTGCTGTTATGCGTATAGCGGAGAAGGTGGCTTAAGTGCGGATCCGTTTTTTTCAACGATGGTTGAAAAAAAAACAGGCTGAAGGGGGTGATGAGGTTGATACGCCCCAGGCCGGTGAGTTTTGCAATGTGGAAACTCTATTAAGGCCTTTTTTAACGGTATTGGTCTTAGTTGTGCTGCTGGTGGTGTCATGTTTGGTGGTTGTGTTGAGTGCGTTTGAGTATCGAACGCTTTTTAATCACCACCAAGAGTTAATACAGCAGCGAGATGAGTTACAGGTTGAATGGGGACAGCTTTTATTAGAACAAAGCGCTTGGTCTGCCAACAACCGTGTTGAGCAGCAAGCCGCGAGAAAATTGGGTATGAAAGTGCCTGAAGTGAATCAAATAGAGATTATCCGCAATGAGCGATAATAACGAAGCCGGTGATAGTACCGAAGCGACAGTAGGACGAGGATGGCGCCTTTGGTTGGTGCTGATTCTTTTGTTGCTTGTGGCGATGGGTATCACTGCGCGTATGTTGTCGCTGTACGTTGAAGATCAGGCGTTTCTACAGACGCAGGGTGATGAACGAACATTGCGGACTGTTCAGGTGCCTGCGCATCGGGGAATTATCACGGATCGTAATGGCGAGCCGTTAGCTGTGAGCGCGCCGGTAGCGACGATCTGGGCGGATCCTAAGATGATGGATCTGCAGCATGTAAATATCGCAAAGCTAGCAATACTGCTTAAAAGTAATAAGCAAAAGCTAACCGCTAAATTGTCAGCTAATCGCGCTAAGCGTTTTCTTTATTTGCAGCGACAAGGTACGCCTGAGCTAGCGGAAAAAGTCAGAGCGTTGCGGATTCCAGGTGTGCACGTTGATAGAGAATATAAACGTTACTACCCTGCAGCGGAAGTGACCACTCACTTGGTGGGTTTTACCAATTTAGACGGTAAAGGCCAAGAGGGGTTGGAGCTTGCGTATGAGGATTGGCTTAAAGCTGAGCCGGGCAAGCAGTTAGTCATGAAGGATCGGTTGGGCCGGACCATTAAGCATGTCCGCGAGGTGAAGTCGGCTCAGCATGGCAATAATATTGAGTTAAGTATTGATCTGCGATTGCAGTACCTTGCTTATCGAGAGCTAAAAGCAGCGGTCAAAGCGCATAAAGCGGATGGCGGGTCTTTGGTTATGTTGGACGTTAAGACGGGCGAAGTTTTAGCGATGGTGAATCAGCCCTCCTATAACCCGAATGATCCGCGACAGCGCGTATCATCTGCGTTACGTAACCGTGCATTAACCGATACGTTTGAGCCGGGCTCAACGGTTAAGCCCATGACGGTAGCGGCAGCCTTGATGAGTGGGCAATATACGCCCGATACGCTGGTTGATACATCGCCAGGCTATTTAAGAGTGAAACGTAAAACCATTCGAGATCACCGTAATTATGGTGAGATTGATGTTTCTACAATCATTACTAAATCAAGCAACGTCGGTGTTACCAAGTTAACGATGAGTTTGCCTGAAGGCTCTGTGCGCAACTTGTACCACAATGTGGGGTTAGGTCAGGCAACAGGCATAGGTTTTCCCGGAGAGAGTTCGGGGTATCTGCCTTATTTGAATAAACGTCAGGTGGTTGAACGAGCGACGTTATCCTATGGCTATGGTTTATCGGTGACGCCGTTGCAGTTAGCGCAATCCTATTTGGCCTTAGCCAATGATGGCGTGATGAGCCCAGTGAACCTGATTCGTCAGAAAGAAGCGGGTAAGCCTGTACGTGTTATGCCTGCGAGTGTGGCGCAAGATGTACGTGTAATGATGGAAACGGTTATTAGTAGCAAAGGTACCGGCCGCAGAGCGGCGGTTCCGGGTTATCGAGTGGCAGGCAAAACGGGCACAGTGCATAAAGTGGGCCGTGGTGGCTACATTGACGATCAATATATGTCGACGTTTGCAGGCCTGGCGCCAGTCAGTAACCCACGCCTAGTGACCGTCGTGATGATTGATAACCCTAAAGGGCAAGAGTATTACGGTGGTGAAGTTGCCGCGCCTGTTTTTTCGCGCGCGATGGGAGGGGCGTTACGTTTACTGAATGTGCCACCTGATAACTGGCCAGACGTTAATAAACAATTATAACTCGGTGATCTAAGAGATCGATATGTTGAAGATAGAAAAGACACTTATAGAGATATTGCCGGAGTGGGTTAATACAACCTGCGCCGATCTCGTTGTGTCTGATATCTCTCAAGATAGCCGAGCAATTGGTACAGGCACCTTGTTTATTGCACGTTCGGGGTTATTACACCGAGGTGTGGATTTTGTGCTTGATGCTGTGGCCGCGGGCGCTGTCGCTATTGTGTTGGATTCGAGTGAAGTTGATTCGTGCCCACAGGTTGATGTGCCAGTGATCGCCATCCCCGATTTGATCAGTCATATAGGTTTTATTGCGGCGCGCTTTTATGACGAGCCCAGTAAGCATATGACGGTGATAGGTATCACAGGGACTAACGGTAAAACGTCATGCGCACACTTTATCGCCCAAGCGATGAATACGTTGGATGTTAAAACGGCCATTATCGGCACCGTTGGTAATGGTTTTCCAAGCGCCCTAGACAAAGCAACACATACCACACCGGATGCGGTTGGTTTGCAAAAGTTGTTTGCGGAATTAAAGCAGGCCGGGGCTGACGCGGTTGTGATGGAAGTATCAAGCCATGCCTTAGATCAAGGGCGGGTAGCGGCGGTCGCGTTTGATTACGCCGTATTGACTAATTTGAGCCGTGATCACTTGGATTACCATGGCTCTATGGATGCCTATGGTGCAGCGAAGGCAAAACTTTTTAAAATGCCATCCCTAAAAAAAGCGATTATCAATATAGATGACGCGTTTGGTCGACAGTTGTGGGCTGATGATGGGATACGGGGCCAAGCTGTTTCCGTGGGTCGAGTTCATGGGGATTACCGTTTAGCGGCCTATCGTCTAGCACTGCACGGTATTGAAGCGGAGGTTAAAACCTCAACTGGCGGTTTTGCATTTTGCAGTAAAATCATCGGTGATTTTAATTTAGACAATTTACTTATCGTTGCTGCAACGCTAGTTGAACAAGGCTTTAGCTATGAGCAGTTGGTTGACGCATTATCCAAAATAGAATCGGTTCCTGGGCGAATGCAAGCGATCGTAGCGGCTAATAAGCCCTTGGTGATCGTTGATTATGCCCATACGCCGGATGCATTAGAAAAAGCTTTGCAAGCGGTCAGGGCGCATACCTCTGGAACTTTATGGTGTGTATTTGGCTGCGGTGGTGATAGGGATATAGGTAAGCGCGAATTGATGGGCAACATAGCAGACCGTTTAGCGGATCACTTAGTTGTAACCAGTGATAACCCACGTAGTGAGCAGCCACAGAAAATAATAGAGATGATTAAACACGGCATCAGCTTACATGTACCAGATATTGAAATAGATCGGGCTGAAGCGATTCAGTTGGCGATTATGAAAGCGTCACCAGAGGATGTTGTTTTAATTGCGGGCAAAGGGCATGAGGACTATCAAGAGATTGCTGGTACTCGTTACCCATTTAGCGATGTAGTGGTGACACGTAAGTTTTTAGGAATTGCAGCATGATTGGCGAGTGGTGTTTAGCGCAATTACAGCAACAGTTTGGCGGCGATGTGACTGAGGATGTACCTTTCAGTGGTGTCAGCACAGATACGCGGACGATTACGCCGGGCGATCTGTTTGTGGCGCTCGTTGGTCCTAGCTTTGATGGACATGAATTTATTGAACAAGCGCTGGCTAAAGGCGCGGTGGCAGCGGTTGTTTCCCATCCTGTTGAGCCGTCAATAGCGCAATGGGTTGTTAGCGATACGCATAAAGCACTGGCCGATATAGCGCTGGCCAATCGACAGCGTTTTCATGGTTGCTTATATGCGGTGACAGGCAGTAGTGGCAAAACCACAGTAAAAGAGATGCTATATAGCATTCTGTCTCAGACGCGCTCGGTGTTAGCCACGAAAGGCAATTTTAATAACGATATCGGTGTGCCGCTTACACTCTTTTGCCTAAATGATGAGCATCAAGCTGCCGTTATTGAGCAGGGTGCCAGTGCAGGGGGAGAAATTGCGTATACAACAGCTCTTTCTTTGCCTGATGTGGCAGTACTTACTAATGCCATGGGGGCTCATCTAGAGGGCTTTGGTTCCTTGTTAGGGGTTGTTGAGGCGAAAGCAGAAATTTTCTCACAGCTTAGAAAAACTAATGGGTACGCCATCATTAACGCGGATGATAAATACGCTCAATTTTGGCTTGGTGGCACGGAAGGGCAAAAGCGTAAAACGTTCTCATGTGTGTCTGATACGGCTGATATTTATGCGTCTGATATCAAAGCATCGGATACCGGATGTTTCTCATTTATGCTGCATCGGGGTGAGCAAGTGGTACCCGTTCAGTTGAGCGTTATGGGACAACATAATGTCGCTAATGCATTGGCGGCGGCTGCAGCGGTGAGTACCCAAGAGATATCTTTACAGCAGATTGCTGAGGGGCTGCATCGTTTTAAAGCTGTTAAAGGGCGTATGTGTCCGGTTAAAGGCCCACAGGGTGCTTTAGTTATTGATGATAGTTATAACGCAAACCCAGGATCAGTAAACGCGGCAGTCGACCTATTGGTTAGCTTGCCAGGCGAATCTATTCTGGTGTTAGGAGACATGGCTGAGTTAGGGGCTGATGCCGCTGAACAGCATAAAAAGGTAGGTTGTCGAGCGGCGCAGAAGGGGGCTGGAAGCCTGTGGGCGACCGGCGCGCTGTCTCGGCACTCTGTTTCGGCATTTAATGCCGAGTTACCCGGTTGTGGTAAGTATTTTGAAACTCAAGAAGAGCTAAGCGCCGCGCTATTGGGTGCGGCACGTCAGAATACTAATATTCTGATTAAAGGCTCACGTAGTGCAGCAATGGAGCGGGTTGTGAACAGCCTGTCTGAAGGGGATTAAGCAAAAATGCTACCACTAATAGCAGAATTTTTATCAGAGTATTACAGCGGCTTCGCTGTATTTCAGTATCTGACATTAAGAGGTATTTTGGGCGTCTTAACCGCCCTGATGATATCTCTTTTGGTGGGGCCTTTTGTAATTAATAAATTACGAAGTAATCAGATTGGTCAGGCGATTCGTGATGATGGCCCGCAAAGCCATTTGAGCAAAGCGGGAACCCCAACGATGGGGGGCGCGCTTATTCTAGTTGCTATTGCTGTGAGTACGCTGCTATGGAGCGACCTTAGCAATATTTATGTATGGATTACTTTGCTGGTTACGTTGATTTTTGGTGCAGTGGGCTGGGTTGATGATTACCGTAAAGTGGTTGAGAAAAACCCCCGTGGCTTGCCGGCTAAATGGAAATACCTTTGGCAATCAGTGGGTGGGATCGGTGCGGCGGTCGTGTTGTATTCCGTTGCAAGTACACCGGTTGAAACGTCATTACTTATACCGTTTTTAAAAGATGTATCTATTGAGTTAGGTATATTTTTTATTGTGTTTACCTATTTTGTCATTGTTGGTAGCTCCAATGCGGTGAACTTAACGGATGGCTTGGATGGTCTAGCTATTTTACCCACGGTTTTGGTGGCGGGTGCTCTAGGGGTTTTTGCTTACCTGTCGGGTAACGTTAAATTTGCGGATTACCTGTTGATTCCCTATATCGAAGGTTCGGGTGAGCTGATTATTTTCTGTGGCGCCATTGTGGGGGCTGGACTGGGTTTCTTATGGTTTAACACGTACCCAGCTCAAGTGTTTATGGGCGATGTAGGTGCGCTGTCGTTGGGCGCTGCATTAGGCGTAATCGCCGTGATTGTTAGGCAGGAGTTTATCCTCTTTATTATGGGAGGGGTCTTTGTAGCTGAAACCGTTTCCGTCATCCTGCAAGTGGCTTCATTTAAGCTGACGGGGCGCCGTATTTTTAGAATGGCGCCGTTACATCATCATTTTGAATTAAAAGGTTGGCCAGAACCGCGCGTGATTGTGCGCTTCTGGATTATTACCGTTGTATTGGTGCTGATTGGTTTAGCATCACTGAAAATTCGTTAAGAGTAGTAGGTTGAGTTATGGGATTAATCGCCAGCGATAATTTTAAAATTGTGATCGGTCTGGGACGGACCGGGCTGGCGTGCGCACGTTTTTTAGCTAAAAAAGGGATCTCTTTTGCGGTGGTTGATAGCCGTGCTAATCCGCCAGGCGCTGATGAGTTTAAACAGATGTTCCCTGCTGTCGATTTGCGCTGTGGCGCTTTTGATAGTGAATATTTGAAAAGAGCGAGCGAGCTGATTCTGAGCCCTGGGGTTAGTCAGAGGGCGTCAGCTATTCAAGACGCGGTTGCTGCAGGGGTTTCGCTGACGGGTGATATCGATCTGTTTTGTCGAGAGGTTGACGCGCCGATTATTGCTATCACTGGCTCTAATGCGAAAAGTACAGTAACAACCTTGGTGGGTGAAATGGCCAAAGCGGCCGGTCTGAATGTAGGTGTGTGTGGCAATATAGGCACCCCAGTATTAGAGATGTTAGACCAGCCCGAAAAAGATCTTTATGTCATGGAGCTATCTAGCTTTCAGCTGGAAACAACCCATGAGCTTCGGGCTGAAGTGGCGACAGTGCTGAATGTGACACCCGATCATTTAGATCGTTATGACAATAATATGCAGGGCTATTATCAAGCTAAACATCGCATATTTCGGGGCGCCAAGCATGTGGTTATCAATCTCGATGATGCATTAACTGCACCGCTGTTATCCACCAATGTGAATACGTTGTCCTACCGTTTAGGTAAACCTGATTTTTCAGTATTTGGTTTAATTGAGGATCAGGGCGAGCGTTGGTTAAGTTTTGAATTTAACAAACTGCTGCCCGCTTCTGAATTGAAGATACGGGGTAGTCATAATATAGCCAATGCGTTGGCATCTTTAGCTATTGGCCATGCTGCGGGCTTCCCAATGGATGCAATGCTGGGGGCTTTACGCTCATTTGGTGGTTTAAAGCACCGTTGCCAGTGGGTCTCTGATAAAGCGGGTGTTAGTTATTTTAATGATTCAAAAGGCACAAATGTTGGTGCAACCGTTGCAGCATTGGTTGGCTTAGGTGAGACCTTATCAGGTACCCAGAAAATAGTGTTGATTGCGGGCGGTGTAGGTAAAGGCGCTGAGTTTTTTGATTTGGCAGCACCCTTACAGCGTTTCGGTCGAGGTTTAGTGTATTTGGGTGAAGATGGTGAGCGTTTGGCGGCGGCCTGTGGGTCCCTTGAAAAAGTAGCGGCACTCAGTATGTCTGATGCGGTTGCTAAGGCGACTAGCCTGGCGGAATCCGGAGATATCGTGTTGCTCTCTCCAGCGTGTGCGAGCTTTGATATGTTTAGTGGCTTTCCTGCGCGTGGTGATGCGTTTGTTGATGCGGTGGGTTCGCTCTGATGCTTAGTGCGATCATGTCATCTTCAACCCCGCAATCAAAGCTCGGTGTTTTGCCTTTTGATCCATGGGTCTTAGGCTGCGCGATTGCGTTGATTTTGACTGGGTTTGTGATGATCAGTTCGGCCTCGTTAGATGTTGCAATGGAAAATAATGGTACGCCTTATTACTACGTGATTAGACAGGCCTCTTTTATCGTTATCGCTTTAATCGGTGCCGTTATTGTCTGGAATTTCCCGATTAGTTTTTGGGAGCGAACTGGGCACTGGTGGATGCTTGCTGCGGGTTTTTTATTGATTTTAGTGTTAATCCCGGGAGTAGGGAAAGGGGTTAATGGTAGTCATCGTTGGTTGCCTTTAGGGCCTTTAAACTTGCAGGCATCGGAAGTCGCAAAGTTTTGTATGGTGCTGTACATGGGCGGCTATTTGGTACGCCGTCTCCATGAGGTAAGACGCAGTTGGAAGGGGATCGCTAAGCCGACGCTACCTTTAGGAATTTTTTGTGTATTGCTCTACTTTGAACCTGACTTTGGTGCCTTAGTTGTGCTGATGGGAACGGTTATGGGCATGATCTTTTTAGGCGGTATGCGTTTTTCGCAGTTTTTAGTTGTAATTGTGAGTGTTGTGGCCTTATTAGGTTTGGTTGTGGGTTTACAGCCATACCGTGTTGCGCGATTGCAGAGCTTTTTGGACCCGTGGCAGGATCCTTTTGGTGCGGGTTATCAGTTGTCGCAAGCGCAAATTGCGTTTGGACGTGGTGAGTGGTTCGGTACGGGGTTGGGCAATAGTGTCCAGAAGCTTTTTTATCTGCCTGAAGCTCACACCGATTTTGTTTTTTCGGTTTTGGCTGAAGAGCTTGGTTTTATTGGCGCTGCGTCACTGATTGTTTTATACGCAGTGCTAGTTGTAAATATTTTCCGTATAGGCCGGCGTGGGGAGAAAATGAAAGCGTTTTTTAAAGCCTATGTTTGTTATGGCTTTGGAATTATTTTTGCTGGGCAGGCGCTCATTAATATCGGTGTGAATGTAGGTGCATTGCCGACCAAAGGTTTGACCTTACCTTTAGTGAGTTATGGCGGCAGTAGCTTATTGGTTAGTTGTGCCATGTTAGCGGTCATTTTAAGAATTGATTACGAACTAAAGAAAAGCCGATTTGATCTGTCGGCTACACGTGCAAAAGGGAAGTCGAATACGTCCGATGGTGCAGCGAAAAAACGGTCTAATGAAAGGGTTCAGCAAAAGGTGCATGTATGAGTCAGCGTAAAACACCGGTTGCCTTGGTTATGGCAGGAGGAACGGGAGGGCATGTGTTTCCTGCGCTTGCTACGGCAGAAAAAATGCAGGCTCAAGGTGTGCATGTCGAGTGGCTGGGATCTCGTCACGGTATTGAAGCGGATTTAGTGCCGGCTGCTGGATTGACGTTGCACTCTATTGAAGTGAGAGGTTTGCGAGGTAAGGGGAAACTCAGCCTGTTGTTAGCGCCGTTTAAATTGATTATTGCGTTATGGCAGGCACTACAGGTTGTGAGAAAGGTGAAGCCTGATGTTGTGCTTGGTATGGGTGGTTTTGCATCTGGCCCCGGAGGCGTTGCGGCATGGCTGATGAGAATTCCTTTAATCATCCATGAGCAAAACGCTGTGGCTGGTATGACAAATAAAGCGTTATCTAAGGTTGCTACGCGGGTGTTGGAAGCGTTTAAAGGGGCGTTTAAAGGTCGTGTAGCTACCGAATCTGTCGGGAATCCGGTGAGAGGGTCCATATTAGAGATGCGTACGCCCCTTGAACGGATGGCGGCGCGTAATGGGAACATTCGGTTGCTCGTTGTTGGGGGGAGCTTAGGGGCTAAATCGATGAATGATCTGCTGCCTGAGGTATTGGCTGAGGTCCCTGAAGAGCAGCGCCCAGAGGTTTGGCATCAAACGGGTAAGCGCAATATTGAAGAGACGTTAGAGCGTTACAAAAAATTTAATATTAATGGCTGTAGGGTGGAGCCGTTTATTGATGCAATGGATGAGGCCTACGGTTGGGCTGATGTTGTGTTATGTCGAGCTGGGGCGTTAACCGTCAGTGAGCTGAGTATTGCAGGTGTTGCATCTATTTTGGTTCCCTTTCCTTATGCGGTTGATGATCACCAAACAAAGAATGCTGCGTTTTTGGCAGATAATGGTGCTGCGATTCTTGTGCAGCAGAACGATTTGAGCAGAGATGTTTTGAAACGTTTACTTACAGAACAGTTAAATCAGCGTGAGACGTTGATTGAAATGGCAAATAAAGCGTGTGCTCTTGGTAAACCTGAAGCAAGTGATAGGGTCGCAAACGTTTGTCTTGAGGCGATGAAATAATGGAACAACAAAATGCTTTTACACGATTTGAAATACCCGAAATGCGCCGTATCAGCCGTATTCACTTTATCGGTATCGGCGGTGTGGGGATGTGTGGCATTGCAGAGGTTTTGCTTAACCAAGGTTATCAGATTTCAGGGTCTGACTTAAAAGCGTCAGCGACGACGGATCGCCTTGAGAAGTTGGGTATGTCCATTTTTATTGGTCATGCGACTGAGAATGTGTCAGGTGTTGATGTTGTTGTTGTGTCGACTGCGGTTAATGAAGAGAACCCTGAAGTCAAAGCAGCGCGTGGCCAGCGAATTCCAATTGTTCGCCGAGCCGAAATGTTGGCTGAGTTAATGCGTTACCGTCATGGTATAGCGGTTGCGGGTACCCACGGCAAAACAACAACGACAAGTCTATTGGCGTCTATTTTTGCGGAAGGTAAGTTAGATCCAACGTTTGTTATCGGTGGGCGCTTAAATAGTGCGGGTACAAACGCCAAAATGGGAACAAGCCGTTATCTTGTGGCTGAAGCTGACGAGAGCGATGCTTCGTTTTTGCATCTGCAACCTATGGTCTCCATTGTGACGAACATTGATGCTGACCATATGGAAACCTATGGTAATGATTTCTCTGTTTTGAAGAAAACCTTTATCGAATTTCTCCATAACTTACCTTTTTACGGCTTAGCCGTGATGTGTATTGATGATCCTGTTGTGAGAGATATTTTGCCTGAGGTTAGCCGCCCTGTATTAACTTACGGCGTGTCTGATGATGCGGATTATCGAGCAGAAAATGTTCGCCAAGAGGGGATGTTTACTCGATTCACCGTTAAACGTCCTGAAGGGTTTGCGGACCTTAATGTGTCGTTAAATATGCCGGGTCATCATAATATGTTGAATGCCTTAGCGACGATCGTTGTCGCTACTGATGAAGGTATTTCTGATGAGGCGATTTGTGCGGCCCTTACTAAGTTTGAAGGCGTCGGTCGCCGATTCCAAGTTTTGGGTGAAGTGGCGGTTAAAGGCGGGAATGCGATGCTGGTGGATGACTATGGACATCATCCACGTGAAGTAAGCGCGGTGATTAAAGCGATTCGCGAAGGTTGGCCTGATAAGCGTCTAGTTATGATCAATCAGCCCCATCGTTATAGCCGTACACGTGATCTTTATGAAGACTTTGTTGAGGTTTTATCTGAAGTCGATATTTTGTTGTTGCTAGAGGTTTATGCCGCGGGAGAGGAGCCTGTTGCGGGGGCGGATAGCCGAAGTTTATGTCGCAGTATTCGTCAGCGTGGCCGTATTGACCCTGTTTTTGTGAGTGATAAAGATTTAGTGGCAGATGTTCTAAAAGGTATTTTGCAGCCAGGCGATCTACTGCTTACGCAAGGTGCAGGTGACATTACTGCATTGGCGCACCAGTTAAACCAGTTGTCTTTAGTTGCTGAGGATTGAAATAGATGAGTTTTGTGATCGATTCAGATTTAAAGGCGAGTTTTGGGCGTGTTGCGGTCATTTATGGTGGCAACTCATCTGAGCGCGCCGTGTCTTTAAAAAGTGGTGCAGCCGTGCTAGCGGGTTTGCAACGTGCGGGTGTAGAGGCTTTTGGAATCGATTTATACGGTGAGTCTGCAGATTTAGAGCCCTTGCGTCAGTTACAAGAGGAAGCGTTTGATCGTGCATTTCTTATTCTTCATGGTCCAGGTGGTGAGGATGGAACTCTGCAGGGCGCGTTAGAGATGCTGGGTAAACCTTATACCGGTAGCGGCGTAGCAGCCTCAGCAATCGGTATGGATAAGTTGCGTACAAAGCAGCTGTGGTTAGGTGCGGGTTTACCAACACCACCGTTTGCAGTGTGTGGTCAACATGAGTCCTTAGATGAGGTGATTACGCGTTTAGGTACTCCGATTATTGTGAAACCTGCACATGAGGGCTCCAGCATCGGTATGAGTAAGGTGCGCAGTCGTGCGGAATTAGCGGATGCATTAACAACCGCCGAAAGTTTTGATCGCACAGTTATTGCTGAGCGCTGGATGAGTGGTGATGAATATACAGTTGCGGTATTAGATGGAAAGGCGCTGTCTCCCATTTTACTGGTGACCAACCATGAGTTTTATGATTTTGATGCTAAATATGTAGCAAACGATACAGAGTATCGGTTTGACCATGGTTTGAGCGCTGAAAAAGATAAAGCGTTACGCGACCTCGCAGAAAAAGCGTTTGCCGCTGTAGGTTGTGCAGGTTGGGGGCGTGTGGATGTTATGCAGGATGAACATGGCGAGTTTCAGTTATTAGAAGTTAATACTGCGCCCGGGATGACGGATCATAGTTTAGTGCCGATGGCCGCTAAACAGCAGGGTATTTCGTTTGAGCAATTGGTTGTAGAAATTTTAAAGACGGCTCACTGATATGGCGCTTTTCGACTTTCTGAAGCGAAAAGAGACGGAGGAGGTTGATGTTGAACCTGCTTTGTTTCCTCGAGGCGCAAGCCGTGAGGCGTTGGCTGATAAGACAGAAAGTACGTTAAAGACAGCGGGTGATTTTGACCGCTGGTGGAAGCCTTTTGGGACGATCTCATCACTACTGATCTTTATCGGTGTGTTATGGGGGGTGAGTTATAACGTATGGGCGTGGTTGGATAGGCCGGTAGAACAGATTGTTATTATTGGTACGGCTCAGCACTTAGATCGTAAAGCGTTGGCTGAAGATATAGGAACCGGTTTAAAACATGGGTTGTTGAGCGCTGACATTGTAGTTATTCGGGAGCTGGTTAGTGAACACCCCTGGGTACGTGTCGCTGCGATTAAGCGTGATTGGCCTAATCGCCTGGTGATTAACATTGAAGAGGAAGTTCCTGTTGCACGGTGGGGTGAACGGGGCTTACTTAATCATCAGGGTGATATCTTTTGGCCTGAGTTGAAAGATGAATACCTCAGCTTACCTCGGTTAAGTGGCCCGGCCCCTGAAACCGAGCGAGTGATGGCCCAGTTTCATGACCTGAGTCAGATGCTGAGGCAGGTAGGACTGAATGTGGTAAGCCTTAATTTGGAAGCTCGAGGTGCGTGGACATTTGAGCTAGACAACCAGATTAAGGTGACAGTGGGACGCGAAGCGATTAATGAGCGTTTGCGGCGGTTTTTGGATCTCTATCAGCTGAGATTGTCAAAACAGGTTGATGAGATAGAAGCAATTGATATTCGTTATACCCATGGTGTAGCGGTTAAGTGGCGAGAAAAACCCGAAGATGAAAATGCAGGGTAAGGAAAATGAGTAATTCGATGGATAACAATATGATTGTTGCCTTGGATATCGGTACATCTAAGGTGTTATGCCTTGTGGGTGAGATCGGTGTTGATGGTGCCATCGAAATAATAGGCATCGGCTCTCACGCATCAAGGGGGCTTAAAAAAGGCGTTGTTGTAAATATAGAGTCGACGGTCAGTTCAATACAGCGCGCGGTTGAAGAGGCTGAGTTGATGGCTGGGTGTAAAATTCATTCGGTCACCGTTGGCATCGCCGGTAGTCATATAAGTAGTTTGAACTCGCACGGTATTGTTGCTGTACGTGATCGAGAAGTGACTGAATATGACCTTGAGCGTGTTATTGATGCGGCTAGGGCGGTTGCGATTCCTGCGGATCAAAAGATCCTACATATTTTGCCGCAAGAGTATGAGATCGACAGTTCGGAAGGTATTAAAGAACCGTTGGGCATGTCGGGTGTTCGTTTAGAGGCCAAAGTCCATTTAGTGACGGGGTCTGTAAATGCGGCTCAAAATATTGAGAAGTGTGTCCGTCGTTGCGGCCTAGAGGTTGATAACTTAGTCCTTGAGCAGTTGGCATCGAGTTATTCCGTGTTAACGGAAGATGAGAAAGAGCTCGGCGTGTGTATGGTAGATATAGGTGGCGGTACGTCCGATATATCTATCTTTACCGGTGGTTCAATTAGGCACACCACAGTTATCCCTATAGCGGGTGACCAGGTGACTAATGACATCGCTATGGCGTTACGTACACCGACTCAACATGCGGAAGAGATAAAAATTAAATATGCCTGTGCCTTGGCTCAACTTGCGACCGGTAGTGAAACCGTCAAAGTGCCCGGTGTAGGCGATCGACCGTCCAGAGATTTGTCCCGACAAGCGTTGGCTGAAGTTGTAGAGCCCCGTTACGAGGAGTTGTTTAGCCTGATCCAAGCAGAACTGCGTCGCAGTGGTTTTGAGGATCTGGTTGCGGCCGGCATCGTTTTAACGGGAGGGACCTCAAAAATGGAGGGGGCGATTGAACTGGCAGAAGAGATTTTCCATATGCCGGTACGCCTAGCATCACCTCATGGTGTGCGGGGAATGGCAGATATTCTTAACAGCCCTATCTATGCCACAGGTATAGGGTTGTTGCAGTATGCACAGCATGACCATGTAGGCGGTAGTGTAGAGACGGTTAATCAAGATGTAGCCTCTGCTCCACGGATAGGTGTTTTAGAAAAAATGAAAGCTTGGTTTAAAAGTAATTATTAAGCCAGCTTAAATCGATTTTTAATGTTTCGGCTGTTAATGATGTTTGGCAGCGAATTAGGGGATAGTGCTTGGTTGAGCACTAAAGGAGCTAACAATGTTTGAACTGTTAGATAGCGTTCCACAAAATGCAGTGATCAAAGTGATTGGTGTTGGTGGCGGTGGCGGCAATGCCGTTAAGCACATGGAAAGTGGTGATCTTGAGGGAGTTGAATTCGTATGTGCGAATACAGATGCACAGGCGCTTTCATCAATGTCTTCTCAGACGGTCATTCAACTTGGTAATGCCCTGACTAAAGGGTTAGGCGCAGGGGCAAATCCAGAAGTGGGTCGTCAAGCGGCTATGGAGGATCGAGATCGTATTGGCGAAATGCTGAAAGGCGCAGATATGGTCTTCATTACTGCAGGTATGGGGGGTGGTACCGGTACAGGTGCAGCACCTATTGTGGCTGAAGTGGCGAAAGATATGGGAATTTTAACGGTTGCTGTCGTGACGAAGCCGTTCCCATTTGAAGGCCGCAAGCGCATGTCGATTGCCGCCGATGGCATTAAAGAGCTGCGTGAGAGTGTTGACTCGCTAATCATTATCCCAAATGAAAAATTGATGCAGGTACTTGGGCGCAATTGTAGTTTGTTGAATGCGTTTGAGTCCGCAAATGACGTGCTTAGAGGGGCGGTACAAGGTATCTCTGATCTAATTACGCGCCCAGGTATGATTAACGTGGATTTCGCCGATGTACGTACGGTGATGTCCGAAATGGGTATGGCGATGATGGGAACGGGTCATGCTCGAGGTGAAAATCGTGCAGCGGAAGCGGCAGAAAAAGCGATTAAAAGCCCATTGCTTGATAATGTAGACCTTCGTGGTGCCAGTGGTATTTTGGTCAATATCACCGCAGGCATGGATTTAAGCCTAGGCGAGTTTACTGAGGTTGGTAATCAGATCGAAGAGTACGCTTCTGAAAATGCCACCATTGTCATTGGTACGGTTATCGAACCCGGTATGTCTGACGAATTGAAGGTAACGGTGGTTGCAACGGGGTTGGATAAGCCGCAAGAAGCCGTACGTCCTGTTCAAGACAATATGAAAAAAGTAGACGGAAGTTTGAACTTAGAACAAATTGACTTGCCTACTATTCTTCGTAGAAGAAAGAATGAAGCGTTAGATGGTCCTGCAGAGTTCACAGAAGATGTACTGAAACAAACGGGTACAGAAGGTGATGCGGGCTATTTAGATATTCCTACTTTCTTAAGAAAGCAGGCAGACTAATATTAGGCAAACGCTTCGGGGGAAGGATTTATCTTTCTAAAAGATGATTTCTTTGTTAATATCGCGCGGTAGTATGGCCCTTTTTATTTTTGGCAGATGGCATGATTAAGCAGAGAACGTTAAAAAACAGCATTAAAGCAACAGGAATTGGTTTACACACAGGTCAGAAAGTTTATCTGACCCTGAAACCAGCACCTGTCAATACAGGCATAGTATTCCGTCGCGTCGATTTAGACCCTATGGTTGAAATCTTGGCGCACGCGCATAACGTTGCCGATACAACGTTGTCTACAAACTTGGCTAAAGACGGTGCGCGTATCGCTACTGTCGAGCATTTACTGTCCGCGATGGCGGGGTTAGGTATTGATAATGCTTATGTTGAGTTAAGTGCTGAAGAAGTACCTATTATGGACGGCAGTGCTGCGCCATTTGTGTTTCTTATTCAGTCTGCGGGCCTTGAAGAGCAGAATGCTGCGAAAGAGTTTATCCGTATTACTAAAGAAGTGACTGTTGAATCAGACGGGAAATCTGCTACGTTTAAACCGTTTGACGGCTTTAAAGTAGGCTTCAAAATTGAGTTTGATCACCCTGCGTTTGAAGGGCGAAAAATGGAATCATCTTTAGATTTTTCCAGTACGTCCTTTGTTAAAGAAGTAAGCCGTGCCCGTACATTTGGTTTTATGAGCGACTATGAATACCTTCGCTCACAAAATCTTGCGCTAGGTGGTAGCTTCGATAATGCCATTGTTGTAGATGATTACCGTATCCTTAATGAAGACGGCCTTCGTTATGATGATGAGTTTGTTAAGCATAAAGTGCTTGATGCCGTTGGCGACCTTTACCTTTTAGGTAAGAGCTTAATCGGTGAGTTTTATGGAGATAAGTCAGGCCATTACCTGAATAACCGCCTATTACGTGAGCTGCTAGCGAATGAAGATGCATGGGAGATCGTTACATTTGAAGATAATGAAGAAAGTGCACCTATCTCTTATCAAAAGCCTATTTTAGCGCTCTGATCCCTGATTTATAAGAAAACCGAACTCTATGTTCGGTTTTTTTTTGCATTTTATGTAAGGTTTTTATTAATTCGCCCTTTTAGATTCAATTTCTGCCCCAAATAAAGGTAGAATGCTGAGTTAATTTTTTCCTCCTCTGAAAAGAGTCGAGGATCGTTTTAGACTTCATAGGTATAAGTCGAGATATGCTGACAGGATTGTTAAAAAAAGTTTTTGGTAGTAAGAATGATCGTGAACTCAAGCGCATGGGTAAAATCGTTAAGGCGATTAATGCATTAGAAGTCGATCTTGAAAAACTAACAGATGAAGAACTGGCAGCGAAAACTGTTGAGTTTCGTCAGCGTCTTGATGAGGGTGCCGACCTTGATCAGTTGTTGCCGGAAGCGTTTGCTGTTGTTCGTGAAGCGTCCAAGCGTGTCATGGGGATGCGCCATTTCGATGTACAGCTAATCGGTGGTATGACATTGCATGATGGCAAAGTCGCTGAGATGCGTACGGGTGAGGGTAAAACCCTTGTGGCAACGCTTGCAGTGTATCTAAATGCGTTAACTGGTTTGGGTGTGCATGTTGTTACTGTCAACGATTATCTAGCGAGTCGTGATGCCGAGTGGATGCGTCCATTGTATGAAGCATTAGGCTTGACGGTAGGTGTTGCGCTTTCGGGACAAGACCCCGCAACTAAGCGCGCTGCTTATGCCGCTGATATTACCTATGGAACGAACAACGAGTTTGGTTTTGATTACCTTCGCGACAATATGGCGTTTAGTCTTGATGAGAAGGTACAGCGAGACTTTAACTTTGCGGTTGTGGATGAGGTCGACTCGATTCTTATCGATGAGGCGCGTACACCTTTGATTATCTCTGGCCCAGCCGAAGATAGCTCGCAGATGTATGTCACGATTAATCAGCTGATTCCACAGCTGAAAAAGTTTGATGGTGAGATTGATCCGCAAGATGAGTCACAAGATATTAGTGAGCACTTTGCGGTAGATGAAAAGAATCGTACGGTTGAGCTTACCGAAGCGGGTCATGCTGCTGTTGAGGAATTGTTAACAGAACAAGGGTTGTTAAATGAAGGGGAAAGTCTTTATGCCCCTCATAACCTGAACTTGCTGCATCATGTGTTGGCGGGCTTGCGTGCCCACTACCTGTTCCAGAAAGATGTTGATTATATTGTACAAAACAATGAAGTTGTCATTGTTGATGAGCATACCGGTCGTATTATGCAAGGCCGTCGTTGGTCTGAAGGCTTACATCAAGCAGTTGAGGCCAAAGAGGGCGTGTCGGTACAGAACGAAAGCCAGACATTTGCGTCTACAACCTTCCAGAACTACTTCCGTTTATATTCAAAACTTTCAGGCATGACCGGTACCGCTGATACTGAAGCGTTTGAGCTTCGTCAGATCTACGGTTTAGATGTTGTTGTAATTCCAACGAACAAGCCTATCTCACGTAAAGATGAAAATGATCTTATCTACATGAGTGTAGAAGAGAAGTACGAAGCGATAGTGAAAGAGATTCGTGCCTGTCAGGAAGCGCTGCGTCCCGTTTTGGTGGGTACCGCGTCAGTTGAGTCGTCTGAACTGATCTCTACGCTCTTAAAGAAAGAGAAAATTGTACATAATGTATTGAATGCCAAGAACCATGGTGGTGAAGCATCGATCATTGCCCAAGCGGGCCGTCCTGGTGCGGTAACGATCGCAACCAATATGGCAGGTCGTGGTACGGATATTGTTCTCGGCGGTAAACTTGAAGCAGAACTGGCTGAGCTTGATAACCCAACTGATGAACAGATTGCTGAAGTAACAGCGGCTTGGGAAGCGCGTCATAAGCAAGTACTCGAGAACGGTGGCTTACATATTATTGGTACAGAGCGTCATGAGTCACGCCGTATTGATAACCAGCTCCGTGGTCGTGCAGGTCGACAGGGTGACCCAGGTTCGTCGCGCTTTTTCCTTTCGTTGGAAGATGACCTTATGCGTATTTTTGCATCAGATCGTGTTCGCCAGTTGATGCAAGCACTGGGTATGGAACGTGGTGAAGCGATTGAGCATAAGATGGTAAGTAATGCTATCGAGAAAGCGCAGCGCAAAGTTGAGGGTCGTAACTTTGATATTCGTAAATCATTACTTGAGTATGATGATGTTGCGAATGATCAGCGTACGGTTATTTATGAACAGCGTAATGAAATCATGGCAACGGATGATATCTCTGAAACGATTAATGCGGTGCGTGAAGAGGTTGTTGCAAGTAAATTTAGTGAGTTTGTGCCACCGCAAAGCTTAGAAGAGCAATGGGATATTGCGGGGCTTGAGCGCTCACTTGAAGCGGATTTCTCAGTGAAGTTACCTGTTCAAGAGTGGCTTGATCAAGATGATAGTCTGCACGAAGAAACCTTGTATCAAAAAGTTCAGGACGAGATCTTAGCGGTTTATAAGCAGAAAGAGCAGCAGGTGGGCGAGTCCACTATGCGTAACTTTGAAAAGCAAGTTATGCTACAAGTGCTTGATACGCTTTGGAAAGAGCATTTACAAACCATGGATCATCTGCGACAAGGTATCCACTTGCGTGGTTATGCTCAGAAGAACCCTAAACAAGAATATAAGCGTGAATCGTTCCATCTCTTTCAGGAGCTATTGGATAATATTAAACGTGATGTTATTCGTATTATCTGTCATGTACAGGTGCAGCAACCTGAAGAGCTTGAGGCGATGGAGCAATTACGCCGTGAGCAGGCTGAAAATCAGCAGATGGATTTTACCCATGATCAGAGTTCCGCGCTGTCTGACGACGATAACGCTGAATCTACAGATGAACAGGGTGAAACGTTTGTAAGAGATGGACGTAAGGTGGGTCGAAATGAGCCTTGTCCATGTGGTTCCGGTAAAAAATATAAACAGTGTCACGGTAAACTATCCACATAACTTTTATACAGTTTGAGACAGTTAAGAAAGCAGCCTGTTGGCTGCTTTCTGCGCTAAAGGAGAAAATTTAAATGGCCGTTGGTCCCGCAACCTTTCCAAGTAAAATGCATCCGGTACAAGGGTTTGAACTAGGTACCGCGTCAGCCGGTATTAAAACGCCGGGTCGTAAAGATGTTGTACTCATGCGTATTTGTGATGATGCCAGCGTTGTCGGTGTTTTCACTAAAAATGCTTTTTGTGCTGCGCCGGTTCAGCTATGTAAAGATCATTTAAGTAAAGCAGCCGCCCGCTATCTTATCGTCAACACAGGGAATGCGAATGCGGGCACAGGACAAGAGGGATGGCAGGATGCGGTCGCCACATGTGAGGCGGTTGCGACGTTGTGCGATACCGATACCGCATCTGTATTGCCTTTTTCCACAGGGGTGATTGGTGAAAAACTACCGGTTGAGAAGCTTATAGCAGCACTGCCTAAGGCGAAAGAGGCGTTGTCAGTGGATGGCTGGAACGATGCGGCGGAAGGTATTTTAACTACTGATACACGGCTGAAAGGTTGCTCGAAACAGTTTGTCTATCAGGGTAAAACCGTGACGTTGACGGGTATATCTAAAGGCTCGGGCATGATTAAGCCTAATATGGCAACGATGCTAGGTTATGTTGCGACTGATGCTGAGGTAGAGGCGGGGTTACTGCAGCAGTTGTTGATTGATGCAACTGATTGTTCATTCAATCGCATTACTGTTGATGGTGATACGTCAACGAATGACTCCTGCATGCTGGTGGCAACGGGTAAATCGGGTTTGGTTGTCTCTGAAAGCGATCAAGAGGGGTTTTTAGCGTTCAAACAGGTATTGACTGAAGTGATGCAAACGCTTGCCCATGCGATCATCAGGGACGGTGAGGGCGCTACTAAGTTTGTTACCGTTTGCGTTGAATCCGCCGCGAGTCAAGAAGAGGCGTTGCGGACTGCTTTTGATATTGCCCATTCTCCGTTAGTTAAGACTGCACTTTTTGCTTCTGATCCAAACTGGGGACGTATCTTGGCTGTTGTCGGGCGTGCCGGTATCGAAAATTTAGATTTGAACGCGCTACAGATCTTTTTAGGTGATGTTTGTATTGTTAGTCAAGGTGGTCGAGATAGCGGCTATACCGAAGATGCAGGACAGGCAGTGATGGATGGTGAAGAGATCCTAATTAGAGTTGTGTTGAACCGTGGTGATGTGACTGAAACGGTATGGACAACGGATTTATCCCATGACTACGTGAGTATTAATGCAGATTATCGCAGCTAATGGATGCCTGTATGCTACTGACTATGTGTTGTTTAACGGGCGTTGCAGATAAATGAGCCGTAAATTAATTCATGTTGCCGCGGCGGTTATTACAAATCTCTCAGGAGAGGTGTTAATAGCAAAACGTTCTGAAGCGCAGCATCAAGGTGGTTTGTGGGAGTTTCCGGGCGGTAAGGTGGAGCAAGGTGAAAGTGCACTTTCGGCCCTATCGAGAGAGCTTTATGAAGAGCTGGGGATAGAGGTGACGGAGGCTAGACCGCTCATAAAGGTGCCTCATCATTACAGTGATAAATCTGTATTGTTGGATGTGTTTGAGGTTACTCGCTTCACTGGCGAGGCGTGGGGTAAAGAGGGGCAGCCCATAAAGTGGGTAGCAAAAGCGGAGATGGATCATTTTTCGTTTCCTGCAGCGAATCAGCCGATTCTTAATGCCTGTCTTTTACCGACAATGCTCGCTATCACACCTGATTTTACCACGCTTGATGGGTTAGTTTATTTTGTGGAGCAGGCGCTATCTTGTGGCGCTCAGGGGGTGATGTTAAGAAACCATATCCTGTCTGACGATATGTTTGAACGTGCATATCAGCGGATTAATGGCATGCTTGCATCCGCATCAATCCCTCTAATCGTGAACTGTTCGCTTGAGCTGGCTACGGCACTGCAGGCGGATGCCTTGCACTTGAGTGCCTCTCGGTTGTCCGAACTGCAGGGACGAGATCAGTTTTCTGGGCGCTGGTTAAGTGCTTCCTGCCATAATCGCGCAGAGCTGGATCGGGCGCTTGCTAAAAATATAGATTTTATAACCCTGTCACCTGTACTTAGTACAGGTTCACATCCAGAGACTGAACCGCTAGGGTGGCCGATATTCCAGCAGATGGTTGATGAGTGTGCGATACCGGTATACGCCTTAGGAGGGCTTGATAAGCACGTCCTCGAACAGGCGATTGGCTGTGGAGCGCAAGGTATAGCGGGGATTAGTGCATGGTCTCAGGGTCAAAAGGGATAGGACCGTCTCGGTCAACCTGTTCTTCATTTTCTGCGCTGCTGTAATCGCTGGCGGATTTTGATTCAGGAATTTGATATTCCTCATTGGCCCAAGCGCCAAGGTCAATCAATTTACAGCGCTCGCTGCAAAAAGGTCTAAAAGGGTTGTCACTGTTCCATACCTGCTTTTTCTGGCAGGTTGGGCATTTTACTTTGGGCTTAGTCACAGTTGGGAGCCTGTTTAGCGAGTGTGAGTAGTTTGGCGTGTAGGCCAACCACCTTGGTTTTAAGGGTTGCCAAGTCCGCGCTATTATCGATGATTGTATTTGCTTTTGCTATCTTCTGATCTCTTGGCATTTGTGCTTGAATAATTGCTTTTACTTGCGCTGCGCTGTTGCTGTCGCGTGAACCTGTGCGTGTGATCTGTATCGCTTCAGGTACATCGACAACAACAATATGATCCGTGAGTTGATGCTGATCTGTTTCAAGTAGTAAGGGTGATGCGAGCACCACGTAGGGTGATTGTGCGTTGTTTAATTGCTGAACTATACGCTCCCTGATGATCGGATGAAGGCGCTCTTCTAACCATTTACGGGCGGCGGGATCATCAAATATTAGCGTTCTGAGTGCAGCACGGTTTAGGTCGCCAGCGCTTGTGAGCAGATGGTTACCAAAGTGAGCCGTTATATCCTCGAGCGCTTTTTCACCCGGTTTAACAACATCACGTGCAACAATATCAGCGTCAACCACCTCAATACCCAATTGCTCTAATTCGCGCGTGACTGCGCTTTTTCCAGAGCCGATTCCGCCTGTTATGCCGACAATCAACATCTATAAGCCTGCAAATTGGAGGTAGGTGCCGGTGATATAGTCACCCCAAATCAGAGCAATCCAGCCTGCGATGGCAAGATAGGGGCCGAAGGGGATCGGGTTTTGTTGCTCATGTTTTTTTGCTGCGATCATCGCAAGACCTAAGATCGCACCGACAAGGGAGCTTAATAAGATAATAAGGGGTAGTTGGGCCCAGCCGGCCCAAGCGCCTAAGGCTGCCAGTAGTTTGAAATCACCATAGCCCATACCCTCCTTGCCTGTAAGAAGCTTAAATACCCAATACACGCTCCATAAGCTTAGATAGCCCGCGACTGCCCCATATACTGCACTTTCCAGAGTGGTGAATAGATTAAAGCTGTTAAATAATAACCCCAGCCAAAGTAATGGTAGCGTAATACGGTCGGGTAAAAGCTGGTGGTCAATGTCGATAAAGATAAGACAGATTAAGCCCCAGGTCAGTAGTGTTAGGCTCAAGCTAGTCATATTAACGCCATAGATGTAGACGATGGCGGCGCCGCTTATGGCGGTTAACAGCTCAATAAAGGGATAGCGGAAGGGTATATGTAAGCTGCATGATGAGCATTTTGCTCTCAGGTAAAGATAACTGATGAGGGGGATGTTTTCATACCATCGAATCCTGTGTCCGCATTGGGGGCAGGTGGAAGCGGGAGTGGACAGGTTGAATCGGTCCTGTTGCTCTGTGTTTTCGGTAGCGTGCTCTGATAGCCATTCACGTTCCATCATGATGGGGATTCGGTGAATAACGACATTTAAAAAACTGCCGACACAGAGAGATAAAATAAAAGCGTAGGCTATTGCCCACGCGGGTTCAATTGAAAGGAGGGTCATCAGTAATCTTCTTAGTGACTCATTCTATAAGGGAGCGTTTATGCAATAGTGAGCAATAAAGGTTCGCTACACCACATTACCTAACTGGAATATAGGCAAGTACATGGCGATAACCAAACCACCGACTAATACCCCTAAGACCGCCATAATTAGTGGTTCTAATAGGCTAGACAGGTTGTCGACGGCATTATCTACCAGTTCTTCATAGAAATCAGCGACTTTCTCTAGCATCATTTCTAGGGAGCCCGCTTCTTCACCAATGGCGATCATCTGCACGGTCATGTTGGGGAAGATGCCGGTCATCGTGACCGCATCTTTTAATGATTGCCCTGTAGACACGCCGTTTCTTATTTGGAGTATGGCATCTCGGTAGAGTGCGTTGCCTGATGCGCCGGCGGCAGAATCAAGAGCATTCACTAAAGGTACCCCAGCGGAAAAAGTTGTTGCTAAGGTGCGGGAAAAGCGAGCGATAGAGGCATTATGTAAAATCTGCCCGATAACGGGGATTTTTAACATCGCTTTGTCCACGGCATCTCTAAATTTCTTAGACTTTGTTTTCGCTTTGTTAAAGGCATAGCCGAATAAGGCAATGCCTATAAGTACAATCCACCACCACTCTTGGGCAACCTCCGATAGGTGGATAACGAAGAGGGTAAATGCAGGCAGATCGGCACCAAAACTGTCAAATACACTTTGAAATTGAGGAACCACCTTGACCAGCAAGATCGCCGATACGACGATACCAACAATAATAACGGCTGTGGGGTAGGTGAGGGCTTTTTTGATCTTAGCTTTTAGGCTTTCAAGCTTCTCTTTATAGGTGGCGATACGATCGAGCATCTGTTCTAGTGCCCCCGACTGCTCGCCAGCGCTGACAAGGCTGCAGTACAGGTCATCAAAATGCTCAGGGTATTTGGTTAACGCGGTGGAAAAATCAAGCCCTCCATTGACGTCGTTTTTAATACCGTAAATGATATCTTTCAACTTGTCTTTTTCAACCCCGCCGGCGGTAATATCTAAGCCTTGCAACAAAGGAACACCGGATTTCAGCATGGTGGCCACTTGGCGTGTAAAAAAGGCGATATCGACGGGCTTTATCGGCTTGCTTTTCGCGCTAAAAAAGCTGGCGCCTCTCTCTTTGGCTACTTTTGAGGGGAGAATACCCTGTTTACGTAGTTGAGCCTTCGCCATTGCAATATTGGTTGCATCAACCTTCCCTTTGCTGGCATTGCCGCTTTTGTCTTTGCCTTGCCAGGTAAATGTGTGTAACTTGGCTTCGTTGGCCATAGCAAATGTGTCCTGTTATTAAGTCTTAATGACGCGATTCATCTCTTCAAGGCTGGTAATACCTTCAGCTACTTTCTTAAGGCCGGAGCGCCTTAAGCTTTGGAAACCTTGGGTGTTGGCCACCTTGAGTATATCTAGCGAGTTGCCATTTTGCATGATCACTTCTGCGATCTCAGGCGACATCGCGAGCATCTCGTAGATACCAACCCTACCTTTATAACCCCTGTTACACTTATTGCAACCCTCGTGGTTCGCTTCGAAGAGCGTCATGTTCTTTATCTCTTCGTCGGTGAAGCCCTCTTCACGTAAGGTGACTTCAGGTAATGTGATGGGTTTTTTGCAGCCTTCGCAGAGGCGTCGCCCTAAGCGCTGCGCAATAATCAAGCTCACAGAGGTGGCAATGTTAAAGGCGGGGACGCCCATATTTCTAAGTCGGGTGAGGGTTTCAGGTGCGCTGTTGGTATGCAGTGTGGATAGCACCATATGGCCGGTTTGTGCGGCTTTAATGGCGATTTCAGCGGTTTCCAAATCTCGGATCTCACCGACCATAACCACGTCAGGGTCTTGACGAAGGAATGCGCGTAGCGCTTCGGCAAAGGTGAGGCCTACTTTAGCGCTGACATGAACTTGGTTAATACCTTCGAGGTTGATCTCTACAGGGTCTTCCGCTGTAGATATGTTGCGCTCTTCGGTGTTGAGAATATTTAAGCCAGTATAGAGGCTGACGGTTTTACCACTACCGGTTGGGCCTGTGACCAATACCATCCCTTGAGGTCGATGCAGGGTGGAGAGGTACATCTCCTTTTGGAAGTCGGCAAAGCCCAGCGCTTCCACCCCCATCTTGGCACTGCTGGGATCAAGTATACGCAGTACGATCTTTTCACCCCAGAGGGTGGGTAGGGTGTTGACACGAAAATCGATCGCTCTAGTTTTGGATATCTTCATTTTTATTCGACCGTCCTGAGGGACGCGTCGTTCAGAGATATCCATCTGGGCCATAACTTTTAAACGTGCAGAGAGGCGTGATGAAAGGTTGGATGGCGGCTTTGCGATCTCTTGCAAGATGCCATCTATACGGCTGCGGATTCGATAAGTTTTTTCGTAGGGTTCAAAATGAATATCGGACGCGCCGTTTTTAATGGAGTCTAATAAAATTTTGTTTACAAAGCGCACAATGGGCGCATCGTTTGCTGCTTCTTCGGCTGATTCTTCTTGTGCGGCATTAGGGAGTGAGTCATCGATCTCTAAATTATCAAGGTCGCTATCTTCTAAGTCATCTAAGGCGGAGTCTTGGTTGTCGAGGAAGGATTCGATGGCTTTAGTGAGCTTGTCCTCCTCAACAATGATCGCTTCGGTGGTGATGCCGCTTTGAAATTTAAACTCGTCTAGGGCTTGGATATTGGTCGGATCAGAAATGGCAACAAAAAGACGGTTATCCCTTTTTTGGAGGGGCAACGCATGATGTTTGTTAATGAGTGCGTCGTTAATGAGGCCTTGGGGCAGGGTCGACATGTCCATGGCGTCGAGGTCGAGTAAGGGCATGCCGAACTCTTCCGATGCTGCGGCAGCTGCCCTATAGGCACTGACTAAACGTTGCTCAATAACATAGGCGATAAATGTTTGTTGTTTTTCACGGCACTGAATCGCTGCATCAGCAGCCACTTCAGCGGAGCAAACCCCTTCGTTAACTAATCTTTTTGCGAGTCCGCTAAGTGGTTGGTTCGGCTGCAAAATATAACCCCTTACTATCATTCCATGAATTAACGCATATCATACCTATAAAATAGCATTTGCATCATAGTTTGAAAATGCGCACTATAAGGTTTATAAGATAAAACTGATTTGGTAACTGGCGCGTCATAAAAAATGCGCTACAATCAAAGGACTTGGTTGATCCCAAGGAATTTTTTTCGCTGGAGATAAAATAATGGAAATGAATAAAAAAGCACAAGGTTTTACCCTGATCGAATTGATGATCGTTGTGGCGATCATCGGTATCTTGGCGGCGATTGCGTTGCCTGCTTATCAAACTTACACTGCTAAAGCACGCTTCTCAGAAGTAATCAATGCAACAGGTGGTGTGAAAACAGCTCTCGAGATTTGCGGGCAAACAAATGGTAGTATGAGTTCATGTGATGCTGGAAATAATACAGTGGCAAAAGCGCTTGCAGGCTCAAATGTAGGTCAGTATGTTTCTTCTGTAGCTATTTCAGGTCTAGCAGCATCTGATGCGACTATTACTGCGACTGCCGTCACTGGTAATGGTCTGAATGGTGAAACTTATGCTCTTGTTGGTTTATTGACTCAAGGGGCTGTTCAATGGAGTTTAAGTAGTAGCGCATCTACTTGTGATGATGCAGGTTTGTGTGACTAATTACTTAATTGTGTAAAGTTAGAGTATCAAGAAAAAAGGCGCAAAGTTTTTGCGTCTTTTTTTTGTATTTAATCTATTGATAAGTAGAAATGCTGTAAATGAAACGAACTATAATAATTATTTTGATTGCCGCTTGTGTTGGGGTGACTTGGTATATTGCAAACTCTACGGAGCCTTTGTCGCCGCAAATAAAAAGTGCTGTCGAGAATAAGTTACTTGAATTAGACGAATTTCCTGCGCGTCCTGTTTGGTGGCATGATGATTCTGTGTTGGCGATTGGTGTGTTGGCTGGGCAGACAAATCCTCACCAGGCAGCGGATAAAGCGTGTAAAGTCTTAGCCTCTAAGGGGATAAGCTCCGTGTCTGTCGAAGTCTACGATGTAGTTAAAATTCAAAAAGAAGATGAGTGGAAAAAACTCGCATCTGATGCATGTAAGTCAGTCTATTAACGCGATGGTATCTTTAGTACGTGTTGGATTTTAAAAGGCTAACGTATTCCGTTGAGCCTTTTTTTGTGGGTAAATGCCGCTATTTAGTTGTCAATTAAACGCATAGATAAATCAACCGCTTGGCAATGCTTAGTTAATGCGCCGATAGAGATATAATCGACACCGGTTTCTGCGATGGGACGCAAGGTCTTATCGGTAATATTACCGGATGCTTCTAGTTTGGCTGCGCCTTGGGTTAGTGCTACGGATGCGCGCATCTCATCAAGTGAAAAGTTATCAAGCATAATAATATCTGCGCCGGCCTCTAAGGCTTGCTTCAGCTCTTCCATACTTTCTACTTCGACTTCCACGGGTTTTTCTGGCTCATTATTGCGTGCGGTTTGTATGGCTTCTTTAATACCGCCGCAAGCCATAATATGGTTCTCTTTAATCAGGAAGGCATCAAAAAGGCCGATGCGGTGATTAAAGCAGCCGCCACAGGTGACGGCATATTTCTGCGCAAAACGAAGCCCTGGTAGGGTTTTACGTGTATCCAATAATTTTACGTGGGTCCCTGTTACTTTATCCGCATAAAATTTACTGATGGTTGCGGTGCCAGAGAGTGTTTGTAAAAAGTTTAAAGCGGCGCGTTCGGCTGTTAGCAGGTTGCGAGCGGCGCCTTTAGCATAAAACAATACCTGATCCCGCTGTACTACATCACCATCATCGACTTGCCATTCAAGCGTTAGCTTAGGGTCAACCTGTTTGAACACTTCATTAACCCAATCGACACCACAGATCACAGCGTCTTGTCGGCTAATGATGCGGGCGGTAGCGGTCTGTTCCTCAGGAATAAGTTGGGCCGTAATGTCCCCGTTACCAATATCTTCACGGAGTGCGTAAGTGACGGCGTCTGGAATAAGGTGCTGGATATCGGCACGATTCAACATAGTAAGTTCCTGATGAGAATGGGGTCAAAGAGGGCTAGCCTCTGTTATTATTGATTAGTGATAGTTAATCGGTCGCTAATTCTAACGAATCTAAGTAATAGCGGATAGGGGATGATGGTTGTAAAAAACGAAAATGACGGGTTGCTCGGTGTAGATACCCTGTTGTCACCCAATTTTAACGAGAGGCCTGAAGCCGCGATTGTTTCGCTGTTAGTGGTTCACAATATTAGTTTGCCGCCGGGACAGTACGGTGGAGGTTATGTTGAACAATTTTTTACTAATCAACTACCCATCAATGATGATCCGTTTTTTCAAGAGATTAAAGATTTGCAGGTCTCTGCACATCTACTGATTGAGCGTACCGGACGGGTTGTTCAGTTTGTGCCTTTACATAAGCGGGCGTGGCATGCGGGCGTGTCTTGTTATCAAGGTGTGCCTAACTGTAATGATTTTTCCATCGGTATTGAACTTGAAGGCACGGATGTTGAGCCCTATACCCCGGAACAATATGCACAGTTAGTTGAGTTGACTATCGCTATACAAGCTGAATTTCCGGCCATTACGAATGAGCGAATAGTTGGCCACTCAGATATTGCACCTGGTAGGAAAACGGATCCTGGGCCTGCATTTGATTGGGAATATTTTTATAGCGTGCTCAACGCTCGGCAGTTAGACAGGGAAAAGGCGCGACAGTAGCGCAGGAACGGCATTTTCTACTCGTAGAATCCGCTCGCCGATATGGACCGACTGGAATCCCGCTTCATTTAATTTTTCAACCTCATACGGTATAAAACCGCCTTCGGGCCCTATGGCGAGTGTGGTTTGTGTTGTTTCGGCGGGTGGGCAGGGGGCAGCATGATAGGGGTGCGCAATGAGTGCTCTTGTGCCTTCCACTAAATGGGGGAGCTCATCTTCGACAAACGGTTTAAAGCGTTTTCGTAAATGTACTTGGGGCATGATTGAATCACCTGCTTGCTCTAGTCCAAGTAATAACTGTTCCATAATCTGTTTTTCTAAAACAGGGCTTCCCCAATAGCTTTTATCAACCCGATAGCTGTTGATAAGGTAGAGTTCTTTAACGCCCATAGCGGCTACGGTTTGCAAGATGCGTTTGAGCATTTTAGGTCGAGGCAGCGCCAAAAGCAGGGTTAAAGGCAGGGGAGGAGGCGGTGTTTTATGGAAAGAAACCTGTAGTGTCACTGCTGTGTCGGATAGTGCTAACACCTGCCCTGTACCTAGTAGACCGTTTAGCATACCAACCTTGAGGTGTGCGCCCACTTCAGGTTTATGCACCATCCGAATATGTTGGAAGCGCCTGTCGTCGAGTTGAACCTGCTCGTCTGTTATTAAATCATGCTCAGTGAGAAGTATTAGATTCATATGTTTTGCTATAGGCGTCTAGGTCGTTAGGGGTGGTTAGTTTATCGAGCAATATTAATAGATGCGACTACTAATCTAGATCAATAATTAATGCTTTTAATCTAAATGAGAATGTTTATCGGTAGCATTATCTTTTGTGTTGTGGTAATTTTAGCCCACTTAATTTAAAGCTTCTCTCTACGTTTTGTTCTTGTAAGGGGTTTACCGTGAAATTCACACACGTTGTTTCTACAATGGCTATGGCTGCTGTTTTTGCTACAGGGTTGTTGCCTTTATCTGTATCCGCTGATGATAACCTTGTTAATGTTTATTCTGCACGTA
This sequence comes from Neptuniibacter pectenicola, assembly GCF_001597735.1. Taxonomy (GTDB): domain Bacteria; phylum Pseudomonadota; class Gammaproteobacteria; order Pseudomonadales; family Balneatricaceae; genus Neptuniibacter; species Neptuniibacter pectenicola. Next base: position 57,578 of record NZ_LUTS01000002.1, read on the forward strand.
AAGAGGCGCTGATTAAGCCTTTATTTGACCGCTTTACTGAAGAAACGGGTATCACGGTTAATCTTGTTACGGGTAAAGCGGATGCGCTGTTAAAACGGTTACAGGTTGAAGGGAACGCAACCCCAGCGGACCTTTTTGTGACAGTGGATGCGGGACGTTTACATAGAGCTAAAGCGGCGGGTGTGCTGCAAGTGGCGACAAGTGAAACCTTAGATAAATTAATACCGGCACACCTGAAAGATGTTGATGGCTACTGGTATGGTATGTCCCAGCGTGCGCGCACGGTTTTTTATGTTAAAGGTAAAGTTGATCCTGCTGAGCTAACCACTTACGAAGACCTTGCTGATCCTAAATGGAAAGGGCGTATCTGTATTCGTTCATCCAGTAATATTTATAATCAATCGCTTGTAGCATCCATGATTGATGCAAATGGAGTTGAAGCAACAGAAGCTTGGGCGAAAGGGCTTGTAGCTAACTTTGCAAAACCGCCAGCGGGTGGTGATACCGATCAGCTACGTGCTGCTGCAGCCGGTGTTTGTGATATAGCGATTGCTAATACTTACTATTACGCACGCTTGATCCACAGCAAAAAAGAGAGTGATAACGAAGTTGCTGCCAAATTAGGCACGGCATGGTTGAACCAAGAGGGTCGTGGTGCACATGTGAACGTGAGCGGTGTGGGTGTCACTAAATATGCATCTAATGTTGAGAGTGCACTAAAATTGATGGAATTTATGGCGTCGGATGAGTCTCAAACTTGGTATGGTGCTGAAAATAATGAGTACCCAGTGGTAAAAAATGTTGAGATATCACCTGTATTGAAAGGTCTAGGTGAGTTTAAAGCCGATGATATTGAGCTTAGTAAATTAGGTACTAATAACCGTGCGGCTGTCGAGTTAATGGATAGAGCTGGCTGGAAGTAAGCCTAATTTCTAACCTTTCATAGTCTAATAAGTGTTAGAATTATGCGTCTAACGCCTGCAGATACTCATGCGGGCGTTTTCTGTTTTTCTGAACTGGATAGATGCTTGTAGTGATCTCATCAAAATCCTCTTATCGCGTAAACTGGCTGACATCTAGCTCATTTGTTATCGCCCTGTTACTGGCCCTGCCTATCTTTGTGATTGCGGGTTTTGTCTTTAGTGGTTCCGCTGAAGTTTTTACGCACCTGTACAATACGGTGTTGTTTGATTATGTCAGTAACTCGATTTTATTGATGTTGGGGGTCGGCTTTGGGGTCCTGTTACTTGGGATTCCAACGGCATGGTTGACCAGTGTTTGTGACTTTCCAGGACGTAAAATTTTTGCGTGGGCACTCCTTTTACCGCTTGCGGTGCCCGCTTATATTATTGCTTACACTTATACTGGATTGTTAGATTTTGCCGGCCCAGTTCAAACCACGATTCGTCAAGTAACGGGGCTTGGGTATGGTGAGTATTGGTTTTTTGATATTCGTTCATTAATGGGTGCCATCTTAATGTTGGCGCTTGTGCTTTACCCTTATGTTTATCTACTCAGTCGTGCTGCGTTTTTAGAGCAGTCGGCCAGTACGCTAGAGGTGAGTCGAACGCTGGGGTATAACCAGTGGCAAGGCTTGTTTCAACTAGCCCTACCGCTTGCTCGCCCCGCAATTATTGCGGGCTTAACGTTAGCATTAATGGAAACGTTAGCCGATTACGGCACCGTGCAGTATTTTGGTGTTAATACCTTCACGACCGGTATTTTTCGAACATTTTATGGCTTTGGTGATGCGGTTGCGGCGGCTCAGTTAGCGGTGTGTCTTTTAAGTTTTGTCGCTTTGCTGGTGCTTGTTGAAAAGTACTCTAGACGTAAATCACGTTACCACTCTACTGCGGAATTTAAAGCTAAAGCTAAGTTGATACCGCTTTCGGGTTGGAAAGCGGTTGTGGCCTTTTTTATCTGTTTTCTGCCGATTTTATTTGGTTTCCTTATCCCAGCCGGTCAGTTGGCATTTTGGAGCTTAACTCAAGCAGACCTGTCTGATGGTTCGTTTTTTCAGTTGGCGTGGAACTCGTTCTATCTTGCGTTTTTAGCCGCTATTATTGCGGTAGGTTTTGCGCTTATATTGGCCTATGCGGGCCGTTTGAACCCTAAAAAAGTGGTGCAGTTTTCCGTCGCTACAGCGGGTATGGGCTATGCTTTGCCTGGAACTATTATTGCGATTGGGGTGATCATTCCCTTCGCGTGGTTGGATCATCAGTTAATAGACGCGGCCAAAAAATGGTTTGATGCTGATGTGGGATTGGTTCTGTCGGGAACCTTAGCAGCACTGTTGTTTGCATATACAGTACGGTTTTTAGCTGTATCGCTGGGGGCTGTTCAGAGCGGTTTAGGTAAGATTAAACCAAGTATCGATGGTGCTGCACGCACACTAGGGTGTACTCCTCTACAAGTTTTAAAACAGATACATGTCCCCTTAATGAAAAGCTCAGTATTAACCGCGCTGCTGATTGTGTTTGTTGACGTGCTGAAAGAGCTGCCGGCCACCTTAATTTTAAGACCTTTTAATTTTAATACGTTAGCAGTCAGGGCGTTTGAGCTGGCATCTGACGAACGTTTGATTGATGCAGCCCCCTCATCATTACTGATTGTGGTTGTTGGATTGATACCTGTGATTTTATTGAGTCGTTCTATCGCGAAAGGACGGGCTGGAAGTTGATTGAGATGAATAGAGCAAAACATCTGAATGTAGAGAATGTCACCCTTGCTTATGGTGAGGACGATATTGTACATAATGCGTCTTTATTGCTGGATAAAGGTGAAATTGGTTGTTTGCTAGGGCCGAGTGGTTGCGGTAAATCCACCTTGTTGCGTGCTATTGCAGGGTTTGAGCCGGTTAAGTCGGGCCATATCTCTATGCGTGGTCAGCTGCTGTCTAATCCACAAGATACAGTGCCAACGGAGCAAAGAAAGATTGGCATGGTGTTTCAGGATATCGCACTCTTTCCGCACTTGAGTATCTCTGAGAACATTGTGTTTGGCATTAAAAAATGGTCAAAGTCAGATCAAAAACGTAGAGTTCAGGAGTTATTGACGTTAATAGGGCTTCCTGATATTGCTGACCGTTATCCCCATTCTCTGTCCGGTGGGCAGCAGCAGCGTGTTGCCTTAGCGCGGGCAATGGCACCTAAGCCTGACCTTTTATTACTTGATGAGCCGTTTTCAGGGCTGGATGCGAATTTACGAGAAACGTTGGTACCCGAAATACGGGACATATTAAGAAAAGAACAGATGAGTGCGATTCTGGTGACCCATGACCAGATGGAGGCGTTTGCGATGGCCGATAAAATTGCGGTGATGCAAAATGGTCGGATTCAGCAGTGTGGCACAGCATTTAATATATATCATGAACCTAAAACGCGTTTTGTGGCGGATTTCATCGGGTTAGGTGAATTTCTGCAGGCCTCCATTAAAGATGAATACTCGGTTGATTCTGTCTTAGGCTGTTTAGTCGGAGATGAGCCTTTAGGTTATGCGCCAGGCACGCCAGTTGAGCTATTGATTCGTCCTGATGATATTCAGCATTGTGAAGAGAGTCCCTTAACCGGTCGAATTGTGAGTAAATGGTTCAGAGGGTCCCATTACCTCTATCATGTTCAGCTTGATAATGGCGAAGTCTTACCTTGTATTACCGCTTGTCACCATGACCATGATGTAGGTGAAGATTTAGGTATTAGTATTGAGTTGGACCATTTAGTGGTTTTGCCTATTTGCGATCCTGAAACGGGCCTATGTGATTTGCAGGAATCGGAAGTGGTGCAAACCCAAGCGATTGCACGCTAAGTATCCGCTGTGTGCGGGAAGCTCTGAACAGAGTATTGACAACATAATGTTCGACAAAAGGGCGTTCAGTTATTGGGAGTGATAGCGTAGGATTGAGCGCTACTTTATTCCTTTGGTGATGTATGTCCATCCGCATCAATCTGCTTGAAGATGATATTCAAAAAACCTTAGTCAAAATGACAACTCCCATGATGCTTGGGATTGTTAGTTTGATGCTGTTTAATCTTGCGGACCTCTACTTTGTCAGCCGTTTAGGCACTGATGCCTTAGCTGCGTTAGGCTTTACCTTTCCTGTTTGTTTTATGGTGATTAGTTTAGCAATCGGCCTCGGTATTGGTACGTCAGCTATATTAGCGAGATTATTGGGGCGGGGCGAAAGTGATGAAGCGCAGTCACTGGCGACGGACAATCTACTTGCGATCGCTGTCATGGTCGTTGTAATTAGTGGTTTATTGCAATTACTGATCGATCCCGTGTTTTATGCCATGGGTGCGCGGGATGCATTGATGCCCTTTATCCAGGCCTACATGAGGGTATGGCTCATAGGGTCTGTTTTTCTTGTTATCAATATGGTGTGTAATGCCTGTATGCGGGCTACGGGTGATACTAAAACCCCGGCGTTAATGATGGCGGGATCATCATTGCTGAACTTCATATTGGACCCTCTGTTTATTTTTGGTGTAGGCCCCATTGAGGGCATGGGGATTCAAGGTGCGGCGATTGCCAGCGTGATCGCTTGGAGTTTAACTACCTGTGTGGCCCTTTATCTGCTCTTTGTTCACAAGCGCCTTTTAGTGTTGCAGCCTTTTGTTTTTAGCCGGTGGAAAAGGCATGCGTACGCTGTGATGAAGATAGCCTTGCCCGCATCGTTATCCAATATGATGACCCCTGTTGCTCAGGCCGTTTTAACTTATGTTGTGGCGCATCATGGTCCCGAAGCCGTCGCAGCTTTTGGGGTCGGGAACCGTATTGAGTCGTTAGCTTTGCTGGTTTGTTTGGCGTTGTCGATGACATTACCACCGTTTATTAGTCAAAATATAGGGGCTGGGCATGTTGAGCGGGTGCGATCTGCTTACCGTATGGTGATAGGATTTTCATTATTTTGGCAGTTTTTAGTGTTTATTCTTCTTATATTTGTGGCTGAAGATGTTGCAACCCTTTTTAGTGGGAATAATACGGTTCAATCTTTAATTGTTTTATGGATTTTTATTGTCCCGTTTGGCTTCGCTTTTCAGGCGATTACCTTTCTTACCGCGTCTAGTTTTAATGCGCTGCACAAACCATTTATGGCAATGAAAATAAGCCTCGCTCGATTGTTTTTGTTTACTGTGCCATTTGCTTGGTTGGGTTCTCAACTGTTTGGTTTACAGGGAATGTTTATCGCTTTGGTTGTTTCTAATCTTTGTGTTGCTGTGCTTGCTTGGCTGTCGATGAGTGCCCACCTTCGGGCTTCTTAATGTTGCGACCGCGTACGTTTTTATCTGTCCACTATATGATGTAACTCATTGTTAATAGACGTGGAGTAGGCTAACTTTCTTCCACCAAAGTCATACTATTATCTAGGTTCAGATGGCATTATGATCAAGGTACGGACAAGAGATTGAACATAAAAACATAATAAAAATAGATAACACCCAAACAAGCAAATATACGATATAAGGGGATGAGCATGAGTCAGAAAATTGCACTCGTGACAGGTGGTACAGGTGGTTTAGGTACTGCAATTTGCCGCACATTGGCAGATCACGGTTTTCGCGTAGTTGCCGGCTATAACAGCGGTGGTAATCATGATAAAGCGAAAGCATGGCAAGACAAACAGAAAGAAGACGGTTATGACATTTTAGTGTCCTATGGTGATGTTACCAATGCTGAATCTTGTGCGCAGTGTATCGCCACAGTAGAAGAGCTAACCGGTGGCACCGTTGATATTCTTATTAACAATGCGGGTATTACCCGTGACGGTCAGTTTAAGAAAATGAGCTGGGAACAGTGGGATGAGGTTATGAGTGCTAACTTAGACTCTATGTTCCATATGACCCGTTTAGTCATTAATGGCATGATCGATAAGGGCTGGGGACGTGTCATTAACATCTCCTCTGTGAACGCTCAAAAAGGTCAGTTTGGCCAGTGTAACTACTCCGCGGCTAAAGCGGGGATTCATGGTTTTACTAAAGCCCTTGCACAAGAAGTTGCGCGTAAAGGTGTGACGGTAAATACGGTATCTCCGGGTTATATTAAAACGGCGATGGTTGCTAAAATTGCTCAGGAAATTCAAGACCAGATCTGTGCGGGTATTCCGGTGGGTCGTTTTGGTACACCTGAGGAGATTGGGCGTATGTGTACATTCTTATGCGACAATGAGTCTGGTTACATTACAGGCGCTGATATGTCCGTCAACGGTGGTCTACATATGTCTTAATTGACACCGTTGAGCATTAAAAAACCCGCGATAAGCGGGTTTTTTTGGTTTTAGGTGATAGCGTAACTAGTTACACACCGGCATCTAAAAAATCTGTTCGAGTTTGCTCTCAAACCGATCATTAAATTCCTCTATATGAGCGGCAAAAGGAATACATAGCCACTCATGTTCTAGCTGCTTAATCTCCGCGAGGTTGAACGCTTGCTTCTGCTCAGCAAGTGCTTGCTGTAAGCGTTCCATCTGGTATTCCATGCGTAAGGCTTGGTCGCTCAAAGGAGAGGGTTGTGATGATGCGATCTCCAAACGGATGCAGATCTGTCTAAGCTTTTGCTCTTGTTCGCTCAGAATAGATTCTAACGCGTCAGGGGTTTCCGCTATTTTAAGTAGAGTAGCGAACCGTTCCGCGATTTCGTTCTGCATTGGGTGTTCAGTTGTTATTTCTTGCGCCCACGCGAGCTGGATGCTAGGCAGTTGTTCTGTTACACATTGGTCTAAAATTGCGTGTTCCAGTTGCTCACAAATGTGTGCTTTTCGCGCTAAGGCTAAATAGGGCTCGGTTTCAAACGATTGTAGCTGTTCTTGTAGCTGTTGCTGAGCCTCTATCGCAGTTTGCACTGTGTCTTGGTTAAAGGCCGGCACTAAGGAGTTTTGGCTTTCGAGTTCAGTCATATACGATTGCGCTTGATCAATCGATGCTTCTAATGCTTTGAGGCTGCAGCCTGAACTCATCATATCTTTAAGCTGCTGACAGGCGTTATCTAATAAAGGCTGTATTGAGTTTGAGGCTGAGTTGGGCTGCTTACCTTCATAGAAGGCTTCAAAGATCTGGCTGCAGTTTTCACGAAACTGGTTCCAAAGTTTTCGTTCTTGGTTGCGCGGTGTTGGTCCAATGGTTTTCCACTGCTGCTGAAGAGCTTTCACCGTATCAGTGGCTTCTGCAAAATTGTCAGAATTGAGTAAGCGAGTGGTTTCATCAATTAAGTTTTGTTTTCTAGCAATGTTATCGGCACGATATGTTTTGAGTGTGTCTTCGCATTGAGCAAGGATAAGATCTAGCTTGGCTTGCAGTTTTTTTCCTGGCGCACGATCAACCGGTGAGTAGGTGCGCCAATCTTGTTTTGCCTGACGGATCTGCTCTTCGTACTGTTTCCACTCCTCGGCACCGCTACCTTCCGGAATAGACAGTTGCTCTAAGCGCTCACATATCAGCTCTCGTTGTTTTAAATTAGCAATACGAAGCTCTTTCTGTTCCGAGAAATGTTGGTCACACGGGGCATAGGCGCTGTCAGATGCTTTTTTGAAGCGCTTCCATAACTGTTGAGAGTGCACTGAATCGGTTGCGTCTAATAGCTTCCACTCTTTTTGTATTCTGCGCACTTCATTCGCACGTTCTTGAACAGTGAGGTCAGAAGCGGACAGTGCTTCCATCTCTTGGCATAAATTCTCTTTTTTAGGTTGAACTGCATAGGCCTGCCAATCTCGCATCTCTTGCAGTTCGGCGCCTAGTACTTTAACTCTATGGGCCAGCGCTGGCGGTAAATTTCCATTTAGACGCTTATTGATCTGTTCTACTTTTTTGATGTACTTATCAGCGTTTCGAATCTCGCCCTGTTGGATAGACTCCGTAAGATTGTCTAGTAGGGTTTTGAGTTCATCATGGAGTTGGCTCTGCTGGTGGTCTTGACGGTCTATTTTGGCTTGAGCGGTCACTAAAACAGTTTCTAAGTGCACTAGTGGTGTCGGTTTTTCATGGTGGGTTGGCCAGCTCAGTTTATTGAGTAGCTGCCGGGCCTGCTTCATCTGTTTATTCAGTGTAGTGGGTTTTATATTGTCGTCAGCGAGGGTGTGAGTTAGGTTGTCGATCTGCTCCGATGCCGCGATATAGATGCGGTAGCATGCGAGCAAGTTGCCCAGCTGGGATTTTATTTTATTAAAGCTTTGCTGCTCTTGTTCGGAGCTAAAGGCTTTAAGTGTTTCCCATTGTTCGCTTATCGCTTGTAATTGGCTTTCAACTTCATTGACGCGATTTTGATCAAGAATCGCTTCGGTGCTTTCTTTTAAAACACATAATTCTGAATAAAGGTGATGGCTTTGAGCGACCTTCTCTTGTTTTAACGCCTCTTCCGCCTGTTGTTGTTGGAGGCGAGTCTCTTCGGCGCCTAATATGTGTTCGCATTGTTGTTGGTATTGTTGAAATCTAGCCCGTTGATCGCTGTTGACGTGGCTTGATAGGGCTTCCCAGTCACTAACCAGTGCGCATAACTTGGCGGCAAAGAGTGGGAAAAAGGCTTGTTCGCTCAGTTGTTCTATCTTGCTGATCAGCAGGGTTATTGAGTCTTGAGTCTGGCGTTTTTCTGCTTCTTGCTCCTCAATGGCCTGAAGTTTATCGCGTGCCGCTTTAAAAACCCCTTTGTCTTTGTTACGTGAAACTTTACAGATTTTATCTAAGGTTTCTGGGCAGTTAATACGTTGTGCGGCTTGGCTTCTATCCGCTGCGCGTTGGCTTTTTTCGGCAATAACAAAAAGGCTGTAATCATCATCTAATTGTTGGATTGCTTGCTGTCTAATCTGTTCATTGCTGCTATTTAAGACAATATGAGTGAGAAAGTTACACTCGCCAATTGTTTTTAGGGCAACCAGTTTTTCGTCTAAAACACACTCTGGAGAGGAGCCAAGTATCAATTGACTAATGCGATGTAGCGATTGTTGTTGAATTGTATCCGAAGTGGTTTGTTTACTGATTTTTGTCAGTAAGCTAAGGCTATTGAGTTTTTCAATAGCGGCCAAACGTACAAGTTCATCCTGATCTTCCAATGCTAATTGAGAGAGGATGGGCTGTGATTGGGGATCAGTATCACGTAATTTTGCAATAGCCTTAATACGTTTATCTGATTTGCTGTGTTGCCAACTGGGTTTAAAAAATCTTACTAACATAACGTCCTAAACATCTCTGGCAGAGGCGCGTATTAAAAGGTAGATATTCGATGGAGCTCCACCTGCCTATAAGGGCACATATTCTAACGTAGATTTGAAACGCTGACAGCGTTGACTTTAAATGAAAATGTCTAAGCGGAAGGATTTTTTTTAGAATTAACACGAGGACTCAGTGTTGACTCCCAGAATACCTAGCTTTGCCGCCCACAGAGAGCGTGTATGAAAATCTTTAATAATAATGTGTGATCACACTATTCGTGGGGGTTAAGCACTGTTGAAGTGTAAGCAAAGGTGTTTTACGTGCTGTAAACGTCCTTTGCTGCACCGGTTTTAGCGATAACTTCTCTGTTGATTGATAAATATTAGGTTCGGACTTCTACATCGCCATCAACATATACCCAAAAACCGTTTTCTTTTCTGAAATTAGACTTCTCATACAAGGTGCCGGTTTGGTCTTCAGTTTCAAACTCAGCTTCAAACTCAACCGTACCCACGTCATCATTGCGGTTTCCTTGCGTAGTCTCTAAAATTTTCAGACCTGTCCAGTTAGTATATTTAACTTGATCAGCAAGAATTTCTGCATCATTGGGGCCTTGTTTTTCAGGCGCTGTCGTATCGATCAGGTAGTCGATAGCGCCCAATGCAAATGCACAATAGCGTGAGCGCATTAGAGCTTCGGCTGTTGGGGCAGGTTTTTGGCCTTGCACAATAGGGTCACAACAATAGATAAATGGCTTGTTGGAACCACAAGGACATGGTTTTTGCATCGCTTCCTGATGATGAGACATGGGTGAACCCTTAACAGTGAAATGTTAATCTGCATGACAGAGAGTTTATACAACGTATATTAGTACTTCTATGACGCTAAATCTCGCTCTAGCGATCAGATCTGCTGTTTTTTCAAGGATATTTTTATGGCACAAGCACCATTAACCTTTTTTTGGCACGATTATGAGACGTTTGGTGTAGATCCAAAACGGGATTGGCCGGTGCAGTTTGCCGGTGTTCGTACTGATGAGCACCTTAATATTATTGAAGAGCCGGTGATGTTCTATTGTAAGCCGAGCGATGATCAGTTACCTCACCCTGACGCCTGTTTAGTAACCGGTATTACACCGCAAAAAGCGATGGAAGAGGGTGTTTGTGAGGCTGATTTTTTTGCGCAAATTATAGAGCAGTTAGGGCGGCCGGGTACCTGTGGTGTAGGTTATAACAGCATTCGATTTGATGATGAAGTGACCCGTTATGGTCTGTATCGCAACTTTTATGATCCTTATGCCCGCGAGTGGCAAAATGGCTGCTCCCGGTGGGATATTATCGACATGCTGCGGTTAACCCGCTCTCTTAGGCCTGAGGGTATCAATTGGCCGGTATATGAAGATGGCTCCCCCAGCTTACGTTTAGAAGATTTAACGAAAGCCAACCAGATCGATCATGGTCATGCCCATGATGCCCTGTCTGATGTTTATGCAACGATCGCGATGGCTAAATTGGTACGCGAAAAGCAACCTAAGCTGTTTGACTACCTACAAAAAAATCGATCGAAACAGGCAATTCAAGCACAACTTGATCCGATTAGTCATAAACCGGTGCTGCATATCTCATCACGCTACCCAGTTCAGCACGGGAATGCGGCCATTGTTGCCCCTTTAGCGACACACCCTGTTAATAAAAATGGGATTTTAGTGTGGGATCTACGTTATAGCCCTGAGCCGCTGATGCGCCTGCCAGTGGAGGAGATCCGCCGGCTGCTCTATACCAAACATACGGAATTGAACGAGAATGACCCGAAGATCGCTTTGAAACAGGTGCATATTAATAAGTGCCCGATTATCGCGCCAGCGGGCATGCTGAATAAGGAAGAGGCAGCAAAATTAGAGATCGATGGTGATACTTGCCGTACTCATCTGCAAATGTTGCGAAGTTTTACTGATCTTTCTAGCAAGATTGCCGATATCTATAGTGAGAGTCCATTTGAGAGTGAAAGTGATCCAGACATGATGTTATACAGTGGGGGCTTTTTCTCACCCACGGATCGTAAGCTGATGGATCAAGTGCGCATGGCGAGCCCGAGTGAATTAGCAGAGATTGATCTGCCGTTTCAGGATGCTCGGCTTGAAGAGATGTTACTGCGCTATAAAGCGCGCAACTGTCCCGCTGTGCTAACCCATGAAGAGCAGATGCAATGGGAAGGGTATCGTCGAGACAAGTTAATTAAAGGCGAAAACGGTCATTTGACGATGGAGCGGTTTTATCAACGATTGAACGAGCTTTATTCCGAGCATGATCAAGATGAGAACAAAAAGCATATACTTGAAGAACTATCGGTTTACGCAGAGGCGATTTATCCATTGGAAGAGGCGTTTGATGAAGCCTACTAGTTGGCTTACTCCTATTTTATTGACGAGCTCTATGGTTATCTCCCCTTGGGGACACACCAAGGAGGAGTTTATCTCGTCTTTAGAATATAAAGTAACGCCCCCCAGTGGAGACTATTACGGTACGGTAAAGGGTGAAACGGCGTATAAAAATTGGCGTCGTGGGGCATTTGATAAAGAGCGGATGGTCGAGGTTGAACCTAAAGAGTTACCCAGTAATCTGCCTCCGCCTGCGGTTATCCCGTTTGCGGAATCGATGCTCAGTGAGGTGAGTGGAGGGGAGTTCAGCAATCCTGCGTTAACCGGTGAAGATAAGGTGTTCTTGCAAATTAGTCGGGATGAGCAAAAGGCGCGCTGTGTGCTCTTAGGGCAGCGTTGTGAAGCTTTCCTTAAGCCGGATGATACGGACTCCGTTTACGCTCGCCCGATTGAGCTGCAAAAGAAAAACAGAAAAATTATCACCCCTGATGAGAAATAAGAGGCGTTGTTAGCCCCCCTTATTTCTGCCGTGTCCTTAATGATTAAGCCTCAGGTACATTGACCCCTTCAGCTTTAAGTCGATTAAACAGCGTGCTGGCTGTATTGGGTTTGCTTGGCGTGGTTTGGGTGAACTTTTTACCGGTATTGCTAACCACTATGCTTCGCGATTGTAGCGCTGTAAAGCAGCGAGCGAGGTCGTCTAATGTAATCTTTTCTACCGCAGCGGCGAGACGTTCACGGGTGTCAAAATCGGTTTCCTGCCAATCCAGTTCACGCCAGTAACGCTTAGTTTGTGCTGATAACTTATTATCCTTGCGTGTAATACGAGAGATCACACTGCGTTTAAACTGGGACAATTCCTCAGCGCTCACATTAAGTAGTTCCTCATTCCAGCGGGCAAGAAACTGATCAATGTTTTTCTCTAGGGTTGTGGCGTTTGCTATAGGAGATTGAACAATAAAGGCGATGCCGGGGGTTTTGTTCATCTGTAGCGGCGTGGCGAAAACAATATAACCTAACTGCTTTTCAGTTCTTATATCGTTATAGAACGGCGAGGCGAGCACTTCAGTTAACAACGCTATTTCGGCCCGAGTTTTTACACTATTAGATTCGCCTTGTAGCAACATTGAAATGGCTGAGTCGTTGTGATTGATCTCAAGGGTCTCTTTTATGCGCGGACCTTTAGGGATCTGTGTGGCTTGAATAGGCGTGACCGCTTGGGTATTTGCTTTTAAAAGCTGAGCTTTAATCGTTGCACCCATTGCTAACGCTGTGGTGTTGTCAATATTGCCGTGGGTCAGTACTTTCAGGCGAGGCGCAGCGGTGAGTTGGGCTGCAAAGGTTTTAAGCGCCTCAAGGTCAACCTGTTGAAGTGCTCGGGTTTGGCTAGCGTTATCCCATTGGGGGAGCAATAGCTCATATAGTCGATTGGTTGTTTGGTTATAGGGCTTGTCTTTGAGCGCATTAGCCAAACGGTCTGCGTAGGTTTTCTTGAAGATTTCAAAACGCGCAGGCTGAAAGTCAGGTGCCTGAATAGCTGCGATTACTTTGTTTAAGAGCAGATCCAGTTTGTCGTTATAGCCGGACAGACGGACAGTGAAACCCTTCATATGTGGGTATATTTGCGTGCTTAGCCCTGCTAATGATGCGTCATACAATGTTTCATTTAATTGCTCCTGTAGGAGCTCTGTATATAGCTTGTTCATTACCCAGTTTTCAGGGGATGCGTTGGCGACAGGGGTTTGCAGTGTGAAATATAGATCCGCTTGAGGAATGTTAAAGCGTGTTTCAGTCTTGTGCCAAAGGCTAAAGCCGTCGGCTGCATCGATCTTGTGTGGAACGTCCACTGCAGGCTGTGATGTTAATAGCTCAAGGTTTTCAGCAATAAAGGGGTTGTTTGCTCTAACCGTCATAGTTGGGTCAATGGTATTGACCTTAAGGCGAGCTAACATCTCTGTGCTGAAAGGGATTTCGGTATAAGGAACATGGTAATAGTGTTCAACTTTACCTTTCTGCTCGCGGTTAGACTTTAAGCTGAGCAGCATGTTGTCTGGGGTTAAGTGCGCTAAGAAACGGTGGGTGAGTTCGGAATCATAGTTATCAAAAAGGTAGTTAGCGGAAATGGCCAACTCAGTGGGGAAACGTTGCATTTGGCTGGCTAAGCTGCTGACAAGATGGATAGGTTCAGCTTCTTCCTGAAAACGAAAAGCGATCTCGCTTAACTGTTTCTCCTCTTGATAAAGGGAGGCTTGAACCCCTTGTTTTTTGAGGAGTTCGATATATTGAAAGACTGCTTGAGTGACATCAAGATAGTCGTTTTCACCCTGCTCTGTGAGCTGGATGTTTATCATAATGCTTGATTCAGTGGGTAGGTCGTGCCCTTGTGAGGCGGACAAGCCCGTTGCCCAGCCTTTCTCTTTAAGGTAAGAGAGCAGGCTGCCTTTGCCCTCATAGCCGAGTAAGCTGCTGATGTAATAAATAGGCTTTGCTTTCCAGTGGCTGCGGTTTTCAGGTGTTGGAAACGTCAGTGTTAATGAATGAATATCTTTAACCGTTTGAATATTTACTTGTAGCGGCAGTTTGGATTTATCAAACAGCGGTGCATCAGTTGAAAATTCAGCCGCGTTTCTATTTTTAACCGATGAGAATTTACTGCGTACGAGTGCGTCTAATTGCTCGATAGGTTCTTTGCCAAGCACAACTAAGGTCATCACATTAGCTGAGTAGTATTGGTTGTAGAAATCGATCAATTCGTTACGAATGGGACGTTTTTCATCATTATGCAGGGTCTCTAAGTTGCCTACTGCAAAATGGTTGTAGCTGTTTTCTTGGTTCATTACCTGCTTTATCGCGGCATAGCTGCGGCGATAATCGTCTTTTATTTTCGCTTTGTATTCGGAGTGAACCGCATGGCGTTCACGATCTACATATTTCTCATTAAAAAGCGGCGCAATGAAAAATTGCGCAAAGCGATCGAGCGCAGGCTCTAAACTGTCCGAGGTCACATCAAAGAAGTAATTGGTGTTCTCTTGTGAGGTATATGCGTTATGGCCACCCCCATGGGATCGAATATAGTTTTGGTATTCATCCGCTTCAGGGTATTTCTCAGTACCTAAAAACAGCATGTGTTCCAAAAAGTGCGCAAGGCCTGCGCGATCTTTTGGGTTTGCACTGGACCCCACCGCCACATTCATGGACGCCGCTGCTTTGTCTGTTTCTGGGTCTGAGATGAGGAGTACCCGCAGTTGGTTGTCTAAGGTGATCGCTGAGTATTGTTTGGGGTCGATAGGGCTTTTTTTGACCGCAGCATAGATATTTGATGAGCACAGCACACAACCTATAAGTACAACGATAAAGGTGGCTTGTACCCGGTTAATTGAAGCTAACAACATATAACAGCGCCTTATATTACTTACACTAAAGAAAGAAATGAGTTACAGCTAAAACTAAGTGACCAAGAATAGCGCCTAGGGTTCCCAGTGGAAAGTAGGTTTTTCTGCAGCGACGCTTATCGCAATGGTATTCATAGCCGCCAGTGTTACAATCATTAAAACTATTTTCGTTCAGCTTGCAGGAAGGATGCTATGAACAAAGAGAAGGTCATCTTCGCATTTTTCATCGTCTTGGCGTTAACTCTTAATTTTGGCTTTTTTATTGGCGATCTTACTGATCCCGCCCATCATAATGTATTTGAATTTTTTGCCGCACTGGTTGTAAGCCTGATCTGTACGGTGATTAAATTTGGTGACCGTACTCACTTAGGTGCGCTGATGTTAGCGACCTCCCTCGTTGTTGATCTACAGCTTATTGTTGCTGCGGGTATTTGGGGATATGCAGAGCATATTAGCGGTACAGGAATGGACCCATCGACGATGTCGAGCATTATTTCGCTGAGTGGCGGCGCGTTACTCGCCAATATTATTTCAGTGGTCTTGCTGGTGGTTGAAACGGCTTTACTGCGTCGTTAATGGTGTTTACGTTTAATGGTGGCGTTGAGTATTCACGATGAATAATGTGATCTACCTTTTTTTGCGGCGCTTAAAAACGCCGCTGATTACGATGATCGTGGTGTACTCCATATCGATCTTAGGCTTTGTGTTAGTTCCAGGCCAAGATGATCAAGGCAATGTTTACCATATGGATTTTTTCCATGCGGTGTATTTTGTCTCTTTTATGGGCTCCACGATTGGCTTTGGTGAGATCCCTTACGCGTTTACTGCTGCCCAGCGCATGTGGACGTTATTCTGTATCTATGCAACGGTTATCTCTTGGTTATACGGCATAGGTACGGCACTGGCCCTGTTACAAGAGCCTATATTTGGTCGCATGCTTCGTCGCCGCTCATTTACGTCCACTGTAAAAAAGATGAATGAGCCTTTCTACTTAATCTGTGGCTATGGTGTGACAGGGCGGGTTGTTGTTCGTCAGTTGGTGAAGCGAGATGTTCGGGTTGTGGTATTGGATATTGAACCCGATCGGATTGATGAGTTAGAAATGGATGACCTTTCCATCTCAGTGCCGGCTCTGTGTGCCGATGCCTCTCTGCCTGATCTTTTAGATGCGGCAGGATTACAGCATGAGAAATGTATCGGGGTAATGGCGCTGACGAATGATGACCACGTTAACCTCTCTATAGCGATCGCCAGCAAACTATTAAGCCCTGATCGTATGGTTATTAGCCGTACTGAGTCGGATATAACAACCTCTAACTTACATTCGTTTGGGACTGATTTAGTGGTCGATCCGTTCCGCACGTATGCGCAATATCTCTCTTTAGCCGCGCATGAGCCGTATATGCACCTGGTCTATGACTGGATACATAACCCTTTTCATCGACCGCTATCCAGTGTGTATCAACGTACAAAAGGGCGTTGGATTATCTGTGGTCATGGCCGGTTTGGGCGCGCACTCTATCGGGCGTTTGATGAGGGCGAGGTTGACCTGACGGTAGTGGATGTAGATGCGGTAAGTATCGAGGATATTCCGCATCAGGTAACGGGCGTTGGGACGGAAGCGAGTACTTTGCTGGAAGCGGGTGTGATGGATGCGGTTGGTATTGTCGCCGGTACCCCTAATGATGCCGATAACCTATCGATTATCATGACCGCACGGGAGCTGAATCCAAAAATTTTGACGGTTGTTAGGCAGAATATTCATGAAAACAGCTTAGTTTTTAAAAATAGCCGCGCCGATTTTGTGATGGAGCAGGGGCGCATTATTGCTAACCGTGTTCTGGCTCACCTCAAATCGCCGTTAGTTCCTATATTCATTGAAGAGATGCAAAACCGTTACGACGATGTATGGGCGCATACATTAATTAACCGTATGAGCAGTGTGGTTGGCCAAAATGAATTAGATTGTTGGGCCTTTGTGGTTGGCGAAGAGGAAACGCCGGCGTTGATTGAGGCGTCACAACAAGGGATTGAGTTGAAGTTATCGCTGTTTTTTAAAGACCCCCATGATCGAAAACGAAATTTACACGCGTTTCCTTTAATGCTTCGTCGGGGCGAGCTGGTTGATATGTTGCCGGGTGAACTGGACATTATTCAGCCGGGAGACGAGATTTTAGTCTGTGGGCTAAATAAAGCGAACAAACGTATGCAGTGGACGGTTAATAACTATAATGTGCTGCACTACATTTTAACGGGGAACGACGCCAATAATAATCTTCTGTCTCGGTTTCTACTAAAATATTTTTAACGGTGTGAGGCGTTTCTTCTGGCTTACTTTCTTCTGGTTTTAACCACGCTTTTTTGGGCGGGTAACTTTGTTTTGGCCCGTGCGTTTTCGGTTGATATTCCCCCTATAACGTTAGCGTTTATTCGTTGGTGTTGTGCGCTACTGATACTCCTGCCGTTTGCACTCCCTGCGATCTACCGACACCGTAAGTCTATTATTAGGTCTTGGCCGATCTTAGTGTTTTTAGGGGTGTTGAGTGTAGGAAGTTTTAACACACTAGCGTACATAGGGTTGCAATCAACTACGGCTTTAAATGGGACGTTAATGCAATCAACCATGCCGATTATGATTCTGCTGTTAAGTGCTATTTTTCTACGTGAGCCTGCCTCACGTAAACAATGGTTCGGGGTGAGCCTTTCTCTTGTAGGTGTACTATTATTAGTGTGTCAGGGACAGCTCGCTGTATTAAAAACGCTCAATTTTAATGTGGGCGACCTATGGATTATAACGGCGATGTTCATCTGGGGGGGCTACAGTGTTGCTCTGCGGTGGAAGCCAAAAGAGATGACGGGTTTTGCTTTTTTCTCAGTCACACTTATTGTTGGGATTATCTGTTTAGCACCCGCTTCGTGGTTAGAGATGCAGAATCAAGCACCGATTGTATGGAATCGTGATCTCTATTTATTAATCGCGTATTTGGCTGTTTTTCCCTCTATACTGTCCTATCTTTTTTGGAATTATGGCGTTGAAAAACTGAGTGCTCAACGTGCAGGCTTATTTATCCATTTAGTGCCTTTATGGGGCATGTTGCTTTCGGTTATGTTTTTAGGGGAGCAGGTTAAAACTTTTCATTTATGGGGTATGGCATTAATATTCAGTGGAATCTATTTCGCTGTACTATCCGGCAATTCATCATCAAACAAACAACAAGCTTAGGAGACACGATGCGGACATTTTTTATCACACTGATGGCGGTATTTTTTATTACGCTTCCACTGGCAGAAACGGCAGATGCAAAACGCTTAGGTGGCGGTTCATCTTTTGGTAAAAGTTTTTTCTCACCTAAAAAATCGCAATCTGCACCTGCTCAAAAGCAGTCGTCGGCAACAAATAGTCAAAACAAAGCGGCGGGGACAGCGCCTAAACGTGGCGGGTTTGGCGGCATGATGGCCGGTCTGCTAGCGGGTGGTTTGTTTGGTGCGTTGCTGTTTGGTGGTGCTTTTGATGGCATTCAGTTTATGGATCTTTTATTGATCGCGGGTGTGATTTTTATCATTTATAAAATTATGTCTATGCGTAAAGCGGCGCAGCCACAGTCGTCACCTTATGCGCAGGGGGCACAGCAATATGAGATTAACCCCCATGAGACTATGATGGCGCGTGATGCATCGCCCGACGTAGATAAAGAGTTTAAGCCTATGCCCTCCTTTAATTCGGGCTGGGGTGAGTCGAGTGATATTAAACTACCGGCTTGGTTTAACCAGACGGCATTTTTAGCAGGCGCGCAAGAGCACTTTGTTAACCTACAAAAAGCGTGGGATAACTCTAATTGGGATGAGATACAAACGTATACAGCGCCCGAAATGTATAACTTGTTAAAAGAAGAGCGGGCTAAACATCCTGAAAACCAGACAACTGAAGTGGTTTCGGTGATGGCTGAAATAGCAAACTTTATCGAAGAAAAAGATGAAGCGATCGTGAGTGTAAACTTTTACGGTTGGCTGAAAGAAAATACAGATGAAGCAACCGAGTTTAATGAAACCTGGCACTTGTCACGTGATATGCGCCAACCGAACTCTGATTGGTTTATTGTAGGTATTCAGCAGAACTAATGGGTGTAACTGGATAGCAAAAAGCCAAAGCGTTTGCTTTGGCTTTTTTTATGCTTTGAAGACCGTTTTATTCTTCATGGTCCCGAATAAAGGTCCAGTTATCACCCTCAGACATGCTATCGGCAAAACGGTACCCTTCTAAATCAAAGGCTTTTAGCTGCTCGGGGTCTTTGATTTTGTTTTGAATGATGTAGCGCGTCATTAATCCGCGTGCTTTTTTGGCATAAAAGCTAATCATCTTATATTGACCATTTTTCCAATCTTTAAACGCCGGTGTAATGATGCGGCCTTGAATATTTTTCTCTTTCGCTGCTTTGTAATACTCGTTGGAAGCAAGGTTCACTAGAACGGGTGTCTCGTTGCTGGCTAAGGTTTGGTTTAAATCATCGCAGAGGGTTGTTCCCCAAAACTCATACAAGTTTTTTCCCCGTCTATTGCTGAGCTTTGTACCCATCTCAAGTCGATAGGGCTGCATAAGGTCTAGCGGTTTCAATACGCCGTAGAGGCCCGATAAAATACGGAGATGATCTTGGGCAAACTGAAGATCTTCTTCGCTAAGGGATTCGGCATCAAGCCCGGTATAGACATCGCCTTTAAACGCTAATATGGCTTGTTTAGCGTTATCAAAGGTGAATTCAGGCTGCCAAGACTCATAACGTGCGACGTTTAAACTGGCGAGCTTGTCGCTTAGTTTCATTAACTCAGCAATATCTTGTACCGATAGCTTTTTTAGTGCGTCAATGAGTTGCTGTGATTGATCAACAAAACGGGGGAGCGTATGGCTATTGGTGATAGGTGCAGTTTCGTAATCAAGGGTTTTTGCCGGCGATATCACAATTAGCATAGGAATAAGTCTGTATTAGATGAAAAGATAATGGAGATGATAACCTTCAACACGCATACAAAAAAGGTCATTTTTTAGAGGGCTTTTATGCACTGCTTGTTTGTGGATGGCTTTAACGCAACATGGCATCCAGTTCATCAACCAACTCAGACCATTCCGAATCGTCTTTGAGCGACGCACTTAAAAAATCAGACTGACTTTTTGACCAAAAACTAGCCGCAGCTAATAACTGGTCATCGTCATCAATTTTGTGAGTCTCGATAAATTGGGTAATCTCATCATGACTATGGGGTAAGCCGAGTTGCTGAAAAAGTACTGATAAATCATGTTCAGGTGTGTACATTGCAACCTCTACGTAGATGGTTATCTTATAAGTAAAACGTTTATCTATTACTTAGCTTAATAACAGTGTTGTTTAGGGGCTATGCGCTGTCAAAAATCACTCGTTTATTGCATCTCTGCGTTGTCGTTAACGCTCGTTTCTTTTCTGCTTTTATGGAGGGTATGGGCAACAATACATAAGAGGGTGCCGGTACAAACTAACAGTGCAGGTATCAGTGCGTTATCAAACTTACCGATGATTTTCATGGTGGCGCCTGAGAACAGCAAACCGCCGAAAAGACATAACACACCGGACATAATCGCGGTGACTATGTTGCCTATACTTCTATCTTGCTCACGATAGATATACCAGCCCGAACTTGAAAGTACTGCCGCAAGCGTAACCCAAGATGCGATTGATTCAGTCATAAGTATCTCGAAAATATTATTATTGTTTGATCCTTTTTAGCACTTTTGTTCCCGTGATGTCATCACGACATTAGATTATAGGGGAATGCTGAGGGATTGGGCGAAATCGATAGGATTTTTCGGTATTATATTCGCCATTCAAATGGTTTAACTGCCATGCTGCCAAAATAAAGAGTATTTCAGGCAGATTCAGGTGTAAGAGACGATAATTAAATGGAAAAGAAAACGGTTTTAACGGGTATCACAACAACAGGTACGCCGCATATTGGTAATTATTTAGGTGCAATCAAGCCCGCTATTGATTTGAGCCACGGTGATACCTACAACAACTTTTATTTTCTAGCTGATTATCACGCGTTAATTAAGTGTCACGACCCGGAGCGTGTCGCTCAATCTACGCGTGAGATTGCGGCAACATGGCTGGCGTTGGGGTTAGATACAGATAGAGCAACCTTCTATCGTCAAACGGATGTGCCTGAAATCACCGAGCTTACATGGATTTTGACCTGTATGTGCTCAAAAGGGCTGATGAACCGAGCGCACGCCTACAAAGCCTCGGTAGATGCAAACCGTGATGCGGGTAATGCCGATCTTGATGATGGCGTAACCATGGGCCTATTTAGTTACCCTATATTGATGGCCGCGGATATTCTTATGTTTAATGCGGACCTGATTCCCGTTGGTAAAGATCAGATTCAGCATATTGAGATGGCGCGTGATGTGGCCGGTCGTTTTAATCATACCTACCGCCCGCTCTTTACTCAGCCTGAAGCGGTTGTTGACGAGCAGACTCAGCTTATCCCAGGGCTGGATGGTCGTAAAATGTCCAAAAGCTACACCAACACTATTCCTTTGTTTAGCTCTGCGGATGAGTTGTATAAATTGATCAAGCAGATCAAAACAGATACCCGTACACCGGGGGAACCGAAAGACCCTGATAACAGTACTATCTTTCAGCTGTATAGCTGCTTTGCGAATGAGCAAGAGCGTTTGGCGATGCGCCAGCAGTTTGAGAATGGTATTGGTTGGGGCGATGCGAAGAAAGAGCTGTTTGAGTTTTTAGACAGTAAGTTGTCAGCACCACGGGTGCTCTATAACGAGCTTATGAATGACCTTGGTAGCGTTGAAGAGGTTTTGCTTAAAGGTGCTGAGAAGGCGCGTGGGGTTGCAGCGCCGATGATGGAACAGGTCCGTATTGCTGCGGGTATTCGCCCATTAACGTATGTGGCCGAAGAAAAATCTGAAGAAAAACAGAAAAAAGAGAAATCTGCTGATGCGATAGCGCGCGCTGAAGAGGGACGTCGTCGAGGCATTCTTATGCAGTTGAAACCGTTGTTAGCACAGGTTGAGGCTGCTGATGATAAAGCATCGGTTGCGCAAACGATTGTTGCTGAGAAAATAGCTGAAGTGGAAGGCTTAAAGAAAAAAGCAAAACAGAAGGCACAAAACGAGCTGGATATTTTGCAGGAAGAGCTGGCGACGTACCTTTAATCGCGGGTCAAAAACGGGGTAGGGAATATGTATAGCACGATCATTAGCGCGCATGACTTACAAGAGAGCCTGTCTTCGGGTTGGGTTGTTTTTGATTGTCGTTTTAGTTTGGCGGATACGAATGCCGGTCAGGCCGCGTATGATGCTGGGCATATTCCTGGGGCTGTTTACCTTCATTTAGATCATGACCTTTCATCCGAGATTACGCCAGAGAGTGGCCGTCACCCGTTACCGGATATGGCACAGCTGGCCACACGATTTGCTGAGGCAGGCGTCTCTGGTCAGACGCAAGTTGTTGTTTATGATGACTGTGGCGGCGCAATGGCCGCCCGTGCTTGGTGGTTACTCGGTTGTTTAGGACATAAAAATGTTGCTGTTTTAGATGGCGGTTATCCCGCATGGTTGGGCGCAGGAGGTGAAGAAAGCCAGTCTGTGGAACCGCAGGTCGAAGGCGATTTTTCTGGCAGCTGCCAATCAAGCTGTTATCTGACCGTTCGGCAGTTACAAACTGAACTTGCTCAAGCGTCGATCTGTTTGGTCGATGCCCGAGGGGGTGAGCGCTTCCGGGGTGACGTTGAACCGATAGACCCTGTGGCGGGTCATATTCCTGGTGCGGTTAATCGTCCTCTTACAGATAATCTTGACCAAGGTGTGTTCAAGTCCCCTGATTGTTTACGGGATGAGTGGCTGGCTGTTATCGGAGATGTCGCGCCTAAACAGACTGTTCATATGTGTGGTTCAGGTATTACGGCATGCCATAATCAGCTAGCCATGACGATTGCCGGGTTAAAAGGTAGTCGTATTTACGCGGGTTCATGGAGTGAGTGGATTCGAGACCCCCAACGTCCTGTTGCAACCGGTTAGTGATGTAGATTTACCATTCCGACGTTTCTATCAGTCCCCGCAACCAGCTACAGGCAGGGTCATGGTGGCAGTGGGCGTGCCAGTAAAGTCTGTGCTCTACCTCCGGTAACTGGATCTCTTCCGGTAAGTTTTTATAAGTTAGGGCTCTCCCTTGTATCAACTGTTGGGCAATCACTTCTGGCATAGCAACGATGAGGTCGCTCTGTTCACAGAAGTTGGCCGCCACCTCAAAACTAGGCAAAACTGCTGTCACATGGCGCGACCTATCTAAGCGCTGCAAACTCCGATCAATGAAGGTGGTTCCCTTTCCTGTTAGCGCGGTGTAACCGTGGTTCGAGGCTAAATAGCGTTCTAAGGTGAGTGCCTGTTCTGCGAGAGGATTTGAACACCGCATCAAGCAAACCATCTGCGAGCCTTTTGATAACGGCTTCATATAAAACTGATCCAACCCTCTGTCAGGCATCAAGCCGCTCATGACAAAGTGAATCTGTCCTGAGGCTAATAGATCAAACGGGTTTTCCGACTCCCCCAGTACCTCTAAACGTAAGTTAGGGGCTTGTTGGTGTAACTTTTTAAACAACATCGGCATAAAGTGTTGGACCTCTAGAGGGCCTGCATAAATCCGAATGGTTTGTTTACATAGGGCAGGATCGAACTGCTTATCCGTGAGCATTGACTCAATGTTATCGATAACGCAGTTCAGGTTGCCTGTAATTCTTTCAGCGCCCGCTGTCAGAATGTAGCCCGACTGGGTACGTGCCAGTAGTGGGTCGTTAAATATCTCCCGTAGCTTTTTTAAGTCCCGGCTCACTTTTGATTGGCTTAAGTTCAAGCGGTGCGCAGCCCGTGTGACATGCTTCTCTTCGAGCAGGGCTTGCAGTACACGTAAAAGGCTCACATTCAATGCAGCTATATTCACATTTTGCATAATTACTATTCCAATATCGCCTTTTATAAAGCTAAAAAGTTCACGTACTATCCGCCGAAACAAAGCGTTAATCTTAATGCGATTATAAATGATAATTATTATTGTTTGTACTGTAAGTGGTATTTAAATGAACTCAAGCACAAATTCAAGCATAGAAAACCTTGGTACAGATGCTGATGGGGCTGCTGTAGAAGCGGTTCCAAGCGCCGCTGATGCAGCGGTTTATTCTGAAATAGCGCAAGAGTCAGGCGATAGGGTTTCCGCACTGGACGCATCTTCTGCAGAGGTGCTTGAGGACGGGACGGCGAACACGGTCCCTTCATTGGATGTTGCAGATGGTGGATCAGTTGCCCCCCTTGATTCAGCATCAGCCCTTGATCTGCAACCGGCGACTAATACGCTGCTACCAGATACTGGACTTGATCAACTGGATTCAGTCATACAGATGTTAGACGTGGGTGGACCTGTTGTTTGGATTCTCATCGTTTTGTCGGTTGTTTCGGTCACGATTACCCTATTAAAGCTGTGGCAGTTTGCAGTGTTGCGACCTGAAAAAACTGACCTTGTGAATAAAAGTTTGGAACACTGGAAAGCTGGGAACGCCGCGTTCGCCTTGAGTGCGCTTGAGAGTGCTCGCCCGGTTCCAAGTATTGTTCGCTATGCCATGTGTGGCTTGAATGAGGGTAAAGACCCTCACATGCTAAAAGAAGAGCTAACACGACGTGCGCAAGGTTATGTACATCAACTCACGGCGCTGCTTCGTCCGCTGGAATTGATCGCTAATTTAAGCCCGTTACTGGGTTTGATGGGCACCGTATTAGGCATGATCGTGGCTTTCCAACAGATGGAGGCGGCAGGTAGTCAAGTGGATCCAGCGGTGCTGTCCGGCGGTATTTGGCAAGCGTTACTGACAACGGCTGCGGGCTTGGCTGTGGCGATCCCTGTTGCCGCAATCCATAGCTGGCTTGAGCGTAAAGCTGAGCGTTCAGCTTGGTTGTTAGATGATGCGGTCACTCAAGTATTTACCTTTTATTTTAACCCCTTAGTGGCGGTGCCTAGCGATAAAAGAGCGGATGCTGGTTGTGTTGCTTAATAACATCGCCCCTCGAAAGAAAACGATAAGCATCACCCCATTGATCGATGTGGTCTTTATTTTATTGCTGTTTTTCATGTTGTCATCCACCTTCAACCAGAAAAAACAGCTCGAAATAAAGCATGCCACCTCCGGTGTGTCGCAGTCTGAAGGGGAGGCCGTGCAGATTGTGTTGCAGCCAGAGGGTGTTGTTGAGGTTGATGGTGCTCAATACCGTGTTGGAGAGCAATCGTTTGCTCAGTTGCTTAACACGATTGCTGAAAATGACAGCCATGTTCGCTTGTCTGCTAGGGCGAGTGTCAGTGTCCAAAGTGTTGTTGAGTTAATCGACATGGGTTATCAGGCCGGTATTACCCAGCTGAATTTAAGCGAGTCTGTTGAATGATGATTTTTACGCATACTCAAAAGCCGAGCCGCCCTAAACGTCAACTCGACGACAGTATGGTTCCTGCCATTAACATCGTTTTTTTATTGCTGATCTTCTTCATGATCGCCGGCCATATCGAAGCAAGAAATGCAGATTTGCAGATCCCCGCTTCAAGTAGCGAAGGTGAGCTGGTTGCGCGAGATATAGAGATTCAGATCTTGGTGAATGGTGAATATTACCTAAACGGCCAGAAGATAGAGAAGTCATTACTGGCGTCGCTGCAAGCGTTAGCGCCTTCAGCGGAATCTGTAGTGACATGTCACATCGATCGTAACTTGCCTTTTTCTGCGTTGGACCCTGTGCTAAGCGCCATACGCCAACTGAACATTAAGCGGCTGCAGATAGCGACTGAGCAGAGATTATGATGGCTAAAAAACAGGTATTACTCTGCCTGATTGTCGCAGTGTTTCTCCATATCGCATTAATTACCCCTTGGGTTCTGGGGGAGGAGAGTGAAGGCGCAATTGCTGAAGGACAGGATGGTTTGTTGGTCAGTGTCGGTATTGCGGGCAGCTTTACTGAGACTGCTGAAGTGCGTGATGAAATTGTCGAGAGCAGCGTGGCTGAAGCCAAAAATACCGATAAAGCTGAGGTCGAAAAGGACCAAGAACAAGAGGAAAGGGTTGAGCCGGAACCCGTTGTTGAAACGGAACCGGAGGAGCTGGTTGAAACGGTACAGGAAGACACTATCGAGCCTGAACCTATACCCACGCCTAAACCAAAACCTAAGCCGAAAAAAGAGCCAAAGAAAAAACTGAAAAAACAGCCAGAGAAGAGCACCACGACAACAAAAACGCCTCAGCCCCAAAGTGAATCCGTTAAGGACCTTAAGGCAGAAGAGGCAGATAACAGTGCAACATCAACGCCGGTTGCCACTAAAGCAACCGGTGTTGGGACGCGCGTAGAAACAGGCGGTAACCCCGCCGCAAGACAGAGCTATTTAAGCAAAGTCTTGGTACGTATTGCTCGGGTTAAACGTTACCCGCGTAGTGCACGAAAAGATGGAGCAACCGGTACGGTCGTTGTCAATTTTGTAATTCAGAAAAATGGTCGGGTAAAAAGCTCGAGAATCGTCACAAGTTCAGGTGATTCTCGTTTGGATGAAGAGGCAACAGCGATGCTTCTAAGAGCAAGTCCATTTCCGTCCATCCCTGCTGAGTTAGGTGAGGGCCCATTAGATTTGACACTGCCGATTGAATTCTCATTGAACCCAACACGTAAATTATTTTAAGGAACGAATATGTCTCAAGCCACTAAACATAAGCCCTCTAGCGTCGCACGACAGGTTGGCAGAAAGGGTGCTTTTGCCCCAGGTACTCTAGCACTGGCTATTTCAGGTACGCTGATGGCTGGCGTTGCCACTGCGGAAGAGTCAATCTCTCTGGATAAGCTGACAGTTGAAGAGTCCGTTACGCCGGACACTAACCCTTATGCGGTTCCGGGTTCGCCTTATTTAGCGGAACGTCTCTCTGATCCGCGTCGTACGCGTCCGCTTGCGGAAACACCGCAAACGATCACTGTACTAACTTCAGCTGAGTTATCCGATTCAGGCCGTACCGATCTACGTGAAATTCTAGATGGACAGCCGGGTATTACCGTAGGTACCGGCGAAAACGGTAACGCCTTTGGTGACCGTTATGTGATTCGTGGTCACGAAGCGCGCAGTGATGTGTTTGTTGATGGTATGCGTGATCCAGGTATGACGATCCGTGAAAGCTTTGCGACGGAACAGGTCGAGATCAGTAAAGGACCAAGTTCTAGCTTTGCTGGACGTGGTACAACCGGTGGTGCGGTTAACTCGGCGACTAAACGCGCAAGCTCTGAGTATGATTTCACTAAACTATCAGCAGGCATAGGTACCGATAGCCATCACCGTGTCTCTTTAGATACTAACAAAGTGATCAACTATGACACGGCGATCCGAGCTAACATTTTGCACGCACAAGAAGATGTGCCCGATCGTGCGCCAGCGGACCGTCAGCGTAAAGGTGCGGCGTTCTCTATCACCCACCAACCGAGTGATGATTTAGAAATTACCGCGGATTACTACCACTTTGAAGGTGATGATAAACCGGACCTAGGTACCTACCTTAATACCTCAGGTGACGGTAAACCTGTTGCCGGTATTCCTGTTTACCTACAAGATGAAGATTTTCTTGATTCCGAAGTGGATACCGCGACACTGCGTATAGGTTATGAAGTTAACCCAGATACCCGCATTGTTAACTTAACCCGTTATGGCACAACCGATAACGGTTATGTAACAACCGGCGCGCGTGGTACGACCGCTTACCCTACTTTGCTTGATGCAACGAACGACACAAATGGATACAGCTCGGCGACGTTAAGTACTCACCAAGGTTGGCAAGAAGTTGAGTACTTCGCTAACCAATTTAACCTGTTAATGGATCGCGAGTTAGCTGGTTTAAACCATGAGTTTGTCTTTGGCCTAGAGTATACCGATCAGCAAGTACTAAACGGGGTTTATGATAGAACCTCTGCCGGCGCTGCAAACTGTTTTGCCTCAGGTCGAGGCGGGCCGGGCGAGGCTTATTGTATTAGTGATGCCAGCGGCAATAGTGTTTCTAATGTTAATTCGCTTATGCAACGAGATATCAGTAAAGGTGATTGGGATTCCGATTGGAATATAAAAACCATCTCCCTTTCCATGATGGATACAGTGGATCTAACGGATAAGTGGACTGTGTTTGGTGGTTTACGTTATGACTACTATGACTACAAAACCACAGCTAATTATGACCCAGGTACGGGCCGTGAGTTGACGGATTTTATCAACGAAGATGGTTTCTGGAATGGTCATGTTGGGGCAAGTTATAAAATTAACCCTAAAGCGAATGTCTATGCGAGCTTCTCAACGGCGACTAACCTAAACGGTGGTGAATCGGATGTAGGTACCAGCTGTGGTTATGGCGGTATCTGTGCCGAAGGCGCTAACCCTGTGTTGGGTAACCCAGAAAAAACAGACAGCTGGGAACTCGGTACAAAATGGCGTTTTAATGATGATAAATTGCTAGCGACGGCAGCACTTTTCCGTATCACTAAAAGTGATGTTATGGAGTCCTCTAATGGTGATTCATATAGCACTGTTGGCTCATTAAATACCGGTAAAAATGAAGTAGAAGGTATCGAGCTAGGTGTTTCGGGTAACCTGACTAGTAAGCTAAGTGTTCAGGCCGGTGTCGCATTGATGAATGCTAAAGTTAAAGAATCCATCATCGAAGACAATGTGGGTAAAACGTTAGCTAACTTTGCGGATAAATCTGCCTCTTTACACCTTCGTTATCAAGCAACGCCAGCCTTTGCGTTCGGTGGTACAGCAACCTATGAAAGCGTTCGTTACACCGGTCAGCCGGATACCGCAGCGAATGAAGGAATGGGTGTACCTGAATATACTGTGTTAGATGCGTTTGCGTCCTACAAAGTAAACCGCGATATGCTACTTAGATTAAATGTAGGCAACCTTCTGGATGAAGATTACTACCTTGCTGCCTATCGTTCAGGTGCATTCACTTATATTGGTGACAAAAGGAATGTTCAGCTAACCATGGAATATAACTTCTAAAGTTAGTATCCCCCCCCTTCGGATATTTCCTTTGGCAGGGCTACCTAAGTAGCCCTGCATTTTGGTTAAAACAACGAACTTATGTATGAGTCTATTAAGATTTTAAAAACATTGAATTATATTCCACCTGACATCATGTGTGCTCAGGACTATGAATTACTGGCCCCGGACTTTATTGCGCCGGATCGCTTTGCCTATATAGCGGGTGGGAGTGGCCATGATGCTACACTGCGTCATAACCGCACGTCATTTTCTGACCTCTCTGTTGTGCCTCGGGTGCTACGTAATGTGGAGCAGGGATCTACGACGACAGATCTTTTAGGTCAGCAACTTCAACACCCCATCTTATTAGCGCCCGTTGCTTACCAAACCTTAGTTCACCCTGACGGTGAGATAGCAACCGCATATGCCGCCAGATCTACAGACAGTTGCATGGTAGCCAGTACCTTATCCTCAAAAACATTGGAGGATATTGCAGAACATGCAGGGCCTGAACGGTGGTTTCAACTTTACTTTCAACCTGATTTTAACGATACCAAAAATCTGCTTAATCGGGCGGTTGCTGTCGGCTATCGCGCGATTGTTGTCACACTCGATGCGGCTGTTCAACAGCCGAGTCGGCGTGCGTTAAGCGCCAATTTTTCATTTCCAGATGATGTTCAGGCCGCTAATTTAGTGGCTCAGGGCCCTTCAACGGCGGACCCGATTAATCCACGGCATATCTTCAAACGTTATATGCAAAACGTCCCCACGCGTGAGCAGCTAGCGTGGTTAATCGAGCAAAGCCCTGTACCTGTCTTAATCAAAGGTGTGTTGCATCAAGATGATGCGCTTGAGCTTAAAGCGCTAGGTGCGGCTGGGGTTATTGTCTCTAACCATGGGGGACGAACACTGGATGGCGTACCTGCCAGTCTGGCCATGTTGCCCTCTATTCGTGCAGCAGTGGGTGACGACTTTCCGCTTCTTTTGGATAGCGGTATTCGCTCTGGTGGTGATATTTTTAAAGCGATCGCCTTAGGGGCAGATGCGGTGCTTATTGGGCGTTTGCAAGTGTATGCCTTAAGTGTCGCCGGTGCCTTGGGCGTTGCGCATATGCTTAAGTTATTGCGTGAAGAACTCGAACTTACGATGGCGGTTGCCGGTTGCAGCAGCCTAGACGATATAAAAACGGCTGACATGAACAGGGTGTTATTAACCCCTAAGCAGGAGACAAGGTCATGTTAATTAGCATTCCTGAAGTGTTATCTAAGGGTGAAGTACAACAGATCAGAGAGCATTTAGATAAGGCCGATTGGCAAGCAGGTAGCCAGACTGCGGGCAGTATTGCGCGTCATGTAAAGCAGAATCAGCAGTTAGATGATAACCAAGAACCGGCGATCAGTTTGGGTAATCATATTGTTCGTGCACTCTCTCAGCACCCTATATTTATTTCGGCAGCGCTGCCCGATAAGATCTACCCGCCTAAATTTAATCGTTATAGCGAAAACGAAACCTATGGTGCCCACGTTGATGCGGCGTTGATGCAGATCCCTAATACTCAACAAAGTATGCGAACAGACCTATCGGCCACCCTGTTTTTGGCTGAACCCGATGAGTATGACGGGGGTGAGCTAACCATTGAAACACAATATGGCCCCCAAACGGTCAAACTTGCGGCGGGTGATATGGTGCTTTATCCGTCCACCAGTTTGCATCAAGTTGCACCCGTAAAAAGTGGGGCAAGGGTCGCCTCTTTTTTTTGGATTCAGAGCTTAATTCGCGATAGCCAGCAACGGGAAATGCTGTTTGACTTAGACCAGTCGATACAAAAACTCACGTCTGAACTCGGTCAAACCCATAACGAGGTTGTAAATCTCAGCGGGGTTTATCACAACCTCCTGCGCCAGTGGGCTACACCCGCTTAACTTTTTATTCTTTTGTAGGTTCTTTTACGATGCGTATTCGATACAACTTTATCTCATCCCTTTTAACGCTGTCTTTGCTTTCAACATCGACACTGGCTGCGGAACTTATGGTCTATTCATCCCGTAATGCCAGTTATATCAAACCCCTGTTTAATGCGTATGCACTGGAAACCGGTGTTGCGGTGAATTACCTTGTGGCACCAGCATCGACCCTGATTTCACGAATCGAAAGCGAAACAAAAAACACGGATGGGAATGTTAAACCCGCAGACCTTATGATTGCTGCGGGTGCGGAGTCCTTCTGGATGGCGTCTGAAAAAGGCTTATTAGCCCCCCTTGAATCAAGCACGTTATCGGAAAATGTACCCGCCCATCTTACATCACCAAAACGGGACTGGTTTGGCTTTGCCAGCAGAGCGCGCACGATTGTGTACAACCCCGCGACGGTTAAGGCTAGCGAGCTGAGTAGTTACAGCGACTTAGCTGCGCCTAAATGGAAAGGTAAGCTCTGCCTATTAACCGCCCAATCCGCCTATACCCAAGCGTTTGTTGCGATGCTAGCTAAGCATGAAGGGGGTGAAAAAACAGCACAGGTGATACGTGGCTGGGTTGATAATTTAGCGGTGGCTCCCTTTGCCGAAGATATGCAGGTGCTTGAGGCGATTAACCAAGGTCGTTGTGATGTGGGTATTGTGAATTCTTATTACTTTATACGGTTTAAAAGACAGGTACCGAAGACGAAGCTAACCCTGTTTTGGGCCGATCAAAAGGGTATGGGCACCCATGTCAATATCACAGGCGCGGCGGTCATTGCTAATGCGCCGAATAAAACCCAAGCGATCGACTTTTTAGAGTGGCTAACCACTAAAGAGCCACAAGTGACCTATGCCAAACTCAGTATGGAATACCCCGCTAACCCTGATGTTTACCCCGCACGGGAAGTCGCAAGGTTAGGAAAATTCACTGTGGATAACACCAACCTATCGGCAATAGGCCAGCACCTAAGCAATGCACAACAACTAATGAAGGACGCAGGCTACCAATAAAATGTTGTAGGCGAGCCCTTCTATACTGAATAAAAGCCCGTTATGGGCTTTTATTCGTTTTAGCGCTAGCATATTTTCTCCGGTCGCCCTTTATGTAAAGATAGGTCGATCGTTCTATATGTTTCCTTATGGAATAAAAGACCCTGCTAAGGACAGCTAATGCTATTCAACCCCCTGCGTTGTTATCTTTAACTCTTATTATATCTTTAGCTGTTATGAGCCTCATCAAAATTAGACATAAACGATGAATTGTTGGAAATTTATTTGCGATCGACCGTGTCCTCCCACGGTTATCGGGTAAACATTTAATAAGCGTGTCAGTGTAAACGTGCGCGAAACCGCAGGCTATTTAGAAGCGAAGGAGATAGTTTGAATACCAACTGGAAACCGAAAGCATGGATCGCCATTCTCTTAGGGGGCGTCCTGCAAGCGTTTACATTTTTATACTTAAATAGACCGCGGTTGTTCGGGTTTTATTTCCTGGGGACCTGCGTTATTTCTATGATTGATTGGAAGTATCAGACTTTCTTTGTCGCTGCCTTTTCATTGCTCTGCCCGCTGCATGCCTATTTTTTAGTTAAGCATTTTGAGCCGTCTAGTGCGCGTGGTTGGTACTCTAAAGGGTGGGGTGTTCTCGCTGTTTATATGGCCGTTGTTATTAGCGTTATTCTATTTCGCTCATTTTTGTACGAGCCATTCGCGTTTCCTTCTACGTCAATGCAACCTACCCTGCAACAAGGTAACCACCTCATTGTTAAAAAGCTAGGCTACCGAACCTATGGAACCTACGGGGTTCATTTAACAAGGCAGGATATAGCCTCACCCGAGTTAATGCAGCGTGGTAAATTATATGCATTTTATCCTCCCCATAAAGATGTGCCTTTTGTTAAGCGATTAATGGCGCTTCCGGGGGATCGTATCGCTATTCAAGGGAATAATATCCGTGTGAACGGCTCTATATTAGCCTCTAAACTGTTATATGAAACGGATCAGTTAACGGTTTATGAGGAGATGCAAGATGGCTCTATCTATTTAATACAGCGGTTAAAAGGGTTCCCTTCGAACGATATGGGAGAGAGAGTCGTGCCTGAGAACAGCTACTTCTTTATGGGCGATAACCGAGATAATTCAGCCGATAGTCGATTTTGGGGCGATGTCGCCAGTGATAGCATTATTGGGGAGGTGATCTATGTTCTTAAATAATCGCCCGATAAAGCGTCAATTGGGGCGTGTATGGAGATCATCTTAGCTAACGCGTAGAGGCCGAAGGTTGCAGTTTATCGCTCAGGACGCGCTTTATTGTACTTGCCTTAAATTGCATGACTAAGAAAAACTTAGGTACCTCAGTTGTGCGTGATCGCAATTGAAGCATCGTTAGAGCTGCCTGAGGGTGGCCAGTAATCGCTATAAGCGAATAAGGTAGAGTTAATAGATGAGTGATTTGTATGCGCAACTGATTAGCGTTTTTCTTGGTTTTTTTGCCATTATGAACCCGCTGGCTAACACGGCTGCTTTTGCTGCGTTAGTCGGTGACAAAAGCAAAGCAGAACAGGTAAAAATTGCGGCAAAAGCGCTTATTATTACTTTTTTTGTGATCTTATCTTTTTCGTTACTGGGAAAGGCTATTTTCCACTTATTCGGCATCACTATTGATGCATTAAGAATAACGGGCGGTATTTTGGTGTTTATTGTGGGCTACCATATGTTGAGTGGCTATGGCTCCAAACTGCACTCTGCCGAGGGGGATGATGAAACTGATTTAGCGGTATCTCCCTTAGCTGTTCCTTTGCTTGCGGGCCCAGGTACCATCGCAACGGCTATGAACTATTCTGCGTCTGGTGGGGTGGCAGGCATACTTATCACGGTATCTGTCTTTGCCGTTTTATGCCTTATCACGTTTATCTGTTTTATTTTTAGTGCCAAAATTTTGGCCGTGATAGGTCAAAGCGGTTTAAGTATAGTGACACGGTTGATGGGGTTGATTCTGGCGGTGATTGGGACGCAAATGTTCATCTCTGGGGTTGCCGCTTTCGTCAGCACAATGAGCTAACAAACACATGAGCTAACAAACACATGAGCTAACAAACACATGAGCTAACAAAAACTTAGCGGCTGTGTGTTCAGCGTAAGTGGATAGGCTAGCGATATCCGCCTGTGTACGCCATTTTAACGCAGATCCCTCCCTATGGATTCTGCCTAAAGAGAAGATAATGAAGCAATTTTATTGCTCTACGTTGCTGTTGTTTATCGGTTTAGTGTCCTCATATTGGTTTGGCTATACGCCGGCACTACTGGGTTTGCTCTATCTGTTGGCAAGCTTGATCGCTTATTACCTTTATGCAAAAGATAAAAAAGCGGCCATCAATGGCATGTGGCGGGTACCCGAAAATACATTACACCTGTCGGCGCTCTTAGGTGGTTGGCCCGGTGCAATGGTTGCACAACAGCGGTTGCGTCATAAAACCAAGAAGACGCGTTTTAGGCTGGTGTTTTATCTGACGTTTTTGATCAATATAGGTTTTGTGCTTTGGCTGCATACGCCTGCTGGATCACAGAAATTACATACGTCGGTTTATACGCTAGAGTCTTTTGCGGGTGGTCTGTTCGGCGGTGGTCAGGTGCTCACCGTGTTGTTGCAGTTAACTCGGTTTCATGTTGTTCCGTAATGTGTCTGCCCGTTTGCACCGACGTGCTAGTCAAAGTTGAACCGCTTGAACGTATCAAACTCACTGGCAGGTACGGGCTTCTGGAATAAGTAACCTTGGCCATACTGGCATTTTAGGTTTTTTAGAAATTTATAACACATCTCTGTTTCGATCCCTTCGGCAATAATTTCCATATTTAACTCGTGGCCCATAGCGATTATCGTTGATGCAATCGTGTTGTTGGCGGGCATAAAGCTTTTGTCGATTTTTAATACATCAAAAGGTAGATCCTTGAGGTAGCTTAAACAGGAGTAGCCTGTACCAAAGTCATCAAGGAGCAGTCGCGTGCCGAGTTCGGACAGTTCGTGCAGTGTCGCTACACTCTTTTTGTCTTCGGTAATAATGCTGTTCTCGGTAATTTCAATGTGGATCAATGCGGCGGGTAAAGATAAGCGGGTGAGAATATCGGATAGGCGCTTGGAAAACTGTGGGTCTTTTAACTGGTGGGATGAAACATTAATAGCCATTGCGTGGTGAGTAGCACCGGCATCGTGCCATATTTTGCATTGTTGACACGCCTGCTGAAGTACCCAGTTACCTATATCAATAATTTGCCCAGAATTTTCGGCAATGGGAATAAATTCATCGGGACCAATGGTTTCACCCTTTTTCGTCGTCCAGCGCAATAGT
Source organism: Neptuniibacter pectenicola (assembly GCF_001597735.1). Taxonomy (GTDB): domain Bacteria; phylum Pseudomonadota; class Gammaproteobacteria; order Pseudomonadales; family Balneatricaceae; genus Neptuniibacter; species Neptuniibacter pectenicola. Next base: position 92,868 of record NZ_LUTS01000002.1, read on the forward strand.
GCTTCGCTGCTTACGATGCTGCCGTCTGCGAGTTTAACGACAGGTTGGTAGGCGAGGCTAAACTCATTATTATCAATGGCGTGGTGTAGTTGATTGACGATGTCCAGTTTACGGTTTTGTTTTGTCGCGGAGAGTTTATCGTAGGGCTGGTACCGGTTTTTACCTGCATTTTTCGCTTGGTACATCGCTGTATCTGCATGCTTTAGCAGTGCGGTGCTATTGACCCCATTTTGAGGGTAACAGGCAATACCAATGCTGGCAGTAATGTAGGACTCGATCTTGGTTAATTGGACTGGCTCGCTGATAGTATTGATAATTCTGTGGGCAATGGCATCGATGATTTCAATCTCTTCAAAGCAGTCTGTGACGGCAACAAATTCATCTCCACCAAAACGGACAACTGAATCGGTCTCCCGTACGGCATGAGCGATACGTTTAGCCATCTCTACCAATAATGTATCCCCCACGGTGTGACCTAAGGTGTCGTTGATATCTTTAAATTGGTCAAGGTCGATAAACATGACTGCAAACTGTGAGTTGCGGCGGGCGGACTTGGCGATGGCATTATTAATTGTACGCTCTAGGGAGTTTCGATTAGGTAAACCGGTCAAACTGTCGTTGTAGGCCAGTTGTTTGTTGCGTTCCTCACTTAGAGCGAGGGCTTTCATGGCCGCTTCTTTATTGGTAAGTACGGTTGATACTGCGCGAGATATTAATATGGTCAATAATAAAACGATGATGGACGATAATATGATTAACCCGATCGTCAGGCTTGCTATAACGTTAATCGTTTTTTCTACAGGGTGTTCAAACTTGATGGAGTTGTATTGAAACTTAGACTGTGCGGATACTAATTGAGCTTGAATCGCTTGTATGCTGATTGTGCCATTTTCATAGCTTCTGAGTGCGTTGAGTGTTTCGTTCGCAACCCTAAGGTCATTTTCACAAATGGTGATGATGGAGCCGGTACCAATCAGATCCATCAGTAAGCGATCAGACCAGAGGGTCTTTTCTAAACACTCAATAGGTTGTGTACGAATATCAAGAATCGCCTGGCGAATACGCGTGAGGTTGAGTGGTTCTTCGGTGGGAAATAGTTTTATAGGGGCTGAAATTAAGCCGCTTAATTCTGCCGTATGTTTAAAATGACGGATATTAAGCTGGTGGAAGTAATTACTGTGGTTCAGCGTAAAAAAACTCCACACCAATAGTAAAGAAAACAAAAAGAAAATAAGCGTTAAAAAGGGGAGTGCCTTTCTGATCCCGCGGTTTGTTAAAGTCATTTATTATTGGGCTCTAGGCTAGGCGTGCACTAATAATGGGCGATTTATGTACGTCTTCAGATTTATAACGAACGCTCTATTATTTATAGCATAGAGCAGGCAAAAAGCGAGGATAGACGCACGTTAAGCAGGTGATTATGAAAATTTAAAATTCCCGTTTAATCCCTGTAAACGGGGCGCTTTACAGTTGAATCGTGGGTGGGCGTGAGGCATTGATTACTTAGCCGATTAGCCAAGGCACGATTGAATTATTCGCTACGGGGGGCTTCGTTGAGTTTCCAATTATATTGGTCATCAAAAATCCGCTCTATGGTCGATAGTTTTTGCTTGAGTGGCTCGTTGGCGTACTGTTGTAAGTGTTTAATGATATTAATATCACTGTCGCCAAAGTCTTCTTTAAACCAGTTGTATATGCTCGATAAGACCAGTTTTCCATCTTTAACCTCAACCCCTCTAGGGTGGTTGATAAAAGCACTTGCTGCGTATTCTAGTTGCTGTTCCATATTCTCTGCTGTGTAGGCTTGGGTGCTTAAGTTAGGGCAGCCAAGGGAGGCGCAGTTGACGGCGTAATGGGTTCTAGGGTCGTTCCAAATAGGACGCAGAATGCGGTGCTCTATATCGTTAAGACTAAGGGGGTGCTGTTCTACGCGAATGAGTTTTTCCTGCCACGGCCCACGGGTGAATAAACCGGAGAGTTTGATATCCATAATCGATTTGACAGGGTAGTGGTCGAGTACCACATCAACGGTCAGTGCATTGTATAGGTTTATCCAGTACGCCCGCTGTTGATTGCGATTATAGTGGCTAATGGGCAGGGCAGTGAGTGTAGCAATATAGTTTTTTAAGGTCTGCTTGTCCGCTGTAGTCACACGTGCATAGTTGAGAGTGTTAATGCCCCTTACGGCGGTATTACTATTGTTGTTCGTTTCTACGTAGGTTGAAAGGAACTGGTCCCATGGGTTATGGCTAATCACCGTTTTGCTCTTTGGGTCGTGCTGTAACCAGTATTCCCATAGTTCTGATTTTGGTGCGGCATACGTATTTATGGAGAGCATGGCGGTTAGGGCTACTAGGCATAGTAGAGCTATCTTTATTAATCTCATGGGGGAACTCTTCTCTTAAACTTGTCCATTTGCATCTATGACCCTATTTTGATGACAAAATTCAAATTTTTAATGGCGTTTTCTTCGTCTTTAGCGAGCGGGTAGCGGTTATGCGTGAATTTATCCATGATCTTTAATGTGACTTGGTGGTATTGGTTTTATACTTAAATGAAGTTGTTTTGATAAAGAGGTGAGGTAATGGCGTTGTATCAAAAGGGGATAGTGGCTGAGGCCAATCGTTCAGCACTTTTTTTAACGTTGAATCAAACACGTAACGAAGGTGCTAAACAGCGTGTTAAGCAGGTGTTAGCCAATGTTACAGCGATTGAGGAAAAGTATAACCAGCTAGAGCCTGAGGCTGAGTTGTGTTTAGTGGCGGCGATTGGCAGTAGTTACTGGTCACAAATCATCGATGCTGAGGTACCGGCGGAGTTAACCGCGTTTCCTAGTTTTGAAAATGGTGAGAATGTTGCACCTAATACGCCGGTGGATCTACTTTTTCATATACGCTCAGAAAGGAAGGATCTTAACTTCCAGCTGGCACGGGAACTCTGTTCTGAGTTAGGGGATGCGGTTCAGGTGGTTGAGGAGGTCGATGGGTTTAGATATTTTGATATGCGCGACTTCACCGGTTTTGTCGATGGAACTGAAAATCCACAAGGGGATGACCGCATAGGGGTTGCTGTTGTGGGTGATGAAGATCCGGCATTTACGGGAGGTTCTTATATTCATCTTCAGCGCTATATTCATAATATGGATTTTTGGAATAAACAGCCGGTTAAAAAGCAGGAAGAAACGTACGGTAGAACAAAAGAGGATAATGTGGAGTTTGCCTCTACAGATAAGGCGCTTACGGCTCATACTAAGAGGACATCCTTAAAAGACAGTGATGGCAACGCTATTGAAATTCTTCGTCACAGTATGCCCTATGGAGATACACAGGCGTGCGGGCTTTTGTTTGCGAGTTATTGTCGTACGCCAAAAAACTTCACCTTAATGCTGAAAAGCATGGTGGAGGGGGATGGCAAGGGCCATACCGATCATCTGTTAAAATATACGCGAGCGGTGACCGGGCAGGCATTTTTTGCACCGTCACGTAGCTTCCTAGAAAATATTAACAAATAGAACGGATTAGAATAAATGTAGTTTTACTACATTTATTCTAATGTCTGTCTGTTTTTTGTTCTATTTCTTGCAATTTGTAGAATTTGTACTAGGGTTGTTGGTATAAAAATTACAATACGGGTTAGAGAATAAAATGCAGACGGATATACATGTACGCACTATCGCTATTTTAGCGGTAGATGGCGAAAATTATGAGGTTGATGGGTACTATCAGGGGAAGCAGCGCAAAGCGAAGTGGTATAACGTATTTAAAAGCAGTAACCGTGACGTGCATGCGGATCACCTAGACGTGTTTCCCTCCCATGCAGATATCCGAAAATTGCTTAATTAGGCATTGATCGTAGTCGGTATCGTTAAACTGATAGTAGAAAGCCGGATGTATAAACCCATCCGGCTTTTTTGTGCCTGTTACAATTAAGACGCTCTATAACATTTGTTTATTGAACCGATTCGTTATCGCTGAACATGCCTTCAAATAGGGCTGAAGATAAGTAGCGTTCACCTGAGTCAGGTAGAATAACAACGATATTCTTGTTAGCGTGTTCAGGTTGTTTTGCGACACGCATAGCGGCGCAAACAGCGGCACCGCATGAGATACCTGCCATGATGCCTTCTTTTTCCATTAATAGTTTCGCGGTTGCAATCGCATCTTCATTGCTGACTTGCTCAACTTGATCAATCAGCGCTAAATCTAGATTTTTAGGCACAAAACCCGCACCAATACCTTGGATTTTATGGGGCGAGGGTTTAACCGTTTCGCCATTAAGTGTCTGCGAAATAACGGGTGAATCAACCGGCTCTACCGCAACGGATGTGATTGCTTTACCTTGCTGGTTTTTAATATAACGGGAGATACCGGTAATGGTTCCGCCGGTACCTACGCCTGCAACAACAACGTCCACCGCACCCTCTGTGTCGTTCCAGATTTCAGGACCCGTTGTTTTTTCGTGGATCTCTGGATTGGCAGGGTTCTCAAATTGCTGCAGCATAATATGCGTATCGGCGTTTGCGTCTACGATCTCTTGTGCTTTCTCAATAGCGCCCTTCATCCCTTTAGCCGGTTCAGTTAGAACAATAGTTGCACCGAGTGCTTTCATAATTTTTCGGCGCTCAATGCTCATAGACGATGGCATTGTAAAGATAATGTCATAACCGCGAGAGGCGGCGACGAAGGCTAAGGCAATACCGGTATTGCCGCTGGTGGGCTCTACCATTGTAATTCCTTTTTTTAGAATGCCGCTTTTTTCGGCCGACCAGATCATGTTCGCCCCGATACGACATTTTACGGAACCCGCAGGGTTGCGTGACTCAATTTTACCGAAAATATTTAGCCCAGGCGCGAGGCGCTTAAGATGTACGAGCGGCGTATTACCAATGGTAAGGGAATTATCTTCGTAAATTTTCATGTAGCTACCCAAGAATCCTTTGTAATCGCTTATATATCTAAAGTGAATATAAGCTCTGATTTTTATGTATGATTGTTAATAGAAGTTTTATCGTAGAACGCCTTATTGTATCAAGTGGTTTTTAGATGAAGTTTTTTCTCCATAATATTAGTGATAGTTGATATTATGGCTTTTTTGTTTGCTGGACGTTTTATTGGGAGAAGGTTATGCGCTTTATTTCGCGGCTGCTAGCACCATTTGTTTTTGTAATCGCTTATGCTTTATTTCGTTCGTCTATGCAGCAAAAATCGCTTAAAAAGCATACTTTTGTTATGAAACTTTTCCGCTTTTGTGCGGATAACGGACACAAAAAAGCGCTAAGTGTGTATGGACACCTTCTGCATTTTAAAGGGGACGGGGTACAAAACCGAATCCAAGGGGGGATCTATCTACAGCAGGCGGCTGAAAAGGGTGATGATAAAGCGCAGTATCAGATGGGGCGTATTTTTGAAAATGGGTATGAGCACTATTTTCAACCGGATGAGGCGACGGCGTTGAGGTTTTATACAAATGCGGCGGAGCAGGGACACCAATTGGCGATAAAGCGTTTAGTTGATACTTATGCGCAAGGCGAGCTTGGGCAGGTAGCAGACCCGGTGAAAGCTGACGTTTGGCGAGCAAAGCAACCTGCGTTATAACCTGTTGGTTGGGCCATTAATTACGTTTTGATTGTTTGTAGTGGGTAATGAATGCATCAAATGCCCGTGTTAATTGTGCAGCAGGGTGAGGCTCGTTACATAGTGTTAAGAGTTCGATGACGGTTTCTGCAGTGCATAGATGATCCGCATCCGGATTCCGGCGTAGGTCGTATTTGCTAGGCGTTTGTGGGTCAAACGCCAGTAAAGGTAAATGATCTAACCACGGGCTTTTGCGGACAATTTTCCGAACCTCCTTCCACGTGCCGTCCGGTACGATAATCAATGTTTTTCGTGTGCTGTCTTGTTTGATGGGCTGTTGGCGCGACTTGAGATCGGGTCTATCGGCTGGAAATAGCAGCCATGTATCAGTATTTTTATCGGCAATCTGTTGGATTAACGCCATCGGTGGATCATTCCGCTTCCATAGATAAGCTTGTGTATTTAAAAGCGTATTTAAGATGATTTTACTGGTAGTCGTAGGGCGTGCGGGTTCGTTTTCATGTAGGAGTAATGCAATCTGCACGTGACTGTGGGTAGGGGTGCTCAGGCTGCAGCAGCACCAGTTTGAGGTAAGGCCGCAACCTGAGCAGTTATCGGTAGACAAGGTTTATCGCTTCTCCATTTTCACTTGGAAGCGTAGAACCTTTTCCCCTTTGGCAGGGACTTTTATTTTCCATTGTGCGCTACCACCGAGTACTGTTTCGAACTCGATGTTGCTGCTTTCCATCTCCCATACGAGGGGAAAGTTTGCTGTCATCACTAGATCTGCAGGGGTGGAGCGGCTGTTCGAAATACGCAGCTCTTGGCCAACTTTAAAGCCGTTAAAGACTGTGCTGAAGTGGGTCTGTTTGCGGTGGATGGATAGGTCAAACGCTTTACCTTGAGTGACCTCGACCTCATCACCTTCACCGGTGTGATTAATACTGCTGCCACCCATAAATTGCAGCTGACCTTTACTGTCAGGGCTAAAGGTTCTGATTTTTCCCGCCGGTAGCGGCATCCCTAAGTGAGATTTTTGATCATTCAAAAATTTAAGGGTTAAGTTAGGTTTTACTCGGTGCTGGTTGCGTTCTAGTGTTGGGTAAACTAAAAACTCATAATCGTAGCTACGGCTGACGGGTACTTTTTCGGCGGTGAGGAAGGAGACCTGTTTTACTTGGCCATTGAGTAGGTCCACTTTTCGTGGCAGGCTAAATAGGTGGAAGTCACCAATGCTCTCTCGACTTAATGTTTTAGGTGCAGCACTGCGCGCCATCACCATATTGGAGAAATCTTCTTGTAGTGCAGCGGCATGGCGCGCCCCTGGATTATTTAAGTCGCCAGCCACGAGTGATATCTGTGCCTCTTTAAAGTCAGCGCCAGTGTTGTTTGTGAGGCTGGCTAAGCCATCTAGTGTTACCTGCGTACCGGCTTCGTTAAGTGTCATTACATAATCCATGCCCCAGCTTAGTCCACCGGTTAGGTAGCTGATGCCCGCTAACTGAGGTTTAGGTGTACCTGCCGAGCGGAAGCTTAGGCTGGGCTTGGCCAACAGTTGACCTGGCAGACTTGGGAAAATAAAACGCCACCCATTGTTAAGGGGAATACTTTCAAAGCTATTATTGCGTTTAATTAATGCGCGGCTGCCATCAATGCTGAGTAGTTTAACTTGGCTAATAATCTCTTTACCGGAAACCGGGTTTAGGCGCGCAAGCTTTAGGTCTTTACCGACAAAGTGTTGGAGTAGGTTTTGTTGGTTAAGTAGATTGGTGTTGAGGTTTTGTTCAAGTACCTTACCTGCATTGTCGATACGTAAGCTTTCGACCTGTAGCTGCTTGCTCACATCTTCAAGGGTAACGGATTGTCCTGTTTTTAAGGGGGGGAGGTTGCGGGTTTCACGCACCAAACCTAAGTTTTGGTTGTACAAGGTTAGGTCGATAGATTCTCGCTGCTCGGAGCTTATCTGTATGGTATTGGCCTGCGCGGATAAAACGGTAAAGCCCGCGAGGAAAAGAGCTAGGTGGATTTTATTAATGTGCATGTCATGTATTCCCTGAGAGCGAGTCCCTAATCTATCAATTTTAGAATGAACCTAAGCTTTCTGTGTATCCGGTCGAACGGGCCTTTATTCTTTATTTAATATCCAGTGCAACCCTAAAGCCCCAGCTGTTACGTTTTGAATCGACGGGGTGGCGGTAGCGGCTGGCGGGGCGAATTAAACGATCGATTTCAAACCACGACCCGCCACGCATGACACGGTTTTCGCAGGCCTTTTCGGTATACGCGGAGCCATTGGTGGGCGTGAATTTGTAACTGTCGGTATAGCAATCGAATACCCATTCGTCAACATTGCCGGTCATGTCGTGCAGCCCCCAGTTGTTTGCGGGGAAACTGCCAACGGGGGCCGGTTGTTTACCATCAAAGGCGCTGCCACAGCCGGTACAGCTTGCCATGTTGGGTTTAAGCTCATCGCCCCACCAGTAGGTGGTGACTGTGCCAGCTCGTGCTGCATACTCCCACTCAGCTTCGGTTGGTAGGCGATAAGGGTGGCCGGTTTCATGGCCAAGCCATTCTGCGTAGGCCACGGCGTCTCGCCAGCTGACATTAATGACCGGTTGATTGCCACGTCCCCAGCCGCCATCGTTTGGTAGGGGACGATTGGTGGCGTTGGCGAAGGTATCATATTCTGCAAAAGTGACCTCGAAGCGTGATAGGGCGAAAGGCTTGCGGATTTTGACTAGGTGTACAGGCTTCTCGTTATCATCACCAATACCTGACTGGTCGCCCATCCGGAAATCACCGGAAGGTAGCAGGACCATTTCAGGGCCATAGGTTGTGCTGTCGATCTGATCTTTAAAGATCTGTTGGCCGGGTGAGTCAGGCTCTGCTTTTAACAGGCGTTTGGTCGTTAACAGCTCTTGCTCTAAAAGGGCGTTCGTTTGCAGCGCGTCACTGAGTTCCTGCTCTGCTCTTGTTTGTATCTCTTGCTGCGCTTGGAGCGTGTCATACATCTGCTGTAGCGCTTCTTGCTGTTTAGTGATCTGTAAGGCTTGGAAATCTTTTTCTTTAAAATTGAAGAGCTCTGATACCGCCCAACCGGATAAGTAGCCAGCCACAAAAATAAGGCAACCCATTAACACGTATAGGGTCGTTTGCGAGATCGATGTTAATCGGCGTATAGACTGTTTGACAGTTTTGTTGAGTTTCTCTTTAGTCGATAAAGGTGGGCTGTCATCGGTACTCGCTTCCTCCCCTTCTGTTTCACTGGGCTTAGTTTGAGGCGCCTCGTCTTTCTTTTCGTCATCGTCTTCTTTTTTAGGTGGGAACACGGCTTTCATTAATTCGGTGCAACTTGTAAAGCGCTCTTCTATATCAGTGGAAAAGGCTTTTTGTAGTGCTTCCCATTGCTGATTATCGAGCTCCGCGGGTTGTTCTAATTGTTTACGTACTCTGTCGGCTTCGGAGTCATTAACATTGAACGGTGGTTTTCCGGTAAAGAGTTCGTAAATAATCGCGGCAAACGCATACACATCGGTTTTGCGGCTAAGTTTACCGGGGTGAAAGGCTTCGGGGGATTGGTATTGTTGGTAACTCGGAGGTGCTGGCAATAGGTCTGTAATTGATTCGAGGGCGTCTCTGAGGGCAGGTAAGGTGAGTTTTACGCCACCTTTGCGGTTGATATAAATAACATCAGGAGATAGGCAGGCGTGTGGGCTACGTAGCTTCTGGAAGCTCATATCGACAGCGTAAGCGATTTGTCTGAGCAGTCCGAGTCGTTGTGTTAATTGAAGTGGTTGTTCTGCCTGTATGACGCCACTGAGTGTTAAACCGTCTAGTTTTTCATAGGAGAGGAGGAGTAATCCGCCTTTATGGGGGAAAAAGCCATAGCACTCTGCGATATGTTTGTTTTGCAGTTGCTTGCTTAACGCTGCATGTTTTTTTATACCTTCAGCAAATGTGCTTTGCTTTAGAAGCGCGGGGTTGATGATGATCAGTGTAACGAGCGGGTTGCCTGCAACATCAACGTCCTTAGCCTGCCATAATTGACCGAGTAAGTGGTCTGAGCTATTGCTTATCAGTTGAAAACGGTGGTGCTCAGGCCCCAGTATGGTGCCTTCTTGTAAGGACTGATAAATTGAATCTGCAGTATCGCTCATGGGGAATTAAAACCTATCCTTAGTTTTCATATACCTATCATAGACAAAGGCGTGGCTATATATGTCATTGCTCAATAGCATGATATTTAGATGAAGCCTGTCGCTATCAGCTAACGAATGATTATAAAAGAGTAAGCCCATTGTTCAATAATGGGCTTCTTTCTTTTGGATATATAGGTTTTATAGCAATGTCAGGCGCTTTTATATAGAGGTATCTAAGTGCGGGAAGCTTTTTACGAGCTCATCTACCGCTTTCATCTGCGCCAAATAAGGCTCAAGTGTGCTTAACGGTAGCGCACAAGGACCATCGCATTTAGCTTGGTTTGGATCGGGGTGGGCCTCTAAAAATAATCCTGCAATACCTTGGGATAACCCTGCGCGTGAAAGCTGTGCGACCAGTGCGCGTCGTCCGCCAGCGGAATCTGCACGGCCTCCCGGCATTTGTAGGGCGTGGGTCGCATCAAACATAACCGGATAGCCGAACTCTTTCATAATAGAAAAGCCAAGCATGTCCACGATTAAATTATTGTACCCAAAGCTGGAGCCGCGTTCACAGAGAATGAGTTGGCTATTACCGGCTTCTTCGCATTTGTGCAAAATATGCTTCATCTCTTGTGGTGCAAGAAATTGTGCTTTTTTGATGTTAATGACGGCATCGGTTTTTGCCATGGCTTCTACAAGGTCTGTTTGACGAGACAGGAACGCGGGTAACTGAATAATATCGCATACTTCTGCTACCGGTGCTGCTTGGTGTGGCTCATGTAGGTCCGTAATAAGAGGCACATTAAATGTCTCTTTTATCTCTTGTAATATCTTTAGACCTTCATCAAGGCCGGGGCCGCGAAAAGAGGTGAGCGAGGAACGATTTGCTTTATCGAAGGATGCTTTAAATACATAAGGAATGTTAAGTTTTGACGTAACTTCGACGTAATGTTCAGCAATTTGCATTGCCAGATCACGGGACTCCAAAACATTCATACCGCCAAACAATACCATGGGTTTGTCATTAGCTATTTCAATGTTTGCGACTGTTATGGTTTTTTGCTGCATTGCTATCAATCGTCCATCATCATGGGGGAAATGAGCATTATAACCCTATCTATAATGACAACAACTGGTCTGGTTGCTATGGGGTGGTTGATTCCTCTTCGCAGGGGAATAGGTGGGCATATTTACCTATCCATTCAAGTGCGGCATCTTGCGTGGAGATCACTCGTCCTTCAACCTTGAGCACATGGTTTCGGTAGCGTTGTATGTAGCACAGTTGTTCCAGCATGCGTATTCTTGCCAGTGCATCAAGGCTATTAAAGGTGATGCCTAACTCATACCCGTTGCTGGTATCTTCACACCGTTCAACGGTGCCGTTCACTTCGAGTTGAGAGGCGACACTCGGTATTTTGATGGCAATCGACTCGCCTGACTGGAAAGGCTTTGTTGAGTGACAGATTAACTGGAGTTGAGAGGTGTCGGTTAAGGTCGGGTGTGACTCTTGTAAATCAAGTTCTATTGGAAACTCATCGGGATGGCGGATAAACACTTTTTGCTCGCCCATGACAATCACCTTAATCAGCACTGTCAGCGTAGTAAATGGAGTATCAAACTACGCAATTAATGAACCTGTGGGTTCTAAAGCGTTAGACAGGAATGAACAGAATCGTTCCAAAACCTAACAGGACTTCTTCATTTGCTCTACCCATAGTATCGACCATAATGGGGGAGTTTTAATAGTTAATTCGATTTTTATCATGGATTTGTTGTTTTAATTTACTTTGGTGGTGGCCAATGAGCGATGTTGATTCTGAAAAGTTAGCATTACTGAGTGCAAATTGTAGGGAACTACAGCAAGCAAACAGTACGTTGTTACTTTCAACCTTAGGTGAAGCGTTTCCTGAGATTAGTTATGCGCCCTATGTTCGTGATGACGAAGGATGTTTTTATATTTTTATTAGTGAGTTGGCTGCGCACACCCAAAACTTGTTACGTCAGCCATCGGCGTCGGTTATGTTTATTGCGAATGAGGAGGATAGCCGAAACTTGTTTGCTCGCGAACGGCTTATCTTTAAATGTATAGCAGAAGAGAGGCTGCCGAGCGATGAGGGCTATGCAGCTGTACTCGATCAATTAGCGCAAACGTTTGGTTCTGTTGTTGGGGTGTTGAGAGGGTTGTCTGATTTTCACTTGTTTTGTTTACGGCCGATTGAAGGGCAATACGTGGTTGGTTTTGGTAAGGCTTATAGGGTTGAGCCGGAAAGTGGGGTGTTAGCGCATATTTCAGAAGCGGTGTTAAAACGGTAATTGGGGGCGAATAAAACTACAGGTTTCTTCGGTAAAGGGAGTGGCTCTAAAAGGAGCCGCCTTCCATTAATTCGACAACCACCGTCTTCACTAAGAACGCTGCCAAACCTAAGCCGAGTGCAAAAAATAGAATGATAGTGCCAAACTTTCCCGCTTTCGATTTTTTTGCTAAGTCATAGATAATAAAGAAGATAAAGGCTGCGAAAACAGCAAGCCCTATATTGAGTGCGATACTTTCAATTTCTGCGAGACGCATAGTGACCACCTCAGTGCTTAAGCTAAAATGTGGACCCGAATTATATAGTAAAGATAATGGGAAGGGTACTTGGGTTGACTTAAGTGTTTAGATGAGGTGTAGGCGGCCAATGCTAATTAGTTGGCTTTTCAAGGTTTAAATATGCTGTTTGCTCTGATAGATTACACTAAAAATAGTGCATAAAGATCCAGCAAAAAGATTGGGAAAATACATTATTTTTTGCTTGCTTTTGGCACGTATTTTGATGCTGATTTTTAGGTGAATTTTTTTTAAAAAAATGTCATCTAAGGTAGTTATACTATGGATCCGCTGTAAGCCCCGTTATATCAATGTTTTAGCATTAAATTATCGGTTCCTACACTCTACAAAGCCCAAAATCAAGTATTGCAATAAACACTAGGATCACTATATTTAGTGTCTCCGGTCGTTATCGCTACTACATGTTGTGTATGGCCGGTAAATATAGAGTAGAAAGCTGAGAACCGCACCATTATTGGTTCCGCTTATTAAAGGGATGTTTTTTTGCCCCATTATGAAGCGTAAAACAGCACGATAACTAACAATTATAAAGTCTTCAATTGGAAGGTCGCATGCAGCAAGATCTGATGGTAACGAAAAGGGATGGACGCCAAGAACTGGTTGATCTGGAAAAGATTCACAAGGTTGTTATCTGGGCTGCGGAAGGATTAAATGCCGTATCACCTTCTGAGGTTGAATTAAAAGCACATCTTCAGTTTTTTGAAGGTATGCGTACCTTCGATATTCACGAGACATTGATCAAATCCGCTGCTGATTTGATCTCTGAAGACTCACCAGATTACCAATACCTTGCTGCGCGTCTTGCTATCTTTCACCTGCGAAAACGTGCGTTTGGGCAGTTCGAGCCACCGCACCTCTACACCCATGTGAAAAAGCAAGTTGAGAACGGTCGCTATGATCAGCATTTATTAGAAGACTATTCTGAAGCTGATTGGGATGTTTTAAATGGTTATTTAGAACATAAACGCGATATGAACTTTTCCTACTCTGCGGTTAAGCAGTTAGAAGGAAAGTACCTCGTACAAAATCGTGTTACCGGTGAAGTTTACGAAAGCCCACAGATTCTTTATATGCTGGTGGCCGCTTGTCTCTTCGCAGACTATCCGGCAGAGACACGCTTGGATTATGTGAAGCGTTTTTACGATGCCACATCACTGTTTAAAATATCACTTCCAACACCCATTATGGCGGGTGTGCGTACGCCGACACGCCAGTTCAGCTCCTGTGTATTGATTGAGTGTGGTGATAGCTTAGACGCAATTAATGCGACCTCCGCATCGATTGTTAAATATGTTTCACAGCGTGCAGGCATTGGTATTAATGCAGGCCGTATCCGTGCGCTTGGTAGCCCTATCCGTAATGGTGAGGCGTACCACACGGGTTGTATCCCTTTTTATAAACATTTCCAAACAGCGGTTAAATCCTGCTCGCAGGGCGGTGTACGTGGCGGGGCGGCAACCCTGTTCTACCCAATTTGGCATCTGGAAGTGGAATCACTTCTTGTCTTAAAAAATAACCGTGGTGTTGAAGAAAACCGTGTTCGCCATTTAGATTACGGTGTGCAGATTAATAAGTTGATGTACACGCGTTTGATTAAAGGCGGTGACATTACACTGTTTAGCCCGCATGAAGTGCCAGGCTTATATGAAGCCTTCTTTGCTGATCAAGATGAGTTTGAGCGTTTGTACGTTAAGTATGAAAACGACCCATCGATCCGTAAAGAAACGATTAAAGCGGTTGAGCTGTTTGGTATTTTAGCGGCAGAGCGTGCACAAACTGGCCGTATTTACATTCAGAACGTAGACCACTGTAATACACATAGCCCGTTTGATCCGGCTGTCGCGCCTGTGAAGCAATCGAACCTTTGTCTTGAGATTGCGTTGCCGACTAAGCCGTTGCAGCATGTTAATGACCCTGAAGGTGAGATTGCCCTTTGTACGCTTTCTGCTTTTAACTTAGGGGCGCTGAATGATCTTAATGAATTAGAGAATCTAGCTGATCTAGTGGTACGTGCACTGGATAACTTGCTGGATTATCAAGATTACCCGATTCCTGCGGCTCATACATCGACAATGAATCGTCGTCCGCTTGGCGTTGGTGTGACCAACTTTGCTTATTACTTAGCGAAGAATGGGGTTAAATATTCTGACGGCTCTGCTAATGGTCTTGTGCATAAAACGTTTGAAGCGGTGCAGTACTTCTTGCTTAAAGCGTCAAATGAGTTGGCCAAAGAACGTGGTCGATGCCCTAAATTTGATGAAACGGTGTACTCAAAAGGTATCTTGCCAATCGATACCTATAAGCGTGAAGTTGATGAGTTCTGTGACGAGCCTTTACATTACTTTTGGGAAACGTTGCGCGAAGATATACGTGAGTTTGGTCTGCGTAACAGCACCCTAACCGCGCTAATGCCATGTGAAACCTCCTCGCAGATTACTAACTCCACTAATGGTATTGAACCACCACGTGGCTACGTCTCTGTTAAAGCAAGTAAAGATGGCATTATGAAACAAGTTGTTCCTGGGTATACGGAACTTCGTGAGCAGTATGAACTGCTTTGGGATATTCCTAACAATACTGGATACCTACAGTTGGTGGGGATTATGCAGAAGTTTGTTGATCAATCAATCTCTGCAAACACTAACTATGATCCATCGCGTTTTCCAAATGATAAAGTGCCGATGAAGCAGTTACTGCAAGATTTACTAACGGCCTATAAGTACGGTGTTAAAACACTGTATTACCACAACACGCGAGATGGCGCTTCTGACCAAGCCGATGATTCGGGTTGCGAAGGCGGAGCATGTAAGCTTTAAGCGACATGCTTGATCGACAATGTAGAGTGCGCCTGTAATTCTCGATTACAGGCATCATAATTATAAAATTTCAGGAACGAATATATCGATGGCGTACACCACGTTCAGTCACAGTACTCATGATGCAACTAAAGAACCGATGTTTTTTGGCCGAAGTGTCAACGTTGCTCGATATGATAAGCAGAAATACCCTATCTTTGAAAAGTTAATCGAAAAGCAACTTTCATTTTTTTGGCGTCCGGAGGAGGTAGATCTATCTACTGACCGTAAAGACTTTATGAATATGCCTGAGCATGAAAAGCATATCTTTTTGAGTAACCTGAAATATCAAACGTTGTTAGATTCTGTGCAAGGGCGCTCACCTAATATTGCGTTTTTGCCGGTTGTTTCTCTGCCTGAGTTGGAAACATGGTTCGAGACTTGGGCTTTTAGTGAAACGATCCACAGCCGCTCTTATACGCATATTATTCGTAATATTATTACTGAGCCTTCAGAAGTGTTTGACGAGATTGTCACCAACCCTGAGATTATTCGTCGCGCTGACTCGGTTACACGTTTATATGATGAGTTTATTAACCTTTCTAGTGCCTACAGTATCCATGGCGAAGGTTTGCATACGATCAATGGCAAAGTGTTTGATACCTCATTACGTAATTTAAAGAAGAAGCTGTACCTGACCCTTGTCTCTATTAATGTACTTGAGGCGATCCGTTTTTATGTGAGCTTTGCCTGTTCGTTTGCTTTTGCTGAGCGTGCGATTATGGAAGGCAACGCAAAAATTATTAAACTGATTGCCCGTGATGAAGCACTTCATCTGACAGGTACTCAGCATATGCTGAATATTATGGCATCTGGCGCGGATGATCCTGTCTTTAAGGAGATTGCAAAGGAGTGTGAGCCTGAGGTGTATGGGATTTTTAAAGAAGCCGCGCAGCAAGAAAAAGATTGGGCCACGTATTTATTTCGTGAAGGCTCGATGATTGGTTTGAACGCTAAAATTCTATCGGACTATGTGGAATACATTACGAATGTTCGTATGAAAGCGTTGAACTTAGATGAGATATTCCCTGCATGCCAGAACCCATTACCTTGGATGAATGCTTGGTTAGTGAGTGACAATGTACAGGTAGCCCCGCAGGAAGCCGAAATTAGCTCATATTTAGTTGGTCAAATCGACAACGAAATGGGTGACGATGACTTTGACGGCTTTGATTTATAAGGACGTAGTAATGGCAGGCCCACCAAGGATTAAAGTTAACAATCATCATACGTTTTATTATCAGTATGAAACAACACTGCTAGATGCACTTGAGGTTCAGGAGATCCCTGCGCCTTATAACTGCCGAGGTGGTTATTGTGGTTGTTGTAAAGTCCGGTTAATCGAAGGTGATGTTGAGTACGTACAGGAAAGCTTACTTGATCTTCAAGATGATGAAATTCTTACCTGTTGCTGTATTCCTAAAACACATATAGAGCTAGAACTACCGGAAGACTGATTCTCGTTTTAGGCTAATTCTTTTTTAGATTGATATTGATTTAACGGTGCTGCCTTCGGGCTTCGCCGTTTTTTTCGTTTCTTTTGCACAGGCTGAAACATAATCTGTCAATAGGGATATGTTATCTTTTTAAAAATAGATAAAATTTTATTTATTTGTTTAACTTATTGATATTATTGACTTAATTTTAGTTAGTTTAAAAAGTAAACGATTTGGCTGAAGTGGCGTATTTTATGGGTTTGAGCAATCTACCCAAAAACTATACACCGAGTTATCCACAATAAGTGGGGGTAAGCGGTTTATAGGTTTTCGCGTGAAATATTCATGCCCGAGGCGGGTGTTGTATCTTGATGCTATTTAGGGGGGCGTCCTTTTCCTCCAGGAGAGAGCGTGTTTTAGAGTCCCATATTTTGATGGTTTGATCTGTTCTATGGGTATTGTCATAGGGCGTTTCTTTAAATATGCGTGTCGATGCTACAAAAAACATAACCACTATAGTTAATTGTAGTATTTGTGCATAGCGTCTCTTTTTAGTTCATTGTCTATTTCTCCGGCGTTAGGTGTGGTTTAGTGCGGCAGATGTAAGCTTTATGCTGTATTGATTTGTAGCTGAGAGAAGGGGGGTGAGTCCTTGAAATACTTATCTTATTACGGTGGAGGTTGTTTGATTGAAAAGGGAGGTGAAGGGGTGGGAAATGGAGGTAAGGGAAACAGTCGATGTTATGCTTTCTGGGTGAATTAAAGGGCTATTTATGGGAAAGTTGAGTGTTTTTCATGCATAAATGTAAAGAATTATTGAGTTTTTTGGCTAAAAGAGTAGTCTTTGTCTCCTAAGTCCACTGGGATATGTACAATTTTTTGGCAAGATCGTTGCCTTTCGTAAAATCTACTTAATTTGCACAGGAATTTAAGGATGAAGTTCCCTCGTAGTCAGTTTCCTATTTTTTTTATTGTCTTCATAACTCTCAATCTGGCCTCGCCGGTTGTATCTAGTGCTGCATTAGTATCACAAGGTTTTACTAATCTTACCGGAACCGCGGAGAGAATGATTTCGTATCGTCATCAAGAACGCTTTCTGATGACGGATGACGGGGTACAGCATTTATTAATCAATGTGGGTGACCGTGATGAGGAGTCTAAAGGCGCCCTTGCTTTAATGACTAAAGAAGAGGGGCAAGCTGATTGGGAAGAGGTTATTGATCTCAATTGCAGCAATTCTGAGTCTACAGCGGATATGGTACTAGATAAGAATTATCTCCATATTGTGTATAACTGTGACAAACAGGTGTGGTACTCACGTTTAAGCTACGATGCTTTAACTTCTACGTGGTGGAACTTAAAAACACGTCGTATTTTTAAGGGGCGCCTTCAAACACCGAGTGCGCCTACCATAGCGATGAGCTCAGATCGAACTTTGCATGTAGTCTTTACCCAAACAAACTTTAATAAAGTTGTGCAGTTAGTAGGCTATTCAAGTGGTAGTCCGTTATTGAGGTGGGTACCTACAGAAACATGGGGTCAGGCGAATAAACGCCCCGCTAAAGCTGGACGCATATTAAGTTTAGAGACCGGTATGGGTTTGCTTTATACGGATGTGTCGGAAGAAAATGATACTGCACGTAGCACGTTGAATTTTGTAAGAACAAATGAAGATGGCTCTTGGACGGCACCTGTTGTATTAGAATCAACGGATGCCGGTTTTCATGACCCTTATGGAAGCCATTATAGTGCAATGGTTGATGATCAAGGTAATATCCATCTTGTGTGGCCTGTTGAAAAACGCTTAGTTTACTATCGCTTTGATAAGGCTTCGGATACGTGGAGTGCCGATTATATTTTAGAAAACCCTCACAATGCAGTGTATAGCCAAGTGGCTAAGCACACCGATGGGCGTATCTTCCTTATCTTTAACGTAGGGGAGCAGTTACAGATGGTGGAAAGTAGTGATTACGGCCTTACGTTTAATCATACTGCTTTCCTTATTCACCCTACGGGTGATCCTTTGTACGATTGGGCGCAGCCGCGTGTAGAAGCACCTGCTGTATTTTCGGGCAGGTTAGATGTATTGCAGCAGTTGTCGACGGTACCAACAGAAACAGTACCAGCAGTCGAGCGGCTGTACTTGTTTTCGGTCACGCCATAATCGCTTGATTCACACTCTATTCAGTTAATTAATCTGATACTAGTGATGTTAGTATGGTTTATTGTAGTTGTAGGCTGTAATGCGGAGAACTATTAAGTCACACTCTTGTCTATATATGAGCGGCTATTTTGTATTTGGGGCTCTGTAACGTCAATTGTCCATTGATATGCGCTTTAATCAATAAATGTAACGATCATTTTCGATTCGAATACACAGATTAAAGTGTTAGGAGGTATTAGATGCTTTTTAAGAATGTAGTGATCCAACGGTTGGTTTTATTATTTAGCTTTCTCAGTCTAAGTGCTTGTGTGACTGGGCAGACGTCCGCTGATTATGGTGCGAGTAATATAAAAACGTTCAAAGATATCTCATATGGCCCTGATCGCGCCAATAAATTTGATGTATATACCCGCGATGGTTTGAGTAATGCCCCCGTTGTTTTTATGGTGCATGGCGGTGCTTGGAAAATGGGTGATAAGGAATCCAAGAGCGTTATAAAGAATAAGCTAGAACGTTGGTTACCTGCTGGGTTTGTGTTTATTTCCGTGAACTACCGATTGTTGCCGCGCGCTACCGACCCTGTTCAACAGGCTGAAGATGTGCGAAACGCATTGATCCTTGCGCAAAATAAAGCAGCAAGTTGGGGTGGTGATCCAGAGAAATTTATATTGATGGGCCACTCTGCGGGTGCGCATATCTTAGGTTTGGTCTCTTCCTCGATTGGTGCGCATAAAGCGATGGGCGGTAAATCATGGTTGGGAACCGTATTGCTGGATAGTGCGGTACTTGATGTTCCGTCTATCATGAGTAGTCGGCATTATGGTTTTTATGATGATGCCTTCGGTAAAAATTCCGATTTTTGGGTCAAAGCATCACCTATGCACCAGCTTAAATCAGATGCGCCTCCGTTTTTAGTTGCCTGTTCAGCGGGTCGTAAAGGTGCATGTTCTCAAGCGAATGCCTTTGTTGCTAAAGCTAATTCAATTGGTGTTAAAGCCTCAGTCATTAGTAGAGATTTATCCCATAAAGAGATGAATGAAAGCTTAGGTGATAATAATGACTACACGGCTAAGGTTGAAGCCTTTATGGCCGGCTTGGATAGCAATGCCAAAGCGATGATCTCTGCTCAGCCGGTCGTGGTTAAAGAGGAGCCTCGTAAAGGTTTATTGCAGCGCTGGAGAGAGAAACGCCAAGCGGCTCAGTAAGGTGTTAATCGTTTAGTTTACTTAAAAAGCCAGATACTCTTGTATCTGGCTTTTTTATTGCCAGCTGTCCTTTCTTCTCCTCGTTGAGCCACCTCGGTTTAACGGCTTGCTCCATTTCGCGCTAAAGCTCACTGCATTGTTAAAACGCTGCGTTGTTGAGTGGAGATAAGGTAAAATGCAGACCTACTTAATTTTTTTGATGGTTTTATAGCGGAATGTCCGAGATATCCTCCTTTTCTGATTTAGCTTTGTGTCCAGTGCTGCAAACTACACTTAAGACGCTGGGTTATAAAAAGCCTACGCCAATTCAGGCGAAGGCGATTCCATTGGTGCTGCAAGGCGAGGACCTGCTTGCTGAAGCGCAGACGGGGACAGGAAAAACCGCGAGCTTTGCCCTGCCTATTATTGAAATGTTAAGCAAAACACCTCCTGCGCCTGAATACCGCCATGTTAGGGCCTTAGTGCTTGCTCCTACGCGGGAGCTTGCGATTCAGGTGGGTGACAGTACGTTGGAATATGGCCGCGACTTAGGCATGCGCGTCATGTCTATTTACGGTGGTGTACGGGTTGATAACCAGATCCGTAAGTTAAAACGGGGTGCTGATATATTAGTCGCTACGCCGGGTCGATTGTTAGATCTGATTCAGCAAAAAGTGATTAGCTTGGCTCATCTTGAGTTTTTGGTGCTAGATGAGGCTGATCGTATGTTGGACCTTGGCTTTATTGAGCCGATTAAACAAATCATGGCCTATGCAGCGGAGCCTCGACAGACATTATTGTTTTCGGCAACTGCCGATGAAAGCATCGAAGTACTTGCTGATTTTTATCTCAATAATCCTAAAAAAGTTAAAGTGAATCCGCGTAACTCTACGGCGAGTCAGATTAAACAGTTTGCGTATGCGGTTGATAATAGTGATAAAGCGGATGTGCTGAGTTACTTGATTAAAGAGGGTAAGTGGGGACAGGCGTTAGTGTTTGTTCGTACAAAGAAACGTGTTGACGAAGTGACCGATTACCTTAAAAAAGAGGGGATTGATGCGGCGGCGATACATGGGGATAAGACCCAGCGGGAAAGAATCCGTATGTTAGGTGAATTTATCTCTGGTGAGTTGCAAATCTTAGTCGCAACGGATGTGGCAGCCCGTGGCCTCGATATTGAGTCTTTACCTCATGTTGTAAATTATGACTTACCCAATGTGCCAGAAGCTTATGTGCATCGTATCGGTCGTACAGGGCGAGCGGGTGAAAAAGGTGAAGCGATCTCTTTAGTATCTCCTGCTGAACGAGAATTTTTAAAGCGAATTGAAGCGCTGATTAAGCAGAAAATTAAACTGCGTCCAGTACCTTATATCGAAAATGGAACCTTTATCGAGTCGCCTGAGAGTTTAAAACCGCCAAAGAAAAAACGGCCCAAGCCACAACGTAATAAGGATAAATATCCGCCGCAAGAAAAGTATGAAAGTACGTTATCCATCGATGCGGTTAGGCCCTCTTTGTTTAAAAAATAATGGTTAATGGTGAGCGGCGCATGTTCGTTATTACGGGCTCTTTAGTCCCCTTAAGTTCTATATGCTTATACGGGTTATTAACTTGGCATGAGCAATGTGTCAGATTGTGAACACTTCTCTCTATCCCTTATAAATAGGGCGTTTAAACGTTATCCCCCCAAGCAGTGCACAGAGTTATCAACAGAAAAAATGGATAACTCTATTCTGTATCCCACCTTATTATTGTTCTGCTTGGCTTATATCTATCTCGGCGTATAATGCTCCCCTGATAATCTTTTTTAACAGTGGTGTAGATAAATGGCGGATAAATTAGAGTGGGAACAGGCCGCAAAAGAGCGGGTTGATGCAGCGCCTTTTTTTGTGCGAAAACTTATTCGGCATAAGGTTGAGAAGGCTGCTCGACAGCAAGGTTTAACGACCGTGACGGTTGAGTTACTGGATCGGGTAAAGCAAAAGCAGATGGATACACAGAAGTAATTGAATCGCTTGCGCCCAAACGCTTTTTTATTTCAAAAGGTTGGGCGAAGCACTCAGGTTGTTACTGTTCTGCTTTGACGGGTGTGAGGTTTTGCGCCAGTACTTCTTCACCAAACCAGCTTAGGTTCTCATGCAGTGAGACGACTTCACCTACAATGATTAACGCAGGGGCCGGTAATTGCGCTTTTTCTTGTAGGGTGGCTAAGGTGGCTAAGGTGCCAGTTAGCACTTTCTGATCAGCTAATGTCCCACGGGATACGATGGCGGCGGGAGTGTCTTTTGGTTTTCCATGTTCGATAAGTTTTTCACTTAGAATCGGTAACGTGTGAAGCCCCATATAGAATACAACGGTTTGGTTGGGGTGCACTAATTCATGGAAGTTTAGGTCCGTGGTGCGATTCTTTAGCTGACCCGTAACAAATTTGACGGACTGCGCATAATTTCTATGGGTTAACGGAATGCCTGCGAACGTAGAACATGCGCTTGCTGCGGTTATGCCGGGCACCACTTGAAATGGGATATTATTAGCTTTCAGGGTTTCTAGCTCTTCGCCGCCGCGGCCAAAGATAAACGGATCTCCGCCTTTTAAGCGCACAACGCGTTTTCCTAATTGGGCATGCTTGACCAATAACTCATTGATCCCTTCTTGAGGGAGGGCATGATTGTCACGTTTTTTGCCAACAAAAATAAGATCAGCATCCCGTCGACATAAATCTAATACGGCTTCAGAGACTAGCGCATCGTAAAGAACAACATCGGCTTGCTGCATGAGGCGAAGGGCTTTAAATGTAAGTAACTCAGGGTCGCCTGGGCCACCACCGACTAGATACACCTCACCCACTTGGTGATCGGGATCATCATGGGCAATTTTCTTCTCTATTAATTCGATGGCTTCTGCGTCTCTGCCGGCAAAAACCTTCTCGGCTATTTGGCCTTGTAGAACATTTTCCCAGAAGACGCGACGGTGATTAACGGTGCTGAATTTTTCTTTTACGCGATCTCGAAAGTGATTAGCAATGGTTGCCAGCTTGCCGTAAGACTTAGGAATCCACGTTTCTAAGCGGGCCCTTAATAGTCTTGCGAGTACGGGTGCGCTTCCCCCTGAGGAGATGCCAATCACAACAGGTGAGCGGTCAACAATCGCTGGGAAAACAAAGGTACATAGTTTGGGGCTGTCGACGACGTTGACCGGAATGTTTTTATCGATGGCGTCAAAGTGCACGCGCTCATTCAAGGTATGGTTATCTGTTGCTGCGATGACCAGTATCTTCTCTTCAAGCAGATCCGCGTGATATTCACCGATAATGGATAGCCCTGAGCTTGTGTCTAAAAGTTGTTGCAGTTCATCACACACATGATGAGCTATAACGGTTACCTTAGCACCGGCTCGACAAAGAAGACGTGCCTTTCGTAAAGCAACGTTACCCCCGCCGACTAATAGGACATTTTGGTCAGTGAGTTTAAAAAAGAGAGGTAAATAATCCACAAATGTTACTCCAGCATTAAAGCGGCTACCAGTTACTATAGTTTACCAGCAGAAGTTGAGTTTGGGATTATCAATCCGCGAGATAACTGGAAGAATACGGAAATAGTTGGTGTGGTAGCCGTGAGTGATGTGTATTTCTGTCGTTGAATAGGATTAGGGTGCGCTGAGCGGTGCATCGATTGTTATCAATGGCCATGGCTTACTGCGCCGAGGGCAGGGAAGTCTGCAACCTGTCTTGGGGGTATCTCTTGCCAAGACAGGTGCAGGGTGGTCTCCCGTTCAGAGCAAACTCCGTTTGCTTTGAATTTGATTTAGTTTTTAAAGTTTAACGGTGTCGCGGGGTGTAAACCGCATTCGCGATTTTCAGGGTTTTCCCACCACCAACGTCCAGAACGTACATCTTCACCCATGGATATGGCGCGTGTGCACGGGGCACAGCCAATACTTGGGTAATGTTTGTCATGTAGTTCGTTATAAGGCACGTTGTTCGCTTTGATGTATGCCCAGACCTCTTTTTCTGACCAGTCTGCGAGCGGGTTAAGTTTGTGCATATTATTGCCTTCATCCCACTCTTCAAACTGTATCTCGTCACGTGTTACCGATTGCTCGCGACGAAGGCCTGTAATCCAAGCCTTTTTATCCGCTAACGCGCGTTTTAACGGTTTGATTTTACGGACAAAACAGCAGCCTTTGCGTAGATCTTGAGATTCATAAAAAGCATTAATGCCATTTTCAGCAACAAAGCCTTCAACATCCGCTGCTTCAGGGTAGTACACATCAATCTGAAGGTTGCTGTAATGCCCCTGCATGTCGGCCAGTAACTTAAGTGTTTCTTCGGGTAAGCGGCCGGTATCAAGTACGAAGTTTTTGATATCAGGGCAGTGCTTACTGATCAGGTCTGCGATAACAACGTCTTCCGCACCTAAGCTGTTGGCAAAAACAATTGAGCCGTCATAGTCGCTTAGGCCTTTGCTTAATAAAGCCGCTGCCGCAATGACTTTACTTTGTAATTCAGAACTTATTTCTTCACTCATGATAGAGACCCTCACCGTCACTATTCTTCAGCAGATATCTACTGGTGATATACAGCGCGATTGTTATCTGTAGCGCTCTGGTAGTAATTGCTTATGTCGTCAAAGGCGTTAAGCATTTCAGGTTTAAATTGATCATCTGCAACCTGTATAGCGGTAAAGCCACAACGTTCCATATAAGCAAGGCGATCTCTACCAATATCACCTGTCGCACGAATTTCGCCTTGGTAACCGGCTCTAACCAGTAGGCGAGCAATACTAAAGCCACGGCCATCGCGGAAAATTGGGAATTCGATCGCAATCATCGGGAACTGATCGAAGTTTTCCATTAGCTCCGTTAGGTCATCGTCGCCATTAACTTGAAGGGCAACTTGACCGTCATGCTCTGTGAATAATGCTTTGTGTTCTTGGTACAGCGCCAAAGGTACGATAATGTTTCCTGGACGTATGGACGCTTCTGAAGTGATAGCTTCTTCATTCAGTAAAGACCAGTTGTCTGCAACAACTTCACGATTAATTAGCAGGGGCATATACGTACTCCTTAAATGGTGCAATTCCAATACGCTGGAATGTATCGATAAAACGCTCATTTTCGTAGCGGTTATCGAGGTAAACTTCGATTACTTTCTGTAAGGTATCTGCGACTTCGTCTGATGGGACAGATTTGCCGATGACTTTACCGAGAGCTGCGTTGGATCCATCATCACCACCTAGGGTGATCTGGTACCAGTCTTCGCCTTTTTTATCGACACCCAAAATGCCGATATGTCCAACGTGGTGATGTGAACATGCATTGATACAGCCAGACATATTAAGCTTCAGATCGCCGAGGTCATGAACATAATCCATATCTTCAAACTTTCGATTGATCTGATCGGCAATGCCTAGGGTTTTGGCATTGGCTAAGGCGCAGAAATCACCACCAGGGCAGACCGTCATGTCGGTTAATGTGCCGATATTTGGACGAGCAAGGTTTGCACCGGATAGGATCTGCCATACCGCATATACGTCGCTGTTTTTAACATCAGCTAAGACTAAATTCTGATTATGCGTTGCACGAACCTCACCAAAGCTATACTTGTCTGCGAGGTCTGCAATAAGATCTAATTGCTGATCTGTTACATCGCCTGCCGGTTTTAGGTAGGGCTTCAGCGAGATATAAGTAATACGGTAGCCCGCAACTTTGTGCGCTACAGTATTGCGTTCGTACCAAGTGCGGAAGGCTTCATCTTGAGCGAGTTTTTGCTCTAGTGAGCTGTCTTCAGCCGCCGTTGCGTCGTAATCGAACGGCGCGAAAAACGCTTTGACTCGATCGATCTCGGTTTGTGGTAATTTTAGATCAGTATCGCGGATCTGTTCCCATTCAGCGTCAACCAGTTCACGGAACTGATCAATACCCATGGTTTGAACCAATATTTTGATACGTGCTTTGTATTTATTGTCACGGCGACCGTTAAGGTTATATACGCGAACTATGGCTTCTAAGTATGAAAGAAGGTCTTCTTTTGCTAAGAACGGACGAATCTGCTTACCGATCACCGGTGTACGGCCTAAGCCTCCACCAACAAGAACTTCAAACCCAGTTTCACCGGCATCGTTTTTCACGATGTGTAGACCAATATCATGTACTTGCGTTGCTGCTCGGTCTGTTGGTGCAGCCGAAATAGCAATTTTAAACTTACGCGGTAGGTACGCGAATTCAGGGTGCAGTGAAGACCATTGGCGAATAATTTCACAGTAGGGGCGTGGGTCTTCAATCTCGTCAGCAATAACGCCTGCAAATTGGTCCGTTGTTGTATTACGGATACAGTTGCCCGATGTTTGAATTGCATGCATCTGCACACTCGCTAGTTCAGCAAGGATGTCAGGCACCTCTTCCAATTTAGGCCAGTTAAACTGGATATTGGTACGGGTTGTAAAATGCGCATAACCTTTGTCGTAAGTGCGGGCAATGTGTGCCAGTTTACGGAGCTGGGTTGAGTTATACATGCCGTATGGGCCTGCAACACGCAGCATAGGCGCATGACGTTGCACGTAAAGTCCATTCATCAGACGCAGTGCTAGAAAGTCATCTTCAGGCAGCTCTCCAGCCAAATAGCGGCGGGTCTGATCTCTATATTGCTCAACGCGTTCATCAACCAGTTTTTGGTCGACTTCGTTATACTGATACATAACTAAATATTTCCCTTGTTTAGCTGGCTAAGCAGCTAAACACCTCACTTTTAGGGTTTATTTAACCTGCGATTACGAAACGCAGGCCGATGGCTAACAAGATTGATCCCATTATGGGTTGCATTACCTTAGGTGATAAGCGCGTGCCGATATGGCTACCCACAAATACACCCGGTAACGAGCCCAGTAATAAGTAAACCAGTAGGCTTAAATCTACGCTGCCCATCTGGTAGTGACCGGCTCCTGCAATTGCTGTTAGTACAACTGCATGAACAAGGTCGGTACCCACAATGCTTTGCATGCTCATTCGTGGGTATAAAACAATTAATAATGCGGTACCTAATGCGCCAGCGCCTACAGAGGATAACGTCACTAAACAGCCTAAAATAAAGCCCATGGTTATGGTAAAAACAGGGCGCCATTTTTTTGCATGCTTGGCCGCGGCTGTATGTTGCCACTTTATGGCCTGATTGCGAATCTTATTCCGTAAAAAAACAGCAATAGAGGTGAGTACTAAGGAGATACCTAATGTTAAATTCATTAGATGCTCTATTTTTTCTAACCCACCAAGGCCGCTTAGATAATTTAGTGTGAAAAGGCTGCCTGGAATACTTCCGCTCAGCAAGAATATGACAATTTTCCACTCGATAAGTTTCTTGCGGGCATAGCTGATGGTCCCGCCGAATTTGGTGACTGCGGCATACAGTAAATCTGTACTGACTGCGGTAATTGGCGGAATGCCAAACACAACAATTAGAATAGGTGTCATTAACGCTCCGCCACCTATTCCTGTTAGTCCAACAATAAAGCCAACAACTAATCCTGCAAAACTATATGCAAGTTCCATGAGTATACCTGTCCACAAATAACTGGCGGCATAATAGAACTGTTTTGTTATAACTCAAAATAATAATTAGAAATCTTGTTATAATCAAAAAGAATATATCCATTTAGATTTGAGTGGCTGTTATTAGGGAGGGTGAGTGGAGGTGTTTTTTATTCCTTTTGGTTATTAAAAAGTAATTATATATTCTTTTGTGTTTTATTCAGGTAGCTGCCATAATGCGCCGCAATATTGGATAGCTATACCTGTGAAATTTAGGGTTCTAGTCCACACCGTTTAAATAGAAAGAGTATTTACTGATGAGTGCTTTACCTGAACATCGCTTAACGCATCTCAAGCAATTAGAAGCTGAGAGTATCCATATCATCCGTGAAGTTGCCGCAGAGTTTGATAATCCCGTCATGCTGTACTCTGTAGGTAAAGATTCCGCGGTGATGTTGCATCTAGCACGTAAGGCGTTTGCGCCAGGCAAACCTCCTTTTCCGCTGATGCATGTGGACACCACATGGAAGTTCAAAGAGATGATTGAATTTCGCGATAAGATGGCTGCTGAGGCCGGTATGGATCTGATTGTACATGTGAACCAAGAAGGTGTTGATATGAATATCAATCCTTTTGTTCATGGCTCATCTAAGCATACAGATATCATGAAAACCCAAGGCCTTAAGCAAGCATTAGATAAATATAAATTTGATGCTGCTTTTGGTGGTGCGCGCCGTGATGAAGAAAAATCACGTGCGAAAGAGCGTGTATTTTCTTTCCGTGATCAAAATCACCGTTGGGATCCGAAAGTGCAGCGTCCAGAGCTTTGGAATGTATTTAATACTCGTGTTGATAAAGGCGAAAGCATTCGTGTGTTCCCGCTATCCAACTGGACAGAGCTTGATATTTGGCAGTACATCTATTTAGAAAATATCTCAATCGTGCCGCTTTACTATTCAGCTAAGCGTCCTGTCGTTGAACGCGATGGCATGATGATTATGGTGGACGATGATCGCTTGCCATTAAAAGAGGGTGAAGTGCCTGAAATGAAGAGCGTACGTTTCCGTACACTCGGGTGTTACCCGCTTACAGGTGCTGTTGAATCAGAAGCGGTGACATTGCCTGATATCATCCAAGAAATGTTGTTAACAACCACATCTGAACGTCAAGGTCGTGCGATTGACCACGATAGTTCCGGTTCGATGGAGAAGAAGAAGATGGAAGGTTACTTCTAGGCGTCTTCTATATCGATAGCTTTGTGGATGCACCGGGCGCTGTTTATTTTTATAGGCACCAAGGTGTTAATACTGAAATGATTACACGGCTTTGTATCTGTATAGGTATAAAGCTTCTCCGAGGAGAGAAAAATGAGTTACCACAGTGAACTGATTGCTTCTGATATCCAAGAGTATCTGCATCAGCATGAAAATAAAGAACTGCTACGCTTTTTGACGTGCGGTAGTGTTGATGATGGCAAGTCCACATTGATTGGCCGGTTGTTACATGATTCCAAGATGATCTATGAAGATCAGCTTGCGGCGATTCAAAAAGATAATGAGCGTGTTGGTAATGCGGGCGAAGAGCTGGATTTAGCGCTGTTAGTGGATGGTCTTCAGGCTGAACGTGAGCAAGGTATTACGATCGATGTTGCGTATCGTTACTTCTCTACATCAAAACGTAAATTTATCATTGCGGATACACCGGGACATGAACAGTACACCCGTAACATGGCCACAGGTGCTTCAACATGTGATTTGGCGATCATTCTTATTGATGCCCGTTATGGTGTTCAGGTGCAGACAAAACGCCATAGCTTTATCGTCTCTTTGTTGGGACTTAAGCATACGGTTGTGGCCATCAATAAAATGGATTTGGTTGATTATAGTGAAGAGCGATTTGAAGAGATTAAAGCGGAGTACTTAGCGTTCTCAGAACAGCTTGATCTTCCCGATATTCAGTTTGTACCCATCTCTGCCTTAAAGGGTGACAATGTTGTAACGCCTTCTGAGCCTATGGCTTGGTTTGATGGTGCGCCTCTAATGGATACGTTAGAAAATGTTGAGATAGCAAACGACAAAAACTTTGACGACCTTCGATTCCCAGTACAGTACGTTAACCGTCCAAACTTAGATTTCCGTGGTTATTGCGGTACCTTGACGTCAGGTATCGTGCGTCCTGGTGATGAAGTGACTGTGTTGCCATCAGGCAAGTCGAGCACCGTTAAGTCAATCGTGACATTTGAGGGTGAGATTGAAGAAGCGTTTCCTCCTATGGCCGTGACGCTAACACTGGACGATGAGATCGATATTTCGCGTGGTGATGTTTTAGTGCATAGCGCATCAGTACCCGCGACGACTAATCGTTTTGACGCTATGGTTGTATGGATGTCTGAAGAGGCTATGCAGTCAGGCCGTCAATATGAGGTTAAGTTAAATACGACCCGTGTGGCGGGTGGTATTAGTAACGTCCGTAACCGTATTGATGTTAATACGCTTGAAGAAAGTGCGGCAAATACACTCGCGTTAAATGAAATTGGTCGCTGTGAAATTACCTTAGAGCGCCCCGTTGTTGCCGATGACTATCGTTCTCATCATGGTACGGGTTCGTTTATCATTGTTGATCGCTTAACCAATGCAACGGTTGCTGCGGGCATGATCATTAATGATGGTGCTCAGCAGGCGGTGGATTTAGCGCATAACCTGGTCAGTGAGCCGAAAGTAACAGCGGCGGATCGTATGATTCGTTTTGGTCAGCAGGGCGCGACAGTAACGATCTCTGGCGGGACTGAAGCACAGCGTCAAACCCTACTCTTTAGTCTTGAAGCAGTATTGTTTGAGCAGGGGCGTAATGTTGTTGCCTTTAATCGCACTCAGCTGGCTGATTTGGATGGCAACTTATCATCCTTAGCACCGTTATTTAATGCAGCGGGTTTGATTTCGCTCTTGGAAACGGATGCTGCACTTGAGGGCGCGGTAAACCTTCAAATAGATCAGTTGGCCGGTGATACTGCGTTTGCACAGCTTGAAGCGGCTATCGCAGAGCTAAAAGCGCAGGCGTTGATCTGATAGGTATAGTGGGGAGGTCGTGCGACCTTCCTGTTTTTTGCGCTAAGTCAGGCTTACGCTATACCTAAATTCTATAAGAAGCGGTAAACTTTAGAACACTTTACTTTTGCTTTAAGTGGTCGCTTTCGAGCGTGAGCCTTCAATTGCATTCGCAAATGCCATTTGGTTAGTTGTAGATTTATGACAGATTATCTTCTGATTGTTATCAGCACAGTACTGGTGAATAACTTTGTACTGGTGCAGTTTTTAGGGCTTTGTCCTTTTATGGGGGTTTCCAATAAGTTGGAGACTGCTATGGGCATGTCACTAGCAACGACCTTCGTACTGACGCTGTCATCGGTATGTA
This sequence comes from Neptuniibacter pectenicola, assembly GCF_001597735.1. Taxonomy (GTDB): domain Bacteria; phylum Pseudomonadota; class Gammaproteobacteria; order Pseudomonadales; family Balneatricaceae; genus Neptuniibacter; species Neptuniibacter pectenicola. Next base: position 123,759 of record NZ_LUTS01000002.1, read on the forward strand.
GTTACTTGGCATTTACCTATTTGCTCCAACCGCTCGATTTAGAATTTTTACAAACGATTACCTTTATTTTAGTGATTGCGGTTGTTGTGCAGTTCACTGAAATGGTCGTACGTAAAACCAGCCCACTGTTGTATAAAGTACTAGGTATCTTCCTACCGTTGATTACCACCAACTGTGCTGTGCTGGGTGTTGCACTCCTTAATATCAAAAAAGTGAACGGCTTTATCGACTCCATCGTGTATGGGTTTGGTGCTGCAGTTGGCTTCTCTCTTGCGTTAATCTTATTTTCGGCCATGCGTGAACGTATTGCTGTAGCGGATGTGCCGGTTCCATTTCAAGGCGCTGCTATTGGCATGGTAACCGCCGGCTTAATGTCGCTAGCCTTTATGGGCTTCACTGGTCTGGTTCAGATCTAGGGAGTACATAATGGATTACATCTTAATTGCCATTCTTGCTCTGTTGGGACTGGCTTTAGCTTTCGGTTTGTTATTAGGCTTTGCCTCAGTCCGTTTTCGGGTTGAAGGCAACCCCATTGTCGAACAAATTGATTCTATCTTGCCGCAGACACAATGTGGCCAGTGTGGTTACCCAGGGTGCCGCCCTTACGCAGAAGCGATTGCCAATGGGGATGCTATCAATAAGTGTCCACCGGGTGGACAAAGCACTGTAGAAGCGTTGGCGGACCTGCTGGATGTAGAGGTTGTGCCTCTGGAAGGCGGGGTTGAAGAGGAACCGGTCAAAACGGTTGCTTATATCCGTGAAGATGAATGTATTGGCTGTACTAAATGTATTCAGGCATGCCCTGTTGATGCCATTTTAGGTGCGGCAAAACAGATGCATACCGTGATTGAATCAGAATGTACGGGTTGTGATTTGTGTGTTGAGCCCTGTCCTGTTGATTGTATAGATATGTTACCGATTGAAACGACGCTGAATACCTGGAAATGGGAGATGCCCAAGCCGGGTGTACAACTGATAGTGACTGACCTCCGCGGTGAAGTTTCCGATGAGGAGGCTGCTTTATGAGTACACAGTTCTCTTTTCACGGGGGGATACACCCACCTGAAAATAAACAGCGTACTACTGGGCTCGCTATTCAAACTGCACCGATTCCAGCGGAACTTGTCGTGCCGTTGTCGCAGCATATAGGCGCACCCTCCGAAGTGATTGTGTCTGTCGGTGATCGTGTTTTAAAAGGTCAGGTGATCGCTGAAGCGGTTGGACGTATCAGTGTTAATGTTCATGCGCCTAGTTCTGGGACCGTTGTTGCTATTGAAAAGCGCGGTGTACCTCATATCTCGGGTATGAAAGCACCTTGTATTGTGATTGAAACAGATGGACAGGAGCAATGGGTTGATCATCAAGGGTTAGATGATTACGCCGCTATTCCAAAGCAAGCGCTTATCGACTTTATTCGTCACCACGGTATCAGTGGTATGGGCGGCGCTGGGTTCCCTACGGATGTAAAATTACATTTAGGCGATGATCATATTGTTAATACGCTTGTACTCAATGCTATGGAGTGTGAGCCTTATATTACCGCCGATGACATGTTGTTGCGCGAGCATGCGGATAATGTGATCAAAGGGATTGAAGTCATTGCTCACCTTCTCAAGCCTCATCATGTCATGATTGGTATTGAAGATAATAAACCGCAAGCCATTCGTGCCTTAGAGTTGGCGGCTAAAAACACTGACCTTAATTTAGATATTATAGTTGTGCCTACCATCTATCCTTCCGGTGGTGAAAAACAGTTAATAAAACTACTGACCGGCGTTGAAGTACCGAGCGGTAAGATTCCGGCTGATGTAGGTATTGTTTGTCAAAACGTGGGGACTGCCGCCGCTATCTATGATGCGGTCTATCATGGGGTCCCCTTGATCTCACGTATTGTTACCTTAGCGGGCGAGGCTTTAACGCATCCGCATAATATGCGCGCGTTGATCGGTACACCATTGAAAACCTTGCTTGAGACGGCAGGGGTTAATCAACAAGCGTTGTACCGAATCGTTGTCGGTGGGCCTATGATGGGCTTTACCGTAGACAGTCAGTCTATTCCAATGATTAAGACAACCAACTGTATTATTGCGGCGACCTATGCCGAGATGCCGCCCGCGCCGCCGGCTAACCCCTGTATCCGTTGCGGTATGTGTGAGCAGGTCTGCCCCGCCGAGTTATTACCTCAGCAACTCTACTGGTTTGCGAAAGGGAAAGAGTTTGAAAAAGCAAAACACCACAATCTTTTTGATTGTATTGAATGTGGTGCCTGCTCTTACGTATGTCCAAGTAACTTACCTTTGGTTCAGTACTACCGTTATGCGAAAGCGGAGATCCGAGAGGAAGAAGCGGAACATCGAAAAGCGGATCATGCCCGACAGCGCTTTGAAGCGAGACAGGCACGTTTAGAGCAAGAAAAAATTGAAAAAGAGCTGCGTAGAAAACAACGGGCAGAAGAAGCGGCTAAAGCCCAAGCAGTTAAAAAAGACAAAGTGGCAACGCAGCCTGAGACCACACTTGAGGCGTCGGCTGAACCCGATATTAAAACCCTTAAAACGGCCGCTGCGGTTGCTCGAACGAAATTAAAGAAAGCCCAGAAAGCCTTACAAAATGCAGAAGAAAAAGGGCTTGAAGGGCAGGATAAGCTAGCCATTACCGTTGCCGAGTTGGCTAAAAAAGCAGAGGCGGCGCAGGCCGCGTATGATCAAGCGCAGAATTTACCTGTTGCAGCACCTGCGGTTGTTGATATTAAACAGCTGAAAACCAATGCGGCGGTTGCGCGTACAAAATTAAAGCAAGCAGAAAAAGCACTCGCAAAAGCGGAAGAGAGTGGCGAAGGCGACATAGCGGAGCTTAAAGCTAAATTAACCGCACAACAGGCTAAAACTGAAGCCGCTCAGTCTGCGTATGACAAAGCGGAAGCAGGGGATGCCGCATCGTCTCCATCAAACGCGGCCTTAGATGAACTTAAAGCCGATATGGATGTCGCTTTAGATAAAGTCAAAAAAGCGCGTAAAGCACTTGAGGTTGCTGTTGCAGGCAACAGCCCTGCAGTCGAAAAAATGCAGGCTGGGGTGGATAAGCTCCAGTCTAAATATGAAGCGCTTAAAGCCGACTATGAAAAGGCAAACAATCAGCAAACGCCAGAGCCTGCTGGGCCAACGGTTGAGCAAGTTGCTGAATTAAAAGCCGATGCGGATGCCTTGCATGGCAAGGTCGCTAAAGCGCAGGCGGCACTCGATAACGCGATAGCATCAGCCAACCCCGCGGTAGATAAGATGAAAGCAGGGGTCGATAAATTACAGGCTAAATATCTTGATGCTAAAGCACGCTATGATAAAGCGCAGGCCTCATTGAGTGTTACGGATAATGCCCCACAGTTGGACGCATTAAGCGAAGAGATTACAACGCTGTCGTCTAAAGTTGAAAAAGCCAAACGTGCGTTAGCGAGTGCCGAAGCATCAGCCAGCCCTGCGGCAGAAAAAATGAAAGCGGGTGTTGAAAAGCTGCAAGCAAAATTAGATGAGTTGACCCAGTCATATAGTGACGCGGGAGGTGTGCTTGCTAAGCCTGAACCTGTAGACCCTAAAGCACTTAAGCAGCAGGTTTCCATTATGAGAACCAAGCTGAAAAAAGCTCAAGCCGCATTAGACGATGCTGAAGAGGGCAATTTATCTGAACTTACCGCTGAGGTTGAGCGTCTTACTACTGCCCACGATGAGGCAAAAGCGAGTTTGGATGCCTATGAGAGTGTCCAGCTCGATAAAGCCGCTGCCGAAGGGATCGATCTTAAACAGTTAAAAATTGATGCAGCGATGGCTCGAGCGGCGGTGACAAAAGCGGAACGCGCTGCGCAAAAAGCGCGAGAAGAACAGTCGGATGACCTGTCAGATATAGAGCAGCAGTTGATCGTTGCCCAACAGGACGCCGAACAATTGAACCAGACACTAAGTCGTTTTACCGATTGAGGAAGATTTAACCAATGGCGCTGATACATACCAGCTCACCTCATCTTCATAAAGCCGTAAACGCCACGGATGTGATGCGCTTAGTTGTGCTTGCTACACTGCCTGGCCTTGCAGCGATGACGTTCTTTTTTGGCTGGGGAACCTTAATCAATGTGATTTGGGCGTGTTTATTGGCGGTCGGTTTTGAAGCCATTATTATAAAAATGCGTAAACGGCCATTAGGTTTTTATCTGAAAGATTATAGTGCGCTAGTGACAGGTCTGTTATTGGGGTTAGCGCTACCGCCTTTTGCGCCGTGGTGGGTCATGGTGGTTGGGGTCTTTGTAGCGATCGTGATCGCTAAGCACTTATATGGTGGCTTAGGTCAAAATCCATTTAATCCAGCAATGGTTGCTTATGCGCTTCTGCTGATCTCTTTTCCTGTCGTCATGACCAGTTGGACACAACCCTTCTTAATGGTGGATGATGGGCAAAGCTGGAATGTCATGGGCTTCATTGACACCTTTAAACTTATTTTTGCAGGTATTGAACCGCCCATGATTGATAGCTTTTCGGGGGCAACACCGTTGGATGCGATGCGTCATCGTGGCGGTCAAACAACCGAAGAGGTTTGGGCAAATGTGCCTGTGCTTGCTCAAGGTATGGGTGCTTGGCATGCGGTGAGTGCTGCCTACTTTATGGGCGGCGTGTTCCTTATTTATCGGAAGGTATTAACGGTCCATACACCGCTCGCTATTCTCGCTACGTTAGGGGGTGTTGCATCCATCTTTTATGCCATAGACCCTTATCAATTTGCAGATCCGTTTTTCCACCTGACTGCCGGGGCTACGATGTTAGGTGCGTTTTTTATCGCAACGGACCCCGTAACGTCGGCGACCAGTAACAAAGGTAAGGTTGTCTACGGAATAGGTATTGGTCTTTTAATTTTTGTTATACGTGATTGGGGTGGTTACCCCGATGCCGTTGCTTTTGCGGTTTTGTTAATGAACCTCTCTGCACCGTTTATTGATCAATATACACAGCCTCGTTCTTATGGCCATGCTAAGGCTAAACGCGGCATGAAGGGGGGCGCATAATGCAGATGTGGAGTGCACTTCGTACCAGTACTTTTGCGATTAGCTTATTTGCGGTGGTGTGTGCTGCTGTTATCGCGACCACACAAGTAACAACGGTAGATCGTATTGCGCAGAATGAGCGGACACAAAAAGCCAAAGCGTTGTATGACATTATTCCCCGTTCTTTAATCGATAATGATCTACTTGAAGATACGATTCAGATTGTCGCCCCTCGCTTGCAGGGTCATTCGAATCCGGTGTCAGTGTATCGTGCGCGTAAAGATGGGCGTGTTACCGCCGTTATCCTACCGCTTGTTGCGCCCGATGGTTATAGTGGAGCTATTACCTTAATCGCCGGTGTGTATGCAGATGGTTCTGTGGCGGGTGTTCGTGTTTTGACACATAAAGAAACCCCCGGTTTAGGCGATAAGGTTGATATTAAAAAGTCTAATTGGATATATAACTTCAATGGCTTATCCAAACAGGGTGAAAAGGATTCGCGCTGGGCGGTACAGAAAGATGGCGGTGATTTTGACCAGTTTACGGGTGCAACGATTACACCGAGAGCGGTGGTTGGCGCAGTGTCGCGCGCGCTTGATTATTTTGCGCAACACCGTACCGAATTGTTAGATCTAACAGCAGACGAGTCTGTAGAGGTAACTAACTAATGGCAGCTGATTATAAAAAAATAACCCATGATGGATTATGGGGAAATAATCCGGCACTCGTACAGTTGCTAGGTTTATGCCCCCTTTTGGCGGTCACCGGCTCGGTTGTCAATGCGATTGGCTTAGGTCTAGCAAGTACGCTGGTACTGATGGGGTCTAACCTGACAGTGTCTGCTTTTCGTAAGTTTGTTCCCGATGCGGTTCGTCTTCCTATCTTCGTTATGATTATTGCGTCATTTGTAACGGCGATCGAGCTGCTTATGAAGGCCTTTACCTATGAACTTTATCTTATTCTAGGGATTTTCATTCCACTGATTGTGACTAACTGTGCCATTATGGGGCGTGCCGATGCCTTCGCGTGTAAAAATCCAGTTAAAGCCTCATTGCTTGATGGTTTTATGATGGGGCTTGGCTTTACCGCCGTGTTGGTTGTGCTTGGCGCAATGAGAGAGTCCTTAGGTTTGGGGACGCTGTTCAGCGATATGCACCTTCTATTTGGCCCTATGGCAGAAGGCTGGAAAATCACGTTGATAGAAGATTATCCTGGCTTCCTTTTCGCAATCTTGCCTCCCGGTGCATTTGTCGGCATGGGGTTAATTATTGCGCTTAAAAATATTATTGATGCGCGCATTAAGGCGCGTAAAGTTGAACCTGATGTCGGTGCGCGCCCTGAGCGCGTCCGTGTTACAGGATGAGAGGACAGTATAAAATATACTCAGTGGTAATTGTGTTCTCTCTATGTATCCTTTAGGCTTTGTGTTTGAAAAAAAGCATTTTCTTAATGTTGTAGCTAAGGGTGTGATGTGAGCCAACCTGTATCGGTTGTTATTTGTGATGATTCTCGTTTAGCACGTAAACAAATGGCCTCTGTCCTTCGGGGGTGGAATGTTGAAGTTACGTTTGCTGAACATGGTTTAGAAGGGCTTGAAGCCGTCCGTGCGGGGAAGGGGGATATACTATTTCTTGATTTAACGATGCCGATTATGGATGGTTATCAAGTTTTAGAACGTATTCGCAAAGATGACTTACCCACCATGGTTATTGTCATATCCGGTGATGTACAGGCCGAGGCAAGAGAGCGTGTGTTGGCATTGGGCGCGCTTGAGTTTATTCGTAAACCAACAACCTCTGAAGATATCGCTGAAGTTTTAAACCGTTTTGGCTTACTCACTGAGTTGGAAGGCACAACAGCGCCCTCCGTTGAAGCTGAAGCGGAGATAGACCTACCTGAATATTACAAAGAGATCGCAAACGTGGCGATGGGGCAAGCAGGTGAAATGCTGGCTCGATTGCTGAATACATTTGTTCATCTCCCCATTCCTATTGTCAGTATGGTTGACCCACAAAGTTTACAAGATCGGCTTATGACCGCGAAAGACAGCGAGTATGAGCTGGTCAGTCAAGGCTTTATTGGTGGAGGTGTTGCTGGCGAGGCATTTTTACTGCTGGAAAAAAGTAACTTAGATAAAGTCGCCACCCTGATGGACCTCCACGATGGGGGGGAATTTAGGACATCTGAGCTGCTTATGTCGTTATCGAATGCGCTGATCGGTGCGTTCCTCACCAGTTTTTCTAAACAAATTGATATCGTATTTAGTAAAGCCACACCCCATATTTTACGTGATTTTATCGGTTTTAATGAGCAGGCTGAGCATTGGGATAAAAGTCTGATGATTACGATTGATTATCAGATGAATGAACATGATACACAGTGTGAACTTATGTTAGTTTTTACACAGGACTCATTAGTTAAATTACAAAACATAGCGAGCTACTTCTCATGAATGGGACAGCCTTAGATGAGATCGATGATTTACATTGGACGCTGGGATTAATTCAGAATTTGGAAGTAGGTTTAGTTGTTGTTGATCGAAAAGCCTGCATAAAACTTTGGAATGGCTTTATGGCAAACCACTCGGGGTTGCCTGCTCAAGATGTGGTAGGGGAAAAGCTGTTTGATAAATTTCCTGACCTGCCTACGCACTGGCTACATCAAAAACTTGAAACTGTTTTTTTATTAAGAAACCCTGCTTACATTTCGTGGGAGCAGCGCCCCTACCTTTTTAACTTTAAGAATAACCGTCCGATTACCGGTTATTCTAAATTTATGTATCAAAATATAACCTTAATTCCGCTGACATCCCCGACAGGGGATGTGGATCATATTGGCATTTTGATTTATGACGTAACGGATACGGCTACCGGCCAGATTGCCTTAGAAAATGCTAACCAGAAGTTAAAAAAATTGAGCCGTGAAGACAGGCTGACCGGTTTAAATAATCGGGGTTATTGGGAAGAGTGTTTAAATCGCGAATTTGAGCGTTATAACCGGACGGAGTTAGTCAGTTCCTTAGTGATGTTTGATATTGATCACTTTAAAAAAGTGAATGATACCTATGGCCATCAAGCGGGGGATGAAGTTATTCGTGCCATCTCTCAGGCTCTTCAGATACAAGCTCGAAAGACTGATATTGCAGGACGGTATGGCGGTGAAGAGTTTGGTGCGGTGTTAACCGGCACCGACGGCGTAAACGCTATGATCTTTGCGGAACGGTTGCGTGCAAATGTCGAATCACTTTTGGTTAAACATGGTGAGTATCAGATTAACTGTACGATTAGTTTAGGTGTATCTGAACTTAATGAGGATGTTGAGAGTGCAACCGCGTGGTTAGAGCAAGCGGATAAAGCGCTGTATCAATCTAAACAAAATGGCCGAAATGGGGTAACGCTTTTTAGCGTATAACCGTTTTGCGATCGACCTTACATAATGAATAAGCAAAAACGATACGAAATTTTTTCTCGCTGGCGAGATGATAATCCACATCCGACAACTGAGCTTGAATATAGCTCCCCCTTTGAATTACTTATTGCGGTCATTTTATCGGCACAGGCCACCGATGTGGGTGTCAATAAGGCTACCCGTAAGTTATATCCGGTTGCTAATACCCCGCAAGCTATCTATGACTTGGGTGTGGATGGCCTAAAGGAATACATCAAAACGATTGGTCTGTTTAATGCTAAAGCAGAGAATGTAATCAAGACATGCCAAATGCTGGTGGAGCTGCATGACTCTGTTGTGCCAGATACACGTGAAGCGCTAGAGGCGTTGCCGGGTGTGGGGCGTAAAACAGCTAATGTGGTTTTAAATACAGCGTTTGGGCAGCCAACTATGGCGGTCGATACGCATATCTTTAGGGTGTCTAATCGTACGAAGATTGCGCCGGGAAAAAATGTTAATGAGGTTGAACAGAAGCTCATGCGTTTTATTCCTAAGGCGTTTATTTTAGATGCTCACCACTGGCTAATACTACATGGGCGTTATGTTTGCGTTGCGAGAAAGCCCAAATGTGGGGCGTGTATGATTGAAGATCTATGCGAATTTAAAGATAAAACCGAGATTTAAAACGCTTTTTCTCAGTTAGCGTTCTTATCTAAATATCTTTCGAGCTTTATAGGTATAACGGCTTGATTTAATAGAGATATAGATTCCCTCCAAAATAGAGATTTAAGTTACCCCATTTATCTGTGTATAAGTTGTTGGATAAGTTTTGGGTAGATTGCTGTAAGGCTGATGGTATCAGGGTTTAAGCCTTTTGGTGTTTATATGATCTTTTTTTAAAGTTTATTAAAATCAACAAGTTATAATTTTATGGGGTTGAATATTAAAAAATGATCATTTTTTATCCCCAAAAAATATTATACGATTTAGGTGTGGATTTAATTTTTTTATCTTGACTTTTTAGATGCTAGAAACGATCGGTTATACATGAAAAGTATGTCCTCACATTCTGCTTTTTACGTGCGCTAGGTATAGGGTTTTGTTAGCAACGTTGAGGGGCGCAGGAGGGAGGAGTAACTTCCGTATTTGAGGGTTAGAAAACCGCAGGGTTAAAGGTCGATAATTTGAGTAGTTGGTATGTTTATATAGTGGAGTGTGTTGATGGCACATTATATACCGGAGTAACGACCGATCTTCAGCGTCGCTTGCGCCAGCATAACGGCGATTTAGTGGGCGGTGCTAAATATACACAGGTCAGGCGACCGGTCCGTATAGTGTGGAATGAGTCGCAACAGAACCGGTCGGCAGCTTGCCAGCGAGAAGCTGCGATCAAAAAGCTCTCCCGGTCTGATAAGTTAGCGCTTGTTAAACAGTATAATTGATGCTTATGACTCACCTTAGGTTGAGGTAACTACTCGACGCCTACGGAGCAGTAAACCCCTTACTTAGTAAGGGGCTAAAAAAGTACTGTTTTTTGATGCGCTAAACGCGCCTGATGTAAATGTAAATGCGATATCCATTTTTGACGGTAGCTGCGCATTGGCTGCGCAAACGGTGTAGTGCGTACTTGTATTTTGATCGAATAGATCGATATGCTCAGGCCCGATTAATGCTAATGTACCCAGTGGTAACGAGCTATCAACCGCAATGGAAAGCTGCGTGAGCTGAGGAGAAAACGCCTCCAGTTCAATTTGATAGTGGTTACAGACGTGTCCATTAATGATCTGATAAAGCGCCCCACGATCACGGGCGACCTCAATGATTAATTCAGTTTTTGTTTGTAATGCATAAGAGACAGCCAACAGCGTTGTAATGAAAATACAGAAATAGCCCAGTAGTCGCGGTCTTAATATAGTCTTGACGCGTGGAGTGAATCGGTTGTTTTTCGGCGCTCGGTCAGTGAGCGATTGCTCTGAATAAAACCCGATCAGGCCTGTTTCCTTACCCAGTTTTACCATCACCGTGTCACAGGCATCGATACAGGCGGCACAGTCGATACAGGCTGCTTGTAGACCATCTCTAATATCAATACCTGTCGGGCACACTTGCACGCAAATAGAACAATCGACACAGTCACCTTGAGTTTCATCTTTACCGCGAAGGTGTGATCGTGGTTCTCCGCGGGCACGGTCATAGGTCACCGTGTAGGTTTTGTCATCAAACATCACCCCTTGAAAGCGGGAGTAAGGGCACATGTGTAGGCAGACCTTTTCTCTTACGAGACCTGCATTGGCATAAGTGAGGAGGGACATAATAATCAGCCATGAGAGGCCGAAAAGTGAGAGATCTAACTGAATCAGATCGGCGATTAATAGGTCGATAGGTACAAAGTAACCACTGAAGGTGAGTGCAGTGGCAAACGAGAGTAACAGCCACAAGCTATGTTTCACCATGCGTTTAACTAGGGTAAGACCTCGGAGTGAACCTTGTTCAAGCTGAGCACGTTTGGCAGCGCGCCCTTCAACCATCTCTTCAATACGAATAAATAACCATGTCCATATAGATTGAGGGCAGGCAAATCCACACCAGACACGTCCCCAGCCCACGGCCATAAAGAAGAGCAAGCTCGCGCCGCAGATCATCATGCCAGCAAGTATCGGTAAGTCGTACCACGAGAGTTCGGCACCAAATAAGAAAATTCGGTGGGCGTTGACATCAAACATGATTAGCGGCTGCCCGTTAATGCGTACCCACACTAAGATAAAAAACAGCCCGAGCAGTGGCCAGCTCACCAAACGGCGTAAGTTTTGGTAAACCCCTTCGATAAGTTTTACATGAAATTTACCATTACCGGGTAGCGGGGGGGATTCATGTAATGTGACGAGTGGAATCTGAGTATGTTTCATGGGTGCCGGTACTTTTTGTAATGACTGATAGGGGCCCAATGTATAGCAATTAAAAAATAGGAACAGGCATAGAAAAATAAATTATAATAGGTACAGATAAAGGGGGAGCGATGGGTTATCGGTATCAACAACTTGAGCGAGAACTGATAGAGCAAATATCTTCAGGCCGGATTCCTGTGGGGAGCAAGCTCCCATCAATACGGTTACAGTGTCAGCAAACGGGCTTTTCTAAAGCGACAGTCATACATGCATATGAGCGATTAGAAGCGGCTGGTTTTGTTGAGGTGAGGAGAAAGTCCGGCTATTTCGTTTCAGCCCAGCAGGACGCGGAGCCGGGTTTAGCCGCGATTGAACCAACGCTTCCGCAGGTGATGACTGAACCGCACTTGATTGATATGAGCGACGTGATGAGGGATATCATGACGCATAATGCGGCGTTTGATATCGCTCCCCAAATGGATAAGCGTTCCCAGCGGCCAGTGGGTATCACAGATTTGAATCGCTGCTTAGCCAGGGCGCTCCGCCAACAAGCCGGTTCTGCCCATCAATATTATGATGAACCTGCTGGGCTACTGAGCTTACGTCAGCAGATTGCGCAACGTTATCAACGTTTAGGCTGCCATGTTAATGAAGCGGATGTCCTGATTACTGCAGGGTGTCAGCATGGATTATCGTTAGCGCTACAGTCGTGTTGTAAGCCTGGGGATATTGTTGCGGTAGAATCTCCCGGTTTTTATGGTGTGCTGCAATTATTAGAAAGCATGGGACTACAGGTGTTAGAAATTCCGGTTACCGCACACGAGGGGCTCTCTATTGAAGCGCTTTCAAACGCGTTAGGTAAATGGGAGATTGCCGCTTGTGTAGTAACGCCCGCTTTTGCGACGCCATTGGGGTCCGTCATGCCGGTGAACGAACGGAAAAAGCTCATTCAGCTCGCAGAACAGTTCGGATTTACGATTGTTGAAGATGATATTTACGCTGACTTGTCCTTTGGTACGCGTCAGCCACCGTTAAAGCAGTTGGACCAAAGCCAACATGTCATATTATGTGGTTCCTACTCCAAGTCATTATCAAGGGAGTTGAGGCTAGGTTGGGTTATTGCGAGCCATGGACAAGCGGCCTTAATGGGGTTGAAAATGGTGAATATATTAGCGTTAAGTCGATTTACGCAACAAGGCCTCGTTGAATACTTAAATGAGGGTATGTATGAAAAACACCTTCGTAAGTTAAAACCTTTACTCAAAGCGCAACGGGATCAGCTTATTGAACTGTTGTTTCAGTCTTGGCAATCGTTGGGCGAGATACGTATTAGTCAGCCGCAAGGTGGGTTGGCATTGTGGGTTGAGCTTGAGGAGCGGTTTAATGTGGCGGCGTGTTATTTAGACGCGCGTCGCAAAGGTATTGTTATTACCCCTGGCAATCTATTTACCGCACAAGACCAGTTTAAACACTGTTTACGTATTAGCTTTGCCCATCCATGGAATGATCAACGGAAAGAGGCTATTAAGCGCTTAGGGGCGATTTTATTACAAAAAGGCCTGTCATAGCGGCAGGCTAGACTCATCTATCTTTTGTCGGGCTGTCTGCCTGTGGATTATGCTAGTGCTTAAAAGGTAGTAGGGTAGGTTGTCGTTGATAACAGAAAAGCGGTATAGTTATGTTATATTATATCATTTATTGCTGAGGTTATGATGTCTTTAAATATGCGTTCTCTTTCTATTAGTAGCGCTATTGCTGCGTGTTTGGTTAGCCCTTACTCTCTTGCACTAGACGCGCATGTCCATGGTGCGGCGGTTTTGGAGGTTGCAAAAGAGGGAGGGGAGATTGAAGCCGTACTTCGGTCGCCCATGGCAAATATTGTGGGCTTTGAATACGAAGCAAGATCGGCGGAAGATAAAGCGACACAAGCTAATGCCTTAGAAATCCTTAAAAATGCGAATAATATATTGAAACTTTCTGCCTCGGCGCACTGTCTGAGTGACAATGTTGAGGTGGTTTTAGGGCACGACGATCATGACGGGCACGATGACCATGATGGACACGATGACCATGATGGACACGACGACCATGACGACCATGACGGGCACGACGATCATGACGGGCACGACGATCATGACGGACACGACGATCATGATGGACACGAGGATCATGAAGGTCATGCCGATATTACAGTCACGTACCGTTTTACATGCAGTAATCCTGATGCGTTGACTGATATGAACGTTGGCTTATTTGACGCATTTAACAGGGTCGAAAAGCTTCATGTTAACCTGATTACAGATAAGGGTGCTCAGCAGTTTGAGCTAACGCCGTCTTCTAACCATTTCAAATTTTAATCATGTGCTAGGTCTTTATTTTTAAAATGAAAAAAGTAGCCGTAACGATCGATGACCTTGTTTTTAACTGGGGGGATCATACCCCTTGTTTAAGCATTCCTAAGTTTGAACTCTATTGCGGCGAAAAGGTTTTTATAAAAGGACCTTCAGGTAGCGGCAAAAGCACACTCCTCAATATGTTGGGGGGTGTGCTGCTACCGGAGACTGGGGGGATTAGGGTGCTCGAACATGATTATTCAACGATGCGGGCGTCGCAGTTGGATAGATTCAGAGCGGACCATATCGGCTTTATTTTTCAGCAGTTTAACTTATTGCCTTTTTTAAGCTTATTGGACAATGTCTGTCTCCCCTGTCGTTTTTCGGCTAAGCGTAGAGCGCGAGCAATCGAGGAGTTTGGTTCTGTCGAGCAGGGGGCCGAGGCGCTGCTTGCACGGTTAGGTTTAGCTGAGGCCTCTCTGTATCAGAAAGATGTTGCAGCGCTGTCTGTTGGACAACAACAACGGGTGAGTGCCGCAAGAGCGATTTTAGGGGCTCCTGAAATAATTATTGCTGATGAGCCTACCTCCGCGCTTGATACAGAATTGCGTGATCAGTTTCTGGCTTTATTGTTATCTCAATGCGAGTTGTCAGGTTCTACATTGATTTTTGTTAGTCACGATAGCTCATTAGAGCACCATTTTTCTCAACGAGCGCAGCTAATGCCTTCTGCTAATGGGGGGTACAGCTTATGACATTGTTACATTTAGCGTGGAAAAGCTTTTTAAACAGAAAGGGCACACTCCTGATGATGCTGCTGTCTATCAGTATGAGTGTCGTTTTGTTATTGGGTGTAGATATTATAAGGCAGCAAGCAAAAGAGGGCTTTTCATCAACCGTATCCTCTACTGATCTTATCGTGGGGGCGCGCAGCGGACAGATAAACTTACTTCTGTATTCGGTTTTCCATATTGGTAATGCAACGAATAATATCAGGTGGAAAAGCTACGAGGCGATAAGCCAAGACGCGAGTGTTAAATGGAGTATTCCGCTCTCTTTGGGCGATTCACATCGGGGCTTTAGGGTATTAGGGACCTCTTCAGCCTATTTTCAGCATTATCGTTACGGTGCTAAACAGCGACTCTCTTTTTCTCAAGGACAAGCTTTTGATGGCTTGTTTGATGTAGTGATTGGTTCAGAGGTCGCCAAACAGTTAGGGTATCGCTTAGGCAGCTCTGTGGTTATCGCCCATGGTATGGGTAATGCGAGCTTGATGAAGCATGATGATAAACCTTTTAAGGTTGTCGGCATTTTACAAGCGACAGGTACGCCAGTTGATAAGACGCTTATTGTCTCATTGGCGGCGATCGAAGCGATTCATGTGGATTGGAAGTCGGGCGTACAGTTGCCGGGATCTAAAGTGACACCGGAGCAAGTTCTTAATATGGACCTTGAGCCTAAGCAGATTACTGCATTTATGTTGGGGCTTAATTCACGGCTGTCTACGTTTCATCTTCAGCGTAAAATTAATCAATATCGCAACGAACCCCTTATGGCGATTTTACCCGGTTTAGCGCTGCAGGAATTATGGGGTATGTTTTCATTTGTTGAAAAAACACTGTTTGCTATCTCTGCGCTTGTGGTTGTGTCAGGGGTGCTGGGGTTGTTGGCTTTGCTATTAAGTAGCTTACATGAGCGTCGTCGAGAGATGGCTATATTGCGCTCTGTGGGTGCGCGGCCTATACATATATTGACCTTATTGATATTGGAATCATTGCTGGTAACTGTGTTGAGTGTGGCGCTGGGTGTTGGCGTACTTTATCTCGTTATGTTGTATGCTGGGACGTTAATACAGGATCAATTTGGGGTACGTTTAGTGATACAAAGCTTAAACTTATGGCAGTGGCAGTTAATTGCTATGGTGGTTGCTGCGGGTGCTTTAGCGGGTCTTGTGCCGGGTTACCGTGCTTATAGATACTCTTTAGCAGATGGTATGTCGATCAAGTTATAACAAGAGATGTGGAATGTATAAAAATATTGTTCTTGCCCTATGGCTGATAGTTGCACCGAGTGTTGTGAGTGCAGAAGAGGTCATTAACGGTGAACCTGTTAAAAATGTAGAGTGGGAACAGTTGATGCCTGCTGATTTTTCAATGGATGCACTCTTCGAAAATTCAGATCAGCTGGCTTCTATTGATGATTTTGATCCTAAAGCCCAGCAGTTGCTGGACGAGATGATGGCTGCCATGCAATCAGCACCGACAGTACCTGACTTTGATGGGCAAATGATTAAAATTCCAGGTTATGTCGTGCCGGTTGAATCGGAGGGCACTAACGTCACTGAATTTTTCTTAGTCCCTTATTTTGGTGCGTGTATCCATGTGCCGCCACCGCCCTCTAATCAGATTATCTATGTGCATTTTGAACCGGGTACGCGGATTGAGAACTTGTACGATGCGGTGTGGATTAGTGGTCGTTTAGAGACGCAAACAGTGGTGAATGACCTTGCAACCTCTGGTTATCGGATGGAAGCGTTTCAAATTGAGCCTTATGATCTGTGATTGGGTTATCATCTAGCCTTTGCCTTTAGACTATAAATGACTGGTGTCACTTCAGGGCTATGGGTAGAATCTCCCTCTTATTTTTAGCCTAGGTTATTTATTGTGGAAGAAATCATCGCAGTTATCCTCGATTCCGGACGCACCGGATTGGATATGGGGTTATATATCCTGTTGCCGATAATGGTGGTGATGTCCGCATTTATGAAGCTGCTTGACGCCAAAGGTGTCTTGAGTTGGCTTTCAAACCTACTGGCACCGTTTGCGCGCATCTTTGGCATCCCCGGGCTTGGCATTTTCGCCATGATTAAGTTGCTATTCGTTAGCTTTGCCGGCCCTATCGCCACGTTAGCCTTGATGGATAGAAACGGTACATCCCGCCGTTATATCGCTGCTACGTTAGCGATGGTACTCGCTATGTCTCAAGCTAATGCAACGTTCCCGCTCAGTGCTGTTGGGCTTAATATTGGCGTTATTTTGATTACATCGGTGATTGGTGGCTTAGCGGCCGCTGCATTTACCTATTATGTACTGACGCGTAATTTAACGGATCCGGATACCGATGAAACGATTGTAAAGTCGACTGCGCCTGAGGAAGAGAAGAAAACTGTTATTCAGATCTTGGGGGATGGTGGTCAAGAGGGGATGAAGATCGTTTTCAGTATGTTACCTATGCTGATTTTAGCTATATTCTTAGTGAACGTGTTTGAAGCGACAGGCGTAATTAGCCTGTTAAGTTCACTACTTGCACCTATGTTGGCGGTGATCGGCTTACCCGAAGCGACTGTTTTACCTATAGTGACTAAGTTTATTGCCGGCGGAACCGCCTTTATGGGGATTACGATCGACCTGATGAATGATGGGCTGATCAGCGTGAATGAACTGAATCGTATGGCAGGGTTTGCCACTAACCCATTGGATGTAGCGGGTATCGCCATTTTTGCGGCGGCAGGTAAGCGCATCAGCCAAGTGATTCGCTATGCGGTCTATGGTGGCTTGTTTGGTATGACCTTAAGGGGCGTGCTACATCTGCTAATCTTTTAACGATTCAGCACTAGCTGTGGGCCTTTTGTGCTGGCCGTAATTGTATGCTTAGCAAATACGCCGTAAATGTGTCCGCAGCCATCACAATAGGCCACTTGAAACCACGGATGCTTATCACGGCCTCTCTCTTCACTGTCTTTTGAAATAATATGCTCAACACCTGAGATTGAACATTCAGGGCATTTAGGTTCAGCCATTGGGTCACTCCGGTTTAAAATGTTTATGCGGTTACTCTTAGTAACTCATATGGCCTAAAGGTTCCCTAGCGAGCAACAACGCACGGCATTTATTTTAATCCGTGCGCTGTTTGGCAAAGCTATAGGGCTACGTTAACCGATGTCGAGCCACGAATGGCTTTCTCTTTAGCGGCTTGTACTGTTTCATCCCGAGCCAATACAACGCCCATGCGACGCTGGCCAACCACTTCAGGCTTACCGAAGAGTCTGAGCTGAGTATTAGGTTCTGCAAGCACCTGCTGCAAATTTCCAAAGCGCGCTTGACTTGATTCCCCTTCAACAAGAATAACGCTGGAGGCGGAAGGGCCATGAAAATGGATATTGGGAATAGGGAGACCCAAAATAGCACGGGCATGTAGAGCGAACTCAGAAAGATCTTGGGAGATCATCGTAACCATGCCTGTATCATGGGGGCGAGGTGAAACTTCACTAAAGTAAACATCATCACCTTTAATGAACAGCTCTACACCAAAGATCCCATGTCCGCCTAATGCCGCTGTTACCTTACTGGCAATATCACGAGACTTTTCTAGTGCGATAGGGCTCATGGCCTGAGGCTGCCATGATTGTCTGTAATCACCATTGACTTGTACGTGACCAATCGGCTCGCAGAAGCTGGTATTACTATCGTGACGAACGGTAAGTAATGTGATCTCATAATCAAAGTCGACAAAGCCTTCTACAATGACTTTGCCTTTCCCCGCGCGTCCACCTTCTTGAGCATAATGCCAAGCACTTTCAACCTGTTCCGCTGATTTAAGTGTGCTTTGCCCTTTACCGGAAGAGCTCATAACGGGTTTCACAACACAGGGCAGGCCGATTGCGTCAACTGCTGCGATATATTCATCATGGGTGGTAGCGAAACGGTAATTAGATGTTGGGATATTGAGTTCTTCAGCGGCTAAGCGGCGAATGCCTTCGCGGTTCATGGTTAATTGAGTTGCGCGTGCGGTAGGAATAACATTAAAGCCTTCCTTCTCAAGCTCAACCAGCGTGTCAGTGGCAATGGCTTCTATTTCAGGCACAATCAGATGTGGTTTTTCTAATTCGATAACCTTACGTAGGGCATCACCATCGAGCATTGAGATGACATGGCTTCTATGGGCAACGTGCATACCCGGTGCATTTTCATAGCGATCGACAACAATGACCTCTGCACCTAAACGCTGTAGCTCAATGACGACTTCTTTACCAAGCTCTCCGCCACCACACATTAATACTCGCGTTGCTGATGGTGAAAGAGGTGTCCCTATCTGTAGCATTATCTAATCCTCAGCGTGAAAAAATTTCAAGTATTATACGGTGCAAATTGTGACAATCACCAGCAGAATGGAAACTGTCAGCTATAATTATCTAGGTTGCTTCTCTTTACAGTGAGGCAGCCGATGGGAACATGGGCCTTTGTTGTTTTGTTAGGATTGTGTCTGAATAGCAAAGGCTGAGCTGTATTGTGAAGGCCGATATTTGCACAGTGAATAATCAATTAAGAAGGTGATAAGCACCGTTGCAGATAGCACTGTCAGCGCATATCGACTTCATCGATGTTCCTCGTCACATTGTTTACTTTTTGCCTGAAAAAGGCCGATTAGTCGGAGTATCCATCCGGCAGGAGGGGGCGCACCGTTCACGGTGTCGCCCCCTTGTTAATTCTGGCTAGGCTGTTTTTATCTATTAGTCTTAATTAGCTGATATTCCTTTTATCCCCGTGAGAATGTGCTATTCCTATGATAGATATGGGAGGAAGGCGTTATGTCTAGGAGTCATGCGCATCATCAGGAACGGACCTCAGGATTATCAATTTTTGGCAAGGATCTGGTACGGCGTAGTGGTGCCCATTGTGAATTATGTGATGCCCACCGAGTGGCGCTGCATATCTATGAGGTTCCCCCAGCGCCTAAATTGCCGGACCTTAATGATTGCTTGATGTTGTGTGATCTGTGCTTAGATCAGATCGAGCGACCCAAACGGCGGGATAACAACCATTGGCGTTGTTTAAACCACGCCATCTGGAGTGATGTCCCCGTGGTGAAAATGTTAGCCATTGCGATGTTGCAGCAAGTGGCCGAGGAGGAGCCTTGGGCGCTTGCGCTTTTCGAGCAGGTTTATTTAACCGATGACGAGCTGCGTTGGCAGGCACAGATAACACTGCCGTAGCGTGCTTAGTCGTTGATCTCGCCCGCTAAGGGGTGTGGAAACGCATCTCGTATGGCTGTTGTACTGGAGACGGTGGCCACTAGAAAATGCAGTTTGCAGAAAACCGCCTCTACTGTCATCTCTGCACCGGGTATAACGCCAATGTCATTTAAGACTGAGCTACACGCATATTGCCCCTGCAATACTTCCGCCTGCAAACACTGACTACTGTTAACAAAAACGATGCCTTGCTGCGCCGCCGCTGCAATTGCCTCTATCAGTGCGGTGTTTTGGTCAGGCAAATTCCCCACGCCGTAACTGCGTAGGATAATGGCTTTACAGTCAGGGTCTGAACTGAGTAGCTCTGCATGTTTGCCATTCATGCCTGGGTATATAGGCAGTATAGCGACAGCGTTTTTCTTAAAACTTGGGTTTACAAACTGTTGCGCTTTTTGGGGTAAAAATAGGTTGGAGTGAAGCTCAATATTAAGGCCCACCTGCCCAAGCCAAGGAAAGTTAGGGCTATTAAACGCATCTAAGCCCGTTGCTTTTACCTTGCTGGCTCGATTACCTCTTAATAACCGTCCACTAAAGTAAAGACAGACCTCATTGATGGCGCTATCGGTTGCTAGCAGCATGGTGGTAATTAGGTTATCTAAGGCGTCGTTGCGTAACTGGGATAACGGAATTTGGGAGCCTGTGAAAATGACAGGCTTTGTTAGCCCCTGCAGAATGAACGACAACATGGAGGCGCTGTAGGCCATAGTGTCTGTACCATGGAGAATGATAAAGCCGTCATAATCGTCATAGTGCTTAATAACAATATCAGCCATGTCGTGCCAATGGCTGGGGGTTAGGTTAGCACTATCAATTAAAGGTGAGAGCTCTAGCATATCGAAATCGGGTAGTAGCGCATGATGAGAATGTGCGAGGCGATCTCGGATGAGCGATTCAAATCCGGATATAGGCACATAGCCCTTGTCTGATGCTTCCATACCGATGGTGCCACCGGTGTATATAATCAGAATTTTGGTATTCATATGACGCTCCCGTGTTGATTGGGATTATATATACGTGGAACCCTGATAGAAGGGAAGTTGTTAATTGCTTTTACTGATTGGTTTCTACGTGACCTGAGGGTGCGATTTTAAATTATGCTGGAGCAGCTGAGCGGCCTGATCCTGCGGAAGCGGCTTGCTGAAGTAAAAGCCTTGTAGCTCTTCGCAGTTTTGCATAATAAGAAACGCCCGTTGATGCTGGGTTTCTACGCCTTCGGCGATAACTTGAAGATTAAGGCTGTGGGCCATGGTTATAATCGCTTGCGTTATTTCAGCGCTTTCCATACTTTGGTCAAGGTCTCGGACAAAGCTCTGATCGATCTTTATTCGGTCTAACGGAAATTGTTTCAGGTAGCTAAGGGATGAGTACCCGGTACCAAAGTCATCGACCGCGATATTAATACCAATGCCTTTGAGTTCATGTAATGTTTGGACCGTGGTATCAAAATCATCCATCAGTGCGGATTCGGTGAGCTCTAGCTCCAATAGTTCAGCCGGTAGTGCGGTTCCAGCCAACACCTGCTTGATACGTTCGACGATAAAATTATCATAAAATTGAATAGCCGAGATATTGACGGCTATACGTATCTTGTTTTGACGGTCTTTATTCCACTCGCCGATTTGGCGGCAAGCGGTTTCTAGAACCCAGTCCCCGATAGACAGAATCAAACCGGTTTTTTCTGCAATAGGTATAAACGTGGCGGGAGAGATAAAGCCTCTTTCAGGGTGTTTCCAGCGAAGTAAGGCTTCTAAGCCGACGATCTCCCCTGTACCACTGAGCACTTGGGGCTGGTAATAGACTTCCAGCTGGTTTTGATTAAGGGCGAGGTGAAGGTCACGGGTGAGGGAGGACTCGTCAAATATCTCCTGTTTCAAGTGTAACGAATAGTAATACAGCCCACGCTTATTGTTAGATTTTGCTTTATGCATCGCGGCGTAGGCATTGCTTATTAACATATCCGCATTGTCGCCATCCTGTGGATATGTGCTCACCCCGATAGAGGGCTTAAAGAAAAATTGATCCCCTTTGAGTTCACAAGGTAGCTGTAATAAGTGAATTAAACGGCGGCCGATACGGGCGGTTTCTTCTGGAGAGGGCTGTTGGGACATAATCACAGCAAACTCTATTCCGCTAAGGCGAGCTACGATAAAGGCGTGCTCTACCGCTCGCTGTATCTGCTGGGCGGCCATGGCAAGTATTTCATCGCCTGCGTTAAGCCCCAACCGGTTGTTAACTTCTTTGATCCCCCCTAACTGGATAATCAATAACGACACATTATATGTATCGGGGGTTTCAGCGAGGGCGGCCTCTAATTGATCTTTAAATAAGGTTTTGTTTGGTAGGTGGGTGATCGGATCAAAGTTGAGCTGTTGATACGCATCCTTATTGAGCTGGATTAAGGTGCGTTGGGTATCAAAATAGCGGCGCCAGCTAATCAGCGAGAATAGGAGTACGAGTGCAAACATGGCGTTGCTAGGGGGGAACCAGAGCATTGCTTCACGAAAGAGGATAAATGATAAGAGTAACGCGCTGGCTAACATTATGGGTAAGCTCAGCGGGAAGCAGCGTTTGGGCAGGAAATGGCTGATCGGCAGTAGTAATAAGGTTAAAAGCAAGGTCAGTAGGTGTTGCTGCCAAGGGTGCGCTTCACTTACAAAACCTGTTTCCAGTAGGGCGGCAGCAATGTTTGCATTGAGCTCAACCCCAGGCATTCGCTGGTGGTGCCCAGATACGGGGGTACTGACCGCATCGCCCATGCCTGTTGCCGTTGCGCCGATTAATATTATTTTGTCCTTTAATTGCTTTGCACCCACGTTGCCGTTCAATACATCAACGTATGAATAATGGGTAAAATGGCCTGGAGGACCATAAAATGGAATTAATAATTGAGTATCGCGTACCCAGCCTGTCTCGCCCTCACTATGGAATGGTGGCGCGAAGGTTGAGGTTGTCTCTTCGCTCCCTTGCTTAAGGGCAAGCCCGAGTGCGGGCCAGTGGGCATCACCGAGTCCGGCGTAAAGGTAGATACGACGACAGATACCATCTATATCTAGCTCAGTATCTACATGGGCAAACCCCGCGCTATATTCTGCGATGAGTGGTGTGGGGAGCAGTTCGATAATCTCTGTGTTGGTTGATTTTTCCGGTGCGACCGCAAGGAAAACCTTCCCATGGTTAGCGATCGCTTGAGCGAGCAAGGTATCGGATTCAAGGGTTTCTGGTTCGGAGAATAAAATGTCAAATCCCACCGCTTTCGTTTGCGCTGCGGTGAGCTTGTCGAGTAGTTGTGCGTGAAGGCGCCGAGACCAAGGCCAGCGCCCTAATTGATCGATGCTTTTTTCATCAATCGCAATGATGACGATCTCGTCTGGAGCGGGGTGAGTGGAAACGCTTAGGGTTGTGTCATAAATGATCAGGTCAATCCGTTTAAGGATCGCACTGTTAAAGCCGAGCACCAGCAATAACAGGGCAAAGCCTATAAGAATAAATTGCTGGATACGGCGTTGATTCATAACAGGAGCTTACTTCACAACAATAATATAGTGGCTACAAAAGTACCGAATATATAAGGCCAATTCTCATTAGGGGGTGGCGTTAACTCTTGAGTCGCTCCCCATGCACCGGCAAAGCCATCTTCAGCTAATGAGCGGACACGTACATATCTATAGCCCTCGGGGCGTTCAAGGGTGATCTCGGGTTCAGTCGCCGTTGTATCGGTAATAATCGATGTAAAGGCGGAGTCGCTGGCGATCTGTATCTGGTAGGACTCATCGGGTAGACCTACCGCCCATGATAATTTTATTTCACGCTCATTCTGTTCGAGTGACGTGACGGGGGTTGCAGGAACGGGCTTTACGTTTACGTTGCGTGACGTACCGAAAGGCCCCTGCTCTCCGCTATTTGAGATACTTGCAACCCGCCAGTAATAGGTATGGGTTGGGGTGAGCTCTGTGGCCGTATAGCGGTGGTTTGATAAGGCGGAGCGGTCAACCACTATGTTGGTAAATTGGGTATCGGACGCTACCTGCAATCGGTAGCTTACCGCTTCGTTTGATTGGGTCCACTCAAGTACAGGGGCATCACCACGGATCGTCGCATCATTGTTAGGGGCGACGGGGAAAGGGGGTTGAGGATGGGCGTTAAGTGTAATCGTTTGTTCGCGAACTAAGCCTTCAATACCATATTTATCAACGGCACGGAGTTGTATCGAGTAGGTATCATCAGGTAAATCCGGCAGGCTGATTGCGTTTCTGGCGCTATCGCTATCCCATAAAACCGTACTAAACGCACTCGACCCTGCAATCATGAAACGGTAGCTGGTGGCACCTGCTGTGTTTTTCCAACGAATTTGTGAACCAATGGTTTCGATGGGCGTCGGGTAGGCTAAAAGCTCCGGCGCGGGTAAGAGTTTTTTAGGCGTCAGTGGCGCTTTATTTTTAACAACTTGAGTACCGTAGCCTGCTCGGACTAAACGGGTCGTTTTAGCACCTTTTACGGCCACCCCTCCCTCTAATACTTCAACATGGGCTTGGGTGTCTTGTGCGGTGTAGGAGGTACGGAAGTGCGTTCCACGGACCGCTGATATAGCGGCAGGGGTGTGAATTTCAAAACGTGCAGCGTTGCCTTTTTGGGTTTTTGCGTGGCTTTCGATATCACCTGATAGCAAACGAATCCTTGAATCAACCATGCCTGTCTCGCCATATTGTGTCATGTGGTTGAAATCAATTTTTGAGTTTTGTAAGACCAAAATCTCACTCCCATCGGCAAAGCGAATAAGAACACTGCTTTGTGAATAGGTTTCTAAGTGGTCCCCTAAGTTAAGCTGTTGGCCGGTGCTGACTTTTTGTGGGGATTGGCTGTCTTTTGCATGTGCGATGACATCCCCTTCAACGTTGATCACTTCAGCAGACGCTGGTTGGGATTTGATCCATTGGATAGGAATGCGTAGTTTTGTATTTTCGGGAATACGCTTTGGGTCTGCAATATTGTTGATTTTTTGCAGCTGTTTCCAATACGACGTTTTATAGAGGTGTTTTTCACTGAACTCAGATAAGGTGTCCCCTTTAACGACACTATAAATCCATTCTTGCGCGACAGCAGATGGCACGTGCCCTAGTAAAGTGAACAAACATAAAAATGTGATTTTTTTATAAAAACTGACCGTTTTTGCATCCATGTGATGTCCTCTGAGATTACGTCCACTATTAATCTTAGTTGAGGAATTTCGCCACTGCCGTCTACAAGGCAAGAAATAGGGTATTTCCTCTGTCTTTTCTCTGTTATATCAGCTTTCGAGGATAGATGCTTTAGTGTGTTAAGTATTCATTAAGGTGTATTGGGGGAAATGTGTCTGTTGTGAATAGAAATTCTTTACTGGGTGGCGTGATTAATCACTTTTACTCTACATAAAGTTTTATTATTCTGGGGAGTATAACCCGTTAGGAATTGCGTTAAATGTCTGATAAATCTACGCCACTTTCAACATCCGCCCTTGCAAAAGCATTGGCAAAAAGCACGAAGCAGATGTTTGCGGAACTTGAATCCCTTAGCTGGATTAAACGTGACAAGGATAGTTGGGTCTTAACACCTAAAGGTGAGTTTGAAGGGGGACGCTATCGTGAAAGTCATAAATTTGGGCGTTACATTATTTGGCCTAGCGATACGGTTAGGCACAACGCTTTAGTGAGCGCCGATGCTCACCTTCTTTCATCAGCGGATATAGGTAAAGCGTTTTCGTTATCCCGTCGTCGTGCTGAATTGATTTTACAAGAAATAGGTTGGATGACGCCTGGCCGTAAAGGATGGTTGTTAACCGCGTTAGGTGAAGCGGTTGGTGGTTCGCAACGGGAAAACTCGGCAACGGGTGTTCCCTATGTTATGTGGCCAGATGGGCTGGTAGATAATGCAGTGTTAATCGATAGGGTGGTCGGTTTAGAAAAAGGGGGCGATGATGTGGCCCGTTTTTTGTGTTGTGATGGGCACCAGGTGTGTTGTGAAGCGGAACGCCACATCGATAATTGGCTCTACTTATCAGGGCTTTTACATGCCTATGGTCGACCTTTACCTTGTGACGAGAAATTAACCGCTGACTTCTATCTGCCTCAGCATCAGCTATATATTGAATATTGGGGTAAGGAAAATAGCCAAGGTACGGTATCAGCCAAAATGAAAAAGAAAGAAAAGTTTATCAGCATGGGGGTGAATTTAATCGAATTAAATGACGAGGATGTATTGAATCTTGATGAAACGCTACCGAGAATGTTGCTGAAATACAATATCGAAACTTAATCGATCTCGTTGTAATATAAACGTATATTAATTGATCAATGTAAGGCAAAACGTCTACGACCAGCTAGGCTGATATGATATGTAAGTAGAGGGGAAACCTAGGTCGACTTTTAGGCGTGTACGGTTTATTTAGTATTGAACGCGTATGGGGGCTTATTGAGCACTAACGGGGCTTGACTGATATAGATCCATTTAACAGTAAGAAGGATGCGTAATCTCTTTGATTCATAACAGCCCACATGTAAAAAATAAGTTAGCAATAAAGCTCGCGCAATACACAGTGTTGCTCGCTTTTGCTATCGGCTTTATTTTAAGCTCGATTCAAGTCTTTGAAGACTACCAAGAACAGGGTAGCCACCTTGATCAAACCATTGTGGATATTCTCGATGCGAGTAAACCGCCAGCTACACGTGCGGTCCATACCTTAGACCAAGCGTTGGCCCAAGAGGTGGTTTATGGGCTGATGCAGTACCCCTTTATCCACAAAGTTCAAATTAAAGATGAGTTAGGCGGCGTTCTTGCGGAACAGGAAGCCGCGGTTGTCGCCTCTAAAACAAAGTGGCTCACAGAAGCGATAGCGGTTAAACACAAAGAGTACACGTTAGACTTACAAGCACCCGAATTTGCAAAAATAGGCCCCGGACGGTTGTTAGTCGTGGTTGACCAAGATCATGCGTTGCAGCCCTTTTTTGATCGCGCGTTAACTATTTTTATTTCTGGCGTGGTGCGTAATGTTCTTTTAGCGATATGTTTAGTTTTCCTCTTTTATACCGTTGTCACTAAACCCCTTGCGTTGCTGGCGAAGCAGTTTGCTGAACTCAATTTGGAGAAGAGTGAAGGCAAATACCTTCATGTCCCTGAACAGCATCAAGACACTGAGCTGGGTCAGCTGAGTAAAGTCGGGAATGACTTTATTCTGACGGTGCAAAAACTGTTGAGCGAGAATAAGCAACACCACCTCGCGATGACGCAAAGTGAGCAGTTATTAAATCAATTGATTAACCAGGTGCCCCAGCTGATTGTGGCCCTTAATCAAAAAGGGCATATTCTTTTTTGTAACCATCAGGTTGCAGAATTTTATGATGTAACGATTCCATCGATTGTGGGCAGTAGTGTCTCTATGTTCCATCGCCATAGCGATGAAGTTGAGCAGTTAGACCTTATTCGCCATAGTGTGGAGCGCAGCGCTGAGCCTCTGGATGTGAATGAGTTGCTATGGTCACGTCCGGACGGGGAGCAGTTATACTTTTCCATTCAAGCCGCGCCCTTTGAATACTTTTCTGAACCGGCAACATTGGTTGTTGCGACCGATATTACACAGCAAAAAATTGCCCAAGATCATATAAGCCATATTGCTAACCACGATAGCCTTACCGGCTTACCTAATCGGACATTACTTAATGATCGATTATCTCAATCCCTTCTAAGTTGTAAGCGCAAGAGTGCGTATAACGCGCTTTTGTTTATAGACTTGGATCACTTTAAAACGATCAATGATTCACTCGGGCATGGTGTTGGTGACCTGCTCCTTAAAAAAGTGGCGAAAATCTTAATCAGTCAAGTGCGCTCTAACGATACGGTTGCGCGTTTGGGGGGTGATGAGTTTGTGGTTTTGCTCGACTTTTTTTATAACAGTGAAGAGCGCGTCAAGCGCGATGTGGAGTTGATTTGCGATAAGTTGTTGGAAACCTTGTCGCAGCCTATTGAGATCAAACAGCATCAATTAAGAATTGGTGCCAGTATCGGGGTCGTGATATTCCCCATTGTTGGACAGAGCATTGATGACTTGATGCGTTTTGCTGATACCGCTATGTATCATGCGAAAGAAAATGGCCGCAATGGATATGCGTTTTATCATCGCTCTATGTCTATGGCGGTTGAAAAACAGCAAAACATGGAAAATGAACTTCACCGTGCGTTGGCGCAAGAGGAGTTCCGTATTCACTACCAACCGTTGGTTAACGTTACGGGGGCTGTGGTTGGTTTTGAGGCGCTGATTCGTTGGCAACATCCGGAGAAAGGCTTGTTGCTGCCTGTCGAGTTTATCCCTAGCCTAGAAGTGAGTGGGATGATTGTGCCGGTCAGTAACTGGTTGTTAGCTAAGTGCAGTCATCAAATTGCTGAGTGGAAAACGGCAGGTTTTTGGCAGGACGGTTGGTATTTATCGATTAATATAAGCCCACTACAGTTTTATCAAGCGGATATGATCCATACACTGCAACAAGCGATTCTTGATGGGGGGGCGGAGCTCACCGATATCTGTTTAGAAATTACCGAAACTGTTGCGGTCGAGAATATTGAGTTTGCTAAGTCTCGCTTACAGAGTATTCGTGAATTAGGTGTGATTATCGCGTTGGATGATTTTGGTACGGGTTATTCCTCCCTTGGGTACTTGAAAGACTTACCTATCAATATCGTTAAGATCGATCGCTCGTTTATACAGGAACTGGGTGCGAAAAATAACAGTCGCTCGATTGTGGAGGCGGTTGCCTCTATCGCTCAGGCCTATGATTTAAAAGTGATTGCAGAAGGGGTCGAAACAAAAGAACAGCTGGCTATTGCCCATGAAATTGGGTGTCATATGTTCCAAGGTTTTTATATTGAACGCCCGCAAGAACCTAAGCAGTTACAGGGCGATTATCTGTCTAAGGGATTATAGGGAACTTTGTCTGCGCTCTGGAATCTATAGATTAGGTAGTAAAACTCAGTTAGAGTTAGCTTACCTGTAAACGTGGTATGTAATGAATTATTCAAATAACCTAACAAAACGTAGCCGTACAATAGCAGCCTTGAGTCTGCTGTTTTTTATCGTCTATTGTTCAGTAGGTGTTTGTACTAATTTATTGGGTTCAACCCTATCCGATGCCTCAGGCTCTCATGTTATGGCCCAAGGTATGGACCATAGCCAGCATACACTTAACGCTGACATTGTCAGTGAACACTGTGCTAACGGAGAGGTGGGTTGTGACTGGAGTGTTAATCCTGTTGCGGATCCCGCTACGGATGCACAGCCCTTATCGAGTTTTTTCTTTCTGTACGCCATTGCGTTTGTCTCACTGCTATTTACCCTCATGTCCGGCTTGCGACAGGGTGCATCCTTTAGGTTTGCTTTTGCTTTGCAGCAGTTTTACCAATGTGGTTTTCCTCGGCTCCATCTCCAAAAGGCTGTTTTTCTAAATTAAATCCCGTCTCATTTTGATCATTCATACGCCCCGTTGAGGGTGTTGTTTTCATTTTTATTGAGACAGATTTATGCCTATTCTTCCTATATTTATCGTGGTGTTATGTGCCACCTTAATTACGCCGGCCTATGCTAGTTTAAGCCTTGATGAGGCGATATCAAACGCTATCAGTCACGATCGTTGGATCGATAGCAACCGTTATCAAGAGCATGCAATTCGCTCAGATGCCATTGCGAGTGGCCAACTACCTGATCCTAAAGTACGTGTCGCTTTAGCTAACCTACCCACGGATAGTTTTGATTTTAATCAAGAGAATATGACCCAGTTGCAATTGGGTATATCTCAGCAGTTTTCCCGTGGCGATAGTTTAGAGATTAAGCAGCGACAGTTGAGTTTAATGGCGGATCAAAAACCACTGGAACGGCATGAGCGCCGAGCATTGATCAAACAGAAGGTGGGGCAATTATGGGTGCTATTGCATCAACATCAAGCACAGACTCAGCTACTCAAGGCTAACCAGT
Source organism: Neptuniibacter pectenicola (assembly GCF_001597735.1). GTDB lineage: Bacteria > Pseudomonadota > Gammaproteobacteria > Pseudomonadales > Balneatricaceae > Neptuniibacter > Neptuniibacter pectenicola. The sequence continues at coordinate 153,406 of NZ_LUTS01000002.1, forward strand.
CTTTGTTCCAAGAGCTGGTGGCAATCAGCCAAGCGCATTATCGAAGTGGAAACCTACAACGGTATGAATTGTTGGATGCTGTATTGAAAATGACGCAGCTCCACGACCGCCTTGCCAAATTGGAGCAGCTGAAAAATCAAACCCGCCATCAATTATTGGAATGGTTAACGGTGCCGGATGAGCTTGATGCGTTACCGACTGAACTACCGGAGATACCAATCTTGTTGACCCCGCAGCAGCTAAAAAATGAGGTTCAGGTTGATAAGGTGTTATTGAAGCATCCTTTATTGCAGCAATTTGAACAACGGGTAGAGATACAGCAGAAAGCGGTAGATCTGGCGGACGAAGCTTATAAACCAAGCTTTAAAGTGGATGCGGGTTATGGGTATCGCGATGATATGCCCAACGGTATGGATCGGGCTGATTTCTTTAGTATGGCGCTGACGTTTGATCTGCCTATCTTTCCGGAAAAAAGACAAGACGCGACGAGAAATGCGGCCATAGGTCAGCGTGAAGCGGTAAAAGAGCAACGTTTTCTAAAAGCGCGTCAAATCAAGACGACATTTGGTTTTGAGTTGGCAAATTTAGCGGGTTTAGAGCAGCGCTTATCGATCTATGACCGTGGGTTATTACGTCAACTAAAAGAGAAGCGCAGTGCGGCCCTACAAGCTTATGGGGCCTCAACGGCGCGTTTTAATGATGTTTCGGCAGCGGCCTTGAGTGAGTTGGAAATTAAGCTGCAAAAAATAGCATTAACCCATGAGCGGGCGGCGACCTTGTTACGCCTGAATTATCTATTGGCAGGTATTGATCCTGAATTACAACGTCAGTCATCCCGTCCATTGGAGTTGAAATAATGAAGACGTCTATTCTAGTCCCATTCACTTTATTGATTGGCTTGGCCGCCGGTTTTTTTATCGCAGGTACACTGCCGCTTGCGCCCGAGGCTATGTCGGAGAGCAGTGCTGAAGAGAAGCCGCTCTATTGGGTTGCCCCTATGGATGCTAACTATCAACGAGACAAACCTGGGTTATCCCCTATGGGGATGGCGTTAGTCCCTGTTTATGCGGATGACCTTGGGGGAGATGATGCGCCAGGTACAGTTACTATCCGCTCAGAAGTGGTGAATAACTTAGGGGTTAAAACGGAAGCAGTCTTGTTTAGCCCTTTGCAGGCGCAGATTCACACGGTGGGTTATGTGGCATTTAATCAAGATCAAGTTATCGATCTGCACCCACGTATATCGGGTTGGATTAAATCTGTTGCGGTTAATGCACCGGGTGAATATGTAGAGAAGGGATCTTTACTCTACGCGATCTATTCACCAGAACTGGTCAATGCCCAAGAGGAGTTTGTGGCTGCCAGTAAACGTAATAATCGCTTTTTAGTCGCCGCCAGTGAGCAAAAATTAAAAGCACTGGGTGTGGCGCAGCGCTTTATTGACCAGCTGAAAACCTCAAAGAAGGTACGTGAACAGGTGCCTGTATATGCCGACCAATCGGGTTATGTGGGTGAGCTTAATCTACGTAAAGGTATGTTTGTCAAACCGGGCATGAAGTTGATGAGCATCGGGCCGTTGGACCAAGTGTGGGTGATTGCCGAGGTGTTTGAAAGGCAAGCCCATCAGCTCGATGAAGGTGATTCCGTTGAAATGAAACTGGATTACCTGCCGGGCAAAACATGGACCGGCAGGGTGGATTATATCTATCCAGTGCTTGATAACAAAACGCGTACGCTTCAAGTGCGCTTACGATTTGATAACCCTGAATTGCTGTTAAAACCCGATATGTTTGCGAGTGTTACGATTTTGTCCCGTCCTACGGCCCCTTTATTGAGTGTTCCAGCGGCGTCGGTCATCGTGACGGGTGAACAGGAGCGCGTTGTCGTTGCGTTAGGTGAGGGACGCTATAAGGCCGTAGCGGTGACAACTGGTGGGCGTTTCTCTGATCGCATTGCGATTTTAGCGGGCCTGTACCCTGAAGATCGGGTTGTAACATCTGCGCAGTTCCTTTTGGATTCAGAGTCGAGTCTTAGTTCTGATTTTCTACGCATGACGCCCTCTTCAATGGGACAGGTTGACGATGTATGGGTGATGGCTGAGATTAAACATATCGATCAACAGACGCGTATGGCGACGCTTGCACATCAGGCGATACGCGAATGGACGCAACCGGCCATGACCATGGAGGTCCCCGTTATGGATGGGCTGGATATTAGCCGTTTAGCCGCAGGGGATCTGCTTCAGGTGCAGCTGAATGGGGGGCGTATGGCGGAGTTGCAGATAGTTGATTTTATTTTACCGCGCCCTAAAGCCCCCCGCAGTAGTGTGGGAGGTGGCTTATGATTAAGGCCCTGATCTATTGGTCTATTCAGAACCGACTTTTTGTCTTGTTAGCGACCTTAGTTGTTATAGGTTGGGGGGCTTTTGCGGTTAAAAATACCCCCATTGATGCGATTCCGGACCTGTCTGATGTACAGGTTATTATTAAAACTAATTATCCCGGTCAAGCACCACAAGTGGTGGAAGATCAAGTGACCTATCCGCTGACAACGGCCATGTTATCCGTGCCCGGGGCTAAAACGGTGAGGGGTTTTTCATTTTTTGGTGATTCTTATGTTTATGTGATTTTTGATGAAGATACCGACCTTTACTGGGCACGAAGCCGCGTTTTAGAGTATTTGAGTCAAGTGGCGCCGACACTGCCGGAGCGTGCTAAGCCTCAACTTGGACCGGATGCAACGGGCGTTGGGTGGGTTTATCTTTATGCATTGGTTGATCGCACGGGGCAGCATGATTTAGCCCAGCTACGAAGTTTGCAGGATTGGTTCTTAAAGTATGAGCTACAAACCGTCCCAGGCGTGTCAGAGGTTGCGCCAATTGGCGGAATGGTTAAGCAATATCAGGTGAAGGTCGACCCTAATAAACTACGTGCGTTTAATATTCCGCTTTCCCATATTAGTCGTGCGATTCAGCGGGCTAATCAGGAGAGCGGTGCATCCGTTATTGAGATGGCTGAAGCAGAATATATGGTGCGCGCAAGTGGTTACCTTGATGGAATTGAGGCGATTAAAACCATACCTTTGGGGGCAACGCTTCAGGGCACTCCTATACTGCTAAATGATGTCGCCGATGTGGAGATCGGCCCTCAGATGCGCCGTGGTGTAGCAGAGTTAAATGGTGAGGGGGAAACCGTCGGTGCTGTTGTGGTTATGCGTTTTGGTGAAAATGCACAAGCCACAATTGCGGGGGTTAAAGCGAAACTAGAGGTCCTTAAACGCAGTCTCCCAGAAGGGGTTGAGGTTGTGACGGTCTATGACCGTTCCGGCTTAATTGAGCGTGCAGTTGACAATTTGTTTGAGAAGTTAATAGAAGAGTTCATCGTTGTTATTGTGGTATGCGCGCTGTTTCTTTTCCATTTTCGCTCCTCACTGGTTGTGATTATTAGCTTACCGATCGGTATTTTAGTGGCCTTTATCGTGATGTTTTATCAAGGTATCAACGCCAACATTATGTCATTGGGCGGGATAGCTATCGCGATAGGCGCAATGGTTGATGGGGCCATTGTGATGATCGAGAACGTGCATAAGCATATTGAACGGACACCGTTGACGGATGAGAATCGTTGGCGAGTGATTGGTGAAGCCTCTACTGAGGTCGGGCCAGCGCTCTTTTTTAGCCTCCTGATTATCACGATGAGCTTCTTACCCGTTTTTACCTTAGAGGCGCAAGAGGGGCGTATGTTTTCGCCTTTGGCGTATACAAAAACCTACGCAATGGCGGCGGCTGCAGGCCTAGCGGTGACATTAATTCCAGTGCTCATGGGGTACTGCATACGGGGCAAGGTTTTACCTGAGCATAAGAACCCCATTAATCGTCTGCTACTGGCGACCTACCTGCCTGTGATCCGTACAGTGCTGACGTGGCCTAAAGTTACTGTGCTTTCTGCTGGGTTGGTGATGGTTGTGGGGTTCTGGCCGCTCGACAAAATTGGCAGTGAATTTATTCCACCTTTAGATGAAGGTGATTTGATGTATATGCCGACAACCTATCCAGGTATCTCGATAGGGAAAGCACGGGAGTTGCTTCAGCAGACCGATAAACTTATTGCGACGGTGCCAGAGGTTGAACGGGTCTTTGGTAAAGTTGGGCGGGCTGAAACAGCCACGGATCCCGCGCCCTTAACGATGATCGAAACCTTTATTACGCTGAAACCACGCGCTCAGTGGCGACAGGGGATGACACTGCAAAAACTGACTAAAGAGTTGGATGCATTAGTTAAATTACCGGGTTTAACTAATGCTTGGGTCATGCCGATTAAAACCCGCATTGATATGTTGGCAACGGGTATTAAAACCCCCGTAGGGCTTAAAGTATCAGGACCTGATCTTAAGGTTATTCAAGGGATTGGTGTGCAGTTAGAGCGGGTGCTTGCCGATGTTGAGGGGACCACATCGGTGTACTCTGAACGCGTTGCGGGTGGACGTTATATCAAAGTGGATATCCAGCGTGAGAAAGCGGCCCGTTATGGACTTAATATTGCGGATGTACAAGCCGTTGTAATGAGTGCCGTTGGGGGACGGAACGTTGGGCAAACCGTTGAGGGGCTTGAACGCTACCCAATTAATGTGCGTTATTCGCAGGATTATCGCAACTCCATTGAATCATTAAAATTACTGCCATTAATCACAGACAAAGGTGCGCGTATCGCCTTAGCGGATGTGGCTCATATCTTTATTGAGGATGGCCCTCCAGGTATTAAGAGTGAGAACGCGCGTCCTAATGGCTGGACCTATGTGGACATAGAAGGGCGAGATTTAGGGAGTTATGTCAGCGATGCGCAAAAGGTGGTTGCTGATAAGGTTAACTTACCGCCAGGTTACGCGATTCATTGGTCTGGTCAGTATGAATATTTAATTCGTGCGAAAGAACGTTTAAGTTATGTAGTGCCGCTTACCTTGGCGATTATTGTGCTACTTCTCTACCTTAGTTTCCGTCGAGTCGCTGAGGTTGCCATTATTATGGGGACGCTGCCTTTGGCCTTGATTGGCGGTATTTGGATGTTATACCTGAATGAATTTAACTTCTCTGTTGCTGTTGGCGTAGGCTTTATCGCACTGGCGGGCGTTTCGGTTGAGATTGGTGTGATTATGTTGGTTTATCTAAACCAAGCCTATGAGGGAACGCTTAAACAGGCGCGGGGGGACTTAACCTTAGGTGCGTTACGTACGGCTATTGTTAATGGGGCGGGAATGCGTGTTCGCCCAGTAATGATGACCGTGGCGGCGGTGGTTGCCGGTCTATTACCTATTATGTATGGCGAAGGTGCGGGTTCCGAAATTATGCAACGCATTGCAGCCCCTATGATTGGGGGAATGGTCAGCGCAGTCATACTTACCTTAGTGTTATTACCGGCTGTCTATTATCTATGGCGTAAGCGGCAACATAAGCTGTAAATTAAGCGCTAGCATGGGGTAGCGGTTATTCACTGGATGTGAAGACCGCTACTGTTTATTTAGAGGTTACCTTGTGAAGGGATGGATACGAGAGCCCGTGGCAACGATTTAGCGCCTCTAGGTGGCTATGTTGGCTGTATGTGTGGTAAGTAGGCTACCGAATAATTTGGCGGCAGGCCCCGCATAGTCGCCAGCAGAATAGATTAAATTCAGTTGCACATCTCTTTTACCTCCCACGTCTAAATTTAACGGCTTCAGCTGCCCCTGATCTAGCTCGTGTTGTATTTTAAGTGTTGGAAACCAAGCATAACCTAACCCTTTGCAGGCCGCGTCGATTGATATGCGTAAGTGGCCTAAGGTTAAGCGGTGTTGTGCGCCGAGCCAGCCAGCATCTAAATCCCGACTGCCAGAATCTTTTACCACCAGTTGTCTATGTAAACGGAGGTCTTGATAGTTTAAAGGTCTGTTGAGTTGATGGAGTGGATGGTTAGGGCTAGCTACGGCACAAAAATTGACGAGTAAAATCGGGTCGCCAAGGAAGCCTGGTGGAATGCGACCACCGATGACGATATCGGCTTCTTTTTTTAAAAGCGCTTCATCCGTTCCACTCAAAACCGTTTCCATTAATTCGATACGAGTGAGTGGGTGGGCTTGTATAAATTGGTCAATCACATCCAACATAACCCATTCTGGAAATAAGGTATCCATGGCGATACGCAGCTCAGGCTCCCAACCTTCTGAGAATTGCTGGGCTTGAGTTTCCAACTGATTTGCCTCTTCCAGTAAAACCTTGGCCCGTTGATATAAGGTTTTACCTGCGGGTGTAAGGATTGCTCTTCGACCGTCTATTGAGAAGGCTCTGATATTTAAACTGCTTTCTAGCTTTTGTATGGCATAACTGACGGTCGATTGGCTTTTATTCAGCACCTCTGCGGCCGCAGCATAACCGCCTTTATCGACAACGGCGATCAGGGTTTGCCACTGATCTAAGGTAACGGCAGGCATCGTTGCTCCTTTCGCTCATTGAATTATTTGTATGGAATATAATATATCTAAAAATTAGATCATATGGCGCTAATTTTAGCTATTTATTATCAGTTAAATAAATATAAAAATGGAGTTATCAACTTAACCGACGCATTTGGCGCGATTATTAAAAGGAACAGATCATGGCGACATTACTTCATATTAAATCCAGTATTTTTGGTGACGAGGGTAAATCAAGTCAGCTTGCCGCTACGTTTATTGAGCATTGGAAGCAGGCTAACCCTAAGGGGCGAGTGCTGGTTAGGGATCTTATTGCTGAAGAGCTACCCCATTTAGATAGCTTTGTTGTTGGCGCATTGATGACGCCTGAAGCTGAGCGTTCTGAAGCGCAGCAAGCTTTAGTTGATCGCTCAGATCAATTTATCCGTGAAATTAAGGCCGCCGATAAGATCATCATCGGGGTGCCTATGTATAACTTTTCGATCCCTACCCAACTGAAAGCTTATTTTGACCTGTTAGCGCGTGCAGGGGTCACGTTTAAGTATACCGATCAGGGCTCTGTTGGTTTGATTGAAGATAAACCGGTTTATCTGTTTGCAACACGCGGCGGTCTTTACAACGAGAGTGGAATAGATTTTCAGATACCTTTTGTGAAGCAGTTTTTGGGCTTTATTGGGCTAACCAGCGTGCAGGTGATCTTTGCTGAAGGGCTGAATATGGGAGCGGTTGCGGTGGGATCTTTAGCTCAGGCGGAACAGCAGGTCGCCGCGCTTAACTAAGTATACAGTTATAGGTGGGGTGGTTTTATGGGGTTGTTAATTGATGGGAAGTGGCATGATCAATGGTATGACACAGAAGGTAATAAGGGGGAGTTTGTTCGCTCGGCCTCTCAATTTAGGCAGGTGATCTCAACGACCCAATATAATGTAGAGGGCCGGGTCTTTGACGCTGAGCCAGACCGTTATCACCTGTATGTTTCCCTGGCCTGTCCTTGGGCACACCGCACATTGATAATGCGTCAATTGAAAGGACTCCAGCACCTCATTAGTGTCGATGTTGTCGACCCATTTATGCAGGAGCATGGCTGGACGTTTGCTCAAGGGTTCCCGAAAAGTCAGGGTGATAGTCAGTTTGGGTATGATTACCTTTATCAGCTGTATACCCATACCGATCCACATTATAGCGGCAGGGTGACGGTGCCTGTTTTATGGGACAAAAAAGAGGGGGTTATTGTTAATAATGAATCGTCAGAGATTATTCGCATATTTAACACGGCCTTTGATCATTTAGGTGCTACTCCGGGAAATTACTATCCGGAGGCACTGCAAGCATCGATTGATAGCGTGAATGCGTTTGTTTATGAGGCGATTAATAACGGGGTTTATCGTGCAGGGTTTGCCACGTCGCAAGCCGCGTATAACCGTGCAGTGACGGTGTTATTTAATGGGCTAGATCAGTTAGAGAGCCGTTTGAGTCGCCAGCGATATTTAGTGGGCGATCAACTGACTGAAGCGGATATACGTTTATTCACAACCCTCGTACGTTTTGATCCCGTTTATGTCACGCACTTCAAGTGTGACCTGAAACGCATCTCTGATTATCCTGCACTGTCGGGTTACTTGCGGGATATTTATCAGATAGACGGTATTGCTGAGACGGTGGATATGGCACATATTCGCCATCACTACTATTGCAGCCATAAAACCATTAACCCTGCTGGTATTATACCTATAGGGCCCGTGTTCGATCTTAATTTACCCCATGGGAGGGCGTCGTTATGATCAGTCGTGATAGTAAGCGCGAAATTAATCGAGTCATCCCTGCGGTTGATAGCCAAGATGGGGCGGGGGTTCTGTTAAAACGCAGTATCGGACGTAACCCGTCGGCCCGTTTAGATCCGTTTTTAATGCTGGATGCGTTTTCGACCGATAACCCTGATGATTATATGGCGGGGTTTCCTCCCCATCCCCATCGAGGGTTTGAGACCGTTACTTATATGCTGAATGGACAGATGATTCATCGAGACCATTTAGGTAATGAGGGTGAGCTACGTTCGGGCGGTGTACAGTGGATGACGGCCGGGAAAGGGGTTATTCATGAAGAAAGGCCCGTTGCAATCGAGGGGCTAATGCGAGGTTTTCAGTTGTGGGTCAACTTACCGGCAAAGGACAAAATGAAACCCGCTGCCTACCAAAATATTGAACCTGAAGCGGTGCCTCAAATTGAGCTAATGGGCGGTGCTGTACTTAAGTTAATCGCGGGTAGTCTGACCTTGGGTGATAATAGCTATCAAGGGCCCGTTTGCGTAGAGGGGACTCGCCCCTTATATGTGGATCTGCAATTGCCGCCGGGCATAACCGTGGAACTGCCCATACCGACTGAACATAATGCGTTTATTTATCTGTTTGAAGGTAAAGCGTCAGTGGAAGGGCAGCCCTTGTTAATTAATGCTGCGAACCGGCTATCGACCGGATCAGCGGTATCTATTACTGCACCTGAGAGTGATGTTGATAAGTCTATTGCGCGGTTACTGTTACTGGCGGGTAAGCCCATAGGTGAGCCTGTTGCACAGTATGGCCCGTTTGTCATGAATACTATGAAAGAGGTTGAGCAGGCGGTTGTGGATTATCGTGAGGGTCGTTTGGTTGACTAGGCGATCCCATCAAGAGCGGGTTATCGGTAAATATGCCATCGACACCTAATGCATAGAGACGTTCAGCCTGCTGGGGATCATTGCAGGTGTAGCAGTAGAGGTCATAGTTGGCGGCTTTGATGTCGTTAATATCTGAGCTGGTTAATGTATTGCAATCGCAATGGATGCTACAGGCTTGTAGCGTGGCAGCCTGTAGATGCCATAACTCAGGAAGGTAATCGTACAGTAGGCCTATTTGAGCCTGGGGATCTAAGGTGCGGTAAGTACTCAGTGCATCATGATCGAAACTGCTGATTATTAACTGCTGGGGATCGCGCCAATAGACGGATATGGCTTGAAACACCGTGCGGGCGGTTAGTTCTGATTCGCCAGCGCGGGGTTTTAGCTCCAAGTTTAAGCCTAGGTTTAATGCTTGGCAGAGTAAGAGAGCATCGGAAAGAAGGGGAAGTTGCTCAGGGTGCTCTTCGTTATTAAACCAACTACCGGCATCTATTTGGAATAGGTCGTTTAGGGTAAATTGGGATAATGCCCCCGTGTAATTGGTGCAGCGATCAAACTCATGGTCGTGGGAGAGTACAGGGGTGCCATCCCCCAACAGGGAGACATCCAGTTCTATCCATGTCGCATCACAGGCTGCGGCCTTACGAATACCCGCTAGCGTATTTTCTGGTGCGAGGGCAGCCGCCCCACGGTGGCCAATGATGCGACTGGCGATCATGGTACCTGCATACCCCGTTGCACAAACTCGATATTGCCCATGCGATCCATCCATGCTTTAACGTGGGGGAACTGCTCGGGGTCAACCTTCTGCCATGCATAGCGCATCGCCCAAGGGTAGATCGCGAAATCAGCAATGGATAGCTCATCGCCGACCACAAACGCTTTATTTTTGAGTTGAGTATTTAATACCTGCCACAGTCGTTGAGCCTCTTGGTTAAAGCGCTGTTTTGCGTAAGGTACATCCTCTTTAGCGAACTGATTAAAATGATGGGCTTGCCCTAGGAAAGCACCAAAGCCACTCATCTGCCACATGAGCCATTGAAGGCACTCTAGGCGAGTGATGGGATCGGTTGGGATAAACTCACCACTTTTTTCCGCTAAGTAGATAAGAATTGCGCCGCTTTCAAAGAGTTCGACGGTTTCTCCATTGGGGCCTTCGGGGTCCACAATTGCTGGAATCTTATTGTTGGGGCTTATTTTTAAAAAAGCGGGTTGGAATTGATCATTTTCAAGAATATTGATTGGGTGAACACTATAAGGCAATCGTAATGCCTCAAGCATAATCGAAATTTTTCGGCCATTAGGGGTTCCCCATGTATACAGATCGATCATTCAAACTCCTTAAAGCGATGTGAAATGGTTATAGATAGTGATCAATTCTTCTTCAGTGAACGTAACAATAATCAGTTGTTGCCCTGGTGTGATGAGGTTAGGGTTATCGCCTAAGATTCCTTTCTCGTAATTGTAAATATAGGTTCTATCCACCTTATTCTTAAGGATTTGGCCTAAAAAAGAACTACGCTTATTGTCTAACTTCTCATCGGCATCTTTTGGGATGTCGACGGTAACGGTTTTATCAAGTCCAGGTAATACAAGCCCTTTGGTAAATGTACTCATGAGACCGTGCTGAATAATCCCCCACAGGCCTTCGTCATCGTTTTCATTTACAGCGTGAATAAAATAGATGTTACTGGCGGCTTGGTCGGGGTTGTCGAGAAGCTCTTGTAGCTTGATTTGGTTCTCTAGACTGAGTGAGGTAAGCGGATTGGCATTGTCGCTGCCTGAGGCGGTTGTGGCGGTGTCTGTTTTAATGATGTTGATATGGCTTGATACCGCAAAGGTTGCTGCTCCCTCGTCATCGCTTGTTTCTGGGTTTGCAGCAAGGGCTTCCTCTGTAATGGCTGAGGCGGTCTCAGTGCTTTTTTTAGGTAACTTAAGTAGTTGATCTGACGTGACAAAGTTATCCGCCTTTCCTATCTCTATCGGGTCATTCGCCCCTTGAGTTAATGCGTCAATATGTTTTTTAGCATTTGGGCTAGAGGGTTCCTGAGTGGGGGCGGGTATGGCTGAGGTCGAGAGAGACTCTTTTTTGTCTAGGAATAGATAAGCCGCCGCGAGTATTGCAGCAATGATAATGATCAAAAAAAGGCGTTGCATTCTATCTTCCTCTGTCAAATTTAGTAAGACAATGCCACATAATGTAGCCCTATGTGGGCAATAATAAAATAGCTAACCTAATAAGGGATAGGATATAGCCCGTTTCCGTGCGGCAATATTTTGTAAGCGATTTAACGGTTTATTCATTTTTATACTACTCAAAATACTATTTATTTAATAGAATTGATAATCATTATCATTTCTGTTTTTTTGAGGTTGTATCTTTTGAGTTCATATAGTCCGGTTATGGATAGGTTAGCGTTGCTTGAATTAGTCGATAGGCAGCGTTTTGGTGTTGAGTATCAACCGATTATTGATACCAGCAATGGTGCAGTGATTGGTTATGAAGCGTTAGCGCGGTTTTTTAATCATCGAGGGGAGCTTATTACCCCGCTCAGTGTTTTTCAGTCATTACATGATAGCCCGCTTATGCTTGCGCAAGTGGAATTGCAGTTAAAACGATTACAAATCAGGTTTCGTCCAAAGGGGAGTACGCTGTTTCTCAATATTGACCCCCATGCTTTTGCTGTATTTGGGCCGGCTGAAAGCACGAATGTGATGGCTAAAATGTTAACGGAGAATGATAATTTAGTCGTTGAGTTGATAGAAAATACAGACCTGAATGATGCTCATATTAGTAACGAAGTTGCCGAGTTAATGCACCAGAAGGGTGTGGCGATTGCGTTGGATGATGTGGGAGCGCCGGGCACTATGGTGTCATTAACTATTCTAAGTAATGTGGATTTTATTAAATTTGATCGTCATTGGATCAGTGGTGATAGTTGCCAAAGTAAAAGTATGAAACAGCTCTTTAAAAGCTTAATTGGCTATGCTCAGCTGAGTGGTAAGCAAACCATACTCGAAGGGGTCGAATCGGCTGAAGACTTAGCTTATGCGGTTAAAATTGGGGTTGATTATGTTCAAGGATTTTTTTACAAAGAGTTATTTATACAGGAGTATTGTGGCAACTAAGTCGGGCACAAACTCCAGCACGATGACATAAAGTGTACGCACACGGCTGATCAAGTTAGTACGCAATTTGTTTAAGTTACACTATCTTTATAGCTAATAATCTCATGTGTTGATGTGTAATGATTGAAGAAATTGAGGATATATTAAGGTTTTGGTTTGGCGCAATTGACAATGGTTTTCCGGTCAGTGATCGCAGTAAGTTATGGTGGTCGGGTGACGCGGAGAATGATCGTCTAATTAGCGAGTTGTTTGGTCATCAGGTCCACCAAGCATTAAGGGGTGAACTTGATGAGTGGGCCGTTTCGCCACGTGGGCGCTTAGCGTTAATTATTTTACTTGATCAGTTTACGCGAACGATATTCAGAGGATCTGAAGATGCTTTTTCAGGGGATGAAAAAGCCTTAGCCTTGTGTATGGACGGTCGTAATATGGGCCATGATCAGGCGTTAGATATTGTTGAACGTGTTTTTTTCTATATGCCGCTTGAGCATGCGGAGCAATTAGATATTCAGCAACTCTGCCTCGATTGCTTTGAGCAGATGCTTTTTGAAGTGTCTGGTGTTAATAAGATTCAGGTGGAAAACTGGTTAGATTTTGCCTATCAGCACTATGATCAAATTAGTCGCTTTGGCCGCTTCCCCCACCGTAATGAAGTCTTAGGTCGTAGCTCAACACCTGAGGAATTAGCTTTTCTATTGCAAACTAAAAGCCGTTGGGGACAGTAGCGCTGGCGTATCAGAATAGCGTGCTCTGTTTCTTTACGGTTGGCCACGGCGTGAACAGGCAACTTTCTGGGCGTTTCTGTTCGATTTGCTGAACAAAATATGCGGCAAGCTCAGGGGCGTCTGCATTATCAGGGGTGTGGAAAAAGAAAAAAGGCGAACGCCCCTCATCCATCCACTGAATCGCTTTGTTGATCCATGGCGTTAAATAATCAGTTCCGAGCGTCCAGTTTAAGGGCGTAATGAAACGCACCATTGGGTAGGTTGATGTCGCGATTGCGTGTACTGGGAGCTGGGGTTTATGCGCTTTGGCTTTGCTGCTTATAGGATCATCAGAAGGATCGTTAAAGAGTGCGCGGGTATCGAAGCTGATGCGGCTGACGTTATGGGCGACGAGCAGTTGATTCAACGCTGTTTCAGCTGCGCCTTTACTAAAGAAGCAGGGGTTTCGTACCTCTACCCCGTAGTTAAACGCGTTAGGTAGATTCTGCAAGTAATCCGATAAGGCGTGTAGGTTATTGTCATCAAAGGTTGAAGGCAGCTGTATGCATAGCAGGCCCAGTTGTGCGTGCAGTGGCTCAAGTCGCTTTAAGAAGGCCGCAGTGTCTTCGTCTGATGATTTAAGATGGTTTTTATGGGTGATCTGCTGAGGAAACTTAAAGCAGAAGCGAAAGGCGGGATCCGCTTCGTTTACCCAGGTCTCTACTGTTGCTTCATTGGGTAGACCATAAAAGGTACTGTTGCCTTCTACGCTACTAAAGTGGCGGGAATAAGCTTTTAAAATATGCTCACTTGAGGGGCGCTGAAGAATACTCGCTTGCCACGCCGCATGCTGCCACTGGGTGAGGCCGATATAACAGGTTTGTTTAATAGGTTGATGGGGCACAATGTTGTACTGATGACGTTAATAAAGTGGATTTATAATCACGGTACTTTAACATGCTAACATACCGATATAGTTAATTTTTAAGTGGATTTTAGAGAGATATTAAATGGATTTCGCCTCACTCGTTGGAATTATTTCCGGTTTAGTTTTAATTATTTCTGCCATCATCATGGGGGGAAGTTCTGATGTATTCGTCAATATTCCGGGAATGATGATTGTCGCAGGCGGAACGATAGCGGCTACGCTACTCACCGTGCAATTTAAAGATGTACTCAATGCCTTTAAAGGCGCGTTTATCGTGTTTACTCAGGATAAAACAAATCAGCAAGAGATGATTGATACGATGCTAGAAATTAGCCGTATTAGCCATCGCCACGGTTTGTTAAAGGTGGGTGATGTTGAAAGTTCATCCCCCGTATTAAAGCGCGCTTGTATGTTGCTGGCGGAGGCCGCATCTGAGCAGGTTATTAGGAACACGCTGCAAAATGAGATTGATTCGCTGGTGGCGAGGCATTATGCAACGCAAGATGTATTCAGAAAAATGGCGGCATATGCCCCCGCTTTTGGCATGCTGGGTACGTTAATTGGGTTGATTCAGATGCTGAGTGAACTGGATAACCCTGAAGCGATTGGGCCAGCTATGGCCGTTGCCCTGCTAACCACCTTTTATGGGTCGTTATTAGCTACCATGGTGTTTTTGCCTATTGCCGGTAAGTTGAAATCAAGGACATTATCGGAAGTGACGAACCTTGAGATTATTCGGGAGGGTTGCATCAGTATTTTAACCAATGATCACTATATGCATGTGTATGAGCAATTATCGTCATACATTCCCGCGGCAAAGCGGAAAAAAATTAAGGCTGGACAAAAATAGGGGAGTAATGCGTTATGACGTCTAAAACAACCCTTATCGAAGAGAATGAATCCGCGGACTGGCTTTATACCTTTGCCGATTTAATGACATTGCTGTTGGTGTTCTTTGTTCTGCTGTTTTCTCTGTCCAGTGTCGAAGTTGAACGGTTTGAATTAGCGACGCGTTCGTTAAACGATGCCTTCCAGGGGGGATCAGGTGCGAACAGTTTGATCGAGTTCCCCCATGAGGCACCGGTTAAACCTGAGGTTCCTGAAGAGATTGAGGAGATCCTGCCTGCGACTGACCTATCGGATGACGATGCCGATAAGCCAATGGAAAATGAAGCTGAGAATTTAAATACGGCTTTGCAGAGCTTAAACGATGAGATATCAGAGCAGCTAAAACTTGAGATTTTAAATCAAGCGGTTGAAATTGGTTCCCCTAAAGATGGCAAATTGACCATTAAAGTAAGTGGTGACCTGTTGTTCCCATCGGGCTCGGCTGACTTTAAACCTGAAATGATGTCAGTACTCGACTCGGTGGTATTAACATTAAAGAAAAACCCCGATATGAAGTTAAGAATTCAGGGCCATACCGATGATGTGCCGATAGAAACGGCAAGATTTCCTTCAAATTGGGACCTGTCAGCCATTAGGGCGACTAATGTGCTGCGCTACTTAGTACGAGGAGGCTTGGAGGTTGAGCGTGTATCCGCGACCGGATATGGTGACTCAAGGCCCCTGGCTGCTAACGATAGTGTTGAGAACAGAGCAAAAAATAGGCGTTTAGAATTTGTTTTGGAGAGGAGGTCTGAGCAATGAAGATCCCTGTAGTACTAGACTTGTCAGATGATGATAATAGGCGACAGACCTACAGAGCACCGGTGGATGATGGGGTAACAATGACAATCGATAATGAACCGGTTGGGTTACTGGATATTTCGGAAACGGGAGTGGCCTTTGTAACGGATAAGACCCTATCTGGGCGCATTGAAAACGTGGTTATTTCATTTACGTTAGGGAAAAACTACCGCCTTAAGCCTGACTTGAACGTCTCTTTCTGTGGGTCGGGACGTTGTGGTGCTGAGTTTGTTGGGCTGTCAGACAAAGCCTGTTTAGTTTTATCTGAGTTAATTATAAAGATCCAAAAAGCACGTATACGGCAGGCAGCAGAAGAGAACGAACTAAGGCCGGATGAGGAATAACAGGCTAATTGTTTGAAAGTATTAAATAAAGCTTGAATTTTTTGAAATTGGTCTGTAGTATTCGCACCACATTGATGCGGGGTGGAGCAGCTTGGTAGCTCGTCGGGCTCATAACCCGAAGGTCGTTGGTTCAAATCCAGCCCCCGCTACCAAATACAGAGAAAGCCGATTTAGTGAATGCTAGGTCGGCTTTTTTGCGTCTGGGCGTTGTTGAATGAAAGGCTAGGGTTGAGTGGTAGCTCGTCGGACTCAGCTCTTGTAACCCCGGGCGAAGGTCGTTGGTTCAAATCCAGCCCCCGCTAGTTCAGCGCTTCCATTTAGGCGCTATTTCCCGTCGTTCAATGCAATTACTCTTGTTATTCATTTCTTTATCTATACTTATATCAACCATATACTGGAATTATCCTTTTGATGTTTATCAGTAAATGGATTTTTTTACCTACAAAGTGAATTTTAAATGAACTCTGGTCGTGTTGTTTTTACGTTTGTTTTTCTTCTTTTTATCTCTGGATGTACGGAACAGAGTGAGCCGGAGGTTTATCGTTGGGATATACAGTCACAAGCGGTTGCCACAACAACGAGTTATCTTGAAATACAAAACTTTGTAAAAAGTATTGAAGCGATGAGCGCAGGTCGGCTCATTATAACGCCTCATCCCGCAGGTGAGTTGGCCCACGGTTCGGATATTTATACAGCGGTAAGTGAAAATCGAATTCAAATGGGGAATGGCTGGCCAAACTGGTGGTCGGCACAGCACCCAGCATGGGCTGTTATGAATTCGGGGCCGTTTGATTTTATGAACATTGATGCATCAATGATGTTCTTTTATGAGAAAGGGGGGATCGAGCTGGCCAATGAACTTTCTATTCCCCAAGGTGTTTTATGGCGTCCTGCGTGGTGGGCCGGTATGGAGTTTGGTTTGGTCTCTAATGAGCCCATAACGGGTTTGGACGATCTTAAGGGAAAAAAGGTACGTATAGGCCCCGGCTTGCCAAGTGAGGTTTTAGTAAAGGCATCGCAAAGTATGGCTATTCCACTCGTACCTGAAGAGATTAAACCGTCATTAGAATCGGGTCACATTGATGCGGTAGAGTGGACAACATCGACCGGTATTATTGATTTAGGTTTGATGGAGATTAGCGCTTACGGCATTGTCCCCGCTATCTGGCAGCCTTCCGTTTTAGCCGATTTTTTGATTAATAAAGAAGCCTATGATGAGTTGCCTAAAGATTTGCAGACGATTTTAGAGTCGGCGATAAAATCGTATGCCTTAACAACAACGTTGAAAGCTAAGGTGAATGATATTGCAGCATTAACGATCTTAGAGGATCATGGTATGACGCTGCAAAAATGGAGCCCTAGTGATATTGAACGTTGGCGTGTAGCGGCAACGGCGTTAACAATGCAATATAAACAAAAAGATGATTTCTCTCGTCGTTTAATTGAAAGTAAGCAAAAATTTAAGCAGGAGTTTGATTATTACTATCAATATTTTGGGCCATATGAATAGCGAATGTTGACTATTTTTAATTACCGTTTAATCACGGCGCTAGTATTAAGTACTGTCATTATCATGTCTGTTTTTGGGGCAGTCCGCTTCTATCTGTCAGAAAAGGCATTTGAAGCCAATCTTGATTCGTTAGTGTTTCAAACTTCAAATAGAATAACCTCCGCAGTAAAGCCTTCCATATGGTCAATTTATAGCAAATCGGTGGAGCGCTCTTTTTCTCAAGAGTTCGCCTCAGGTGTACTCGACTCTGAGTTGTTAGGGGAGTATGTGGTGGGTGTTGTTGTATATGGTCAGTTTGGTCATATCTATATGGGAAAGTGGAAAGATAGACAAGGGCAGGTTTTTTCATATGATGTGAAGCAACGGAAAAAATTGATTGAGTATGCGGATTTTCGCCGCACATTTCCCATTAGTTTTGACACGATGACCTTAGGAAAAGTTGAGCTTTTTATTGATACAACGGCGTTTAAACAACATCAAAAAGACACACTGATCGTTGAATTAATTCAGATCGGCATTGTATCTATTTTCTTTGTGTTTGTTCTTTTTTATATGATTAAACGTTCGCTTTTAAAACCGATGCGTAAACTAGAGTTGGCCCATAAAACATTTGCTAGCATGACTGAGGCGATTGTCTATACCGATCATAAAGGCGATATCTACGAATTTAATAACGCCTTTTTGAATATGCTCAAGCCCGGCGCTGTAGATGTGGTTGGGAAAAATATTCAGGCTTTTTTCCCCGAGGCGTTTAATACATTTGCCCCTGTTTTCGCAGAGGGCGCACATGAAGCTTGGCAGGGAGAGGCGAGTTTTTGTTCCTATGACTCGTGCGTCGTTCCTGTGTGGTTAACTGTCAGCGTGGTTGAAGAGGACGCGCAGAGTTTAGAAAATCCTGACGGTGCATCCGAGTTAGTGTTTGTGTTTCAGGATATTTCAGAACGTAAAAATGCAGAAGCAAAACTACAAAAGCTCGCATTCCATGATGTGCTAACAGGCCAGCCCAATCGGCAATATTTTGAAGAGGAGTTAGCGTTAAACCTGAATTTGGCACAACGGCAGGGACGTAAACTGTCTTTGATCTTTATTGACCTTGATAACTTTAAGCATATTAATGATGCGTTAGGTCATGCCGCGGGGGATGACGTACTGATTGAGGCCGCTAAACGGTTCCGGCTTAGATTACGCAGAGCTGATTTTTTAGCGAGAATCGGTGGTGATGAATTTACGGTGATTGTGAATGGCGTTACTGATTCAGAAGAATCTGCATTCATCGCGAAAGGGCTGATAGACGCGCTTAATGAGCCGATTGTTATTAATAGCACTGAATTTAAAGTGGGGGCCAGTATAGGGATTGCGAATTACCCTGATGATGCCGAGGATGAGCAAGAGCTGATTAAAAATGCCGACATAGCGATGTATAACGCTAAAGATTTAGGCAAAAATCAAATATCCTTTTTCTCTAATGAGTTGAATGAGAAAGTAGAGCACTATTTTGAATTAAAAAATCATCTTGATTTGGCAATTAAGCACGGTGAATTTAGATTATATTTTCAACCTAAAGTGGACCTGTTAGCGAACAAAATTTGCGCGGCAGAAGCCCTAATTCGTTGGATAAAAGCGGATGGCACGCTTGTTGCGCCGGACAACTTTATTCCTGTTGCTGAAGATACGAAGCAAATCATTCCTATAGGTCAGTGGGTTATTGAAACCGCAATCCAGCAACTAAAGGATTGGCAAGATACTGAGTTTAAAGACTTATCACTGTCTATCAACGTATCGGCTATTCAGTTATATGATGATAGCTTTTTACCTCATCTAAAAAGTAACTTAGTGTCTTCGGGCATTAATCCGGCGCAATTAGAAATAGAGATAACCGAAACGGCGGTTATCACGGACACAGAGACCGCCGTTAAAATCTTGTATGAATTAAAAAAACTGGATGTGATGCTGTCCTTAGATGACTTTGGTACGGGCTACTCCTCATTAAGCTACCTACGCTTATTGCCTGTCGATATCTTAAAAATTGATCGCTCCTTTATCGCAAGCGCAAAAGAGGGAAATGTTAGTAACAAAATTCTTGCATCGATTATCGCGTTAGCACGGGATTTAGCGATTGATGTTGTTGCTGAAGGTGTCGAAGATGAGACACATCTTAACTTGTTATTGGCGCACCAGTGTCAACTTGGACAAGGGTATTACTTTTCTAGACCGTTGCCGTTAGCGCAGTTTTCGGAACTCGCTTTGGACTTGTCCTTACATTAAACATTCCCTTTCTGTGTTAGTCGCCTATCTTTATGAGGTTCGGCTTTTTTCTCTCCAGACCGTTGAGCGTTTTGTTGTCATAAAGCTACTCTATTTTATCTATAGTTATTTATAAATAGTCGAAAATCACCTATTAGTTGATACTGGACCTAAGTACCAAATGGGGTTACACCACGTCTAAATACGTCATGCGGAGAGATAAGAAATGAAAACGGAGCGCTTAGAGTTTATTGGCCATGATGGGTCTACATTAGCGGCGAGGCTGGATTTGCCTGTCGGTAAACCTGCTGCATTCGCTTTATTTGCTCACTGTTTTACCTGCTCTAAAGATATACCTGCTGCTCGGCGTATTGCACAGCGTTTAGCCTCCTTAGGCATTGCTGTTTTAAGGTTTGATTTTACCGGATTGGGGCACTCTGGGGGGGAGTTTGCGAATACGGGATTTAGCTCAAATGTGGAAGATCTGCTGCAAGCGGTTAATTTCTTACGTGAACACTACGAGGCACCCCAGTTATTAATCGGTCACTCGTTAGGTGGGGCCGCAATGCTTGTTGCCGCTGGGCATGTCCCCGAAGCTAAAGCAGTCGTGACGATTGGCGCTCCGGCAGAACCCGATCATGTGTTACATAACTTTGGCCACCATATCAGTGATATCTGTTCTGAGGGACAGGCGGAAGTCAGTTTAGGTGGCCGAGTATTTACCATTAAGCGCTCTTTTGTCGATGATATATCGGGCACCTTGCTAGAGCAGGGGGTTAGCCATCTTAAAAAGGCATTGCTAGTTATGCATGCGCCGCTTGATGAAACCGTCAGCTTAGATAATGCGGCCCGCTTATTCAAAATGGCGAAGCACCCGAAAAGCTTTGTGACGTTAGATGATGCGGATCACCTACTGTCACGCGCAGAAGATGCAGAATATGCAGCAGAGTTAATCTCTGTTTGGGTGCAGCGTTATATCGATGTCACATTGCTACCAAAATTAATGAATGCACCGGAAGGGGTAACGCGGGTCAGCGAAGCGGACCCGAATAGCTTTACACAAGATATTAGTGTTGCGGGGCATCATCTTATAGCGGATGAGCCCGTCAGCTATGGCGGTAATTACCTTGGCCCCAGCCCTTATCAGCTGGTAGCTGCTGGGCTTGGCGCTTGTACATCGATGACGATTCGTATGTATGCACGAAAAAAGGAGATTCCTTTAGACCATGTTCAAGTGGACGTTAATCACAGCAAAGTGCATGCAGAAGATTGTTCAGGCTGTGAGCAGACGCGAGGTAAGGTCGATCAGTTTATGCGTGAGATCACGTTAACAGGGGACTTAACTGATGAGCAGCGTCAGCGCTTGTTAGAAATCGCTGATCGTTGCCCGGTACATCGGACATTAGAAGGTAAGATAAACATAGTGACGGTACTGGTTTGATAACGACACTACCGCATTAATCGACGATTTTAATGAAAAAGTAGATTTCTTGAGCTTTCAGGGAACCATCGGTAGAATTCCGAGTCCTTTTATAGGGCATAAAAAATAATTTTTTATGCCCTTTTGTTAGTTTTTGTCTGACGGGTGATTAATTTATGCAAGCTCAATTCCCTACCATTGAAGATTATATTGGGCAGACCCCCTTAGTACGTTTACAGCGTATAGGGCAGGGTAGAGGCAATGTAATTCTGTGTAAGCTGGAGGGGAATAACCCTGCAGGATCGGTTAAAGACCGTCCCGCATTAAGTATGATTCAGCACGCTGAAGCCCGTGGCCAAATTAAGCCAGGCGACACATTGATTGAAGCAACGTCGGGGAACACCGGCATTGCTTTAGCGATGGCAGCGGCGATCAAGGGTTATAAGATGAAATTGATTATGCCTGATAACTCCAGTGCCGAGCGTAAAGCGTCGATGACGGCCTACGGTGCTGAGTTAATTTCCGTCTCTAAAGAGCAGGGAATGGAAGGCGCCAGAGACCTGGCGTTAGCTATGCAGGCAAGGGGCGAAGGGATTGTGTTGGATCAGTTTTCTAATATGGATAACCCCGAGGCGCATTATCAAGGTACGGGCCCTGAAATTTGGCAGCAAACTGGGGGAAAGATAACGCATTTTGTCAGTGCGATGGGGACAACCGGCACGATCATGGGCACATCACGCTACTTAAAAGAGCAAAATGAGGCGGTTCAAGTGGTGGGTCTTCAGCCAAGTGAAGGTGCGCAAATCCCCGGTATTCGTCGTTGGCCCGAAGCTTATTTGCCTAAGATTTTTGATAAAAGCCGAGTCGATCTACTGTTGGATATTGGTCAAGATGAAGCGGAATCTACAATGCGAGCTCTGGCTCAGCAGGAGGGGATCTTTTGCGGTGTCTCTTCTGGAGGCTCGGTGGCAGGGGCGTTGCGCTTAGCCCAAGAGGTCGAGAACGCGGTGATCGTGTGTATTATTTGTGATCGGGGTGATCGTTACTTATCTACCGGTGTCTTTAGTTAACCGTTGATCCACCCTCGATGTTATTTAAAAGCCCTTTGGGGCTTTTTTTATGCGTATCGTTTTTATAGGTATAGATCATGCTTATTGTTTGTTTTGGGTGACAGGCGGGAAACAAATTCGCGCTTTGATTGCATAAAGAATAGAATGTCCCCCCAAAGGATAGGGGTTGAATAACAGGGAAGAGCCCATATTTTCTTGTCTAATAAAAATAATAAAAAAGTAGTGCGGCTTAAATTTTTGGGAGTAGAGGTTTTCATGGCGCAGGTTCATCATGGTTAAAGTTCGCCAAGATCAACCCATTAGAGATGATGGGTCAGTAGATGTAGAATTATGGTTAGAACGCCTTCAAGACTTAACTGACATTGATGATATTGATGCTGTTCGTCGTGCCTGTGATATGTCAAAACAGGCACAAAAAAATACTGATGAAGTAGAAGATATTTGGGCTGAAAATACGGAAGGTTGCTTCCGAACCGGTCTAGAAATGGCGCAAATTCTTGCCGACCTTCATCAAGATCAAGAGTCTATTATTGCTGCTATTCTTTATCGGGCCGTGCGCGAACGGAAGTTGCCGATGGAGCGTGTACGTAAGCAGTTTGGTAAGCCTATTGCCCAACTGATCATGGGTGTCCTTCAGATGGCGGCCATTGGTAGCCGTAAAAATCCGCGTATAGATGACAATGTATTGGGTAGTGATACGACCCAGATGGACAACCTGCGTAAAATGCTGGTGGCCATGATTGATGACGTGCGTGTTGCGTTGATCAAAATTGCTGAGCGTACCTGTGCCATTCGAGGGGTTAAAAATGGCTCTCGTCGTAAGCGTTATTTAGTTGCACGGGAAGTATTTGATATCTATGCCCCGCTCGCACATCGCTTGGGCATAGGTCATATTAAATGGGAACTGGAAGACCTTTCGTTCCGCTATCTAAAACCCAATGATTATAAACATATAGCGAACCTGCTGGATGAAAAAAGGCTGGATCGTCAAGATTATATTGATCAAATTGTGGTGCGTTTAGAGAGTGAGCTTGAAAACGCAAATATCGATGGTGAAGTAAACGGCCGCGCTAAGCATATTTACAGTATCTGGCGAAAGATGCAGCGTAAAAATATTGAGTTTAGCCAAGTTTATGACGTGCGTGCGGTACGTATTTTAGTGCCAGAAAGTCGTGACTGTTATGCGGCGCTTGGGATTGTACATAGTTTATGGCGCAATATTCCCCATGAATTTGATGATTATATCGCGTCTCCTAAACCTAATGGCTACCGTTCATTACATACGGCGGTGTTTGGTTTAGACGGAAAAGTATTAGAAATTCAGATCCGTACCTTTGATATGCATGAGGAGGCGGAGTTAGGCGTATGCGCCCACCACCTTTACAAAGGTACTGATACTAAATCTAACAGCGATGCGTACGAAGATAAGATTGCATGGTTGCGCCAGGTATTAGAGTGGCATGATGACCTTGGTGAAAGCGAAGGTTTTGGTGAAATGCTACGCGGCGATGTTGTGCAAGATCGCTTATATATCTTTACACCGGATGGTCATGTTATCGATATGCCTAAAGGGGCAACGCCAATCGATTTTGCTTACCGTGTGCATACCGAAATTGGTCACCGTTGCCGTGGTGCCAAAATTAATGGCCGTATAGTGCCATTGAATAGGCGTCTACATACCGGTGATCAAGTTGAAATTATGACTGGCAGTGAAGAGCGCCCCCGTCGTGATTGGCTTAATATGAACTTGGGCTTTGTCACTACACCGCGAGCGCGGGCTAAGGTTGCACACTGGTTTAAGTTTCAGGCGAAAGAGCAGAATGCCGACGCTGGCCGCGCCATGGTTATTAAAGAGTTCAAGCGTTTAGCGATCGATCTGGATGATTTGAACTTTGCTAAAATCTGCGACGATGTTAATTATAAAACGATCGAAGATATGTATGCCGCTTTAGGTGCAGGCGATCTTCGACTCTCTCAAATTATTAACTCGGCACAAAGTCAGATTCTTGCCGATGAAGCGGATGAGCAGCTTGATCTGGCCTTGCCGGTCTTACATGACGCGGAAATAAGGCCTGAAGGCTTAAAAGTACGCGGTGTGGGTAATTTGCTATCAACAATGGCGAGTTGCTGTAAACCTGTACTTGGCGATCAGATTGCCGGTTACATTACACAAGGCCGCGGAATCTCTGTACACCGAGAGGATTGCAGTAATTTTATCCAGTTGCAGGAAAAAGAGCCGGAACGCATTATTGAAGTAGATTGGGGCGAGTCAGGTGAAACCACTTACCCTGTGGATATCTTTATTGAAGCGTTTGACCGTCCGGGTCTTTTGCGTGATGTGATGCTGATTATGGCGGCCGAAAATGTCAACATAATTGCCGCGAATACGCTGTCGGATAAGCGGGAAAATATAGCCAGATTGACATTAACTGTCGAAATATCCAGCTTAGATCTGTTAGGGCGAGTTATGGATAAAGTTAACCAAGTCTCTAACGTGATGGAAGTTCATCGTCAGCGTAGCGGTGTTATTCGTTAACCCGCTTTACGCTGTCTGGATCAATAGGGCCGTTTTTCATGTCAAACACGTATACAATTGATGATCTGACTTACCTTATGTCTCGGTTACGGGACCCTAAGCATGGCTGCCCTTGGGACCTTAAACAGAGCTTTGCTTCGATTGTTCCCCATACGCTTGAAGAAGCCTATGAAGTCGCTGATGCGATTGAGCGTCAAGACTGGACACATCTAAACGATGAGCTAGGTGATCTACTGTTTCAAGTGATCTTTTATGCCCAATTAGGACACGAAACAGAACGGTTTGATTTCTCCACCATTGTGTCGAATCTGGTGACTAAGTTAGTCCGCCGCCACCCTCATGTTTTTCCTGATGGCACATTGCTCTCGCCTCCTGCTGAGCGGGCCTTGACGGACGATGAGATCAAGCAAAACTGGGAAACGATTAAACAGAAGGAACGTGACGGTAAAGAAGCGCGCGGTGAGAGTCGTGTGCTTGATGATATTCCTCAAGCGTTACCAGGGCTAACGCGCGCGGTTAAGTTGCAAAAACGTGCGTCTCAGGTTGGTTTTGATTGGAACGATGCAGAATTAGTGCTGGATAAAATTGAAGAAGAGCTGGCGGAGCTGCGTGAAGCGATTCAATCGGGTAATCAGGCCGCCGTGGCCGATGAGATGGGCGATGTTATTTTTGCTCAAGTGAATTTAGCCCGGCATCTAGGGGTTCATCCTGAAGAGGCGGTGCGGGGGACCAATCAAAAATTTGAACGTCGTTTTGGTTTTGTAGAGGACCAAGTACGCGCATCCGGTAAAGCGTGGTCTGACTTCTCCCTCGACCAACTGGATCAGTTTTGGGATCAAGCCAAAGCGCTGGGGTTATAAAACGCTTTTTATTTCACATGGCCCCAGTTACGGGGTTTCTGCGTAAAAGCGGTCACGCGTCTCGTTTACCGAAGCACTGCACCATGCACACCTCTACTCCTCTAAGGGGTGTGATCTTTACGCATTTCCTATTCATTTTCTATCTCCCTGTGTGGTATTCATTCTCACAACCTCGTGTTAAATAAGAGTAATCCCCTGAAAAGCCAGTATTTTTATTCTTTTTAATGGGGTAGCATCGAGTTAATCAGATGCTATTTTTCTGCGTCAGGAGGGGTATATGACCGATCTGCACGAAGCGTTACGTGATGATGTTCGAATGCTGGGTACGAGCTTAGGTGAGACGATAAAAGCTCATTTAGGTGAAGCGCTATTTGAAAAGATAGAAGCGGTACGCCAGCTCGCAAAAGAGGGGCGAAATACGGCGGAATCTGAGCACGAAGAGCTCTTGCGCGCCTTAAAAGACTTAAGTGAAGACGATGTTTTACCGCTGTCTCGGGCCTTTACACAGTTTTTGAACCTTGCCAATATCGCCGAAGAGCACCACCGGGTACGCCGTCACCTTGAAGTGACGGATGTCTGTACGCCGGATTCACTCTGTACCTTGTTCTCGCAATTACGTCAGAAAGGCTTTTCACCACAGCAGGTATCAGGCGCCTTCAGTAAAATGCAGATCGATCTCGTGTTGACGGCCCACCCGACAGAGGTTAATCGTCGAACCCTGATTCAAAAATACGATGATATCGCTGAGTGTCTACGCCGCTTAGATCGCGGAGACGAAGATGCTCAACATCGTCTCGATGAGCTTATACGCCAAATTTGGCATACCGATGAGATTCGAAAGCAGCGCCCCACACCGGTCGATGAGGCTAAGTGGGGGTTTGCGGTTATCGAAAACTCCCTTTGGACCGCCGTACCTAAATTTTTGCGGCGTCTTGATTCCCAGCTGCATGAAACATTAGGCGAAAGGCTTCCACTCAATTGTTCGCCTATACGTTTTGCGTCATGGATGGGGGGCGATCGCGATGGCAACCCGAATGTGACCGCTAAAGTTACAGAAGAGGTTCTACTGTTATCCCGTTGGATGGCGGCCGATCTCTACCTGAATGATATTGATGTTTTACGCGCTGAACTCTCTATGTACCGTGCCAATAAAGAGTTACGTGAGCGTGTTGGTGACTGCGCCGAGCCGTATCGTAAGCTTTTAGGTGAAGTACGTGAAAAACTCGCGGCCACTAAAAACTGGGTTGCCCGACAGCTCAATGGTAAAACAGACAAAGAAAGTGAAATTCTTGTTCATGAAGACGCCTTATTAGAACCGTTGATGCTCTGCTATCGGTCACTACAAGAGTGTGGCATGGGGGTCATCGCTGAGAGTGCGTTAGAGGATATTATTCGTCGTATCGCCTGCTTTGGTTTAACACTGGTTAAACTCGATATTCGCCAGAGCTCAGATCGTCATGCGCAAGTGTTTGAAGAGCTCTCTCAATTTTATGGTTTAGGGTCCTATAATGGCTGGAGTGAAGAGGGGCGTCAGAACTTTTTGTTAAAAGAGTTACAAAGTCGCCGCCCATTGCTCCCTAATGGCTGGACGCCGTCGCCAGAGGTGCAGGAAGTCATCGATACCTGCCGTGTGGTCGCGCAAGCCGAGCCGAATGCGCTGGGTTCTTATGTTATCTCTATGGCAAGTACACCTTCCGATGTGTTGGCAGTGATCTTACTGCTACGGGAGATGGGCATTAGCCACAATATGCGCGTTGTGCCGCTTTTTGAAACCTTAGATGATCTAGAAAGTGCGCGGGATTGTATTGATGCATTGCTAAAAGTGGATTGGTATAAGGCCTATACTGAAGGTCATCAAGAGGTGATGATCGGCTATTCTGATTCGTCGAAAGATGCAGGGCAACTCGCCGCAGCGTGGGGACAATTTAAGGCACAAGAAGCGTTAACTCAGCTATGCAAAGAGCATGATGTTCATCTGACCTTGTTCCACGGTCGAGGGGGCACCGTCGGGCGAGGCGGTGGTCCAAGCCATACGGCAATACTGGCACAACCGCCGGGTTCTGTTGATCACAGCTTGCGTTTAACTGAACAGGGCGAAATGATCCGCTTTAAATACGGCATGCCTGACCTTGCTGTTCGTAACTTAGAGTTATGCACAGGGGCGGTCCTAGAAGCGACGCTTACGCCTGCGCCGGGTCCTGAAGAATCGTGGCGGGTTCAGATGGAGAGTATGGCGAAAAAAGGGTTAACGGATTACCGTGCTATTGTGCGTGATGACCCTAGTTTTGTGCCTTATTTCCGCGCCGCAACCCCAGAGCAAGAACTGGCGAAGCTGCCATTAGGCTCAAGGCCGGCTAAACGTCGTCAAGATGGTGGAGTAGAAAGTTTACGTGCCATTCCCTGGATCTTTGCCTGGACCCAGATTCGTTTGATGTTACCGGCATGGCTAGGCAGTGATACCGCGTTAGGTGAGGCCTTAAACGGTAGTAGTGCCGGACTGGTCAAACAAATGTATCAACAGTGGCCGTTCTTTCGTTCAACCATCGATATGCTTGAAATGGTGCTGGCCAAGAGTGATACCAATATCACGGCCTATTATGATAAACGCTTAGTATCACAAGAGCTGTGCGCGCTGGGTTCTAGCCTACGTAGCCGCTTGTTGAATATCGTTATGTTGATTAACACCATTAAAGAGCAAGATTACCTATTACAGGGCAATCCGGTGATTAGACAATCCATTGATGTGCGTAACCCATACATCGATCCACTGCATTTTTTACAAGCGGAATTACTGAACCGTGACCGTAATGAACCGGATCAACGCCTTGAACAAGCGTTAATGGTTACCATGGCCGGTATTTCAGCGGGGATGCGTAACACGGGTTAATAAGGTAAAGTAGTCGGCCGCACGCATAGGGGTGCGGCCAAAATGCTGTTTATTTTTGCAACGATTGTTCGTTTTCCGGACTTTAGTTTAGGGTTGGTAGTGCTAATGTCGAATTGTTCGACATTTGAGGCGTGGTATTGTCCGTGGTCAGCGTTTTTTACAGCAACGAATTTTTTTGTTTTCGATAGCTTCTATTGGTCGGGAACATAACCATTTTTCTATTTTTTTAAACTTTTAAGTTAGGAGTTTCCTGTATGCGTATTATCCTTCTGGGCGCACCAGGCGCAGGTAAAGGTACTCAGGCACAGTACATCACAGAGAAATATGGCATTCCACAGATCTCTACAGGTGATATGTTGCGCGCTGCAGTAAAAGCGGGTACCCCACTGGGCGTGAAGGCCAAAGAAGTCATGGATGCAGGCCAGCTTGTATCTGATGATATTATCATCGGTCTGGTTAAAGAACGTATTGCTGAAGCCGATTGTGCAAAAGGTTTTTTGTTTGATGGTTTCCCACGTACGCTTCCTCAAGCCGATGCATTGAAAGATGCGGGCGTTAAGATTGATGCGGTTGTAGAGATCGACGTTGCTGACGAAGAGATCGTTAAACGTATGGCTGGCCGTCGCGTACATCCGGGTTCCGGTCGTACTTACCACGTCATCTTCAATCCACCAAAAGTGGAAGGTAAAGATGATGTGACAGGTGAAGACCTTGTTCAACGTGCTGATGATGCGGAAGATACTGTTCGTGATCGTCTAAACGTTTACCATGATCAAACTGCACCATTAATTAATTACTACAAAGGTTGGGGTGAAACGAATGCCGCAACAGCTCCTGCCTATGTTTATGTAGCGGGTGTTGGTTCTGTAGATGATATTCGTGACAAAGTATTTGAAGGCTTAGCCAGCGTCTAATCCTCGAATCTTTCGTTATTTAAAAACCGCACCTGAAAGGGGGCGGTTTTTTTATGCTCAAATGATCGTTTTAATAGGCTTTTGCGTATAGTTTGGGGATAATAATCGGCCAAAGTAGAAGGAATATCGTTGAATGAGTCAATCTGAAAAAACTGCAGTCGTTTTAGTTAACCTAGGCACACCGGATAAAGCGGAACCGGGTGCAGTGCGTCGCTACTTAAAAGAGTTTTTATCTGATTCACGGGTTGTTGAGGGTAAAGGGCTACGCCGTCTGCTTTGGCTAAGTGTCTTAAATGGCATTATTTTGAACCTCCGGCCGAAAAAGGTTGCTAAAGCTTACGCTAGTATTTGGGAAGATGACTCGCCCATGCGTAAAATCCTAGATAAACAGGTTGCTGAGCTACACCTCCTGCTGCAAAAACAGTATGGAGATAGCGCTCCCGATGTATTTGCAGCCATGACCTACGGCTTACCTAATCTAACAGCACGCTTAGGTAAACTCTCTGAGAGCGGTTATAAAAAAGTCCTTATCGTACCTATGTACCCGCAATACTCCGCGACAACGACAGCGCCTATCTATGACCAAGTGGCGAAGTATCAGTTAACGCAGCGCTGCGTGCTGGATATACGTATTGTTAATTCCTACTACAGCCATCCTGCTTATATCAGCGCATTGGCGAACCACATACAGCAGTTTAAAGAGCAAAACGGCGCCGCAGATAAGTTATTGCTCTCCTATCACGGTATTCCTAAGGAATATGCGGATAAAGGTGACCCGTACCCTGTACAGTGCCATGAAACCTCAAAACTACTTGCCGCTAAAATGGGGCTTGCCGATAATGAATGGATAACTACCTTTCAATCGCGCTTTGGCCCTGCTGAGTGGATGCAGCCCTATACCGATAAAACCCTTGAAGCACTGCCAGAAAAAGGGGTTAAAACACTGCATATTACCTGTCCTGCTTTTTCCGCAGACTGCCTAGAAACCCTAGAAGAGATTGCGATAGAAAACCGTGATGTGTTTCTCGAAGCGGGCGGCGAACAGTATGATTATATTCCTGCATTGAATGCGCAGGCCAGTTTTATAGACCTCTTGGCTGCCTTGGTAAAAGAACAAGCGGGCGATTGGGTAGGAGAGCGTTAAACATGCAGTATGAACACCTATTTGGTATCCACGCGATCAATACTGTTTTAAAACGCGATCCTAAACGTGTACACCGCATTCTGATCTTAAAAGGTCGTAATGACGAGCGGATGCACAGCCTATTTGAAACGGCCATGAGTCATAAGATTCAAGTTGAGCAAGTCAGCAAGCGTGAGCTGGAAGAGCTGGTTGAGGGAGGCGTACATCAAGGCGTTGTGGCTTTCTGTAAACCGATTCCAACCCGGACTGAAAAGTACCTTGAGCAACTACTCGATAATTTAGATGAGCCCGCATTTCTGTTAGTACTCGACGGCGTAACGGACCCGCATAACCTAGGCGCGTGCTTACGAACTGCCGATGCGGCGGGTGTTCACGCCGTGATTGCACCAAAAGATAAGTCAGCCCCCCTCAATGCAACCGCTTCAAAGGTCGCCTGTGGCGCTGCAGAAGTGGTTCCATACGTGCTGGTGACTAACCTAGCCAGAACGCTAAAAAGCCTACAGCAGCGTGGCATCTGGACAACCGGTACCGCAGGCGAAACTGATCTGGATGTTTACAAAGCCAACCTGACCGGGCCAATGGCACTGATTATGGGCGCAGAAGGACAAGGTATGCGCCGTTTAACCCGCGAACATTGCGATCAACTGGTTAAAATCCCGATGGCGGGCGAAGTGAGCAGTTTAAACGTATCTGTGGCGACAGGTATCTGCCTGTTTGAAGCGGTTAGGCAGAGACAAGGTTAGGCAATATTAACCGCATGATGGTTCATTGTGGCAGGCTGGCTTCGGCCAAAGGTTGGCCTCCTACTGTAGGCGCTCACTCCGTGAGCGAAATTGGGTTAAATAAGGCCAGAATAAGTTGTTTAAGATCATTTTTTCTACGGTGACTTTTCACAAGGATGTGAGTAATAGCAAGGAAAGAACGTTTGATACCTAAGGGTGTTCCTCTGCATAGTGCTCCCCCGTGGAGTAAAGGGTTAATGAGTAACTACATGGAAGCCGTCATTCAGGAAGAAAGTACAGGCTGTGGTATTGCAGCGAGTGCTGCTCTCGCGGGCATCAGTTATCTTGAGGCTAAGCGAATAGCAAACGCCTTAGGTATTTATGCCTCTGATAAGAGTCTTTGGTCAGAAACCGATCATGTTCTGAAACTTCTTCAAGCATTAGGTATCGCTGTGTCTTCCAAAGAAGTGCCTTTTGAATCATGGGAGCGTTTACCGGACAAGGCACTTATGGCAATCAAATGGCGAATGAAACAGAACAAGCCTTATTGGCATTGGGTGGTGTTTGTCCGAGAGGGTAGTGAGGCAAAAGTGTTGGATTCTAAAAAGGCACTGAAATCAAATGTCCGCCAAGACTTCGGGCGCATCACCCCCCGATGGTATATTCAGGTTTTCAATTAACAATGCGCTTAGTACTCAGCGTTAGACCATAAATAATACTATGTCGAACCACTACACTTTTACGTTGAATTTAAAACTTAAACGCAATTTAACGGCTACAGAAATTACCGTATTAGACTATATTCTTAATGGTAATGGCACCCCTCCGACCGATTTACCAAATCACGCCTTTTTTTCTAACGGTTTGCCTAAATATTTTTACTGGCAATCATACAAGGAGTTTCCAGTAGGAGGTTGGCGCTCTGAGTTCTGGCAATCGGTGTACTCCCCAGGTTGCGCTGCTGATGGTCAAATGAATTATGGTGTAAATTTATATCTGCCTAGCCATAAATTGGAAGGCGCACTTAGCGAACTTCCATTTGCTTGCTGGCTTGCAACAATTAGTTCTTCAATTGGCTATGTTGGAGCAATTACTTGTGAAGATGACGAAATTGGTATGCCGCTTCTACTTCTGTTTGTCAGTGATGGACAGTTAAAAATAAGTAGCTTACCTGACAACCTTGAACTGGAATCTGCTGAAGGAATATCTGGTTGATCGAACATCAATAGGGGTATGGCTGTTTAGAATAAAGGAGGCCAGCGTAGATTTATTGTTATTAACCCTCGTTTGGTGCTCTACAATTGATAATTGGGGTCAGAGTCGTTTTTTTGATTCCAATATTTAAAGTTAACGTTTTCACAAGGATGTGAGGATTGGTCATGGCAAGGAAGGCCCGTTTCTCTCCTGAGGGTGTACCTCAGCATGTTATTCAGCGTGGAAATAACCGCCAGATCTGTTTTGGATCAGAGGAAGACTTCAAGGCGTACCTTCATTGGTTGAAGCAATACAGCAAGAAGTATGGAGTATCAGTACATGCTTGGGTGCTAATGACCAATCATGTGCATCTACTCTGCACCCCGTGGTCAGTTGATGGGTTATCTAAGGTGATGCAGTCTCTAGGCAGGAGCTATGTCCGCTATTTCAATTACACCTATCAGCGAACAGGGACGTTATGGGAAGGTCGTTTCAAATCATGTCTGGTCAATGCACCAGAGTACCTGTTTCATCTGTAGCGTTACATCGAGTTGAATCCTGTACGCGCTATGATGGTGGATGATCCGGCAGACTACATATGGTCAAGCTATCAATGCAACGGATTGGGTAAGCAAAGTATTTTATTAAGCCCGCATGAGCTTTATCAACAATTAGGCCTTAACACTGCTGAGCGACTAGAGAGCTACAGAACATTGTTCAGCACTCATGTTGAAGATGAGTTACTGGATAATATAAGAAAGGCATCGAACAAAGGGTTGGTTTTGGGGAATGATCGTTTTGTGGATGAGATGGAGAATCTGAGCGGAAGGCGCTTAAAAGAAAGACATAGGGGAAGGCCTAAGAAAAATGTACTCTGACCCCAATTATTATAAGAAAAATGTACTCTGACCCCAATTATTACCAATTATTACCAATTATTACCAATTATTACCAATTATTACCAATTATTACCAATTATTACCAATTATTAAAATTTGAAATTGGGTGATCTTGGGCAGTCGGTGGTAGCAGGTGTTATTGGAGGGGCGGCTTCGGTTATTGGTGGCGGGAAGTTTGCGAATGGGGCTGTTAGGGCGGCTTTGGCTTATGCGGTTAATCAGAGCCTTTCTAATAAAGAAATAAGAAAGCAAGTTGCGTTACTAAAATCAACTACAGCTGAGCTTAGTAAAATGACGAAGGTGGCTCCAAATGAAATAAAAATTGTTACGGGGGCTTTGTCTGTAGCTATCAGATTGCATGCCACTAAGGGTTTGCTTGTTGCTAATATGACTCCTGAGGAAAGAGTCTTTATAGCACGTGCTTTTGGTCATGATAGTTTAATTTCTACGCTGGAAGCGGATATACCTGGAATGACAGGAACTGCAGTCGGTTTGCTGGGCTCTGAAATACGAAAGGACTATATATTTACACAATGGAAAGACATTTCCCAAGTTGGAATTGGTGCTACGAAAATGTTTGTTGAAAGGGTACTTGTAGGTATGGGGGTGTCCAACAACGCAGTTAACTTATACGGAGCAATCGATAATACGATAGGAGCTTCAGATCAATGAAACAGGTTTTGGCTTTATTTTTTTTTCTATACTGTACAGTCTCTGTGGCCGGAGGTATTAATTTATTTGGGAAGTTTGTGATATTTAGTGACGGGGAGTTTTATAACCCTTATGAGATGAATGAGAGTGAACGGGATACTTTGAGTATACGTATAGATAGGGCATGCCAAAGCCATTCATGCTCTGGTAATGTAATAATTTCTCCATTGGTAAACCCCAAACAGTTAAGTTCACAATATAACACCTTCGCTCCCTCTGAAGTTGTTCGAAGCAGTTGCGCTTCAAATTTTATTTTGAAAACTTACGGCAGCAGTATCCTCTCAGTTTATAAAGAGGAAGGGTATAATTATTTTATTACTTTCGCTGGAGCTGAAAAATCCTTCTATCGTTTTGAAAAAATGCTTTGTGAATGAGGAGAAGGGTGTAGTGGCTTAATGATTCTGTACACCTTGATGGGATAAAATACCTACCAACGAAAAAGGTACAGACTATGAAAAAACGCCCAACCTACTCACCTGAATTAAGAAATAAATGGGGACGTACCCCATTAAAAGTAAAGTAAATTGACAGCTAAAGAGAATAACAATTTCAGGGTGCCTGTCCCTTGATGCTGCCTCTATTGGTGTTTCTATACCTACAAATGTTTTAAAAAATAAAGGGTTATGGGGGGCGTCTGGTTCTATAAGTCGTAATCCAGGTGGTGAAATTTCAGCTGCCGCAGCTCGTAGAGGCTTAGGGGGAGGGGCATTTAAGGCAGAGTCTACAAAAATGGAGACAATTGTGATTAAGCTTGCCCCAGGTTGATATTAACTTTTTTAAAGGCTTCTATTGTGGAAATTATAATTGATTATTTTTTTAAGTTTAGTGTTGTGATTGTGATTTTTTCAACATTGTTTTATCTGTATTTTGGTAGGAAGTTAGCTATTAGCTTGAGCATTTTAGATCGTGATGCTTGGATTTCTCTTGGTAGACCGAAAGGTTTATATACATTTACATTTCATAATACTGAATTAATAGATTGTTTTTTAGATGAAGGTAAACATTTAACTAGTTACCCTAAAATAAGGGCTTTGGGAGAATTAGTATTAAGCTCTAGAAGGAGCTTTAACTTATCTAGCTGGTCCTGTATTGCCTGCTTTGTGCTGGAAATAATAGTAAATTAATAAGAATAAATGGGGACGAAATGAACCTGCTACAGTTTAACGGACACTTTTAATAAGGGACAATAGAGCCCTGAAGGAGTGTTCTTTATGACAAGTAAAAGGATAAGCAAGGAAAGGGATAAGCAGGGACATGCACCTTAAAGAAAGGCCCCTTCATTTCTTCGTTATCGGTTTTGCAGTTAGGCTTTGTTTTTGCTTCAAGTGGCTGATTGATGGTTTTAAGTGTTTATTGGGAGGTATTCGGTATTTTTGAGATAGCGGTATCTCTCAGCGATTGAGCTGATATTTTATCGGTTGTAGATAAGAATGGGTGAAGTTAGGCCGCTTGGTTATGCCTTCGCTTTCGAGCGAATTTTTTGTGATAAAGCCTTTCAAACTGAGTGGCGTTATTCAGCCATTCTTCTTGGTTTATTTCTAATCTTTCTAGTATAGGTGGTAAGTGTGCGGATATTGCACCGCGTTTGTCATCGCGTAGGATTCGACCTGTCATGTCGACTAAGGTTAGATAATCCTCTAGGCTGAATAGAATACCCTGCTGCTCTTCGTTTCGAATACTTCCTTCAAACTTCGCGAAAGGCTTCACCGGTAATTTAAAGTGCTGGAGTGCGAGTAGTGCTTTCTGAGACTCGATAGCGGATGTTAAATCGAATTGTGGTTTTATGCGCTCTTTGATACTTGTGTGATCGGACTCTTCAGGCGTTGCGGCCATTCCTGCTCTTACAGGATTTAAATCCACATAGGCCATGCAAGACAGTAATGCTTCTTCGGTTAGTAGGGCTTGCGATTTATAACGTGATTCCCAGAAGTGGCCGGTGCACTTGTCTTCTTGATTTGCTTGGCGAGCAATGGGTTCATTTAGACATTTCATAAACCAACTAAGGCTAGCTAAGCGTTCTCGGTAGACTTCTATCATATCACTCACTGTATCGAGCTGAGCTTTGCTGAGAGACTCACCTGCTTGCCATTGCTGAATCAGTAAGGGGCCTTTGAATAAACTTAGCCAGCGTTCGATAACTTCAGTATTTGACCAGCTTTGTGCTTGAGCAGGACAGAGTTTAATCACGATGTGAAGATGGTTTGACATCACAGCATAGGCGCAGATATCAATGGAGAAGAGTGAAGATAGAATGCGTATTCGGTCTTCGATCCATTGGCGTCTATGTTCGTAGTCTTTGCCTGTTGAGTGATCCAAGCCACATAAAAACGAGCGGCGAACACATCGAGAAACAATATGGTAATAGGGCGTATCTTGGACGGATACAAGTTCTTTTCTGGGGCGAGTCATCGGTAAATCCTTTTATCGATGCGATGAATAATGCTTGGTTTTGATCTTAGGAGTGAGTAAGGGTATTGTCAATTTAAGGGTGTCTGTCCCTTGCTGCTGATATGGGCGATAGGTGTGCTGATATCGCACCGCGTTTGTCATCGCGCAGAATTTAAGGGTGCCTGTCCCCTTGCTGCCCTTGCTGCAATGTACCATGAGGGTGAATGGATACCGTATACCTCTTCTCACGTAGATGTTACTGATTTGGTCCCAGCTAAGAAATTAGCTCAAGTATTAAAAGTGATTTCTTTCACAGTAGATGAGTCTAGATCGGTTGAGTATGGGAATAGACAAACATACAAGATATATGACTTTGAAGGTGTGTATGATCTAGTTAATGGGGAAGTTAAAAATCTTATGCTTTATTCCAAAGGGGTAGATACGGGTAAGACCGTTGATTTAAACTTGAACACGAAAACTAGGAAAGAGGTTCAAACAAGATCTTGTCTGTTAGGAGGTCTTGTATGCCCTTGATCAAGGTCTATGCATTATTGTGTATCATTCTCATCACTGGATGTGATCAGGAAAATAATTCTAATAGATTAAGTGATAGGGGTATTAGTTATTCTGGGCAATTCAAGCTAGATAGTATGATCCGTGAGTTAGAAAAAAGAGGTGTTAAATATAGTATTGATGATCGAGGTGTCATACGGTATCCGCTTGAGCAATTAGCAGAAGTTCTAGGAGCGGAGAGGGTAATTGATTATGGGTTAATGGAAAACCCAGATCATTTAGAAGAATTAGTGATCTTAAATGATATACATTTAAGCTTATACGAAAAATACTTATCAAAAGAAAGTATACCGTATATGTTATCGTATGATTTTGGAGAAAGGCGCCTCCTATGGAGGCAATACTATGGTTTAAGAGTTGATGTTGTAAGGCAAAAAGTAGAGCTTGAATATAGAGAACTTGAGAGTAGATAAGAAAACTCTACAATCACCGGATCAGGCCTTGTATTGTGAGCTAATGGATTCAGGCTCGATTGAATTCATTGGTCGACTAAAACCAATGGGGTCAGACTCGATTGAATCTGGCCGTGTGGCATGGCTAGCCAGAATAAATAGGAAGATACTCATTAAAATTGAGGCCAGAGTTTTCACTGGCCTTTTTGTTTTAAGCGTTATACTGCTATTTACTTTACCTATAGCGCAGCATTTATGAAGACCGAACAGATTCCTCCGTATCAAGTCTCAATTTATGAAACCGGTCAAATGAATAATATTATTCAAGCTTGGCGAATAAGCAGGCAGAATAAGCAGGGACATGCACTCTTAAAGAAAGCCTCCTTCATTTCTTAGTTACAGGTTTTGCAGTTAGGCTTTTTTTTTACTTCAAGTGGCTGATTGATGGTTTTAAGTGTTTATTGGGAGGTATTCGGTGTTTTTGAGTTAGCCGTATATCTCTTAATTCTGCTGTCCGTTTCATTGTTGTAACCTCCGAGTACATTTACCCCAATTTACACAGAAGTCATGTGAAAAGGGTTTATTCTGTTAAAATGGGTAATGATCTTTCATGTAAGCGATCAAACTACGCCCATTTCTTTGTAGTGGTTTGATTTGTAATACTTATCTCTTTTTAGCGGTCTTTCCGCGTGACTACTTTTTTGTACGTTAATATCGACGTGCATCATTTTTTGAAGGCGGTGAGGTTGGGTTTTACTACCCAGCTCATCGCTTTTGTTGTTAATGAGTACACCTATGTTTACCGATATCGCATTGCATCCTGAACTTGAGAGTAATTTGAAAGCGGCAGGTTATTTGGAAGCCACTGAAGTCCAGACACGCGCTGTTCCTTTATTATTGGAAGGGATGGATTTACTGGTCAGTGCACCAACCGGCAGTGGTAAAACGGCGGCGTTTTTGATTCCGTTAATTCAAAGCATGATTGGGCAACAGTCGCCGACTAAACAGCCACGTGCGTTAGTTTTAGTGCCAGTACGTGAGCTAGCGGATCAGATACTCCAGCAGTTTAGTAAATTAGCGCAGAATACAGAGCTTTCTGCGGTTTCTGTGGTTGGGGGGGAGGACTTTAAAGTACAAGAAAAACGTTTAGCGTCAGCGGATTTAGTGATCGCAACCCCTGGTCGTTTACTGCCGCATATCGAAAACCAATCTATTGAGTTTGATAGCTTAGATTTTCTTGTGTTGGATGAAGCGGACCGTATGTTGGAAACCGGGTTTAAGGAGAGTTTGCAGCAGATTCTGTCCGTTTGCCCTGATGCTCGCCAAACCTTGTTGATCTCAGCTACGCTGCCAAGCACGGTACGTTCGCTTGCGGGGGATATCTTAGATGAACCTGAGTGGGTACAAGTCGGTCAAAAGCGCGAAGCGGCTGAAGGCATTAGGCAATATATTATGTTGTCTGATGATGTGGGGCATAAAGATAAGCAGCTATGCGCCATGCTAAAAAATGAGGAATACACTAAAGCGATTGTGTTTTGTAATAGTAAAACCCAAGCACGTCGTTTAGATGGTTTTCTTCGTTACCATAAATTAAAAGCGGCGCTTTTACATGGTGATGTACAGCAAAAGGGGCGCTTTGCCACCATTGAGGGGTTTCGTAAAGGCACAACAACCGTACTGGTAACAACCGATCTTGCATCCCGTGGGTTAGATGTTGAGGATGTTGATCTGGTGATTAACTTTGAGATGCCGCGTAAAGGCGATGTTTATCTACATCGTATTGGCCGAACGGGGCGCGCAGGTGCTGAGGGTGAGGCGGTGTCGTTAGTCGATGCGACTGAGTGGAATCTGATGTCCTCTATCGAGCGTTATCTAAAAACCCGTTTTAGACGTAAATTGATAGAAGGGTTAGTGGGTAATTATAAAGGCCCGAAAAAACTCAAAGCCTCAGGTAAAGCTGCCAGCAGTAAGAAAAAGAAGAAAGACACGGGTGCGAAAAAGAAAGCACCGCGTAAGGCTAAGCGTTAAGTTGATTGCCGCCTAGCAGCAAATGAGTGGGATAAAATAGGACGACGTTATTATGCATAATAGCGTCGCCCATAGCCGTGAATCGTTAGGCTAAGCGATAAGTTCCAACACGTGGGTTGCAATCATTGCTTCCTCGTTGGTAGGTATAACGCGTATGGTAACCGCCGATTCGCTTAAGCTAATCACGCTGTCCCCTTTGCTGTTCGCCTCGTTAGAAAATTTAACCCCCAGCCAATGGCAACGGGTTAAGATTCTTTGGCGCACATCGGCATCATTTTCACCCACACCGCCGGTAAAGACGATCTGTTCTAAGCCTTCTAGTGCGGCAGCTAAACGGCCAATTTCTAAGGCGGCGCGATAGCAGAACATCTCAATGGCTTCTTCGGCTTCCGGTTGCTCCGCGCGATGAAGTTCGAGCATATCGGAGCTGATCCCTGAAACACCTAACCAACCGCTTTTTTTATAGATCAGTGCTTCTAGCTCATCGGCATCCATTTGGTGCTGACGTTGGAGGTAAAGCAGCACGCCCGGGTCAATGTTGCCGCATCGACTGCCCATAGGTAAGCCGTCCACGGCAGTAAAGCCCATAGAGGACGCAACTGAAATGCCTTGTTTAATCGCACACATGCTTGCACCGGCACCTAAATGACAGACAACCGTATTCAGTGATGGACTCTGGCGTTGATTAAGTTGGCGCTGAATAAATTCGTACGATAAACCATGAAAACCATAACGCCGAACGCCTTCGTCTGTGTATTGCCGAGGCAGGGCGTAGTTTTTTTCTAAGTTACTTTGTTTACTATGAAACATCGTATCGAAACAGGCAACTTGCGGCAGATTAGGGGCAAGTGCTTCACAGGCTTCAATCAGACGAAGGTTGTATGGCTGATGTAACGGCGCAAGAGGAATAAGTGCGCTTAATTGCGCTTTAATCTCGTCACTGATTACGCAAGGTTCGCTAAAATCGCTTCCGCCATGTACAACACGATGACCTATGGCGACTAAGCTACTTTCAGGTAGGTGCTGATTCAGCCAGTTTAAAATTGTTTGTAAACATGCTTGGTGGCGCTCTTCCTTCGGTACCGATAGGTAATCTGGCGAGCTTTGCTCAAGTGTCGCGCCGCTTGCATCTTTAACTCTAAAGCGGGGGGTATTTAAAATATTCCCTAACTTAAAGCCATACAATAAGGTAAGCGCCCCATTTTTTAATTCAAAAAGGGCGCACTTTAAGCTAGAAGAGCCACCATTAACGGTCAGAATTGTCTTCATAATTAGAATTCTTGTGATGAACCATATGGGACGCAAGTGCGCAGGATGCTAAACGGGCTAATGTTTTATCAGCACGACTGGTAAGGATGATGGGTACTTTAGCGCCCAATGCTATGCCTGCAGATTTGGCATTCGCTAAATAAATAAGCTGTTTAGCGATCATGTTTGCCGCCTCTAGATCGGGAGCCAGAAGAATATCGGCATCACCTGATACATCAGAGACGATATGTTTATCGATGGCGGCTTGTTGGGAGATGGCATTATCAAACGCTAACGGTCCATCCAATAAACCGCCTGTAATCTGTCCGCGATCAGACATTTTACACAGCGCTGCAGCATCAATGGTGCTTTGAATATTAGGTTTTACTTTTTCAACGGCTGAAAGAATGGCCACTTTAGGTACATCAACGCCTAAGGCGTGGCAGAAATCGATCGCATTTTGCGTGATGTCGGCTTTGCAGTAGAGGTCTGGCACTATGTTAATTGCCGCATCCGTAATAATCAGCGGTTTATGGTAATTAGGGATATCGAACACAAACACATGACTTAAACGTCGTTCAGTACGAATACCTTTTATTTTGTGTACCACCGCGCGTAATAACTCGGCTGTGCCTAAATGGCCTTTCATTAATGCTTCTGCTTCACCGCGTTTGACGATCTCGCAGGCTATTTCGGCAGCGGCATGGCTGTGTTCAGTATTGATAAGTTCAAAGTCGTTGATGTTGAGGTTTTGCTCCTCAGCAACGGCGCGAATTTTGTTTTCTGGGCCTACAAGCGTAGGGATAATCAAATTATGTTCTGCTGCCTCAACAGCACCAATAAGACTGTTACTATCAACAGGGTGGGCAACAACTGTACGAATTGGGCGTGCTTTTTCAGCTTGTTTTATAAAAAACTCTAGCTGATCATGCAGGGGCGGTTTCTCTTGAATAACCATTGAGACCTCAGGAACTTTATCAAAAAGTAACATGCTAATATCCCTTTTAATGCGGTGTATTAACACTAGAATATACTAAGCCAATGACTTAATTATGACGCACTGCAGCATTAGTTCTACTGATATATATCATTTTAAGTTGAAGGTTTCAAAAAATAGCGTTTATAAAGGCAAGGTCTTTACGACTATCATGCTAATAGACGTGATTGGCATGGGCTTTCTCCTTGTGCGAAAGGCTCAACAGGCCAATAATTGATTCATCGCTTTATGTACACTTCTATCGGTGTGAGCTGCTAGGATAGGAGGTAGAATAGGTTATAGTTAAAGCAGATGCGGTATAATGTGCTGTATCGGGCTTTCAGGCTGCAACGATTGCGCTTTATGGGGTGAGGAACGTTCATGGGATTTTTGATCGATTGGTTTTTGGATTTTTGGGATAATATGCCCGGTGGGAAAATAAGCCGCGCGTGTTTTTCGGTAGTGACGCTTGTGGTTATCCTCTCTATGCCTTTGGGGGTTTATTGGAGCTTTACGCCTGCGGCGTTTGATCCTATTGCTGAAGCAAAAGCGGATGCACAGGAACGAGGGCTTGAATCCACGACGGGTTATACCACGGTTTTTACGTTGTATCGCTTGGTTGATACCTTACTTCATAAGCCGGGTGGGTACATTAGCAATGATGTAACACCTCCGGGGCTGTGGCTAGATAATATAAGTAACTGGGAATATGGCGTGTTGGTGCAGTCTCGTGATTTAGCGAGGGCGATGCGTAAAGATTTTAGCCGCTCCCAATCTCAATCTGTAGAGTATTTAGCGCTGACAGTGGCTGAACCGCAACTCAACTTTGATGCCAATAGCTGGCTAATCCCTTCGTCTGAATCACAATATAAAGAGGGTTTAGACGCGTTGTTAAGTTATCAGCTGGCGTTAGCGAGTACTGAGGAAACTGAAGCGCAGTTTTTTGCCCGAGCAGATAATCTTAATAACTGGCTGGGTGATGTACAAACGCGTTTGGGAAGCTTATCTCAACGCTTGAGTGCCAGTGTAGGTCAGAAGCGTTTGAATACCGATTTAGCTGGGGATGCCGAGGCGGAACAATCAACGGTAGTCGCGAGTGAGACCGAAATTAAAACCGCATGGCTAGAGATCGATGATGTCTTCTTTGAGGCGCGGGGATCCGCATGGGCTTTATTACATATTCTGAAAGCGATCGAACATGATTTTGGGGGTGTTTTAGATAAGAAAAATGCCCGTGTGAGCTTGCGACAAATTATACGTGAGCTGGAAGCCACGCAAGATACAGTATGGAGCCCTATGATCCTTAATGGGGGGGGATTTGGCCTTTTTGCAAATCACTCTTTAGTGATGGCGAACTATATTTCCCGTGCGAATGCTTCAATTATCGATTTGCGTGAGCTTTTATCGCGCGGCTAAGCGTTTAGATCGATTTTGTTGACCAAATAAGAGAGCTTTTGCTCTCTTTTTTTGTATTAGGGCTACACTGAATGATAATAATGGCAAAGGGGGAGGATTATGCCACGCCGTTTTATCAGGCACCCTACGGGGATACCTATTCAGATCTCTATACCTAATTGCAATGCCGACCTACCTGAACATAGATCCAACTGCGATGCTCATCGTGTGCAAACGAATGATATTAGTGTGGGTGGGCTTTC
Source organism: Neptuniibacter pectenicola (assembly GCF_001597735.1). Lineage (GTDB taxonomy): Bacteria > Pseudomonadota > Gammaproteobacteria > Pseudomonadales > Balneatricaceae > Neptuniibacter > Neptuniibacter pectenicola. The sequence goes on from NZ_LUTS01000002.1 coordinate 196,668, forward strand.
TTGTGAATCACCCGAAATCATGAATGCAGGGCAGGCTGTAGAGGTGGAAATCTGGTTAAATAACCCATCCTTTAAAACCATTGGCCATGTTCTATGGTGTAAAGGACAGGGATCTGGCTATCTTGTGGGTATTGGCTTTTCTGACTTCGCGACCGCGTATTCGGTCAGAATGGTCGAGCAGGTATGCCATATTGAAGAGTATCGTAAGCAGATACTGATTGAAGAGGGGCGAGACTTGAGCTCTGAAGCCGCAGCAGAAGAGTGGATTGGTAAATACGCTGCGGATTTTCCCTCGTACCCTTGTTAACTGATCTATAAAACACAACAGCCTCATGGGTACGCAATCGGTGTCCAGCTATTCTAGTAACTGGCCCACAACGGTCATCGAGGTCACCACTTAAAGAAGGGGTTGAACCTCGAGGTTACGCTCTTTGCTGATCAGCCATTCGCCATCTACATTTTTAATGATAAGACGTTTGCGGGTTTTATCTTTGTAGCCGTTCGCCGCTTCATAGCTGATCCAGAAATCAACACTCACCATTGAGTCGGTTTGTTGGATATTCATAAATGGGCCGCGCTCTAACTTAATCCATTCGGGCGTTGTTAACGCGGTGTGTCTCTGTTTTAGCCAGCGCTGATGGGTCTTATATGCACCATTGAAGGTTGCGGTATAGGTGAATATATAATCTTCGTGGTTCTGGGCTTGCCATGCATGCTGCCACCGATCAATTAACGCTGTAGCCTCAGTCAGGGGAGACTGTTCAACAGCAACGGTGGCCGTCTTGTTTTGAGCCGCTGAAGGTGCGGGCGCTTGCTGTTCTTGCTGTACATCGCCGGTCTGTGGTGTTTCGGCTAGCGTAGGGGCGGGTGTGGCATTGCTGGCGACTGTTTGAGTGTCTTGTGTTGATCTGTCTTCGGCGCTAGAGGCTTCGACATTCTTCACTGCGTTTTGCGCTTCAGCCGTCATAACGGCCTCGACAAATTTATCGTCAGCCTTAGCTGGTACTGCCTGCGTTTTGGGTGTTGCTTGTTGCTTTTGGGCTTCGATCAATGCCATCTGTAGGCGATTGTTCTCTATTTTCGCTTCTGTTAATTCTGTTTCTAGTTGTAGTAGTTTTATCTTAACTTCAGTCTGGAATGCGTCTGCGGGTATAGGCGCTGCCGGTTTCGCTGCGATGGTTTCAGCAGGGGTGTTTGGCGATGTGTCTGTGACGTCGCTGGTTGCAGCGATTGTGTTGCTGGCTTTAGGCGCATCTTTTGACACGCTAGGCGGTGTAACGCTGACATCGTTAGGGGCTGCGGTTCCTGACGCTGTAGGTGCGGCTTCAGCAAAAACGGAGGAGGTCGTCGTTGAGGCTGCCACCGCTTCAGCGGGTTCATTTTGAAACAAGAAGTGGTTTATACCTACCCCTAAGGCCAAAATGAGAGCAAATGCGAGGGCAATCATACCTGAGTGATTGGCATGTAAAGGCTTGTTGCCGTGTTCACTGCTCACAAAGTCTTTGCGAGTAATAACATCTTTATGGATCAGAGGTGGCAGCAACGCTTTAAGGCGACTAATACGGCCCTCTGTTTGTTCGATCATTAGGAAATCAGTGCCTATCTCGTAAGGCGTGGGTGGTAGGCCTTTGATCGCAGATAGGTAGTATATATATCCTTCGATATCATCTGTTTGAAGAGGATCTAGGGTGACTTCGGTTTTAATCCAGTTATGAAAATCAGCTTCTGGCGTCTTACCTGTGTGAATCACTAAATAATCTTTGCGAACAACGATCAGCTTTATGGCGCCGGCGGTTGTTTCTGATGTTAAGCAAAGTTGTTTGAGTGCGTCAGCTACATCGACAGATGAATCTATCGCTTCTTGATCAATGACGACTAAGCAATATTGTCCGGCGGCTTTTGTATCACGTAGTGCTTGAATCAGGTCTTTTTTCTGTTTGGGGACCTGGAGGCACTCGGCTAGCTCGGCATAAAACTGAGAGGGTTTTGTGAGTGCAGTGTCGAGTCGTACAACAGGCACCCCTTTATGTTGGTAGTCGCTAATTAGCTCAGAAACGAGTGTTGTTTTACCTGTGCCTTCTACCCCTTTAAGGATAACTGCACCGTGGTTGTCGAGAGCGTCACGCAAAGCATAAAGCGCTTTCTTGTAACCCCTATGTCGATACGGGGTGGTTACAGGGTGCGCGCTATTATCTGATCCGTTGTTACTCTCAGCATGAAGCTGATTTTCCTGTAGCATGATTAAGGCTAATCTCGATTACATTTTATATGTATAAGTTAGCTGCAATTATATTCCTTTTGGATACGACTTCCAATTACAGAGTGTGTTAACTGCTCTACTCTTAACGGCGGTAGAGCAGGTTGCCAATGAGCTTACTGCTCAATCGCTGTTTTTAATGTGTCTTGATAGGGCGGCCAGCCCATCGCTTTGCCACCGAGCAAGTGTAGATGTATATGGTAAACCGTTTGGCCACCATCTTCATTGCAGTTAAACACAGTACGGTAACCGCTTTCATCAAAACCCATCTGTTTAGCAATGGTGGCAGCACTTTTGACCATATGACCAATCAAAGAGGTTTGCGTTTCACTGATATCATTGAGCGTTGATATGTGTGTGCGCGGAATAATGAGCAGATGCGTGGGCGCTTGGGGATTGATGTCATTAAAAGCAACGACGTGTTCATCCTCATAAACGATCTGTGCCGGTATCTCTTTATTGATGATTTTGCAAAAAAGGCAGTCCATGTTTCTCTCTCGATAAAGCTTTTCTAGCAGTATAGCGAGATTCGTTGATGTTAAACAATAGCGCTTTATTGCTGCCCCGTAGGTTGTGCTGTGCTCTGTATGTGCCGTTGGGGGGGCAACGGCATTATCCTTTGAAAGGCCTGTTGCTATTGAGGACTACGGTGGAATGCTCCTCCTTTTATTCCCTAGATCCATCGGGATTAATGTAAATCAATGTGGCGGTAAGTTGGTTTTAAAAAACGATAAAAGCCTTAAACTGGTAGGCTTCTGCCAAAAACGTTGATATAGGTGCTATAAAATGTATTTTTTGGCAGATGTTTCTTTGAATTTACTGAATTATGCCGATAAATTAAGTCCAATTAGTGGTGAATGTAGTTATAATCAATGGCTAAATTGATAGTAGGGTTGTTTGGGTAGATGACGAAAGGATTGATCTGTTCTCTAGTAGCTTTAGTGACATGTTTTTCTGTTACCAGTGCGGTTTCCGGTGAGCTATCTGACGCTCCCTATGGCTTATCAGAGGGAAATGAAGCGCTTTTATTAAGCGGTTTAAAAAATCTGAGTAGTCATGAGCTAGATTCTGCGTTAACTGATCTTAAGCAGTTGACTGAACGTCGTCCTGATTTTCGTCTTGCACAGCTTGTCTATGCGGATATCTTATCTGCTCAGGCACAAGGGGCACCGTTAAGCAGTTCAGGTAGTCATAGTGATAAACAGAAAATCGATGGTTTAATCTCTGAGGCGAAAGTGCGCTTATTGATGGAGATGGAAAAACCATCGGCAGATATGTTGCCTGCTGATATGTTGAAAATGTCAGAAAATCAGAAGTACGCGGTGGTTGTTGATACGCGACTTTCTCGATTGTTCCTCTTTGAAAATCACGAGGGTGTCCCTGTTTTAGTTAACGATTTTTATGCGTCTTATGGGCGTGGGGGCGTCGGCAAAGAAAAAAGAGGGGATCTGAAAACACCGTTAGGCGTTTATTTTATAACGGGTCGTTTAGAGGATGAAAACCTCCCTTCACGTTATGGTTCAGGCGCGCTACCTCTTAATTATCCCAATGTTTGGGATGAGCGGTTGGGTCGTACTGGCAACGGAATATGGTTGCATGGTTCCCCCGTTGAAACCTACAGCCGCCCACCTAAAGCAAGTGAAGGCTGTATCTCCCTAACCAACCCCGATTTTATCGAGTTAGATCAGAAAATTGATTTTAAAGACACACCTGTACTGGTTGGACACAATATTCGTTGGATTAAGAAGCAGGACTGGTTAGCGCAAAGCGAACGGTTTAATGGCTTAATTGAACGTTGGGCCGCCGATTGGGAAAGTTTGGATCATGGGCGCTATATTCAAAACTATGGGGCCAACTATACCGATGGAAAAAGAGATTTTGAGGCGTTCTCCCGCTATAAGCAACGGGTTAATAGCAGTAAAAAATTCATCGATATAAACATTAATGATTTAAGCTTATATCGCTACCCCGATAACCCTGATCTAGTTGTCGCGACGTTTCGGCAAGACTATAAAAGTAGTAACCTTCAGGGTGAGTCAATCAAGCGTCAGTATTGGAACTTTAAGGATGGTCGTTGGCGTATTGCCTATGAAGGTAAACCCTCGTCAGGTAAACCCTAGTCCCCATGACTGAATCCGGCCCTATACTTTATGAATGCGTCTGAACTTTTACTGCAAAATATTGATGAGCACCAAGTTGTGCGCGTTGATGGCGGACCTGCTTGGGTTGCTAAGCTAGTTGAGCAAGTTCAGCACTATTACCCTGAACACCTTCACTGTCATGGTGAGCTTGAGTTACAGGGGTTACAGTCAGCGTTGGCTGAATACCTCGCTGTAGAACCCAGTGCCTCGCTTATTTTACAAGCCTTAAAAACGCGCTTGGCGACCGGTAAAAAGCTGCTTATTACCGTGCAGTGCGATAGCGTGGATGCGCAAGCGTTAACCTACCTCCTTGGTTTACCCTCCATTTGTGATGAGCAGGGTGTTGCGGTCATTATTGTTTTGGTCAGTACACCTCAGTTGGTCTCCGTCTTAAAATCCCACTCTGCATTAGCCGCGAAGCTCGATGGTTACTATCAGGAACACTTTGATAGTGCGGTATCAGTGGGGTTTAGTGTTAAGCAAAAGGTCCTCGCGGGTTTGATTGTGTTGGGGGTCGGTGCCGCGACGTGGTATGGCATCGGCGACGATTTTACAGCAGAGACACCGGTTGCTACGGCCACCGATAGGGCGGTGTCACCGGGAAATGGCGTGATCGAGGTTAGTGGTGACGCGGCGGTAGATCTGCCTGCGGTCAACAAAGCCGTCGATGCTGGCTTGGACGTGGACGAAACGGCTGAGATCATCGCAGAGATAACTGAGCCAGCCCCTGTGGTAAAAACTCAGGATCGCAGTCCTTTAAGGGTGATCACTCCGGAAGAGATCGATGCGGATCCGGCATTGGTTGCGGATCTGATTGCGGTTGTGAAGCAGGCAAAAAGTGGCTTAAACACTGATACTGAAACGGTAGAAGGTCATAGTGCTTCTGTGGTGAATGCGGATAAGCCTTATGAGATGGAGGAAACAACGTCATTGGCCGCGGCCTCTTCGGCGCGTACCTCTGAATCAGTAATCGCTAAACAGGCGTTGGTGGGGCGAGATATACTTAAAGTTGTTTCGACGACGTCCGGTAAACCGTCTAGCCATCCTCCGTTGTTAGAATCTACCTCCTCAGAAGCGAGGGCTAACACGGTGACGGCCTTCAATAATGAAGAGGAGGTTAGGAAGGTCTTTGGGCGCTGGCATCAGGCGTGGCAGTCCCAAAATTGGGATCTATACATTGATAGTTATATTCAAAATATGGCGCCTTATGGTGTGGACCTCCCTGTTGATGAGTGGCGTCGATTTCGGAAGCAGCGCTTATTATCACCTGAGTGGATTAAACTGACATTTGGGACACCGACATTTACACGTTTAAACAGTCACTGGTACCGGGTTGAGTTTTATCAGCGTTTTGAAAAGCCGGGGTATGCAGATGAGACAACAAAACGGTTGGAGTTACAGTTAACCGCCGAGGGTTGGAGAATCGCATCAGAAGCAGCTAATGGAACGGTGGTACTCAAACGTCCAGGCCCAGCTCTCTAATCGTTTTAGGTTTATTCATTCTTGCTGTCATAAAAAAACGCTCCTAAAGAGCGTTTTTTTATGTGTCGTTTAAGTGGGTGTTTGCTAAGGCCTTAGTGTATCAACCCGAGACTTCTTTCTAAGCTGATTTTCCACTGGCCGGATGTATTCACCATGAGGACGCGTTTTTTGACCGCATCTTTATAGGTATCAGACTGGTAGCGTTGCTCAAAGCGTGCTTCGACCAAGTTAGGGCTGAGACGTTTGATAGTGATATTACTCACATCAACGCGGATAAAGGCGGGTTTGGATATGCGTTGTTGGCGCTGTGTAACCCATTGGTTATGGTTTAGTTTTGCATTCGGGCGATAGACGTCGGTATACGCATTAATATAGCCCTGATGATCTTTGTTGCTCCATGCGCTGGCCCAGTTTTGTAAGTGTTGGGTTACTTGCTGCTCAAGCGTGTCTTGCGCATCACTAGGCAGTGCTTTCGCAACAGGTCGAGAGACCTGTTGGCTTTGACCTGCGGTTTCAACGACGCTGCTTGGTGACGCGATGGGTGTCTTAGGGGATACAGTCGTGTTTTGGCTAGGCGGTGCTACAACAGCCACTTGAGCTGTGGCTTGCGCTACTTTAATCGCTTTAGCGGGTTCTTTTGTTGTGTCAGGCAGGTGAGGCTTTTGCTCTACCTTTGCCGCTGAAAGTTGTATAGGTGTGCTTGCGGTTGGGTTGCTAACGAGGAGTAACTGGTCAGCGCTATTGCCCGATAGATCGCTAGGTACACGGTCAATCATTGTCAGTTCAGGGCCTGTAGATACGCTGCCCAGATCCAATGCTTTACTATAGGCCTGAGAGGCGAGTGTTGCGTAAAGCTCTTTTAAGTTGCTATGCACTTGTGCATAACTAGGGTGCGTCTGGAAAGCCTGCTGTAATGTTTCGATCGCTTTAGGGAAATTACCCTCTTCAGCATAAATAACCGCTAGATTGTTAAACGCTTCCGGTCGGTCAGGATAGGTGGTCATTAGGTTTTGGAAAATAGCTTTAGCGGACGCTTTATCTCCCATCTGATTAGTAATGATACCTTTCGTCAGCTTAGCAGCTGCCATATTAGGGTTGTCAGCGATCAGTTTATCGATGCCTGAGAGCGCTGCTTTATGTTGTCCCTGTTGGCTTAGCTTTAGAATGTTAGCAATCTCAGGCGATGTTTGCTGAGGTGTTGGTGTGCTAATACTGACGGTTGTAATGTAATCTTGCGGCGGTTTGTTGGCCTCATCTGTAGAGGAGGGCGTGCCGTTGACTCGGTTTTCTTTTTCTTCAGCGAGCCATGCATGTATCTCTGACAGCTTGCTGTTCATCCATTCATCATCAATATCTGCCGTACGCATGTCGGCTTGTGCTGTCGCTTTTTCTGGGTCGCAGCTATATTCATTAGTGCGGCCACCGTTATAACAAAAGCCGGTATCGGATGACTTAACAGCGGTTTTTTGTGTAAGTGCTCCGCAGCCCGTTAGAATGGAGGCTGAAATAATAGCGCTAATCGCTGTGCGGAGTCGTTTGTTTTTGATGTCTAGTTCGAATATCTGCATGGATTAAGGCGTGTCAAATGATGATTTAGGGGATGATTATACCCATATAGATAGGCATGTCATATTTTAAAATGGCATTTTTCCATACTGGTTAGATAGTTGAATTAATGGGAAAATGCTAAGTTATAGAGAGAACCTACGAAAGCGTTTGATCTGCGACGTTAAGGGTTGTATCTAGGTTCTTAAGGCGTAACTGGCCGACTAATTTAATAGATGAATACAGGACGCTATTCAGTGATAAAAGTGAAACAAAGTTTAGCATTGCTCATCATGCTCATGTTTTCTGGGACGGTACTGTCAGAAACAGAAGGCGAATGGGGTTATCCAATGCAGCCCGGTGAGTCGGTGTGGAGCATTGCCCATGAACTGCTGACGGATTGGCGAGAATGGAAAACCATCGAACGCCTCAATAATATTAGTAATGATCGACAGATGTTACCGGGCACGGTGCTTAAAATACCGCGCTCGTTAATTAGAGAGCGCCAGTCAGACATTACCATTCTTGATGTAAGTGGTACGGTGACTGCCCAAGTTGTGATGAATGACGGCTCGGTTAAAGCCCATTTACCCCTTGTTCGAGGCCAGAGTTTAGGCCAAGGCGACCAGATTAAAACCTCACCTCAATCATCGGTGTTATTAGAGTTTGATGATGGTACGCAGGTTTTAATTCTTGAAAATAGTTTACTTAAAATCAAGCAAGCGACGGTGGTTGGCAGTAAACGTAAGGTTGTGGATATCAAGGTCTTCCTTGAAGAGGGTGAGGCAGAGATTAGAGCGAATCCAGCTAAAGTGCCCGGTTCGCAGTTTTTAATTGATACGCCAGTTGCGTTTGCGACAACTAAAGGCACCACATACCGTGTACGTGCAAAAGAAGCGAGTACGGCTGCAGAGGTTATCGAAGGTAAGATCGGTGTAGAAAATAGGTTAGGTGGCACAACGGTAGGTCAAGGGTATGGAACCTTAGCTAAAGCGAACCAGCCGCCCGCTAAGCCGAAAAAGCTTCTTCCTGCGCCGGAGTTACCTGATTTAAGTGCACCGATTCATTACCTCCCAGGTAAATTGGTGTGGAATGAGTTAGAGGGAGCGGCTAAATACAGAGGGCAGATATCCCCTGATCAGCTGCTTACCTCGATTACCTATGACTCAATATCTAATCAGCCAAAAATGGGTTTACCGGCATCGCTTCAAGATAAAACCTACTGGCTCAGGGTGAGCGCAATTGGTGAAGAGGGGTTACAGGGCTTGTCTTCTGTACAGAAAATAACGGTTGATGCCCGTCCTTTCCCTCCGGTTCGCCAAGCGCCGCGTCCATCGGATGCTATCTATTCAGGCGAGGTTGAGTTTATCTGGTCACGTCCGGAAATGGCTGAACGCTTCCAAATGGATATCGCCACTGATCAGCGTTTTGAAACGGTGACCCTGCACGAAGAGGAAATATCTGATACGCGGTTTACTGCCACGATTATGGAGCCTGGTCATTACTATTGGCGAGTAACCAGTGTGACATCGCAAGGCAAAGTGGGTCCTCTCGGTTTGGCTGGTGAGTTTACGGTGAAGCCTGTTCCGGCTAAACCTGAGTTGCAAGCACCGGTGAGTAGTGAGGATGAAATGTTCTTTAGCTGGAATGCAGAGCAGGATATTGCGTACTACCAACTGCAACTTGCTAACGATCAGGCCTTCAATGATATACAGGTTGACGAAACCACAGAGCGTGCTGAATTAGCGATTGATAAGCCGCAGCCTGGCACCTACTACATACGTGTTAGAGCGTTTGATGCAGATGATTACGCAGGGGAGTGGACGGCGCCGCAACAGGTTGAACAGCCTATTGAAAATTGGTGGCCATTGATCTTCTCCGGTGCGGCAACGTTACTGTTGATGTTGTAATGCGAGAGGGCGTCCGGTTTTTAGCCCTATCGATCTTGTCGTTAGTGATTGTGATTTTAGTTGGCTCTTCCTCATTAACGGTTTGGTTTGATCGGGTCGCTTATGACGTGCTTAATCAGTACTACGCATCTGTTAACTATGCGGCGTCTGACGTGGTGTTAATTGATATTGACCAAGCGAGTATTGATCGTTTTTCGGGCTGGCCGTTTGATCGTAGTGTTCACGCAAGGGCGATAGACGCGCTTAACTCGGCGGATGTTTCATCGATTACGTACAATGTTGCGTTTGTGGGTGCCCGTGGAACTCTGGGCGCTGGTGATGAGCAGTTGATGGATGCGATTAAGCGGAGCGGGCGTGTTGTATTACCGTTGATTGCGGAAAATAATCAGGAGTTAAAGCCTCTAGATAAGCCTGAGCTGCCGGGGGCTATTCTGGGTCATGCGGACCTCTCTTTGGATGAGGATGCCCATCTTCGACGTCACTACCTTTATGCGGGCTTGGGTTTCCCCCGTTGGCCTAGTTTATCCCTAGCGTCCCTCTATATTTATGCCCCCGTCAAAGCAGATGATTTTTCGGGCTTAAGAACACCCTATCTGCACGTTGGCTTTTCTAAATTATGGAGCCGTGATTACGAGCTACTTTTACCCTTTGGTTTAGCTTCGTTTAGCGATCGGGTGTTACGTTACCCGTTGTGGGCTTTGCTGGAGGGTAAGATCCCGGTTGAAAGAATCCGTAATAAAGCGGTGTTTGTCGGACTTAATGCGCCAACGGTTGAGGATAGGTTACAGGTCTCGTCAACGGATGCGTTTTTCTCCACAGAGGTCCATGCATTTCTTTTTAGCACATTAAACCGAGGTTATACCTTATCTCCCTCCCTATCAGTGTGGGCTGTGACATTAGGTGTTTTGGCAACATTATGCTGGAGTATGGTCTTGGCGCGCTTGCCTTTAGACTTGCGGTTGCTCGGCCTGAGTATGTTATTACTGTTGCTGAGTGTGCCGGTTTGGTTGTTATCATTTGGGTACTGGTTAAGCATCATGCCGATGTTGGCGGGTATTAGTTCGATGAGTGTTATCTTAATGTTTGGGCGGGTATTGGATTTTTGTGTAGGTATAAAAAAGCCCCAGATTAACTGAGGCCTTATATGAGCATGTTTAATGCTTAACTATTTTGCTCGCGGGCAATAGCGCGGTAAGCGATATCTGTCCGGAAGTAAGCACCTTCCCAGTTGACCTGCTTTAAGAGTTCATAGGCGCGCTGTTGCGCATCAGTGACCGTATCACCGAGTGCTGTCACACATAGAACGCGACCGCCAGCAGTAACGACGTTGCCATCGACTAGCTGGGTGCCAGCATGGAACACTTTCGTTCCTTCAGGGTAGTGGCTAGGAAAGCTGATTACATCACCTTTACCATAATCACCCGGATAGCCGCCGGCCGCCATAACGACACCTACGGCTTTACGGTCATCCCAATCAGCAGTTGTTTGATCAAGCTTCTTGTCGAGCGCTGCATTACACATATCGACGAGGCTAGATTTTAAACGCAACATAATCGGTTGTGTTTCAGGGTCACCAAAACGGCAGTTATATTCGATAACTTTCGGTGTACCATCCGCTTGAATCATGAGGCCTGCATATAAAAAGCCAGTGTACTCATTGCCTTCAGCTTTCATGCCATTTACGGTCGGCATGATCACTTCATCCATGATGCGTTGATCAATCTCAGGTGTGACTACTGGGGCAGGGGAGTAAGCGCCCATACCGCCGGTATTAGGTCCTGTATCACCATTGCCTACACGTTTATGATCTTGGCTGGTTGCCATCGGTAGCACATGGTCACCATCGACAATAACGATGTAGGAGGCTTCTTCACCTTCAAGGAACTCTTCAATAACGACTCGGCTACCAGCTTCACCAAAGGCGTTGCCCGCTAGCATATCTTTGATGGCATCTTCGGCTTCTTGCAGTGTCATCGCTACGATAACGCCTTTACCTGCCGCTAACCCATCCGCTTTGACAACGATTGGTGCGCCTTTTTCGCGAACATACGCTAGGGCTGGTTCTATCTCTGTAAAGTTTTCATATTCAGCCGTCGGAATGTTTTGACGGGCGAGGAAATCTTTAGTGAATGCTTTAGAGCCTTCCAGTTGAGCGGCGCCTTGGGTCGGGCCAAAGATGCGTAGACCTTCGTTTTGGAAATGGTCAACGATGCCTGCCACAAGCGGTGCTTCAGGTCCGACGATGCTTAAGTCGATGCGGTTATCTTTAGCAAAAGCAGATAGGCCTTCAAGATCCATTACGTCGAGAGCAACGTTTTGCATCTTAGCTTCTTGTGCTGTAGCGGCATTACCCGGTGCGACAAAAACATGATCTACATTTGAGTCCTGGGAAACAGACCATGCTAACGCGTGTTCGCGGCCACCTGAGCCAATAATGAGTATGTTCATTTTCATTAATTCCTAAACAGTAAACCCCGCGTCTGATTTTTTCAGACCGGGGTTTTTGGCAATAAGCTTACCTAGGGTTTACGTGGCTAGGGTTTAGCCTACCGAGTAGGCCTATTGCAAAATGTACTTAGTGACGGAAGTGGCGCATGCCAGTGAAGACCATAGCCATGCCATGTTCGTTCGCTGCATCAATCACTTCTTGGTCACGCATAGAGCCACCAGGTTGGATGACGGCTTTGATGCCTGCTGCTGCGGCTGAATCAATGCCGTCGCGGAATGGGAAGAAAGCGTCAGATGCCATCACGGAACCTTTAACTTCTAACCCTTCATCAGCGGCTTTAATACCTGCAATCTTCGCGCTGTAAACGCGGCTCATCTGGCCTGCGCCAATACCGATTGTCTGACCGTCTTTAGCATAAACAATGGCGTTGGATTTAACCGCTTTCGCAACTTCCCAGCAGAAAAGTAGATCACGGATCTCTTTTTCTGTTGGTTGAACTTGGGTTACGACTTTAAGTTCAGATGCATCAACACGGCCAAGATCGCGATCTTGGACAAGCAGTCCACCGTTAACGCGTTTGTAATCGAAGCTGTGTGCGCGATCTGCGGACCATTCGCCGCACTGGAGTAAGCGCACGTTTGGTTTAGTCGAAATAATATCTGATGCTTCTTGGGTCACGGTAGGGGCAATAATTACCTCTACAAATTGACGCTCAACGATCGCACTGGCGGTTGCTGCATCTAGCTCGCGGTTGAACGCAATAATGCCGCCAAATGCTGAGGTTGGGTCAGTCTGAAAAGCACGGTTATAGGCTTCCAGAATGTCTTTACCTATAGCAACACCACATGGGTTAGCATGTTTAACGATAACGCAGGCCGGTTCATTAAATGGTTTTACACATTCGAGTGCTGCATCTGTATCTGCTACGTTATTGAAAGATAGCGCTTTGCCTTGTAGCTGGCGAGCGGTTGCAACGGACGCTTCTGCCGGATCTGCTTCAACGTAGAATGCCGCACGCTGGTGAGGGTTCTCACCGTAACGCATATCTTGTGCTTTGATAAACTGTGTATTGAACGTGCGAGGGAAAACAGCGGGTTTGTCCTCTTCACTTTCAACGATCGCGCCTAAATAGTTTGCGATCATGCCGTCGTATCCTGCTGTATGCTCGAACGCTTTAACGGCAAGGTCAAAGCGTGTTGCATGGGATAGGCCTTGCTGTTCATCTAATTCAGTTACGATAGCATCGTAATCAGACGCATTGACGACAATCGCAACATCTTTATGGTTTTTCGCAGCGGAACGCACCATTGTTGGACCACCAATGTCGATGTTTTCAATCGCCATAGGCAGGTCGCAATCTGGACGAGCAATGGTGGCTGCAAAAGGGTAAAGGTTCACAATTACCATATCGATAGGCTGAATATCGTGTTCGGACATGATGCCATCATCTTGTCCGCGACGACCTAAGATACCGCCATGCACTTTAGGGTGCAGAGTCTTTACGCGGCCATCCATCATTTCAGGAAAGCCTGTGTAATCGGATACTTCAACTGCGGGGATATCATTTTCTTTTAGTAGCTTATAAGTGCCACCTGTCGAAAGGATCTCAACGCCGCGAGCGTTTAGGGCTTGTGCGAATTCAACGATACCTGATTTGTCTGATACGCTGATCAAAGCACGGCGAACGGGAGTGATGTTCTCTGCCATTGTGTCTGGATTCCGAGTAGTCAAAAAAATGGGGGATTAAAGCAAGCCGTACTGCTTCAGCTTTTTACGAAGCGTACCGCGGTTTAGACCCAGTAACTGGGATGCTTTAGTCTGATTATCTTTAGTGTATGTCATTACCGTTTCAAAAAGAGGGGCTTCAATTTCAGAAAGCACCATCTGATAAACATCGGTTACAGGCTGTCCATCAAGTTGACGGAAATAGCTGTTTAATGACTGCTCTACATTATCGCGTAAAGTATGATTCGCAGCTTCAGTTGAGTTGGGAGCGAATGTTGGTTGTTTAATCTCTTTATATTCCACAGTACTTATTATCCAATCTATTAGGCGGCTACGCCATTATTTAAAGCGCTATCGAAATAGTCCTCGATAGAGGCGGCCTGATCTGCTGCTGTTTCAATGATGTTAAATTGTTTACGAAAGCTGTTTCCGTTAGCGGTATCCTGCAAGTACCAACCTACGTGTTTACGCGCAATGCGCACACCTAAGTATTCACCGTAAAAAGCATGTAACTCTTGCACGTGCTCTAACAGAATGTCCCGGATCTCCTCCAGCTTGGGAGGGGGCAGAATTGTACCTGTTCTTAAATAATGATCAATCTCTCTGAACAACCAAGGCTTACCTTGAGCGGCTCGACCAATCATGACCGCAGAACAGCCCGTATGCTGAAGTACTTTCAATGCCTTTTCGGGTGATGTGATATCACCGTTTGCGAAAACGGGCATCGAGATAGCTTCACTAATACTGGCGATGGTGTCGTACTCTGCTTCACCTCTATATCCGCAGCTGCGCGTACGGCCATGTACAGCGAGTGCTTGGATACCTGCATCTTCAGCAATACGTGCCACGGTTAGGGCGTTTTTATTTGTTGTATCCCAACCGGTTCGTATTTTGAGTGTTACAGGTACATCGACGGCGGAGGTTACTGCGTTGAGAATATCGTTTACGAGTTGCTCATCTTTCAGTAACGCGGACCCTGCCGCCTTGTTGCAGACTTTTTTAGCGGGGCAGCCCATATTAATATCAATAATTTGAGCGCCACGTTGAACATTCATGATCGCTGCATCAGCCATCATTTCAGGATCTCCACCTGCAATTTGAATAGAACGAGGTTCTACTTCACCGGTATGGTTTAAGCGGTGAGCAGATTTACGTGATTTCCATAATCGGGTATCTGAAGTCACCATTTCTGACACAACTAGGCCTGCACCCATGCGTTTACATAACTGGCGGAAAGGCCGGTCGGTAACGCCTGCCATTGGTGCCAAAATTACTTGGCTGTCAATGGTGTATGGGCCAATAGTAAACATACTGTGCCTTAAAAAATGGTTAAAAAAACACCCGCAGTATCACGAATGACACTGTTAATAGAGGTATCTGGGAGGCGGATAATCATACTCCTAAGGAGCAAAGTCTCCAAGGATTTTTTGATGATTTTTTGTACAATTCGAGCTTGATTTTTTATTGCTCAGGCGCTAGTAGCTCGACCGTATAATTAATTGCACGCGTGCTGGGTAGCATGAGTTCAAGTGAGACCTGGACTGGTTGATTGATCGGCATTAAGGGGGCGTTATCGTCAATTAGATTGAGATAGCTGGTGGGCTGAAAGGTACGCTGAGCGATGGTCCGTCCCTTTAGATCGGAGAACGTCAGTTTAAGCGCGGGGAAGGATTGCTTAAAGGGGGCGCTGTTCAGCAGAATTAAGTTGGCACTAATTGCGCCCTCTATTTTATCGTGAGGGGCGATCACTAATTTTTGGTTTTGGATTTTATCCAGTTTAAAGCGCGGTGGGATATGACAGTCTATCTGCTGGCACACTACGCGGTAAACGTCTTGATAGGGTGCTTGCCAGTAAAGTTCAGCGCGATTAAACCATGCGTATTGTGCAACGATTCCGATGATTGCCAGTAGTAGGGTTAACAACCAGAGTAGGTTTTTTTGTGGCGCTTTTTTAGGGGAGGATGAGAGTACAATCGCTTCCCTTTCGATGGTTAAGGTTGGTATAGGTGTGTTAGGTTCAGCGGCTGTTTTTATGGCGATTTCATACCGTTGAGTCGGTTGTTTTTTTGTGTGGAGCTGCTGATCGGTTAATTTGTTGTTTGTTTCGTCTGCTGTGTTGTTGTGGGGATGAGCAGGTGCTGTGTCGGGGGGCGCCGGAATGGTTCTGCTCTGTTGCGCTTCCGCTGGGTTAGTTGCCGAGTGAGTGGGTGCTTTATCTGATGGGTGAATTGCCGTGCTGACAGGATCGCTTTTTTCTTCATGCTCGGTAGCTGAAAAGACGTTTAGACAGTTCCCGCACCGGACCTGCCCATGGGCAATTTTTAGTTGCCCATGGGTCACTTTAAACTGTGCTTTACAGTGGGGGCATGTGGTAATGATGCTGTCTTTAAGCATAAGGCGTTGGCATTACCCTTTTTTTGTTCCGGTCACTCTTATCCATCCCTCTTTTTCAGCGACGGGGTCAAGATCAAACCATGTTGAATAAGCGGCTCTGATCTCTTCCTCTTGTGCGCTCAATAAGCCTGAGAGGCATAATTTTCCCTTCGGTTTAATTAGGCTAGCAAGGGTAGGGGCCAGTTGAACCAACGGGCCAGCTAAAATGTTGGCGACCAGTGTATCGGCGAGGTCTGTCGGTGCATTTTCTGGTAAAAAGACGTGAAGTATATCGTCGGCTAAGTGGTTGCGAGACAGGTTATCTTTGGTGGCTTGGAGTGCTTGTGGGTCAATATCTACGCCAATAGCTTTGTTGGCACCGAGCAGAAGGCCAGCAATGCCTAAAATACCGGAGCCGCAACCGTAATCAATAATATATTGGCCATCTAATGTTTGTGCGTCTAGCCACTCTAAGCATAATGCAGTTGTTGGGTGTGTACCTGTGCCAAAGGCTAAGCCTGGATCAAGTAAAAGGTTGACCGCTGAGGGGTCAGGAATCTCTTTCCAGCTTGGGCATACCCAAAGGCGACGACCGAACTGCATCGGGTGGTAGTTATCCATCCACTCACGTTCCCAATCCTTGTCTTCCAATATCTCTGCATGGATTTGCGGCGTTGATATCGCGGGGAAAAGCTGCGCATGGGCCTGTGTTAAAAAGCGAAGCGTTTGCTCAAGGTTATGCTCGGCGGCAAATAGGCCAGTGATTGTGGTGTTACTCCAAAGGGGAGTCGTACCTAAATCAGGTTCGAATATAGGTTGATCTTCACTGTCTTCAAAGGTGACGGCTGCACATCCGGCGCTTAATAATAGATCTTCGTAAGCTTCAGAGTTCTCGGGATTAGTTTTAATTTTTATTTGCAGCCAAGGCATGATTCATTCTTCCATATCGGACAGTTAGACTGGGCAATAGTATCAGTGATCAAGGGTTGGATGAATAGTTAGACGTTGTGCTGGAGCAATAAAAAACCCGCTTGGTAGCGGGTTTTTTATTGGCATGGGAGATTATAAGCCGAGTTTCTTCTCAAGGTAGTGGATATTAACCCCACCCTCTTGGAATCTACAGTCTCTTACAATCTCTTGCTGAAGCGCTATATTGCTTCGTATTCCGTCAACAAACATCTCGTCTAACGCAATGGTCATACGTTTCAATGCTGTCTCACGATCTTCACCATAACTGATAAGTTTGGCGATCAGTGAATCGTAATGAGGCGGAACGGTATAACCGTTGTAGATGTGTGAATCTACACGAATGCCGTTACCGCCTGGAGCATGAAAGTGCTTGATCGTACCTGGGCTTGGAAGAAACGTTTTAGAATCTTCTGCGTTGATACGGCACTCAAACGAATGGCCCTGTATTTTTATATCTTCCTGTTTAAAGGAAAGCGGTAATCCAGACGCGATACGTAATTGCTCTTTTACAATATCAACACCGGTAATCATCTCTGTAACCGGGTGTTCAACCTGAACACGTGTGTTCATTTCAATAAAGTAAAAGCCGCCATTTTCGTATAAGAACTCAAATGTACCTGCGCCACGGTAACCAATTTTGATGCAAGCATCGACACAGGCTTTAAGTACTTGTGCGCGAGCCTCTGGGTCTAAGTGAGGTGCGGGTGCTTCTTCGACCACTTTTTGGTGACGGCGTTGCATTGAGCAATCACGGTCATAAAGGTGGATCGCATTCCCTTGACCGTCAGCCAGAACCTGTACTTCTACGTGGCGTGGGTTCTCGAGATATTTTTCCATATATACCGTGTCATCACCGAATGCCGCAGCGGCCTCGGATTGTGTCACGTGAATGGAGTTAATAAGTGATGCTTCGGAATGGACAACACGCATACCGCGTCCGCCACCACCGGCTGCCGCTTTGATAATAACCGGGTAGCCAATGCGTTCAGCAATTTTATAGGTTTGCTCTGTATCATTATCTAATGCGCCGTCAGAGCCGGGAACTGTAGGTACACCCGCTTCTTTCATCGCTTCGATGGCTGAAACCTTATCACCCATTAAGCGAATAGTTTCCGCTCTTGGGCCGATAAATGTGAAACCTGAACGTTCAACTTGTTCAGCAAAATCAGCATTTTCCGCTAAGAATCCATACCCAGGGTGGATACCAACTGCATCGGTAACTTCAGCCGCCGCAATGATGGAGGGGACATTCAGATAGCTTTTTGCTGATGATGCAGGACCTATGCATACAGCTTCATCAGCTAAGCGGACGTGCATGAGATCTTTGTCTGCTTGAGAGTGGATCGCAACAGTTTTGATATCCAACTCTTTGCAAGCGCGCAGAATACGAAGCGCAATTTCGCCTCGGTTCGCTATGACTACTTTATCTAGCATCGAAAGTGATCCTTGCTTATGCGTTATTGGCTTAAACGATAGTTACAAGAGGCTGATCGTATTCAACCGGCTGACCATCCTCGACAAGAATAGCTTCAATTACACCACTCTTATCCGCTTCAATCTGGTTCATCATCTTCATCGCTTCCACGATACAGATAACGTCACCGGCTTTAACTGTTTTACCTACTTCGATAAATGCAGGAGAGCTAGGTGATGGCGCGCTGTAGAATGTGCCAACCATAGGTGACTGTACAACGTGGCCTGCAGTGATAGGCGCGTCACTTACTGCTTCGGCAGGAGCCGCCGCAACAGGAGCCGCTGCAACAGGAGCCGCTGCAACAGGTGCAGGCATAGGGGCTGTAGGATATGGGGCAACTACTTGTTGGGCCGCGCCACGACTTATGCGCACGGATTCCTCGCCCTCTTTGATCTCAATTTCGTTGATGTTGGATTCTTCCAACAACTCAATCAGTTTTTTGACTTTGCGAATGTCCATTCTGATCTCAGTCTCTCTAAAGCAACAATAATTAGTGATTTAAGCAATCTGTTTTATGACAGACTGCAAAGCAAATTCGTATCCTTGGGCGCCAAAGCCACAGATAACACCCTGTGCCACATCCGATAGGAATGAATGGTGGCGAAATGTTTCTCTGGCATGCACATTGGACAAGTGAACTTCAATAAATGGAATGTTCACTCCCAATAAGGCGTCGCGTAAAGCAACGCTTGTGTGCGTAAATGCGGCCGGATTAATAATGATAAAAGCAATCGCTTCCTGCTGAGCTTGGTGTATTCGCTCAAGCAAAACGTATTCTCGATTACTTTGACAATGTAATAGTTCGTGGCCTTGATCTTGTGCTTGCAGTATCAGCTTTTGGCAAATATCGTCCAGGGTTTCAGTACCGTAAACTTCAGGTTCACGGGTGCCCAATAAATTTAAATTTGGGCCGTTTAATAACAGGATTTTTGCCATGGTTTATTCCTGAAAATGGACAGAGCAGCTTAATCAACCGCTATAGTTTGCCGTAGTCTTTTTCTCTTGTCTATAATTTAGCAAGTTTTTGCTGTTTTAGCGCTTTTTTACCGAAAATGTCTTCTTAATCAAAGCTAAGACTGAATATAAAATGAATATTTGCTGCAGATGTGTATAAGAATTTCTTGATATTAATCCTTTTGGCTATGGTTTTGCCCTTTTGCCATCAAGATTGTTGACGTTCACTTCATAATTATAGATATTGCAATGCAGTAGCAGTGTTTTTTGTGTGGGATTGGTGGAGAAAAATAATGGCGATAGTTAAGCGCGTAGTTTTCAATCAGAAGGGCGGCGTTGGCAAGTCGAGTATTGCGGTGAATTTAGCAGCGATTAGTGCGGCGCGAGGTCTTCGTACCTTAGTGATTGATCTTGATCCTCAATGTAACTCGAGTCATTACTTATTGGGTGAAGGTTATCAAGATATAACACCTGATATTAAGGACTTTTTTGAGCAGGCGCTGACCTTTCAAATGAAGCCTAATGGACCGGAGCATTATATACATGCAACGCCATATGAAAATTTAAGTGTAATGCCCTCTAACTCAGACTTAGGTGATTTGCAGTCTAAGTTAGAGTCTAAGCATAAAATTTATAAGCTAAAAGATGCTATCGATGCGCTGTCAGAGCAGTACGATGCTGTTTATATCGATACGCCGCCCGCCTTTAATTTCTTTTCATTGTCCGCATTAGTTGCATCGGAACGTTGTTTGATTCCATTTGATTGTGATGAGTTTGCTCGACAAGCGTTGTACAGCTTATTAGCTAATGTGCATGAGACGCGTGAGGATCATAACGGGGAGCTTAAGGTTGAGGGAATTGTGGTAAATCAGTACCAGCCGCGTGCGGGCTTGCCAAAGCGTATTGTTGAAGAGTTGTTAGATGACAACCTTCCCGTGCTTGAAGCGAAAATATCGGCCTCGGTAAAAATGAAAGAATCACATGACGAAACGCGGCCGCTGATTCATATGGCGCCAAAGCATAAATTAACGCTTCAGTTTATTGATTTGTTTGAAGAGTTATCACGCTAATCATCTAACTTATCAAAAGGGCAGTAAGGCGGGTATCTGGCGTCTGCCTTTTTAGCTTTGCTTTTCGATATCTTCAGTATTTTTGCGTAGGCTTAGTATCCAAACTACAAGGAGCGGGATGCTTACTGCCAGTATAATAATTTCAGCCATTGAGCTTCCAAATCAAAGTACGGATATTCGATTCTAATTGGATTATAAAGTGGGGCAATAGAAAGTTTTTCAAGGAAATGTGATTATTTGTTGCCTGATTCATGCTGGCTGGAGCTGTGGATAAATCAGGCTCAAGTGTGTGAATAATGCCGCTGCACCTAAAGTTTATTAGCATATTCGTTTGCTCTTTAGGTGCAGGGTGATTGCTTTCTTAACAGCCCTTATCGCCGCTACAAGCGAGTGTTTCCGCTGCAGGGACCGCGCTGCCTATTTTTAACTTCCCTTGGTGTTCTCCGACAAAGAGCGTGCTTGTTGTGCGTTTGCCTTTGTTATTGATGTAGACAATGTTGAGCTGACCCGATGGTTTTAAATTGAGCTCATATTTTTTGCCATCTTGAACGTAGGAGGGTGGGGTGTTTTTAGCAATAGGGTCGATGTAGATACGGCGGATCTGTTTGCCTTTAAAATTTGATTTAATGTACTTTTGCAGCGAACGGCGGGATTCTTTATCAACGCCTTCCCAATTGATGAGATTGAATATGCCTTGAGCATCGCGGCTGGCAAAGGAATTAAGGTAGTTTTGTACGAATAAACTATTCTTATCAGCTATGGCCATGCTGGACATTAAAAGGCTAATAACGCATATGCAAAGTTTGGGAAGTGTCATTATTCACCTCTATTTTTATATTTTCCCTGAGACAGCTAGGCTAAGTATATCTATTTTTACTGATACGTGAAGTGGTAACTTAAAATTAAGCACGATTGACGGTGAGATTTAAGCGTTCTTGGGGAGGCGTGTGGTGGTTGACTAGTGTGGCTACGGTTGTAGACATAAAAAAACCTCGCCATGGCGAGGTTTTTTATACTGAAGCGGGCTAAATTATTTAGCGGCTTCGTAAGCTTTTACGCCTTCAACAATAGCGGCGCGTGCAGCGTCTGCATTGCCCCAGCCTTCAACTTTAACCCATTTGCCTTCTTCAAGGCCTTTGTAGTTTTCGAAGAAGTGTTTGATACGGTCTAGCTCAAGCTGTGGAAGGTCTTCGATATCCTTAACGTCACGGTAAGCTTTAGTTAGCTTGTCGTGAGGTACAGCAATAAGTTTAGCGTCTTCGCCTGCTTCGTCAGTCATGTTTAATACGCCTACTGGGCGACAACGAATCACGGAGCCTGCAATAACGGGGTAAGGTGTCATAACCAGTACATCTACAGCATCGCCGTCATCAGCAAGCGTGTTGTTGATATAACCGTAGTTTGCTGGGTAGAACATTGGTGCCGCCATGAAGCGGTCAACGAAGATTGCGTCTTCTTCTTTCTCAATCTCATATTTGACCGGAGAGCTATCTGCCGGAATTTCAATAATAACGTACAGATCGTTCGGTAGGTCTTTACCTGCGGGTACTTGTGCGAAGCCCATAATTGTCTTCCTGTAAACTGTTTTAAAAAAGTTATATCTAAGTCGGATTATAAGCGCAGCATGGGACGCTTAGAATACTACTTAAAGCTGAAACGGGTCGTTTTAAGTATTTAATTTTGCCGCACGACCATCGCTAGATTCAGAATGGTAGGTGAGCAAGGTTTCAACTTCTTTACTTGAGCCCAATGCTACAGAGCAGCGTTGGTGAATATGTTTAGGCTCTAAGTCGAGAATATTTTTATAGCATGTGCTTGAAACGCCACCGGCTTGCTCGATAAGCATACTCATCGGGTTACCTTCATACATAAGGCGGAGTTTTCCGGGTTTGCTGGAATCACGGCTATCCCATGGGTAGGCAAAAATACCACCACGGGTTAATACACGATGCACTTCTGCAACCATGGAGGCGATCCAACGCATATTGAAGTTTTTGCCGCGTGCGCCTTCCTCGCCTTGGAGTAAGTCGCCAATGTAGTTACGCATCTCATCTTCCCAGAAACGGTGGTTTGACATGTTGATGGCAAACTCATTGGTTTCTTTAGGAATGGTGACCTGTTGGCGGGTAAGGATGAAGTCGCCTGTATGGGCCAATGTGAAGAAGTTTACGCCGTGACCGGTTGATAGGGATAAGATAGATGATTGACCGTAAAGTACATAACCTGCGGCAACTTGCTTACGACCGCATTGCAGGTATGCTTCATCTTTTGTTGGGTCCATGCCTTCTTCAATCTCGAGTACTGAGAAGATGGTGCCTACTGAAACATTGATGTCGATATTGGACGAGCCATCTAACGGGTCGAAGATGACAAGGTATTTACCGTTCGGGTTACCGCCAACGGGGTGATCTTCCTCTTCAGAGGCAATACCCGCCACGAGCGCGTTGTCGAGTAAAAACTTTTTAAGCAGATCATTTGCTATAACGTCCATTTTTTTCTGGGTTTCACCCTGAACGTTAGTGTTATCCGTTGATCCTAGAACCCCGGCTAATTCGCCTTCACGAAGTTGGATGGCAACCTCTTTACAGGCAAGCATTAACGTGCCAATCAAATCGACTAATTTGTCTTCGGTTTCCTGTTGTTTCAGGAACTGGCTCAGGAGCAGCATTCTCGTATTATCTCGCAGATAGAATAGTTGAAAAGTTGGGCGAGAATTTTACGTGAAACTTAGAGGAAATGCATTGTTTGTGGCGCATTTTAGGCGCTTTATTATAAGATTTTCCGCTGGATCGCGGATAATGTTTGGTGGACAAGTTACCGCGCCCGCAAAACTGTTATGATAGACCGATATATTTGCTCATTTTTTATTATTTATTAGCCGGAGTTTGGACGTTGCATATTCACATTTTAGGCATCTGCGGGACCTTTATGGGATCGTTGGCAATTTTAGCCAAACAGTTGGGGCATAAAGTGACAGGGTCGGATCAAAATGTGTACCCACCGATGAGTACACAGCTTGAATCGCAAGGTATTGAATTAATTCAAGGCTTTGATCCTGCCCAGTTCACTCCTGAACCTGATTTGATTGTGGTGGGTAATGCAATGTCGCGAGGCAATCCTGCGATAGAGTATATGTTGGATAAAGGGCTTAACTATACCTCTGGGCCTCAGTGGCTTTCAGAGCATTTGCTTAAAGATAAGTGGGTTTTAGCGGTTGCAGGTACGCATGGTAAAACGACCACGTCGACCATGCTGGCGTGGATATTAGATCAAGCGGGCATGAAGCCGGGCTTTTTAATTGGTGGTGTGCCTTTAGATTTTGGCGTATCTGCGCGCTTGAGTGACTCGCCTTTTTTTGTCATTGAAGCCGATGAGTATGACACCGCTTTTTTTGATAAGCGCTCTAAGTTTGTACACTATCACCCCCGTACCTTGGTGATGAATAATCTTGAGTACGATCATGCGGATATCTTTCCTAACCTTGCCGCTATTCAAACCCAGTTCCATCATTTAGTCAGAATTGTGCCTAGTAATGGCCAGGTTATTTTTCCTCAAAAGGAAGCTGCACTACAAAAGGTGGTTGATATGGGGGTATGGACCGAGGTGGCTCAAACCGCTATCAGTACTGATTCACAGTCGTCTAGTGTGGAGTGGCAAGCTCGCTTGCTGACGGATGATGGCACGCAGTTTGAAGTGTTGCATCAGGGAGAGGTGGTTGGTGTTGTCTCATGGGGCATGACAGGTCAACACAGTGTGAGTAATGGTTTAGCGGCCATTGCTGCGGCGAGAAATGTTGGCGTTCAGCCCTGTTATGCGATTGAGGCGTTGAATTGCTTTGCTGGGGTTAAGCGGAGAATGGAGCTGTTAGGCGAGGTTGATGGGGTTAAAGTCTATGACGATTTTGCCCATCATCCCACCGCCATTGAAACCACTCTGCAAGGGGTGCGGGCGCAGGTTGGACACGCCAAGGTGATTGCGGTGATTGAGCCGCGCTCAAATACGATGCGTTTAGGTACGCATCAAGCGTTACTGGCTGAATCTATTACCAATGCGGATGCGGTTTATTGGTTTCAGCCACAAGGTATGGACTGGTCCTTGGATAGTATTGCTGCACAAAGCTCTGTGCCATCTACGGTCTATTCAAATACGGATCTGCTGATCAATGATCTGGTCAAAGCGGTAGAGCCAGGGTGTCACGTGGTCATTATGAGTAATGGTGGTTTTGAGGGTATTCATCAGCGCTTATTAGCCGCGCTAAAGGGGCAGTAATCATGGCAAATCTAAAGGCAGCGGGAGCGGATACGCAAGAGACTATTACCGTCGCTATAACGGGCGCCTCAGGCGCTCAATATGGATTACGTCTACTTCAGTGTTTATTGGCTGCCGATAAACACGTGTTTGTTATGATCTCGCGTGCGGCGCAAGTGGTCATCAGTACAGAGACGGACCTAAAATTGCCGGGTACACCGTCAGAACAAACCTCATATTTAAGCCAGCTGTATGATGCGAAGCCAAACCAGTTAACCGTGTTTGGTCGTGAGCAATGGATGGCTCCGGTTGCTTCCGGCTCGGGGGCACCGAGCAAAATGGTTGTCTGTCCTTGCAGCACGGGGTCACTCTCCTCGATTGCGACGGGCGCGAGTAATAATTTGATTGAGCGTGCGGCCGATGTGGCACTGAAAGAGCGCCGTCAATTGATTCTGGTTCCAAGGGAAGCCCCTTACTCCGAGATCCATTTAGAGCATATGTTAAAGCTGACACGCATGGGTGTTGTGATTATTCCTGCGAGTCCCGGTTTTTATAATCGCCCGACAACGATCGAAGATATGGTTGATTTTGTGGTCGCACGGATTTTGAATCAGCTTAATATTGAGCAAAACCTACTGCCTAAATGGGGCGAGGATTTAATTTAACAAAGGGGGAGCGTCACCATAGATGAAATTGGCGCTTCACCGGAGTAGAATTCGCGCAAGTTTTTATATTTGCATGTCTACCCTGTTCTTATTTTAAGTGATTCAATTTAATGTCAAACATTCTAGCACTTGATACGTCCACCGATGCTTGCTCTGTAGCCCTGAGTTGTAACGGCGAAATTAAAGAAGATTTTAGAATCATTCCTCGTCAACATACTCAGCAGCTTTTACCTATGATTGAAGCGATATTGGCGGATGCGGGCATTGCTATATCCGCGTTAGATGCAATCGCTTTTGGTCGTGGGCCAGGGTCTTTTGCGGGTATTCGCATAGCAACAGGGGTTGCGCAAGGTCTCGCCTATGGGGCAGATCTGCCTGTTCTACCTATCTCTACCTTAGAGTCGCTAGCTGTATCGGCGGCAAAGGCTGAAGGTGCGGACAACATTGTGGCTGCGTTAGATGCGCGTATGGATGAGATCTATGTGGCGAGTTACCGTATCGAAAATGGGCTGCCTGTGATGGAGTTGCGCGAACAAGTTGCGGCACCCAGTACGTTTGCGGTTGATGCTGAAGGGTATCTCGCTGTGGGGAGTGGGTGGCGTTATTTTGAAGCGATGCCTGAGTCAGTTAAACGTGCGGTTCAATTGAGCACTGAAACATATTATCCATCATCAAAAAGTATGCTTGTACTTGCGCTCGACGCGTGGGCGCAAGGGAAGGGCGTCTCACCCGAGCTAGCCCTGCCAGTTTATCTCCGCGACCAAGTCGCATGGAAAAAGAAGGATCAGCAATAAATGGAACTCTTTCAGGTCGTTATACTGGCCTTACTTCAAGGATTGACGGAATTTTTACCGATCAGCAGCTCCGCTCATCTTATTTTGCCTTCGCAGCTTTTAGGCTGGCCCGATCAGGGGTTGGCTTTTGATGTGGGTGTGCATGTGGGTACCTTGTTGGCGGTGGTTGCTTATTTTCGCAAGGACTTGAGCTCTATGTTTTGTGCGTGGTGCACAAGTTGTAGCGGTGGTCGTAGTGAGGATGCAAACTTAGCTTGGTTAACTATATTGGCCACCTTTCCTGCGCTGATTGTTGGCTTGTTATTAAATGATTTTATTGACCATAACCTGCGTTCTATTTTAGTCATTGCGGGTACTACGTTGGTATTTGGTGCGGTGTTGTGTTGGGCGGATCTGTTTCGAGTTGAAACCCGTCAGTTGAGTACGTTGACGGTTAAGGATGCCCTTTATATAGGGTGTTCGCAGGCGTTGGCGTTAATTCCTGGGACGTCACGCAGCGGTATCACTATTTCGACAGCCTTGATGTTGGGGTTTGAGCGTCAGGCTGCCGCCCGCTTTTCTTTTCTTCTCTCGATCCCCGTTATTCTAGGGGCGGGGTTGATTAAAGGTTTGGACCTTTATGCGCAAGGCGAAAGTGCACCTTGGTTGATGGTGCTATTGGGAACCGTAATAGCGGGCATTAGTGCCTTTAGCTGTATCCACTTTTTCCTTAAATGGTTAGACCGTATCGGCATGCAGCCCTTCGTTATCTACCGTATGGTCTTGGGGGTGTTCCTGTTGGCTGTTTGGTTTATGGGGCGTTAATCTCTTTGTTTGGAATAGTGGGTTTATATGTCTGTATCTGACCTTTCTGGTGGTGCCGTATATAGTGAGGGTGTTATTGCGGTTACTGCGTTGGATGACTCCTCCTGTTCGCAAGCGGAACAGTTGGCTGCCCAGCTTAAACTGCCTTTAGTCGAAATGTCAGCAGAGGTGGGGTTCGACCTACTGTTACAAGTGGCTGAATCGGGTATTCGATTGCAGCCCACAGGTAAAAAAGCACCCGGTGCGACCTACGCTGATTTTGTGTCAGGTGCGGTTGCTCATCGCCGTCAATTTGGCGGTGGTAAAGGTCAAATGATCGCGAAAGCGGTTGGTATTAAGGGCGGCGTTAAGCCTCAGATATTAGATGCAACGGCGGGATTAGGTAAAGATGCCTTTGTCTTGGCGACCTTAGGTTGTGAAATGACCCTGCTAGAGCGTTCGCCTATTATCCATCTATTGCTTGAAGATGGGTTGTTGCGTGCAGCGAATTCGCCGGAGGTTAGCGATATTATTCAGCGCATGAGGCTTCATCATGCCAATAGTATTGAGTGGATGCAGACACAGGCCGATCAAGGGGTGCGCTATCAGGTTGTGTATCTCGATCCCATGTTTCCCCATAGCGAAAAAAGCGCATTAGTTAAAAAAGAGATGCGTAGCTTTAGACCTGTTGTGGGGGATGACCTTGACGCTGACCAGTTGTTGGATGCCGCTTTGGCTATTGCTGACAATCGAGTCGTTGTTAAGCGCCCACGAAAGGCACCTTTTCTTGCTGGTCGTAAACCCTCTCTTCAGTTTGAGGGAAAATCTAGCCGTTATGATATTTACCCGTTAAAAAAACTATAACCTGTCAGTTATCTCCCTTCGTGCTTTAGATCTTCGGTAGTGGCGGACTGTTACTGTTGTTGCCAAGCTTTGCGTCTACGAGTGAAATCATATGGGGTTTTAAAATCTTCTTCGCTTGGGTAAAGAGTGCACTTGTATCAAAGTTACTGCTTAAGCGCCCATCCACTTTGGTTAAAAAGTCCAGTGCGTGTAGTTGCTCAATAAACGATTCGAGCACTCGCTTATCTTTGTATTCAGGTGTGCTGTAACCATATTCTTTGTGGATCAGTTCCGCTATTTTTTGGCTGCTTTCTATCAGGTCTTCTGCGCTTATTTCGTTGTAGCGCGCCAAGGTGCGTAACACAATATAGTAACGTAACAGTATCGGCTCAGCTGTCAGAATCAGGGTGTTGACCAGCGGGTTTGATGTGGTTTTCCAGCCACCCTCGGCATTGCTTTCTAACAGATTTTGTTCAACCAGTACGGTCCGTATCTGTTTTAGAAGGTCGGTAAGATCCGATAGTTCCCATTGCAAGAAAAGCTCCGCTTGAATAAAAGGGTAGATCATTTTAATGGTGCGGTTAATGCTTAGGGCTTTGCCGCTCTCTAGCCTGTGGGCGAGGAGCAGGTACATGCTGGGTAAGATCAGTATGTGCTGGATATTATTTCGATAGAAACAAAGCTCTTGGGCTTGGTGTTGGTTGATCTTAATTAGATTGAGTTTTTGATCAATCTGCCCCATTTTTGCGGCTTCATTGATCCAATCGGAAGGTTTTCCTTCGGGTATTAGTTGCAACTCAGGATGCAGTGTTTTTAGCAGATTAAGTAGGCGCGTACTTTTATCGCTGAGCTCCGCGACCGATTGTGATGGACTGCCTCCCAGCAAACAGGTAGCCAGTAAACTGCTCTGCGTAACCTCTGCCGCTTGGTTGATGCTACGCATGACTTTAGCGGCAATCTGTTTTACATCGTCTTTGGCAGGGTTCTCACAGTGGGTGTGCTCTTCTAGCAGCAATGGTTCGCCAAAGCTTAGTAGAGTGTTGCCAAACTGTTGGCTGAGTATTTTGCTGGTGGCGAGCAACGTGGAGATCGACTCCTGCTGTTTTTTCTCGCCCGAAAGCTCTTTTTGGTAGCTTTTACTTTCGACCAGTCGGTCATAACCAACCCAAACTGGGATCAGCGCGACGGGCTTTTGAGGGTTGTCACGATAAGACTCGATGCTCATGGATAGTAGCCCTGTTTTCGCCGCGAGTAAGCGACCTGTTCGGCTACGCCCCCCTTCAATGAAATATTCCAATGAATGGCCACGATGGGTCATCTGTTCTAAATAGGTTTTATAGAGACAGCTATAGAGAGGGTCTCCGTGGAACTGTCGGCGCATAAAAATGGCACCTCCACGTTTTAGAATAGGCCCTATGATTGGAATGTTTAGGTTTTCGCCCGCGGCAACATGGGGGATCATTAAACCGTGGCGATAGAGCACCCAAGATAACAGCAGGTAGTCCATGTGGCTGCGATGACAGGGTAAGTAGATCAGCTGGTGGGTTTTAGCGATCTCTTGTACGCGGTCAATATTGGCAATTCTGACTTTTCGGTACAAACGGCCCCAAACCCAGTTTAAAAGAGGGTCGAGTATGCGCGTTGTAATGGGGCTGAAATCCGCGGCTATATTATCGAGCGTGCGCACGCAATGACGTTCGATACGGTGCCGACTGGTGCCCCGTTCCTTTGCTTGTTGGTCAATAGCTTGCTGTACGGATGGGTTTTTGATGACCAAGTTAATTAAGGTGCGTCGATGTGAGAGGTCGGGTCCAATAATTGAGCGGCGAGTAATGCTGAAATGGGTGCGCAGTACCCGTGCTGTTTTTCGGGCGGTGGCTTCGCTGTCTTCGTTTTTATTAATCAGTTGTTTAAGTGCGAGTGCTTCATCTATTCGAACTAAGGTTTGTCTGCCGTTGATCAGTAGTTGAAAAAAGCTACCGATAGGGCCCGCTTCATGCCACGCTTCGGCGTACAAAAGGTTGAACCAAGATTTCTCTCTGTTCGGTAGGCGGCCATGGAAAATGGCAATAGGTATAATCAGTGTGTTGAGTTTGTCGTTGCTTTTTTGTGCATTGACCAGATCAGTTAAAGCTTCGCGTAAGGGAGCTTGACCTTTGGAATCGGCAAACAGAATCTGCTCATCTTTGATGTGACGCTGCTGCTTACGGAGTAGGTTTTTTAGTAAAAGCTTATGACTGAGCCTGTTTGATTCCAGTATGTAATACACATGATCTGACGCTGACTGTTGTGGCAACAGCAGTTGCGGGTTAACTAGCTTCGGGCGCGTGACTAACTTGATAAAGAGGCCGCCTAAGGCGTGTATGCCGCGTTCGAGCAATGGGATCATGTGCGCTTACCTTAGTAATGGGGAGGAGGTGGCTCATCCTCAGGTCTATTTGCAGGTAGATCAAGGGTTATGCTTTTTACCTGTTGGCTGAAGATTTTCATCATTCGGGTCAACTTGAGTATTTCTAACTCTTGAGTAGAAACAATACTGTTAAGTTTATCTAGCGTATCTTCTTGGAAAGCAACGCGCGTTTCCAGTTCATCAATACGTTCCTGCTCTGTCATGACTGTTTCCGTTGTTTAAAAATGACTAAATGTTACCGTGTTCGATCTAATAAGGCTTATAGGTCTTGATTCGTTAGTCTCTTAGCATAGTTTATCAGGCCTTGAGATTAAACGCCGTTTGAATTTTATTCGCTTTATTTGCATAAGCTATTGAATAAAATCACAAAATTAGCTATACATCTTTAGCAGGTAGAAATAATTATTTATACTACCAATGTTAAGTGCTTTTAATGTGATAAATGACAATATAATAAATGAGGGTTAATCAGTTGATTCGTAGTCTGATTGTGAGTGCTATCGCCGCTGTTTTGGTGCCTGTTTTGTTGGGTTCGGTAGCTGGTATAGAAGTTGAGTTATCTAATATTGCTGCATTAGCAGTTGTGTTCGTTGTGACATTTGCTGCGTCTTTCTTTGCTGCACTTGGTAACAATACTCAATCTGGGGCTTCGGCATTTAACGGTGCTGAAGAAGAGTATATTGATGAGAATGATGATCGTGAACAGGGCACAGTAAAGTGGTTTAATGTGTCTAAAGGTTTTGGTTTCATTACCCGCGGTGAAGATGATGATGTCTTTGTTCATTTTCGTAATATCCGTGGTCGTGGTCACCGTTCGTTAGCGGAAGGCCAAAAAGTACGTTTCCACGTACGTGAAAGCGATAAAGGGTTACAGGCTGAGGACGTTTCAGTCGTTCGTGACTAGCTTGTAATACGAGCGGCGAGGCTGATTGATTCAGTCTCGCCGTTTTTTTTGCCCACGTTTTAACTCGCCTATTCCTTTCTTTGCAGTGCAGCCTCTACGCGCTGTGTCAGTTTTTCTACATCAGTGTAACCATAACTTAATGCATGTAGCCCGCTTTCGGTCTCAATAAATAGACTGGGGAAACCTTGTGCGCCTAACCTGTGCGCTTCGCTGATTTGCGCTTCTAGCTTCGACCGGGTATCAGGGCTGTTGATCAGGCTCGTAAAGAGCGACGTGTCTAAACCCATCTGTTGTGCTAATTGCACCAACGTATCGAGGTCTGAAGGATTTTTTGCGTCGTGGTAATAGGCTTTTTGTATTAAACGAACCATGTCGAAACCGCGCTCTGGCGCTAACGTTTCCGCACTAATGACGGCTCGACAGCTGAGGTAGGTGCTGCGTCTTGGTGTGTTATTCGACCAAAAATCGTAGTTAAAAGGGGTGCCTGTTTGCTGCTCAATATGTTGCCATATCGCTTGTAGTTTTTGCTGCATCGCTTTATCCATAGGCTCGTCACTATCGGGGGCGAGACCTCCCATCAGCAGGGTCCATGGAAATGCATAATGTTGTTTTAATGTATCTACGGCCGCGCTAAAGGCCCAGCACCAGCTACACATGGGATCTAGTACATAAATAAAGCGAGGGGTGTCTATTTTTGGGCGTGTCATTGTTAGCTACTTTACATAAGTGATGGCTTGATTGACCCCATGTAATCGGGTTCGTTCATTTTATTTTTTGGGGGGCGGCTGATTTATCGATAGCCCTTTGCTCGACTGTTCTATAAAAGAGAATAGACGCTTCTTTATAATTTTCTAGTGTTACAACAAGCGGCAAGATAAGCTGCTTTTTTACGTTATTAACTGATTTGAGGAGCGCAATAATGCCTTATGTAAACATTAAAATCACCGACGAAGCCGTGACCGCTGAGCAGAAGAAGCAACTAATTGAGGGCGCGACTCAGCTGCTTGTGGATGTGTTAAATAAAAACCCAGCGACCACGGTTGTCGTGATCGATGAAGTGAATACTGATAACTGGGGTGTCGGTGGGGAAGTGATTACCGAAAGACGTAAACAAGGTAAATAAACCCGAGAGTGATCGGTCCCTTCATTGTGCCGAATTAGCTGTATTTATTAGCATAACGGCATGAAGGGCTGTGGCTGCAAGCGGTTCGTTCTTTTATGGGTAAAAAAGAGGGTAATTAAACGCCATTCATTCTGTTAAACCTGACGCATAAGTAGGTTTCTTCCCTGTCTATTCTGATTTATAGTCAAATGCTTATACGACCCCATAACAAAGGAGCTGAATGATGGAAGTAGGTACGATTGTCTTTTTGGTCATAGTGCTAGGTGCTGTTTTTTATGTAGTGAGTATCTACAACCAGCTGGTTACGCTTAAAAATAGACATCAAAATGCATTTTCGCAGATAGAGGTGCAGCTGAAACGTCGTTATGACTTAATACCAAATTTGGTTGAGACGGCCAAAGGCTATATGGCCCATGAGCGTGAAACGTTAGAAGCGGTTATTAACGCCCGTAATGAAGCCTCAGCGCTTTTAAAGGGGGCTGCTGCCACGCTAACCGATGATGCTATACAGCAGCTATCAGGGGCTGAAAATGCACTACAGAGCGCCTTGGGGCGTATGAATATAGTAATGGAGGACTATCCTGACCTTAAGGCAAGTGAAAACATGATGCAGCTGACGGAAGAATTAACGACCACAGAGAACCGCGTTGCCTTTTCCCGTCAAGCCTTTAATGATGCGGTTACCGCTTACAACATTTATCGTCAGTCGTTCCCACCCGTTTTCTTCGCGTCTATGTTTGGTCATCCAAAAGATGCCACCTTACTAGAGTTTGAAGACAGTGCTGAGATTCAAGCAGCGCCTAAAGTGAGTTTTTAAGCGGCCAAGGGTAATTCCGAGCATTTGGGTTAGAGACGTAGCTAGGTAAACGATAAATGGATTTTTTTACACAGCAAGATAAAGCGCGGCGCAATACGGGATGGCTTGTCGTTCTGTTTATATGCGCTGTGGTAGGTCTCATTGCGCTGACGAATCTCTTGATCGGACTCACTCTCTTTTTTGTTACCCAGGAAGAAACCATGCAGCGGGGGTTGAGTGTCGTGTCGCACACGAATACTCAAACGATCGCGTCGCTTTTTTCCTGGAATACATTTGGTTTAGTGAGTTTGGCCGTCGGCGGCGCGGTTGGTTGCGCCATTTTATATAAGTGGCTGCAATTAAGCTCAGGCGGTAAGGCGGTAGCTGAGTCCTTAGGTGGTGTTCGTCTTTATCCCAATACCGATGACCCGGACCAACTTCAAGTACTTAATGTGGTTGAAGAGATGGCGCTTGCGGCGGGGATGCCTGTTCCCGCAGTTTATCTACTAGAACACGAGATGGGTATTAATGCCTTTGCTGCCGGTAATGGACCTGCGGATGCGGTTATCGGTGTTACTAAGGGCTGCGTACAGCAGTTTAAACGTGATGAGTTACAAGGGGTGATCGCCCATGAATTTAGTCACATCCTCAATGGGGATATGAGATTAAATTTACGTTTGATCGCCCTATTACATGGTATCGTTTTTATTGGTTTGGTGGGTGAGCTGCTTATACGGGGTAGCAGTAGTCGCCGCTCTGATAATCGAATAGCGGTACTGGGTATCGCGCTGTTAGCCATCGGTTGGTTAGGGACCTTTTTTGGCAACTTAATTAAGGCAGCCGTGAGTCGTCAACGGGAGTTTTTAGCGGATGCGAGTGCCGTCCAATTTACGCGAAATCCAGACAGTATTGGTAATGCGTTAAAGATCATTGGTGGCTATAGCAGTGGCACAGAGATCAATGATGCGCACCGGAGCGAAGTCAGTCACCTCTTTTTTGGTCAAGCCATATGCTCACTCAGTAATATGATGGCGACGCACCCGCCGCTGGTGGATCGCATCTTAAAGGTTGATCCAGACTGGGATGGGAACTACCTCTATCGAAGTGCCGCATCTCGTACACGTAAGCAAGAAGACGATAAAATCACCCAAGCTGAAAAGCGTGAGGCATTCACTCAGACCGTGATGACTGGGGCTGCTGTTGCGGCGGGTGTTAATCCTGATGCGCTATTTTCCGCACAGGCTGATCTGGATCAGATTAGACAGGACATTGAGCGTATTCCTGAAACGCTGTACCAACAGGCCCATGATCCGTTTGGGGCGATTGCTTTGTGTTACTCGCTTGTTGTTCATGTTGAACCTGAGCTTAAAGCGAAGCAGTGGCAGCTGATAGCTCAATGTGACATAAAAGGCATTGAGCCACTTATGCGTCAACTTCATCCGGTTGTTGAACGCCTAAATAGGGAGGTACGTTTACCGTTAATTGAGCTGTTATTACCCGCGCTCAAATGTATGTCGCCGGAACAATATAAAGTGTTTAAGCACACCTTATTGCTGCTGATTCGTGCGGATAAAAAGACCGATCTATTTGAATGGTGCTTATTTCAGTTGGTACGTCATTATTTGGCGGGTGAGTTTGAGACCAAAAAAGAGGCTAAACCTCGCTTTAAAGAGGTGAGTGCTTTGAGTGATGAATATCAAATTATATTATCACTCCTTGCTCATCATGGGCATGAGGATAGCGCCGATGCTGAAAGAGCGTTTAACCGTGGGGCAGGCGCTGCGGGGTTATATAATCTGCGTTTATTGCCTGAAGATGCTTGTGATTTAGAGCGGTTTATTCAGGCGGTAAATCGTTTGGCCTGTGCCTACCCTGTACTCAAACCTCGCCTAATTACAGGGATTAAAAACTGTATCTATCAAGATGGTAAAGTGACAGCCGGTGAGCGCGAGATTGTTTCAAGCATCGCCGCCGTTATGGATGCACCTGCACCGCTTTTTCTTGAGCAGCAAGTATCGGAGTGGCACTAATCTTTTTGCCACTCAAGGGATAATGATACGGAATCAGCAAACCTCAGGGCATGGGGTTTGTCCACCGTGACTTTTGCATAACGGGTCCAAGGATGGGCGCTGCATATGTCGAGCACGTCGGATACCAATTTTTCTAGCAATAAAAAACGCCCGTTTTCTACGTGGTGAATAATCTCTTTGGTAATGGTTTTATAGTTAAGTGCTTGCTCTACATCATCATTAGTAAAACCATTACTCGCGGGGTATTGGATCTCAATATTAATCACGACATCTTGCTGTTTTTGCATCTCATCAGGGTTAAATCCAATGAACGTGCGGAGTCGTAGGTTTGTAATGTTGATGATAGCGTTGCTGAGCATGAACCTGTATTCCTTGATCAATTCTCAATAGAGAGGGCTAGTTATCCGTTTGTTCGATTTCTTTGGTGGCGTGTATGGGAAGCGTTATAGTGAAGGTTGTTCCTTGCCCTTCGGTGCTCTTTACACTGATCTCACCCTCATGATCTTTTATAATACCGTAAGCAATGGCTAATCCCATGCCGGTACCGGAACCAACCGGTTTAGTTGTATAAAATGGGGAAAAGATCTCTTTTTGTACCTCAGGCGGCATGCCGCATCCATTATCGGTCACTTCGATAATAACCTCAGATGGTGTATCACGGCTGGTTATCTCAATGGTTGGGTTTTCTCTGCCTTCGGTCGCATGTTTTGCATTGATGATTAAATTTAAAAAGACCTGATTAAGTGCGTTGGGATTACAATAAATTTCGTGTACCTGCGCAAGGTTTAATTTTACGCTTACGGCGTTCTTTAATTCACTGTTTAACAGTTTTAATGTGCTATGGAGGCCATCGACAACATGAGCTGCGCAGCGGTCAGAGGATTGCGTGCGTGCAAAGCTACGTAAGTTCATCACAATATCACGAACCCGGGTTAATCCTTCGATGGTATCTACCATAAGGTCGGGTAAGTCCTCTTGAATAAAATCAATATCCTCTTCGTCGAACAATGCTTTTAAGTTGTTCTGCTCGGCTTCGGGTAAGTGCGTTGATACCTCTTTTATAAAGGAGACCAGTCGTGAATAGGACTCATGGTATCGCCCAAGGGATTCTATATTACTTTTTACAAATGCGAGGGGGTTGTTGATCTCATGGGCCATCCCTGCCGCTAAGGTACCGATCGTGGCGAGTTTGTCATTTTGCAATATAATGGATTGCTGTTTTTTTAGCAGATCATAGTTCTCTCTTAGCTGGTCATTCTGCAAAAAAATCTCACGCGCTTTAGTTTCAAGCAGGTCTTCCGCTTTTAAACGGGCACGCTTTTCCCGTTCATAGGCAATTTTGTAAGCATTTTCTTGATCTTGTGTATCCATTACAAGAACCTCACTATTAAGTCGCAGTGCTCTGCGCCTTTATGCATGCAGACGGGGTGATCAATAGTGATCAATGTATCATAGTGATGGGCGGCCCCTCTAATTAAGCCTTCAGCCAAGATGCATAGTTTTCTAGGGGATCGGTAGCGCATTAATAATGTATCGTCTGCATCTTCAGCGTACTCAAAATCCGGTAGGTTAGGGTTTTCGTACAACTTGCGCACTTCCATATGAATCACACTGTGTACGCTTTTTAAAAAACCTTTGAGGGTTGGCTCGGCTTCAATAAATGAAGGATTTCGTGCGGCGAGCCCCTCAAATAGCCGCTCGCCAAACGCGCCGACCAGTGTTTCAACCGGGATATCGGTTTTGTCAGAAATGGTGGCTACTAAGTTAAATAACTCCTCATCAGGATAACTTTCGCCCGCGGTGTAAATACCTTCTGCTGTTTGTGACGCAAGAATCTCGTTCCATGTTTGCATGTTGTACTGTTCAATCACCATCTCTTCCAGAACATTAAAAATCACGCCCTTCATAACCAACTCCATTGACTCAGTTTTGCGTACACATTTTATTTTTATCAGCTTGAGTGATAGCTAAATAATGTTTAGCAACGACACGACTTTAGTGTAGATACTTTAGCTTGATTAGAACGCATTTAAGGAAGTTTATCGATTTTAATCTATTTTGCTAAGGTTTAACTTTGCTTTGTTGCTATGGCGTTACAGCAGCGTTATAAATGTAAGAGGTGAATGGTTATTAGAAAGTGCTTATTTAGGCCCGAAAAGCATGACCTATCGACTATACTGGTGTTTAACTGATAATTTTATGTGTAGGGAATGCTATGGATCGATCTCTTTTATTAGTTGATGATGAGCCTTCAATATTGCGAGCGTTAAAGCGAATTTTCCATCGCGCAGGTTATAAAGTCAGTATTGCAAATGGGCCAGAGGAAGCGTTAGAGATTCTTAAAGATAAAGCCTTTCCCGTTGTACTTTCTGATTATCGTATGCCCAATAAAAATGGCGGTGAGCTGTTAATTGAGATTAAAGAGAAATACCCATCGACCTTAGGGCTTATTTTAAGTGGGTATGCCGATTTACAGTCGGTGATTGCCGCATTAAACAGTGGGGCTGTGTATAAGTTTTTAGAGAAGCCGTGGGAGGAGACGCAGCTACTCGAAGAGATGGATCAAGCTTTTGAACATTGGCGTCAAGAGTATGCATGTCATATCAACGACGCTGGCACTATTTCAGCCAGTATTATAATGAACGATCAAGGTGTGATTACTGACCTTGGTGAGGGTGTGGATCTTTTCTTTAAGGATAAGGCTAGCACGTTAGTGGGCTTAGCACTTGAGAGCGCACTGCCTTTATTATCTGCCAACGATGTTAAGAGCTTAGCACTTTCCGGTGGGGTAGAGTTGGAGTTACCTGATACTAAGTATGATCGGGTACTGCATGTCTGTTCACGGCCTGCTACTGACCAGCGTTGGGAGGTATCACTGTCGTTTGTTAAGTTAGGTTATGTGGACAAAGCCGAGGCGGATCTAGCCCCCGCAAAACTGTCACTGATGGATAACATTGAGGGGAAAATATTAACCCACTCAGGTTTTTCATTAATTTATTTAGATATTCGGCATTTTAGGCACTTTAATGATTGCCTAGGCTATCAAAAGTCCGATCATTTATTGCACCATCTTTACGCGTTATTTCAAGCGAACGTCAGTGATGAGATCGAATTCAGTTTAATGAACGGCGCAGCCTTTGTTTTCTTTGTGCCCGAGAAGTTCACTGAGCAGACGGCCCTAACGTTTATTCGCTCACTCCTATCTCCCTTTAAACAACTGATTAATTTTGATGACCGAGAGCTCATGCTTACCTTTAGTGCTGGCTATTCTGTGTACCCAGAGGATGGTGACAGTGCAGAGGCACTCATTCGAAGTGCGCAATTAGCGGCGAATTACAGTAAGGATAGAGGGCTTGATATTTACCCTCGTTACAGCCCCAGCATGGATAAAAATCGGGATGATATGGTGAGCTTGCAGAGTGAGCTTTGCCATGCCCTCAAACGTAACGAATTCTCATTGTTCTACCAGCCAAAAATATCGCTAGTGACGGGTGAAATCCTAGGGGCTGAAGCGCTGATTCGTTGGCGACATGCAGAGAAAGGAATGATCTCCCCTGATCGGTTTATTCCCTTAGCGGAGTTAACCGGTTTAATTGAGCCTATTGGTGAATGGGTTTTATCGACAGCCATTGCCCAGTGTTATGCGTGGCAGGCGGAGGGGCTTCCCCCTTTCATTATGTCGGTGAATGTGTCCGGCCGTCAGTTGGTCGAGAACGGTTTAGCCGATAAGGTGAAAACGATTATCGAAGGCAGCGGTTTGTCATCCGAATTTATAGAGCTGGAAGTGACCGAGACGTTTTTGATGCAAGATATTGAACACAGTATTGATGTGTTAAAGCAGATTAAAGCCTTAGGGGTGAAAATTGCGATTGACGATTTTGGTACAGGTTACTCATCGTTAAACTACTTGACCCGCCTCCCGGTAGACACCTTAAAAGTTGACCGCTCCTTTGTGATGGAGCTGTCGGAAAGGGCTGAGAAAGCAAACCTTGTTAAAAATATGATCATTATGTCTCATGACCTAGGTATGCGTGTGGTTGCTGAAGGTGTAGAAACCGTTGAACAACTCAAGCAACTGCAAGAGATGGGCTGTGATGAGGTTCAGGGTTTTTATTTTAGTCGGCCCGTTGTGGCGGATGAGTTTAAAGCACTGCTAAAAGCGAAGTCTTGGGTTTACCCTACCGCGTTGAGCTAATCGAAACGTATCAAATTTGTATGGATCTGATGTAATGGAAATGAACCAAGCCACTGTTTATTTTATTGATGATGAGTCACAAGTGCTCAGTGCTTTACGTCGCGCATTACGTTCGCGATTAAAAGAATGGACAATGGTGTTTGAAGCCTCGCCCGCCCAAGCGTTAAGTCAAATGGCTAAGGCGACCCCCTGGGTTGTATTGGTTGAGAAGAAAATGCCAGAAATGGATGGGGCTGACTTCCTCAAACAAGTGAAAAAAAGCTACCCCGATGCGGTCAGGGTCATACTGTCTGCGGACATAAGCCATGATACGGTGATCGAATCCGCCAATATTGCTCACTTACTGCTGTCAAAACCGTTTGAGCTCGATGAAATTGTTGAGGTGATTGAGCGTGCAGTCTGTTTGCGAACCTTCGCCTTAGATGATGAACTACGTGCCGAAATGGGGCGTTTGGATAGCTTGCCCTTATTGCCGGCTAATTATCAGGCACTGGTTGAGTATTTAGACTCAGTAGAAGAACCGGACCCTGCCCGTGTTGACCAGTTGTTGAGCCATGATGTCGCAGTCTTATCAAAAATATTGCAGTTAGCCAATTCGGCATACTTTTGTGGCGTTAAGCCGGTGTACTCCGCTAGAGAGGCGGTGATCCGTTTAGGGTATGACTTAATTAGAAAATTAGTCCTTTGTTTTAGCGTCTACACGAGTGAAAACGGTAACTCTGATTTTAATAATCAACTGCTTAGACAGTCAGAACGTGTGGCGGAAAAATGTATTCACCTGGCGAGCTTTACTCGGTTAGAGCGGGCTAAAAAAGAGCGAGCTTACTTTTCAGGTCTACTTCACAACATAGGCGAGTTGGTTATTGCGGGGCGGGAATTTAATGGCTCTTTCGATCTTGTCGGCAGTTTTTTACTTAAACTCTGGGGATTTGAGGCATTAATTATTGATACGCTTCGCTATCAATCTAACCCCCTTGAATCAGACGGTGATGATGTTGTGCTTTATCAGTTACATATTGCTAAAGCACTGGTGGATGCCGAAAATAAAAAGCTACCGCTCGAGCAGTTATTTGCCGAATTAGATCCACAGTTGATTGAGCGGGCCATGTTGTCCGATTATGTCAGGAGCCATACATGAGAACTCATCTATCCGCCTTACTGCTCTGTGCGCTACTCGCGTCGCCCTACGTGGCAGCCGACACCTTAACCTTTGGCATCGTTCCGCAGCAGTCCGCTAAAAAACTAGCCAGATTGTGGACACCGATCAGTAATTATTTGAGTGAGAAGGTAGGGGTTAAAATTTTATTCAGTACCGCAAATGATATCCCTACTTTTGAAAAAAGAGTCCTCGCGGGGGAATATGATATTGCGTATATGAATCCATATCATTACACGCTGTTTCACCAAACACCCGGTTATGAGGCGATTGCAAAACAACAGGATCGGAAAATCAAAGGGATTATTGTTGTCGCTAAAGACAGCTCGATTACCTCACTTGATCAATTGCAGGGCGAAACGCTGGCGTTTCCATCCCCAGCAGCGTTTGCCGCAAGCGTACTGCCACAAGCTAAAATGGCTAAAGACGGTATCGACGTCACCCCTAAATACGTCTCCTCCCATGATTCCGTTTATTTAACGGTATCTAAAGGGCTCTTTCCTGCGGGTGGGGGGGTGATACGAACCTTCAATAATACTGCGCCCGATGTGCGGGACAACTTACGTGTTTTATGGTCTACGCCGGGCTATACCCCCCACGCGATCGCTGTTCATCCTCGTATTGATATGGAATTGAGACACAAAATTCAGCAAGCTCTTATTAATATGAGCAGTGACCCCGAAGGGCAAGCGCTGTTAAAGACGATTCACTTTAAAGCGTTAGAGGTTGCAGAAGATCACGACTGGGATGATGTGCGCGCGTTAAATATAAAACTACTTGAACATCTACTGTAGTTATTTTTATGGTTACCTGAGAGGGCGCTGTTTGTGTCATTAAGGCTAAAAACAATTTTAGGTATAGCGATAATACAAGCGGTTTTGTTGCTGATCTTGGCATCTATTACGTTGGAATATCTTCGTACCACCAACTATGACAGCCTATCAAAACGCGCGTCGACAACGGCGACATTATTTGCGACAACCACAGCGAACGCTGTTTTGAGTTATGACCTAGCCTCCCTTAGTGCGTTTGTTGATGAGGTGATGAAAAACCCCGATTTGGTTTATGCGCGGGTGTTAGGCCCCGGTAATCAAGTTTTTGCTGAGGGCGGTGATGCCGCTATTTTAAGCCGCCCCTTTAAGCAGGATATCGATGTTGAGCATGTAGACGATACGATCTTTGATACTTATGCTGAAATTAGTGAAGGCGGTGAGGTGTATGGTCGGGTAGAGGTCGGCATTGATATTAATAGCCTGACTAAGGCCATTGAGGCTGCAACCACAGAGAGTGTTACTGTTGCTGCGGTGGGTATGTTGTTTGTGGCTGTTTTTTCATCCATGTTAGGTACCTACTTAACGAGCCAGCTTAAGTCGTTAAGTGCGGCGGCTAAATCTATAGCTAAAGGTAATTTAGCCATTAAAGTGCCGTTTAAGGGCCGTGATGAGATCTCCCATGTGGCTTATGCCTTTAACTCAATGGCCGCCAACTTAAAAGAGGTCAGCTTGAGAAGGGATCAGTTTGAAACTGAACTACAGGAGCTCAACCGATCCTTAGAAGACCGAGTCCAGGAGAGAACTCAAGAGTTAGAAAAAGCCAATCACGAAATTAAAGATGCCCAAACAAAGCTGATCCAATCAGAAAAGATGGCGTCCATTGGTGTGCTTTCTGCCGGTGTCGCCCATGAGATTAACAATCCATTAGGCTTCGTCATTAGTAATCTCTCAACCTTAGAGATCTATGCTAAAAACTACCGAAAATTAGTGGCTGAATATCAGCGTCTACAGGAGATAGACGACCCTGCTGAACGTGATGCTCAGCTACAGGTTATCGCAGACCTGACTGAAAGCAGTGATCTCGAGTTTATGAATGACGACCTAGATGATCTATTAAAAGATACACACGAAGGGTCTATACGGGTTAAGGAAATTGTTAAAGGCTTAAAAGCGTTTTCCCATGCGGATCAAACGGGGAGGATGCAGTTAGCGGACATTAATGAATGTATCACCAGTACCTTAACCGTGGCGAACAATGAGCTTAAGTACCATTGTGAGTTATCGACAGCGTTAGGTGATCTCCCACAAACCTACTGCTTGCCCAGTAAAATTAAACAGGTACTACTGAATATTATTTTAAATGCGGGGCATGCGATTGAAGGGCAGGGGCACATTGATATTTCAAGTCAAGTGATCGGAGATTACATTGAGATACGTATTAAGGATGATGGCTGTGGTATCGCCGAAGATGAGATCAGCAAACTCTTTGATCCATTTTATACCACCAAACAGGTGGGCGAAGGCACCGGCCTTGGGTTAGCAATCTCCTACGGCATTATTGTTGATGAGCACAACGGCGACATTAATGTACAAAGTGAAGAGGGTAAAGGCACCTGTTTTACCTTGTTATTACCTATAGTTACCGAGCAACTGGGTACAGGGGATGCCATCGTAGCGGTTTAAAAATAATAATTAGATAGGGATTAATCGCAATGGAATACACTGATAATACTGTCCTGATCGTTGATGATGAGCCCGCAGTTTTAAGTTCGTTAAAGCGTTTACTGCGTATTTTAAAGTGTCATGTCATTACAACCGTATCTGCGATAGAAGCGTTAGAGCTACTTAAAACTCACTCGGTCGATATGGTTATTAGTGATATGCGTATGCCCGAAATGGCGGGCGAGTGCTTTTTAGAACAGGTTGCGAAAAACTTTCCAGACTGCGAACGTGTTGTGGTGAGCGGATATGCCGATGTACAAGCCACCATTGATGCGATTAATAAAGGCCAAGTCAGTCGTTTTATCTCTAAACCTTGGGAAGATGACGATGTACTTAACTTGGTTAAGCGCAGCTTTGAGCATGCACTACTTAAAAAAGAGAATGCGCGTTTAAGTGAAGAAACCAAACAACAAAACCTTGAGTTGCAAGCACTGAATGAGTCGCTGGATTTAAAAGTTCAGGCCCGTACAGAGCAGCTTAAAGTGGCAAACCAGAGTATAAAAAACAGCTATCGCGCAGTTGTGCGTATGTTTTCGACCCTGACGGCGAGACGTTTAGGGGTTAAAGCCTCCAGTAATAACCAAACGTTAAACTTAATTTGCGCCACCGTGGCTAAACAAGCGGGCCTTGAAGGGAGTGAGCTTAAACAGCTCTATTTTGCGTGGCAGCTACGTCAGATCGGTAAACTCAGCTTTTCCGACGACCTGATAAGAGTCCCTTATCTCAAATTGGATGTGGAGCAGCAGCGCACGTTTCAAACCCACCCTTTATTAGCGCAGGCGGCTACCTTAATGGTTAAACCGCTGTATCCCGCCGGTAAGATCATCTCTCAACACAAAGAGTACCTTGATGGCACGGGTTACCCGAAAAAGCTAAAAGGTGATGAGATCAGTTATCGGGCGCAGGTGCTTGCGGTCGTCAATGATTACGTTGAACTCCTATACGGCTTTTATGATGAGCGCCCCTACAGTACGATCGAAGCGATCAACTATTTACAAACCACCGCAGCTGAACGTTATAACCAAAACATCGTCACTATCTTGATTGCCGCGATTAAAGCGTTAAGTGATACCGGCGATGCGATTAATGATAAATGTATTCACAGTGATCAGCTGGCAAAAGGCATGAAACTAACCCGCGACCTTATCAGTGAAGAGGGGATAATGTTGTTGAGTGCAGGGCAGCGGTTAGATGATATCTCCATTGCCCGCATCCGTGAGATTGAATCGAACCTCGATGATGATTTACAGATCTATGTCTCCCAATAAGGCTCGCTAGGAAGGCTGTACAAGTGCTCCTTACCTCCTGTTATAGGGCGCTATATTTAAGGGGCACGGCGGTGCTATCAACCACCTTCCGCATGATAAATGACGACTTAACCCCCGTGACACCTTGTATACGGGTGATTTTTCCCAACAAAATGTCTTGATATCGATCCATATCGGGTACGGCGACTTTAAGCTGATAGTCTGCATCATGCCCCGTAATCAGGTAGCACTCCATCACTTCAGGCAAGGTTTGGATCGTACGCTCAAACGCTTCAAATCGTTCAGGAATATGTTTATCCATACTAATATGCAGTATGACAAAGAGATTAAGTCCTACCGAGCGTTCATTTAAACGCACAACACGATCACGGATAACGCCAGATTCCTCTAACGCTTTGACCCGTCGGGAGCAGGGTGCCGCAGTTAAACCTACCTGTTCCGCTAAATCCTGATTGGAAAGCTCCCCATTATCTTGTAGCGCGTGCAATATTTTTAGGTCAAAGCGGTCGAGGTGGATGTTTTTTTTCATGATATTTTAACTGCTAGCAATAATATGTGTGTTTTTAGTGTATTTGCTTTTTT
The DNA here is from genome assembly GCF_001597735.1 of Neptuniibacter pectenicola. Taxonomy (GTDB): domain Bacteria; phylum Pseudomonadota; class Gammaproteobacteria; order Pseudomonadales; family Balneatricaceae; genus Neptuniibacter; species Neptuniibacter pectenicola. Next base: position 241,309 of record NZ_LUTS01000002.1, read on the forward strand.
AATATTGCGCAAATGATTAAATATTTAATGAATTAGAACGGTAATTGCGCAAGGTACGCTATAAACTTGTTTCTATCAGTTAAGGAGCAGGTTTCGTCCCAAACGGAACCGGTTTATGGGTTAAAAATCACAGCGTCATCCCGATGTGAGGGAGTTATCACCATCCGTGAGCCTCTCCAGCCCTAAGGTTTTATCGAACCTATCCTGAGTGCCAAAAGCAGATAACTGAGCCCGTACTGTATTAAGTACCCCGCTGTCCCATTCCACTTGAATGTTGACAGCGGGTTTTAATGTAAAGTCGTTGTAGACATAAAAAATTGTGCATTACTGAACCGTAGGTAAGCGTTATGTTTGATCATAAAAAATATCGTCGTTTTGAAACCGTCCGTTTAACGGATCGTACATGGCCAGATCAAGAGATCAATAAAGCACCCGATTGGTGTAGTGTTGACCTGCGTGATGGTAATCAAGCGCTGGTAAACCCTATGTCAGTTGCGCAGAAAACCCGCATGTTCAGCTTATTGGTTAAGCTAGGCTTTAAAGAGATTGAAGTGGGTTTTCCTTCCGCCTCCCAGCCGGATTTTGATTTTGTCCGTAAGTTGATCGAAGAGGATCGCATCCCTGATGATGTAACAATTCAGGTACTAACCCAAGCGCGGGAAGCATTGATCAAACGTACTTATGAAGCGCTTGCCGGTGTTAAACGCGCCAATGTGCATGTGTATAACTCCACATCCATCGTCCAGCGCGAACAAGTATTTAATATGAGCCGTGACGAGATAAAAGCGATTGCGACTCAAGGAGCGCGTTGGGTTCGCGATTATGCGGCTCAATACCCGGCAACTGCATGGGAGTTTCAATACTCACCTGAAAGCTTTACCGGAACCGAGATCGACTACGCCGTTGAGGTGTGTGATGCGGTGATCGCCGAATGGGAACCTGAAAACGGCCAAAAAATCGTGATCAACTTACCCGCAACGGTCGAGATGTCATCGCCCAATGTGTATGCCGATCAGATAGAGTACTTCTGCCGTCACCTTAAACAGCGAGATAAAATTCGTATCAGTTTGCATACCCACAATGACCGTGGCTGCGGCGTTGCAGCGGCTGAGTTGGGTGTAATGGCCGGTGCAGACCGTGTTGAAGGGACATTGATCGGCAACGGTGAACGTACCGGCAATATGGATATAGTGACCATGGGGATGAACTTGTACTCTCAAGGTGTCGATCCTGAGTTAGACTTTTCCAATATTCCCGAGATTATTGATGTGGTGGAATACTGTACTGAGCTACCGGTTGCTGCACGTCACCCTTGGGCGGGCGAGTTGGTCTACACTGCATTTTCCGGCAGTCATCAAGACGCGATTAGAAAATCAGTTAACTACCATACTGAGCATCAACAAACCCATTGGAATGTAGCGTATCTACCGATCGATCCACGGGATATTGGTCGTGAATATGAAGCGGTTATTCGTATCAACAGCCAAAGCGGTAAAGGCGGTGTCGCCCTTGTTTTGGAACGGGATTTTGGTATTGAGCTACCTAAGTGGATGCATGCGCCTTTGAGTCAGCAGGTACAGCAGGCAGCTGAAACCCAAGGGGTGGAGCTATCTGCGGTGACCATTAAAACTATTTATGAGCAAAGCCTTGTCAGCGTACCTGCTCAATGGCAACTAAATGACTATGAGCTGCATACAGACTCAAACCAAGTGAGTGCACAGTTTAGCATTGGTGAGGCCCAATTCTCAGGTAAAGGAGCTGGCGCCCTAGAAGCATTGTGTGATGCCTTGGCCAAGCAGTACCAATGTGAGATTGAAGTCAGCCATTTTGATGAGCACTCAATCGGCGCCGGTACGGATGCCCAAGCTTTGGCTTCTATCTGTGTTGCTATCAATGGTGCGCTAGAGTACGCCGTTGCGACCAATGAGGATACCTCAGCCGCTGCACTGCAGGCGATGCTAACTGCCTTTAGCCGTCAAGCAGTTAAAGCCGAACCGAGCGCACAAGGCACCGAACAAGTCGCCTAAGGTAGTAAGCGTTGTAGTGATGTTAACTAAAATCGCTTGAGTAAAGGCTACGCACAATCCTAAAGCCCGCTTTTTAGTTAAAGCGGGTTTTTTATGCTGCCGAATAAGCAAAGGGTGAAGGTGCGTATCCTTAAAGGCTATTTCCTGTACTTATCCGGCAATGTTCCGTACAGATTGAGTTGCTTTAATAAGTATTCTATAATTTGGACATAGTACGGATACTTTCCGTACGCTGGAGGGCGCATGGCAACGGCACGTTTAGATATTCGTCTTGATGAAGAGATTAAGGTAAAAGCAGAAAAAGCCTCAGCATTACTTGGTTTGAAGAGTTTGACTGAGTATGTTGTTAGGGTAATGGATGAGGATGCAACTCACGTAATTGAAGCGCACGAAAGTATGGTTGTTAAAGACAATGTCTTTGACGAATTTATGGCGGCCTGTGACAAGGCTAACGCACCCAATCAGGCATTGCTTGATGCAGTACAGCTTGCAGATGAGAGCGGTATCAAGTGAGGTGGGGTAAAACCTTCGTTGAGCTGAGTAAATCAGAACATGATCGTAATCCGTTTGATTGCGGCGAAGAAAAGTTAAATAACTTCATAAAAACACAAGCCGTTAAGCACATGCAAGCGAGTATCAGTCGTACCATGGTGTTGCCTAGTGCTTTACCGCTGCCCAATCAGAAGTACGCGATTTGTGCATTTTATACGGTCGCGCCTAGCTCGATTAGTCGTGAAACCCTGCCTGTTCATATAGCAAAGAAACTCCCTCGATATCCAATTCCTGTATTTCTACTAGCGCAACTTGCCGTACACAAAGAATTTCAGGGAGAAGGTTTAGGAAAGGTTAGCCTGATCCGTGCGCTAAAGTACCTATGGGATGTTAATCAGCATATGAGAGCTTATGCTGTCGTTGTCGATTGTCTGACCGATTCAGCGCAAGCGTTTTATGCAATGTTTGGCTTTAAAAGGCTGTGTGAGCACAATGGGCATATGCGTATGTACTTACCGATGAAAACGTTAGCGCAGCTGTTTAATCAGCCGTAATTTATAGCATTATATCGCTTAGAAGGATTTAAGTATGAGTACACGAATTTTTTTTGACAAAATAAAAAATGATACACAGCAGCTAATTTCAGATATTGAGAGTGAATTAAATCTAGAGTCTGTACCTGAACGGTATGCACAGTTAAAAGCTGAAGTTGGTAACTCTTTAAAGCTAAACGATGGAAGTAAAGATCAAACATATGCTGAATCTATTCTGGAGTTTTATAATCGATTAAAACCAAATTCTGGTTCCAATGATCATAAAAAAATCTTCAATGCATTAATTGATGGTTTTGATCTATTAGAGTGGACAGAGAAAAATGGTGAATAAGCATTGCGATAGGTTTGAACATTGTTCAGCCTCTCTGTGGGTAATTCGTATGGTTAGTCTAGTGTTAAGTTTACCAAGGTGAAGTAGGGACAGACACTCATTAAAGCAGTTGGTTCATTAGGTACTAAGGTGAAGTAGGGACAGACACTCATTAAAGCAGTTGGTTCATTAGGTACTGGCATCCATTAAAACAAGTGCCTTTTTCCGTTTCATATAATAGATAATTAGCGCTAACCAACAGCCGAATAGTAGATATTAGACTGGTGTGTTCGTTCGCGGAGTTGATAGATCATAAAAACTAAACCGATGATGACTCATCGGTTTAGTTGTTTTAGCGCAGGCTAACTTTTATTTTAAGCGGGAACGCCTGCTGCTTTATCCATCCTTCTGGTACATAGTCACCCACCACCCGATAGGCTTCTGGCCACTAGTTTTTCCCCCGTACGGCGGTGCCGAAACGGTAATCAATAAAAGCAACGTGTGCGGCATAGTGTGCTACACCTAAGGCCAGGCATTTTTTAACGTTTTCTTTAACGTTGTTATTCATAAAGCATACAGCCGGAAAACTGTACATTAATATGCAGTAATGGGTATAGGTAGGTACGCTTTAAGGGAGGCGGTCCAGTATTTAGCACGTGAATAGGTTGGAATCATTATTCACTAGGCTTCTTGTTTTTAGATGATACGGTGTGCTGAAAAATAGCGGTGAGTGAAACGTTGTAAGTCGTTAAAGCCGCTCGCGTTTTATTGCTATTCATGTAATATTTTTATTGTTGTATCAGTCGTTGTTTATTATTGGCCATGAGTTGTATTGGGCGTTCCATGACTGCTGTTTGGTATCTAAATTTTATTAATAGATAAAATAAGGTGGAATGATGGATTGGCTAGTCGAGTTTTTTCGTTACCCTGACGATAATCTCTTAGTGTCAGGCACTTATGATTTAACCCTTGTTGGCTTGTCTGTTTTTCTTGCCATTTTTTCTTCTTTTATGGCTTTACAGTTGGTTTCTCAAACTGAAGATTTTACCAGTTCCCTTCAACGTAAATTGGCGCTGCTTGCGGGTAGTTTTGCGTTGGGTTGTGGTGTTTGGTCAATGCACTTTATTGGGATGCTTGCGTTTGATTTATGCACGACGGTCGACTATGACTGGAAATTGACAATCATATCTATGTTGCCAAGCATTGCCGCTTCATGGGTTGCGCTAAACATTATTGCAAAACCTAACGCAACGAATGTGGAGCTCGTTATTGGCGGTACGTTAGTTGGTGCAGGCATTGGTATAATGCACTATGTAGGCATGGAAGCGATGCAAATGGCACCGCTTGTACGTTATGACATTACTTATTTTGTATTATCTATTGCATGCGCTGTTACGTTGGCCATCCTTTCTTTATCGGTGCGTTTTGGTATTCGTCGTTTTCACCGCTTTCACGTGTCGGAATTAAATTTAAATGTAATCAGTGCCGTTATTATGGGGCTAGCAATTTCAGGTATGCATTACATTGGCATGCTGGCTGCCCGTTTTATTAGCTATGGGGAGTTAATTAAGGATGATTCGAGTACAGACAGTGCATTTTTGTCTATAGGGATAGCGATTATTGTCCTGTTTACCACGTTTTTTGTATTAGGTGTTAACCTCGTTATCAAATACCGAGATGTTTCTCTGAGTACCCGTAGTAATGAAAAACGTTTAAAAGCCATAATGGAGACTGCAGTCGATGGTGTGGTAACCATCAATGCGCACGGTTTTATAATGGATGCTAATAATGCCGTCACAACCATTTTAGGGTGGAAACCTGATGAGTTAACTGGAAAAAATGTTTCTATACTGACGCCTCCCGAGATCGCTCATCAGCATGATTCCTTTCTTGAACGCTACCTAAAGACTCATGAAGCCAAAATAATTGGTAAAGGGCGAGAAGTAGATGCCTTACATAAGTTAGGTCATAGAGTACCTATACGGCTAGCAATTGGTCATGTGCAGCTGCCTAATGAAGACTTTTTTGTTGGTTTTATCTCAGATATTAGTGCACGTCTTGATATGGAAAAAAATATTCGCGAAAGCGAAGAAAAGTTCCGGACTTTGATTGGCAATATTCCAGGAGCCGCTTACCGCTGCAACTGCGATAAAGATTGGCATATGCAATTTGTAAGTGAAGCGGTTGAAGGTATTACGGGTTATACCGCTGAAGAGTTCCTTGAACAGAATAATAAAGTGTCTTTTGGTCATATTATTCACCCTGACGATGTTGAACTTACTAATGGTGTTGTTGAAACGACTGAGGGGTTTCAGGTTGAATATCGGATTTATCATAAAGACGGCAGTATTCGTTGGGTGCTAGATGCGGGTATCTGTATACGTGATGAACAAGGTGAAATTGTTTGCCTAGACGGTTTTTTAATGGATATCACCGAGCGCAAGTTGATGGAACATCAGCTGGTGCAAGAAAAAGAGCGCGCAGAGCGGGCTACAGCGATTAAGAGTGAGTTCCTAGCTAACATGAGTCATGAAATCCGTACGCCTATGAATGCGATACTGGGCTTTAGTGAAATATTGTTGGATTCAGATTTATCGAATGATCAACGCAAACATCTGTGTATTATCAGTAATGCTGCACATTCTTTGCTGCACTTAATTGATGATATTCTCGATAGTGCAAAAATGGAAAAGGGCAAGCTGACACTGGAGCATCTACACTTTTCACTGAGGCAGCAGCTAGACTTGGTTATATCCACTATGTGGGTACAAGCGCGTAAAAAATCGTTAGCTTTGGAGCTAGAGATTGATCCTGAGATACAGGAGTTTTATGTTGGGGCGCGAGATCGAATCCGCCAGGTGCTTATTAATTTAATAGGTAACGCTATCAAGTTTACTAAACAAGGCCGTGTGGTTTTGCAGGTGACTCTGGCTGAAGAAGGTTTTGTGCACTTTAAGGTTAGTGATACAGGCATTGGTATTTCTGCAGATAGACTAGAGCATATTTTTGATCCGTTCACTCAAGCAGATGCTTCAATGACGCGTCGCTTTGGGGGGACTGGGTTAGGTACTTCAATTAGTAAGCAACTAGTTGAATTAATGGGGGGGAGTATATCTGTTAGTAGTGTTGTTGGTGAGGGTAGTTGTTTTGAATTTAGCATTCCTCTTACTGTTGGTGATGCAGATAAAGCAGCTACAGAGAGTGCTCAAACAATATCGCTAGAGCCAATGAGTATACTCATAGCTGATGATATTAAGCAAAACCGAGAGCTTCTTAAGTTGTACTTCGGTCGGCAGGGGCATCGCGTTACCACTGCAAGCGACGGTGAGGGTGCAACGAAATTAATAAAACAACACCCGTTTGATGTAGTGCTAATGGATGTGCAAATGCCTATTATTGATGGGCATATGGCCGCTCGAATTGTAAGAGAATGGGAAAAACAACAGAGCCGTCCCCCAGTTCCTATTATCGCCTTAACCGCTAGTGTCCTAGAAGAGGATAAGGTTGCTGCTCGCGAAGCCGGTATGGATGGCTTTGCCAGTAAACCGGTTAACTTTAATGAGCTAACAGCAGAAATTGCGCGTCTCACCGGTAAGTCGCTTAGGGCTGTGGATACTGAGCAAGACTGTTTAGTCGCTGCAAGTAATGGCTTGGTAAATATGCAAGAGGCGCTGAGTTTATGGCAAGAGAGCAGTATATATATCAAAGAATTAAGTCTTTTTTTACAGCAAAATAGTAACTTAATTGCGACATTAAATAATTTAGTTACCAGCAACGATGCCCCTGCATTGTTGCAGAAAGCGCATAGTTTGAGAGGGATTGTAGGCAATTTGGCAATTCGAAAATTAGAAGAACAGTTCTTATTGTTAGAAGATACTGTTACCCATTATCAGTTTGAATCCAGCACTGCAATTATTGAACGTATCGGTCAGCTATATGCTGAGCTTCAAACTGAATGTGATAACCTCCGAGAGCAATTTAATAATGCTTCGGCTAATGATGTGGAAGCGTTAGAATCCTCAACCGATCCAACTCCCTTTAAAGAAAGTATTTTAGACTTAATCAATATTGCCAAAGCCAGTGAATTTGATGAGGAAGCGTTAAACGTGTTAATGAAGCATGCTGATGCCAAAAATAAGCAACGGGTGCTTGCTATTCAACGCGCTTTTGAGGATTTTGATTTTGATGTGGCCTTGTCTTTACTGCAAGATTTAGCTAATGAACTACCGGATAAGGAGTGAAGGTTTGACAGTAAATAACAAAAAAACGCTGTTATTAGTTGATGATGAACCAACCAACCTACGGGTACTCAAGCAGCTTTTAGAAGATGACTATCGTTTGATTTATGCTAAAAATGGTGAAGTAGCAATTAAACTAGCGCTTGAACATAATCCTGACCTTATTCTTATGGATGTTATGATGCCAGAAATGACAGGTATTGAAGCCTGTCGCCATTTAAAATTGGATAAGCGAACTCGCTATATTCCAGTTATTTTTGTTACTGCATTAAAAGATGAAGTTGATGAAACGGCGGGTTTCGAAGCGGGGGGGGTGGACTATATTACCAAACCTATTTCCCCAGCGATTGTTAAAGCCCGAGTGAAGACGCATTTATCACTGGTGCAGGCTGAAGAGTTACGTCGTACTCGTTTACAAGTTATTCAGCGACTTGGGCGTGCTTCCGAATATAAAGATAATGAAACAGGCACTCATATTATCCGTATGAGCTATTACTCTAAAATTATAGCACTTGCATATGGTTACAGTGACGATGATGCCGATGACTTATTTCATGCTGCACCTATGCACGACATCGGAAAAATAGGTATCTCTGATCACATTATGTTAAAACCTGGCAAGCTAACCGATAGCGAGTTTGAAGAGATCAAAAAACACCCTCTAATCGGTGCTGAAATTCTAGGGGATTGTGACTCATCGTTATTGTTATTGGCTAAGTCTGTGTCCTTATACCATCATGAAAAATGGGATGGCACGGGTTACCCTCATGGGATACAGGGTGAACAAATCCCAATTGAAGGGCGTATCATTGCACTTGCTGATGTTTTTGATGCGTTGACTTCAAAGCGTCCTTACAAAGAGGCTTGGTCGGTTGACACCACCATGGATTATATTCGTGAGCAAAGTGGTAAGCATTTTGATCCGACGTTGGTAACGATTTTAGAGCAAGAGCTGGATAAGATGCTAGAAATTAAAGCAAAATGGCCAGAGGATGATGAATAAAAACTAAACCGATGATAACTCATCGGTTTAGTTGTTTTAGTACCGGCTAACTTTTTCCTTTAAGCGGAAACGCCTGCTGCTTTATCCAACCTTCTGGTACATAGTCACCCACCACCCCATAGGCTTCTGGCCACTCGTTTTGCCCCCGTACGGCGGTGCCGAAAAGGTAATCAATAAAGGCAAAGTGCGCGGCATAGTTGCGATCAATCGCCGCTTTATCGGATGAGTGGTGCCAGTGGTGAAACTGAGGGGTGACGATAAAATATTTAAGCCAGCCAAATTTTATCTGTGCATTGGTGTGGTTCAGCACGGCTTGGAAGCCCACGATGATGATATAGGCATCGATGACGCTTTTATCAAACCCTAAGATAAAGATCGGGGCGAGTACGCCGCAGCGGGTTAGGGTGAGTTCGGCAATATGCTGACGAGATCCTGCGAGCCAGTCCATGGTTTTAGCGCTATGGTGAATGGCATGGAAACGCCAGAAAAAAGGCACTTCATGGTAGACGCGGTGCAGTGCATATTGCACAAGGTCAGCGACTAAAAGGACCAGCATCAGCTGGCTGAACCAGCCGACGTTTTGTATCCACTCTTGGGAGCCACTGTCGACGGCCCAACCAAAGGCATTAGAGACAAATTGGTTGGCGGCCAGTAGTACAAAGCCGACAATCAGGTGATTAACAAAGAAGTGGTGCAGGTCGGTTTGCCATTCAGGTCTAAGGATCGCTTGTTTTTTATGGGGGATGATCTTTTCTATAAAGACAAAGATAAGCGTTGAACCAAGCAGATCAAGAATAAACCAGTCGAGCCCTAGGTAAGCGTTACTTTGTTCAAAGTCAGCGACTTCAACACGGTGTCCGCCCAATGCGATGGTGATGGTAATGAGGGACCAAGCGATTAAGCCTGCCCGTTTATTGGTGTTCCTTACAAAGTTGAGCAGGCCTAAGCTGCCAGAGATGATTAATGCAACAAACATAATCATGCGAATAAGCTCTACATCGTAGGCCGCTCGTAGTTCGGGTGTCGTAAGATATTCCGGGAAGTGGAATGCGAGTACGCCCAAGAAGCATAAAGTTGCGAGTGTAACGGCGATATAGCCGCTAATACGTCCTTCGCCAAAGCGTAGTTCGCCACCTTCCAGATTCTTTAATAACATCCTGTGTCCTTTTTAGGTCTATAGTTCGATCGATTCGATAGTTATCGAGATCATACCGTTTCAGCGCACATGCAGATAGCCATTATATCGTAGAGCAGGGTGCAGCTCCTCAGTTTTACATAGCTAAGGTTTAACATGAAGCCGCCTGCTGAGTGTCATTTAAGATGCGGGTTAAGCACGCTAGGCCTAAATCAATCTCGGCGTGACTGATGTTAAGCGCAGGCATAAACCGTAGGGTGTTTTCTCTGGGGGCATTTAATAGCACGCCTAGGGCCAATGCTTTTTGCACAATGAGCGGTGCCGAGTGGTGTGGGGTATCGAGTGCTAACAGCAGGCCTTTACCTCTAACCTCACCTAAGCCAAAAGTTACGCTGAGTGTGTGTAACTGCTGTTGGAAGTACTCACTCACGCTGTTTATATGGGGGAGGAATTCAGGGCTAAGCACGGTGGATAACACCGCATTAGCGCTTGCGCACATGAGCGGGTTACCATTAAAAGTGCCTCCTTGGTCGCCGTATTCAAAGCAGCAGGCATGTTTTTTAGCGAGTAGTGCTGAGATCGGTACGCCGCCACCGAGTCCTTTACCTAAGGTCATGATGTCCGGTTGAATCTGGAACTGTTCATAGGCAAATAGGCTGCCGGTTCTGGCGATACCGGTTTGTACTTCATCAATAATAAGAAGCAGGTTATGTTTTTTACACAGGGCCTCCACTCCTTTCACAAAGTCTGGGTCTGCAGGTATCACTCCGGCTTCACCCTGAATCAGTTCCAGCATAATGGCCACGGTCTGCTTATCGATAGCCTGCTCAGTGGCGTCGAGTTGATTAAAGGGGACTTTGATAAAGCCATCCACTTTGGGTTCAAAGAGGGGAGCAAAGGTGTCTTTCCCTGTTGCTGACATGGTGGCTAAGGTTCTGCCATGAAACCCCTGTTGAAAGGTGATGATCTTAAAGGCGCCTGATTTATGAAACTGTCCCCATTTTCTGGCGAGTTTGATCGCGCCTTCATTCGCTTCCGCGCCGCTGTTGGCAAAAAAGACCTGATCGAACACCGAGTGACTGCATAAGGTTGCGGCTAGATTGATCATCGGTTTATTAAAAAAGGCGGGACCTGGATTAATTAATTGGGCCGATTGTTCGAGTAGCGCTTGTTGAATCACGGTGGGGCTGTGGCCTAAGGTGTTGACCGCCCAGCCTTGCACGAGATCTAAATAGGCTTTGCCCGATTGATCGTATAGATAATCCCCTTTGCCTTCGACAAAGCAGATTGCCGGTCTTGGGGTGATTGGCATAAGGTGTTCTTTCTGTATCGCTAGGGATGGATCGATTGGGTTTGAGGTTATATCGGTCGGTGCAGACATGGTTTTTTCCTTAATAATTAAGTACGTTTTTCATCCGCTTATAAGCGTGATGTAAATAGGATTGAGGTTATTTTGGGCACAAAAAAACCGCGGGGGTTAGCCTGCGGTTTCTTAGGAGGTGATACGCTTTAGTTTATTTAGCGTCGTCGCTTATCAACACCCAAAAAGGCACAGGCATTCGATACACGGCGTCGCAGTGTAGTAGAAGATGGCTGAGTGTGGCCTTGGGTTAGGTGTTTTATCGATTTCATAGTAACGACAGTATGCCGTTGAGACTTTTTGCGGTCAATCATAATTTTTAGTGTGCTGTATGCTGTGGTTAGCCGAGCATCGGGCGTGTATTCAGCCGTGTTAGCACACGAGTAGTTGGGGCAGTATAGGTTTGTAAATGTCAGCCGCATTAATCAATGATTTGGCTGTGAGTGCCTGTACGGCATACACTTCGGTTGTGACGTGATATTTGTCCCGCACTTTTTTTAATAGTAGGTCAAAGTCTCCATCCCCTGAGAGCAAGATCACGGTATCTACGTCTGGAGCGTACTCCATAACATCGATGGTAATCCCGACATCCCAATCACCTTTGGCGGAGCCATCCTTACGTTGGATAAAGGGTTTTAGTTTCACATCAAAGCCGATATGGCGTAAGGCATCTTGGAATTTGCGCTGGCCGTCATTGTTACTTTCAATGGCGTAAGCAAAGGCGTGGGTGATCTCACCCTCTTGACTGATGATCTTCCAAAATTTACGAAAATTAAAAGGACAACCAAACGCTTGGCGAGTGGTGTAATAGATATTTTGTACATCAACAAAGATGGCGATTTTCTTGGCTGCTTTACTCACGGATAACCTGTAGCGCTTAAATTAAGGGTTCCACTATATCAGACCTGGTTGTGATTAACGGAAATGCTGGAAAAAACAGTTCGGGTGCACTATCGTAGCAGTAATAAAGGGGTTTAATGAACCTTACTGATTGATTCATCGGAGCTTTTTAATGTCTGTTTCAGACGAGACGCCTACCTTAGATAAGTCCAGTTCGGAGAGCTCTACCACGCCCAAAGGGAAAAAACGGATCGATGTCGCCGTTGCTTTCGTTTTGTGTGGTGCATTGTTTTCCCTGCTTATCTTCCTCTATATGTTTAAACAGGAACGGGATACGGCGATTCAGGGCTTTCACGTTCAGATTGCACAAGATACCGCACGCTTTGAACAAAGGCTGGCTTACAGTTTTTATAATGTGGCATCGCTACAGGCATACCTTGATCTATCACCCCAAATGGCGGGTATGGATTTAAGCGCGGTGGCGAGCCGTATCGTCAATCCTCATCAGGGGGTAGAGGCATTACTCTGGTTACCTGAGGGGCAGCTAAATCCCACGCAATTTTCTGTTGCAGAGGGCGCGGTCGTAACGGACTCCCTCGACCCCGCTGTGGTTGATATTTTTAATGGGGAGTCGGTTACTAGCCAAATTGTTCAGTTGGGCGAGCGATCAGTCATTGTGCGCGCTTCGGGTGCTGGGGCGCAGCGGATGTTGGCGCTGCTGGATCTAGACAACCTGATTAAAACAACCCTCTTAAACAGTGTAGAGAATGAACTGGTCGTTCATCTGTTTACTGCGGCGGCAGAGGCTAATGGGCCTGTGTATTCCCTTGGACAAGGCACCGTTGCGGAAGATTCGATTACGGATAAAACCATCACTCTTTTAGATGGCAGCGAATTGACACTGAGCTTTGCTGCCACCGAATCTTACCTTGCTGGTAAGATGAACTATACCTCTCTGTTCTTTCTGCTGACCGGTTTGCTGTTATCGTTTTTATTAGCCTCTTACCTTAAACGCCTCTCTCAGCATTTAAAACGGTTGAAAGATGAGCAGGATATTATGTCAGAACAGATGATCGATACCTCATGGAATGATCCGTTGACGGGGTTGGTCAATCGCACCCATTTTGATGAGGCCTTAGATATTGAGTGCCGCAGAGCGGTGCGCGAATTTTCGCCCCTATCAATAATCCTCTTACGTATTGATGATTTTGCTCAATACAGTGAGCACTATGGCGTTGATGCGGCTGATATTTTAGTGCAGCGCATCTCTGAGACGTTAAAGAGTTGTGTGAGTCGGCCCGGTGATATCTTGGCCCGTGTTGATGAGAGTCAGTTTGGTTTTATTTTACCGTCGACCAATGAGCTGGTTGTGCAGTTGGCTGAACGTTGTTCTTTAGCGGTAAGAACATTGGCGTTGCCTAATGAATCCGAGGCTAAGGATTTATGTGTCACGGTTAGTTTAGGTGTTGTGACGCTGCAACCGACTCGCCTGTTAACCGCTGAGCGTTTATTTGACACAACGATGCAGCAGCTTGAGCAAGCCCGTGAAGCGGGGGGCGATCAATATAACGCTTATATCGAGAACAGTACTGAGCCGTCTCTTACTTACTCGGTCTAAATGCTCCGTTAGCTACACTGACTGTATGGCGACTCATGTAAGAGAACACTATGGCTGTTATTGAATCTTTATTTACACGATTGCAGCGCGATGCTGAGCAGCATAATCATCGTCGTTTACTCGTGGTTAGTGGCACTAAAGCGTGGTGCGCACTCCAAGCGCAGCACCTTAATAACTTACCTGATCTGCTTTGGATCGGAGACCCTCTGCGCTGTAATGCGGGGGGTGCCGATGCTGAACTATCCTCCTCTCAATCTTTACCCCATATAAAACCAGCGGATCTTCACCTGATTTTAGGTCAAACAACGTCGTCGGTTGTGTTTAATGCATGGGACGGTTTTAACCCGAATAGTTTTGGTCAAATCGCGGGTGCGCTAGCGGGGGGGAGCTTACTGGTTTTAGTCTGCCCAGATTTAGATGAATGGCCCGACTATGACGACCCCGAACATAAAAGCATCGTAGCCTACCCTTATGAGACCGTTGATGCGGGGCGTCGTTTTATCTCCCGCGTGGTTATGTTGTTAGAAGATGATGCCTACACGGTTATCTATCGTGAAAAGAACGCCCTCGCTGGGGTTGAGGTTGAGCTGCCGGATGTGATGACCTCCTCTCAAGAGGGGGATGATGAGCCGATCTTGCCGAATAGAACCGTGGATCAACAGCACGCGGTTGAGTTGATTTTAAGTCAGTTCAGACGAGGCCGACGGCCCGCTGTTTTGACGGCTGATAGAGGGCGAGGCAAGTCGGTCGCGTTAGGGATTGCCGCTGCCCAGTTATCAGGGCTGGATTATCAACAGGTATTAATTACCGCCCCCGATTATGCCGCTGTGGATGAAGTCTTTGCTATGGCGCACCAGCTCCTCCCTGACTATGAATATAGCAAAGGGTTAATGCAGCATGGGGATCACCAGATACGCTTTTTGGCGCCGGAGTTGGCGCTTAAGGAGCGGGGCGATGGACAAGTGTTATTGGTCGATGAGGCGGCGGCGATTCCGGTGCCGGTTTTATCAAAACTATTACAGCGCTTTCCTCGCATTGGGTTTGCTTCCACGATTCATGGTTATGAGGGGACTGGGCAAGGGTTTAGCGTTCGGTTTAAGAAAGTTCTCGACCGTGAAACGCCTAATTGGAAGCGCATCCACCTTAAACAGCCGATTCGTTGGTCTGCGCATGATCCGCTAGAATCCTTAACTTTTCAGCTGCTATTACTCAATGCGCAAGCGGTCGAGGGTCAGGTGTTAGTTGAGGCTTACCGTGCTCAGGGTGATGATACAACCGCGCGTTTTCCACCGGTTATTGAGAAGTTAGATCGCGATCAATTGATTGAGGATTACACCACCTTAGGCCAGCTATTTGGTTTATTAATACTGGCGCATTATCGTACCTCGCCGGGGGATCTACGGGTGTTGTTAGACAGCCCTAACTTACATATATGGTTACTTAAAATAGACAACCATGTGGCAGGGGCGGTATTGGTCGCAGAAGAGGGGCCGCTGCCCTCAGCATTAGTGGATGATATTTGGTCGGGTAAGCGTCGGCCACGGGGTCATCTGCTTCCGCAAACCTTAGTTTGTCAGGAAGGAGCCAAAGCCGCCGCCCCTTTGAAAGCGGGACGTATTATGCGTGTTGCTATTCACCCCGCGCTTCAGCGAGAGCAGTTGGGTACGGCCTTGTTAGGCGCCGTTCAACAGTATGCTGAAAGCGAAGGGTGGGATTATTTAGGCGCCAGTTTTGCGGCCAGTACAGATCTACTGGGCTATTGGCACAGTAATGGTTTTGAAACCGTACGGTTAGGGACAGCGAGAGACAGTGTGAGTGGTAGCCATGCTGCCTTAGTGCTAGCGGCACTGTCGGCCGAGGCAAACCGATTACAGCAACACTTGCGACAGCGGTTTTTGGAGCAGATTAACTACCGTTTAAGCGATGACTTGATCGATTTGGATATACCGCTCGTGTGTCGGTTATTACAACATGGGGAGGGCTCATTTGAATTGACGCCCCATGACTGGTCCGATTTAGACGCGTTTTGTCACTATAACCGAAGTTATGAAAGTTGCGCTTATACCCTGCATAAGCTGTTATTGGTGTTTCTTAAAAAGGTGTCCGAAAGCCGGTTACAGATCTTTTTACAGAATGATGATTTTCTCTTGCTGGTGGAGCGTAACATGCAGCAAAAAAGCTGGGCGTTACTCGAACAGCGAGGGCAGGGACGGAAGCAGTTAATGCGTCAATTTCGGGACGTGGTCGTGCATGTCATGGCGGCGGTCAAAGAAGGCTAAGGCGTAACCGGTTGTGTTACTAAAGAGGAACAGCAGTGATACCTATTGAATCTCTTATTATGTTTATTGCCGCTTCGGCGCTGCTCGCGGTTGTGCCGGGGCCGGATAATCTTTTTGTGCTAACGCAGTCAGCTATTCATGGTCGGGCGGCGGGGGTTATGGTTACGTTAGGGCTTTGTTCCGGTTTGATCGTTCATACCTCAGCTGTTGCGCTGGGTGTTGCCGCTATTTTTCAAACATCGGCCGTGGCGTTTACTGTGTTGAAGGTGATTGGGGCTGCGTATTTGGTTTATTTAGCCGTGCGGGCTTTTCAGGCGTCAGCTGACAGTGTTGAATTAAAGCGTCAAGCAAGCCGCTCGTTGGGTGCGTTATACCGTCGCGGTATCTTTATGAATATTACTAACCCTAAGGTCTCTATCTTTTTTCTGGCCTTTCTTCCGCAATTTATTGCGCCGGAAAAGGGTGAGTTTACCCTGCAAGTCTTTATGCTCGGCGGTATCTTTATGTTGGTCGCGTTAGCTATTTTGTGTGTGATCGCGCTGCTGGCGGCATTTTTAGGGCGCTGGCTTAATCGTTCACCGGGTGCTCAGATTTATTTGAATCGTGTAGCGGGCGTCGTATTCATGGGGTTGGCGTTGAAGTTGGTCACCTCTAAAGCGATGCCGAGCTAATATTGAGTATGATGGAGGGGCGGACCTCGTTACCGGCGCAAGGTTAAGGTATTACCTTTTTGTGTAATCTCAAGGTGCTTCATAAAGCTCATGCCCAGCAATACTGTTTCGCCGTCCATATAGGGGTTAATATGGCCGCGAATATCGAGCAGTTTAATACCGCCGAGTTGCACACTATCCAATGTGCTGTTGTAAACCGTGATATTCCCGTTAGCGGTGCTGACATCCGAGCGAAAGCCTTTTTCTAAGCCGATCTTGTTTGCGACCGCTTCAGGAATACTGATGGTAGTTGCACCCGTATCGAGGAGAAAAGTCACATCGGTACCATTGATTTTACCTGGGGCGACGTAGTGACCCGCCCGGTTTCGTTGGAGCACCACCGTTGCACTGCCATTATCAGCGATTAAATTTTGGTTCGGGTTATAGTGTTGGGAAATGGTGTCTTCAAAGAAAAGGTAGAGTAGGCCGAGTAACAGGACCCAAGCCACCATCCACATACCTTGACCAATACGTTTTGGCGTGTGTTCAGCTGTCATGGTTGTACGCTACCTTTTGCATTAAAGAGAGGGGGTTATGCACGTTCCATAAATTTACCGGTTTCTGTGTTCACTTTCACTTTTTCCCCTTCCTTAATATATTCCGGTACTTGAACCTCTAAGCCATTAGATAAAATAGCGGGTTTCGTTCGGCCGGTAGCACTGGCTGCTTTCATGCCTGGGACACACTCTGCAATGGTGAGTACAACGCTGCTAGGCATCTGAATGGTAAGTACTTCACCATCAATCATCATGGCTTGAATATTTTCCATACCATCTTGGAGGTAGGGTAACTGTGCTTCAATGGCGGCAGAGTTTAAGAGGTACTGATTGTAGTCTTCGCTGTCCATAAAGGTAAATGTGTCATCTTCACGGTACAGGTATGAACAGTTACGGCGCTCAAGTAGCACCTCTTTTAATAGATCACCGCCGATAAAGGTCTCTTCATATTTGCCTCCGCCGGGTAGCTGGCTGAAACGCACTTTATATAAGGTGTTGGCACCGCGAGAGCTTGGGCTGCGAACATCAATACTGTGAACAGAGTAATAGTTGTTATTGATCTCGACGACCATTCCTTTTTTTAATTCTGAGGCCTTAGGCATAGCGGTATCCGTTAAGAGCTTATTGTTGAGCCTAATTGTATGGGAGTGAGGGCAAGAGGAAAAGCGCAGACCGAGTGATAGGTGGTTTTTAGCCCTTAAGGCGTGACGTTTGCGAGTTAAGTAAGTGTGGGTGGTGTGACGAGTGCCGTGTAGAGAGCGCCTGTCCCCTCAGCTGTGTTTTTGCACACGGGGCCAGGCGTATCTATTAAGAGAGTTAGCTTAGTTGGCTAAGATGGTCGCGTGTGATGGAAAGTTGTTCATCAATGGCTTGGGTGAGCTGATTAAAATAAACCCGAGGCTCTATGCTGATCTGCTCTGGGGTCAGTATTTCATTATTAATCAGTGTGATAATTTGCCGCGTATTACCGCCCTCTATCTGATGCTTTTCTATATTTTGTAGTTGATAGAGAAGCTGGACACGGATATCTGCAGGGCAGTGTCCTAGGGAGGCTGCTTTATTGCCTAAGGCCCTTAAACGTCCCAATGATTCGGCAAACTGTGGACGTTTTAGTACGTTATGCCATAGGTTTTGATTGTCATGATTTCTCTCCTGCGCGGTAAGTGAGCAGGTATCGGCAATGACGGTTAACTCATGCAGAAGTTTTTCAATCAGTTGGCAGTGGGGCATAAAACTGTTTTCGGGGGCGGCGCTGATCGCTTGCCAATTGATCTGCTGGCGCTTAACTCGGATCAAATTTCCTGCATAATCTTCGCTTATGAGAGAGGACCAGAGGTAGTCGATATCCATACTCAAGCGGCGTTGTTCTGTCTGGTTTTGCGTGAGGTTAGCGCAGAGGCCGCGATGGCGCTGCATCTTTTGTATCAACTCAAGGATAAGTGAGAGTTGGCTGATGCCTCGCTGACGTTTGATGGCGCGTCGTTTTGCCAATTTGCTACGATGATAGAGATTGGCACTGATCATCACAAAGAGTAGGGCACTGAAAATACCGGCTTCGATCATGCGACAGCCTCCTTTTGAGCTGATTTTTCAGCTAACTTTTCAAGATAGCCGGTTAGCTCAGTGAGTGAACTGGCTTGCTCGCTATGTTGCTGTAATAACATGCCGATATTGGTCAGTTTTTCGCTGAGCTCATTACTGGCCGAGGCGTGCTCATCAATCGAATGGTTGACCTCACTAATAAAGGCCAAACTTGTATTACTGCCGTTTTCAATGGCGTGTAATAGGTCAAGCATACGGGTGCATGTGTTTGAACCGGTTGAGAGCATCGTCTCGCAGCTTTCCATGCTGGTGGTGACTTCGCCTACGCGGTTAAGCATTGAGCTGACGAGGTGCGTAATGTCGCTGGTAGCTTTCTCAGTGTTACCGGCTAATTGACGGACTTCGTCGGCGACAACAGCGAACCCTCTGCCCGCTTCACCTGCGCGTGCAGCCTCTATCGCTGCGTTTAAGGCGAGTAGGTTTGTCTGTGCGGCGACCTTTTCTATCGTACTGACAAAGGCCTGTATCGCTTCAGCTTCACTGGTGAGCTGGTTTATTTTTGTGACCGCTTCTGTAAATTGCTGACGTACGTCGACAATAGAGTTGTTCAGTTGGTGCGCCTCTTGGCTACCGTCAATACACATGGTTTGGGAGTCCTGTGCATTACTGTGGGTTTTTTGCACGTGCTCTCTAATTAAGTGGACGGTTTGACTCATCTCTTCAGAGGCACTTGCAACCGTGAGTAATTGGTTTTGCTGCTCAGAGGCGGCATCGGCGGTATGCTTGGCGAGGTTTTCCAATTCATGGGTCGAGAATTTCATCTCACTGCAGAGCTGGTTAGATAGATCGTTCAGCTCTTCATAATTACGGGAAAGGCTATAAAGGTTTTGTGTTAACTCCCTTAGGGGTTTATCGCTGCTTGAGTGTTGTTCGCGGAAGTGTAAATTATGTTGTGTAAATTCATTTATAACAGACACTAGATTGTCCCAACGGCGTTGGCACATGAAAATAAAGCTGATCTGAAAGTAGCTTAGGGGGACTAACACCCATAGTGCCTGCGTGATATCGTAGGCTTGAGTGGCGATCACCAATAGCCATCCACAAAGCAGCAGAATCCCTGATGTTTGTAGCGATACTTTGCTTAATAATGAATAACCAAAAGATAATGGCAGCATGCGTTCTTCCTCGAAAAAGTCAGTCCCCTTCGTTTGTTTTGCAAGAGTTAAGCCAGAACTATAGGTTTGTGGTGGGACGCTCAGTTTTCGGGCGTTATCTATAGGTTTTGAGACGATAGTGGGGCGGTTAACTGGATTAGGTAGGGTTTGCTTGCACGCATAAGGTGCTAGTTGGTTTTTTTTGGTGCATTGCTTAGTGCTGTTTAGGTTATGGTCGTGGGTCAACACGCTTTGCTTATATAAAGGGAGGCCTTAATTATTTATCGTATTTATTATTGGCCCAGCGTGATTGCAGTATTATTGTAACGATGGGGCTTTATTCTATTTTTGACAGAGGATACCTATGCATATTTGGGTTGATGCCGATGCTTGTCCAAAAGTAATCAAAGAGATTCTTTTCCGAGCGGCTGAACGAAAAAACGTATCAATGACCTTAGTGGCCAATCAGTATATGGCGACACCTCCATCACCGTTAATTAATGCGGTTCAAGTACCGCAGGGATTTGATGTAGCGGATAACCACATTGTGGCGAAGCTGGAAGAGGGGGATTTGGTGGTGACGCAAGATATTCCTTTGGCATCTGAAGTGATTGATAAAAAGGGTGTTGCTATAAATCCTCGTGGGGAGCTGTATACCCCTGAAAATATTAAACAGCGATTATCGATGAGGGATTTTATGGAAACTCTACGTAATTCGGGTGTTGATACGGGTGGTCCAAACACGTTTAATCAATCTGATCGTCAGGCGTTTGCTAATCAGTTAGATCGTTTTCTAGCTAAAAATTGTGGTTAGAAAAAAAATTATTGTGCGCTGCACAAAAAGTGCTTGACTAAAAATCGCACAAGCCGTATCTTAGCTGTAATGGATTGCTGCACTGCAGCATGATGATAATTGGAGATATAAATATGAACGCTGCTACTAACCCTTTTGCTGATTTTTTCAAACCAGAACTTACTAAAGAAATGGCTGACCTTTTCAAACCAATGCAGAACTTAGTTGATGTAAATACTAAGACGGTTGAAACGTTGGTTTCCCTTCAGAAAGCATACGTTGAAGAACTAGCTAACGCGTCTGTTGAACAGTTCAAAACTTTGTGCGAATGCAAAGATCCTAAAGCTGCTCTAGACCTACAAGTTAAATTCTACAAAACTGTAGAAGCTAAAATGACAGAAACGGCTGAAAAAGGCGTTGCTGCAATGGCTGAAGCTAAAGATGCTTACGTTGCAACTGTTGAAGAGTCTGGCAAGAAAGTAACTGAGCTAGCTGAAGAAGCTGCTAAAAAAGTTGCTGAATTAAAAGTAGCTTAATTTAAGCTAAGAATTTTAGAAAAGCCCAGCTGGTCATCAGCTGGGCTTTTTTTTGTTTAAAATTCGATCTCACAATCGGATTCAGGGATCGAGCTACAGGCGAGGATTGCCCCCTGTTGTTTATCTTTGTCGCTTAGAGGCAAGTCGGAACTCTGTTCTACTTCGCCTTTAATAAGCGTGACTTTGCACGCACCACATACGCCCGCTCTACAACCGGAGGGGATGTAGATACCGGCATCTTCTGCTTGGTCGAGCAGGGTGGTTTGGTTATCACCGGCGATGGTACTGCCGTTTATGGTTAATTCAACCTCTGTCAGGCTCGATAGAATCGTTGAGTGTGGCGGCAGACCAAAGCTCTCTTCATGCCAGTTTTCCTCCTGATGACCTAATTGCTGACATAAGGTTTTCGCTTGGGTCATAAACCCTTCGGGGCCGCAGCAAAGAACAGTACGGGCTTTAAGGTCAGGCACCTGCTGTTGTAGTTGGGTCAGGTTGATACGGCCACTGAGCCCCGACCATGTCGGGTCAGGTTGGCTTAGGCAAAACAGTAGTTTCAATTGTGGGTTCTGCTGCGCTAACCAGCGTAGTTCATCTTGGCAGATTAAGTCGGCTTCGGTGCGCGCTTGATGGTAAAAAATAATATCCTGGGCTGCATGGGTATCGGTTAGTGCTCTGACGATGGAGAGCATTGGGGTAATGCCGCTGCCGGCTGAAAGTAAGAGGCAAGGGGCGTTTGTTGGTAGAACGCTCTTATTAAACACCCCTTGTGGGGGCAGTGCCGTAATGTGGTCGCCAACATTGAGGTTGTCATGCAACCAGTTAGAGACACAACCTCCACTCACGCGTTTTACCGTAATCGCTATATCGCTGGGCCTAGAGGGTGATGACGATAAGGTATAACAACGGGCAATAGGTAAACCATCGATCGTGAGGTTTAAGGTGATAAATTGGCCTGCCAAATAGTCTGCGCGATAACCTTGGGGTAGTTGAAAGCGGAAGGTCACCACATCAGAGGTTTCCTCTACGCGGGCGACACAGGTTAGATTGAGTGTTTGGTCGTTATCCCATGTGGTTTGCGAGGTTGTTAACCTGGGGGCCGTGTTTGTTGATGCTGCGTTTGTTACGGCATTGTTAATAACTGGGGCGTTGTCTGGGTATTGCTCAGGCGCTTTAGTTTCGAGCACTTCGACCGTGTCATTCAACGCTATCTGTCCTTCATTTAACGGGATCAGGTTTTGCCCAAAATAGATTTCGTTATCCTCGCCCAGTCGATACTTAGACAGTGTTTTAATCGGCTCGCCTTTGCTGATCGGTTTAAGGGAGTTTAGATCGTAGCTTGTCATGATGCAGCGTGAGCAGGGTTTTACAATCTCAAACTCTACTTCGCCGATGCGAATTCGCTTCCAGCCATCTTCGGCGAATGCTTCGCAGTTACTGACCACTAAGTTAGCACGGAATTGATCCATGACGGAGGGGGCGGCACTGCGACTGTTAAGGTCGGCTAAGGAAGCCTCTGAGATCAGCAATAATGGGTATCCATCGGCAAACGCGACCGGTTTTTCTGGCCGGCGTGAAGTATAACGCTCCGATTGCTCACCAAAATAAAGGAGTTGGCAGGGCACACCTAACCTTTCTGTAAACCACTCATCAAATTGGGTACCGCAATGTTGAGCGTTAACGTCTGTGCCCCAGAGCGTAACCTGACGATAGTTTTGAAAGAGTTCAGGGTAACGTAGCGTGATATGGTCGCCCTTAGGTGAAATAATTTCTAGGCCATCTGCTTTGATTAAGGCCTGATAATGCAGCAACTCAGGCACATTACGGGCAGAGAGAAGCTCACCGGTAGGGGTACTGAGCATAAAACGGCGATCAAAGGCTAAACCGGACTCACCGACGAAAGCTGAGGATAATGAAACGTTTGCCATCGATTTTACGGGGAAAATATTGATGGTACTTAATTGCGTGTTTGGCACTGATATTATCCTTAACGCTTAATAGGGTAGTGTACTGGTAATGTGATCTAATCGGATTTTGTAAGCTGCCTGCTCTTGGCTTTCTGCAATAAGATACTCCGCACCCTGCTCACATTGTAGGTTTAAACACCGTAATTTGAGGGTATACGTTTGGCCCTGATCTGACCATGTGAGCTTGTGTACCTCTTTCCGCATACATGCGAGCTCAAATCCGTCATATAAAGCACAATGAATAGGTTGATATTCTATGTTGTCAGACATTACTCTAACCCGATGTGATTTAGAAACCTGTAAACAAGAATAATATCTCAGTTCAGCGATGAACAGAGGGATAATCGATGAGATGTGAGATAAGTTTTGGATTTAGAGAAGAAACATCTACTTAAGTTGGCCAATATGAAGATGCCATTTGGTAAATATCAAGGCCGCGTGCTGCTAGATCTACCCGAAGAGTATCTATTGTGGTTTGCCCAGAAAGGGTTTCCCCACGGGGAGTTAGGCTCGTTGATGGAGTTGATGCTGGATATCCGGATCAATGGGTTAGAGTCAGTGCTTCAGCCTTTGCGGCAAACATCGAGGGTGCCCAAGCTGAGATGAATGTTATTGACCTGGATGCTTAAGGAACGATAAATCTTGTCGAACCTAAGCTTAAACCGAGCAATTACCGTTGGCCGAGGTGCGTCGATTTTCTTTGACCTTTGTAAAACCGATATAGGTATCGGTGGTGAATAGGGCGCACGAAGGTTCTAACATTAGTAGGAAATAGGTTTATAACTATGAAAAAAATCATGCGATCACTGAGTGTAGGTGTTTTGGTTTTTGTTTTGTTGCCCATTAGTAGTTATGGGGCAAAGCCTGAATGGGCAGGGAAAAAAGAGAATAAGGCAGATTATAAATCGTCCCATGTACATGAGGATAAAACGGGCCTTAATGCTGACTCACTTGTGAGTGAAGCAGAGACAATTTTAGAGGGCCTGTTTTCTACTGCTGAGCGGAAAACCATCTTAGATTATTATCGGTATGCGGAGTCGGATGCCCACCCTTATACAGGTAAACAGTGGGGGAAGAAAAAAGAGCTGCCTAAGGGGTTGCGTAAAAAGTTAGAAAGAGGAGGCGAGTTACCTCCGGGTTGGCAGAAGAAAGTTGCGCGGGGAGAGGTGTTGGATGTTGAGTTAAGGTACCAATCAACCTATCTACCAGAGTCCCTTTTATCTCGATTATCTAGAGAGCGTACTGCGACAGAAATTATTAAACTAAAAGATAAAATAATTCGAGTCAGCAAAGGTGAAGGTACTATTGTGGATATAATCGACCTTGCTGATCTCCTTATTCGAACGACAGAATAGTTAGCGACGCTTTCCATAAAAGAGCAAGCCGCTTTAAAGTCATTTTTTATGTGTTGTTAGGTTTTGTTATGACCCCAGCTATCGATATAGCCATTAAAGCAAACGTGCCCCATCAAGTGCATGAGTATAAACATGACCCAAACGCTGCGTCATATGGTACCGAAGCGGCTGAGGCGATAGGTATTGATCCTGCACGGGTGTTTAAAACCTTGCTGGTGGAGCTAAATGGCGACAATAAACGTCTCGCGGTGGGGGTTGTGCCTGTCTCTGGGCAGCTGGATCTTAAAGCGATCGCCAGTGCACTGAAGGTTAAGAAGGCAACCATGGCGCAGCCGAAAGATGCTGAGCGTGCAACAGGGTATGTTGTTGGGGGAATTAGTCCCTTGGGGCAGAAAAAACGCTTACCCTTGGTGCTGGATGATTCCGCTAGCTTGCATGAAACTATCTATATGAGCGCGGGCAAGCGAGGCTTAGAGATCGAGATGTCCGCTGCGGACTTGTTGACACTCACCCAAGGTATAAGCGCCGCAATTGGTCGGGAATAATCACGCAGCATGTCATATGAATAAAGTTGCCTTGGGAGATGTAGGCTTATCGCGAAAATAGAGTGTCCTTATATTATTGATCTTGAGGCGTCAGGCTTTGGTGTGGATAGCTACCCTATTGAGGTTGGCGTTGTATTGTCTGATGATGAGCGTTATTGCAGTTTGATCGCGCCTAAAGATGATTGGGTTCACTGGAGTGAGGAAGCGGAAACCTATCACAACATCCCGCGTAGTCAGCTTGTTCAATGTGGTAAACCGGTTGCTCAGGTGGCGAGTGAGTTGAATCGTTTCCTGTTTAATAAAACAGTATATAGCGATGGTTGGGGGGTAGACCAAACCTGGTTAATAAAGCTGTTTTATCGTGCCGGTATGCCGATGCAGTTTCGGGTGAGTGCTTTAGATATGATTTTATCTGAACCGCAGATGGCTATTTGGCATCAAGTTAAAACCGAGGTGGAGCAGGAGCTGAATATTGCACGTCATCGCGCGAGTCATGATGCGTTGATTATCCAGAAAACCTATATCAGAACGCTGGAAATGTGTCGATAAACGCACTGAGTGGTCGTTACAGTTGAGTGTAACGACCTGTGTTTTAAGCGCGCTTACCCTCGTGCGGAGTAATAATCCGAGCCGCTAATCTTAACTAAAAT
The DNA here is from genome assembly GCF_001597735.1 of Neptuniibacter pectenicola. Lineage (GTDB taxonomy): Bacteria > Pseudomonadota > Gammaproteobacteria > Pseudomonadales > Balneatricaceae > Neptuniibacter > Neptuniibacter pectenicola. Next base: position 266,911 of record NZ_LUTS01000002.1, read on the forward strand.
CACTGCCAAACATGGCACCTATTGCCGCAGTTAATTCGGGGCTACGGTCTTCATTTCTAAATTGCATGAGAATTAATGCGCGGAGCGCGGGCATAAACATAAGATCGGATAAAATCCGTGAGAAACCGGTTTGGCCGCTTTCACCTATGGCGAGTTTTTCTAGGAAAACCTGTAACAGCGTTGGCTCTTGCAAGCATTCGTGACAACGGGTTGCAATGGCGGTGATCACTTCAGGCTCAAGGGCGTAATCTGTATCAAGTATCTGTTTTATGAGGGCCATTTTTCGTGACGTTGTTGGGCCACTCGATAAGCCTCGTGTAAGTGCCGCTATATGATTGGCGTTAGCGGTACCTTGTGTCAGTGTTTGTTCCGCGCGAAGACATAAGGCTTCATACAGGCTGTGATCCGGTTGAATGCTTTCCAAACAGGTGCACAATACTTCAAAGGGGACGTCGGGAAGATGTGGAATCGCTTGCGTAATGACTTTGCTGTTGCTGCCTTTCTCATGACGTACGACTAAGTCTGCAATACCTTGAAAACCCAGCGATTGCCAATTATCAAACCCTATCTGGCCGGCAAAGTATTGTTGAGCGTGCTCAAAATATTGTGAGGCGGGCTCACTTGAGGTCAACGTCGAGTAGGCGTGAAATATCGCCATTTTCTCTTGATCGGGCTTAAAGGAAAAGGGGTTGTCTTTTAAGGCATCGTCAGGCACTTCGCCGCTTTGTTCGTGTTGCAGAACGCCGCCCGCATTTTTCAGTAAGCGTGAGAGTAAGTCGTCACGTACCGCTTGGATCAGAAACCCTTGCTCATCTAAGGGCAATTTAAGGAACCAGGCTGCGCCTTGCTGTTTGTTTTTAGGGTTCCATACCATTAACGCGACCCATGCATGTTGCAGGTAAGGGTAGGGATAAGGTGTTTGCTGGTTCTCAATTTTTTCAAACTGTTCGACGGAAAACTTCTGGACCCGACGACCCATATCAAAGAATCGGAATTGACCGCCACTTTGGCGTAGTAACTCTGTAAGCGAAGAAATTTGAGACATGATCAGCACCTAAATAAACAGGAGCGCAATTTTAGCAGCTTTAAGGGAATGAACAATAATACCTGTGACTACAACAGGTATTAGGTAGGATTAAATTAGACGATAACGAAGCGGTTTTTGCCGGATTTTTTTGCTTGGTACATCGCTTTGTCGGCTAAGTCGATAGCGTCTTTTGCCCCCGTTGTTTCGTCAGACAGCATATAAATGCCAATGCTGGCTGATATGGTGACGGTCTTATCCGCTAGGGTATAGTGGGTATTGAGGCTTTCGAGTAGTTTATGTGCAATGACGATCATCTGGTTGGATGATTCAATCTCGTTGATCAGTATTAAAAACTCATCCCCTCCAAGCCGTCCTAAAATATCAGCTCCCCGTATGATTTTTAGCATATTCTGGGTCAAATCTTTTAAACAGTGATCACCGAAATCGTGACCAAAGGTGTCGTTAATCTCTTTAAAGTTATCAATATCGATAAACATCAATGCGGCTTGAATTTTTTTACGGTGGACGGTGGAGAGTAACCGCTCTAATTGTTGCAGTAACAGCATCCGGTTAGGTAGACCGGTTAAGTGATCATGGCAGGCGAGGTGCTCTAACTCATCGTTCATTTTTTCCAGTAATTGGCTCTGTTTGGTTGTTGTCATAATGACATAGGTTGCAAACATAAAGCCGCCGGCGATAATGATGATCATGAATAGAATCATTTTAGAGAGGAGGTTGGCCATCTCTTCTGCTGAATGGTAACGGGAGTATTCATTTTGTGATTGCTGAAGTGCGATCATACTGTCTAATAAATTAGCGACTACAATCTGATTGGTCAGTACTTGGTTGAGTGATTGGGTGTGGTCTTTGTTGTCCTTTTTCTCTAATAGCTTATTGGCAAAGTCCCGTAAAATCGGTGCTCTTTTGTTGGTTTCTTTATCCAGCGTGGTCATTAAGTACGCTTCATCGGGGTCCATGTGCGAGGTTAGGATCAGCATTCTGGACTTATGATAGTTTGAACCGTGCTCATAGAACGCTTGTAAGGTTTCATCCCTTTCAAAGTAATCGTCTTGTAGGGCCATACGCCATAACAGAATGGCCCGCTCTCTCACCGCGACACGCATATCCATTGCTGCGCTCAATTGATTATCATTGTTTTTTGTTACATCAATTAACTCAGTTCTGATGTGGGAATATTGTAGGTAGGAGTAGATAGATGTGACCGTGAACGCGATGAAGATTACGACGAAGCCAAGGAAATAAAAGTAGGCTTTTACATTTCTCTGTCCTTGATTCATATAGTAGTCATCGCATCACGTATGAAGAGCGTGTTAACTGAATAGAGCGCTGACATTCCGCCCACTTTTATAAGGTCATCTATGTCAGTCTAGTTTGTTTTTTGAATGATGCATAAAATATGATCAAATATTAAAATCATTACCTATTATCTACGCATCAATAGAATATGTTAAAGGTGAGCGCTTGGGCTTTGATCCGGTGTATAAGTAATACGCTTCATCACAGGAAACGGGTGGTTGTACCGTTTTTACCTTTTTACAATGGCTGACGGGGTCATATGATCCGTGGTGTTAGACGATGTTTTGGAGACAGAGATCAGCATGGAAAAAACTGAGTGCAACGTACATGAGCCTGTCGCTCTGTATGAGGAAGGCCCATCTTATCACGTGATAGAAAAAGCGATTCATTTCTTGTCTAACCATGTGCAGGAGCAGCCATCCTTATCGGTGTTGTCTCAACATCTGGGGATTAGTGAAGGCCATCTTCAGCGTATGTTTACCCAGTGGGCAGGGGTCTCTCCAAAGCGGTTTATGCAATACCTCACTAAGGAGCGGGCAAAACACGCCCTGCGTCAGTCTAAGAGTGTATTAGATACGGCATTGGATGTTGGCTTGTCAGGGCCAGGCCGCTTGCATGATCTGTTAGTTAGTTGTGAGGCGATGACCCCGGGTGAAATAAAAGCATTAGGTGCGGGGTTAGAGGTTTTTCATGGTTACGGTGATTCGCCCTTTGGATCTGCCTATGTGGCTTGGACTGGACGGGGGATCTGTCATTTAATCTTTTCGGAAGGGCAGAGTGAGACCCATGAGCAGGCCCTCTTTCAGCGTTGGAGTGGTGCGTGTTTTACACGGGACGATCAGCAGGCGCAGGGGGTTATTAATACGATCTTTACCCTTAAAAAAGGCGATAAACCGTTGCATTTGTTACTTAAAGGGACAAATTTTCAACTTAAAGTCTGGGAAGCGTTGCTTCGGGTAGAGAGAGGTGCGTTAGTGTCCTACTCTCAGGTGGCGAAACTGATCGGCTCGCCTAACGCTTCGCGGGCGGTTGGCAGTGCGGTAGGGGCTAATAGCCTTGGTTTTCTCATACCTTGCCATCGTGTTATTCGTGAGACAGGGGAGATGGGGCATTATCGTTGGGGTATAGATAGAAAAGCGGCTATCCTCGGATGGGAAGCCGCTCAATCGGATGCAGATGACTAATGTATGAGCGCGATAACAAAGCGCTGTTTACTTTAACCAGCTGTCGAGTTCGTTGATATCTTCTGGACTCAGGGTGCCCAGCTGTTGCTTAAAGGTAATTAGGTTTTGTACAAAATCAAATCGCGCAGAAGCATAATCCCGTTGGGATGAATACAGTTGTTGCTCGGCTTGAAGCACATCGACAACATTACGTGTACCCACGTTGTAGCCTTCTTCTGTGGCTTGTAATGCGGTCTCGCTAGATTTGATGCTTTGTTTAAGGGCTTGGACACTGAGCGCGCCTGTACGTAAGTTACGTAGAAGGCTGCGGGTTGATTGTGTGACCGCTCTTAAGGTGTCATCCCGATTAAACTGGCTTTGTACAAGTCGTTGTTCCAGCTCTCTTGATTTTGAACTGACAGAGCCGCCGGAAAAGAGAGGGACTGATAAGGTTAAGCCAATGGAGCTTGTATCGCTACCATCATTGCTGACCGATGTACCTTCATCATAATCGTAATTAGCCGTTAGGTTTAATGTAGGGTAGTGACCTGCATGGCCGGCTTGTGCTGCGCGACGGGCTGCCTCAGTGGAGAGGTTAGCAATTTTTAAATTTAAATTGCTGGTCATCGCTTTGTCGAGCCAAGGCTGGGCTTGTGCGGGTGACGGTTCTTCAATGGGGTAATCGTTGGACAGCTGTGCGATGACATCAAAGCTTTTACCGGTCAGCCTTGCTAGCTCTTCATAGCTATTATCTAAGTCACCTTCAGCAGCGATACGTGCTACGCGGGCATTATCGTAAGAGGCTTGAGCTTCTTGAACATCGGTATTGGCAATTAAACCGACTTCAAACTGCGCGTTAACTTGGTCTAAACGGCGCTTAATGGCGCGCTCTTGAGCTTCTGATGTTTGTAGCTCACTTTTTGCGCGTAAAACGCTGAGGTAGGCTTCAACTGTGCGGCTAATAAGTGTTTGTTGCTCAAGGTCAAACTGCAGAGCGGCTTGTTGCGATAACACTTTACCTTGTTTAAAGGTAAACCAAGACGCGGCATTAAACACCGGCTGGGTTAACGATAAGGTATAACCGTGATTGTTATAATTAGCCGTGTCGCTATCAATCGACTTTGTGCTCGCATCTAGGCTTAAATTAGGTAGAAGAGAGGCACGGCTCTGTGCCTCGATCTCTTTATCTGCATTGTAAGCTGCTTCAGCCGCTTTCAATTGCGGATCATTCGCTAATGCCAGTTGATATATATCAGCGAGTTGCCCAGCGTTGACTTGGCTCGTCAGCGCCACACTGACGGCTAATGTTAGGCAAGAAGCTTGTAGGAATTGTTTGGTTTTCATGCAATGAACGTCCTTAAACCTGTTCAGGCTGAACTTCTTTAAAAGTTCGCTTACCTAAATAACTGTAAACTGTAGGAATGACAAATAATGTTAATAGTGTACCAAATGTCATCCCGCCGACAATAACCCAACCTATCTGTTGACGTGATTCTGCACCGGCACCAAAAGCAAAAGCAAGTGGAACGGTGCCTAATACAGTCGCGCCTGTTGTCATTAGGATTGGGCGTAAGCGTAGGGAAGCTGCTTCTAAAATTGAAGCTTGCAGCTCTTTCCCTTGGTCTTGTAGTTGGTTAGCAAACTCAACTATCAAAATTCCGTGTTTAGTGACCAATCCGACTAAGGTGATTAAGCCTATTTGGCTGTATACGCTGAGTGAACCGCCGCTGTAGTGTAACGCAAACAGTGCGCCAAAGATCGCAGGGGGAACCGATAGCATAATAATCATTGGATTTTTAAAGCTTTCAAACTGCGCCGCAAGCACTAAGAATACAACAACCAGGGCCAGTATAAAGGTGACCTGCATGCTGCTGCTTGAGGATTTGAACTCTCGCGAGGAGCCGGTGTAATCAAAAGAGGCTTGGGGAGCAATATGGGCCAACTCTTTCTCAAGAAACGCCAGTGCTTCACCTAAACTGTAATCCGGTGCCAGCTGAGTTTGTATTTTAACCGCTTTAACTTTATCAAAGTGGTTAAGTTCTCGTGGCGCTACGGTTTCGTTGATCTCAACTAAGTTTGAGAGTTGGACCATATCACCACTGCCGGTGCGCATATAGAGGTCGGTGAGATCACTTGGGTCACGACGTTGCTCATCGTCTGCTTTAACAATGACTTCGTACTGCTCGCCTAAGCGCTTAAAGCGGGTGACTTCACGTCCTGCCATGTAGGTTTCTAAGGTGCGGCCTAAATCTGAGACATCAACGCCCATATCTGACAACTTGTCACGTTTCACATTGATCTGCAGTTCAGGTTTATTGAGTTTCAGATCCGAATCCGGTTGGGCAAAGCCTTTGTTCTCATACACCTTTGCCATTAACTGGTCGGTGATGCGTTTTAAGTCATCATAGGTGCCGTTTGTTTTGACAATAAATTCAACGGGACGGGAGATAAAGCTCTGTCCTAACGAGGGACGGTTCAGGGAGAAGCTCATAATGCCCGGAATACCACCAAACAGCTTAGGCGTTTGTTCGAGTACGATCGCTTGCTGTTTTTTGTCGCGCTCCTCCCAGCGTTTAAGGCCTTGGAAGACTAAGGCGTTAGTTTCGGACGGAAAGCCGACAACGGTAAAGTATCGATCGGTTTCTGGCGTTTTACTGATAGTCGCTTCAATCTGGCGTGTATAGCGATCGATATAATCGACTGATGAGCCATCTGGCGCGAGGGCAAAGTTGAGTATTGTACCCCGGTCTTCATAAGGGGCTAACTCTTGTGGTAACTGTAAGTAATAGAAGGTAGCGCCGGCAAAGCTTAACAGCATAATCAGTATGGCGAGTAAGCGCGATTTAAGTAGTTTTCCTAACGCGCGTTCGTAACCACGGGTGACCGCGACTAATAAGCCTTCAATTAAATTGAAAAAGGTGGAGTGACGCTTTTCGTGCTTAAGTAAACGTGAGCACATCATCGGTGATAAGGTGAGTGCCACAAAGGTGGAGACCACAACGGCGCCAGCCAGTGTTAATGCAAATTCGGTAAAGAGTTTGCCCGTACGACCTTCTGAAAACGCCACCGGTGCAAAGACCGCGACAAGTACAATGGTTGTGGCTAATACCGCAAAGCCGATCTCTTTTGCGCCTTTAAAGGCGGCTTGGATGGGGTCTAATCCATCTTCCACATGGCGGTAAATGTTTTCCAGCATCACAATTGCATCATCGACAACCAGGCCTATCGCTAGCACGAGTGCGAGCAAGGTTAGGGTGTTGATGCTGAAATCCATCCAATACATCATGGCTAATGCGCCGATTAATGATAAAGGAATAGTAACCACTGGGATTAAGGTTGCGCGTATATTTCTTAAAAAGAAAAGTAGAACAAAGATGACGAGAATACCGGCCTGTATCAGTGTCTGATAGACCGATTTAATGGACTCTTCAATAAAGATGGAGGAGTCATACGCCACTTCAACGCTCATGCCTTCAGGTAGGGTTGGTTTTACTCTGTCCAGCGTTGCGCGAATCCCTTTAGAAACATCGAGGGGGTTAGCGGTCGATTGTTTTACGACACCCAGTGCAACGGCATTTTCACCTTTATAGCGGGTGATACGGCGTATGTTCTCAGGGGCGATCTCTACTCGAGCAACATCTTGAATACGTACAGGGTAGCCGTCTGCATTGCGAATAATAATCCGCTTAAAGGCGTCAACATCGTTTACATCGGTTTTGGCGAGCAGAGTGAACTCTCGCTCCTTACTTTCTATACGGCCAGCCGGTATCTCAATATTTTGATGGCTTAATGCCGTTTCGATATCACTTGGAATAACCTTGTAAGCGGCCATTCGTGCAGGGTCGAGCCATATTCGCATGGAGTATTTACGCTCACCAAAGATTCTGACGTTTGCAACCCCGGAGACTGTTTGCAGCTGATCTTTAACGCGCTGATCTGCAATCTCCGTGACCTCCATCATATCGTGGCGGTCGGAGTTAAAGGCTAACCAGATAATAGGTTGGGCATCCGCTTCCGTTTTGGTGACGACTGGTGGGTCTATATCATCAGGTAGTTGGCCGGTAATACGACTGACACGGTCGCGCACATCGGCTGCGGCAGCATTCGGTTCGCGATCGATATTAAAGGTGATACTGATCTGTGATTTTTCGGTACGGCTGATCGAATTCATGAAATCGATCCCCTCAATACCCGATAACGAATCTTCAATGATTTGCGTTACTTGGGTTTCAATAATTGAGGCGCTTGCACCGGGGTAAGTGGTTTCAACCGTCACAACCGGTAGATCGATTTTAGGGTATTCACGTACGGATAAGCGGTCATATGAGATAAAACCGATGAGCAAGATTAATAAGCTCATCACCGTCGCGAGTACAGGGCGTTTTATGCTGATTTCTGAAAGAACCATAATGGATTAACCCTGTTTCGCCGTTGCGTTTTCTTTTTGGCTACCATCAACAAAGATGGGGGTCACTGGCATACCGGGCTTGAGTTTGATCTGCCCTGCAATAATCAGAATATCACCCGCGCTGAGTCCTTCAATGATCTGTACAACCCCCGGACGACGTTGCCCCATTTTGACGGGAATCATATTAACTTTATGGTCTTCAGTGACGGTCATTACAAAGAACTGGCCGTCTTTGGGAACAATGGCTTGCTCAGGTATAACAACGGTTTCTTGCTGGTCCACAAGTAGAGAGGCTTGTGCAAATAGGCCGGGTCTCAGTTTGCCGTCATTATTAGGAATCTCTGCACGGATTTCGATGTTATGGGCATTGCTGTCTGAGCTAGGTGAGATCGCTGAGAGTTTGCCTTTAATCACTTCGCCGGGTAGGGCGTCGACTTGAATCTCAATGACGCGGCCTATTTGTAGCTCGGATAGGTAGATTTCAGGAAACTTTAGATCAAGTTTTAATGTGCTGTAATCGGTCAGTTTTACTAAACTTTCGCCCTGGTTTACAAAATCACCGGGGCTGACTAAGCGCAAACCTGTGTAACCGGTAAAAGGCGCCTTGATGGTCATTTTATCCAGCTTGGCTTGTGCCAATGCTTGGTGTGCTTGGTCAACACGTAGTTGCGCTAATGTGCTGTCACGATCTTGGGCCGAGCCTACTTTTTTACTTAATAGGCTTTTCGCGCGTTCATAGTCAACACGGCTCAACTGAACACTGGCTTGGGCTGATTTAAGCTCGGCCATGTAGACGGAGCTGTCTAAAATGAAGAGCGGTTTGCCTTGCTCTACTTTTTCGCCTTCAGTGAATAGTATTTTTTCAATACGACCGCTTTGTTCGGGTCGTAACATGACAGATTCATTCGCTCTTAAATTACCTACAGCAGAGATTTTTTTATCTAAGAGAGAGTTGGAAACGGTCACTACTTCAGCGGGAAGCCCTTGAGCATAGGCGGCTACAGGGAGTAGGGTAAAAATTAACGCCGCGAGCGTTAAGTAATGTTTTTTTAGCATGCACATTATTGTTATATCTCTGATGCAGATTTGTAAGGAGCTATTGTAGCGGGATCAAGTGACGCCACAATGTTTTATAATGTCAAGAATTGCAACAATCTGTTCTTGAATCCCCATTAGTTCGTCTTAGTGACAGAGCAAAACCAGCCGGTCGGTTTGTATTAAAGGTATATAGATACAATGATACCGATGGCATAGGGACATAGCAGACTAACAAACTCTACCTAAGAGTTGTAGGTGTTTTTCTAGGCGCATGGGTGGGAAATTCTTATATATCAGACTGTTGCAGTGCGCGTTGTTCCGTTTGCATCTCTTCAAGTATCCAATCTCTAAACGCCTGCATGCTTTCGGTGAGAGGGCGTCCTTTTTGATAAACCAAGTAGAACGACTTTTGTGTATCTAAGGATATATCCAGTGGGCAGATGAGTTGTCCATATTCCAGTTCCCGTTCAGCAAGGCCGCGGTCAGCCAAGGTGATGCCTAAGCCCTCCATTGCTGCACCTAATGCTAGTGATGTACTGGAAAACGTCATGCTACGTGCCTTCTCTATTTTGTTAACGCCGTTTTGTTCTAGCAGGGATTGCCACTCGGTATCCCGTTTAGATATGTGGATAAGTGTGTGCTGTAGAAGATCTTCAGTTGATTCTATGCTGGCTTTTCCCTGCAAAAGTTTGGGGCTGCATACGGGGACTAAGTGTACGTTGCGTAATAGGTGGTAGTGGAGATCAGGCCAGTTGCCATCACCATAAAACACGGCCATATCCATATCGCTGTAGCGAAAATCGATCTGGCTCATTGATGCGGTTAATCGAAGTTCCACATCTGGGCTGAGGGACTGAAAGTGATTGATTCTGGGTACGAGCCAGCGGGTTAGGAACGCGGGCGCTACGCTTAAATTGACGATATTTGAATTAGGGACCGTCATCATTTTTTTTGTAGCGTCATCTATTTCATCTAACGCGGACTGAATGGCGAGAAGGTAGCGCTCACCCGGCGGGGTTAATTTCACCTGGCGTTTAATACGCTCAAAAAGTTGCACGCCTAAAAATGCTTCCAGACTTTTTATCTGGTGGCTAACGGCTGAGGGGGTAACAAATAGCTCCTCGGCTGCTTTATTAAAGCTACCTGTGCGGGCGGCTGCTTCAAAACTGCGTAGCGCATTAAGGGGGGGGAGGCGTCTGATAGTAATCTCCTATAGATTAGATAAATTCATCTATTTAGTGAAAAACAGTCGTTTGTTAATCTTCTCGATAGACTTTAGTATGTACTTCATCGTTAATCAACAGCAGATATGTTTCTCTTTAATTACAGTAAGTTATTTTTTATATGTGATTTTGTTGAGTGAATATACGTGTTCGATTGGCGGGGCTTCTTTTAATGTTTTGTTGATTTAATTTGGTGTATGTGTGAATAACGAATCGGAAATGTCAGTACGTCTTAATGCTTGCGGTGATGTAGATACTGCGTATTACATCGCGTTAGCCCATAAGCAGCGTGGCGAAGTGTTCGCCGGTGCATTTAGGGCTGTAGCCGCTTCTGTTAAGGCGTTGTTGAGGTCTTCTCATTCAAACCGCCTGTCGGTGCCTACATATACGTACTAAGCCTTATTTTAGTAACATCCTGTTATTTTGCCCGCTTTTTAAGCGGGCTTTTTTATGGCTGACATTTATAGTTTGAATGCGGTGATGATGCTTTTCAGTTGATCGGAGAGTTCGCTCATCTGACCACACGCTTTTGCTGTTTCGTCTGCGCCTTGGGCGGTTAGTTTGCTGGCTTGGTTTACCTGTGAGATACGGTCCTTGATGTTGAGTGCGTTGTTCGATTGCTCATCGGAGTAATGTGTAATGCGCTGGTTCATGTTTGAGATTGTTGATACGGATTCCGTTATCTCATTAAGTGCTGAACTGATCGCTTTTGACTGAGATACGGTTTGTTCCGCTTGCTGTGCACTTTGGTTCATTTCAATAACAGCGCTGTCGACCCCTTTTTTAAACTCATTGAGCATGTTTTCTATCTCCTCTGTTGAGCTGTGTGTACGCTGGGCTAAGTTGCGTACTTCATCAGCAACAACGGCAAAGCCGCGTCCTTTATCACCTGCGCGTGCGGCTTCGATCGCCGCGTTAAGGGCTAGCAGGTTTGTTTGTTCGGCAATGGCTTTGATGACATCGAGGACTTTAACGATATTACTGCTTTTGGCTGCTAAGTGGTCAATTGAGCGGCTAGATTCTGTTAAATGCGCTGAAAACTGTTCTATTTGGTCGAGTGCGGATTGAACATGCGCGTTGCTTTTAGTGGCTAGCGCATTGGCTTGAGACGCTTCATGGGAGGCGTTGTTGATTTCATGACTTATCCTTTCTGCAAGGGCGGACATCTCGTTAATAATGAGGGTTATTTCTGTCGTTTGCTGTTTTTGCTGTTGTGCTGAATGACTGGAGTTCTGCGCGGTGATATCTAAGCGTGTAGATTGTTCATCTACACTCGTAGCCGTAAGTTTTACCTGTTCTATCAGTAGGTGAATGCGTTGTCTCATCTCGTTAAATTGAGTGCTGAGTTGAGCCATCTCATCTTTTGATTGTGGGGTTAATGCTGCGGTCAAATCGCCCTGCGCGATGCGTTGGGCGGCGTTGAGCACGACTTTCATATTCCGTTGCACCGAAATATTAAACCCTAGATAGAAGTATGCGGCTAATAGCATAATTAAGGTGATGGCGGCGATGAGACTGTATAGCTTGTGGGTTTGTTGTGATAGGCGTTGCTCTAGTAGTAAGGCCGCATAGTCTAGGGCGTACTCTGAAAACTGAAATAGTGGTTGCAGGTTGTGCGCGGAGGCGTCGAAGAAATCCTCCCACGTCTGCGCCATGGCTTCGCCGATAATAATCTCCCTGTCGAGCTTGTCAGCGAAGTCTCGAACGGCTTGGTGGGCGGCGTGGCTCCGGGTTATAAACGTGGGGTCGATTGTTTTTAGTTGTGCCAGCTTTTCGGTACTGGCTTCCAATGCTGATGCCTGGGTTTGTAGGTGGTCATAAAGTTGATTTAAATGGTCAAGTGCGGCAGAGCCCAGATAGCCGGTGATGAGGCCGTGCCCTACGTAGTCCCTTGTGGCGCCGAAATAGTCTAATGTGGCGGGGACTTCCTCCAGCATTATACGTAAGATCATGTAGATACGCGTGTCGATGTCACGGGTTATGCCTGACTTAAAGCTCGCGTCTTTGCTGGCGGTTATCAGTGTTAAGGGAAGTTGGTTGAAGTGTTGAAAACGATTTTCAAGCTCTAAGCCTAAGGTTGAGTATTGGCTTGTTTCTATCTCTTTCCATAAACTCGCAAGGTTCGATTCGGTGCTCAGTTTTCTGGTGATCTTATCGCTCAGTGCGGTTTTTTGTTGTTGGTAGATTTGCGGTATTTCTGTGTTTAAAAAGCCGGTAATAAAGCGTAGGTCTCGGTACTCGGTAAAGGCGTTTAATAGCTGGTAATCACTGCTGAGTTTATTGATGGCGGCCAGTCTATGATTTGTGTCGGTAATATCGGCTTTTAAATGCTGAATTTGAACTGCGCAGAGCAGGGCTAATGGCAGGGTAAATACGGTACTAACTAATATAAACTTGTATAGGTAGGGCAGCCTGTCCATTAGTTTAATAATAGGGGTGAGGATGAATATCACTGGAGCGCTCCTGTTGCCGTTCATTATTGTTATTTTTAAACGTGATCGCATTAGGCCAATGGCAAACCATTGTTCGATGCTAATAATTTAAAGGTCAAACGGAGCGGAGTCAGTGACAGAAAGCGGGTAATCTAATAACAAATTTATTCACTCGAGGGTGGGCGCTTCTTAACATAGAGTACTTTTTTAACACGGGCGATTAAGCTGTTGTCGCTATCAATAATCGCTATGTGGAATTCAGGGAACTGTTTTTTACCCGTATTGGCTAGGGCTTTAATACGTTCTATTTCAGTATCATCCACCTGAATCTGTGCAGTTATCTTTTTTCGGGTAGCTTTGATAAATTCAATTTCAGCTGCGCTATCCCATACCCAGTATTCCTTACCGAGTTTTTTCATCAGGATTAGCATGATATGTGGGTCGATCATGGAATAGATGCTACCGCCAAAGTGGGTGCCGACGGCGTTGCGGTTGTACCAGCGTACTTTCATTGATGCGGTAATCTGATTCCAGTTGGGAGAGATGTGTTCAACTTTTATACCTGCGCCGATGTAGGGCGGATATAGGTTGAGTAAGTGCTTCATTGTGTTTGCTGACAGCTTCATAGGTGCGCTCAAAAGGAGAAACAGTAGCGTTTTATTGTTAGGTCAGCAGGGCGGTGTGTCAGTAACAGAAAAGATTTATTTTGCTGACTGAATCGTTCACTGGGGAAAGGTACGTAAATAACCTGTAGCGATGGGCGGGGCTGACAGGTTATTTACGTTATTTTAGCGGTGTTTATTTGCTGCGAAACTTAAGCGCACTAAATAGTATAGAGACGCCCAACAGCAGAATGGATATTAGCATCAAGCCTTCAGCCATAGTGATACCGAAGAGGAGCTCTGGCGTATATCCACAAGGCTCCCAAGGTTCAAATACTTGTGGGAACCACTGATCCAGTGCAAACCAGTTAGGTAGACCGCTGTTCATGCTGCAGCTATCAATGACCCAGCCGCGTTCAACTGCCAGTGTTTGCCAAGAACGTTCTGTTAAGCCAAGGCTGACAACAAGCATCAGTAAGTGGGAGAGCTTTGCACCCCAAGGGGCTTTTCGAGCAAAAAAACCTAAGATGGCGACAGCGGTTAAGGCCATAACCCAGATACGAACATGAATGCAGAGCACACAGGGGCCGTAATTTAATCCGTATTGAAAAAATAGGGCTATGCCTTCCATGCTAAGGCCGAGGATAATGAGCCCGAGCCAATACCACGAAGAGCGGCTTAAACAGCTTAATTTACCTAGCATCGAAATATCTCCCTTTTTATAAGTCATTTCTCTGATGCTTACGTTGCGAGAAGGTTCCTATAGATAGAAAAAACCGAGCACATCGGCTCGGTTTTTTTGGTGTCTACGCGCTTAGGCAGAGAGTGCTTTGCTGATGCGTCCAAGCGCATCTTCAAGTACATCCATGCTGGTTGCAAAAGATAAGCGCATATTGCCGGGTGCGCCAAAGGCGGAGCCCGGTACAAGTGCGACGCCAGCTTCTATCAATAGAAACTCAGCAAGTGCGATATCATCGTCAAAGCGGTCATCATTATCGATCACGTTTTGAAAGCTAGGAAATGCATAAAAAGTGCCGTCAGCAGGAATGCAGCTAACACCGGGTATAGTGTTAAGTGTTTTAACAACATACTCATGACGTGCCTTGAAGGCGACAACCATCTCTTTAACGCAATCCTGTGAACCTTCAAGAGCGGCTTGTGCAGCGACTTGGGCAATTGACGTAGGGTTAGATGTGCTTTGTGATTGGATCTTTTTCATTGCGCCAATCAACCAAGCAGGTCCTGCGGCATAGCCTATACGCCAACCTGTCATTGAGTAAGCTTTTGATACGCCATTCAATACAATGGTGCGATCATATAGTGCTGGACATGCATTTAAGATGTTGATGAATGGCTTATCATTCAAGCGAATGTGCTCATACATATCATCGGTTGCAATTAATACTTGAGGGTACTTTAACAGTACCTCGGCCAATGCTTTGAGTTCATCAAGGCTGTATGCAACACCGGTTGGGTTTGATGGGCTATTTAAAACCACCAAGCGCGTTTTATCTGTGATCGCGGCTTCAAGTTGCTCCGGCGTCATTTTAAAGCGCTGTGCTTGGGTTGTAGTGATAATAACCGGCTTTGCATCGGCCATAATGACCATATCGGGATAAGACACCCAATAAGGGGCTGGCACGATAACTTCATCACCTTCATTTAATAGCGCAAGTGATAAGTTAAAAAAGCTTTGTTTGCCGCCACAGGAAACGAGGATCTGGTTCGCTTCGTACGCTAGGCCATTATCCTGTTTGAATTTGTTAATAATCGCTTTCTTTAGGGATGGCGTACCGTCTACGGCGGTGTATTTAGTGAAACCTTCATTTAACGCCTGGATGGCGGCCTGTTTGATGTGATCGGGCGTATCAAAGTCTGGCTCACCAGCACCCAGGCCAATAATGTTCTTACCTGCCGCGCGCAATTCGGCTGCACGGTTAGTAACCGCCAGCGTGGGTGAAGGTTTTATGTTGTTGACGCGGTCTGAAAGTTGAACGTTCAAGCCTAAATCCTCAAAAAATTACCTGCTTGTACAATGGTATGAAAGGGACGCATCAGCAGGTAGCGATATAATCAGTAGAGATGCATAGCAAAACTAGATTAGACATCCCCAAACCCGCTAATAATACAGGAAAGAAAAGCCAGCATGAATCCTGTTTGGGTTAAAAAACGTCTTTTTGGCGCAATATATTGCTCATAATTCTATTAAAGGAAACTTTATTGCTTTGATTGTCTGCTTGGCTGGGCAAATAACTGCTCAAAATAAAAGGGAGTGGGCTATAATGCGCGGTTTATCTTTACATGGTTATGGTATGAAAGAGCGCTTTAAAGTCCATTCAAAATTTGCTCCGGCGGGTGATCAGCCTCAAGCAATTGCGGAACTTGTTGATGGTATAGAGTCGGGGCTGGCAGCGCAGACGCTTTTGGGGGTAACCGGTTCAGGGAAAACCTTTACGATTGCTAATGTGATTGCTCAAGTTCAGCGCCCAACCATTGTAATGGCGCATAATAAAACATTAGCGGCCCAGCTTTACGGTGAATTTAAAGAGTTCTTTCCTGATAATTCGGTCGAGTACTTTGTTTCCTATTATGATTATTACCAGCCGGAAGCGTACGTACCGTCCTCAGATACCTTTATTGAAAAAGATGCCTCTATCAATGACCATATAGAGCAGATGCGATTGTCAGCAACCAAAGCGTTGTTGGAGCGGGACGATGCTATTATTGTTGCCACCGTTTCAGCTATTTACGGGTTGGGTGATCCTAAATCTTATTTGGGCATGATGCTGCATATTGATCGTGGCGATATTATTGATCAGCGTGCCGTATTACGTCGTTTGGCTGAGTTGCAGTATACGCGTAATGATATAGAGCTACATCGTGGTACATACCGTGTACGAGGTGAAGTGATTGATGTGTTTCCGGCAGAATCTGAGCAGGAAGCGATCCGTATCCAGCTGTTTGATGAAGAGATTGAAGAGATTAGTTACTTTGATCCCTTGACCGGTGAAATACTACGTCGGGTTCCCCGCGCGACTATTTATCCAAAATCCCATTATGTTACGCCCCGTGAAACCTTGCTGGCGGCGGTCGACAAAATTAAAGATGAGCTACGAGAACGATTAAAACAGCTGCGTGATAATCAAAAACTGGTTGAGGCGCAAAGGTTAGAGCAGCGAACTCTCTATGATATGGAGATGATTATGGAGCTTGGGTATTGCTCAGGCATCGAAAACTATTCTCGCTACCTATCTGGTAGAGAGCCGGGGGCTGCACCGCCAACCTTATTTGATTATCTGCCGGATAATGCCTTGCTTGTACTGGATGAATCTCATGTCACTGTGCCGCAAATCGGGGCGATGTATCGTGGAGACCGTTCACGTAAAGAGACGCTGGTTGAGTATGGTTTTCGTCTACCTTCTGCATTAGATAATCGACCGATGAAATTTGAAGAGTGGGAGGAAGAGTCCCCTCAAATGATTTTTGTATCTGCGACACCGAGTAAATACGAGGCTGCTAATCAACAAGCGATTGTTGAACAGGTGGTGCGCCCGACGGGATTGATTGATCCAGAAGTTGAGGTTCGGCCTGCTTCAACTCAAGTGGATGACCTGTTATCAGAGATACATAAAGTTGTCGCTAAAAAAGAGCGTATTATCGTCACTGTGCTGACAAAGCGTATGGCTGAGGATCTGACTGAATACCTCGATGAACACGGAGTTAGAGTTCGATACCTTCATTCCGATATAGATACGGTTGAGCGTGTGGAAATTATTCGAGACCTCCGTATTGGTGAATTTGATGTCTTAGTCGGCATTAATTTACTTCGAGAGGGTATTGATATGCCCGAAGTGTCTTTAGTTACGATACTTGATGCCGATAAAGAAGGCTTCCTCCGTTCAGAAACATCGTTGATTCAGACAATTGGACGTGCGGCTCGAAATGTTAATGGGCGTGCTATTCTTTATGCAGATCGCATGACAGGATCGATGCAGCGCGCCATTGATGAAACGCAGCGACGTCGAGATAAGCAGATTGCTTATAATGAAGAGCGCGGGATCGTGCCTAAAGGTATTACGAAGTCGGTCGCTGATATTATGGAAGGAGCGAGTACGATCCCAGGCCGCAAAGCAACACGAACGGCGAAGAAAGTTGCGGAGCAGACAGGTGAGTATCAGGTAGATCCGTCATTGATGTCAGTTAAAGAGCTGGCAAAAGCGATGACACGCATCGAAGATAAAATGTATGAAGCCGCTAAAAATCTAGATTTTGAAGTTGCAGCACGTTATCGCGATGAATTACAGAAATTAAAACAACACACATTTGTTAGTTGAGTTTTTATCGATTTGACGGCAGTTTAAAACAAGGACGAGACGATGGCACGGCTACCTAGATTATTGATGTTTACAGCGGTGCTATTCATGACTGCAATCGGTGCAAGCCCGAGTATGGCCGCAGCTCAAGAAGCGGCCGCGGTTGTTTTAAGTATAGGGGAAAACACGGCCCAATTACCGCAGCAACCTAGTCGTGATCTCAAACGTAAATCTAGCATATATACGCAGGATTTAATCTCAACAGGGCCTAAAGGACAACTTCAGTTACGTTTTAGCGATGGTTCCCGTTTCTCCTTACGAGAAGAAACCGTATTCAGTGTTGAAACCTACCAATTTAATAAAGATACACCGGAAACGGGGAACTCAGTTTATCGCCTATTAAAAGGTGGACTGCGGACCATTACCGGTGCGATCAGTCATGCTAATGTGGAGCATTATCAAGTGCATACACCGATTGCAACTATTGGGGTTCGAGGCACACATTACACGCTTTTCTACTGCGATAGCGCCTGCCAACAAGATACGCGTGGCATAATGGGGCTGTACGGCTATGTCTTGGAGGGAGAAATCGTTGTAGAAAATGATTTTAGTAATGCGCCTGTTTCCGCTGGACATTACTTCTTCTTAGCAAGTAGGGAGAGTCGAATAGAGATGAAAGACACTCCTTTCGATATTTTTGAAACAGTTAAAGACCTAGGGCCTGTTTTAATCGATGGTGTTAATGATAAAAACATTCCTGCGACAGAGGTTTTGAACTCTAGAGCGTTACCACCACAATATCAGTAACAAAAAAAGCGCTAAGTTTTATTAAAATTGTAGATGTATCGTCCTTATATAGCTGTTAGCCTTAAACTAATAGTGTTTAAAAACCACTTATAATCTTGCTCAGGAGTAGTCAGTGTTCAGGAAATTATCTATTGGTCTGATGCTGAATGTAATGTGTTTGTCGACAACGGCAATGGCAGATACGGTCAGTGATTTGTCTCAGCTCCTTGAGAAAGGAGAGTCTGTAAAAGCCTACCAGTTATCGCTTGATAATCTTGATGAGATGGAAGGTGACCCTGCGTTTGATTTTCAGTATGGCGTAGCAGCCATTGATAGTGGGCATCTTAGTGAAGGTATTTTTGCTCTTGAGCGTGTTCATATGTTGGAACCTAAGAACTCGCTAGCGACGTTGGAACTGGCGCGTGGTTATTATTTGATCGCTCAATATGACAGAGCACAAGTGTTATTCCAGCAGGTTGATGCAGAAAATCCACCCGATGTAGTCCGCGCGCGTATTCAGCAGTTTCTGACCCTGATTACAGAAAAAACGTCAATTTCACCGACTAAATTTAAGAGCTTTGTCGAGCTGTGGGCAGGTTACGACTCAAATATAAACTCAGGTCCCGGCGGACAAACCAATGTGGTCATATTGAGTGACAACGCATTAGGTCGTGGCGATTCATATGCGCAAGTCAGGGTTGGATCGAGTGTTGAACATGCATACAACCCCGACAACGCGCTTGTGTTTAGTGCCAATGTCGATTCGCGTATTTACGATAGCGAAGATGAGCAAGACTACAATAATATTAATTTAAGTGCTGGGCATATATGGAAGGGTGAAGCTAATCAATTTCAATTCAACTTCAACCTACAAAAGTACCAGTTAGCCAATAACAACTACCGCGACATGTTTGGTATCACAGGCACGTGGAGTAAGCAGCTTAGTAAACGTTCGGTCATGAAGTTTTTCGTAGGGGCCAATGACCTCGCTTATGATGACCAGTCATGGAAAGATGCAACCCTGAGTAATGTCGGTGCAAGCTATATCTATGCAGGGGAGGGTGGCTGGCGTCCTCTTTATTTTATCAGTGCTTTTGCCGGAACAGAAAATCCAAAAACCGCGGGTATTTTAGCAAATGGCCAAGTTGATCGGGTTTTCCACGGCGGGAACTTAGGGATTCAGCTATCGCCTACTAGTGATATTAAGCTAACGCCCGCTATTACTTATCAACGTAGCGAATATAAAGGTAAAGATTGGATCTATAATATTAAGCGTAGGGATGATTTTGCTATGTTTAATGTGAATATGGAGTGGATGGTTGCGCCCTCTTGGACAGTGTTAGCTAATTATAGTTTTACCGATATAGGCTCGAATATTGAGCTTTATGAATATGACCGCCAGCAAGCAATGCTGGGCTTGCGTTATAACTTTCAGTGAGATTTAGCATATGAAAATCTATGTCACGGCGGCTCTATTTATACTATTTTCTAGTTTTGCCTCTGCTGCGCCTCAAAGCGTAGGTACTGTTATTTTGAGTTTTGGTCAGAATACGGCAGAGTCTGCGGGCGCCCAGCGGGTGTTGAAACGTAAAGTTGATGTGTATGCGGATGACCTGTTGAAAACGGGGGATACGGGGCGTTTACAGATACGATTCACCGATGGTGCGCGCTTATCATTAAAGCCGGGTACTGAATTTAAAATAGCTGAATATCAATTTGATGAGGCTAATCCTGAAGATGGAAAAGCGGTTTACCGGTTGTTAAAAGGCGGTATGAGAACGCTGTCTGGCCAGATAGGTAAAGTGGATAAAGAGGATTACACCTTAGATGCGGTTGTGGCGACAATCGGTATTCGTGGTACTGACTTTACCGTTGATAAGCAGGGCGATGAGGTCAAGGGGAGCGTTAATAATGGTGCGATTAACGTAGCTAATAAAGGGGGAGCCAGTGATATTGCAAAAGGCTTCTCGTTTCAGTTGGTGGGCGCTGAGGGAACGATAAATATATTCCGGACACCGACTGCGGTTCGTCGATCCCTTGATAGTAAGGATATTTCTGTGCCAGCCTCTCAAGTGGATAGTGAGAGTACGCAACAAATTACAGTGGCAGCTTCACCTAACCCAACAGGAAATGGTGAAGCCGCATCGGATGAAAGTGTTGTCGCTTTGGCTTTCTCGCAAGTGAATCTTGGTGGTGTAGAGGTCTCAGCAGGTAGTGTTGAAGGTGCTGACCGTAATTCTGATATTACAATAGATCGTACGCTGAGTGGCGGGGATGTTGTAACAGGCGTCGTCTTTAACGATGAAAGTAGTTTATCGTCCGATCCTTGTTCTCCTTGTGTTATATCTAGCCCGTCTCTGTTAGGGGTTGTGCTTGATCAGGGTGAGAGTACGGTCGGTACGGCTAAAGTTAGCTGGGGGCGTTGGGCCAGCGGTTATACTGTCGTTGAAAATGGTTTGCCGACGGTCACATCGGGTAGCTTTCATTTTATGTACAGTGATGATTTGACCCCAGATTCGGTTATTACAAATAAAACAGGCGATTTTGTTTATCGATATGACGCTACGCATGGTGGATATACAAGCCCACAAAACGAAACGGGCGCCACAGGTACATTGAATGATTTTTCAACAGTCACTGGCACGGGTGGGCATGTATATAGTGGGACCTACTTTCGAGTCGATTTTGATGGGCAAAAGTTACTAGAAATAGGCGTTGAAGCCGATATATTGGGCAATTCTTATGAGTTGCGCGAAGCTGCGAGTGCTGATTTGAACTTAAGTAGTGTATTAAATGGTGAAGAGGTTGCATTAACCGGTACCTGTAGCGGACTAACCTGCGGTGCTGGTGTTGTGTCTACTGATCTTTCCGGTCATATGAGTATCGATTTTGTGGGTGATAATGCGGAAGGTGCTGTCACAAGTTATGCTGCTGAAGGGGTGAATGGATTGACCGGCGTAGCGTCCAGCATCAATGGTACTATTTTTCTTGAAGGGGAGTCCTCTCCATAACTCAGGCAAGAAAGGCCTTAAGGAGAGCTTAGGTTAATTATCTGGTTGTGATGCAAACGATAAATCTGTTTATCAGGCAATAGTTGATGACACTGTTGCATAATGGTGTCTTCAAACCCAGGCTTTAAATGGGTGATCATGATTTTGCAATCATGGTTTAGCTGGGCTAATTGCTCTTGTAAGTGGCTTGGGGTTAAGTGGCCACTTAAGCGTGCGAGTTCATCTATCTCGTCGGTAAACGAGACATCAATAATCAGTAGATCAGGTTTACGATCATTTAAGATAGGCCAGAGCGCATCATTAATACCGGAGTCACCGGTAAACGCAAAGGATGCGTGCTCATCCGATAGAAAATAGCCAACCGTTGGGGTAGGGTGCTGCGCGGGTAGTACTTCGATGTTTTTGCCTTGTAGGCAAAGCTTATCCCCAGGTTTAACGGTGTGTAAGTGGATAATGGGCGACCCTTCAGGCAAACACGTGTAATCGGGCCAGATGGTCCAGTTGAAGATATGCTGCTTCAAGGCATCAATCACCTCAGGAAGAGCATAAATGTTAAGTGGCGCTTTGTGTTGGTCATAGATCGTAGCGAGCATTAAAGGCAGGCCCATAATGTGGTCAATATGTGCATGGGTAATGACAACATCACGTATTTTTAACATACGCTCCATTGTTAACAACTCGAGACCGGTGCCTGCATCGACCAATAACGAATCATCTACCAAAAATGTTGTAGTCTTTAACCCCTGACCTATGCCACCACTACAACCTAACACGTCGATCTTCACGTTCCACCTCAGATGTGCATCTAAATTAAGTACACTACTATGTACATTATGGTCGTTGGGTTGGAAAAAGCGACAGCAAAAAAATAGGACAACCAAATCGTTGAAGGTGCTGACTTTTTGGTAAAGCAAACGTTTGCTGAGTACGACAGTTTTATATAAACGCCAACGGCTCTTCAAGATACAGATATTAGCCCGTTGCAGCAAATGTATTAGTTTGAAATTTAAGCTTGTTAATAAGGGCGTATTGCTTTTATGCTCAATCTTTTAGCTTGCCTGTATTGTTTGGCTTGTTTTGTATCTAGGGTAGCGTGAACGCTGCACAATAAACCTAATAAAACGTATCAAAGAATGGATCGGGCTCCTTTCAATCGCTTCGTAGAACCGCTGTAGAGTAAGCTATGAAACAAAGAAAAATAAGGACATTGTTGGGCATTCTTCTCACCGTGCTAATGATCGTGCCTGTGGTGAGTGGCGATCGCCCGGAGTTGTTTGAACGCTTTGAGTATGACCTCTACGATCTAC
Source organism: Neptuniibacter pectenicola (assembly GCF_001597735.1). Lineage (GTDB taxonomy): Bacteria > Pseudomonadota > Gammaproteobacteria > Pseudomonadales > Balneatricaceae > Neptuniibacter > Neptuniibacter pectenicola. Next base: position 289,538 of record NZ_LUTS01000002.1, read on the forward strand.
GTTTACGCCAGTTCCTATCCACAGAGCAAGATCCGCGTATTGTTATTGTTGATATTGATGAAAAAAGCCTTGCAGCGGAAGGGCGGTGGCCATGGAATCGTTCAAAATTGGCGCGTATGGTCGATCAGTTGTTTGATCACTACGGGGTGGCTATCCTCGGTTTTGATATGGTGTTTTCAGAAGCGGATCAAAGCATAGACTTGGTTGAACTTAAGCGCTTTTTAAACGATAACGCTAACGAGACAAATGTCACTACGCTGCTCTCTACACTTAACTCAGATGTGCATTTTGCCAGAGCCATCATGGATAGGTCTGTTGTATTGGGGTACCTATTTGACCGTAGTCCAAAGAATTTACAAGTGGGGCATCCCGGTAATGCGGTGATAGGAGGCGATCCTGTTTTAGCAACGTTACCGATTCCTGAAGCCAATGGTGTGATCTCAAGTTTGACGGCGTTGCAAAGTGAGAGTGTTTGGAATGGTTTTTTTGATAACCCAATGGTTGATTCAGATGGGGTGTATCGACGTGTACCTGTGTTGCAGCGTTTTGAAGGAGAGTATTACCCCTCACTGGCGTTAGCTATGTTGTTGGCGCTGTTTGATGAAGATAAAGTCCACCCTATTATTGAAACCGACTTTACCGGTGAAAGAGAGGCCTTGGTTGCGGTTGAAGCTGCCGGTATTCGTATTCCAGTCGATCAGCATGGTGCAGTATTAGTGCCTTATCGTGGTCCACAGGGGAGTTTTCCATATGTGTCGGCTACGGATGTTATTAATGGGGTTGTGAAGCCTGAAGTACTAGAAGGCGCTATTATTTTAGTCGGTACGAGTGCCGCGGGCTTGTTGGATCTTAGGGTAACTCCGATGAGTAATCGCTACTCCGGTGTGGAGGTCCATGCAAATATTTTATCGGGTATGTTAGATGAACGCCTTCAGCAGCAACCTGATTACACGCTCGGTGTGGAGATCGTCCAGCTTATTCTGTGCGGTCTTCTGCTCTCGTTTGTGATTCCTCGATTATCTGTCTTCGTTTCAACGCTCATTACACTGGCGATTAGTGGGCTAGTGATAGCGGTAAACCTGTATGCTTGGCAGCAGCTGTTGTGGGTTATTCCCTTAGGTTATACCTTGATCTTAATAAGCGTGTTGTACCTTTTTCAGCAAACGACAGGGTACTTTTTTGAGACGCGCAATATTGCCCAATTAGCCAATCAATTTGGTCAATATATTCCTCCGGAAGTTGTGGAGGAGTTAAGCCAGCAAGACCAAACGGTACAGTTGTCGGGTGAGAGTCGCGAGATGAGTGTGTTCTTCTCAGATGTTCGAGGATTTACCGATCTGTCAGAACAGCTCACACCGCAGCAGTTGACCCGTTTAATGAATATCTATTTAACGGGGATGACGAAGGTTATCCATGAACAGCGCGGCACGGTGGATAAGTATATAGGGGATGCGGTTATGGCTTTTTGGGGGGCTCCTATTAAAGATGAGGAGCATGCCCGTCATGCCTTACAAGCGGCGTTGAAAATGTTGGCTATATTGCCCGACCTTAATCAAGAACTTGCGCAGGAAGGTCTGCCGCCGGTAGAAGTGGGGATGGGGATTAATAGCGGTTTAATGAATGTTGGTAACATGGGCTCATCTTTCCGTATGGCCTACACGGTGATGGGCGACGCGGTTAATTTAGCATCACGCTTGGAGAGCTTAACTAAGTATTATGGGACCCCGCTGCTAGTTAGTGGTGATGTGGCGGTGATGGTGCCGGAATACCTTTATCGTAAATTGGACCGTGTGCAGGTAAAAGGCCGCCAGGAAGCGGTTGATATTCTAGAGCCTATAGGTTTACGTGAGCAGTGTACGCAGCATCAACGGGATGCGGTCACCTTATTCTCTAAGGGGGTGCAGGCGTATACACAGAGAGAGTGGGATGAGGCCGCGTTACGCTTTAGTGATTACTTATGTCTTGCCGCAGATGATGTGATGGCAAGAATCTACCTTCATCGTATCGCTGAATATAAAAGCACGCCGCCCCCACGTGATTGGGATGGCGTGTTTAGTCATACAAGTAAATAAAACTAAGCAAAGCCGGGCAGTGAGTCTATAGAAAACTCATCGATCTGCCTGGGGGTCATATGTTTTTGAGCATAGGAAAGGTAAGCGCCACTTTCGACAAAGAGCTTAAAGAGGTCGGCATCTAGGTGATTGTTTTCTACCATGCGGCCAAGGATCGTCATTGCTTGAGACAGTAGCATCCCTTTTTTGTAAGGACGGTCGGGCGACGTTAACGCCTCAAAAATATCCGCGATGCACATAATGCGGGCACGGGTTGATAGGTCATCGGCTTTTAGGCCACGGGGATAGCCGCTTCCATCTAAATGCTCGTGGTGGTTACAGGCAATCTCGGGCACATCTTTCAGTTGTTTCGGGTAGTTGAGGGACTCCAGCATATCGATGGAAACCTTAATATGGTCGCGCATGACTTGCCGTTCATATTCGGTCAGCGTTCCTTTACGGATACATAGATTCTCGGTTTCATCGTTGGTCAATAAATGACGCACCTTGCCTTCTATGTCGGTCCAGCTGATTTTTGCAAGGCTAAGGATACGTTCCACATCCTCATCGGCCATAAATTCAGAGCCGGCATTCGCGTGTTTTATAAAGTCTAGATCCTGTTCCAGCTGCTGTTGTTGCTGTTTTAAACGAACCTGAGCTTCAGCGCGTTCCTGTTCTGAGGCGGTGGCGCTTGTGGTTAGATAATCTATCTCTAAATGTAACCTGTATTCGCGAAATCTCGATTCAATCAAATCAATACGATCAAACATCGTATGTAGCTTGGTTGCTTTGTCGATAATATATTCAGGTGTTGTTATCTTGCCGCAGTCATGTAACCAAGCCGCTATACGCAGTTCATACATCTCGACGTCACAAAATGTCGTATCAGCAAACGCTCCTTGGTTTGCCGCGTTGACGGCGTCGGCTAAAAGCATTGCGATTTCAGGCACTTGTTCGCAGTGTTTGCCCGTTACGGGTGACTTATGGTCAATGGCACGGCCTATTAATTTGATAAATGACTCAAAAAGGTGGCGTTGTGCATCGATTAAGCGTTGTTTTGTGAGCACGGTTGCTGCAAGCGAGGCGAGAGATTCTACTAAATACTGCTGAGTTTCCTGAAAAGGAATGATCTCGCCTTTATCATCAATGGCATTAATAAGCTGTAAAACACCAATGATCTCACCCTCGTGATCTTGTAAAGGTACACAGAGGAATGATTTGGAATGGTAACTTAGCTGCTTGTCGAAATTGCGTGTGCCCGAAAAATCATAGGTTGAGCATGCATAGGCATCGGGAATATTAATGGTTTCACGCTGTACAAAGGTTTGTACGACCACTAATTTTGAGGCCTGCTGCTGTGAGTTGAAAACTTGAATCGCTTGTAGGTCATGGGGCTTGCGGTGGATGCCTAGAGAGCGGTTATGCAGAATAGTGAATGCTAACTCATTTTCATTCTCTTCATTCAACGTATACAGCGTCCCTCCATCCGCATTGGTGAGGTACATACAACCTAAAATGATACGGTCTAATAGTTTGGTATGATCTTTTTCAGTCGTTAAAGCGCTTGTTAAATCGGCTAAGTGCTTTGCGATTTCTTCTGGAGCTAAGTGAAACATAAAGATCCTGATCTACCTATTTTAGATGTAACTGTAAATGTGGCGCTCAAGCGCTGCGCTGTCAAGGGGCGGTGGCGTTAAATAGCCAAAATACAACGGTTTTCTCTACGCTTGGTTGATCAGTTCGAGATTGAAAGGGCATAGTGACGGCATTTCCGTTGCAGGCATGATGAGCGCCGCGCTTAGTGATAGCGTTAATGTGTTGAGGCCGCCTTTGCATTGGATGCGATGGGCGGGCCGGAGCAAGGCTAAAATTGAGAGCTTGAGGCTTAGCTTATCATTTTTTTGATTGGGTTTACGCCAGATCGGTCGTACTTTCTTCCTCTTGCAGGTAAGTAAAGATATCTACCTCGTCAATCTGTTCAGGGCTTAAGTAACGTTGTGCGTACGTTTTGTAAGTGCCAGAGCGTAGGAATAGGTCAAAAAGGTCCGCATCGATATAATTGTCGTCCCGCATTTTGGCCATAATTTTGACCGCTTCGGATAGTTTCTTCGCTTTTTTATAGGGCCTGTCTGCTGCGGTGAGTGCTTCGAAAATATCGGCTACAGCCATGATGCGACTGGGTAATGGCATATCTTCTTTATGTAACCCTCGGGGATAACCGGAACCATCCATTTTTTCATGATGTCCCCCCGCATAGGTTGGAATGTTTCGTAAATGGCGTGGATAAGGTAAGGCTTCGAGCATTTTGATCGTTTGAACAATATGATCGTTAATTTTAAAGCGCTCTTCAGGCGTTAATGTTCCACGCTGAATGCTGAGGTTGTACAGCTCTCCACGGTTGTAGAGATACTCGGGTGGTGTGAGTGTAAAGCCCCAAATATTATCCGCTGAGTAGGTGCTTGTATCGTCCCTTAATATTAAATGTTCGGCGCGGTCGGCGAGTAATCTCTCTTTTGTGGGCAGGGTCGGTATGGCTTTAGGCATACGGTTTTGCTCTTCCCAAGATAATCCTAGACGGTCGTCCAGTGTGCGTTCCCAGGTTTGTGCCGCAATACTGTTTAAACGCGACAGTTCCGCTTTCCCCATAAATTGATCGCCATCGTTACATTGGGCGACAAAGGCAAAGTCATCATCGATCTGCTGCCAGCGGGCCTGAAGGTTGGCAAAGAGTTGAGGTTTGTCTTCACTATCAGGGTAGGCTTTCCAGTATTCTATTTCGGCATCACGTTTTAGTATTTCAAAGCGCATTCTAATCTCGTGGATGCGGTTATAGATGGTCTCAAGACGGGTAGCTTTATCGACTACATAGTCTGGGGTTGTGACCTTCCCGCAGTCGTGCATCCAGCTAGCGATATGTAAGGTTTCCCACATATTCGTGCTCATTTTAAATTCTTTTAACGCGGGAGCATTCGACTGCTCGGCCGCTTGGGCGAGCATTTTTGTGAGTGCGGGTACCCGCTGACAATGGCCACCGGTGTAGGGCGATTTCGCATCGATGGTCTGCGCAATAAGCTCGACAAAGGACTCTAATAGGCTTTTTTGCATCCGAACCAGCTGTCTTGTGGCCAAGGTCATGCTGGCAAAACTGGAAAACTCTTGGATAAAGGCTTGTTGATCGGGGGTAAAGCTTTTACCCGCAGGAAGGATGAAGGTTAAGGTTCCGATACTTTCCTGTAAGCGGTTCAATAAGGGGATGATATAGACTTCAGCGTTTGAGCAGTTGAGTGTGGCGAGTAAGGAGTGGTGAGGGTCGGTGCTGTCGTTAAGGCTGAGTCTGTAGTGTTGTATCTCTTGCCCCATTAAGGCATGACAGAGTGTGGTCTCTGTATTTAATGTAATAGTGGGGAGTGAGATCTCCTGCTGGTTTTGATCGGTGCAGCTGGGTTTTAATTGTGATTCATCATCGCTCAATAAGTGAATGGATACGGCGTTTGCATTACTAATGATGAGCATCTCTTTCTTGACTAGGTCAAGTAGGGTAGTGAAATCCCGCTCTGCATTTATATTGTGTAACAGTCCTAGAAAGCGCGTGATGGTTTCGCGCATCATCGATATGGCCGCGCCTAAGTCTTGGACCTCCGCGATACGGGTTTTGATTTCGGGTTGAGGGGTTAATTCAAAACGACGGATGGCGGATGTTTGGTTCGCGAGCTCGGTGAGGGGCGTTGAGATGGCCCTAGCCACAAGCCATATAAGTGGTACGGTGAATAATATAATGATAATCGTGATCAACAGGGATTGTTGCCGGGCAACGATCGCGCCTGAGAGTAACTGGTCTTCCGGCATCATGATGACTAACCGGAAACGGAGATTGTCGCTCAGGGCGATAGGGTTGGTTTTTCCTATCCATTTTCGTCCATCGACTAAAATTGATAACGGGCGGTCTAGTGATAAAGGGGCTTGGTGAAGTGCGCTAAATATGGGGTTGTTAAGGTCGTCGAGTGATGCGTACTTTACCTTGTTGTCTGCCTCTAGCTTGGTGAGTAGGCTATGGTCCTTGTAGGCGATGACATGGTCTTCATCATTGAGTAAGACAATCTCTGCTTGCTGTGCTTTACCGCTGTTGGCAATGATATCTGACAGCATGTCGAGGGTCATATCTGCGGCAATGACTGCATTTTTATCGGCCGATTGCCGGGATAAGGTTATGCCAACTTTTTGAATAAAATAGTAAAAATAGGGGGCGGTTACGCCTATTTGTTGGCTATTTAATACATCTTTATACCAAGGCCTTGTTCTTGGGTCATAGCTTGATTCTTGATAGAACGGTTGGCCTATTTTATTGAGATCTTTGTCGAAAAAAATACGTTCTAAACGCCGCCCGCCAGCACCAGTATGGGTCTGATCTATTTGAATGTAACTATTATCGGGTGCGTTGAAGCGTGCTTTCATATAATCGTCATGTAGCGCCCTCGCGATAAAGTAGTCGCCATTTTCAAAACCTGCCGCAATCGCGGTGAGTTCGGGCTGGTTGCCGAGTACTTCAGCTAGTAGGGGAAAGTATTCGCTTTGTTGGGTCAGGGTACTGGCTTTACTTAATGAGGTTTGAGCGAGGAGGTTAACGGTGTGGGCAACGGGAATATAGGCTTCTCTAAATTTTAGGGTAATGCGATCGCTGATATGTTCAAAAATTTTATCATTAGCACTATAAATAATTTCTGATGTTTTTTGATAATTCCAATAACTCAGTATGCTGCCAAGCGTCAATATAATAACAACGAAAAGCGTACTGATATGAAGGTGTAAGGGGAATTGCCTTAACCATTTCCTATGTCCCATCTGACATCTCCCTAAGCGTGATTAGACGGACTCTTTTCGCTTACATTATGCTTTTACCCGTTTAAAGTATAGTCGGGTATATACGCTTAATAAACGACGTATTTAAACAATTGGCTCAGGGGTTATCCGTCGCCATGGGCTCATTAGGCATCCCGACGGTCACGGTTAAGCCTGTTTGATACCGTTCTGTGTCAGATAGGGCGATGCTGTATCCGCTACTGTCGCATATCTCTTTTACTATCGATAAACCTATACCACAACCGTCCATATCTTGGCTGCTTGCCCTATAAAAGCGTTCAAAAACATGTGCTTTTTGTTCTTGGTTTAATCCAATGCCATTATCTGAAACGCTAAGGTTAACGCGGGTATCAGATAGTTCGGCGTTGATGGTCACTTTACCTTGATCTGGTACATATTTGACTGCATTGTCGATGAGGTTTCTTAGCAAGATAGAGAGCTTTTCTCGATTAGCCTGAATCTTAATGTTTTTATCTATGTGTGTACTGAGGGTAATCTGTTTTCTGTGGATGGTAGCGCTTAGCTCAGTGGTTATTTCACAGACCAGATCGTTCATATTAACGGCTTCTTTTTTATCATAGACTTGTGAACACTCCGCTTGGCTTAAGGTAATGAGCTGGTTAAACAGGTGTGTTAATTTATCGATACCAGAGACAATGTGGTCTTGAATGTTTTTCAGGCGCTCATTGTCAGGGTGCATATTTTGAGCGTGGACTTTTATTGCCGCTAAGGGGGTTCTTAATTCGTGTGCGGCGTTGCCGGTGAAGCGTCGTTGTCTCTCTATCGCGGCCCCTAGCGAAGACATAAGGTGGTTAATTGATCCAACGATTTGTTGCAGCTCATTCGGCACTGACGTGAAGTTTAAAGGGGTTAGGTTATTATTCCCGCGGAGGGATATCTGACGGTTGATCTCATTGAGCGGGGCCAGCCCTTTACGCACGATGAGTGTGATTAAGATAAAAATCACCGGTAATAAGATGAGCAAAATCGATGCGTTAACGGAGGCGATTTTATGGGTTACGTCCTCACGTATCTCAACTGATTGTGACACTTTAATCCAAATAGATAAGGTGTCGCTGTATCTAACAAAGGTACGCCACGCTTTATCATCAATGGTTTCATAGCTATAACCGGGTTCATTGGAAAAGCTTAATGAAACATCATTATTGCTACTACCTAGCAGGGGAACCCCTTTACGGCTCCATACTTGAAAGGCTAATTTCTTTTCATATTTATGGCCATCTTTGTTGTATTCACCCTCAGCAATAATCTCGGGTGAAATGACCAGTTTTTGTTTCTCGTGGGTTGTTTCTGAAATATGTACGCCGGTAAATTCGAACTCGATACTTAATACGGCTTCTAAAACGCGGCTTATTTGAGCCAGTTCCGCGTCGTATAACTCCTCGGTTTCATGGGTAATACGTTGGTAGCTCATGGCGATTGAGGCGGCGATGGCTAGGCCAATGCCAATGACTAAGGTTATGGTTAGATAGGCGCGTATGGAGTTCACTCTGAGGTGCTCCCAAGTTGATAGCCAATGCCACGGATCGTTTTAATAATATGCTTACCTAGTTTTTTCCGGAGGTGGTGTACATAAACCTCGACTGTATTGCTGCTTACGTCGTTGTCCCAGTTATACAGCTTATCCACGAGCGCTTCGCGACTAAACACTTGGGTTGGGCGGTTAATCATATGTAGTAGTAAATCATACTCATGACGAGAGAGAGAGATGGGCTCGCCATTTTTTGAAAGGGAGAGGTTGGCTGGATCAATTTCAAGATTACCATGGGTGATGATCGGGCTTTTCTGTTGTGACTCCCTGCGTTGTAAGGCCCTTAAACGCGCCATGAGTTCGGGAACGTCGAACGGCTTAACCATGTAGTCATCTGCGCCACGATCAAGCCCTGTTACCTTTTCGCCTGAGGTGCTACGTGCGGTTAAAATAAGGACAGGGGTTAAGACGTTGTCGTTGCGCAGTTGCTGTAGTACATCTAGACCATCCATATCGGGGAGGCCTAGATCCAGTATGATGACATCAAATTGACTCGCGTGAGCAAAGCTAAGCGCGTGCAGACCTGTTTTTACCCACTCCACAAGATGTGATTGATAGGTTAACGCGTCCGCAATGCCCTGACCCAGCAAGGGATCATCTTCTACCAGTAATGTCTTCATTGTTTGGTTAATAACCCTCAGGTTAAAGCTTTTCTAACAGCGCCTGAATCTCTAGGCGACGGCCTTTATCGGCACTTTCACGGCCAGGTCTGGGTGCTGCTTCTAGCGCGTGTTCTAATAACGCTTTCGCTTCAGCCTTTTTGTTTTGCTCAATCAGGAAATCAGCATTAAAGAAGTTACTATCAATACCATCGGGGTTTATTTCAAGTGATTTTTCTAAAAATGCTTTTGCTTTTTTGTCACTACCAAACCCAATAGGCCAGCCGGGTACTTGATAATAAAGGCTGCCTAAACTGGTGTATGCCGAACCTTGTAGAGCGGTTGGATCAATTTCAATTGATGTTTCAAGCAGCTTTTTAGCGTCTTTAACTAAGCCTAACGCGCCTAAGCCGCCTTTTTCTCCGGCATAGGTACTGAGAATAATTGCCCGCCAGATCATAATCTCAGCGGAGTTAGGGAACGCAGCCAATGTTGTTTCAGAGCGCTCTGCCAGTGCTTTAAACATCGCTTCCTGCTGGTCTTTGTCTGTTTCGTACTTAATCTGTGCCCACTCGGTTTGTAGCGCGATACGCGCATCATCAACTGGTGCAGCCAGTATGCACATACTAAAGAGTGTAAGTGCTGTAGTGATCAATAGTTTTTTCATAGTTGGGCCTCTCAGCCAATATATTTACGGACAATGGGAAGTTGTGTTTTTAAGTGTTTACTTACAACGGACGGAAGTACGCTGTTAATTTTTACAAACAGCTTTTCTGGCCAGCCTAAATGGCAGCTCTCTTTTTCAGTGGCTAAAAAACGTATAAGTTCGTTCGCAACGTATTGCGTGCTATCAGCCTTATTGCCGAGCTCCATGTTCATTGCGTTTGCGCGCGCTGAATTAATAGAAGTCTCGGTGGTGCGAGGGGCAAAGTATTTTACATTGATGGCGGTGTCAGCTAATTCGCGGGATAAGGCTTCACTGAAGCCACGTAGGGCGAATTTTGATGTGCAATAGGTCACATAACCGGGAAGGCCTATGGCGCCGAGTGTTGAGCCAACATTAACGAGGGTGCTACTGCTGCGTGTTTCTAATAGGGGGATGAGGTCATGAATCAGCAGCATTATTGCGGTTAGATTGGTGTGAATCGTGGTTTCAATGGATTCATGTGTTTGTCTTTTAAATGCGCTTAGCTGATTGGTACCGGCTAAATTAATGATGGTGTCAATCGGTGTGTTGCTAACCGCCAGCACAATCGCTTCACGGCCCGCTACACTGGTTAAATCAGCTACCAATATAGTGTGCTTTTCTTGAGCCGCTAGGTTTGCTTTTAGGTGCGCTAACGCAGTTTGATTCCGCCCACATAGAACAAGGCTTTCGCCTTGTTCTGCCAGTTGTTGAGCCAGCGCTTGGCCTATACCACCGGATGCGCCAATAATCAGTGTCGCCTTATCGGGTAGAGTCATTCCGCACCTTCCACTGATGAGAGCACTTCGCCGTAGAGGTGATAGAACGCTTGTGCTGCATGAATGATCGTCTGCTGTGCAGCAGGGCACTCAATTTTATTCATAAGGTCTTCAAAAAACTTCACATGCGCTAGATCTAATGAGCCATGGGATCGAAGGTAGCTGAACGCGCCATCAGGTAAGCCTAATCGGCTCTGGGCTAATTCAGATGTGTGAGTGGCCAGCGCGATACTGGTGCCTTCCAATACATGAACCATGCCGAAAAAAGCGAGTGGATTTACCCGGTCTATTTGGTTATAAGCGTAAGCGACCATTACTTCGGTAGGCAGTGCAGGGGTGCCTGTTTTTACACTTAGCGGATCTAAACCGGTGTGCTCTATATCGTTAAGAATCCACTGTTCATGGCCAATCTCTTCTTCAATATATTCTGCGATTGCTTTTTGTAGCCAGTTAAACGTCTCAGGTAAACGGGAGCCACAGGCCATTAATAAAGGCACTGTATGTTTAACGTGATGATAGGCTTCGGTTAAAAATGCTTGATAGCGTGCAAGGGAGATATCACCTGATAGTGTTTGTTGAATGATCGGGCGGCTAAGAAAGGCTTGCTGCGCGGCCATTGTTTCTTGCGATAAAGTGTTAAAAAATGCCATGTTATTTAATCCTACAAGTTGACGGTAACGCTGCTGTAGCCGTTTTCAATCTGCTGTGTGTAATAGTGTTCAATTGCGTCTCGTTTTATGCGCCCATTTGCGGTTAATAATCCGTTACTGATGAGGGTTTCAGCGGACATGGGCAGTGTTGCTTTAATCTGAGCATAATCGGGGAGTGATTGGTTTAATTGGCTAATTTGTTGTTCAAGCTGAGTGGCAGTGATGCCGGGTATTGTTTGAATGAGGGCCGTAATATAGGGTTTTCCATCACCGAAAATAGCGGACCGGATTACACCGGGTAAGCCGTTGATCTCTGATTCGATCCATTCAGGGCTGAAGTTCCGGCCAAAGCTGTTGATTTGAACGTTTTTGATACGACCGGTAATGAATAAAAAGCCCTCTTCATCGATATAACCTAGGTCTCCCGTTGAAATGTGATCAGATGCTAATAAAGGCTCATGTAAGTACCCTTGCATATGTGGGCCGTAGACCAAGATCTCATCGCTGTCCGAGATCTTGATCTCACAGTGGGGTAGGGTTTTACCCGCGCTGCCTAGTTTGGTCGCGTTAGGTGTGTTGAGTGCAACCACAGAGCCGCATTCACTTAAACCATAACCCTCATAAACCGGCAGGTTCAACGCGTGTGCTTGTTGGAGCAATTGTGTGGGTACTTTTCCGCCGCCAACAGCGATCAGCTTTAAATGATCGAGCGCTTGGCCTTGCAGTTTTAGTAGGAGCAAAAGTTTTAGTAGCTCAGGCGTTACGATTAAACTATGGGGTTGCTCAGTGCTAAGGTACAGACCTAGTTGCTGAATATCCGGTTGAGATGAGCCCTTAAGCCCTGTGATGTCTGAGCCATCAATCACCACGGTTTCACCCGCATACAGTGGTAAGAATACACCGGCTACATTTTCAAGCATCACAGCGAGGGGCAGCAGACAGAGGTGTTTTTTTACACCGATCTCATGGGTGAGTGAATATAAAGACCGGCACATCTGGTCCACTAGGTCAGCCCCTATGCAAACGCCTTTGGGGGTGCCTGTACTGCCTGATGTGAAGGTTACTAATGCGGTCTTTGCATCCGCTGTGTTGGCGGTGCTTTCAAGATTCGATTTTTGATAAGCGGACAGGCCTGAAGGGAGTGTGAGCGGGGTGCTGGCATAGTGTTTAAAATCAAGATGTGGATCAGCTGATGTTAATCGCTCATCTAAAATAATAAGTTCAATATCCGCGTGGTTGATCAGGTGGTGTACCTGAGCTGAGCTAAAAAATGTGGGTATAGGGATCACATTAATACCCGCAGACATCGCCGCTAGCTGAGTAACCACCCAATTAGGTGCGTTATCCGCCCAGATGCCTAACCTAGCGCAGCGGGTCTGTTTTAACTGTACGGTCAATGACTCAACTTGACCATATAGCTGTGCATAATTAAGCGTGGCTACACGGCTACTTAGGGCGATTTTCGTGGGTTGTGATAGTGCGTAGGCGTGTATCTTTTTTAAAAGTTGGCTCATGCGACAGTCCCTTCGTTGATCGTTGAGCCAGTTGTGATGGAGACAGTACTGTCACTAACAGGGTTTTTTAAACGGGTGAGAAGTTTGCCGATAACGGGGTTGCTTTTGAGTACGTTAATACCCGCATCCATATCACCGATATACACCTCAGGGTTATGTGCGTAATAACTGCCCCAGTTGGAAGACGTATCTGCGACTGCGCTTGCCTCTGCCTTGCATACTCGGTGCAGGTCTAAGCCCACATTAAGTTTATCAAAGCTATTTTTTACGTGGGATGTGGCGGTGATGACTAACCATTTATAACCCTGCTTTTGAAAGTGGCAGGCTAAGTTAAGGATTAACCGTCGTGTCGCTCCGGGGGAGAGCGATGCGAGGTTACCTACTTCCAGTATTTCACTACGTTGAGGCGTTTTAATATTAAGCTGTTTAGCTATGGCGTCTTCGATGGGTTGGTCTAAATAGTGCTCAAGATAGAGACGGTTTGTTGCTGCCGATTGATAACCAACGGATGCCTGAATGGCTAACTGATTGTCCAGCAGCGCTAACATATTAGGCAGAAAGTCATTCACATCCGCATTGTAGGCCGCTTTAAAACGTGCTTCCGCAAACTGTTTGACCTTTTCTTTGTTTGCCTTACTGGAAACAAGAAGAAGGTCTGATTTTGGATAAAACTGCTCGCGGTGTCTGAGCATTGCAACAGGCATATGCCATCTCCAATAGTTGATGGTATATACGTTAGCGTTGCTTTCTTAAGGCTTTCTTAAAAAGTTAAAAATCGGATAGGCGGGCGATAAAAAGAGCGCCACGGGCTCAATAATAAGCTGAGTATATACACCTCAATGGTGAGTATCCGTGGGTTCCTTAACACAGTTGATAATCACGTTGAATATGTCATCGCTTGCATCCAGTTGATACTGCCAACCTTTGGCCTCACAGATCCGTTGGACAATTAATAACCCAAGACCTGTTGATGAGCTTTTTGTGATGTTTACGGGGGCGTTTGAAACGGTAAAGTGATTATCGTTAGCGGTAATAAGGATATCGCCGGTGCTGTATTTTAGGGCATTGTTGATTAGGTTCTCGAGTATAATCGAGATCAGAAAACGATTACTACGCCAAACGATGGTGTCGCCAGAAAGGACGACTCTTTTCGCTTCGTCTGAGGGTATATGCTGTAGGCACTCGTCGACCATGAGCTTGAACTGGGCTAAGTCGATTAGATTCTCTTCTGGTTCATCATCACCTCCTTCTCGACTTAACCATAAAAAGGTCTGAATTAACGCAGACATTCGATCTGTCGCTTTGTCCATACGTTGTAAGGCGCGGTCGGTTCTCGGGGTCGGCGAGAGTGTAGAACTGAGTAGTTCGATATTACCTTTTAATATTGTGACGGGGCTACGGAGTTCGTGGCTGGCAAAGCGTGTGAACTCTTGTTCTCGTTGGGTGAATTGGTCGATTCGTGTGACTAAGGCTGAAATTGATCGGCTAAGTTCCCCCACCTCATCATCTCGCTCCATTACCGTAAGACGCAGGTTTTTGGTTTCGAGCTGATTGATCTGTTGTTTCAGTTGGATAACGGGTTCAGCCAGTCGTTTTGCTAAAAACCAAGCCATCCCGCCTGAGACAACGGTGGCCATAATCAGGCCCATAAGAAGCACAATTAAATCAGAAAACTCACTATCTATACCCGCCTCATATTGATGAGGGGGGGCTAAGAGTAGGTAATAGGGTTGGTGGCTGGTGGGGTGGTAATCCATGATGAGTTCATCCCCATTCGCTAACCTGTGTAATCCTGGCTGTTTGAACTCTGTGAACTCTGCGGGAAGGGCTGCGTTTGATAGATATAAACCAATACCGCTTTGTGGGTGGGTGCTTTCGAGATCGGGGGTGTTGACCATCAATGATTTAATCAAACTATTAACGTGTAGTACGGAGGCTTCGTATTCGCTTTCCTCAATTTTTTCAAATGTAAACCACGCGGCACCGAGTGAAATGCAAAATAATAGTGAGGTATATAGGCTAACCGAGGCAATTAGGCGTTGGGTATAGTTTAGCTTCACGATGCATCTCCGGTTTTGTGCTCTGTTAAGCGATAACCGACGCCGCGAATGGTTTCTAACATCGGATAAGTAAAGGGTTTATCGACAATATTGCGGAGTTGGTAAAAATGACTTCTAAGCGCATCGCTATCAGGCGGATTATCTTGCCACAGTGTTTTTTCTATTTGCTCGCGGGTGACAATCTGTGGCGCTTGGGTCATCAGGAGTTTGAGTAAACGGAATTGCAGTGCGTTGAGACGTAGTGTCTGTCCTGCTCTGATGGCATGACCTTGCCCAAGATCGAGTTCTAGCTCACCACAGTGTATTTTTCGTGTTTTATTATGGGAGGTGCGTTGCCCGAGTGCTTCGATGCGACATATGAGCTCGCGCATGGCAAACGGCTTTACGAGGTAATCATCAGCCCCATGTTGAAATCCGGTTATTTTATCGTCCAGTGTATCTCGTGCTGTCAGCATCAGGACTGGCGTTGTATTACCCAGATTACGAAGCGCCTCGCAGGTGAGGAGTCCATCAAGTTTGGGCATCATAATATCAAGTACGATCACATCGTAATGATTGTTTTCCAGTAAGGAGAGTGCCTGTTGTCCGTTATAGGCAAAATCTACCGTCATATTATGTAGCTCTAAATGATCCGCTATTGTTGATAAAATATCGGGGTCATCATCGGTCAACAATATATGCATACAACGGCCTATTCTAAGAATGTTGAAGAGGTTTTTGCGTTAAGAAAGGGTGCACTAGCGCCTTTACTTTACCTGAGAAAAATAATGGGTAAAGCAATAATGCAGTCAGCCAGCAGAGAGTAAGGGTCACTAAGTCATGGGAGATAAAGTGTGCACCGCGCAGTTGCTGTACAGCGCCAAATAAAATACCTAAGCAGAGAATAGCGACTAAAATCAGGTGCTTCCATTGAGGACGGTACTTTAGAGCTAAGAAATAGAGCCCTAACCAAGCATAGCCCGCGGATGCATGGCCCGCTGGAAAACATTGGGCATTCGGCATCCATTCAGGGCGGGCGTGGAAATAGGGGATAAAGGCGAGCGTTCCACCATAATTAACTAAATCCCAAGGGCAATCCATTTGGCTAAAGTGTTTAGCCGTTGTGATCAGAAGAGCCGATAAGGTAGCAGACGAAAAGAGATAAGCGAGTGCTGTTCTTAATGGTAACAGTTGGCGTATACAAAATGATGAGACTAAGCCTATGAGTACAATGAATAATAGAGAGATCATCACATTGCGTGCGTCGGTATGTAAAACAGTGGAAAAAAGCCAATGGTCTTTATACAGCCATTGCCCCCCTTCCAGCGCATAAATACGGTTAGCTAACAGAAAATCTAATTGCCAATATTCAATGGCGCTAAATAAAAGTGCGCTGCATAACAGGGGTAGGCTCAAGTGCCTGTGCCAAAAGTGGTGGTTCATAAGCGGCTAATCCCTGCAATCTGAGCTGTGTTTCGACACTGGGCAAAAATATCCATGTCGTTCTTTCTTAGTGTTGTTTGAATGTTCATCAAGCCTAGAATTGAGTGGAATATATTGTCGTGGGACAGCTGGCTACTTGCTTGCCTAGCGAGGCATTCACTATTGATCTTGAATTGCGATTTGTATGCTTCCGATAACCATAAGATCAGCGGTACATGGGTTTGCTCTTCGGGTGCGATAAAGTAGGGGAGCCCATGTAAATACAGATTACTTTCGCCCAGTGATTCTCCATGGTCTGAAACATACAGCATTGCGGTGATGTATTGATCATCGTATTGTTTTAGAAATGCGATCACTTTGGCGAGGAAGTGGTCGGTATACAGAATCGTATTATCATAAGCATTAATCACCTGCTGTTGGCTGCAGGATTGTAAGTCACTGCCTGTGCACACCGGCGTGAAACGCTCATAAGCTTTAGGGTAGCGTTGCGTATATGAGGGGCCGTGACTCCCGTGTTGGTGAAGCACAACCATGGCATTTTCAGTCGATCCTTCAAGGTAGGCTGACAGGTTATTCAGCATCATCTCATCAAAGCATTCATCTTTGTTACAGTTGGCCTCTAACCTATAGTCTTTTTGTGATTGCTGGTGGATACGATCACACACGCCTTTACAGCCAGAATTATTGTCTCGCCAAAGCACATTGACGCCCGCGTGGGACAGCACATCCAAGACATTCTCGCGGGATTTTGCGGTCGCATTATCAAAGTTGCTGCGCGGTATGTCAGAAAACATACAAGGTACCGATACTGCAGTGTCAGTACCGCATGAATAGGTTTGGGAGAAATTAATAATGTTCTCTTTAGATAATTCAGGATTTGTATCGCGCCCGTAGTGATTTAAGGAGAAGTTCATCGCCCTGGCGGTTTCACCGACTACAACCACCGTCACCACTTTTTTTGTTGCACTGTTGAGCAGTGGGCCAGAGGATGCATCTAATCCGATGGTTTGAAAGGGGCGATTATTTAAATCATAGGCTCCAGATAAATATCGACTGCCGTAATAGAGGTAGCTGGTAGGAATAATTAAGTTTCGGATTTCGCGGTGGGTGCGAAAAACAGAAGAGAAATCTTTGTAAGCTAAGAGAATGACCGCGATTAATAACAGGCTGGATAATAGAATATTAATCAGTTTCTGTTTCACATCGGTGCGTAAGTCTGTCGGCTTTATCTTGATGAGGGCGATAAAAACGCCCGGTATCACGCCAAAAAACAATAGGTTAATAAGGAAGTTAGCATTGATCAGCTCGACGACTTCGGCGCTGTCTGTTTCCATCAAGTTCTGCATCATATTTCGATCAAACATAATGCCGTAGTGGTTTGCAAAAAAGTTACAACCTGCAGCTGATAAAATCAGCAGAATGATGAGCGGCTTTTGAAGATAAGGGACGCTGACTAACGTAATGAGTATATTAAAGATTGAAAAAATAAATAGGAAAAATGCACCGCAAAATACGTATAGATCTACTGCGTTATCGAAGGGGGTTTTAAGGATCAGAGACCAGAGCGCACTGTTGTAAAAGAGAGTAAGTGCAACGGCGGTGAGCAAAGAGAGTGTGGTTCTATTAAAACGTGGTGGGGAGGCCCATAACCGAGAAATCGTTGTGCTTTTCTTCATGTGAGATCACTACATGGCTGATTAAAACCTGAAGGCTATCGTGAGTGATGTGAAATGAACGTGAAATGTCCGGATAGGGTCGTGCTAAGGCTTAATAAAAAGCCTCCTAGGTGGGAGGCTTGGTTCTAACTGTTAAGTGGCAGGTTAGTACTCTTGCCCTGAGGCTAGAATGCCGACCACCTCTTTAAAGCTATTCGCGCGTTTAGAGATATCAACAGAAATGTTTAATCGACGTGCAATATCACTACTGGATATAACCCCTCGAATGCTGCGGTTTGAGGTATCGACGATCAAAATATGGGGCGCGCCTTCATGTTTGAGTGTCTGTAATAAATTCCCGATTTTTGCAGATTGAAGTTCGGATAAAGGAATCGCCTTTAGTTGCGCACGGGGTGTCATTACATCTCGAATAGAGATGTCCTGACGCTTGATCCCTGCGGTTGTGGCTACACTGAGTGCTGATCGGCTTTCAAGATCGGCTAAGGTTAAAAGTCCTTTAAAGTTTTCATCTGAATCGATAACTAACACGGAGCGCACGTGAACTTTGCGCATCATATGACGGGCATCGTCGACGGAGACGTCGAGCTCCATTAAGAGTGGTTGAACGTGTAAAAAGTCAGTTAATACATTGATCGCAGGTGTTTCTAAGGAGTATTCAGTGAGTTGTTCTGGGCGGATAACTTGAGCCGATTCTTCTAAGAAAACAGTATTGAGTTCGTTATAATTCTTCATTATTAATACCTCGCCATTGTGGCAGTACAAAAAAATAATAAGGCCTAATTTATGTGTACTAGCTGTAGTGCGGCGGTGCTTGCTGAAGGGGTTTAAACCACCTTTTAGTCACACCATGCGCGCAAGGTGTTGTGGGGGCCTTATAGGATAAAATCGTAGGAGAGAGGTAAACTGAGGGCGAAATTATATCCGGCTGTTCAATGTCGTCATTACCATTCGTTGCATCGACAAACGAGGGTAGCAGGCTATTTTCTGATAATAGGATAGGTTGGGCATGTGGCGAGGTGGCTGAAACGCTGGCAAGCTGGAATAAAACAACAAATAGAAAAAACAGCAACCCCAGCGCCCCGATGGCTAGGTTGTTTTTGCGCTGGTTTGTTAACTCTATGTGTGTGTTATGCATATTCCTAGTCTAGACTAAGTTCGTGGGAATACGCTAAAAAAATTTTTAATCCCACATCGCTACGGTATCTCTTTAATTTTCTACGTATTTATACGTAGAATAGTCTAAGTAATCTTAGCTAAACACTTGCGCAGTAATCCCAATTGGCGTGTTTACGGTGCTGTGCCACACTATCTAAGCTGAATCATCGATTCTTAGCCGATTGATTCTTAGCAGATTGTACTTGTGGTCGTAGTGGTTTTGGGCAGGAGATCTTTTTAACCATTGCGACCAACTTTTTTGACGGTTATCCAAAGCAGTAATATAGCTAGAGGGCGATAATAAAAATGTTCAAAATGACTTTTAAAAAAACCTTGATCACTGCAGCAGCTTGTACAGCTGTATTAGCCATGCCAGCAATGGCGGCTGATAAAGTTTATAAGTTGAAACTTGCCGAAACTTGGCCAACGAATTTTCCAATATTTGGCGATGCGCCAAAGAATATGGCTGAGTTGGCAAATAAAATGTCTAACGGCCGACTACAAATCACGATCGACTCTAAGAATAAACATAAAGCACCGTTTGGTGTTTTTGACATGGTTCGTTCTGGACAGTACGACATGGGTCACTCTGCGTCTTATTACTGGAAGGGTAAAGTGCCAAATACCCTTTACTTCACCACAATGCCTTTTGGTATGACTGCACCTGAACAGTATGGTTGGTTCTATCATGGCGGTGGCCAAGAACTAATGGATGAGGTGTATGGCAAATACAACCTTATGTCCTTCCCTGGTGGTAACACAGGTAACCAGATGGGCGGTTGGTTCCAGAAAGAGATTAACTCATTAGATGACCTACAAGGTCTGAAAATGCGTATCCCTGGTTTCGCTGGCGAAGTTATGGCTAAGCTAGGTGCTAAACCTACGAACATTCCACCAGGTGAGCTATATACTGCACTGGAACGTCGTACCATTGATGCGTTAGAGTGGGTAGGTCCATCACTTGATCTACGTATGGGTTTCCACAAAATAGCCCCATTCTACTACACAGGTTGGCATGAGCCTGCTACTGAGTTGCAGTTCCTTATCAACAAAAAGGCTTATGCAAAACTACCCGCTGATCTACAGCAGATCCTGAAAACGGCTATGCGTACTGCGGCGTATGATATGTACATTCAGTCTTATCATGAATCTGCAGTTAACTGGGCTAGCATGAAGTCTGAGTTCCCAAATATTCAGGTTAAAACGTTCCCACCTGAAGTAATCACAGCTATGCGTAAAGCAAACGATGAGTTGCTTGCAGAGAAAGCTGCAACTGATCCATTAGCTAAGAAAATCTTAGATTCTCAGTCTACATACATGGCTAAAGCGCGTGAGTGGACTAATATCTCTGATAAAGCTTACCTAAATAGCTTGTCTGACTAAACGTATGATGAATAAGGCCTGTTGAAGGGGCAGGTCTTATTTTATTACGTTGTTCCACAGGGTGACCCATGAGTTGCCCTTTATTACCTAAAGTTAAAGAACCTACCGTTGGTATTTTGAGTGTTGTCCCTATTCAGGGTGCCATTATCTATTTTTTCTTGGAGCTAGCATGTTTCTATTGAGACTGGAGCAGGTGATCAACAGCTTTTCAGAGCTGATGGGTAAGATCTCTGCAGTCCTATTTGTGTTAATGCTGTTCAATGTCTTTATCGATGTTGTTATGCGCTACGTTTTTAATGACGTTTCTATCGGGATGCAGGAGATGGAGTGGCATCTTTATGCTGCTGTTTTCCTTCTGGGTGTACCCTATACGCTAAAAACAGGCGGGCATGTACGTGTTGATATTATTTATGACGGCCTAAGTGCAAAAACTAAATCTATAATCGATATGCTAGGTTGCTTAATACTGTTATTCCCTTTCTGCGCATTAGTGGGCTGGTATGGTGTTGATTTTGCGCGTGAAGCATTTGAACTCGGTGAAACCTCAGGCGATCCAGGTGGTTTACCTTATCGCTGGTTAATTAAGTCTGTTATTCCTTTCGCTTTCTTCGCTATTTTAATTAGCGGTGTGGGTCTGTTCCTTAAATCTTTAAACGTCTACTTGGGCAATAGCCAAGCAGATGATTATCAACCACCACAACATTAAGAGGCCCTAGTAATGATTGGTATTGTCATGTTCGCCGTGGCGCTGCTTATGCTGCTTGTCGGCTTCCCAGTTGCTTTTACTTTTGGTGGCGTTGCTTTGCTCTTTGGTGTTTTCGCCGAAGGTGCAGAAATGTTCGCTTTTATGCCATTCCGTATCCAGAGCATTATGGAAAATACGGTATTGATGGCGGTTCCCTTATTTATTTTTATGGGGATTGTTTTACAGAAAACCCAATTGGCTGAGCAGTTGCTTGAGTCGATGGGTAAGCTTTTTGGTGGAGTGCGCGGTGGTTTAGCGATCTCAACTGTATTGGTTGGTGCGCTTTTAGCCGCGTCTACAGGGGTTGTGGGTGCTTCAGTGGTGGCGATGGGCTTGATCTCACTGCCGGTTATGCTGAAGTATAAATACGACAAGTCGTTAGCCTGCGGGACTATTTGTGCATCAGGTACCTTAGGCCAGATTATTCCTCCGTCTATTATTCTTATTATCTTAGGGGATGTACTTGGCATTCCTGTCGGTGATCTGTTTAAAGCCGCGGTAGGCCCAGGTTTAATGCTGATCGGTATTTATGTTGTTTATATCTTGATCTATAGCTATATGAAACCTGAAGCTGCACCAGCACTGCCTTTAGATGATGACGTGAAGAACAAGCGAGAGCAGTATACCAAGGCGTTAATTGCCATTGTGCCTCCTCTAGCATTGATTTTGATCGTATTAGGTTCCATCTTTGCGGGTATTGCTACACCAACAGAATCATCGGCGTTAGGTGGTGTGGGCGCTATGATTCTTGCTGCACTTTATCGTCAGTTTAGTTGGAAAATGGTACTGAGCTCCGCGCAAGAAACGGTTAAAGTGACCGCGATGGTTTTCGCCATATTGCTAGGTGCTACCGCATTCTCAATGGCCTTCACATATACCGGCGGTGACTACATCGTAGAAGAGGTTCTGTCGGATCTTCCGGGTGGTGCCACAGGCTTCTTGATTCTTTCAATGTTGGCTATTTTGGTACTAGGCTTCTTTATCGATTTTGTAGAGATTAGCTTTATCATCGTACCGATTCTCGCACCTGTAGCAGATGCTTTTGGTATCGCACCGGTTTGGTTTGCGATTTTGATCGCCATGAACCTGCAAACGAGTTTCTTAACACCGCCCTTTGGATTTAGCCTCTTTTACCTTAAGGGGGTTGCGCCACCGCAAGTGACTACAATGGATATCTATCGGGGTGTTATGCCGTTTATCATCATGCAGGTAGCGGTGGTTGTTTCCATTCTGTTATTCCCTAGTTTTTACGGCCTATCGTAAAGAACATGTGATGGGGCGGGTCGCGCCCCTTTACGTAGCGGGCTGATAAACGCCCGCTTATTGTTTATTCCCATTGCCCAATGCTCACGTCAGGGCTAATTGGGCCGCCTCGGTTTCCGGGGCATTTTTTTGTCTCTCGTTTAGGACTCAATGTAACTTCATTTGAGAGGAGGGGTATTGCGTATTACTATGCAGGCTCTAATCGTTGGATGATGTTTGGAGAGTTTAGTTAGATGGGCATAAAAAGGATAATTTACAGCGTATCGCTGTGCTGCTGTTTTGTGATGGCACTGCCGAGTCAGGCCGATGATAAAGTCTATCATTTAAAGCTGGCTGAGACTTGGGGTGCAAATACACCACTGTTGGGTGATACCACTAAGCGTTTGGCATATCTGGCGAAGACGCTGTCAAACGGCCGCCTTCAGATTAGAATTGATTCGAGTAATAAGCATAAAGCCCCGTTCGGCGTGTTTGATATGGTAAGGGCCGGCCAATATGATATTGGTCATTCCGCTTCCTATTATTGGAAAGGGAAGTTGCCTAATAGTCTTTATTTTACGACGATGCCGTTTGGTATGACTGCGCCTGAGCAATACGGTTGGTTTTATTATGGTGATGGTCAGTCGTTAATGAACGAGGTGTATGAACCCTTTGGGCTCTACTCCTTTCCCGGTGGTAATACGGGGGTTCAGATGGGAGGCTGGTTTCAAAAAGAGATTAACTCGCTTGCCGATGTCCAAGGGTTAAAAATACGTATTCCTGGTTTTGCTGGAGAGATCTGGGCTAAATTAGGGGCCAAACCCGTCAATATAGCGCCCGGTGATCTCTATACATCCTTAGAGCGGCGTACGATTGACGCGGTTGAGTGGATAGGCCCTTCCCTTGATATCCAAATGGGTTTTCACAAGATCGCGCCATTTTATTATACCGGTTGGCATGAACCGGCGAGTGAGTTGCAGTTTTTGGTGAATAAAAAAGCGTTTGCTCGCCTGCCCGCCGATCTACAGCAGATCCTAACAACCGCAATGCGAGTTGTCGCGTATGATATGTATATCCACTTCCAGCATGAATCAGCCGTTAACTGGGCGAACATGAAACGTGAATACCCAGCTATTCAGGTTAAGTCGTTTCCTAAGGATGTGATTAATGCCATGCAAGCTGCGAATAGCGCGTTGTTAGCGGCTCATGCAGAGAAAGACCCCTTAGCTAAGCGTATTCAACACTCTCAAGCCAGCTATATGGCAAAAGCACGGGCGTGGACCGAGATTGCAGATCAAGCCTATTTAAATAGCATGTCAGAGTAAGTTAACCATTCACTAATGACCTACGCATGATCAGTTAAAGGGCAGGGGTGTATTCCATACCTTTGCTCTTTACCCTTCCGAGTTTTTTCTTTTCCCGTTTGCTTCAGCTGCCTCTTTGACGTCTTTATCGATAGCGATGGGTCATGCCCCGTGCTGCTTTTTTAACCTTATCGATACAGGTTATCGGTCACATGATTACCTGCGCTAGCAGTATGTTTAAAACAGAGAGCGATTAAGAAATCTAACGAAAAGATGACGCTTTTGTTAAAAAAAGGAATTTTTCCTATAACGCACAATTAGTTTATGAATATATGATCAAAATGAATGGGGTCATCGATAGTGTCATTAGGCAGAAAGTAATGCCATTTAGTGAGTTTTGTTAGCCATAACTGGATGTTAACTGTTTAGAAAGATAAAGGCTTGGGAATATTTCCCGAATGTCTTGGGAGGATGGAGCATCCCAAAGTTTGCGGGGGTTCTTCCTAAATACAATACTCTCAAACGCTATCGGTCACTTACTATGGATATTAGACATGGCAAAAAGTCAGATCTGTAAACTCGCTGCTGTTGGCATCTAGAATTACGAAGCAAGGTTGGAGCTGTATTGTGCAAGCTGATAATAAAACCGCTGAGTCGGCTAAACAAAAGTTACTTGAACTATTCGACGATGTTCTAAGCCATGATGGTTTTGGCGAGATACGCATTGAAACAAAAATTTTAAAACGGCAGCAAAAAGAGGTGATTTTGCATTGCGGTAAGCAGTACCGTTTTGTTGTCGACGTATAAAAAGAAGAGATATGAGATAAGAGTGCAATGAGGGTTTGCATCTTTTAAAAATTAAATCGAGAAATCCAAAAGTCTGTATGAGGCAGATGCGGTAAATGTGTTGAGAAAACTCATGAATACTAAAAAAATAAAAAATACGATCGCAAAATTTAAGAAAGCAGACTTGTCTCACGTTAAAGACGCAGATTTGCGTAGTAAGGGTGAAAAATTACAAGCGAAGCAGGGCGGTTTTACCTTGCTTGAGCTTTTGGTCGTAGTGGCAATCTTGGCCATTATCGCCGGTGCAGTTATCTCCTCTCTTGATGGTAAAGAGGAAGGCGCTGCCCAAGCAACTGCTGTTCATACCATGGCAACTTTAGAGAGTGGTATGAAGGTATTCAAAACTACCGAGAAACGTTTGCTACCGGATGAGCTGGAGTCACTGATCTGTATTGATAATATGGCAGTGGATGCTGATGGCTTAAGTGCAACGCTGGGTGCAGGAACCGCGACGGGTGCAATTCTTCTTAGTAACAGTGGTGATAACTCAAATGTGTCCCGTGTAAACGGTGGTCTTACCGGTGACATTGCAGATAAGTTAGAAGTTATTGGTGTCGATGTGGCTGATCCTGTCTGGGATAATATGGCTGATGCTGGCCTTACCGGCCTGCGTTACGCGACGCTGGCTGTTTGTGATGGCGTTGTTACAGCTGGTGCCATTGCAACCGGTGTTGATGATGTTGCGCTAGTTGATATTACTAAACCCAATCTTATTTTTCGTGACCCTTTGATTGATGGAACGGAATGGGAATACGGAGCGGGTGCTTTAGTTGATTTTAATAACGCAGCTTCTGGAGCAGTTGCTCCTATCGCATTTTTTGATGAGCCTGCAGAGATTGGTGGTGATGAGGGTGACGTCGTTGCTGTCTTTGGTATCGGTCCAGATTCTAGCCTGATTAATAACATCATAGGTCGTGCACCAAGTGACGGTAATGTTGGTCCAGATAAGTATGGGCACTTCTCTATAGCAGTTAAAGTCGCAGAGTGTACTGATGGTACAGCAGAGTTTGGGGATACTGATTGTGATGCATCTGACGAATGGACTGTAGATGAGTCAGCTGAAATTCTAGCAGTGCTGGATGCTGGCGGCGATGCTTACGATGACGAAATTGCCGAAGCAAAAGGTAATGAAGAAGAGTAATCACTCCTGATGTTGGCAGGGGGGGGAGCCCTCCTGCCTTTTTTCTTATTTAATTGGGTAGCTAGGTTACTTAGATATTGATTAAAAAATTAACAGAAAAACTGACTAGTTAGCTCTAGTCATCATTATAAAAACAATAAAAATGATGTGGTAGTAAATGTATTTTGTAGACAGATGTACAAGCTGTGGTGTATCAGACCGTTTTTCTAAAAGTGTCAGGGACGATGCTTTTAGGAAAGCGGTTTTCCGTTATCAGTCGGGTTTTACCTTATTAGAAATGTTAGTTGTTGCGGCGCTGCTGTTAGTCATCGCTGGTGGTGTTGTCACATCGTTTCGTGATGTGGGCTCTGATGCCACAGAGCAAGCGGCACGTTACCAGATGCAACAACTGGGTGACGCTATTGATGCTTACTATACCGATACCGATTTTATCCCTTCCCGTGACACCCCTGCTGACCTTTCTTTCCTTTTTATTAAGCCAGCCTCAGCCGCAGACTGGAGTATTGATTACCGGCGTGGTTGGCGCGGACCTTATTTAAGTGGCCATAAATACCTTTATGTGGATATAGGTGATGATTTGGCGGCCAATGGAACCAGCGTCGATGATAGCAGCAGTGCTGGTGAACCTAACCTAATTGCTTCAGGTGGCGACGTCATCGAGTCGGTTATTGCCATTGCCGATCCGTTTGATCATTACCCCGTGGATAATGGCGTTAGTCGCAGCCGTGATGGATGTCATACCTTAGACTGTCTATTTCAATGGCGAAAAATTGAGGATGGCTCGCCTTTAGATCGCTTTGGCCGGCCTTATCTGGCGATAGACCTTGAGCTTTTGCAGGATAATAGCATTGTGCCAGGGGCTGCCCGTTTAGTGAGTTTAGGGGGGAATGGGATTTATGAGCCGAATAGCTGTGACTACGCTGAAACGGATGACGAGGAAGACGGTTATTGCAGTCAAGATCTTTTATGTAGCAGTAGTGGGGATGATATTGTTTTATGTCTACGTTAATGCCCACTTTATCGATTAACAACGATCCGCGTTGCACTCAGTTTAAGCAGCAAGGTTTTACATTGCTTGAGTTGGTTTTAGTGATGCTCATTATTGGCTTAATCGCGAGTACTCCATTAGCCTTTATTGATAACCAAGACAATCAGCTTCGTTATGATGAAACCGTAGCGAAAATGAAGCTCATTAAACGGGCTGTTTATAATCAATCGACCTACCAAAACCAGCCACTGTTATCTGGCTTTGTTGTTGATAACGGGGTTTTACCGCCCACCAGTGGCACGCCGTCGCAAGACCCGTCTGAGCTATTTCCGTTAATTGGGAAAAATGATGTGTGGAATCTTGATGGCGCGAATGACTGGGACACGTTTGGCGGGATAAAACCTTATCTTAAACTTACAGGTGCGGGTGATTTTGAGGTTCCGCCGAGGTATACACAATTGAAAGGCTATCGTGGCCCTTATCTACAAGAGGGTGTCGATAGTGACGGTGCATTTTTAGATGGTTGGGGTGTAGGGTTCGAGGTCAGTAGTACTGCTGTAGGGGATTACCGATTTACTTATACCGGGGATGATGGTTCGCATCCAGCTCCATTTAATACGCTTGTTTCTGGGGCTGTTTCTAGTTTGGATTGGCAGGTGCCTTTAAGCCAGCTCAATATTAATGTGACTAACTATAAGCTGACAGCGCAAGAAGTAGCTATAGCGGTTTTCCAGAATAAAGCAGCCAGCGATGATGAACGCTGGACAACCTATTACTTTTCCATCGCGGCGGCCTCTGGTGGTGTCCCCTCTATAGAGCGCACGCTTACCTTCTCCTCTTCAGAGTGGCAGAAAAAGGGGGTAGGTTCTATTTCTAACCCCGAAACAACCTATATTCCTGCGGGTCAGCATCCCATATTTGTCGTTGATAGCGGCTCGGTCGTTAATGCTTATGACCGTCTTTTGGTTATTCCACGTTCAACGCAACCCGCTTTGCAGCTTGAGGTTAAATAATGTTGTCTTTCCTGAATAAAAAAACAGCGGGAAAAGGAATTCTTGTTCTTAAGGTGAACGGTTTTGATCTAAAGGCGACCGTGATTAACGGTAGTCGTAATGAGTTGAAAGTAACGGTCTCTGTTACATCACATAAAGTTGAGCCTGATGCTGCATTGAAAGATGTCTTTGAGCAGCTGCAAAACGTACTGGGTAAAAATATACCGAGTAATGTTCTATTACTGCATATTAGTGCGATCTCTGGCCTGGTTGAAGTCACCGACAGTTTTGATTCCGCAGACAGCAGTAATTTGTTGGAAATGCTGCGCTGGGAGATGGAGGGTATTGTTGCGTCTCAATCTCCCCATTGGGATTTAGGCTGGCTGTTGATGGGACGTGGGTATATTAGCGCTGCTCAACGTGAAGAGCTGATTGTTTTAGCCATGGAAGAAAAGCAGCGCACGCACCAGACGGGCGATCCAAGCCCAATGCGGTTTGGTGAGGTCGCCATGCGTGAACAGATGGTGTCAAGAGAACAGATTGCTGAGTGTTTACATATTCAGCAAAAACTACAGCTTTCGGACCAGCGATTACTGACCCAGTGGCGTCCACAAGTAACCCCGTCGGCGGATGACAGCGATCTGTCTGGTAGCCGTGATATGGCGAATAAGTATCTGTGTACGGCCATGCCGATTGTACAACATCAGCAGTGGTTGGATGCGGTCAAAAAAATCAGTGGGTCAAATGGCATTCCGCGCCTAAATTTAAGACAGGTTTACCCTTTTGCGGGCTCAACCATCCCCTTAATTGGCGATAGCTCCGAGACGATTTTATTGACTGAATTTCATCAAGCGTATGTGTTATGTGCCGTGCTGTCGAATCACAGTGTTATCGATACGGTCATGATTAAGTGTTCCGGTAAGCAGTTAGATATTACAGCGGTTGCTGATGTTATGGGGCAGGGTGCGTTTGTTGATATCGAGCGCTGGGTCGTGGCGGATGTTGATCAGGTTTATGCGGAGCAGATTGAATATCTTGAATCGGTATTTCAGCTTACCCCAGAGCCGTTAGCGCGTCACACCTCACTTGATGTAGCAGAAGGGAGTGAGGCTCTTTTATGTGAGTTGGGTGCCGTACAGCACTTTTTGGGGCTTTCGCCATTGTTGGTTACACCACTAGCCGGGATGCCCCCGCCTGATCCTTTTTATCGTAGCCCGCGTTTTAAGGTTGCTATGGCCTTGCTAGCTGTTCCTCTGTTTATTGCTTCTTATGAGGGGTATTACTATTGGAAACTTGAACAGCTAACCCAGCAGTTGGTTGCAAAAGAGGAGCAATTAAATCGTTTTAAAGCCTCTAAGAAAGAGCAGCGTAAAGAGTACGGTGAGGCACAGAAGAACATTGCGTTGTATGAAGAAAAACAGAAAGACCTAGGGCTCCTTCAATCGGAAAAACAGTTAGTGGAACAGGTTATCGTCAAGCGCCAATCCTTTATGTCGCGTTTGCTGCCGGTACTGTCAGAAAGCATTAATGATGGTGTTGTGTTAGAGAGCATAAAAGAGAATCAGTGGTATGAGTTCTCGTTGACAGGGAAAGCGGTCGACCAAGCCAGTATTGATGATTTTAATCAGGTGTTATCTATCAGCTTAGAATCACTGCATATGTATATCGATAAAAGCCCGAGTAACTTCAGCGGTGATGCTGCACGGATGCAGAACGGTGTTTATGCGTTTGAGTTTTTGCTTAAACGTCAGGAGGCTCAATAATGATGACTGCGTTTGCGGCAATGGCTCCCCGAGAGAAAATATTACTTCTGGCTCTGTGTTTGGTGTTGGTTGTTGGCGGCTACCTTTTTACACGTGGGGCTGAGTTAAATACTCAGGTGCTGATTTTAGATGATCAGCTGACCTCCATGGATAAAAAGCTTTCGAAAGAGCGAAAAAACACTAAAAGTAAGGCGCTGCCGGAGCTGGATGGTAAGTCGATTCGCACTAAAGATGTTAAAAAACTTGAACGCTTAATTGAAGAAGAGCAGGCGCTGCTGTCGGGCTTTGGCCACGTGTTTGTCGACCTACGCGATAAAACTCAAGTGGCCAAATTAGTCGGAGAGGTTAACCGCAATGCCAAAGACAATAACCTTCAATTACTGTCTAAAGTGCAAAGTGAGGCAAACCTTATGCAATTTGTCTCTAAAAAGGCAAGAAAAACGGCGGCCTCCTCTTTGAATAGACCCCTGTATGAGCTTCATTTACAAGGCGGCTACAGCGCGTTGTATGGTTTTATTCAAAAGTTATCTACGCTGGAATTTTCTGTTGTGCCTATCAAAATCCAGGTTAGCAGAACGGAGCGCACAGCCATCGGTGGTGGACGTGTTTTAGATATTCAAATAACACTGGCCTTGTAATGAATAGTCATTCCTATACACAGCAGTTCGAAACGCTATTGGCTTGTATGTTGGCGCAGGGCGCTTCTGATATGCATGGCTCTGTTAATGTTGCTCCTGTGTTACGTATTCAGGGGGATTTGGTCGAGCAAGTGCAGTTGCCCGTTTTAGAAAAACATACCCTATTAGGGATGGCTGAAGCGATCTTATCGGTAGAGCAGTTTGAGCATCTAACCCACCAACGTAGCTGTGATTTAGGTTATAGCAACCAAAACGGTGAAAGGTTCCGCTTAAATTTTTATTTTGAACGGGGCAACTTAGCCTTTGCCGCACGGGCATTGAACAATGCTTTTTGTACGTTTGAGGAGTTAGGTCTGCCCGCGCAGTTAGCGGTGATCGCCGGCCAAAAAGATGGTCTGGTTTTGGTGACGGGCACAACAGGTAGTGGTAAATCCACGACCTTAGCGAGCATGATCAATAAGATAAATGAAGAACGTGCGTGTCACATTTTAACGATTGAAGACCCCATCGAGTTTGTTCACACGAATAAAAAAGCGGTGGTACACCAGCGGGAAGTCGGGGAAGACGTTCTATCCTTTGCCGACGCTATTCGCAGTGCCATGCGAGAAGACCCTGATGTGATGTTATTGGGCGAAATGCGTGACCTTGAAACGATGCACGCCGCTATTACGGCTGCGGAGACGGGCCACCTTGTATTTGCGACCTTGCATACCAATGATGCCGTGGGAGTGATTGATCGTCTGGTGGGGATGTTCCCCGGTGATTTGCAAAACACGGTGCGTCAGCAGCTATCGATGAGTTTACGTGCTGTTGTTACGCAAACCCTTGTGCAATCAGCTGATGGTGTAGGGCGTATACCGGTTAATGAGATTTTAATGGTTAACCCTGCTGTTTCTAATCTTATTCGTGAGCAAAATTCGTCACAGATTCGTTCTGTGATGGAAACTGGGCGGGCACAAGGTAATCAAACCCTTGAATATGCGTTGGCATTACGGGTTAAAAGTAAGTTGATTACGCGTGAGAAAGCCTTGCAGTTAACCTCTAGAAAAGAGCAGTTTGAAAACGCGCTCAAGGTGTTAAATAGGTAGCGCTATGAGCATTCGAGGAAAAGGGCTGCTTGAGGCAGCGATTAATCAAGGTTTAATAACGGCTGAGCAGCAAGCGGATGCGCGCTTAATGGCCCGTCGTTTTAAGTTGGATGATGTAACCGCGCTTTGCTACCAGCAGCGGTTATCCCTGAGCAGTTTTTATCATGCCTATGCGAGTGAGCGTGATATGTTGTTTGTGCGCGCGTCTCAGGTTCGTATACATAGAAAACAACTGAAATTAATCCCCCAGAGTTTTATTACGCAGTTCCGTATTTTACCGATTGAGCTGGTGAGTGATGAGCAAGAGGTGATTTATGTGGTTACCGACTCGCCTGAAAATCCAGCCTTAGAAAAGCAACTTCAACGGATCTTTAAAACCGATATTAAATTATGCGTCACTGATCCTGAAACGTTTGAAAGTTGCTTACGCATAGATTTAGAGATCCATACCCCCGAGACCGGTTTTGATGCGGTGGATGCGTTTAAACAGTTGTTAAATGCAGCCTATATGCACCGAGCATCTGATATTCATATCGAGCCGCAAACTGACCATTACCTCATTCGTCTTCGTATTGATGGCCGCTTGCAGCAGTTTGGTAAACGGTTTTCCTTGGCCGAAGGCAGCTCACTGGTAAGCCGAATTAAAGTGATGTCCCATCTGGATATTGCGGAAACGCGTATGCCTCAGGATGGCGGTGCGGATTATGTAACGCCGGTAAATATCGAATTTGAAATGAGGGTCGCAACCGCACCTACGAAGCACGGAGAGCGCGTCACCCTGCGATTATTAGGCACTGACAATCAGCTCTTAACGTTAACGCAACTGGGAATGTCATCCGAAAGCTTACGTCAGTTTAGTCGCGTGATCGCGCAACCCCACGGTATTGTGCTTATCACCGGCCCAACCGGTAGTGGTAAATCGACCACACTCTATGCCGCATTAACGCAGCTTAAGTCAGAAAGTACCAATATACTCACGGCGGAAGACCCTGTGGAGATGGTGGTTGAAGGCGTTTCTCAAGTACAGATGAATGCCAAAGTAAACTTTGCTTCCGCGTTACGTAGTTTTTTACGCCATGATCCCGATGTGATTATGGTGGGGGAGATACGTGATGTGGAAACAGCAGAGATCGCGCTTAAAGCTGCGACAACCGGTCATATGGTACTGTCCACTCTGCATACAAACTCCGCCATTGCCAGTGTGACACGATTGAAAAATATCGGTTTAGAACCCTTTATGATCGCCTCCAGCTTGCAAGGAATTGTTGCGCAGCGTTTGGCGAGAAAGCTATGCCAACATTGTAAATTGGAGATGGAAGCTGATTTTGCTGAACTGGATTCTCTTGGCTTAGACAGCGATCAAACCGTTATGCTTTCCCACCCTCAAGGGTGTTCATTGTGTGACGGAACGGGTTTTAAAGGGCGTATAGCGTTGTTTGAAACCTTATGGGTGGATGATCCACTTCGTGAGTTGATCACACAGGGCGCTGACGAACAGAAATTACGTCAACATGCGCAATATTATGTCAGCCTCGCCCATGATGGGTGTGAGAAAGTTATTCAGGGGCTCACCACCTTAGATGAACTTAAGCACTTAGGGTTAGTAAATCAGTTAGTGGAGGCGGCTAGATGAAGTTCTCCTATAACGGCATCAGTACCTCAGGCGAAGCCCGTAGCGGCAGTATTTCAGCGGTCGACCATGATGCAGCCATTGCCAAGTTACAGCAAAAAGGGATCTATATTACTGACATTCGTGAAAGCGCATCGAAACAGGGAAAAGCGCAACCTAGTGTGGGTTTATGGGATGAGATAAGTGCGTTTTTACCGATTAAAAATTCACAAAAAATCTTTTTCTTCCGACAGTTTGCATTAATGCTTCGCTCGGGGCTTTCCGTGTCAGAAGGCTTGGATATTTTGCGTGGCATACAGCGTGGAGGTATGCGCCGAATCATCGATGATATGAATGACCATATCAGTGCGGGTCGATCGTTTTCACAAGCGATGGAAAAACATGAAGGGGTGTTCACACCTTTAGCCTTACATATGATCCGTAGTGCTGAAGCCAGTGGTGAACTTGAGCCGGCACTAGTGCGTATTGCCGATTTTATGGAGCGACAGGCGGAGATTAAAAGTCAATTAATCTCAACCATGACCTACCCTGCGGTGGTGTTACTCATGACGGTAGGTGTATTTGTGTTTTTGATGACGACCGTTATCCCTAAATTTGCGGCATTCTTTGAAAAAACAGGGCGTATCCCGCCGACTGAAATGCTACAAATGATAGGTATTTCAAGTTTTATCCACCAATATTGGTGGCTCATTATTGTCGTTCTGACGGTGATATCCATCTCGATCTACCTTGTGTATAAACACCCGAAAGGGCGGCTATGGATCGATTTTATTTTATTAAAAACGCCTCTTATCGGTTCAATGATTTCGGCAACGGCGATGTCCCAAGTTACGTGGGGTTTAACCAGTATGCTCCAGAGCGGCATATCGGTTGTGCAGTCGTTGCAGATTATCAGTTCGTTAATTAGTAACAAGGTGATTGCACGGGATATCTCTCAAGCTGCAGATGATATTTTGTGCGGTGATGATATGGGGAAAAGTTTTCGTAAACCCTATATCGAAGGGCTGATTCAAGAGATGACGTTAGTGGGTGAGCGTACCGGTAATATGGTGCAAGTAATGGAAGATGCTGGCGGTTTTTATGAAGAGCGTGTGCGTTCTATTACTAAGGCCTTAGCTGGCGCAATGGAGCCTATATCAATTTTATTGATCGGTGGTGTTGTTGGGTATGTCTATTATGGCTTCTTTAAATCAATGTTTGCTGTATCAGGTTAGGTGCTTATGAATTGGTTTGTTTTGTTAATGACGCTGGTTTGTTTTAACACAGTGCATGCGGCAGAGGTTCTTGTTATGAGAGATCCCTTTAGTGCGCCGCAAACACTGCAAAATACAGATGAAGCGGGTGGCGTTAATGGACTACTTAATGCGTTTGGACGTGGTTTTCGTAGTACGCCCGATGATGTAAAGGTGCCAGCACTGCTGTTCAAAGGCTATGTGGACAGAGGGGCAAACCTGCCACCGATGGCATTGATCCAGATTGCGGGCAGCCGTGTGCATATGGTTAAAGAGGGGGATGAGATTAATATTGATCCAACCAACCCCAGACATGCAATCAGAATTACAAAGATATCTCGGTTAAGCCTCACGATTGAGGCTGGGACTTTAGGGCAGATGAAGGTGCTTCGCTAATGGGTAATATGTTTAAAAAAATAGTGTTGGGCTTAGTGCCCTTTGCCTTCGCTTGTTATGCTTCTGCGGCTGCGACGATTTCCGAAATAGAGTTTTCAGAAACACGGCTGGGGGATGTGGTTAGGGTCCTATCTGAGTTATCACAATCAAATATTATTGCCACGCCCAGTGCGATCAATAAAAGTATCACTATACACCTTAAAAATGTTTCGGAGATTGATGCAATTAAGTCGATCTGCCGAATTAGTGATCTGTGGTACCGCTATGATGAGGATACCCGTACTTACCGTATTATGGGGCGTGAAGAGTACACCCGCGACCTTGTTGTACGAGAGAGCCAACGGATTGAGGTATTTAGATTACGTAATGCGAATGTGCAAATTGTTGCCCAAGCGATTGAAGATCTTTATGGCGACCGTGTCGAGTTATCGCTAGGTATTGAAGCAGGGCAGTCCACATCGACATCGAGCCGAAGCAGCAGTCGTTCAAATAGCACATCCGGTCGATCTTCAAGCCGATCTTCAAGCAATTCGTCACAGCAACGCTATGGTAGTAATGGCGATGCGAATACGTCGGATTTTTCGGTGGCACAGATCGAACAGCTAACAAGGGAAGGTACCGGCAGCAGTGTGGTGCCATTAGATCCTAATAAAATTCAAGCGGTTACCTTACAGCCTCAGCCGATCTATGTAACCGTGAATAACGAGCATAATATGATTATCGCTCGAACAGATGATGATAAAGTGCTGACCTCCATAGCTAGTTTAGTCAAGCAGATGGACATTCCTGTTCCCCAAGTGATGTTGGAAATGAAGATCCTCAGCATCTCGTTGGGCGAAGATTTTAACTCTATCTTTAATTTCGAATTGGCCCCTTTTGGTAGCAATGATTCACTAACACCGACCTCGTTTGGTAATAATGGCCTCTTAAATTCAGGCTCATTCCTTTACGAATATCTGAATGACCGTTTACGCGCCAATATTGAGTTTCTTGAAGAAAATAAGCGTTTAAAAGTACTCTCCAATCCGATGGTCTTGGCGTCTAATCATCGAGAGGCTGACCTCTTTATTGGTGAAGAAAATATTATGACGCGTGGTTTTACATATAACCCAGCGACAATAGACAGCGGCGTTGTTATCTCGCCGGCTTATATTGAGACGCAAACGGAACTCAGAGAGATCGGTATCTCGTTAAAGATTACGCCGCGTATTAACTCAGATGGTTCTGTCTTATTAGATTTAGAGCAAGAGAGCTCAACCTTGAATCCGGGCGGTGGAACCGTGCCTGTGACGGATGGTACAGGTAATGTGGTAAACCTTTCGATAGATACAATTAACACCTCTCGGTTAAGAGGGATTGTTGCCGCTCAAAATGGTTTGACGGTGGCGGTGGGTGGTTTAATCCGCTCGACGGTTTCAAACAACGAACGTAAGGTTCCCTTTTTAGGCGATGTACCTGTTTTAGGTGCGGCTTTCCGTAGTACGATTGAAGAGGAAGAGGAAACTGAAATGGTGTTGTTAATTACTCCGCGTATTTTGAATACCCCCTCGAGTAGCCAAGAGTTAGAAAGAAGTAATAACCGTTTTTATCAGCAGTATAATCAGGGCTTTCCTGCGCTGAAGGAGAAGGAAAAACGCTTTTTTAAAGAGGAAAAGAAAGCACTAAGCGTACCGACTCCACAACCTGCGCCGTTACCAAGGGCAACCTCTAATGCAGAGTACACGCCGGAACCCGCGGAGCCGTTAAAGCAACCGAATGCTACAGAGAAATGGTGGGATGCCACCGATGCGGTTATGTTTGATGCAGGTTAAGCCTCTGTGTTAAATATAAAAAGCGAGTCGCTCGTGATACGACTCGCTTTTTTAGGCGGCGTTCTCAAATAGGGCTAGGCTGCATCCCTTTTTGTATGTCCGCCCGTCATATGCTGAACCTCACTACCGGTTAGCCCCTCTCCCGCCAAGGTATAAGCTTTACCAAAACCTTTAACATAGCGCCCACCTGTGGGGGTTAACTTAAAGAGTTTAAAGTCAGATAGTTGGCTGAGTTTATTGATTCTGTCCCCATGCCGTTCAGCCAGTGTATTAATACCCAAGGTCCAATTTTCATTGTCATAGCTTAATAGCTCAGCGTTTATCGAGTAGTTAATCCGCTTACGGGCAAACAGTTCTTTTGCATCATCTTCGTCCTGAATAATCAGTACCGACGCCGCTGAGTTTTCTTGCAGATTTGTGGCGTGTACGGCCATTTCACTCAGCAAAACATATAAACAATCATCGCCGATTGCGAACGGTGAGTATGACGCATAAGGCTCACCATTTTTTCCAGATGTCGCCAGCTGTAGGCTTTTACGACTGTTGATAAAGGTTAAGACCTCTTCTTGCACGCGGGTTTGTAGTGAGTCTTTATTCATGGGGCATTCCTACAGGTTTTTTAAACTAAGCTGTTGTTGGATGTGTTTAAAGCGACTGACTTGGTCGGCGATTAACGTACCGTCCTCGTTTCGTCCTAAAAATACTTTGAATATATTGTTATCGTCTTGGTCTTGGAAATTAAAGGCGTAACTTGCTTGGCCTCGGTGGGGCTTATCTTGAAAGTTAATATGATGAATCCCATTTAAATTGATATGTCCGTGGAAGCCTGGAATCGGGCCTGTTAGGTTGTAGTAACCATGGCCAATTTCACCCTTAGGAAAGGGGCCTTTAAACTCAAATACAGACCCACCATGTAAAATGATCGTCGTGGTATTTCCCCACGTCGCAAGCTCGCTTAATAGGGCTTCGGCAAGATCGCCGGGGAGGTTTGATCCGTCTTCTCTATTCATGACTATGATGCTCTAGGTTAAGTATTAACAGGGCGATTCGAAGGGGGGAGAACCGCCCTGTTAATTGAACGCCTTTCGTTAGAACTTATACGTGGCAGCGAGGGATACTTCGCGGCCCGCTTCATATAGCTCAGCCCATGCCCGACGGTAATATTCGTCCGTGGCATTATTAATTGTGAGGTTGAGCGTTAAGTCCTTAATGGCTTTGGGTTGCCAAGCCGCATAGATATCAGTAATGGTGTAGTCGTCATACACGTCACCTGTGGACAAGTTTTGTTCTTCCGCATATAAGACGCGTACGCCTGCTTTTAGCTGATTATTCAAGAAGCTAGAGCTTAGATCAGCGGACCAAGTATCGGCTGGAATATTGTTAAGCGGGTCGCCTGTCGCTAGATCTTTACCTCGAGTTTGGCCGTAACCTAAGGCTAAATTAATATCGTTTTGGCTGTATACCGCGCTAATTTCAAACCCATGTAGTTTTGCTTTATCAACATTTTCCCAATAGGTATTACCCGGGAAAGGGGACATGGATACGGTCTGCTCAATAAAGTCATCTACACGGTTTTCAAAGATAGAGGTTTTTACCGTCCATGCCTGATTAATCGCCAGTTTCGCAATCAACTCCGTATTGGCCGCTTTTTCTGCGTCTAGCTCTGGGTTGGGTAAAAAGGTGTTACACATACCCGGTCCCATACAAAAATGGGTGCCCGTGCTGTAAAGCTCCTCCGCGGTTGGCGCACGAAATGCCCGATCGTGGCGTAGGGTAAGCTCTAGGTTGTCGGTTGTTTGCCAGATCAGCGCGGCAGAAGGGGATAGCTCATTATCAGAGCGACTTTGACCTAAGTTTTTGGCCTCCGTTGAAAAATGATCATAACGAGCGCCTAACTCTACAGACCACTTAGGAGATAAGGGGATAATACCTTGGGTAAATGCACCCCATATATCCATAGTTGCGTCCGGTGGGGTCGGGCGGTCAGTACCGCTGCGTTGTGCCGAAAAATTACTGTGTGATCCATCAACACCGTAGAGTATCGAGATGTCGCCAAATTGGGATAAGTTATTGATATTGAGTCCGTATGTATCTTTTTCGGTGCTATCTGCACGATTGTCGCTGACTCGGGACTCATCCACTTCAACACTATTCCAGTACGCCATGATCTGTGCATTTAAGAGCGGTGACGCTGTATCGATTCTGTAGTCGGCGGAGACGCTGTTATTCACTTGGTCTTTATCAATTAAGAAAACACTACTGCCATTAACTTGGGAGGCGCCATTAGAGGGAACACCGCCTTCGACGGTTGCATGGCGCATATTAAATGCAATGGATTGATCTTCATTAAGCTGCCAAGTTAACTTAGCCAGTGCCCCTTGGTCTTCTGACGCGGAGTTACCCAGCGGCTCACCGTTACCTAGCTCTATATCATTAGAATCGCGGCCATAACCGCTGATTAGCCAATCAAGGGTATCGGTACGGCCAGCGATAACTGCTGTCGTGGTAAGCTGATCATTGTTGAAGTTGAAACCGCTTTTGATGAGGCCGCCCACATCATTATCGCTGTCTAAAATATCTTCTGCATCAATGGTGGTTTGCGCGACCACACCGCCTAATGCACCGGAACCCCATAGGGTGCTGGCAGGCCCTTTCACCACTTCAACCGATTTCATTATGACCGGGTCTAAAAAGTAACTGGCGCGGTGTCCAGATTCAAAATCTTGTCGTACACCATCAACGGTTTGTAACACGCGGTTATTGCCTAATCCGCGAATATTAATGGTTTGAAAGCCCGGTCGGGAACCGCCTTCAATCAATATATTAGGTTCATTCGCCACCACCTCAGCGACTGACTGAGGCTGAATGCTGTCGATGGTTTCCTTATCAATAATGGTGATCTGGCGTGAAACCTCATCTGACTTCTGTTCCATGCGTGTGGCGTTTACCACCACTTCACCCACATTAAAGACTGGGCTGTTATCAGCAGCAGATGCCGCCATCGCAGGCATTGAAATGATGCCACTAATAAGCACCGCTAAAGGTTTAGGTTTCATGAATTCCCCTATTACGTTAATGAGAATTGATTGTCTAGCGTTGGCCTGTTGCTGCAAATGATTGTTGATCAGCAAGGGTTATTCGCCCGTTAAAGTTAGGGATTTTTATCCCCTTTAGGTCCTGATGGTGGGGATGCTACTATTTATAAAACTTAATGTAAATGATAATGACTTGTATTTGCATTACTATGTTTGCTGTTTTATTATTGCTGCCAATTCATAGATTGATGTGAAGATTTTGTGTTGTATAAGGTTAAGGTGGCTTAAATTTATGACCCAGTACGTTACAAAAAAATGGGGGCTGTTGAGCTGGAGGCTGCTGTTTGTCTGTGGGCTTCTGGTGCTGCAAGAGTGGGCGTTTGCTGCGTTGGTAAAACCTAGCGTTATGGGCGGCGCGTCTGGCGATGATAGTCATGTATCGCTTGCGATCTCCTTTAAGCAGCCACCAAAAAAGCGGGTAGAGGATAAGACTGTCGTAGAAAATACCGCTGCGGTGATGCCCAGCGATACGGCTACCCCGCCGCCTAAACGTGAGGTATCACCTGTACCTGCAGTATCTTCTATGCCCGATACAAGGGTGACTAAGTCGACCCCCATTGATAAGAGAGCGACAGAGCTTAGCGAACGCCCTAAGCCTCCATCTAAGCCGAGCTCTTCTTCTAAAACGCAAGATCATCTTCCAGTTAAAACGCCTGAGGTTATCAAGGAGGCCCCAACGACATCGCTGGCCGATGTGAAAGCGAAGGCCCCAGCATCAACACAGGCTCTGGCCGACCCGTTAGATAGCCATGAAACGATTATTACTAAGCCCATTTTTGCGGTGCAGCCCACGCCGCCCCGTTACCCGAAAGTTGCGCGTAAACGGGGGCAAGAGGGGACGGTATGGTTAGATATTTGGTTGGATGAAAAAGGTAATAAATCAAAATTGGAGATAACCCAGAGTTCAGGCTTAACCCTGCTGGATCAATCGGCGTTGAAGGCGGTATCTGGGTGGAAATTTAAGCCTTCTGAAAAGAACGGTATTCGTGTTGCTTCACGGGTTCGAATTCCGGTTGTTTTCTCACTTAACTGATTTTTAGGTTTTAAAACGATACATGATGAATCTCTTTGTTTTAACGCAGCAGTACTTGGGGCCTTTAGGTATTCCGTTATTAATCTGTTCCGTGCTGACCTTATTAATTCTACTCGAGCGGATAACGGTACTGTGTTACCACAGTCTTCAGCGGCGATTGCCTACAGCGGGTATGGCCTTACTTAATCAGCATGCGGATCAGACACGGACGATGCGCACGGATATTGCGGCCATATGGTTGCACAACCGCCAGCGCAAACTGAGCCACGGTATCCGTATGCTACAAATCATCGCACTCATTGCACCCTTGTTGGGGTTGCTCGGTACCGTTATCGGCTTAATTCAAGTGTTTGATGCCTTAGGTGATCATCAGGGGCCGATTAACCCCTCCATGATGGCTGAAGGGTTAGGTATCGCGATGAAAACAACCGCCGCAGGATTGATCATTGCGGTTCCCGCTGTCATTGGAGCACATGGCTTTCAGCTGTGGGTCGACCGTCTAATCGCCATAACCGAGCAGGTGCTTAATGTGGGCAACCTGCGTATCGAAGGTGTGTGCACTGAGGCATTAAAATGATCCGAATGCAGCAAAAGGCAGCGCTAAATAGCAGTTTAGAGCTAACGCCATTAATCGATATTATTTTTATCGTTGTGGTTTTTTTACTGTTAACGGCAAATACGCGTTTACTCGCATTACCGGTTGACATACCGGACAGTGATAGTGATATCAGTGTGCATGAAAATACCGTTGCGCCGCTCAGTATTAGTTTATTGGAAGAGGCACCTATTTATGGGATTGGCGAACAGCGATTTTATGAATGGGCTGAGTTTAAACAAGCGCTGTTGACTCATATTGCCGATCAAAAGGAGCGCGCGCTCTCCATTGCCGCCGCGCGGGATTCCGACGTAGCGCCGTTGCTCAAACTCTTAGCGCTCCTGAATGAACAGCAAATCACTAACACTCAAATTTTAATGGAAGACGCCCAACCATGATTAGATTGCCGTTTCTCTTTTTTGCTCGGACAAAAATTACGTTGTCAGCGTTCGCTTGGCTAAAGGTGATTGTGTTAATGCTCGCCCCAGTTGCACTTTACGCTGACGAACGCCCACGCTTAATTAGTACCGATGCGGGGGTTACCGAGCTGATTTTTGCGTTGGGGTTTGAGGATGACCTGATCGCTATTGATGTCACTAGCCAGCTTCCTGAAGGTTTTCCCGCACTGCCAAGTATTGGTTATCACCGTACTTTATCAGCGGAAGGCTTAATGAGTTTAAACCCATCGGTTGTGATTGGGAGTGAACATATAGGTCCCCCATCAGTTGTGAGTGCACTTACACAGGCGGAGGTTAAGTTTGTGCAATTACGCAGTGCTAAAAGCAGCGATCAATTACGTGACAATGTGCTGACCTTGGCTGACGCGTTAGATCAAAAAGAAAAAGGTCTGCGCTTACTCACAACGGTTGATGCAAAGTTGGCCGAACTGGATAGGACTAACTTAGCGGGTGAGCGCATCGCGTTCTTACTGTCGATGGACGATAGTAAACTGCGTTTGGCCGGTGAAGGAACCAGTGGCCAGTCATTTATTGAACTGATGAAGGCGCAAAATGTCGCTGATTTTAAAAACTATCGAAACATCTCTGCAGAGTCCCTATTTGAGATGCAGCCTTCAGTCATTATTGTTGCTGGTAGTGATGTTGAAAGCGCAGTGCAGAGCTTACTTGACGCAAACCCGGTATTAACCCATACACCGGCGGTAAAACAGAAGCGGATCATTGCGGTGAATGGCGCTACGTTGGTTGCTGGGTTGAGTGTGTCAGCGATTAATGAAGCGATCCGTTTAACGCAGGCGTTATCTAATGCACCGGCGCTTGTTGTGCAGGCAAACAACTGATGCAACGGTCTGTTTCCCTTTGCGCCTTAGCCCTAGCTAGCCTTTTGATTGTGTGCGCACTGTTATCGCTTGTGCTCGGGGCCATGAATCTACCGGTATACGACAGTTTACTGATTGTGGTGGATAAGCTATTTGGCGCGAACTTGAGTCAACTTGAGGATTACCAACAGATAGTGGTGTTGGAGCTGCGTTTGCCAAGGCTCCTTTTAGCGGTGTTTGTCGGGGCGATATTGGCCCAATGTGGCGCCGTTGTGCAGGGGTTATTCCGTAACCCGTTAGCGGATCCCGGTATTATCGGCGTTTCGTCCGGTGCCGCGGTGGGTGCTATTGTTGCTATTGTTGTGTTCCCAGCGGTGTGGG
The DNA here is from genome assembly GCF_001597735.1 of Neptuniibacter pectenicola. GTDB lineage: Bacteria > Pseudomonadota > Gammaproteobacteria > Pseudomonadales > Balneatricaceae > Neptuniibacter > Neptuniibacter pectenicola. The sequence continues at coordinate 332,117 of NZ_LUTS01000002.1, forward strand.
GGAGTTGGACGATCCCTACAATGGCGTTTGTGGGTGGTTTACTGACGACGTTGCTGGTCTACGGTTTAGCTCAATCCAAAAGCGGCACCTCAGTCTTAATCTTATTACTGGCGGGGGTAGCGATATCCGCTTTTGCGGGTGCGGCCATTGGTTTCTTAAGTTATTTTGCAGATGATGCCAGTTTACGCGAGCTAAATGTGTGGCAGATGGGGTCATTAACCGGAGCCAATGATGCTAATTTATGGTTAGCTTTTACCACTATGGTGCTGTTAATGATTGCTTTCCAGCGGCGAGCCCAAGCCCTTAATGCGTTACTTTTAGGTGAGCCGGAAGCGCGCCACTTAGGGGTCGATGTTGAGCAGTTAAAGTTACAGATGATTATCCTTACCGCTGTCGGTGTCGGTGTTGCGGTGTCTTGCTCAGGCATCATCGGCTTTGTGGGTTTAGTGGTTCCCCATTTGGTACGTTTAGCGACTGGGCCTAATCACCATTTTTTACTGCCGTTATCTGCGCTATTAGGTGCCGTCCTGCTGATGTGTTCTGATCTATTAGCGCGTTTAGTGGTGCAGCCAGCTGAACTCCCTGTGGGCTTAGTCACTGTATTACTTGGCGCGCCATTCTTCTTGATTCTGTTAATCCAGCAGCGTAAAAATTGGAGTTGATGATGTTACAACTGACGAATGTCAGCTTTAAACCACAGGGCAAGCTGCTACTTAATCAAGTGTCTATTTCGGTCAAGGCGGGTGAAGTGTATGGCTTGCTAGGAGCAAACGGTGCGGGTAAAACAACCCTGTTAAAAGCGATTAGTGGTGATATTAAAGCCAGCGGTTCGATCACGCTTTATGGCAAAGCGTTAGCGCAATGGAACCGCCGCGAATTAGCGAAACATCTGGCGGTGTTGCCCCAGTCGAGCCAGTTAACCTTCCCATTCAGTGCGCGAGAGGTCGTCGCGCTGGGGTTAACCCCGCTCTCCCTATCGAAAGCCCAGGCCGCTAGTTTGATCGATGAAAAAATGCATGCCACGGACTGTTATAGCTTTGCGGATCGTGCCTATCCTTCGCTTTCCGGCGGTGAAAGGCAGCGGGTTCAGTTGGCGCGGGTATTATTACAACTCAGTCAAGCCCGCCACTCGCCGCTGTTGCTGCTTGATGAGCCCACCTCTGCACAAGATTTAGGGCAGCAGCATAATCTCTTAAGGTTGACCCAAACGCTGGTGAAAAAGGAGGGATTTGGCGTTGTTGCTATTTTGCACGACCTTAACCAAGTGCTGCGCTATTGTGATCGCTGTTGTTTGTTAGATCAGGGGCGGGTGAGCGCAGTCGATAGTCCCGATAAGCTTCTCTCTGATGAGCGAATACAGCAGCATTGGCAATATCAGCCACAACGGGTTGTCTTAGGTAATGGCCAAACTGCGTTAATCTGACCCGTGGCGGGTTGAACTCACCGCCGTTAATGCGTTGGCCAACCCTGCATCAATGATCTGTTGGGCTTGGGCCTCACTTTTTACCAAAATGGACCCACTAAATGCTAAGGCGTTAAGTGATAGGCCGGCAAAGCACTCCTCCGATCGGGGTATCATCAGCATCCAATCAGGGGTTATGAGTAGATTGTAATCGCTTGATACCTTGTCCTCTTTTTTCTCGATCCCCAGCGTCATCCTCAGTCTGTCATAAAGCTGTTTTAATTGGGTCGCGTTATCGTTGTTATACATATGTTCTGCCGCAAATAGGTTGGGCGGTAGGGCGAGTGCGGCGTGTCGAAATGGCAGGTCAGCTAAGGTTCTAGGCACTTCATCATGCAGTGCGGATAACTGTGGGTAAAACGCGATAAGCTGCTCCGGTTGATCGGGTAGCTTGACCAATTGTAAATGCTTATGACGCTGGCTTGCACCGGCGGTTTGGCCACTATTATAAAAGGCTAAGGCTGGGGCTGCGCAGAGGCATTGCTGTAGTGCGTTAAAGTCGGCTTGGTTTAGCACGTTACTTTGCTCTTCAAAGGCTTGGGTAACGAGCAAAATATGGTCATTTAATACATTATATTTATTTAATAAACATTTATGGGTGTCACCGACTTGGCTGACAAACAGGGCCTGTTCATGGGGCAGAAAGGGGTCAGTATCAGGTTGGCGCTGGCTATTGGTATCCGTAGGTTCGAGCCGTGGCTTATTTTTTAGGTTCTTAAGTATATGAATATGGAAGGTAAGCTCACCGTCCTGTTGGGTCCGTACGGATGTGTTAAGCGTTTCTAATGCGCCGACCGTAATTGCCTTTTGTGTGACTTGCGCGACATTGTCCCATAACGTAAAAACCATCGGGTGTTCTCCGTAAGACTGCTTTATACTGATTGCGTCAGTGCTTATTAAGCATAGGGATCTATTGGTTAGCAGCCCGCTGCTTTGTCGTTATCGACTGCGCTATGTTGCCAGTCACTCATTATAATAATTTACTATGAAACGCGTCACGACCTCGTTAAAAGCCAAAATACTGCTGCTGTCTATATTGCCACTGATTATTGTGACGATCGCTATTACTATGATCAGCCTTAATCAGGCACATATTCTTTCTGAGCAAGAGATTAAAACCTTCGAAGAAAACCTCCTTCACTCTAAGCATCAAGAGCTACAACATTATGTCGCGTTGGCCATGAACGCGATAGAGGAGATTGTTGAAGAAGCGGAACCCGGCGATAAAAACGCTGAGAAAGAAATAAAGAACATGCTGCAAAACCTCATCTATAGCAGTGATGGCTATTTCTTTGTATATGACATGGCAGGCGTTAACTTAGTTCACCCCATCCAACCCGAGTTGGTCGGGCAGAACTTAATAGAGCTGCAAGATACCAATGGGAAGTATGTCATACGTGATTTGATTAAAATTGCGGAAGAGGGGGGCGGCTTTTATCGTTACTTATGGCGTAAACCTTCGGAAGGCCACCAAGAAAAAAAGCTAAGCTATGTGGTTAAAATCCCTAAATTTAATTGGATGATGGGAACCGGTCTCTATATTGACGATATCGCTAAAGAGGTAGCGAATACCCGCCTTAAAGTGACACGTAATATCCGAAATACTTTCTTTACGGTGGTGGTCATTCTGTCTGCGACAATCATTGTTATTGCGCTCATCGGTGTCGCCATTAACATGCACTCATCACAGCTAGCGGATGTACGTCTACGCGAGCTAGCCCATCGATACGTCCAATTTCAAGTGAGTCAACGGCGTAACTTTGCGCGTGAACTGCATGATGGCATTAACCAATTAATGGTATCGGTGAAATTTAGGTTAGAGCTGGCCCGAGATAAGCTTTTAAAAGGTGACGAAAGCGCGGTCCATGATATTACAAAGGGCTGCGATGTCCTTAATATGGCGATTCAAGAAGTACGCCGGATCTCCCATGATCTAAGACCGATACAGCTTGATGACCTAGGGCTGGAATCAGGGTTATACAGTATGACCAGTGAGTTTTCTGAGCGTACCGGCATACAGATGAATGTCAGAATAACCCTGCCAGAACAACGTTTACCTGATGACATTGAGATATCACTGTATAGAATAGCGCAAGAAACACTGACCAATATTGAAAAACACGCGCAAGCTCAACATGTTGGTTTAAAAATATGGTCTGGTGAAGGCCACCTTTGGTTAGAAGTCTCAGATGATGGTAGAGGGTTTAATCCAGAGAAGACGGGAACAGGTATAGGTCTGCTTAACATGCGTGAACGTACCGAGTTACTCAGTGGCCGTTTTAGTATAAAAAGTCGTTTGGGTGTAGGCACACGTATTAAAGTCGGTTTCGCAATTTTATAGGGGGTAACAACGTCTAATGTCGACTGTAAACAAGATCCGCGTATTACTGGTTGATGATCATCCTCTCGTACTCGACGGGATCAGTGCTCGTTTAGAAAGCGAAGCATTGCTTGAGATCGTGGGTATGGCCAATGATGGCCTACAAGCCTTGGAGTTAGCGGCTCAGCTTAACCCTGACGTGGTACTGATGGACATATCCATGCCGGTCATGAACGGGTTTGAAGCCTCAGAACGATTCCGCATTGAGCAACCCGACGTCAAAGTCTTAATTTTGAGTATGCACGACAACCGCGAATATATTGTTAAGCTGATCAAATGCGGCGCGGCGGGTTATGTTTTAAAAGACGTTTCATCTAGTGAACTCATCTCGGCCATTGAAACCGTCTATGGTGGCGGGACATACTTTAGCTCAGGGGCATCTCAAAGTTTATTTAGTCAGTTTGAGCAAGAGGGCGGGCAGGCCAGTGCTCAGGCACAGGAAGAGCTCACCGGTCGTGAAAAAGATGTATTAATCTTGGTGTCTGAAGGTAATAGTAATAAAGAGATTGCCCGAGAACTCGATATCTCGGTACGTACCGTCGAAACCCACCGACAAAATATTAAGCAGAAATTAGATATACATACGGCCGCAGGGCTCACTCGTTATGCGATAGAACATAAGCTGGTGGATTGAGCGTGAGACCGTTAGAGCATATGAAAATCATCACTGATGATTGTTCATATGCTCGGGTGTTACTCGGTTTGCCAATGAAAGGGTTCTGTTTAATTTACACGAAATTTAGTGATCATCGCTTTAAGCTCGTTGGACAGCGCGTTAAGCTCCGCACTCGATAATGATATTTTTTCCGCACTATGGCTCGAGGTATTAGAGGCATTGTGCAGGTTAATCAGTGATTGATTAATCTCTTCAGAGACGCTGGCTTGCTCATTGGATGCGCTAGAGATGAGGGCATTCATATCCGTAATACTCAAGACCGCTGTTGATATATCTTCTAAAGCACGGCCCGCTTCAGTGGCTTTAGCGCCTGTTATCTCGGCTTTTTCTTGGCCTTCGTCCATGGCCGTTACGGCGTCAGAGATCCCCGATTGCAAACGTTCAATCGCTTCTTGTATCTCTTGTGTAGAGACCTGGGTACGTTGCGCGAGTGTACGTACTTCATCGGCTACAACGGCAAACCCACGGCCTTGATCGCCTGCACGGGCTGCCTCGATTGCAGCATTAAGCGCAAGTAAGTTGGTTTGCTCGGCAACACTTTTGATCACATCAATAATGGAGCCTATGTTCTCGCTATCGGATTCCAGTGTTTTAATTTTACCGGATACACTTTGTACATCGGTCACCAGTGCATTGGTCGCTACAACCGCTTGATTGACGATTGTAGACCCTAGCTGAGCCTTGTCTTTTGTGTTGCGTGCATCCGTATCGGCTTGCTCGGCATTGCGTGAGATCTCTTGCGATGTTGCCGCCATTTCGTTCATCGCGGCAGACACTTGTTCTATCTCTGCACGTTGGGTATTAATACTCGACTTTGTTTCAACACTGACATTTGTCATATCGGTCGCAGCGTTGGCCAGTCGATTGGTCGCGGATGATATTTGGCTCACCATCTCACGTACTTGTGCAATCATGGTATTAAAGCTTCGGCTGATCGTGCCTAACTCATTTTTACCTTCAGTATGTAAGGTGAGGGTTAAATCAGATGACTCAGAAATACGCTCAATGGTTTCCTGCATATGTGACAGTGGAGTCATCATGGAGCGGTAGATATAGGTTGATATGGCAATCAGTAGCACCATAATCACTATTGATAAGACCGACAGCATCAGAACACTTTCTGCATACACCTGTTGAATAGTTTCATATTCCTGCTTAGCAACGCGCAGTTGTAAGTTAATTAACTCCGTCACTTTCTCACTAATCGGGTCTATATGGGCGTAAAGTGGGCCGTCCAACGCGTCAAGCTGCCCCTCTGGGCTTCCTGATATACGGTTGAGGGTTTGCAGTGCATTATCGATAGCGGTGTTTGCTGACACGAAAAGGGTTTGTGCTTCATTCGCGAGCTGCCTTTCCTCATCGGATAGACCGGTCGCGAGATACGCTTGCCACTTTAGGTCAATCTCCTGTTTAGAACTCTCAATATCTTTTATTGTCTGCGTTAACGTAAAAATACCAGCATTCGCTTTATTGATCGCGTCGATAACGAGCACCGCATAGTCATCGGCAATAATCTTTAAATCTTCGAGTGGGACAACCCGATCATGATAAATCCGTTTAGAGCCAGCTTCCGTTAACTTCAGCTCTTGCAGTGCAAATAGCGTAATAAATATCAATCCAATAACAGGCAGAGCCACCATAATGGCTAATTTTGTTTTGATGGAAACATCTTTAAGCATAGGGTCTGCCTCTTTTTTGCATCGACATGGTTGCGTATGCGTGGATAAATGTCTGATTGATGGGAGTACTGAGTTTCATGGCAGTAAGCGCTGCATTGTAGAGCTGAGGCTATCCAGATCATATGGATAGAAAGGAAAGCACCTCGCAGAAACCCTTACAAAGAGATCGCTAACTACTCATCGTATGTACTGCTCTCGCAGGTCGTACCTCGCATGACCTCCCACTGGATGTATTCTAGTTTGCTTAGGTCTAATCATAAAGTGAGGAATGACATCTAATGGTAGATATCTCTGGTTAGAGTGGTGTTAATGATTATTTTTAGAAAAAATATCAAAAATATATTGAACTGGTTAAACAGCGTTGTATACTGCGCACCACCTATTTAGGACTATAGCTCAGTTGGTTAGAGCACTTGCTCGACATGCAAGGGGTCGTCAGTTCGAATCTGACTAGTCCTACCAAATACAAAGAAGCCTCGCGAATGCGGGGCTTTTTGCTATCAGGACTAGCAGATGAGAACTGCGCAGTTTGAGCCGAGCGCAGCGAGACCACATCGGAGCTTGCGACGATAGCCCGAAGGGGAATAATCTGACTAGTCCTACCAAATACAAAGAAGCCTCGCGAATGCGGGGCTTTTTGCTATCTGAACTATATCGATGCTGTCCGGTCGTTTTTCCATCTTGCATAAAATCAACTCATTAGTTTAATTTATTGTAAAATAAATCTATTAGTTTATATTTAAGTAAAGTAAATAGATAAGTTGATTTTATATGCGTTTTCCAGAACAGGTTGGTCAAGAGGTTGCTAAATACCGTAAAGCTAAAGTCGGTCCGCAAAATGCGATGCAGGCGCTTACGGGGATGAAGACTCAGCAATATAACCGATTAGAAAATGGAGCGGATGTTCGGCTGTCTACGTTATTTCGTGTGACTGATGCACTCGCGCTTGAAATGGCGCTGGTGCCGCGTGAACGTATGTTGTTGGTGGATATGATTCTTAATGCTTCTGAAGCGCAGTTGGAAACTTACAAGCAATTTATGCTTCAGCAACTTCAGTATGAAGAGGATCCATCGAAGGCTTTATCATCAGCAACAGGGATAAATGCATTAATGCAGGAACTTTCAGATGAGTGATAAACGCCATGAGAGGGTGGCTGCCCTGAGTATTACTCTCCATGGTACACAGGTGGGTATATTAGTTAATTACGCTAATTCAAAAAATATTTTGGTATTTTCGCCTGAATATCAAAAGCTTCATCCCGCCTTAAAGCCTACCGTTTCCCTTGCGCAGATAGATGCCCCGCAATTCCTTGCGAACCCTCAAATGACATCAATTCGCTTGCCCCCTGTTTTATCGAATTTATTACCTGAGGGAGCATTAAGAAAATGGATGGCGCAGGGGGTTAAAGTCAGCGAGGAGAATGAGTTTCCTTTACTGGCGTATGTTGGGGACAATCTACCGGGTGCGATTAGGGCTATTCCACTGGCTGCGAATGAGGTGCCGCCTTGGGCGCTTATTAACCGTGAACAGGCTGAGCCTATACTGATGGATCTTGGCGCGAAGTCTCGTCAGTTTTCCCTTGCGGGTGTGCAGATCAAGTTTTCATCGGCCTATAAAGATGGGCGTTATAACATCGATTCGGGGATTGAGGGAGATAATTGGATTATAAAAACGCCCTCGACGATTCACCTCTATGTGCCCGAAAATGAATACACCGTTATGCGGTTGGCTGAATCTATAGGTGTCGATATACCAGAGATTAAATTAGTGGAGCTTGCTGATTTGAACGGGCTACCGGATATAGCGCTCCCGAATGAATCATATGCTTACGCCATTAAACGCTTTGATCGAACGGAGCAGGGTAGAGTACATACGGAAGATTTTGCTCAGATTTTCAATCTATATGCCAGTGATAAATATGATAAGGCTAATTATGAAATGATAGGCCGAACGCTGTTTAAATATTCAAGTATTCGTGATGTTCAGCAGTTGGCGGTTCGTCTTTTAGCAAATATTTTATTGGGCAACGGTGATGCTCATACAAAGAATTTCTCTGTAATTTATCCAGACCATATTAACCCTGAATTATCACCCGCATACGATATTGTGTTCACTGCTGCATACATTCAGGGAGAGCGAAAAACTGGGTTGAATATGGCGAAAGAGAAAGATTGGTATCGACTATCACTCGCTCATTTTGAGGTGTGGTCGAATAGAATCGGTGTGCCGTGGATCGCGGTTAGAGAGTCGTTGTATCATGCAATCGAAAAATCTAAGCTATGGCCTGAGTTATTGACGGATTTACCTATGCATGAAGCTCATAAACAACGTTTGAGGGCGCATTGGGCGAAACTTCAGGATGATTTTAAGCTGTAAACGTGATCTCCCTCTTTCTGTTTTTCTAGGGTTATATTGATGTAAAAACCGCTATGATGGCGGTTTTTTTATGTGTATAGATTAGCGTTTAAACCAGACCTTTTTTAAAGGTTTAGTGCTCTTTTAGTGTGCGGACTTCGTCTGTCACTTTTGTTGCTAGGCTGCGAAGGTGTAGGTCCCGTTGTGGAAAGGGAATCTCTATTTTGTATTTTCTAAAGGCATCGTCAATCGCCCATAAGTAATCAGACATGATGGCGGTAGGGCGTTTGACTTGATCGGCTGTTACCCAAACGCCTAGAGTAAAATCTAAGCTGCTATCGCCGAAGCCGGTCATCCATACGATAGGTTCTTTTCCTTTGAGTGTTAGGGTGTAAGGGACGACCGCCGCGGCCTCTAACATCGCTTGTTTGACTAGGTCTTTATCGCTGCCATAAGCAACGCCCACAGGGATACGAAAGCGGCGGATGGATTCTTCTAGGGTCCAGTTGATCACGTTACTGTTGGTGAGGTCGGCGTTGGGGATCAGGATATCAACATTATCATTTGTGCGGATGAGTGTTGCTCGCATGTGGATCTCCATCACTTCACCGGTGATCCCCGTGTCTAGCTCAATAAAGTCGCCGACTTTTAGGCTGCGTTCAAGCATGATCGCGACCCCAGAGACAAAGTTGTTGACGATTCCCTGTAGCCCTAACCCGATACCTATACCTAATGCACTGGCAATGAGTGCTAGTTTACTAATATCAATGCCTAACGAGGCAACTGCCATCAGTAAGCCCGCCACGATAATGACGTAATGGGCTAAGCGTACAATGATGTACATCTGGTCGTGGGAGAGAACAGCTCTGGTTTTGGCGAGGTATTTGAACCACTTTTTAACAAAGGAGGCGATAACAAAGGTTAAGATAATGATGGTGATACAGATCACCAGTTGATTGGCGAGTAACTGGTACTCGCCGACATTCAGCAGTGGATAATTCCAAAATTCAGTCATTTTTAATAGCCCTTGCTGATAACGGTTGAGCCGAAGTTAGATCCATTTTTTACGCTTAAAGAGTACGATCAGTGAAACGGATATGAAGAGCATACTGCTAAGTAGAATGTAGTAAGCGTTAGGGTGGTGTAATTCTGGGATATTTTCAAAGTTCATCCCGTATAACCCTGCTAAGAAGCTTAAGGGTACAAAAATAGCGGTAATAACGGTCAGCACCCGCATAGACACATTCTGTTGATGTGAGCTTATGGAGATGTAGCCTTCGACCATATCAGAGCACATCTCATAATACAGGCAGGATAAGCTGTAGATCCGTTCAAAACGTTCATAAACATCGGTGAGGTAGTGTTCATGTTTTGACAGTTGAATAAAGGATTCACTGTTATCGTTTGCGTGGGAGCAAAACTCTGCAAACATCTGCTGGTGGTAATTAAAGATACGTTTTAGGCGAAGCAGTTTTATACGGTAACCCGCTAATGCGGCCATATGTTTTTCGCCTTCACCGGCCAATAGCGCGTCTTCCTGTCGTCCTAAGACGTCTTCAAATTCCAGCATATTGGATAGGTAGGTATCGGATGAACGATGCATGATCTTTAGGGCCAGAAGCATCGGCTCTTCTACGTATTCTGGCAACTCATCAGCCAGCAGAATCTGACTAATCCCCATCGAATGCTCAGGGTGTACCGTTACAAGGTAGCGATCATTGATAAAAAAGCCGATCTGTTGGTGGTCGTATTCCAGTTCATTAATGACTTCGGAAATACCACGGTACAGGATAAAGGTCTGATGTTGGAAAAGCTCTATTTTGGGGGGGTGGCGTGTTCGCAGTACATCTTTAACCGCAAGCGCATTGCAGTTTAAAGAGGCGAGTAGCTCGCCCACCCGGTGTTGATCCATGTCGCTATATTGGATATCAATCCAAATAAAGCTCGATGGGTCATCTAGCCATGCGGCGATCTGGTCATCATTACCGATGCTCATCGCATGACCTTTTCTTTTCCAATATGTTGTAACCATTTAACCGGCGATCCTGTGTTTATCGATTAAGTTCATCAGATAGATCTTCTTGGAACTCATCAACTTTAGCTTCAATCTCTTCAATGTCACCAAAACGAGCAATGTGGTAAAGCGCATCACCTTCGTTGACGAGAGGGAGGTTGGTTTTGCCAATAATAATTCCGCTATAGGGGGAGGTGATTTGTGCTTCTTTTTCCCCAAAGGGATCAGATACAACACCGAGTAGGGTGCCTTTGCTTACACGGCCGCCTAAGGGGATAAGTGCACGTAAAATACCGCTGTCTGAGGCTCTTACCCATGAGCTAGAGCGGGCAACAACCGGTTCTTTATACGATTTGCTGGTGCCACGGGAGGGCGGAAGCATACCTAATGAACGCATGACATTCACAATCCCTTTAACACCGGCTCTAATCGCCATCTCGTCAAAACGTAGTGCTTCACCTGCCTCATATAAAAGCATAGGTATGCCATGTTCGGCGGCGGCTTCCCTAAGTGACCCGTCCCGTAGGTTAGAGGAGATGATCACTGGAACATTAAAGGCCCGTGCGAGTCGCTCGGTCTCCTCATCATCCAGGTTGGCACGAATTTGAGGCAGGTTTGTACGATGTACTGCGCCCGTATGAAGGTCGATGCCGTGGGTACTTTGACAGACAATCTCTTCCATAAAAAGGTGCGCAATACGTGCAGCCAGTGAGCCTTTTTCGCTACCGGGAAAGGAGCGGTTGAGGTCGCGGCGGTCGGGTAGGTAACGGGAGTGGCTAAGTAAGCCATGTACGTTAACGATAGGCACTGCGATCAATGTACCTTTAAGACGCTTGAGCGCCGGCAACGTTAATACACGCCGAATAATCTCAACGCCATTAATCTCATCCCCATGAATAGCGGCACTGAGAAACAGCCTAGGTCCACCCCGTTTGCCGTTGACCACGTGAACGGGGATTGTCATGGGTGTATGGGTATATAGCCGCCCGGCAGGCAGTTCAATCGTTGTTCGCGTGCCGGGGGCGACATGTGTTCCGTTAATTGTGAATGTGGTATCTGCCATAGGGATTAACCTTTACCCCGTGTTTTTGTACGGTGCGGCTTAGCATTTTTTTCAATAAATTCGATGATCATGCCAGCTATATCTTTGCCGGTTGCCGCTTCAATACCTTCTAGTCCAGGTGATGAGTTAACTTCCATCACTAAAGGCCCGCGCTCAGAGCGTAATAGATCAACCCCTGCCACATTAAGCCCCATGATTTTGGCAGCATTGACTGCGGTGGCACGTTCAGCCGGTGATATTCTAATCAGTGAGGCACTACCACCACGGTGGAGGTTAGAACGAAATTCACCTTCCATCGCTTGGCGTTTCATGGCTGCAACAACTTTATCGCCAATCACTAAACAGCGAATATCGGCACCGCCCGCTTCTTTAATATATTCCTGTACCATGATGTTAACTTTTAAACCCATAAACGCTTCTAATACACTTTCAGCCGCTTTTTGGGTTTCGGCTAATACAACCCCAATACCTTGGGTACCTTCAAGCAATTTGATAACAAGGGGCGCGCCGCCCACCATTTTAATCAAATCGCCGATATCATCAGGGTTGTTGGCAAAGCCGGTGAAGGGCATGCCTACGCCTTTGCGTGAGAGTAGCTGCATGGTGCGAAGCTTATCTCTCGAGCGTGAGATTGCGACCGATTCGTTTAACGGGTAAGACCCCATCATTTCAAACTGACGTAAAACCGCCGTACCATAAAAGGTGATGGAGGCACCAATACGGGGGATGACCGCATCAAAATTAGGCAGTGGCTCACCTTTAAAGTGAGCTTGTGGTTTATTGGATGCAATATCCATATAGGTTCTTAATGCATCAACTACCATCGGTGTGTGGCCGCGTTGCTCGCAGGCTTCAACTAAGCGGCGAGTCGAGTATAGCTTTCGGTTACGTGAAAGGATGGCGATATTCATTTTTCGGCCTTTTGGGGTGAGTTATCTATAATGTCGTCAGGCCCACCTAATAAAAATGTTGCGGCAGGGTCAACGATGAGTCGTCCGTCAATTGCAGAGTGACCTAGGAGTAAGCGGAACGTCATGTCATCCATATTGGTGATGACAAGCTCGACAGGCCATTGTTGTTGCCCCATCTGTATGGTTGTGCGGATTAAGTAATCATTATCCGGATCGCCGTGTTTATTTGTACCTTCATATTTACCAAGGATCGGCGCTTCGCACATGATGGCGTCGGAGTGATCGTTTTGTTTTGGATGAATGCAAAAGCGAACATACACTTGCTCATCTCGCTCAAACTCTTCTGTCATAAAGGCGTGTAGAGTCGATGTTTGTCTGCCGGAATCTATTTTTGTTTGTAACGGTGGTAAGCCAAGTTCGGGCAGTAGGGCCCATTCTTGCCAACCTGTTGCAATGCGTTCTTTACCCATAGTGCATACCTATTAATCGATTAACCTAATTTTCCGTTGGCGTGCTAGTAAAGTAAAAATGCAGAAGAGTTTAGGCTATTTTTACATCTCTTCTTTTACCAAGGAACATAGGGCATTGCACCACATTTCAGTGCGCTCCCCCCATTTAGTTCTGTTTGGCCTTTGGCTGGGGTTAAACGGTGTGTAGACGCCGAAAAAAAGCCCTATGTTAACTTTAGGTAGGGATCCCTATTTTGTCGACTAATCGGGGTGGCTCTGCACTGTTTATTGCAGATAACAGCCTAATTATATGCGCGATCTAGTTGTGTTCGCTATACTTAACAGATGTCTCTTTACTGCCAGTGTGCTTATGTTGCGGTTGTTTGTTTTTATGCGTTATTTATTACGTTGCCTCTGTTTATGGTGCGTTATGTTTGTGCCTGCGTCTTTTGCCGAGCATATTTCAATTGCGGCCGATCGTTGGTGTCCTTTTAACTGTGAAGCGGGGTCGGAACTGCCGGGGTTTATGGTAGAAGTGGCCGAGCGGGTGTTTTCTAAACATGGTTATGAGGTTGAATATATTGAGATGAACTGGTCTCGGGCTATTCAAGAAGCACGTAAGGGTGAAGTTAACGCTATTATGGGGGGCTTTAAGAGTGATGCTCCCGACTTTGTTTATCCTAAAGAGGAGCTTGCTGTTTTAGAGAATAGGTTCTTTGTGCGTAAAGAGAGCGATTGGGTCTATAAAGGAATCGATTCCCTTAAAACCGTACAGCTAGGTGCCATTCTTGGGTATGACTATGGCAATGAGTTAAGGGCATATATTCAAGAAAGCGGTGCGGAAGAGGTGACTATACTTAACGGTGATTATCACCCCCTCTCCCATGGTATTAAACTGCTCAAGCGGCATCGTATTGATGTGCTGATCGAAACAGGCCCCGTGTTTTGGTATAACGCTAAAAAGCTTGGATTAGCGGATGAATTTAAGGTGGTTGGCCTCACCAAAAAAGCCGCCCCCGCGTATATCGCTTTTTCTCCTGCGCTTGAGGATTCTTCGCGCTATGCCCAGATACTTTCTGAAGGGATAAGAGGATTAAGAGCCTCGGGAGAGCTGGCGAGTATCTTAGCTAAATATGGTTTAGAGGACTGGAAATAACCACCGGTTTCTAAATCACTAAAGCTAAAGGGTAAAGGGTAAAGGGTAAATGCTTTTGAGTGGTTTAATCGGTTATTACTCCTCACCTAAAAATCCCCCCGTTTGATGGGCCCATAACTGAGCGTAGATGCCTTTTTTCTGGATGAGCGCCTGATGGGTTCCCTGTTCCACTATTTCACCTTTATCAAGTACAACCAGCCGATCCAAGGCTGCAATTGTGGAAAGGCGGTGGGCAATCGCAATAACGGTTTTGTTCTCCATTAAACTATATAAGCTTGCTTGGATAGCGGCTTCCACCTCTGAATCTAATGCTGAGGTGGCTTCATCCAAAATAAGGATCGGCGCATCCTTGAGTAATACACGGGCTATGGCGACACGCTGACGTTGCCCGCCGGACAGTTTAACGCCTCGTTCACCCACATGGGCATCATAGCCTTTACGACCGGCTTGGTCGGTTAAGCCTAAAATAAATTCATGGGCTTGGGCTTTTTTCGCCGCACTAATCATCTCCTCTTCGGTTGCATCAGGGCGGCCGTATAATAGATTTTCACGTACTGAACGGTGGAGTAAGGCGGTATCTTGGGTCACCATACCAATATGGGCACGAAGGGAATCTTGGGTTGTTTCGCGGATATCTTGTCCATCTATTTTTACTGCGCCACGCTCTACATCAAAAAAGCGCATAAGTAGGTTAACGATGGTGGATTTTCCTGCGCCAGAGCGGCCGACGAGGCCTATTTTTTCACCCGGTTTGATGGATAGGTTCAGCTGCTTAATGACGGTTTTCTCTTCGCCATAGTTAAAACCAACCTCCTCAAACTGGATCGCACCTTTTGACACAGTAATCGGTTTGGCGCTGGGATTATCTTGAATCTGGAGCGGTTTTGATAGGGTTTCCATACCATCAGCAACGGTGCCAATATTCTCAAACAGAGCGCTAACCTCCCACATGATCCAGTGGGCCATACCGTTGAGGCGTAAGGCTAAGGCAATAGAGATAGCGATGGCGCCTACCGAAACCGCATTCTCAAGCCAAAGCCAGATGGACAAAGTGGCGACGGAGAAGGAGAGCAGGTAGTTGATGCACTGCACGCTTATATTTAAGCCGGTGCCAAGGCGCATCTGTTTGTGTACGGTTTCTAAAAAGGTATCCATACCTTCTTTTGCATACTCCGCTTCACGTTGGGTATGTGAGAACAGCTTGATCGTTGCAATATTGGCGTAGGAATCAACAATCCGTCCAGTCATGGTTGAACGGGCATTGGCTTGTTCGGTGGCGATTTTTTTAAGGCGAGGGACAAAGTAAATTTGAATCCCTATATAAAACCCTAACCAGACCGCCATCGGTAAGGTGAGTCGCCAATCGGATTGAGCAACTAACACCAGCATGGCAAAGAAGTAGACGACAACGAACATCATGACATCGAGCAGTTTCATGACGGCTTCACGCACAGAGAGTGCGGTTTGCATGACTTTGGTTGAGATTCGCCCGGCAAAATCATCGGCATAAAAAGAAACGCTTTGCTTTAAAAGATAGCGATGGGCTAGCCAGCGTATAGACATGGGGTAATTACCCAATAAGGTTTGGTGGGTAATTAATGAGTGGAGTAAGCCAGCAATGGGGAGGGCAACCAGTGGCACTAAACTCATTAGGAGTAGTTGGTCGGCTTCTTGGGCTAGAAAAGTTGCACGATCTTTAGTGGATAACCAATCCACAAGCTGCCCCATAAAGCCAAACAGGGTGACTTCTAATATAGCAACGGTGGCCGTGAGTAGGGACATAAATAACAGCGGCCATTCTGCCCCCTTTGTGTAGTGGCGACAAAATGCATAAAGCCCTTTAGGTGGCTGACGAGGTTCGGCAGGGGGAAAAGCGGGAATAAGCTTTTCAAAAAATGAAAACATAACTCTCTCTAATCGTAAAAGGGCGGTGTGTCGGTTATCGCTTAAAACAGGTCTTGTTGTGTATTTAATACGTCTACGCTGTCACCGAGTTTGATCTCACCGGATTTAATGATTTTACAGCATAAACCGCCATGACCTAGCATGGCGCTGACGCCGCCATGGCCTAATACGGCTTCCATTCTTGAGCAGGGATGACATAAGGCAGAGGCTTCAAAAATGGCATCCCCTATGCGAAATTGTTGGTATCTTAACGCATTAAGATTGATCCCTGATACTACCAAATTTCTGCGTAATAGCGCGGGCGCTATACTGTTTTTGTTGCAGTAGTGGGCTATCTGCTGAATAAACTCTTCAGAGATAAGAGTGACTTGTCGTGCTGAGTCCGGTGTCTTAATACAGCGGTGATCACCTTCTAACCCTTTATGTTTGATCGCCATCACCTTATCAAGCGCAATCAGCGGTTGTTTCTTTTCCGGGCGCACACCGATCCATTTAAGAGTGCCTGAGGGTAGGGTTATTGCGTACCGTAAAAATAAACGGTGCAGGCTCATAAACTCATTATCCTTATTCCCACTCTTGTTTGGCGTCTACATAGATCTGTTGGTCATGTTCTGTGATTAAAAGTTCAATGGGCTGGCAGCACACTTCACAATCTTGGATCATCTGTTGGTCAATATCATAGGCGGGGTCAACCTCTATGCTATTAGGTGCCATACAGTATGGGCATCCGAAGGATAGGAACATTACACCTCTTTGTAGCGGATTCTGGATATGTGGTTGCTTATCGTGACGATAAAAGCAGCGTAGTTCACAGGGTATTATGGTCTGGGTTTTCTGATTATGGAAATGCTGTGTGTATTAAGTTCGCTAAGAGGGGCCGGTTAGTGGGCTTCATTTAGTAATCCGGATTAATGACCGCGTCTATTACCTCGAAGGGGCTGGCGTGGTTTTCGTGCGCGATATCGTTCAAGCTAAGTTCTACTGAGCTGACCGAGTAATGGGCGATCTCTAAATCGACCAGTAATTGTTCTATGGTGCGGTTTTCAAACGCGGCGATCTGTTCTAACGATTTGTCAGAATAGTGCTCGACCAGTTGCTTAGTGGGCTGTGCTTTTTTATCCGGTGCTGTTAAGGCGATAGCACTGCTGGCCAGTAGAATACCGATGATCACGGTTATGCCCGATTTTTTGGTGAAGTAGCGTTTAAAGGCGCGCCAGTGAAATTGAATATGCAGTAATACGCCCACGGCCATTACAAGACCAATCCACTCATGCATCAGTTTGACCAGATCTTTTTCCAGGTGGAAAAACATCATAATGCCACTCACAGTAATGACTAAGCCGCTGGCCATAATCATGGGTGTTGAAAAGTTACGGTGGTTGTATTTCATAACAGCAGTCCGATACGTTAGTGCTCTTTATCGAAAGTATGCTGCGGGAGAGCGTTAAATAGGGTTTATAAACTGTAAAGAAAAGTAAACGGGCGAGGGAAGAGCTAAAAAAGGGCGCTGAGCGCCCTTTGTTATTATTTTTGTGCTATCGCCCGGTTAATAGGCGGCAGTTACACTAAATTCTACTAGAATCTCTGGGCGAGCCATACGGGCTTCAACGCAGGCGCGTGCAGGCTTTTCACTGTCAGCGACCCATGCATCCCAGACGGCATTCATGGCTGCAAAGTCTTTCATGTCACGAATGTAAATAGTGACAGATAAGAGTTGATTGCGGTGGCTCCCTGCTTTCTCAAGTAGGGCGTCGATCTTATCTAGGCAGCGTTGTGTTTGTTCTGCAATATCCCACTGTGCTTCGCCAGCCGTTTGGCCACAAAGGTAAACGGTATTGTTATGCTTAACGATACGGCTCATGCGTTCGGTAGACTCAATGCGTTCGATGCTCATCGGTGTTTCCTTAACTATATTTTTTATGTACGCGGCGAGTAATACCGGTAAACAAGGTGTAGGGAATAGTGTCGCAATAGGCAGCGACTTCAGCGGCGGGCAGGTTCTCTCCCCAGAGCTCGACATAGCTGCCTACGTTTGCATCAGGAATGTCAGTGAGGTCTACCGCTAACATATCCATAGATACGCGCCCAATAATTTGGCTTTTATGCCCGTCAACGAGGACCGGTGTCCCATTTTTAGCGTGACGAGGGTAACCATCGGCATATCCCATGGCGACGGTGCCTACGCGAGTAGGTCTGTCACAGACCCATGTTGCGCTGTAGCCTACGCTCTCACCCGGCTGGATCTCGCGTACCGCAATGACTTCTGAGCTTAATGTCATCGCTGGCTTGAGTTGATCCGCTAACGGATGGGCACCCGCAAAAGGGGTTGCACCGTAAAGGATAATACCTGGGCGCTGCCAATCTCTGCGTGCGTTCGCATGCTCAAGTGTTCCGGCTGAGTTAGCCATACTGATAGGGGCGTTAAGTTCAGCGGCCAGTGTATCTAAGAGATTAATCTGTTCTGCGGTGGTGCTAAGTTCTGGCTCATCCGCGGCAGAAAAGTGGCTCATTAAGACAACATGTTCAAC
Source organism: Neptuniibacter pectenicola (assembly GCF_001597735.1). Classification (GTDB taxonomy): domain Bacteria; phylum Pseudomonadota; class Gammaproteobacteria; order Pseudomonadales; family Balneatricaceae; genus Neptuniibacter; species Neptuniibacter pectenicola. The sequence goes on from NZ_LUTS01000002.1 coordinate 350,696, forward strand.
TTGAGGTAACGCAGATAGTTTAGTGAACGCAGCTTTATATTCGCTGGGTGCAATGCCTAAACGATGCATGCCGTTATCTAGCTTTAACCACGCGGTGATTGGCTTGTTAAGTTGAGTGTTAGCTATAATGTCTATCTGTTCTGCGCTGTGGACGGCACACCATAAATCAAGGTCGCTGATGATGGGGAGTTCATCCGGGGTGAAAAAGCCTTCCAGTAGTAAAATGGGTAAACGAATACCCGCTTCCCTAAGTTCAACGGCTTCCTCTATGCAAGCAACGCCAAACCCATCAACATCCTTGCTGAGCGCGTTGGCAACTTCAACGGCGCCGTGGCCATAAGCATTGGCCTTAATAATGGCTAATGCACCCTGTTCAGGGGCAACCGATTTTGCCAAAAGGTAGTTGTGACGAATCGCGTCTAAGTGAATTGTAGCGGTGGCTGCACGTGCCATGATGACTCCTAATCAACGGTACTATTGGTGATTAAAACAGGGGTGTAATTATAGTAAACGCTCTGTAATCTAGCTTTATACAACCATAATTGCTTCGATTTCGATATCAGCATCTTTAGGCAGTGCTTTGACCGCATAGGCTGCACGTGCAGGATAAGGTGCTTGAAAGTACTTTGCCATGATTTCGTTTACTTGACCGAAGTAAGAGAGGTCAGATAGCAGAACGGTGATTTTAACAAAATCGTTTACGTTGCCGCCAGCGGCTTCGGCTACGGCGGTTAGATTTTCAAATACTTGTACCGCTTGGGCTTCAAATGATTCGGTTACCATCTCCATTGTTTCTGGATTTAATGGGATCTGGCCAGATAGGTAAACGGTGTTGCCTGCTTTTACTGCTTGAGAGTATGTGCCGATCGCCGCTGGTGCTTTATTGGTAGAGATAATTGATTTGTTGCTCATGATCATTCCTTCAGGGTAAAGAGAGGTTGGCCAGTGAGCTGATCAACCTCGATATGTTAAGTGTTATTGCGCGTGTGATTAGCTGTAGCGGGCTACAGATAAACCTTCGTTATCGATATCCGGTGTTTTTTGGCTGATGACATCAGCAACGTATTTGCCTGAACCTAATGACATGGTCCAGCCTAAGGTGCCGTGACCTGTATTTAAGAAAAGGTTGGAGATATTCGTTTCACCTAAAATGGGGGTGCCGTCCGGTGTCATGGGGCGTAAGCCTGTCCAGAACTCGGCTTGCTCTATATCGCCACCGCCGGGAAAGAGATCGTTAACGACAAATTCAACATTAGCGCGACGTTTTTCTTCGAGCTCTTTATTGTAGGATGCGATCTCTGCGGTGCCGCCCACACGAATACGATCATCAAAACGGGTAACCGCTACTTTGTAAGTCTCATCCATAATGGTTGAGGTAGGGGCTTTTGATGGGTCGATAATCGGAAGCGTTAGGGAGTAGCCTTTAATGGGGTACACGGGGACTTTTAGGCCGATTTTAGACAGCATGAGCGTTGAGTAACTGCCGAGTGCAACAAGGTAAGCGTCCGAGGTCATTTTACCGCGTGACGTACTTACGTTGACCACTTCACCCCCATCGGTATTGATGTTGAGAATGTCGGTTTTCATTTTGAATTTAACGCCCATCTTTTTGCACTCTTCCGCAAGGGCATTGGTGAATTTGAAGCAATCACCGGTTTCGTCACCGGGCAACCTAAGGCCACCTACGATTTTTTCTTTTACTGCGGCGAGGGCGGGTTCATAGTCAAGACAGCCGTCAGTATCTAGGACTTGGAAATCGACTCCACACTCTTCCAGAACGGAGATGTCTTTTTTAGAATCGCTCACCTGTTTATCGGTACGGAAAAGTTGCAGGGTACCTTTACTGCGTTGTTCGTAATCAATATCGAGTTCTTGGCGCAGATTAATAAAGCAATCACGGCTATATTCAGCTAAACGCATCATGCGTGCTTTATTGGTATGGTAAGCACCCTCAGTACAGTTGGTGAGCATTTTAGTCATCCAGCCGAGGGTCTGTGTATCGATCTCTTTTCCGCTAATCATAAACGGAGCGAGGTCTTGCATTAACCATTTAATCGCTTTAAGGGGGATGCCAGGACCAGCCCAAGGCGCAGAGTATCCAGGGGATATTTGTCCTGCATTGCCATAACTTGTTTCTAAGGCGACATCTACTTGGCGATCGATTATAGTTACTTCATGGCCTGCTTTGGCTAAATACCAAGCACTTGTAACGCCAACCACGCCTGCACCTAAAACCAATACTTTCATTGTGTGACCTCATTTATTAAATTTATTTTGCTAATGAGAAAACACCAGTTTATTGGCTTTTTAGTATTAAATGGCTTTGAATTTTCTTATAATTAAGAAATATAACCTAGTTTATGTTAATTTTTTAGTGGATTATTTTGGATGTCTAACAACAAAAAGCGCGCATTAGATCGGCTGGATATCAGTATACTCCGCACCTTGCAGGTTGATGGGCGGATTAGTTACGTTGATTTAGCAGAAAAGGTGGGTTTAAGCTCTACCCCGTGTATTGAGCGGGTTAAGCGGTTGGAAAAAGAGGGATATATCGAGGGTTACCATGCCCGATTAAACCCTCAGTTGCTGGACTACAATATGTTGGTCTTTGTTGAGATCTCGTTGTCTTATCAAACCCCTGACGCGTTCCAGATGTTTAATCGTGCGGTGTGTGATTTACCTTATATACTTGAGTGCCACTTGGTATCGGGTGATGCCGATTACCTACTCAAGGCGCGTATTAACGATATGTCGGAATATCGAGCGCTGTTAGGGGATATGTTACTCACATTGCCCGGTGTGAAAAACTCTAAGAGTTATATAGTGATGGAAGAGGTAAGGGAAACCCATGCTTTACCTATTGAATATAAAGCGGGCAGTTAATCAAGGTATTCGTGCTATAGCCGTTTGTGTGTAAAGCGCAGCGTCCGTCGGGTTTTACGACTGGTGCGGGCCAGCCTTGCCTTATACCTATTTTCTGTTTTTTAATTTAAAAGTCGCCGCTTTTTCTAGGGCCATTTCTACGTTCCTAGTTACCCCGCCATTCCGCGCGCTATTTCATGCCTAGATAGTAAGCCTCTTAAATGTTTTTATGCGGCCTTTATCGTTGCTGCAGATGAAGATGTGTTCGATATATACAGAAAATAGCCTGTTATTATTCTTAATTTAAAGCGAACGCTATTGAATACGTCCTCTTTGTAGTGAAAACGTCTGATTATGTGTGGATTTTCCCAATAGATCGCTATAAATACGATTAATTCTCTATTAAATAGCATATTTCCCTTTTATGAGGGGGTAATTAAAGTTATTTATTCGGAATATCCGTTAATTTCAAAGCCATTATCTAGTTGAATTAACTTATCTTATGGGTAACTACTATGTGTTGTAATTAAGCTATCGCTGTTTTAGGGCCGTTTCTTTTTGGCAGAAGCATAGGTAATTTCGAGCAATACTCGCTTGTGCTGTGATAGCTGAGGCCTGCATCTTGCGCGAAATTATCAAGTCGGTCAGCAGTTATGCTGTTTTCACACCTAAGAGTTAACTGTTCTTTTGCGATCACAAACGCATTTGAAGTACAGTATTGGATGTTCTAATAATAAGACTCTCAAGAGTAAACAAACCTCAATTAAGACAACAATATCGAGGAATAATAATGGAAGCATTAACCAATTTTATCAATATGGTTAACGGCATTGTATGGGGTCCCATGATGCTGGTATTGATTCTAGGTGTAGGCCTGTTCTTGCAACTAGGATTAAAACTGATGCCAATCTTTAAGCTTGGCACTGGTTTTAAACTTATGTGGAGCGGCCGTAAAACGCCTGACTCTGAAAAAGAAGAGGGTGATATATCGCCGTTCCAAGCGTTGATGACAGCGATGTCGGCAACGGTAGGTACAGGTAATATTGCAGGTGTAGCTACTGCTGTATTCCTAGGTGGTCCTGGTGCACTGTTCTGGATGTGGTGTACTGCACTGGTGGGTATGGCGACTAAATTTTCAGAAGCTGTACTGGCGGTTAAATACCGTGAAGTAGATGAAGAGGGAAACCATGTGGGTGGCCCGATGTATTACATCAAGAATGGCCTAGGTAAAAAATGGGCTTGGATGGGTACGTTATTCGCTATTTTCGGTACCATCGCTGGTTTTGGTATTGGCAACACAGTTCAATCTAACTCGGTTGCATCCGTTCTTGAATCTAACTTCGGTACACCGTTGTGGGTTACCGGTGTTGTTTTAATGGTACTTACGGCTGCTGTGTTACTTGGCGGTATTAAACGTATTGGTGCTGTTGCCGGCTCCCTTGTACCGTTGATGGCGATCAGTTATCTTGTTGCTGGCCTTGTTGTATTGGCGATTAATGCTGATGCGATTCCTCATGCTCTTGATCTTATTTTTACGTATGCATTTACTGAATCCGCTGCTGAAGGTGGTTTTGCTGGTGCTGCGGTATGGGCGGCTATCCGCTTTGGTGTAGCGCGTGGTGTATTCTCAAACGAAGCGGGCTTAGGTTCTGCACCTATTGCTCATGCGGCGTCTCAAACTAAAGATCCTGTTCGTCAGGGTTTAATCGCGATGTTAGGTACGTTCCTCGATACTATCATCATCTGTTCGATTACCGGTTTAGTGATTATTACATCGGGTGCTTGGACTTCAGGTGAGTCCGGTGCAGCATTGACCTCTGCGGCTTTTGCTCAGGCACTTCCTGGTGTTGGTAACTATATTGTCGCAATCGCTTTGGCTATTTTTGCTTTCACAACTATTTTGGGGTGGAGTGTTTATGGCGAACGTTGCGCAGAGTACCTGTTTGGCGTGAAGATTATTGTACCTTTCCGCATCCTTTGGATCCTTGCTGTTCCTGTGGGCACAATGGTTGGTTTAGAGTTTGTATGGTTGCTGGCTGATACGCTTAATGCGTTGATGGCGATCCCTAACTTGGTAGCCCTTGCGCTATTGAGTCCTGTTGTATTCCGCTTAACACGTGAGTACTTTGAAAAGCAGGCCGCGGCGTCTTTAGCGGGTAAATAAAGGCGACAGTAAGCCAAGACGGCACAGCCGTTATTGTTTTAAAATTCAATAAGTTAGTTAACCGGGCCTTGGCCCGGTTTTTTTTGTCTATTTTTCGTTATTTGTTTACATAACTTTACAGATAAATGCTTAATATTAGATTATTCTTACGTAGTACGATGATATTATTATGTCTGATGATTAAATCAGTGAGGAGAGTCTAACAATGGAAAAGTTTATTAAAGCAGCATTATGCGCGACGGTATTGGCGACAACCGTTTCACCTGTTATGGCAGAAGATTTCCCTTTTGAAGACCAGATTGAAGGCCGTCAAGGTTACTTCCAGATGGTTAAATTCAATATGGGTGTTTTGGGTGCAATGGCAAAAGGTGAACGTGATTATGATGCCAAATTAGCGCAAGCAATTGCCGATAACCTTAAAAATGCAGCTTTAATGGATAATGCGCTTATGTGGCCAAAAGGGTCTGATATGGACGCTGAGGGTTTATCCGGTAAAACAAAAGCTAAAGCCGCTATCTGGCAGGAAGGTTCAGATATTGGTGAGAAGCATGAGAACTGGGTTGCAGCAGTCAATACTATGGCTGAAAACGCAGGTCAGGGTGTTGGTGCACTACGTGGTGCGATTGGCCCGCTAGGCAAGTCATGTAAAGCATGTCATAAAGAATATAAAGCTAAATAAGTGACTGTTAGGCAGCTTTATTCTTCAATGAAGCTGCCGTTATAATTTTTTAAGGGCACAAGGAGTATCAAATTAATGGTTAAGATTTGGGATCTACCAACTCGGATTTTCCATTGGGTGCTTGTCTCGCTATTTGTCTTTCTTATCTATAGCGGTAATTGGGATGACAGCTTCATGAAATGGCACTTTTATAGTGGCTATTTACTGTCGGGTTTGATTCTGTTTCGTGTTTTATGGGGGATAGTTGGTACGTACTATGCCCGTTTTTGCTCTTTCGTCGTTTCGCCTATCAAAGGGCTTACCTATTTAAAATCGATGTTTAAGGGTAATTCAACACATTTTTATGGTCACAACCCAGCGGGTGCCATGATGGTTGTGATGCTTATTTTATTGCTGATGTTGCAGGTAGCGTCCGGTTTAGTCACGTCTGATGAAGTGTTATGGGATGGACCTTTTTATGCCAGTGTCAGTGATGAATTAGCCAGTTTAGGTGCTGAAATTCACCATAAGGTACAGCTGATATTACAGTGTTTAGTCGGGCTACATATTCTTGGTGTCGTTGCCCACAGTGTCCTCTTTAAGGAGAAACTGGTGGCGTCTATGATCACGGGGAATAAAAAGGATTTAGGGAACGCGAAACCACGGGGTTCTATTAATCCAGTGGCTTTGTTGATGTGTGTCGCAGTAAGCGTTGCCTGGGTGTATTACTTATTTGGTTTACCTATCTAAGCGCCATCTTTGGGTGTTAAGGGAGAGGACGCTCTCCCTTAGTTATTACTTATCTGGTGTGCACTTCATGTTAGATTTTTTGGGTTAAGCAGTCGACTTAGCTCATCCCCATCCATACCTGTGACTTCTATTGCGACCTCCAATACGGTTCTTTTTTCTGCATACGCACGTTTAGCGATTATAGCGCCTTGTTCATAGCCAATGACTTGGTTTAATGCGGTAATTAGGATCGGGTTGAGGGCGAGGGTCGATTCTATTTGGGCGGTATTGATTGTCATTTCCGAGATGGCGCTGTCTGCAAGTAATAACGCACTGTTACTTAACAGCTCAATACTTTGCGTTAAATTATGGGCGACTAGGGGGAGCATGACATTGAGTTGGAAATTACCTGATTGCCCTGCAAGGGTGATGCAGCAATCGTTACCGATGACTTGAGTGGCGGCCATCGCTACGGCTTCTGGCGCAACAGGGTTTACTTTGCCGGGCATGATACTGCTACCCGGCTGTAATACCGGTAAGCTGATTTCACCTAACCCCGCTAAGGGGCCGCTGTTGGCCCAGCGTAGATCGTTGGCAATTTTGATTAAGGCGACAGCTAAGGTCTTTAACTGTCCACTAAGTTCTACGGCGGTATCTTGGCTGCTGAGTGCGGCGAAGTGATTATGGGTTACGTCTAGTGGCAATTGGGTGAGCTGGCTTAACTCGGCACAAACCGCTGTTGCAAAGCCTTTAGGTGTGTTGATACCGGTGCCCACGGCGGTACCGCCAATCGCAAGCTGATACAGCCGTGGTTGAACAGCCTGTAGTCGCTCTTTTGCTTGATCAAGTTGAGCTTTCCATCCACTGAGCTCTTGCGCATAAGTTACGGGCATCGCATCCATTAAGTGCGTTCGACCGGTTTTTACAACGTGGGTTAAGGTTGCTGCCTTATCATCAATAACTTGGATGAGGTGGTCTAGCGCCGGTATAAGTTGGTCGTTAAGCAATAGGGCGGCACTCAGATGAATGCAGGTGGGGATTACGTCGTTGGAGCTTTGGCTCATGTTAACCTGATCATTAGGGTTAACGGGGATGCCGAGCTGTTTAGAGGCTAGATGGGCGATCACTTCATTAGCGTTCATGTTGGTACTGGTGCCGGAGCCGGTTTGGAAGACATCGAGAGGGAATTCTCGGTCGTAGCACCCTTGGCTAACGTCCATTGCTGCGTGTTGAATCGCCACTGCTACATCTGGCGCAAGCGTACCTAGCTGGGCATTCGCGCGGGCGCAGGCGGCTTTGACTAACCCTAATGCACGGATAAAAGCCCGCGGCATGGCGATACCGCTGATGGTAAAGTTATCCACTGCGCGTTGGGTCTGGGCCCCATAAAGGGCATTGATGGGAACTTGTACCTCGCCGAGCGAGTCGCTTTCTATTCGATAGTTGTTTTTATCCATGATTTCACCTAATTAGCGGGCTGGTTCCCACTTTAAGTTTAGTCTAAGCGTGGATGAGTATAGGTTATGTTTTAACGATGACTGGCAATGTCAAGATATGTCTCGGGGATCGATCAGCCTTTAAGTAAGGTAAGGGCTGATCGCTCTGTTTTTTTGCTGGCCTTTAGCCTGCGGTTAACTCAATGCTTTGGTCCTGTGTGGCGGTGAAATGAAGCTCATGGCTGCTGCATATGATGATTTTATCGGACCAGTGGGTTCTTAATTCTCGGTAGATCTTTTCCGCGAGGGCGCTATCTAGACCTGCAGTCGGCTCATCTAGCAAGATTAGTTTAGGGTCTTGGAGTATTAGGCGTGCTAAGCCGATACGCTTACGTTCACCACCTGAGGGTTGCCACTCACCTTCACCTAGCCATGTATCTAACCCTTGGGGGAGTCGTTTCGCCCAATGATCTAACTCAACAAGCTGGAGCGCGCGCCAGAGAGCGGGCTCGTTGATAGTCAGGTTAAGTGTAAGGTTATCCCTGAGCGTAGTACGGAGTATGTCGATCCGTTGCGGCATTAAACGGATCTGTTCTGCGCTGATGCCATTAACGTCGATCGTGCCATTCTTAGCCTTGAGTTGACCATAAATGAGCGCTAAGAGTGTGCTTTTTCCTACACCGCTATGTCCGCTGAGCCATACCCAACCGGGCCCCTTAATCTGCGCGCTGAACTGTTCAAATACAGGGCGGTGTTGCTGTGGATAACTGTATTCAAGATGATTAATCTGTACGCTTAGTTTAGGGCTACTTGTGTGGTTAAAGTGCCGCGTGTCAGGTTGTTCGGGGGTAGCTATCAAGCTGTGTTGTAAGCGTCCTAAGGCGGCTAATCCCAGACCTAGATTGGCCAAGGCTGGGCAGTTACTTAGCAGTACTTCAGCGCTACCTAAGGTCAGTAAAAGGAGCATAAAGGCATATGCGCCGTCGAGTTGCTCGTGTTGAAAGGCGAGTAAGCCCTGCCAAAATACCAATACGGTCATTATGATTAAAATGAGTTGAGTCAGTAGCAATACTGCTTGTTGACGTTGTACTGCAGTGGCTTCCTCTTGATCGGTTTCTTGTGCTTGTTGTTGCAGGAAGTGCCCGCTGTCTCGCAAGCGTTCAAATAGGGTAAGTGTTCTCATGCAGCTTAAGAGCGCACTGGCCGAGAGCCATTGTTGACTGTGTTGTTGGTGTAATTTGGTTTCCGAGGCTAAAACTCGATGGCTGTATAGCCAAGGCATTACAAACGTTGCAAAGAGCAGGGGAACAATGACCCACGGCAGTAAGCTGGGCAGCACTATATATAAGGTGATGAGGTAAGCGATCATCACTAAAAAGCTAACAGCGGCGGGGAGAATAGCTGAAAGATAGATGGCTTCGATATTTTGAATGTCTTGTAACAGGCGGCTGGAGGTTTCGTGACGGTTAAGTTGCTGCTCACTCCAGCTCATTCGGCTAATTAAACGAAAGAGGTTAGCCCGTAAGTGAGAGATGATACGAAAAGTGGCTTCATGGCTACTTAAGCGCTCGCCATAACGCCCAGCAGTACGGGATATAGAGAGCCCGCGCACGATGGCTCCAGGGGCGAAAAAGTTAAATGCGTGGGCGGCTACAGCGCTGAGTCCCGCCAACGCGGCTGCGCTAATAAACCAGCCAGATACTGCTAAGAGTGCGATACCGGAATAGGCGGTTAATACCGCCAGAATAATCCCCAATAGCGCCATCTTACGTTCCTGTAACAGCAGCTTTAGATAAAGCCGTTTTACATTAGGCATCGGATAAGGCCTCCATCGTAATCACTTTGTTGAAAAAGTGCCGGTCAGAGGGCCGGTGACTGGTCATGATGAGCATGCCACCCTGTTCACTATACTGGGCAAGTTGCTGCATGAAGGCCTGCGCTGTGGCGTCATCTAAATTTGCGGTAGGCTCATCCAGTAGTAATAGCTTGGGCTTATGTAAAAATACCCGGGCGAGGGCGATACGTTGTGCTTGACCGCCGGATAGGTAGCCTCCGGCGTCACTGATGAGGTAATCCAGCCCACCGGTGAGGGACATGACAAGGGTATCTATCTGCGCATCGTTAAGTGCTTTTAGCAGGGCCTCATCGCTGAAATTACGTCCTAGGCAAAGGTTCTCTCGTATAGTGGCGAATAATAGCTCCGGTGTCTGGGTCATATACCCGATGTGCTTTCGCCAGTGTGGGTTTTGGTAGAGGGTGTGCTCAATACCATTGATTTTGATGGCTCCATAGTGGAGTGGGTAGAGTCCGGCCAATGTATCTAATAGGGTGGTTTTACCTGACCCAGACGGGCCGCTGAGTAGGATCTTATCGTTGGCTTCTAGCTGTATGGAGAGCGGGTGGTGTAACGCCTTATCTTTATCGCCAGACTGCACGGCCTCGATATATATGTGATGAACCTCAGGCAGGGCTTCGAGGGTCGAGTTGAGGTCAGTACTCGTTCTGTCATCGGCGAGTTGGTTTAAGGTGAGTAGGTGTTCGGCTACGCTGGTGGCGTCCGCTTTGGCGTGATATAGAGTTCCTAAGCGGCGTAAAGGAAGATAAAACTCTGGCGCAAGCATCAGTAGAAATACACCTTGGCTTAGTGAGAGATCAGTGCTCCAGCTTCCCAGTTGATATTTATCGAGGAAAAACAGGCCAAGATAAACAGCGACAAGCGCAACGCTAATGGCACTAAAAAATTCCAGTAAGGTATTTGATAGAAACGCTAAGCGTAATACACGCATGGTGGCTTCCCGGAAGGATTCCGATCGTCGAAATAATTTATCCGCTTCCTGTTCCGTTGTGCCAGCAAGCTGTAAGGCTTGTAGGTTCTTGAGTCGGTCGGAAATTAAATTGCCAAGTCGATTCAATTGTTTAAGGTTATCTCGGCTGGCTTGTCCCGCTTTGTGGCCTACCAAAATCATAAACAAGGGCACGAGTGGTGCTGTGATTGCTAAAATGAGCGGGACCAACCAATTAACGGTCGCAGACGCTAAAATGACGGCGATCGGCATGAGTACCGCTAAATATTTATAGGCACTGTAATCAGCAAAATAGAGCCGTAGGCTATTGATTTCGGTGCTAAGTAGGTTGCTGAGTTCAGCACTTTTAAAGGTAGGGAACAGACGGATATTAAGGGAAAAACAGCGTTCGAGGGCAAATTGACGTAAGTGGTTGCGTATTTTAATACTGGCCTGATTGGCAACGTTATTTTGCAGGTAGGTCGCTACGGCTTTTGTCACCAAACTGAGCGTTAATATCAACCAGGTTTGCCCATCGGGTAGCGTGCTGTCGGCTTGAAATAGGGCCTGATCTAAAATGCCCGCGACCATAAAGGCAAACAAGATCGTCATTGTGATCTGAACCAAACCTAGCAATACCGATAAGCGGTTTTCCCGTTTACCCTGTTGGCTAAATTGGCGAAGTAGATCGGCCGCGTTGTTGAACTGCATTTTTTGAGGCACTTTACCCATGGTTACTCTGTTAACTCTAATGTTTGGCTATTTATGCTAGCTCTAAATATGGGTTTTTGTCATTATTGACAGATGTTTGACAAATGACGAGATGGTATCGATGACCCACACCAGCTGGCTTGCCTCTATTACCAATGTGTTGGATAGCTACTCTGAACCCGCAGTGCTGTTGGATGAAGAGTATAATGTAGTGGCGACAAATCAACACTACGATCATCGTTTCAAGCAGCATTCGAGTAAAGGCTTGAGAAAGTGCTATGAAATTTCGCATGGTTATAAGCAGCCCTGTGATATGGAAGGCGAAAGCTGTCCATTGAGGGCGGCGGCTGATAGTGGCTCTACTTCCAGTGTGTTGCATATTCACAATACGGCTCAAGGCAAAGAGCATATGCGAATAGAAACCACCCCGGTGACAGATGAGCAGGAGCGCTGTTATTTTATCGAGGTAATGAAACCGGTTAGTGAGGTCAGTGCCGAACCGATTGCAAATAAAATGATTGGTCGAAGCCCAGCGTTTAATGCGTTGGTCGATCGCATTCAGCGTGTAGGTAAGACCGAAACCAATGTATTGCTGACCGGACCATCGGGTAGTGGTAAAGAGCTTGCCGCTTTGGCTTTGCATGATGTTAGCCAAAGAACACGGAAGCCTTTTGTGACCGTTGAATGTTCGGGGTTGGCTGATTCGCTGTTTGAAAGCGAAATGTTTGGTCATGTTAAAGGGGCCTTTACCGGCGCGATCAGTAACCGTAAAGGGCTGGTTGAGTCTGCTCGTGGTGGAACACTGTTTTTGGATGAAGTGGGCGACATTCCTATGCATCAGCAAGTTAAGTTGCTGCGCTTGATTGAAACGCGAACGTTTCGTCCGGTGGGGGACAGTCAAGCTTATGAAGCGGATTTTCGCCTTATCTGTGCGACCCACAAAAACCTGCCCGCCATGGTTGAGGCGAATGAGTTTCGTGAAGACCTTTATTACCGTATTAGTACATTCCCAATTCGATTGCCTTCGCTTGCTGCGCGTAAAGCAGACCTGCCGTTGTTGGTTCAAAGTATTTTGTTGCGAATCGATAGTCATACCCCTTTTAATCTGGACTCTGAAGCGATGAGCCTGCTGGCAGAACAGCCGTTTAAAGGGAATATACGGGAACTGAAAAATATATTGGAACGGGCTACTGTGTTGAGCGATAAGCCTGATATTACCGTTGATATTATGCAGCAGGCACTGGATTTGAGTACGTTTCCAGATGTGGCTGAAAATACTGTAGCGAGGGGCTTGCTGGGGCTGGCTCAAGCAAAACTGAGTTTGGAGGCGCTTGAGCAGGCGTATATTAAACAGCTTCTGGCGCATTACAGCGATAAGTCCGAGGTTGCTAACATTGCGGGGTGCAGTTTACGTACGCTCTATCGCAAGTTAAAAGTAGGTAATGATTAAGTTTCATTGACCTAGGTTGAGTGCGTAGTGCTGTCCTGGCAAATACGCATTGAGTAACCCTTCGTATTAAAGGGGAAGAGGTAGGGGCTAACACTGGGTTAGCCCTCTTAGTCCTGCTTTTTATTCTTCGTCGAAGTGGTTTTCTAGCCACATGGCATTAATAATGCCAAAACTGCACGCCAGTAATACCCCTAAGATCCAAGTAAAATACCACATCGTGCTCTCCTAATAGTTTGAAACGCTATTCTGTTCAATAAACTCAGGCTCAATTCTTCGCCACATTTTGTAATAGCCCCATAAGGTATAAATCAAAATGAGGGGAACAAAGAACATCGCCACCCAGAACATGATCTCTAACGTGAGTGCGCTTGATGTGGCATCCCACAAGGTTAAGCTGCTTGCCAAGTCCGTTGATGATGGCATGACAAACGGGAATAGCGTAGAGCCCGCCAGCAAAATAACGACAGCAATATTGACTGCACTAACGGTAAATCCCCATCCAGCTTTGCCACATTTTGCCAAGATACTAACCAGTAGCGGTAAGACGATGCTTCCCGCAGCTAACAGCCATAATGCGGGCAGGGTGGCGAAGTTACCTAACCAGCTGTCCGTTAATGCAACCTCTTTACTCAATGGGTTTGAGCTAGCATCGGTGACAAGGGTAGAGACAATCTCATAACCTGGGATCATCCATATGATAGCGGCACCCGCTATTAACATAAGTACAGCGAGTACAGGGCCGAGTAATGATGCGTATTTCTTTGCCCGCATCTCTACATCACCCCCTGCACGCATCTGTAGCCATACCGCACCGTGTAGTAACAACATTGTGACACTCGCAAGGCCGCAGATTAAGGCGAACGGATTGAGTAGCGCCCAGAATGAACCGGTGTAAGTTGAGCGTGTTAGCTCATCAAAGTGGAAAGGTACCCCTAAAAACAGATTACCAAAGGCCACACCAAACACTAATGAGGGCACAAAAGAGCCGAGGCATAAGCCAAGGTCCCAGTTATTACGCCAGCGCTGGCCATCCATCTTACTGCGATACTCAAAACCGATAGGGCGGAAGAATAAGGCAAAAAGGACAAGCAGCATGGCCCAATAGAAGCCCGAAAACGCCGTTGCATAAACTAAGGGCCAAGCCGCAAAAATGGCGCCGCCTGCGGTGATAAACCACACTTGGTTACCATCCCAATGGGGACCGATAGTATTAATGACAACACGTCGTTCCGTATCTGTTTTACCGATGATGGGGAGCAGCATCGCCGCCCCCATATCGAAACCGTCAGTGACTGCAAAACCGATCAGTAATACACCGATCAGGAGCCACCACATGAGTCGCAGCGTTTCGTAATCAAACATAGTGAGCAGCTCCTTTATCTTCGTTCAGAGAAGGCTCGTTATCATAACGTCCAGTGCCAAGCGCACTTGGGCCTTTGCGGATGTACTTGACCATGAGGAATACTTCGATCACAAGGAAGAGTGAGTACAGTGCTGCGAACCCAGCAATACTCATCCATAGATCCGTTTCGCTTAGGGTTGAGGTCGCTACATAGGTGGGTAAAATTTCACCAATCGCCCATGGTTGACGTCCAAACTCGGCAACAAACCAGCCCATTTCATTTGCGATCCAAGGTAGAGGGAGTGCAAACATTGCGAATTTAAGTAACCAACGTTTTTTGTACTCTTGGCGACGGGCTGTGTAGTAAAACGATAGAGAGAACAGCAGCAGCATTGTAAAGCCACAAGCCACCATTACGCGGAAGGTCCAAAACATTGGCGCTACTTGCGGGATAGTGTCTTTAGCGGCTGCTTTTATTTGTTCTTCTGTCGCGTCCACAACATCGGGTGTGTAGCGTTTTAGGAGTAGGCCATAACCAAGGTCATGATTAACGGCAGAGAAGGCCGCTCGGTTTTCTGGCGTGTCTTCACCATTACGCAGCTTCATCAAGAGGGCATAAGCGTTGATACCGTTACGGATTCGGCCTTCGGCGTGTTCCGTTAACTCTTTGATCCCCATGATCTCTTCATCGAGCGATCGTGTTGCGATTAGGCCGAGTGCGTAAGGGATACGTACTGCCATGTCGGTTTCTTGGGTTTCTTGGTTAGGTAAGCCAAAGAGCGTGAAAGGTGCCGGGGCTTCATGGGTTTCCCATTCAGCTTCCATGGCGGCAAGTTTCACTTTCTGTACTTCGCCCACTTCATAGCCACTCTCATCACCTAAGAGAATAACAGACATGACAGAAGCAAGGCCGAACGCTGATGCGATTGCAAAAGAGCGGCGGGCAAAGCCAACATCTTTATTTCTCAACATGTAGTAAGCACTAATGGAAAGAACAAAGATGGCACCGGTGACATAGCCACCTGATACGGTATGCACAAATTTAACTTGTGCTACTGGGTTAAAGATCACTTCTGCAAAGCTGCTCATCTCCATGCGCATCGTTTCAAAATTGAAATACGCACCGACGGGGTTTTGCATCCAGCCATTAGCGATCAAAATCCATAGGGCTGAGAAGTTGGAGCCTATGGCAACAAGCCACGTCACCCCTAAATGCTGTACTTTGGTTAGGCGATCCCAGCCAAAAAAGAATAAACCAACAAAGGTCGATTCAAGGAAAAAGGCCATTAACCCTTCTATTGCTAAGGGGGCGCCAAAAATATCACCTACATAGTGAGAGTAATAAGCCCAGTTAGTACCAAACTGAAATTCCATTGTGAGGCCGGTAGTGACACCTAGCGCAAAATTGATCCCAAAGAGCTTACCCCAGAAGCGGGTCATATCTTTGTATACTTGCTTATTGGTCATCACGTAAACAGATTCCATGATGGCTAGCAAGAAGGCGAGTCCCAACGTTAAGGGGACAAAAAGGAAGTGGTATAGCGCGGTTAAGGCAAATTGCCAGCGCGATAGTTCCACGACAGTTTCAGATACCATAATTAATACCTTTTACTTATTACCGATTTATTCGGCATGTGCAGATGTTGTCAACCATAGTAAAGCAGAAGTCGTGCCAGTTATTTTCTTGTCGCTGAATAAGCTAAACGACAAAAGTATACGCCCTGCCACTTTGGGCCGAATAGTCTTTTTTTTGGATATATTCCGCGCCAATGTTCCTTTATTTTTCCCTTTTACTTAAGGTCAGTGGGCCCTTCATATTTGCTCTATTCTTTAAACGGGAGTGTAGCCATGCAGCATCACATCATATACAGGGCGTATAAGTGATTTCTCCATCACCCAAGCCAGCTCGCTTTTATCCAGCGGGTCTACTACCTGAATAGGTAGGGTCGTCATAGGCTCAAGGCTGTAATCAAACTCCCATAGCATTGCGTGGCCAACATCTAAAATCATCGGGCAAGAGGTGTACCCGTTCCAGTGGGCCGTTAAGGGTTGGTCGGTAATAAGTGACTGCAAATTGCTGGCAACAATCGATAATTGGGATTTAACCGATGCGGCTGTTTTACCTATAGGTGTGCCTACGGTGTCGCCAATACCAAAAACATTGGGGTATCGTTTATGTTGCAGTGTGTATTTATCAACCTCTAAATAGCCTTTAAAGGTGGTTTCATCAATTAACTCAGATTCCCGTAAGCTTTTGACCGTTGTCATGGGGGGGACTACATGTATAAAGTCCCAATCCATGGTGCGTTGAGCGTTGTCGGCCAAGGTAAAGGTTGCTGTTTGGGCGGCACTGTCTAGGGAGGTTAGCGTGTGCTCATAATTCGGCGTAATTTGCCGCTCGGCCCAAATCTCCTGGAGTCGTTGGTCAAATGCTTTGACAGAAAATAGCTGGTTCTCAGCGGTGCAGTATTCAAAATTAAAAGCGTCTCGTTGCCCTGCTTGGCGCACAAAATACTCTATGAGATTGGTTGCTTTCATCGGAGCGCCTGCGCATTTTATGGCCCCCTGTGGACGCGTAAATAGGGCTTGTCCGCCTTTGCTTTGGGCAAATGTTAGTGCTTGTTGATGGCTCGCAATACCGGCCTCGGGGCTTAGGTAAATACTGGCGATGTTCCCTTGGCCAATTTCATTCGTGTCGAGACCTTCAATCATGTCGTAGCGTAACTCTAAGCCTGTGGCGACAATCAGATAGTCATAGTTTAGTACCTGTCCTGAGGTTGTAGTGATCTGGTTATTATCAGGGTTATAGGCTTCTACACCCGCTTCAATCCATTTAACTTGGCTGTCTAAATAGGTGGCATTATCTTCGATGACTTTACTTTTGCTTTTATAAGCACCGGCCAAAAGTAATGTTTGCCCCGGTTGATACCAGTGGTAGCCACGCGGGTCTACGATGGTGATCTCTGCGCCACTAAAATAATGGAGTAGTTTGTTTGATAGGGCGAGTCCGCCTGCGCCACCACCGGTAATGAGAATCTTTGCTTTTGTATTGGTTTTGTTGAGTTCCCAAGCCCCGAGACCAAAGGCACCTGCGATACCTAACGTTGCGCCAGTCTTGAGGAGGTTTCGACGATTAATTGACATGGTTATCACCTTTTTGAAAATACCTTAGAGACTCTTTAGGGCGTTGAGCGTCTATGGTTAATAGACGTGCCTGCTTTGGTGGATCGGGCTGTTACCTGTTGTCTTTAAGGGATGAAAGTAGATTACATACCCGCTATGTTTTTTGGTTATTTACATCAATGGGAAAATGTTTTATCGAGTGTTCTGCCAATTTCATCCGTCTATGTTAACGGCTATCTATTAACTTTGTGACATATGTGACAAATTTTTTGTCATATAGTGTTTTTTTCGCGCTCGATGTGATGCTTATTGCGGCACACTGTTTAAGTGAACGCTATATAGTAGAGTCCACTTTATCGTCAATGTGTCTTATATTAATAATATCTTATATAGCTGGGCATGGGAATGCGTCTAGGTATGGGGGGAGTGAGGGGTAAACTGGGCCTGTGATTTGACCCAGTTTATCCAGGACACACTGTTAGCGCATATCGAATAACTCTTGATGGAAATCTTTTGAGGCGACTCCTTTCGCTTTAAAGTCCTTACGTAAGAGTTGGCCTAAGGCCATGGGTCCGCAGTACCAAAGACTGGCTGAACGCCAATTAGGCACAGCTTCGCGAATTTTTTCAGGGGTTAAGCGCCCATCTTTTGGTGTTACGATGAGGTGTAAGTTAACGCCTGCGGCTTTAGCATCAGCGCAAAGTTTATCGATGGCGGTTTGGTCAAAATCACTTGTGGCGTGAAAGAGATCAATGTTCTGTGTCCCAGGGGTTTTGGCGAGGTACTTCATGCGGGCAATAAAAGGTGTAATGCCGATACCGGCGCCGACCCAGATTTGATGTGAACAGTGATCACGAAAATCGAAACAACCGTAAGGGCCTTCAACTGTAACGGGCAGGCCAACCTTGAGCCAATCGCGTAGGCGACTGGTCCAGTCGCCTAGCTCTTTAGTGATAAAGGTCAGGGTGTGTTGTTCTGCATCCCAAGCCGAGGCAATGGTATAGGGGTGTGCACCTTCGCGTTTTTTTGACGTAACAAACGCAAATTGGCCCGGCGTGTGGCCTTTCCAATCGGGGTTTACATCAATGGTACATTCAATCACTTTTAGGTCGGGGTAATAGGTGAGTGAGTCAACGACTCCTTGTGTTTTTCGCCCTTGTCCTACGCGGCCAGTCAATACGAGCAGGGCCGAGAGTGTGCCACTGATCAGCAATAGCGCGGTGACCAAGCCGATAGGCTGGAGCCAGTAATCGAACTTAGTTAACACGAGGGTGTGGAAAACTAACACTAAATAAGCAACGGCAATCCAATAGTGAACCTTTCTGAATAGGTGGTAGGGGAAGTGTTTGATCAATGCCAAAATGATTAAAATAACAGCGGCATAAAAAGCCCATTCGCCTAATGACTCGGCTAAGTGGCGCTGATCCCTTAACCATTGTTCTAATGTAGGTAGGGCTTCGGGGCTGAGTTTGTTTCGTTCAGGTTTGGTTAGCCAGCCCCAGCCTACCATCCATTTTGTTCCGGTTGCCCACCACCAGTGCAGTGTTGCGGTTACCAGCGCGGCGATACCTAACCATTTATGTAAACGGTACATCTTATCGAGTCCGTGCAGCTGCTTTTCCATCCATGTCGAGCGCATCGTCAACAGCATAGCAATGCTCATTGCGCCGATGGCGATTATGCCGGTGTATTGAATAAATACAGAGCGGAATGAGAAGTAGGTCAAAGGTTCGGGCATAAAAGTGTCAGCAAGTAACCATAAGGCGGTTAATGCAAGCAACGTACCCCAGAAGCTAATTTTTAATGCGTTCATGTTGAATCCTTCCAGTAACGCTAACAATTGATGGGATGGTTAATAAAGGTGTGTTTAGGGCTCTAAGGCATGCAGGATGACATGCTGTAATTGACTAATGGTTGTCCCCTTAAATGCACGATGTTTTTCTGTAGGCATGTAAAACCGTGTTGTTTAAAAAAAGGCATGGCGATTCGGCTCGCCTCTACAGTGAGGGTCGTCAGGCCTTTTTGGTCGGCGATTGTGCGCACCTGTTGTAGCAGTTGACTGGCGACCCCGGCTCGTTGGTAAGTCGGATGGACATACAAACAATCAATGTGGCCATCTTTTTCTAATTCGATAAAGCCAATGAGGGTATTGTTTTTTACGGCGACAAAAGGTTTTTTTACGCTAAGGCGTGACGCCCACTCAGTATAATTGGGGGGCGTGGGTGCCCAAGCATCTCGTTCCTCTTTTGAATAGATCGTCTCAGGAATCGCGTGCACTGCCGCGTGAAATAGGTCGGCTATCTCTGTGTGATCGGATGGCTGGTAGGGGCGAATTTTCATGGGAACTATTGATGCTAGTATTGGATTAAGTATAAAACCATAGTGGGGATGCTGTCTTGGTCATTATTTGCTATAGCTCAATGTAAGTTAAATTAAGGAAGGACGCCCTGATGGATCAGGGCGTGTCTGTAGTGATGTCATCTACCCGTTAGCTGCTTCACTCTCTTTTTTTCGCACGCCACGCCACGTCGCGGTTTAGCGGTTGTGGTGCTTACATTGGATCGTGATATTAGGATTTGTCGATGGTCATTTTACGTAATGTTCTATCGCGTTTTATCCGATGGTGGTATAGCGCGGCTAAGGCGTGTCCTGCAATTAAAATCCATGCTAACCATGCGCCGAGTATATCTTTGTGGATAAAATCGATGGGCTTCTCAAACGCTTTAAACGTTAGGCCTAAGCCATCCTGCACAAGGGAGGTAAAGAGTTGGGTATCTTCAAATTTTGGTATATCAAATAGAAAGAAGTATTCGGTATTTGCGCCAGTCCCTAAATAGCCTGTGAGAGGCATGATGATCATTAGGGCGTAGAGCGCATAATGGCCTAGGTGGGCTGCTAGGTGTTCCAGTTGTGTGCCGGGTTCTAACGTCGGTTGGCGGTTGGTTAAGCGCCAGACAACGCGCAATACAACGATAACGGCGATGGTTACGCCAATTGAAAAGTGGAGTTGTAATGCGTTCCAGTTTTCAGGTGTTTTCGCTTCAGTAAACCAGTGTCGATAATACACGCTCATATAAGCGCCTAAAAAAAGCAGAGCGGTCATCCAATGTAACCATTTTGCTATGGAACCGTAGTTGTCGGCGGTGTTTCTAATGCTCATGTAATCCTCCAATGGGGTGGGAGTCTGGCGCTATAGGTCAAGATGCAGTCGGTTGTATGGCTTGATCTAATATAGGGCTGTGATGGATACGCCTTATTTTATGGAAATAGTCATGTCATTAATAGAATGTAACGGGCAACAGTCGATAACGTTTAGTTAAACAATCGCATCGTCGCGATGGTTGAGGTGTTGTTGCTCAAGGGGTGCTGCTTTGGCGCTAACGGGTCATGTTGGCTGAATATGAGGTGATCCGGGGCGAGAGTGCGCCAGTTTCCTGCTTTAACGAATGAGTGTGTCTAGCCGTCGGAGAAACGTGGCATGAGGCGCAATGTCTAGTTACGCTTATCTGCCACGTTACTTAATGGTTTCATTACATGGACCGATTTAAGTTGTTATGCCACTGCTGTTGATAAGTTTTGAGCATTATTCACTTGTGCGACAACATTTTGTTTGATGGTCGTTGATGAGGTGCGTGGGTTATACAGTACCTGTCGGATCTGTTTGCCTGCTGATTTTAAATAGGATTCAACGGCAAGGTTATGGGGGGCTTTTCCCCAGTCTTCGCCAATAACAAAAATATCTGCCTTTAATGCTTCACAGCCAGAGACATATTCAAGTTCATCATAAGGCCGGACAATATCAACGCAGCGCAGTGCGCTTAACATTTCCATGCGCTGCTCAAGTGGAATAACCGGCACGTTGGGTTTGTACGAGTTAACAACGCGGTCAGATGCAACGCCCACAGCCAGAACGCCGCCGAGCGATTTGCAATACTCAAGTAACGCTAAGTGCCCTACGTGTAATAAATCAAACGTACCTACAGTGTAAACAATCATGTTTTATTTAACCTTTATAAAATTATTAATCAGTGTCGGGTAAGCGACAGGGGACTCTCTGTGCAGCGACGTCTATAACAGCTTGTAAGCATAAATAGCTGTTATGCCAAGGGTGTACAGTGCAAGTAAAACCACATGGAGAGGGGTGCCAGAGAGTTTAGGTGTTTTGATCTGAGAGACATTGAGCGCAGCTAAACCTAAGGCGCTGGCGTAGAGAATACCTGCGAAAATAGTGTTTGGAATAATGCCCTCTAGTAAAAAGATAAAAACTAATAAGATGTTGTTGTTATCGAGTGCCAGCCCTGTGTATTTAGATGTATCTGACAAACCGAAGGTGCTGAAGTAACTCAAACGTATTGCGCTGGCCGCGAGCATGAAAAACGCTATAGGTAGCAATAGAGGGTCGAAATGGCCATAGCTTAATATAAGAATCGCAGGTGTAACGCCATAGCTGACAATGTCGATGACTAGATCAAGTTGGCCGCCAAACATACGGTCATTGCCGGTACGTCCCTTCATCTTGCGAGCGACTAGCCCATCAGCCCAATCAAATGCAACAGCCCAGATCATGCCGATCATCGCTGCGTAATAGATGCCAATAATACTAAAATAAAGCGCGAGTACTGTGCAGGCTAACCCTGCGAGTGAGCATAGGTTGGGCAGGTCTTTTACATAGGAAATTATAGCAGGTTGGACTGCGTGGGCGTTTTCAGTATCTGTAGTCATGGTGCTCCTAATAAAGATAGGTATAAATCAAGGATGCACCGGCATCACGTTAAAAAGCGTGAGCAACATCACTGTGTTCTAACGAACAGAGCTACGCTAAAAATCTGGTTGTTCCCATGGAGAGAGAAACGCAAACAGCAGGTGCAAGAAATCTGCTCTAGCTGCTTGTCGCAACTAAAGGATCAATAAGGAGGATAGAGGCGTGTTGGCCAGTAGGCTCGATAGAGGGGGGTGTACCCAGCCACTATACGCTTTATTTGTTGGGAGGCACAGACTTTGTTGTTTAATCCCTCGCCCCTGAGGGTTAGGTCGGGGCTTCATATCCCTGCATGAGCAGCATACTGGCACTTCGCGGCTTATATAGCAGTGAACGGCTTTTTTAATGGGCTACTGTCATTTCTTTTGCAATTCTCATGCAGGCATTCACTTATCGCTTGTTTTTGAATGGGGGAGGTGACTTATTGTATCTACCCTGCAAATGGGTGATTTTTTTCCTCATGTTCATCATCTTCGCCTTCATCATTAATCCAGCGAAGGGCTTCTAACAGTTGAGTGATTTTATAGTGGCGAATTTCGCCGTCCATAAAACATTCGGCGACATTGCTAATCCATTCCATCCACTCGGAGCCGCCGACGATGGCGATACGGTAGAAGTCCTTGGCGTGTGTGCTGCCAAATTTCAGATCTTCCCATAGTGCACCGGCTTCAAATCCTTCAAAGCCTGGGGCGAAGGTGATCAGTAAACGTACGGTTGGGTGGGTGTTTTTTACATGCTCAAAGAGGGGGATAAAGGTCTGGGTATAATCGTCTTGAGTGAGCGATTCGTTCGCTTGTAAAACGATAATGTCGCCAGTTGTTTCAGGAAGTACATAGAGCATAGTGATTATCTTTTATCTATGGATTTAGGTTTATTATAAAGGCAAAAGGGGGTGAGGGTGAATGGATCATGTTTGCCTGTACAAAATTCATAGCAAAGCGAAAACTACTCAATTGCAAAGCGTTGATTGCATGGGTATTCTTATCGGCTTATCTTGCCGCATGTAAGTGCAGATTGGGCGTTTTTTTAAGCCTCTGATCTGGGAAGTTGGTGCGCCCCAAGCCATGGTTGGCTAATGGTAATCCCAACACTGCCCCCGCAACGGTAAATTGGTTAGATTATTTCGTTATACCACTGCATTCGCTGTTTAGCTTTGTTAAGTGCAAAGTTGCCTAAGTTAATGTGGGAAGGTGAAGTAATTGAGATTACGTATTTCATGTCAATGCGCTCTCGCCAATGAGTCCGGATACCAGCTAGATAAACATTTTTTACCATGGTGTTGCGGAGGGCTTCACCGAGTAATCGTTCAGGGTTTCTGGACATACTTATCCTCCCAACTCCGACACATGACTTGTTGGAGATTTTTTCGTGTTTAAAAATATTTTATCGTTTATTGCTATTAGCTTAGCCTCATCCCTTTTCGCCTCTGCGGCTCAGGCCCACTTTCAGATGCTGTATACCCCCGATCTATTACGTGAGCGTGGTGGATTAATTAACCTGAAACTCCCTTTTACCCATCCTGCGGATAGTGGTTATGTGATGGCTGTAGAACCGCCTGAGCAGTTTTATGTGGTGAAAAAAGGTAAAGAAACGGATCTTCTGTCGGGTGTGAAAGCCTCGAAATGGAGCAGTGCCGCAAATACTGGTGATGCTTATGAAGTGGATGCAACACTCCGAGGCCTAGGGGATCATGTTTTTGTGATGCAGATGGCACCCTATTTTGAAGAAGCTGAAAATGTATATATTCAGCAGATTGTTAAAACCATCGTTAATGTTGGTACGTTACCGACTGATTGGAATGAAACCTTAGGTTTGACCGCTGAAATTGTTCCACTAACGAAGCCTTACGGTATTTTAGCGGGAGGGTCATTTACCGGTGTAGTTAAAAGTAGAGGTAAGCCAGTACCTTTTGCAGAGATTGAGGTTGAGTACGTTAATTATGATCCAGATATGAAAAACAATCGTTTTTCTGACACGGCGAACGCGAATCTACCGTCTGACCTATTTATCACAATGACGATCTATGCGGATGCAAATGGTACGTTTACGTTTGGTATCCCTAAAGCCGGACAATGGGGTTTTGCTGCTCTCGGTGTGGGAGAAAAAACAGAGCTTAACGGTAAAGAGCTATCCCAAGATGCAGTGATCTGGGTACAAGCGCATGATTTTAAAGCCGTAAAATGATGCGCCTGATAGGGTGTTACTTGAACAGGTTTCTCAGCCTGGTATGGAGTCGTTATGCATATTGTTGATGGGGCGTTGGCGGTACCTGTACTTGCGGTAGGTGCTGCCTTAACGGTGGCAGGTGTCGCGATTGGTTTAAAAAAGATGGATTATGATCACCTGCCTCAGGTGGGTGTTTTATCTGCTGTATTCTTTATCGCCTCATATATTCATCTGCCCATAGGTTTTTCCAGTGTTCATCTTATTTTGAATGGCTTAATAGGCTTAGCATTGGGCTGGGCTGCTTTTCCTGCCTTATTGGTTGCCTTGTTCCTACAAGCCGTATTTTTTGGCTTCGGTGGTTTTTTAGTGCTAGGGGTCAATACCGTCAACATCGCACTCCCTGCGGTCATGGTTTATTACCTATGTGGAATGGGTATTAGCTCAAGCTCGCCTAAAGTGGCTGCTATATGGGGTGCTATTGGTGGCGCGGGGTCAATTGTGATCACCACCGTGCTGGTGGCGTTCTCGTTAATGCTCTCCGGCGAAGCGTTCTTATTGGCGGCGAAGATCACGTTTGTTGCGCATATTCCTGTGATGATTGTTGAGGGGTTTGTGACTGCGGCGGCGGTGTTGCTTATTCGTAAAGTGAAACCTGAGTTCCTTAATATCAAGGAGAGGTGTGATGCGGTTTAAGTTAATAGCTGCCCTGTGTTTGAGCCTGCTTTCTCTCGGGGTTGCTGCGCATAATGTCGTTGGCGGTGTTTATGCAATTGGTGACCAGATCGAAGGTGAAGTTGGGTTTTCCAATGGGGATATGGCAACCCCAGGTACGGTGGTCAACGTGACGGACAGGCAGGGCAATGAATTAGCCCGCTTAGAAACCGATGATGAGGGAGGCTTTACCTACACGGCGACCCAGCGTATTGATCATCTGTTTTATGCCAATTTAAGTTCTGGCCATATTTTAGAGTTAACCTTGCCGGCTGATGAGTTGCCTGACAGCCTAGCTGCGGTTGGGTCCGTTGAGGTAACTGTGGATAAGGTTGCGGTGCCGAGTGTGTCGACAACACCTATAGCGACTGATCGCCAGGGGTTAGAGCAGATGATTGAGCGTGCCGTGGCAAAACAGGTGGTACCGCTTAGAAAAGAGATCGCCGCATACAAAGAGAAAAGTTCCCTGCAAGATATTATGGGGGGGATTGGTTATATCTTTGGCTTGTGCGGTTTAGGTATCTGGTGGCGTCAGCGTCAACTCGATAAACAGCAGACAGGTTGAGTTAATGCCACAGTTTTTAGAGCACAGCGGCACCTCATGGAAAGGGCAAAAGGTTAAGCACGATCTTTCTGTGATCGATAAGCTTGATCCGCGCCTTCGTGTAATCATGGTGACGCTGTTTGCTTTTGTGACTGTGTTATCAGAGAACTTTTTTGTCTTAGGGGTTGGGGTCTTAGTGGGCCTATTACTGGCACTACTTGCTCAGTTGAACCTTAAGCGTACCCTGCGCCGGGTGATTGCAATGGATATGTTCATGATCTTTTTGGTCATATTGTTGCCTTTTACCACGCCCGGCGAAGCGTTGTTTACTGTGGCGGGTGTATCAGCAAGTAAGGCGGGGTTATTGCACGCATTAATGATATTGCTTAAAGCCCATGCTGTGGTTTTATCCTTGTTAGCCTTAGTGGGTACGTTAAGTGCCACCACTTTAGGCCATGCGTTAGCACACCTTCGCGTACCGGATAAACTGGTGCATCTGTTACTGTTTACGGTGCGCTATTTAGATGTGATTGGGCAGGAATATAAACGGATGCGCCGTGCGATGCAGGCCCGTGCGTTTGTTTTGCGGACCGATATGCACACATGGCGTTCAATCGGTTACTTGATTGGTATGCTGTTAGTCCATTCGGTCGAACGTTCGGAACGTATTATGGATGCCATGAAGTGTCGAGGTTATAAAGGTCGATTTTATCTTTTTGATGATATGGCACTAGGCGCCGATGATTATCGTTTTATGGCGTTGTTTATTCCGTTGTTATGCATATTGGTAGGGCTCAACTTTTTATGATGAACAGGTTATGAGTGATAGAGCTATGTCAGATAAGCCCTTAATTGAGGTGAGAGGATTAAGCTACCGTTATCCTCGTCGAGGTCTTGTGCTTGATAAGGTCGATTTTCACCTGTGCCAAGGCGAACGCGTTGCCCTGACCGGTGCGAATGGTGCCGGAAAAACGACACTGTTACATCTACTGGTTGGCCTTAAAAGAGCCAAATCGGGTGAGATTATTGCCTTTGGTGAGCCACGTAACGATGAGAAATCTTTTATTGATGTGCGCGCCCGTGCCGGTTTTCTATTTCAGGACCCGGATGACCAACTATTCTGCCCAACGGTGTTAGAGGATGTTGCGTTTGGGCCGCTTAACTTAGGGAAAAGCCGTGAGGAGGCCTTGCAGCTGGCAATGGATACCTTAGCCTCCTTAGGTATGGCAGGGTTTGAAGAGCGTATTACACATCAGTTATCCGGGGGCGAGAAGCGGATGATCACCTTAGCGGCGGTGTTGGCGATGGAGCCTGAAGTGCTGCTGTTAGATGAGCCGAGTAATGCGTTAGATAGTAATGCACGTCAGCATCTGATTGATACATTGCAAACCTTACCTCAAGCGATGATTATTATTTCCCATGATGCTGATTTTTTAGCGCAATTAGCCACTCGGGAGGTCACCTTAGAAAATGCCAAGTTGAATCCACTAGCGACTGGGACGGGTATAAATGTGATCTCGGCAGAGCACGAACACGCATGATGACGATCTTTACCTCTTTATCCGGTCGGAATTTTAGGTGGCTGTTTTTAGGCCAAGTTGTTTCCCTGCTGGGCACCGGTTTGACCACGGTTGCCTTAGCATTGTTCGCCTTTGATCTTAAACCGAGCGATGCGGGTTTAGCCTTAGGGCTGGCCTTAGCGATTAAAATGATCGCTTATCTGAGTGTAGCGCCTATTGTGGGTGGGTATGCTAACCGTTTACCTCGACAGAAGTGGCTTGCAGGTTTGAATATTGGGCGTGCGACCTTAGTGGCGCTATTGCCCTTTTGTGACGCGCTCTGGCAGCTATTTGCGGTGATCTTTCTATTAAATATTATGGCGGCTGCTTATACACCGGTGTATCAGGCACTACTACCTGACATTCTTCCTGATGAAGAGTCCTATACCCAAGCGCTGTCGCTATCGCGTTTAGCAATGGAGGTAGAAAGCCTTCTAAGCCCCGCATTAGCGGCATTTATCTTATTATTTACCTCTTATGAGTTGCTGTTCCAACTCAATGGGGTTGCTTTTGCGCTATCGGTGATCTTTATATTTATGGCTACGCTGCCGGAAAGTCAGCGTAATGACCGCAGTGGTGGCGTGTGGCGACATGTTAGTTTTGGTATCAAAAGCTACTTACATACACCACGGTTACGCGCGGTATTGCTGCTTAATTTAGCCTTATCTGCTGCTGGCGCGATGATTATTGTTAATAGTGTAGTCTATGTGCGAGCGGTGCTGGATCTGTCGGAAGAACAAGTGCCGTTGTTAATGGCCTCAGCGGGTTTAGGGTCTATGTTGGCAGCGCTTTTCCTGCCTGCGTTATTAGCGCGTTTTCATGATCGTCGAATGATGTTAGGTGGTGGAACGTTACTGGTGGTTGCGTTGCTGGCGGGGTGTGTCGGACCGAGTTATCTCGGCCTATTTCCTATCTGGTTTGTCATCGGTGTTGGCAGTAGCATGATTTTGATTCCAACCGGACGGGTGGTGCGTCAGTCGTGCCAAGCGAGTGATCGTAATGATTACTTCTCGGCTAATTTCGCGCTGACCCATGGCATGTGGTTGATAGGTTATCTTTTAGCTGGGGGATTAGGTAGCGGATTAGGTATGGGGTTAACCTTTGCTTGTTTAGCCGTGTTGGCGCTTATTGCTACCCTTGTGGCGGCGGTTGTCTGGAAGCCCCATGATCAGTACGAGCTGTGGCATGAGCACCTAGAAATGAATCACCTACACCCCCATGTACATGATGAGCACCATCAACATGAACATGAAGGCTGGGAGGGGGCGGAACCTCATGTTCACCCCCACTACCATACGCAGCAGAAACACCGGCATAAGTTCGTCATTGATGAGCATCATGCTTACTGGCCAAAACAGTAAAGTAGGGTGAGTAGTGTTGCTTCTTGATGCTGCAACTTGGTTACAGGGTATGGAATAGCATGTCTCGGATAACGGGAACCTAAAGGTAGAAAAATGAGTAAAAACAGTTTTCCATTTAGCGCAGTGTTAGGCCAAGAGGGGTTTAAATTAGCGCTTATTTTGTCTGCGATTAACCCCGCTATTGGTGGTGTTGTGATTAGCGGTCCGCGTGGATGTGCAAAATCTACATTGGCGCGGGGGTTAGCTGACCTACTGCCTGCATCGGTAGGTGAAGGCAAGGGGAAAACTGCTGATTTTGTTACGCTGCCGTTAGGTGCCAGCGAAGAGATGTTATTAGGTACCTTAGACCTTGAGCATGTGCTCAATGAAAAAACGGTCCGCTTCAGTCCAGGGTTATTGAGTAAAGCGGATGGGGGCGTGCTCTATGTGGATGAGGTGAACCTACTGCCCGATAACTTGGTTGACCTGTTGCTCGATGTTGCTTCATCGGGGGTCAACTGTGTCGAACGAGATGGCATAAGCCATAGTCATCGCTCAGAATTTTTGTTGGTCGGGACGATGAACCCCGATGAGGGTGAGCTTCGTCCTCAATTGCATGATCGCTTTGGTTTATCGGTTGATTTAGATAATCAATACTTACCGGCGGAAAGGGTAGAGATTGTTAAACGGCGTGAACGGTTTGAGCGTGAAAATCAGCGCTTTTGTGAACATTATCAAGCGCAACAGACAGAACTGCTTCAGCGTATTGAGTCGGCCCGTTTATTACTGAGTAATGTTAGTTGTGATGATGCGTTGCGCTTAGTGATTGCTGAACGCTGTAGTGCTGCACAGGTGGATGGTTTACGGGCGGATATTGTTTGGTATAGGGCTGCTATTGCGCATGCTGCATTTAACCAAAGGGTGGATGTTACACAAGTGGATATTGATGCGGTTGAAACATTGGTTTTAGCCCATCGCCGACAGACAAAAAATAGCGCGAATGATCGACAACCGCCGTCTTCGCCGGAACAGACGCCACCGCCTTCGCCGCAACAGGGTTTTAAACGGCCGGATGATAGCCAGCGTAAAACCGATCAAGGTCAGTCAGAACGTAGGGGCCAAGAAGGTGATTGGGGTGCCATGACGGCTGAAGCCGAACAACAGAAAACCGCAGAAGGTTTAAGGCTCAATTTAGCGCCACTTGTCACTGATCGGGATAAACGCCACTCTGCGATGCGCGTTGGGGTTAAAGAGACCTGTGAGCTGAGTAAACGGCCAGACTGGTTCGCTACCTTAGTTGCTAATTTACCTAGCTGGCCACCTAAACAGTTCCGCTTTCAAACTAAGCGTGCGTCTGACGACCTACTGCATTTTTTGTTGTTCGACACCTCCGCGTCCACGTTGCAGGCAAAAAGCTTTGCCCAGGGTAAAGCGGCGATCTTGCAGATCTCCAATCAGGCTTACCTTGCCCGCGAGCAGATTGCACTTTTTGGTTTTGGTAATAGCCGGGTAGAACGCCTACTCTCAAAAGTGCGTGCGCCAAAAGAGCTGGGTGAATGGTTAGATCAATTAAGTGCGGGTGGTGGCACACCGATGCGAGATGCGTTTATTGAAGCGCAGCGCTATCTGCGTACGTTACTGCGTCAAAACCCACAACTACAGATCCGTAGTTATGTGATAAGCGATGGCCGTAGTAGCAGCTCGCTTGACGGTATTCAACTCCCCGGTGAGCTGGTATGGATTGATACAGAGTTGAGTCAGGTGAAACGCGGTAAAGGCCCGCACTTTGCGCACACATTAAATGCAACCTACTTATCATTAGCAGGAGACAGTCAATGAAAACCCATCAAGAGCGTATGGCAAAAAAGAAAGAGGTGATCGATAAACGTATCGCCAGTGCCACGGAAGAGCGCGGTGTTTTGATCCTGCTAAAAGGTAATGGTAAAGGAAAAAGCAGTTCCGCTTTTGGTA
This sequence comes from Neptuniibacter pectenicola, assembly GCF_001597735.1. GTDB lineage: Bacteria > Pseudomonadota > Gammaproteobacteria > Pseudomonadales > Balneatricaceae > Neptuniibacter > Neptuniibacter pectenicola. The sequence continues at coordinate 381,004 of NZ_LUTS01000002.1, forward strand.
CGATGGCGCGTTGTGTGGGACATGGTAAAAAAGCAGCCGTTATCCAGTTTGTGAAAGGGCGTACAGAGACCGGCGAATATAAACTGTTCCGTGATCATGCATTGATTGATTGGCATGTGATGGGACACGGCTTTACGTGGGAAACTCAAGATAAAGAACAAGATATCGCCGCGGCGAAAAAAGCATGGCAGATAGCGGAAGCGCTCTTGCAAGATGATCGTTATGAGATGCTCGTATTTGATGAGATGAGCTACATGTTCAAATATAAATACCTTGAACTGGCCCCTGTGGTTGAAGCGTTGAAAAACCGCCCAAAAAATCAAAACGTCATGATTACGGGTCGAGTCATGCCTGAAGGCTTAGAAGAGATTGCGGATACTATCAGTAGTATTCGGGATGAACGTCATGCGTTTCGTTTGGGTGTGAAAGCGCAAGCGGGAATCGAGTACTAATGACTGATCTATCGAATAGAGTTTCATGCCCGGCTCTCTTTCTTTCTGCCCCCAGTTCGGGTGAAGGTAAAACCACGATCACTGCGGCATTGGCACGTTATTTTAAAGCGCAGGGCAAAGTGGTGCGTGTTTTTAAAACAGGGCCAGATTACTTAGATCCGCAAATTTTAGCGCAGGCGTCCGGTCAGGATGTTGAGCAGCTAGATTTATGGATGGCTGGGGATACCTATTGCCAGCAAAAACTCTTTGAGGCAGCCCAGTCAGCGGACCTCATTTTGGTTGAAGGTGCCATGGGGATGTTTGATGGTGACCCCTCAAGCGCTGATTTAGCGGCCCGTTTTAATATACCTATCGCTATTGTTATGAATGTTAAAGGGATGGCGCAGACTGCTGCTGCGTTAGCGATGGGGATGGCGAACTATCGCGACGATGTGCAGGTTGCAGGCCTAATTGCGAATAACTGCGGTACCGAGCGCCATGCGGAATTGATCCGTAATGCGTTGCCTGAAAACTTACCTTTATTAGCGACCTTAGCAAGAGACCCTGACGTGGCCCTGCCTGAACGTCATTTAGGCCTAGTGCAAGCTGATGAGGTGCGCGATGAGCTAGAGCATCGTTTTACGTTGGGTGCCCAGTGGATAAAAGGGCCTTTAGAGGTTCCTAACGCTATTCTTGAACTGCCCAAGCCTGTTGAGTTTTTTAGCGCAGAGATTGAACCTGTTGCGCCTTTGCTATTAGGTCGGCGAATTGCTATTGCGAAGGATGCGGCATTTAGTTTTATCTATGATGCTAATGTACGTTTGCTGCAAGCGATGGGGGCCGAGCTTGCCTTCTTTTCGCCCTTAAACGATCAAACACTGCCAGAGGCTGATGCCCTTTGGTTACCCGGTGGTTATCCTGAATTACATGCCAAACGCTTATCAGAAAATGACCCTATTAAAACGCAGATAAAAGCGTTTCATGCTCAAGGTAAACCTATCTTGGCTGAGTGTGGTGGTTTTCTTTATTGCCTTGATGATTTAACGGATCTCGATGAGTCGACCTACCCTATGTGCGGTGTTATTACCGGCCATGGCGCTATGCGCGGTAAACGCGGTTGCCAAGGGATGCAAACGGCTCTTTTGCCTGAAGGGCCGGTGCAAGCACATGCACACCACCGTTCCCGCAGCCACGATACGCCCGCGCCTATAGGCTATGGTAAGCGGCAGCGTCACCCTGCACCGGGAGAGGCGATCTATCGTGAAAAGGGGCTAACCGCCAGTTATCTTCATCTGTTTTTTGCCTCTAACCCTAATGCGATTGCTGCTATTTTTAATGGCCAATCTGCATCACAGCCTTTGTAGGGAGTCGTACTCACGTGTGGCCAGAAAGTAGCGAACAGAAACAGGAATTGCGCAGCGGTTTAACGACCGGATGCTGTGCGACGGCTTGTTGTGTGGCCGCTGCACAGGCATTACTGGCCCGTAAACAACCAACTAAGGTTGAGGTGTTACTGCCCCGTGGACAATTAGTTGAGCTATCGATCGAATGTTACCAGCCGCTTGAGGGTGGGATGCGTACGGCGACCATTAAAGATGCGGGGGATGACCCTGATGCGACGCATGGGGCGACGGTATTTGTTGAGCTGCGTTTAACGCAAGAGAAAGGGGTTCGATTTAAACCTGCAGCAGGTGTAGGCACCGTAACCCGCGTTGGTCTAGCGCTTGATGTGGGTGAGCCTGCAATTAACCCTGTTCCCAGAAAAATGATGCTAGAGCACTTACTTAACGCGGCTGAGGTGTATCAATACGAGGGTGGGTTTGAGGTATCGGTGGGGGTTGAAAACGGTGAACAGATCGCGTTAAAAACCATGAACCCACGGTTAGGTATTTTGGGTGGTTTATCGATTTTAGGGACGACGGGCATCGTCAGACCCTACTCCTGCGCCGCTTATATCGCATCTATTCGGCAGGGGGTTGATGTTGCTCGGGCGAATGGTGTCACGCATATTGCCGCGACGACAGGCAGCTCAAGTGAAGCGGCGATTAAACAGTACTATCAACTGCCAGACATGGCGTTAATTGAGATGGGTGATTTTATAGGGGCCTTGTTGAAGCACTTGAAGAAAGCGCCGGTAGATAAAGTCACCATTTGCGGTGGGTTTGGCAAAATCAGTAAGCTGGCCAATGGTCATATGGATCTGAACAGCCGCACATCGAGCATTGAGTTTTCGCATTTAGCGGAGATGGCGGTTGCGGTAGGCGCAGATAGTCAACTTGCCGATAAAATATTACAGGCCAATACCAGTATTGAAGTATTACACCTCTGCCAAGCGCAAGGGTTAGACCTTGCTGCAGAGGTGTGTCGCCGAGCGTTACGTGTGCTACAGACGATGTTAAAGAATACCCATATAGCGCTTGAGGTCTGGGCAATAGACCGTAAAGGCGAATTTGTAGGGCATATGACCGCCGAGGACCTACGATGAAAATCTTGATGTTAGGGGGCACGTCCGATGCGCGAAAAGTGGTCGAATCACTTGAAGATAAGGGATTGCTGGCTACCTTTCAGATAACGTATAGCGTGGCGGGTTTAGTGCGTGTACCTAAGTTTTCGTGCGAGGTCATTAGTGGTGGGTTTACGCAACGTGGCGGGCTAGTCGACTACCTGAGCACTGAAAGATTCGACCTTGTAATCGATATTACCCATCCGTTTGCTTTACGTATGAGCAGCGCGGCGGTGGACGCCTGTAAACAGTTGAAACTTCCCTGTTGGCGCTTTCATCGGCCCGCTTGGCAAGCGCAAGAGGGTGATCAATGGCAACGGTTTGAGGACTGGGATGACATGGTTAAGGCGACCGCAGATTATGCGTCGTTGTTTTTGACCGCCGGCCAACTACCCCAAGATGTGATAGATCGGTTTACACAACAGACGGTGTTAACAGGGCAGAAACAGGTGATTCGAACCGCTGCGCCTCCTAACGCTGAACTGCCCGACAGTATGCAGTGGATAAAAGCGATTGGGCCGTTTAACCATGATGCTGAAAAACAGTTGCTCCTTGATTACAACGTGGACCTGCTCGTGAGTAAAAATAGTGGTGGCGTGGCGACTGAGGCTAAGTTATCAGCCGCGCGGGAATTGGGTATCCCTGTGTTTATGTTAGAAAGGCCGGTATTACCGATGGCCGATTGTTTACTCCATTCAGTCGATGACGTGATAAATAAACTTGTTAAAAAAGGGTTGAGCAGTGACCACAATGTATGAGATCAACCCGCAGGCCATTGAACAGGAAAGTTTTCGTCAGATTCGGGCGTTGACGGATTTAACCGATTTAACCTTAGCGCAGCAGCAAGTGGTGATGCGGATTGTCCACAGCGTAGGAATGCCTGAGATCGCCAGTGCTGTTCGCTTTAGTGCCAACGCGTGTGAATCCGGTATTGCGGCCCTGAAGCAGGGGGCCCCTATTCTGTGCGATGTGGAAATGGTTAAACAAGGTATTACAAAGCGGATGATTGATCAGCCGCCCCTGTGCTATTTGAATGATGAGCGTGCGGTTGCGTTGGCGGAAGTGAGTGGTGAAACACGTTCGATGGCGGCGGTAGCGCTGTGGCGTGAACAGTTAGCCGGTAGTGTGGTGGTGATTGGTAACGCGCCAACCGCACTGTTTCGGTTGTTAGAGCTGATTGAGCAAGGGGCCGAAAAGCCGGCGCTGATTATCGGTATGCCGGTTGGCTTTGTGGGTGCGGCTGAGTCAAAGCAGCATCTGTGGGATACACATCAAGGGTTAGGTATTGAGTGTATTACCTTATTGGGTCGCCAAGGGGGCAGTGCCGTAACGGCAGCCAGCTGTAATGCATTACTGCGTTGTATTCGCGGGGAGTACTACTGATGGCCACCGGAATTTATGTGGTTGGCCTAGGTGTCAGCCATGAAGCCGACCTATCACCGGAAGCATTGCAGGTGCTACAACAGGTTGATCTTGTCGTAGGATCGGAGCGGCAGTTAGCAACATTAGTGTCGTTGTTACCTGTAGGTAAAGCGACATTATTGCTGCCTAAACTAGAGGCTTTGCAGGAGCTGATCGATGAATCGTTAGCGGCCAACCGATCAGTGATGATCCTCGCGTCTGGTGATCCACTTTTTTACGGGATTGGGCGTTGGTTTAGTCGTCATTTTTCAGCCGAACAGCTAACCTTTTATCCGGCTGTATCGAGCCTGCAAGTGGCATGTCATCGTTTAGGTATCGCGTTGCAGGATGTGGAGGTGCTCAGCTTACATGGCCGCCCCTTATTAAAACTACGCACGCGCTTGCGTCAACATCAGCCTTTACTGATTTTAACCGACGCCCACAGTACGCCAACAGCGCTCGCCCAAGAATGTATCGCCTGTGGTTTTGTAGATGCCAAGGTCACCGTGTGTGAAGCCTTAGGTTACCCCAATGAGAAAATCAGAGGATTTACCGCTCAAGAACTGGTGAGTGAAAGCTGCCAGATTGAGTTTGATCCTCTACATGTCTCCCTGCTTGAGCCTGGATGTAACCGTGGTTTTTTGCCGGAATTTCCGGGTATTCCTGATCAGCATTTTGTGACCGATAAAGTGGGGGCTGGCCGTGGAATGCTGACTAAACGGGAGGTTCGGTTATCGATACTCTCTCAGTTGCAGGTGGCTAAAGGGGAATGTGTTTGGGATATAGGTGCCGGTTGTGGCGGTGTGTCTGTGGAGTTGGCGTACTGGAATCCGAATAGCCCTATTTATGCGATAGAGCATCATGCTGATCGCCTCGGTTGCCTTGAACAAAATCGTCAACGGTTTGGTGTCGTAAGCAATCTTTCTATTGTAGAGGGGCGCGCACCGCAAGCATTAACCGGTTTGCCTGTCCCGGATAAGGTCTTTATTGGTGGCAGCGGGGGTGAGTTGCCCGCGTTATTAAGCCACGTCTGGACGTTACTACCTGTGGGGGGCGTTTTACTCTGCTCAGCGGTGACTGAAGCGAGTAAACACCATCTATACCAGTTTTATGAAACGCGCTTAGGATCGGCCGATAGCCATTATGAAACACTTCAGGTGGCTGTGAGTCATGGTAACTCGTTAGCGGGGCAGGTTATGTACCGCCCGAGTTTACCCGTTACGCTTTATGTATTTAAAAAGGAAAGCCGGTAATGAATGTTGTTAAAGGGCGGTTTATCGGTGTGGGTGTTGGGCCGGGTGATCCTGAACTGCTGACCGTTAAGGCGTGGCGTTTGATTCAGCGAGCCCAAGTTTTGAGTTTTTTAACCAACGAAAAAGGGGACTCGCAAGCCCGCAGTATTGCCATTGATGCGATTGATTCCGCTGAATCGGTTCAGCAGCAGATCCCTATTTGTATGCCGATGCTGAAAGATCGGCGTTTGGCGAATGCCGCATACGATCAAGGTGCCAAAGCGATTAGGAAAAAGCTAGACGCGGGTGTAGATGTGCTGTTTCTGTGTGAAGGTGATCCGCTCTTTTATGGCTCGTTTAGTTATTTATTGGATCGCTTAGAAGACAGCTATGAGTGCCAAGTTGTGCCGGGGATTACCTCGGTGAATGCTGCCGCCGCTAGCCTCGTTCAACCGTTGACGATGTTAAAAGAATCGTTTGCGGTGATTAATGGTCGGCATAGCGATCAACAGATCTTAGCTGCATTAGCCCATTACGATGCGTTGGTGATTATGAAAGCTGGGCAAGCTCGTCCACGTCTGCTTGCGTTGTTGGCGCAATCAGGCCGTAAAGATGATGCAAAATACCTTGAATATATCGGGCGTGATAACCAACAGATTATTAGTGATATTGATGATCTGGACCCTGTTGAGGGACCCTACTTTTCGTTATTTGTGATTGCGCCTTGTCGCGATAGGGTATCTTGATGATTCGTGTTATCAGCCTGACCGATAAAGGAAAAATGCTAGGGGAACGTTTAGTTTCTTTGTTAGATGGGGCGGCCTTGTGCCATAAGCCCCAGCCGTTTAGTGAACAGGTTCAGGCCTACTTTAATGCCGCGGATCGACTGATTTTTATCTGTGCGACAGGCATTGTTATGCGTACCTTGGCGCCTGTCCTAGAGGATAAATATAAAGACCCTGCGGTACTGGTATTAGATGAGCAAGGGCGTTTTGTTATCTCTTTATTATCGGGGCATGAAGGGGGGGCGAATGAGTGGGCATTGCAAGTATCCGTTTTGATAGGTGCGGAGCCTGTGATTACAACCGCGCAAGCCTATTTGCAGCCAATCTATTGTGTCGGTATGGGGTGTGAACGCCATTGCCCTGAAGAGGAGCTTGAGCGTTTATTGATGGCCTCATTGCAACAACAGGGCCTCTCTATCGAACAGATTAGCTGTCTAAGCAGTATTGATATTAAGGCGGATGAAAAAGGGCTTATCTCATTGGCCGCCAAGTTAGCCTTGCCTTATCGCACGTGGGATAAACAGCAATTAGGCACGGTTGAGGCGCAATTAAGTACCCGCTCAGAGTATGTCTATAACACGGTAGGGGTTTATGGCGTTGCCGAGAGCGCTGCCCTGTATAGTGCGCAAGATTATGCCCGTGCGAATGGGGGCGCGAACAGTACCCCGTTAAGTGAACATGAACAGATAAAAGCCGAACTGGTTATGAACAAGCAGAAAACCACTAAAGCAACCTGTGCAATCGCTAGAGCTTACCTAGGTTAGCGGCCTTGTAAGCCATAGATTGTATTAATGGATCATATCAACAGATTAGAGATGTCGATGAGTCAGTTATACGTAGTAGGAACCGGTCCGGGGGATGCACACCTTGTTGCCCCTAAGGCATTGTCAGCGATTAAAGCCAGTAGTGACTTAGTGGCATATGGTTTGTATTTAGATCTCCTTGGTGGTGTGTGTGATAACAAAACACACCATGACCTACCTTTAGGTGAAGAGATTGGCCGTGCGCGGCTAGCCTTAGATCTTGCGGCCAGTGGTAAAACCACCGCGTTGATCTCCAGTGGTGATATAGGTATCTACGCCATGGCGACCTTGGTTTTTGAACTCTTGGATCAACAGCTTCAGGGTAAAGAGAATCACCCTGAATGGTTAGATGTGGAGATCGAAGTGATCCCTGGCATTTCAGCGATGCAGGCGGGTGCGAGTCGCGTGGGTGCGATGCTAGGTCATGATTTTTGTACCGTATCCCTGTCGGATTTACTGACGCCTTGGGAAACCATAGAAAAACGTATTCATAGTGCAGGCTGTGGTGATTTTGTTATCTCATTTTATAACCCGGTCTCGAAAAAACGAGATTGGCAGCTTAATAGTGCTCGTGACATTTTATTGCAATACCGTCCTGCAGAAACACCTGTATTACTGGGGCGTCAGCTCACCCGTGAGGATGAATCAGTGCGGATTATTCAACTGGATCAGTTGGATGCGAAAGATGTAGATATGTTCACGATGGTGAGTGTCGGTAATAGTGAATCAAAACATATTGTAAACGGTAGTAAAGAGTGGGTTTATACGCCCCGAGGTTATTCTAAAAAGCTATGACGGTTTATTTTATAGGTGCAGGCCCCGGCGATCCGGAATTGATGACACTGAAAGGTCATCGTCTTTTACAGCAATGCCCTGTCGTGCTGTATGCAGGTTCATTGATTCCGCGTGAAGTGCTGGAATCTGTTGAAGGGACGGCAGAAAAGATTATAGATACTGCGAGTATTGACCTCGATGAGATTACTCAGCATATTCAGCAGGCTGACCATGAGGGCCTGAACGTAGCGCGGTTACAGTGTGGTGACCCTTCGCTTTATGGCGCAATTGGTGAGCAGATCCGTCGCTTAGAGGCATTAGGTATTGCCTATGAGGTGATCCCCGGTGTCAGTGCGGTCGCGGCATCGGCGGCTTACCTGAAAAAAGAGCTCACACTGTCCGGCGTCTCGCAAACCATTATTATGACCCGGTATGAGGGTAAAACACCGTTTCCTGAGCGGGAGCGTTTACCGCAGCTAGCGCAAAGTGGAGCGACGTTAGCGATCCACTTGGGGGTGACGCGTATCCACAAGATTGTCGAAGAGTTGATCCCCCATTATGGTGCAGATTGCCCGGTGGCTGTGTGTTACCGCAGCTCTTGGCCAGATCAAGATAAAGTGGTCGGGACATTAAGCGACATTGTTGAAAAAGTACGTGCAAAAGGGTTTACGCGTACTGCGTTAATTTTGGTGGGTCATGTATTGGATTGTGATGATTTTGAAGAGTCTTATCTCTACGCCAAAGACCAAGCCCATGTATACCGTCCTAAAGTGAAGCCAAAAACACCACGCACCGTTAAGCGTGATATAGGCTAAATCGAATAGCAGTTAAGCGTTACAACATTTGAGAGTAAAAAGAATGCAATTAAATAAGATTCCAACAACGGTCGTCACTGGGTTTTTAGGTAGCGGTAAAACCACCCTACTATCGAATGTGCTGAAACAGGCCGCGGGTAAACGTATCGCTGTTATTGTGAATGAGTTTGGTGAATTAGATATAGACGCGGACCTACTGCGTAGCTGCCCATTGGAATGTGATGATGAGCAAGCCACTACTTCGGGTGGCGAAAATGGTATCTATGAGCTCGCCAATGGCTGTATCTGTTGTACCGTTGAGGAAGAGTTTCTTCCGGTGATGAAACAGTTAGTTGAACGTCGTGACGACATTGATCATATTCTGATTGAAACCAGTGGACTGGCGTTACCAAAACCGTTAGTTCAGGCGTTTAACTGGCCGGGTATTAAAGAGTATTGCACGGTTGATGCCGTGATCACTGTGATTGATGGACCGGCGGTTGCTGCGGGGCGTTTCGCCCATGATGCCGCACAAGTACAAGCACAGCGTTTAGCCGATGAAAGCCTTGACCATGATCCAAGCTTGCAAGAGCTGTTGGATGATCAGCTGAGTGCTGCCGATCTTGTGGTTGTTAGTAAAAATGACCTATTGGATGCCGGTGAGCGGGAACGGGTTCAGGCGGTGATTAGCGCTAAAGTACCGCGTGCAGTTAAGACCACCTATATCAGTCACGGTGAAGCGGAATTAGATACGCTGATGGGGCTCGATGCCGCAGCGGAAGAGCGTATCCACGATGTGCATAACCACCATGATCATCACCATGCCCATGGTGAGCATCACGACCATGCCCATGACCACTTCGACTCTTTTGTTATTACATTGGGCGAAGTGGACAGCGATAAGCTGCAAGTGGCGCTTAAAAACCTATTAAGTGAATTTAATATCTTCCGTGCTAAAGGCTTTGCCGCACTGCCAGGTAAACCGATGCGACAGGTACTGCAAGCGGTTGGTAAACGCTTAGATGTGTATTTTGATCGTCCATGGGGTACCGATCAGCCGAAAACACAACTGGTGTTTATTGGTAAAGGTATTGAAGCCTCCGTCATTCAAACGGCCCTCGAAACGGCATTGGTGTAAGCACCGCTAAACACTATGCACTTACTTGCTGCCCAACCCGGTGGTTTTGTTGATGATGAAGGTATTATCGACTTAAACCAGACACCGGCTGACATTGTGATCCTCTCCGCCGCGGACAGTAGTCTTGCGGCTTTAGCTTCGGCTGTCTCTCTTTTCCATGAACAGGGGGGGCAAGAACAGCCTGTGCCGACAGGTTTACCTGATGTCCGTTTAGCCAATTGGATGCAATTGCTAAAACCCGCTGCGTATGACCTGTATGAACACAAAGTGTTGGAGCAGGCGAGGGTGGTGGTGCTATCTCTGTTGGGGGGCGCAAGCTATTGGGCTTATGGCTTTGAGCGTTTACAAGCGTGGGCGGCAGGCGATAGCGGACGCACGCTGATTATTGTGCCGGGTGATGAGGCATTGGACCCCGAGTTGATGCAAGCAAGCTCCGTGTCTGAGGATGAATGTATTCGGGTTTGGCGCTATCTGCGTGAAGGGGGGATCGATAATGCCCTGCATCTGCTTAATGCGTTGAGCAGTGAATATCTGCATCTGCCTTTACGTTGGCACGAGCCAAAAAAACTACCGAAATGCATGCTGTATATGCCGGGGTTAGCGCATCATTTAGGGCAGGCGACATTTGTTGAATGGCAGCAGCGTTGGGCCGTCCAAGATGGAAGTCATCGACCTGTCGCGCTGCTACTGTTTTATCGCAGCCATCTACAAAGCGGAAATACTGAGATGTTTACTCAGTTGATCCATACATTAGAAGCGGAGGGGATTAACCCGCTGCCGATAGCGATCACCTCCCTGAAAGACCCCGAATCTTTAGCATTGGTGAATGCGTTACTGGAACAAAGCCAAGCACAGCTCATTATTAACAGTACGGGTTTTGCCTCGAATACAGTGGCGAGCCCTGATCTATGCTCGCAGCCCAGTGAGTTTTATTCACCGTTTGTGCGTAAGGTGCCTGTGCTTCAGTTGGTTTTATCGAGTAGTACTGAGGCGGATTGGCAAGCCCATAAACAGGGACTGCGTAGTCGTGATATCGCGATGCAAGTGGTGCTGCCCGAGATGGATGGGCGTATTCATACCCGTGCATTAAGCTTTAAGAACGAAGCGTATTATGATGACCTTAGCCAAGTCTCTGTTGTGCGCTATCAATTACATCAAGAGCGGGCCACCTTTGTTGCGAAACTAGCAAAACGCCATGCGTCCTTAGCGATTAAGCCAAATGCAGAGAAACGTATCGCCGTTATTTTAGCTAACTACCCGACTAAGGATGGCCGTATTGGTAATGGGGTGGGGTTAGATACACCGGCGTCGGCATTGAATATCTTACACGCCTTACAGGGGGCGGGGTATCCGCTGGCGGAACTGCCGGATAGTGGCGATAAACTGATCCAAGCGTTGCTTGGCGCGGTGACTAACAACCCGAATACACTGCATCAACGTCCCTGTTGGCAGAGCCTTTCGTTAGCGGATTATCAGGCCTGCTTTATGCAATTACCCCAGACTGCTCAACAAGCGGTACTGGAGCAGTGGGGGCCGCCGGAAGAGGATATTAAATATCGCAACGGACGGTTAATGCTATCAGGTATTCGCTTCGGTGAAACCTTTGTTGGCATCCAGCCAGCGCGTGGTTTTAATGTGGATCTGGTGGCGAACTACCATGATCCTGACCTTGTCCCACCGCATAATTACTTAGCCTTCTATTTTTGGTTGCGGGAATGCTATGGGGTTGATGCCATTATTCATGTGGGTAAACATGGCAACCTCGAATGGCTACCGGGAAAAGGGAGTGCTTTATCGGCTGAGTGTTGGCCGGATATTGCATTGGGGCCGATGCCACACTTTTATCCCTTTATTGTGAATGATCCAGGGGAGGGTGCCCAAGCTAAACGGCGTACGCAAGCCGTCATTATTGACCACCTTATGCCACCCATGAGTCGGGCTGAAACCTATGGCGAGATGGCCGTTTTAGAAGGGTTGGTGGATGAGTATTACCAAGCGATGGGGATGGATGATAAGCGTCAGCAATGGCTAAGGGAGGAGATTCTGAAGCAGGTGCAAGATACGCACTTGTTAGAGGAACTTGGCGCGGCCGATCTAGCCGATAGTGACAATGTATTAAATGAGCTGGATGCTTATCTGTGTGATATTAAAGAAGCCCAGATACGCCATGGTTTACATATTTTGGGTGAACTGCCGAGCCAAGAGAAATTAGCCGATACCTTAGTGGCTCTACTCCGCTTGCCGAGGGGGGATGACCCCACCGCTCAAGGTATTTTGCATAATTTAGTAGCCGATCTGCAGCTCGACTTTGATCCATTAGTGCTGAGCTCACAACCCTGGTTGGGGGCAAAGCCTGATATTTTAGTGGCGGTATCGGATCAACCCTGGCGCAGTGATGGCGATACCCGTGAGCGTTTAGAGTTGTTAGCACAACGCTTAATTAGTGAGTATGTGCTCACGCCTAAGGGGTTAGATGATCTGCTTGAGCTACCGCGTATAAGCGCGCAGCTTGCTTATGTACGGACTACGATTCACCGTGCGCTGCTACAAAGTGCCGCGCTAGAGATCCAATCGTTGTTGGACGGTTTGCAGGGTGTTTTTGTGAACCCCGGCCCAAGTGGTGCGCCGACGCGAGGGCGTTTAGATACGCTGCCTACGGGCCGTAATTTTTATTCCGTTGATAACCGCTCCATCCCTTCACCCGCTGCGTGGGCGATAGGTGAGCGTTCGGCACAAGCGTTGGTTGATCGCCACCTACAGGAACAGGGTGATTATCCAAGAAGTTTAGGACTCTCTGTCTGGGGTACGGCAACAATGCGTACCGGTGGTGATGATATAGCACAAGCGTTTGCGTTAATGGGCGTACGCCCTATTTGGGCATTAGGTTCAAACCGTGTGGTGGACTTTGAAGTGATCAGCAGCCAACTGTTAGGTCGCCCGCGGGTCGATGTCACGTTGCGTGTTTCTGGTTTTTTCCGTGATGCTTTTCCAAATGTTATGCGCTTGTATGATGCCGCAGTGCAAGCGGTTGCAGCACTAGAAGAACCGGGCACGAGTAATACTATTCAGCAGAATATACAGAGACGCCAGCAGCAGTTGATTGATCAAGGGATGCCTATTGATGATGCGCTTAGGCAGGCCAGCTACCGCGTTTTTGGCAGTAAACCGGGGGCCTATGGTGCAGGCTTGCAAGGGTTAATTGATGAGCGTTGCTGGGAGAATAAGAGTGATCTAGCGGAGGCGTACCTCAATTGGGGAGGGTATGCCTATACCGGTGCTTTTGGTAATAAAGATGAACAAGGCGCCATTAAGGATGATGGTATTGCTGTACCAGAAACCTTTCAATACCAGTTATCCACACTTGAGGCGGTGGTTCAGAATCAAGATAACCGAGAGCACGACATTCTTGATTCGGATGACTACTACCAGTTCCAAGGAGGGATGAGTAACGCGGTTGAAGTGTACCGAGGTGAAGCCCCTGAGGTGTATCATAATGACCACTCTAACCCATTACAGCCTAAAGTTCGCACGCTTAAAGAGGAGCTTAATCGCGTGATTCGCTCCCGCTTGTTAAACCCTAAATGGATCGGTGCGATGCAGGCGCATGGTTATAAAGGCGCGTTTGAAATGACCGCGAGTGTCGATTATCTATTTGCGTATGATGCGACAACTAACCTGATTGCTGACTATCAATATGAAAAAGTCACCGATGCCTTGGTATTTGATCCCCAGAATCGTCAGTTTCTAGAGCAGCATAATCCTCACGCTTTAGAGGAGATGGCTGAGCGTTTATTAGAAGCCACGCAACGTGGATTGTGGCAAGCGCCCGGCGATTATGCGGACCGCTTACAAGATCTGCTATTGGATATAGATGAACAACAAGAGTCGATATAAACCGCATGTTTCTACAGATAACGCCCTTGCTGGGGAAATTGGATAGATGAGCAGATTTAGTTCACCCCATACATTGATGGTGCAGGGCACGACCTCAGATGCGGGTAAAAGTATTTTAGTGACGGCCCTTTGCCGGATCTTAGCGCGCCATCAGATTACAGTCGTGCCGTTTAAACCACAGAATATGGCGTTAAACAGCGCGGTAACGGCTGAAGGTGGTGAGATAGGTCGGGCGCAGGCGGTTCAGGCAGAGGCCTGTTATTTGGCTCCAACGGTTGCGATGAATCCGGTTTTACTTAAGCCTAATAGCGATATTGGCGCGCAAGTGATCGTCAATGGGCAAGCGGTCGGGAATATGAAAGCCACGGAGTATCATCGGTTTAAACCCAAGCTTTTAACCGCCGTTGTAAAAAGCCATCAACAATTACAGCAGTGCTATAACGCCGTTATTGTTGAGGGGGCGGGGAGTCCAGCCGAGATCAATCTAAGAGAGCATGATATTGCCAATATGGGGTTTGCCGAGGCGATAGATTGTCCTGTCATTATTGTGGCAGACATCGATAGAGGCGGTGTTTTCGCTCACTTAGTGGGTACCTATGAACTGCTGAGTGAAACCGAAAAGGCCCGGGTAAAAGGGTTTGTGATTAATCGGTTTCGTGGTGATGTTTCTTTATTAAAACCGGGGCTTGATTGGTTAACTGAGCGTACCGGTGTACCTGTGTTGGGCGTTATTCCTTACTTAGTGAACCTGCATATAGAAGCAGAGGACGCGGTTAATCAGCAGCAAAAAACTACTGCTGATTATCAACAGTTAAAGGTTGTCGTGCCGCTCTACCCAAGGGCCAGCAATCACACCGATTTTGATGTGTTGCGTATGCATCCACAGGTGGATTGTGAGTTCATGAAGGAGGCGTCGCAATTTTCCGGGGCCGATCTGATTGTCTTGCCGGGTAGTAAAAATGTGCGTGCGGATCTGCAATGGTTAATGGATGAAGGATGGGATGAGATTATAAAGCGTCATTTACGTTTGGGTGGAAAGGTGATCGGCATATGTGGTGGTTACCAGATGTTAGGGGATTGGGTTCATGACCCTGACCAAATTGAGTCGAGTGCCGGTTCCAGTGCGGGGTTAGGGCTACTCTCGTTAGAAACCACTTTAACGGATAACAAATGTTTACGTAATGTGACAGGGCATTTGTGCGGCAGTGAGATTGATGTGAAAGGCTACGAGATTCATGCGGGCGTTAGCACCGGCACGGCGTTGGCTAACCCCGTGTTCCAACTGCTCGATGAGCAGGGGCAACCCCGCTTAGAGGGGGCGAGAAATACGGATAACAGCGTATTAGGTACGTATCTACACGGTGTATTTGATCAGCCTGAGCTGTTAGCTGCACTGTTAGGGTGGGCGGGGCTAAAGGATAGCGCAGATTTTGATTATCCGGCTTTTAGAAATCAGCAGATCGATCGTTTAGCGGATGCGGTTGAAGCGGTGCTACCACTGGATAGGTTATTAAGCTTACTGGCGCTTGAAACGAGGCCGTCGGTATGAGTATCGCGTTGAGTGTATTAGTGGCTCTGTTATTAGATTATTTTTTAAAAGAACCTAAACGATTTCACCCCTTAGTCGGTTTCGGTAATGTGGCGGGTTTGCTTGAAAAACGCTTTCATCGAAACAGTAAACAAGGTGGATCTATTGCGTGGTGCTTAGCCGTTTTACCTTGGGTATTGTTCGGTTTTATTTTGCAATACAGCCTGTTGGACACCCCTGTACTCATGGCGGTTGTCGCGGGTATTGTTCTGTATTTAGGCATAGGCTGGCAGAGCTTGTTGGGGCATGCGATGGCCATTGCCGTCCCGTTGAAAGCAGGTGATTTAACCGGCGCAAGAGCGGCGGTGGCCATGATTGTGAGCCGAGATACGTCTGAACTGGCGCCGGAGGCGATCGCCTCCGCGGCGACAGAATCGGTTTTAGAAAATGGTGCGGATGCTATTTTTTCGACCCTGTTTTGGTTTTGTTTACTTGGTATCCCGGGGGTCATTCTTTATCGTCTCAGTAATACCCTTGATGCGATGTGGGGCTATAAAAACCAACGTTATCTAGAGTTTGGTTGGTGTGCAGCGCGCATGGACGATCTATTAAACTTTATTCCAGCGCGGCTTACGGCTGTTAGTTATGCGTTGCTTGGGGATACCGCCGTGGCGTTAAAAGCATGGCGTGATCAGGGGCGTGTTTGGAAAAGCCCGAATGCAGGCCCTGTGATGGCCGCAGGCGCGGGGGCTATCAATGTTTGTTTAGGGGGGGCGGCCGTTTATCATGGTGAGTTACAACAGCGGCCTACGCTAGGCCCTGCATCGGGTGCTAAGCCTTCAGCGAAGAGTATTGAAGAGGCCTGTGAACTGGTTAATAAGGTACTTATTTTATGGGTTGTGGCGATCTATGTTGTGACCGCGCTTATGGTATCCATACAGAGTGCGAGCTTGTGAATGAGGTGGCCCCTAGCTTGAATGTTTTAGTCCATGGTGGCGACCTGGTATCAGCGGCTAAGCGCTATGGTGTTGCGCGGGAGGCGTGGATCGATCTCTCTACCGGCATTAATCCTTGTGCTTATCCGGTACCGCATCTGGAGGCTTCCTGCTTCCAGCAGTTGCCCTATCAGTCTCGCGACTTTGAGGCGGCGGTTACGGCGTATTATGGCAGCAGCGCTTTTGTTGCGTGTAATGGTAGTCAGCAGGTTATCGAATTATTGCCTAAACTGCTGCCTACGTTGCCTGTATTATTACCAGCGCTTGGCTATCAGGAACATTGTAAAAGTTGGCGTAAAGCACAGAGGGGCGTGGGTTCTCTCTTTTGTTATTCTGCTATTGATCAAGTGGCGGCGATTGAACGTATAGAGTCGCAATTGAGGTTGAATAAACCGTTTCATCTTGTGCTGATTAACCCCAACAACCCAACAGGGCTGTTGTTCTCTGTTGAGCGTATAGTCGATTGGGCATCAAGGATGCCGGAAGGTGGCTTTATCATCGTAGATGAGGCCTTTATTGATCTACACCCTGAACAGAGTGTGCTATCCGACTATCATGCTTTTCAACAGGCCAGTAATCTATTGGTTATTCGCTCTTTTGGTAAGTTTTTTGGATTGGCAGGGATTCGTTTAGGTTTTCTCTTTGGGCCCGCTTCCCTCTTGCGTAAAGTGGCGCATGGGGTTGGGCCTTGGTCCGTTAATGGCCCCGCTCAGTCGGTTGCCATCGCTGCGCTTAACGATCATTGTTGGCACGGGCGTAATCGGGCAAGCATTGAGCGAAATAGTGATATCACTGTTAGTTTATTTAGACCGTTGTTAACCCGTATTGGGGCTGAAGCGCTCGGTGCTTCTGCCCTGTTTAGTAGCTGGTGGATTAACAGGAAACAGGCGACTTCGCTCTATACTTTTTTTGCTGAGCGAGGCGTGCTACTGCGTATTATCGATGGCGAGGCGGAATCAGCTGACTTCGCAGGTTTAAGTGTTTTGCGGCTAGGTAGTATTGATGCCGAGGATAAGTGCAGGTTGGCAAGGTTAACACAGGTTATAAACGACTATATTTTAGCGCTGGATTGATTATGTTAAGCGGCTGTCATAACAGCCCTTTAAGGTAAAGTCCTGCGTATATTTTTTAAGTTTTATTGGAGATAGCCCCGTGCCTAAAAAAGGTATTATGGTGTGTGGTCACGGTAGCCGTGATAAAGACGCTGAACGTGAATTTGGCCGTGTAGCGGATGGATTGAAAAAGCGCTTTCCAGATATGCCCGTTGAATATGGCTTTTTAGAATTTTCGGCGCCTAATATTCATATGGGGCTTAACGCACTGCTTGAGCAAGGCGTTGAAGAGATCTATGCCGTGCCGGGGATGCTGTTTGCAGCGACCCATGCTAAAAATGATATCCCTTCGGTTTTGACGACATATGCGGAGAAAAACGAGGGTGTATCGGTACATTATGGTAAAGAGTTAGGTTTGCATCCGGCGATGATTGAAGCGTTTCAGGCGCGTATCTATGAATCCCTCGGACTTGATCCAGAGCATCCGCCAGCGCAGTTGTATGACACTATGCTTGTGGTGGTTGGGCGTGGAACCTCCGATACAGAAGCGAATGCAGAAGCGGCTAAACTAACCCGTATTGTGAACGAAAATATGGGCTTCGGCTGGGCCGATACCGTGTACTCTGGGGTGACCTATCCCTCAGTGGGTGTAGGCTTAGAGCGATTAATGAAGCTCGGCTTTAAACGTATTGTTGTCGCGCCCTATTTTCTATTTACCGGACGCTTAATTAAACGAATTTTTGGTTATGTGGATAAAGTGGCGGCAGAACATCCTGAGTATGAGTGGATTAAAACACCGTATTTAAATGACCATGATAAAGTGATCGATGCGTTTGAAGTTAGAGTACGTGCAATTTTAGACGAGGACGGTGAAACCGCCGACGAGTCGTTAATGGCATCCTTTCAACGCCGTTTAGCCGCAGGCGAAGTGGATATACACCACCATCATGCAGAATTTACCCCTGCCCATGATCATGGAGATCATTCACATAGCCATGCTCACGACCATGCCCACGAGCATAATCATGATCATAGCCACGATCATAGCCATACCCATGAGCACAGCCACTCCCATGGTGTGTACAAGCATATCGGTCATCCGTTAGGTCCACGTACGATGATAGGTGAAGGGATCTGTTGTTGCTTTATGAGCCAGTTCCCGCAAGAGGTTCTTGATGAGGAGGCGGAGCGGGTAGCACGCTGCCAACCTGAGGATGCGTTAGCGCATAAATGAGTGATGGGGTATCAACCCATTTTTTCAATGAAAAGTCAGGGTGTCCTGTTTAAAGGGGCCCCTGACTTTTCATGTTAAGCGGCTTATTTTCTATTTTGTTCAGCAATGATGTGCTGATATGAGAAAAGGTGATGGGAATCTTTATGCGGAGCATGACATGCCGCGCATTGGGTTAAGTCTTTGTTCGCTCTATCACCGTTTGGTTTGAATGCTGCAAAGTCCCAATCATCATTGCCCATGCCTTCAGGGTACTCAGCTGCTGCACCCTCACGTCTTTCCATGACCGCTAAGAGCGCTAGCTTGTTGATCAGGCGTTGGCCTAATGTGGATTCTATCACTTTGCCATCGGCATCTTTTTCTACTTTATACACTTCACCGACAATGACGGTGCCGTAAGGGAGTTGACCTTTATCGTCGGTCCCACTTAGGCCCTTGTCGTTAATATATAACCGAATATGTTGGTCAGGGTTTTGCGTGCGATCGACTGACATATAAGGGGTAAAGTTGGTTAAGTAGTCCGCAGGGAAGTCTACTTCATCTCCAGGCCCTGCCAAGCAGAGAGATGTACTCAGTATGCCAGCAGTAAGCGTTAATATTTTCTTCATTTCTTCGTCCTCACATAATTATATTATTGTTGTGTTTTGAGCTTATGGAAGTAAAAAGCATTAACATGTATTAAATATACATCATACTTTTGAAAAGTATATTATTTGATCAGTTTTTCTTGTGAGAAATGATGAAGTTTATAAGGGTATAGTCGAAAAATTAGCGATATAGAAGGTCGGGGGGGTATCTGAGTTCCAGCTGTGTGCGCTCAGATTTTTTTAACCCTTTGACAACTAAGGCATAGGAGCGATCTATTAAGCGTTCAATCTCTTTTTCTGGCATCGAGTCTTTCAGTACGACACTGTTCCAGTGTTTTTTAGACATATGGTATGCGGGCCGAACTTCAGGAAATATATCCCTTAGCATGATGGCTTCATCAGGATCGCATTTCAGGTTTAAAAAGGCGTAACCGGCAAACTCTGCCCCTAACTCGTTGCCGTTTTTACCGCTGGTGGCTAAGAGGGCAAACATCTTATTTTTAACTTTGAATACCGCTACATCTGGGCCAAAAGGGTAGCTTTTATCGGTTTCAGGTCGTGAGAGGAGGTAGGTCTCTGCGTGTGTGTAATCCATAAAATCACTGATTTATATGCTAATTTAGTTAGGCGCGGATAGGCGTGTGTTATTGAGTAAGGCTATTTAATCTAAATAATACAAGGAAAGAGATGAAAAGCATTCTATTTATAGTGGGGTTTAGTTTGTTATTAAGTGGCTGTAGTGACGATGAGGTGGGGGATGTCTCGCTGGGTTTTTTGACCACTAAAGATATAAAAATTAGCGTCTTGGTTGATCCTATTGTGACGGGCGTCACTTGCCACCTTGCGAATATAGAGGCCGATCTTGATTTCGCTGATCCTAGTGATGGCTCTATCGCGTGTCGCCAGACGGGGGCGATTACCGCAGCGATGATTAATCAGATTGATAAATCCAAATCGGGTGAGGTTGTTTTTAAAAAATCAAAAAGTATTCTTTTTAAGTCGCTAAAGATTCGCCGTATTTACGACGCTTCATCTCAAACGCTGATGTACCTCTCCTACTCAACCAAGGAAACGTCAGGGAGTTATAAACATAGTTTATCCACCGTTCCGTTGTGGGGTACGGCGGCCTATAGGCCACAAACTCAATAGTGTAAGTGTGACCTATAGTCCCTGTTGAGGTGACTATCCTTCCCGTTTAAACCTTAAAATATCGCCTTTAAAGGGGTGTGCTAAGTAGTCCGTATTTATTGGTTTAATATGGGAGGGGGAGTAACCGTATTTATCCATTAATAAACTGAGTTTGTTTTTTCGTCCGCGACCGGGGTCAACAATAATGACTTCGCAGGTGGGTTTAGCGTGGCTATCAATAAAATCAGCTAATTGTTGAATGTGTTGGTTCTCATACAAAAGGTCACTGCCAATGATGAGGTCAAATTGCCCGAGGGAGCTGTGATCTTCCGCCCAATCGACACGCTCAAACTTGATCTCGTCGTCATGGTTAAGATCGGTGTTTCTTTGCAAAAAGGTTTCAACTTCGGGGTGGTAATCCGTGGCGGTAATATTGGCATGTTGTTTGTTCAGTAATAAGCTAGATAGAGCCATACCGCAGCCCACTTCTAAAATTCTTTTACCATCTGTCTCATAGTCAGACATATAGTTTGCGAGCACGAGGCTTGAAGGCCAAATAATACCGAAGAGGGGCCATAGGGCGGAGGATATACCAAGCTCTTCTGCGATACCTTTTGGGTCGCTGAATTGTTGGTTATCACGTAAGGTACACAAGTGGATATCAATTTTTCCAAATTCAACGGTTTGGTATCGAACACGTACGGGGGTGGTCATGACTAATCCTGAATTAAGTAATTGCTATCAAGTATAGGAGAGATGTTTGTCTATTTAGACTACAGCCCTTGTTGTTAAGTGCAATATTTATTATTTATCAGGGCTAGGCATGGTTATTCCGTAGATAGTGGCTATGCTTTGCTTTATGTGTGTACTTTGGTGATATTTGCTTGATGCTTAAGTATTGAATTACCTGAATGGGGTTGTTCAAACTAAGTGTCGTGGCTTTAATTAGCTTTATATATGAAAACCATAAAGCTCTGTTTCGGTTTAGGTGGGTTATTTCTCTCTATTCTTACTGACGGAGCGCTTTTCTTGTGATTACGGGTGATAGTTAATGTCTTGGTTTGGTCGCAGTAAATCTTCAAAACCCTCTTTTGCTGATGCTGAAGTCATCAAAGTTAAATCAATCAGTAGTCGAGAAATATCTACCGATAACCTTGCAGCTCTCGCATTTGAGGGGGCATCTATCTCTTTGGTGATCGCTTTTGTATCACCACATCTGGATTTTGAAAGTACGATTAGACAGTTAAAGGCAGCAATGCCAGATGTGCCCAAAATTGTGGGGGTAATGACCGCGGGCGAGCTAAGCTCTTGTGGCGGTAACTTGTACCATAAAGCGGATAATCATTGGGACCATATCGTTGTTCAGAGTTATAGCAGTGATGTGTTCTCCGATGTGGCTATTCGCTCCGTTCCTTTGCACTGTGAGGATATTCGTTCCGGTAATCCGACCATGAATCGAAAGGAGCGGGTCGCTAAGTTCGCTGAAGAATTTAAACGTATTGATGTTCCATTTGATGTTAATTACCAAGATACGTTGGCGCTCACGTTTTTTGATGGTTTATCTGCAAGTGAAAACTTTTTTATGCAGGGGCTATATGAGAGCGGCAAATTCCCTTGTTACTTTGTGGGCGGTTCTGCTGGCGGTAAATTAGATTTTCAGCAAGCGCTGGTCTTTGATGGTGATCGTGTTGCGCATAACCAAGCGGTTGTAATCTTTGCTAAGTTAGCGCCCAAAATACGTTACGGGGTCTTTAAAGCGCACAACTTTGAAAAAACATCGACCTCCTTTGTTATCGCAGAATCCGATGTTCATACGCGGGTGGTTCAGTCAGCGATTCGTGATGGTAATAATCAGATATCCTCGATTGTCGATTTACTCTGTGATCACTTTAATTGCCCAGCATCGAAGTTAGGTGATGCTTTAGTTGGCTATTCGTTTGCGGTTGAGATTGGTGGCGAGTTATTTATTCGCTCCATTGCGGCGATCAATGAAGGTGAGGGCAGTATCGCCTTTTTCTGTGATCTGGAGTTTGGTGATCGTTTGTACTTGGTCAAAGCTAAGCCTTTTGCGCAAACAACCAGTCAAGCGTACCGTGACTTTTTACAAGGTAAGCCGGGTAAACCGGTGGCAATGTTAGCCAATGATTGTGTCTTACGTCGTTTGAATAACGGGGCAGAGCTTTCACAGATACATGACTTTGATGGTATGAGCGTGGCGGGTTTCTCTACCTTTGGTGAGTTACTGGGTGTGCATATGAACCAGACTCTGACGGCGTTGTTCTTCTTTAAAGTGGAAGAGGGTGAGCGCTTCCGTGATGAGTATGCCGATAATTTCCCATACCATTACAGTAACTTCCGCCAATATTTTTTGAACGCTCGGATCAATAGTTTGGAGCAGATTAACTCTTTACAGAATAATCTGGTTGAATGCATGGGGGCTTATCGCCCGTTGTTACGAAAAATGGTGGTTAGTTTTGACCAGGTTTCCGGTTATGCACAAACAACCGGTAGTGTGTTGAATGATATTCAGCATAAATTTTTAGGTTTTTCGCAAGGTATCGAAGATCAAGGTGAGGCTCGTCAGGAGCTACATACCAAGGTTGAGGAGTTGAAGCAGAATTCGGAAGAAGCACTGTCTATCTTGAGTGTTATTTCGAGCATTGCCGATCAAACCAATCTGTTGGCGCTCAATGCGGCGATTGAAGCAGCACGGGCAGGTGATGCGGGCCGTGGTTTCTCTGTTGTTGCCGATGAGGTGAGGTTGCTCTCCCATAATACGCAGCGCAGCCTAGATGAGACCGGTAAAACGGTTCATGCGGTGACGGGGTCGATTAACGCTATCAGGGATACGATCACTGAAACGGAAACCTTTATGACGAAAATTTCGGAAAGCTCTAAAACTCTGAGCGAAGAGATGAGTAGTCTTGTCGAGTCTTCGGCTCAGGCCAGTGAACAGGTTAGGGAGAGTATTGATTATATCTCCGGTGTTGAAGTCGAGATGGATCAGATTGATAAGGAAGTGGAAGCGATTGAGCGTTTGCGGAAAATAGATATCCAGCGCTAGTGTCTATGGAGGCTGTTCGGAGTGGCGTTCCGACCAGTCTATGCTTCTTTGGCGCGTCCCCCACGTGGTCATCCTGTTAACGTGGGTCAGTAGCGTTCTCTACACTGTCAGCGGGGGCGTCGCTAGTATTAGCGCGCTCTGCTTTAGAGACGTAGCGAGGTTTAGTACTTTTAGGGGCCTGTTTGGCATTGGCGCGTTTGACTCTCTTCTTTAAGATTTGAAAGATCTTTTTCTTACGGTTCATAATCTAAGCCTTTAACGTGGTGACGCGTGAGTGGACAATAGAACGGATTATAGATGTTTATACAATTTAGTCATTATTTGCTTCTTTATATAAATAAGCGTGTATAACCTTTGACATTAGTTATCTGACTCTATAATATGATCACCAGCTTGAGATTGATCCGCTATTTATGCACAACCTTTCGAAGTATTTCCGTAATTCCTCGTCCTGTTTTTCATAAGTAAAAGTAAAAGATCGCGCATAAACAGCCTGAATTAAGGCTAATTATTTATTTAAAATAGGATGACAAACATGTCTACTACTACTGGCACTGTTAAATGGTTTAACGAAGAAAAAGGTTTTGGTTTCATTGAGCAGCAGTCTGGTCCAGACGTTTTCGCTCATTTCTCTGCAATCCAGGGTGATGGCTTCAAAACTCTTGCTGAAGGTCAGCAAGTTGAGTTTTCTGTAACTCAGGGCCAGAAAGGTCCACAGGCTGAAAACATTCGCCCTGTATAAGTTCAGTTTACTTCTTTTAATTCTCTGAATTAAAAGCGAGAAGAGTATGATCAACTCATACTCTTCTTTATCTACACCCTCATTTGAATAGTTTGATCTGTCTACAAATTCCTTTCTGTTTTATAGCAATATTTATTTCTGCTCTTTACCTTTAGTTGTTTATTGTAGTTTTTAGTTGATTTATTAATTAGCTGATAAGTAGGTCCTATTTAAGCATAAATAGGAGTTTATACTTTGCTGGAAAATCTCAGTGAAAATCTATGTGTATCTAAATTTTCAGGTATACATTATGATCAATGGGCGTGTTACGAATTGATCGTGACGGCATCCCAATCAAAACGAAAAACTTGGAAGCCTGTAACAGGATTAATGCCTGCTGAGGCCATGAGTCACTTTTTGCTACGAAACTATCCTACCGAACAAGTATCTAGTCAGTTTCGTGCGATTGTTAACTAAGTATATCTGTATATGAGAGAAACTAGATTTGATGGATAAATCTTTTGTTCTAGAACGCATTAATGTTTTTGCAGGACAGCCTATCGATCCTGCTTCAGACCTTGAAGTTAAGCAATTATTACGTAATAAGTTTAATATTGCTTTACCCCAGCGCCGGACGTTAAACGAATCCCTAGAAGCAGTAGCTAGCGATCACGATGTTATCGATTTAATTATTCAATATCGTCAACAACCTTAAATACAGATTGTTGTATTCATACCTCCTAGTTATCAATTTCAACTAAGCACTTGTATTTTATCTAATCTGCCTCTATATACCTGAGTCGTGTTGTCGTTTTTTATGCGGCTTTCAATGCGTTGTCGGTTGTTTTTGGAGCTACCATTTATGAATAAGAGTTTGTTAACTAATTTATTGGCTGCACTTGCCTTTTTAACAGGCTTTCTTGTGGATGATAATGTGTTACTAACCATTGGTTTATTTGCGCTTTCGGGTGCGTTAACAAATTGGTTAGCGGTTCATATGTTGTTTGAGAAAGTACCAGGCTTATATGGCTCTGGTGTGATTCCCGCCCATTTTGAAGATTTTAAACTGGGGATCAAAGCGCTATTGATGGATCAGTTTTTTACAGAAGAAAATATCGAACGTTTTTTAGGTGCCGAGAATGGAAAACAACCTGATCTTCATCTTGCACCGGTTATCGAAAAAATCGATTTCTCCCCTACATTTGACTCCTTAATTGAAGTTATCCAAGCGTCTTCCTTTGGTAGTATGTTAGCTATGGTCGGAGGAACAGACGTTCTACAGCCTCTACGTCAGCCCTTTATTGATAAAATGAAATCCTCTATTGAGGAGATGACGCGTGATGAACACTTTATTGCGATGCTGCGTGATGAGTTGGAAAGCCCCAATGTGATGGCTGAAATGCGCACTAAGGTTGAATTAATCGTTCAGCAGCGTTTAGATGAGCTGACGCCGCAGCTGGTTAAAGAGATTGTTCAGCGCATGATTAAAGAGCATCTCGGTTGGTTAGTTGTCTGGGGTGGTGTTTTTGGTGGGCTTATTGGTCTGCTGGCTGCGATTGTCGGTATGTAGCCCCTACGTTTTATCTGTCTATCTTGAAGCCGCTGTTATAGCGGCTTTTTTGTTTTTGCAAGATCGTTTAAATTATTAATCCCAACCTGAGTCAAACGCTGTTTTTTTAAATTGGGCAGTGAGGTCTCTATCGCTTGATGAATAGGCTTTCTATGGTTATGCATGACTTAAACAAGTTTTATATTAATGGGCAATGGGTCGAGCCGAATGGGCAGGAGCGATTGGATGTACTAAACCCTGCCACCGAGCAAGTGGTGTCGCGCCTTAGTGTCGGCAGTCCTGTTGATGTTGATTGTGCAGTGCAAGCGGCGTCAGCTGCATTTGAGCACTTTAGTCAAACGGATAAGCCGTATCGAATGGCTCTTCTTGAACGCATTATTGAACAGTATCAGGCAAGGATTGAGGAGCTAGCCCTTGCTACTACGGAAGAGATGGGTGCGCCTATCGTCTTCTCCCGTCGGGCACAAGTGATGGCCGGTCTAGAGCATTTGACTGTTGCGCTTATTGTTTTGAAGGAGAATGATTTTACCGAGAGGTTGGGGACAACAACGATCGTGAAAGAACCGGTAGGTGTGTGTGGCATGATCACACCTTGGAATTGGCCGCTCAATCAAATGGCATGCAAGGTAGCCCCAGCGTTGGCAGCCGGGTGCACGATGGTGCTAAAACCAAGTGAATTGGCGCCAAGAACCGCTTATATCTTTGCGCAAATTTTAGAGGATGCGGGTGTACCCGCGGGGGTTTTTAACTTAATCAATGGTACAGGAGCGCTGGTCGGAGCGGCCTTAAGCGCCCACCCCCTTGTGGATATGATCTCTTTTACGGGCTCAACCCGTGCGGGTAAGCAGGTTTCAATTGCGGCTGCAGAAAACGTGAAACGAGTCTCCCTTGAGCTTGGTGGAAAGTCAGCCAATATCATCCTTGATGATGTGGACTTTTCTACGGTGATAACGCGTAGTGTGAAAGCGGTCATGAGTAATACCGGTCAATCCTGTAATGCGCGGACGAAAATAGTGGTACCGGAGCACCGTTTAGCGGACACCATAGAGATCGCAAAAGCGGCGGCGGAATCTATTAGGGTGGGCGACCCTATGAGCGATAAAACACAGATGGGGCCCGTTGCGTCTTTTCAGCAGTGGGAGCGTGTGCAAGCATTTATTCAGCAGGGAATAGATCAGGGAGCGCTATTAGTGACCGGTGGGCTTGGGCGTCCGGCTGGACTTGAAAAAGGATGCTTTGTTAGGCCGACTGTTTTTGCCCATGTGACACCAGCAATGACTATTGCGCAGGAGGAAATTTTTGGTCCGGTGGTCTCCATTATGGCTTATAAAACAGAAGAGGAGGCAATAGCGATCGCGAACAGCAGTATCTACGGATTATCCGGTGGCGTATGCTCCGCTGATGTGCAGCGAGCAAAACGTGTGGCCGCGCGATTGCGTACAGGTACGGTGCATTTGAATGATGCGGCGACTGATATGCGGGCTCCTTTTGGGGGGTATAAGCAATCAGGTAATGGGCGAGAATGGGGGCGCTATGGTGTAGACGAGTTTATGGAGACCAAAGCGATATTTGGTGACCTGTCTAACTGAAGACTACGTGGTGCTGGGTATGGGCTGCGTAGTGTGTGTGGGTTGTTGTGTTAATGATGGCTCAATCTGTAATCTTATATTGTAAGGGATCTTTTGAAATTATCAGCTCGTTTAGAGGCGCTTGTGGCGATGGTTGGCGCACCTTACCCTCATATTTGGGATTGTTGTTGTGACCATGGTTATTTGGGGTACCAGTTGTTGGAAACTTACCCTGACTCGGTTATTCATTTTGTTGATGTTGTTCCGTTATTGGTTGCGCAGGTTGATCAGCTATTGACCGGTACCGCGTTGCCTCCTGATCGTTGGCAAACCCATTGTGTAGATCTTAAAACCTTAATCTTGCCTGATAAACGTCAGCGCCACCTTATGATTATTGCGGGTGTTGGCGGTGATTTAATGGTTGAAATGGTGACCCAGTTGCTGCGGAATAATAAACATCAGTCGTTAGATTTTTTATTATGCCCTATACGCCAGCTGTATAAATTACGTACCGAGCTGAATCAGCTAGGGTTGGGTTTGGTTGATGAGGCGATAGTGAAAGATGGTCGCCACTTCTACGAGTTGATCTATGTATCAACCGGCAGTGAGCGCAAGATAAGTAGTGTTGGTGATATGTGGGACCTGACTAACCCCGTGCATCGGGAGTATTTGGCCCTTAATATTGAGCACTATGAGCGGATGGGGGCTCAAGTAGCTAATCCGGCACACCCTGCGTTACAAGCATATCGTAAGATGTTGAGGTGTTAAAAAAGGCTGCATCTGCAGCCTTTTCGGATCGTGTTACTTTACTCGCCAATTGATCTGTTCGCCTGCGCGAATGGGAACAACCTGATCCTCGCCTAGTGGATAGCTAGCCGGTACATCCCAGCTTTCTTTGATTAAAGTAATCGTGTCGCTATTACGGGGTAGGGCATAAAAATCCGGTCCATTAAAGCTAGCAAAGGCTTCTAACTTATCGAGTGCATTAGCCTCGTCAAACACCTCTGCATACAACTCAATAGCCGCATGAGCGGTGTAGGAGCCTGCGCAGCCGCATGCGGCTTCTTTGGCGTGCTTCATGTGTGGAGCAGAATCGGTCCCTAAAAAGAATTTATTACTGCCAGAGGTCGCTGCTTTAATTAACGCGTCCTGATGAATGTTTCTTTTTAATATAGGTAGGCAGTAATAGTGGGGACGTATACCTCCAGCCAGCATGTGATTGCGATTGAACAGTAGGTGGTGGGCTGTGATGGTTGCAGCTACATTCGCTCCAGCGGAGGCCACAAAGTCGGCTGCATCTTTGGTTGTGATGTGCTCAAGCACAATTTTTAAATTAGGAAAATCGTTAACGACATCCTTAAGGACCGCGTCGATAAAGGCTTTTTCACGGTCAAAAATATCAATAGATGCATCTGTAACTTCGCCATGCAGTAGTAATGGCATACCGACATCCTGCATAGCTTCAAGCGCAGGGTAGATATTTTTGACCGAAGTTACACCGGAATCTGAATTGGTTGTTACTCCTGCAGGGTATAGTTTTGCCGCGACAATCTGACCGGTTGCTTTGGCTTTTCTTATCTCGTCTGGCGCCGTGTTATCTGTTAAATAGAGCACCATCAATGGCTCAAATGCGCCTTGTGGGTTCTGGTTCATAATACGCTGACGATATGCTAGAGCCTCTACTGTATTCGTTGCTGGCGGCACAAGGTTTGGCATAATGATAGCTCGCCCCATATAGCGGCTTACATCACGAACGGTATCTTTAAGTTGTACCCCATCTCTGAGGTGAATGTGCCAGTCATCTGGGCGCGTAATAGTAATAGAGGTCATTTGGAAACTCACAGATTTTAGTCAGATATGATCGAGCGGATTAACTGTATATTATTTCACGGATATGTTTTGAATGCGCATCAATTTTAGTTAAGGGGTGCTCGTTCAGCTTAAAAGTATAGTCTAGGCTTGTGGATAAAGGGGTGAAGCGATGGGGGGGGAGGTGAACTGTACGGCGTGTTCTATGGGCGAGGGGCTGTTAAGGGTAGTAACTTGTGCTACTCCTCGGTCCAGACGGTTCTTATCGGATCGCCAAAATCATCGTATATTACTTTTTTTTGTGGCGCTTTTTTCGGTTCTTTTGCTTTTGTTTGGGTTGTTGTGGCCGCTTTATTTTTACGGCGTGAATCAATCGTTGAAAGCAAATTATGAACGGGGGTGCGTTCTGTCGGACCTGGATTGTCGAAGCTCGTTTTATGGTGGTTATAGCGTCCATCAACGAGTCCAGATTCACCCATTTCTACCTGCTCAATTTCCCCACCTTTTTGCAGATACTGGTTGACCTCAGCATTGAGCTGATCTCTAAGTTCTGCTTTAGAGGGTCGTTTTTTAAACATAAATAAAGCCTAGTTTGATCACTCTTTAATTTTAAACATAATGTTTAGTGCTTGCGAAGCACGTTTGAAGAGATAGTTAAAAAATTAAGGTACTTATACATACATTAATCTAAAAGGTTAACGTATTTATAGGTTGCTGAGTAGTGCCATGCTGTTCGTATTATTGATGCGATTACTAGGACGGAGGGTGTTGATAGGAATTTATATGAAATACACTCAGTTTAGTAACCCCTAGAGTACCACGCATCCCTTCATCTGTTCGTACTTTTCAGAAAATTGATGAAGTTGGGTACGAATTATACGATCAGAAGAGGTGCAGCTAGCTCGGTTGTTAAAAGCAAGGTTTCGCTGGCGAAAAAAGGGCGCAAAAGGTAGCATAGAGCTCTGTTTTTTTTAACAATAAGCTGCATATATTCGATGAGTTATCAGGTTCTGGCGCGAAAGTGGCGTCCTGCGAGATTTCAAGAGATGGTGGGTCAGGAGCATGTGCTTAAAGCACTTGTGAATGCTCTCGATGATGACCGATTACACCATGCCTATCTATTTACGGGGACCCGAGGTGTAGGTAAAACCTCTATTGCGCGCTTATTTGCCAAATCACTTAACTGTGAAACGGGCGTATCATCGACCCCTTGCGGTCAGTGTTCGGCGTGCAAAGAGATTGCCGAAGGACGTTTTGTCGACCTGATTGAGGTTGATGCGGCATCGCGGACAAAGGTAGAAGACACCCGTGAGTTGATGGAAAACGTACAATATGCGCCGACCCATGGCCGTTACAAAGTTTACCTCATTGACGAAGTGCATATGCTTTCAACGCATTCTTTTAATGCGTTATTGAAAACTTTGGAAGAGCCACCGCCTCATGTGAAGTTTTTACTGGCGACGACCGATCCTCAAAAGCTTCCGATTACTATTTTATCGCGTTGTTTGCAGTTTAATCTTAAAAACCTGATTCCTGAACGCATCGTTAGCCACCTTTCCCATGTACTGGGTGAAGAGAATATTAGCTTTGAAGAACCGGCGCTGTGGTTATTAGCACGTTCAGCTGATGGCTCTATGCGTGATGCGATGAGCTTGACCGATCAAGCGATTGCCTTTGGTGCGGGGGCTATCAATGAAGCCGATGTGCGTGCGATGTTGGGGACAATCGATCAGCGTTTGGTTTACCAAATGCTGGATTGCCTGGCTGCGGGTGATGCTAAAGCATTGATGGCCGCGGTGACCGATCTTGCTCAGTTTTCGCCAGATTACAATACGGTGCTAGGTGACTTGCTTAGCGTGTTACATAGGATCGCGCTGGCGCAGACTATCCCTGATGCTGTGGATAACAGCATGGGCGATATGATTCAAGTGCAAGCGCTTGCTGGTACGTTAAGTGCTGAAGATATTCAGCTCTATTATCAAGTTGCCTTGATGGGGCGTAAAGACTTGCCGTTTGTCCCTGATCCCCGAGAAGGGTTGGAGATGGTACTGCTCCGTATGTTGGCATTCCGGCCTGCAGGAGCGAAACCGCGAACGGTTGCGCTTAACTCGGAGAGTGCCGCTGTTTCGACTCCGCCTGTTAACGAAGAGGTCAAGCAACCGGATAGCGCTTTGCCTGTGCCGAAGGGTGATGTGAGTTCCTCAGTATTAGAGGCGAGCCACACTGAAGCGGTGTTAAAAGAGCAACCAGAGCCCGTATCGCCTCCGCAGCCGGTTGAGCCTGAGCCGCAGTATGAAGATGTTCAAGCGACACACTCTAGTCAGCCTAGCGGGGATTATCATCAAGAGCCGCCTGCTTATTATGATGAACCGGCTTACCAGCCGCCCCAGAGCGAGGTAAGCCCAGCAAAAAAGTTTGAAGATGACGTCGCACCGCAGGAAGTTGTGCCTCCGTGGGATCTCGATGAAGGAGACTCGCAGGTTGCGCGCGATGGCGCTATTCATTCACCGGTTCAGCAAGCGGTTTCCGATAGCCCCACTGATTTTACATCATTGGATGTGGCTAAAAGTAATGTCGAGATTGAGTCATGTCCGCGTGACTTAAATGCAATTCAGCTACCCCATTGGGTACATATTGCGCGAAGCTTAGGGCTTAGCGGCATGACCGAAAGTTTGGCCACGCATATCTCGTTAGAAGAGATTAGGCCTGATGCGGTCGTTTTGCATTACA
Source organism: Neptuniibacter pectenicola (assembly GCF_001597735.1). GTDB lineage: Bacteria > Pseudomonadota > Gammaproteobacteria > Pseudomonadales > Balneatricaceae > Neptuniibacter > Neptuniibacter pectenicola. The sequence goes on from NZ_LUTS01000002.1 coordinate 412,742, forward strand.
CAAAAGATCAAAAGACAATGTTAAATGAAGTACAGCAAGAGCGGATCAGTGATGCGCTGAATGCCTATTTTTCGTTGCCGTTGAGTGTCGAATTTTTACAGGCGCCGCAAACGCAAGAAACGCCTGCGCAGTATTTAAATAGAAAGCGTGAAGAGCGGCATTCTGAAGCGATTACGTCAATTCGTAATGATGAGACGGTAAAACAGTTACAGCAACATTTTGATGCACAGATAGAACTCTCCTCTGTGCAGCCCATCGATTAATTTTGAGGTAAATGGTAATGATGAAAGGTGGAATGGGTAACCTGATGAAGCAGGCCCAGAAGATGCAAGAGAACCTACAGAAAGCGCAAGAACAGGTTGCCCTTGCAGAGCAAACCGGTGAGTCGGGTGCGGGTCTGGTAAAAGTCGTTATGAATGGTCGTCACGATGTTAAAAGCATTAATATTGATGACAGCCTAATGGAAGAAGATAAAGAGATTTTAGAAGATCTTGTCGCTGCCGCTGTGAACGATGCAGTGCGTAAAATTGAAGCACATACTCAAGAGAAAATGGCTGAAGTTACAGGTGGTATGGGTATGCCCCCTGGATTCAATATGCCGTTTTAACTTATGTCGTTTAGTCCACTTATTCAGCAGTTGATCACCGCGCTTCGTTGCTTGCCGAGTGTCGGTCCAAAATCTGCTCAGCGTATGGCTTTTCACCTGTTAGAAAGGGATTCGGAAGGGGCTTTAGCTTTATCTGAAATTCTACAAAAAGCGGTTGCCGAGGTAGGGCATTGTCGTCAATGCCGGACATTATCCGAGCATGAGCTGTGCGAGATATGTAAGTCTGAGAGCCGAGATCGGTCGATTCTTTGTGTATTAGAGTCGCCTGTAGATGTATTGGCCATTGAGCAAACCGGCGGTTATAACGGATTGTATTTTGTGCTTTCGGGTCATCTATCACCTATTGATGGCATTGGGCCGGAAGATCTCGGTATAGATAAACTTCTAGACTATATTCATGCCACTGAAATAAATGAAATTATTTTAGCGACTAACCCAACGGTTGAAGGTGAGGCTACCGCACACTTTATTGCTGCTCAGGTAAAAGAGCTTGGTATAAAAGTAACGCGTATTGCCCATGGTGTACCGGTTGGGGGTGAGCTTGAGTTTGTTGATGGTGGCACATTAGCACACGCGATGGCAGGCAGACGTTCACTGCTTTGAGGATTTAAAAGTTGTCAGATTACAATTGGAAAACGTTAGAGTCTTCAGCAGAGACGCCTGTATGGATTAGGTCGGAAGCCGATCTGAGTCGATATTGTGACCACTGGCGAACCTTACCGTTGATCGCTCTTGATACGGAGTTTATTCGTGTTGAAACGTTTTATCCTATTGCCGGGTTAATACAGGTTGCGGATGAACGTCAGTGTTACCTTATTGATCCTTTAGATATATCGGACTTTAGTGCCTTGGCCGCCCTGTTTAAGGATGAGGCTGTTATTAAGCTGATGCATGCGGCAACAGAGGATCTAGAGCTGTTTTTGAAGGTGATGGGCGTGTTGCCGACCCCTGTATTTGATACGCAGATAGGGGGCGCACTACTTAATTGGGGCTTCTCTATGGGGCTGCAACGTATGCTTGAGCAGAAGCTCGGTGTACAGATGGAGAAGCACGAAACGACATCGGATTGGCTTAAACGCCCACTAACAAAAAGCCAAGAGCATTATGCGGCGTTAGATGTGGCTTATTTACCTGCGATCTATGAGATGCAAAAGCAGGCGTTGAGCGAACGGGGTACCTATTATTGGGCTGAGCAAGAGAATCAGACCATGCTTGATAACGCCTTGATTGATGACGTTGAGGGCTATGATTACTATCGCCGTTTCACGCAGATGTGGCGCTGTCCTACCCATAAGCTTGCCGCTTTGCGAGATCTGACCGCTTGGCGTGAACAGGTTGCACGGGATAGAGATGTGCCACGTAATCGGATCTTAAAAAACCAAGTGCTGCTGCAAATTGTTGAGGCGTGGCCGAGGAATTTAGGTGATCTATCGCGCCTGCATGAGATTAGAAAACATATCTTGCGAAGTGATGGTGAAACTATTCTTGGTTTTCTGCGGGCGGGGGCGGATAGCGCGCAAGCGAACCCACCTGAGCCTATTCCAAAACCGCTACACTATTTTTGGAATAAGCATCTAAAAAAATTGAAAGCCATTGCGCGTCGAGCGGCTGAAGAGAATGATCTTGCGCCGGAGATTTTGTTACGGCGGAAAGAGTTAGAAGCGCTGGTTCGATCAGGGGTTGATGAAGGGGAATATAAACTCCCTCCTCAAATGTCAGACTGGCGTCAGCAATTGATTGGTGCAGCATTGTTGGACGAGCTTGAAGTGATTGAGCGTTTACGATGTTCAACTTAAAGATAAAGGTGTTTTCCTAATGAAAATTTGTTCTGTTTACTTAAGTTCTCGTAAAGATGAAATGTATCTCTATGTTGATAAGCGAGATAAGTTGAGTAAAGTGCCGGAAGCACTACTTGAGATGTTCGGCGCCGCTAAATTGGTGATGGATATTCCATTAACCGCGAAGCGCAAGCTGGCGCGTGTTGATGTTGATAAAGTTGTGGCGGGCTTGGAAGAGAAGGGCTACTACCTACAGATGCCGCCACCAAAAGATGATTATATGCTGGATCTGCACAAAGATCGTCCTGAAAGCGGTGTGCGTTAAGTGGCTGCTCAGGAAGTTTTTTGGCGGAGTAAGCGTTTAGACGAGATGAACTCGGTTGAGTGGGAGTCTTTATGTGATGGCTGTGCATTGTGCTGTTTGCATAAGCTAGAGGATGAAGAGACTCAGGAGGTTTTTTATACCTCGGTTGTTTGTCACCTGCTTGATTTTGAAACCTGCCGCTGTACTAAGTATGAGGAACGTTGCTCGCTGGTTCCTGCTTGCGTCAAACTTCGACCTGAAGACGTAGACTCTTTTCATTGGCTACCTCCAACCTGTGCTTATCGATTAGTGCATGAGGGCAAAGACTTGCCAGACTGGCACCCGCTTATCAGTGGTGAGCAAAAAACCGTTATAGAATCGGGTGCGTCCGTTTTAAGTTGGTATGAAGTCAAAGATAACGAAATCGATGAAGAGGATTTCATCGATTACGTACTGGAATAGGTTAGTTAAGTCGCGGGTTCTCATCCCTGTCCGTTGGATTAGTCAGGGTGAGAAGTGCGGATATCTTGTTGGCGGCTAAGGGTTTGTAAAAGTAATATCCTTGGAAAACCTCACAACCTAGCTGGAGCAATGTATTCAGCTGGCCTTCTGTTTCGACCCCTTCAGCGATGGTATTTAAATTCAGGTTTTTAGCTAAATTGATAATCGTGGCGCATATTTCAGTATCTTCATCTTTGCGATGACACTCTTCAACAAAGGACTGATCTATTTTTAGGATATCTAAAGGGAGCCGTTTTAAGTAGTTGAGTGAGGAGTAGCCTGTACCAAAATCATCAATGGATATACTGATATCCAGCGCTTTAAGTTTCTCAAGTACATTAATACAGCTTTCTATATCTTCTATTAATACCCCTTCAGTGATCTCTATTTCTAATAATGAACCGGGAATCGAGAAAAGCACAAGCTGCTGTTTGATAAAGGGGACAAGTTCGTCGGATATCAGGTGCTTGCCGGATACATTTACCGCAACGGGTACCGGCGTAAGGTCTTGATCAATCCATTCCCGGATCTGGGTGAGGGCTTGGTTAATAACCATCTCGCCGAGCTGAATAATGAGATTACTTTCTTCAGCGATTGGAATAAATTCGGACGGTGGAATAATGCCCTGTTGGGGGTGATCCCACCGGATGAGAGCTTCCAGTGCAATAACATTATCTTTACTGCGGAACACTTTAGGTTGATAGACTAAGTGAAACTGTTGTTTTGCGAGTCCTATTTTAATCAGCCGCTCATAGGTGGCGGATTTAGTGACATTTTCCGCCATGTACGGTTGGAATATTTTGTAATTATCTCGGCCGCCCTCTTTTGCTGCATACATCGCTATATCCGCTTCTTGGATAAGGTGATCGGCTTCGGTCTGTCCAAAGGCTGAGAGTGAGATGCCGATGCTGGTTGGAATATTGAACTGCTTCTGACTGATCTCTACCGGCTTGCGCATTATTTCTAAAATACCTTGCGCTTTTTTGCTGATCACACTGTCATTGATTTTACCTTTAAGGACGACCACAAACTCATCGCCTCCCCAACGTGCGATAAGGTCATCTTCGCGGGCTACTTCCGTCAATCGTCTAGCGACTTCACATAACAGCTCGTCACCGGCTTTGTGCCCGAGGGTATCATTAATCTTTTTGAACTTATCAAGATCGAGGAAGAAGAGCGCAACGGTTTCGCCGTCTAGTTTTGCCATATTGATGGCTTCAGACAACGACTTCATCATAAACGTACGGTTAGATAGACTCGTTAGCGGGTCTTGATAGGCAAGAAATTTCAGCCGTGATTGCAGTTTCTGTTCGCGCGTAACATCGCGTATATGCAGTGTAAACTCTGTGCGGGCATCATCTTTTAAACGAGTACTGGTTATCGTTACTTCGGCAGGGAAGGCATGTGCTGAGATCCGTTGAAGCTGTATTGTGTTGCGTCTGTTTAGAACCAGCCCGTTTGCTGAGCTGAAAAAATGACGAAGGCTGTATTCAACGGATTCTCTATCTTCATCTAGTACAAAAAACTGGGTAAAGCTTTTCCCTTCCACTTGTCTTTTTAGACACCCCAGTGTGCGCTCTGCGGAGGGGTTAAACTCAATAATCTTGCCTTCCCAGTCGATCGATATAATGCAGTCCATTGAGGAGTCAAGAATGGCGCTTTTCCGCTGTTCACTGGCTTGGTATTGGTCAATCGCAAAGTCTTTTTGCGACATCTCTTGATTGATGCGGGTGATAACTTGGTTGTATTTTTTCGCGATTTGTCCCACCTCAGTAAAAGGTTCTTCCTTAACGGGTGAGGTGAAGTTACCGAGGTTTTGCTGTTGTTCCATATCGCCTAATAGATCAATAAGCTCGGTTGATGCACGATGTTCGGCAATATTTAGTCCCTGCTTTTCATCGTTGGCAGATACGCGTAGCGGGATAAAACGATTAACCAGTCTGAGTAAAAAATAACTCACACAAAAACTGTAGAGACCGATGGAGGCAATGCCGTAAATCTGTGCGCTCAGCTGTTCGGTGAAGGTCAAACCCGTATTGAGTATGGAGTAATCAGCGAAGAAAGCTACGGCTAGCGTGCCCCAGACGCCAGCCATTAGGTGGGCGGGAATAACGGCAAGCGCATCATCTATTTTGACCTTTTCTAGCCAGAGCGTACCGTAGTAAACAATAGCGCCAGATATCATGCCTATAAATGCAGCGGATAATGGCTCAACAGCGAAGCAGGATGCGGTAATGCCGACAAGCCCTGCAATAATGCCATTGAGAATATAGCTCACATCAATAAAACGTTTATCAATGTAGTGAAGGGATGATGCAATGAATCCGCCCCAGATGCCGGATAAGCAGGTATTAAGAATGATCTTTGGGACTTGGTCATTCATTTCTAAGACACTGCCGCCGTTGAAACCAAACCAACCAAACCAAATTAAGAGTGTACCCATGGTTGCCATGGGAAGATTGCTCCCCGATGGGAATTTTGTTTTTCCGTCATAGCGGCCTAAACGGGGGCCAATGATGATCACGCAGGCTAAGGCAACCCAGCCGCCAACGGAGTGCACAACGGTTGAGCCGGCAAAGTCGACAAAGCCAAGGAGTTGTAGCCAGCCTTCTTGTGTTTCGCTGTAGAGATTGGCCCATGCCCAATGACCCGTAATAGGGTAGATGGCAATGCTGAGAATGGCGGTTGCAAAGATATACCCAATAAAGCTCATCCGCTCGGCGACCGCACCAGAAGTGAGCGTTGCGGCGGTACTGCAAAACATCATTTGGAAGATAAAGAAGCAGATCTCATAGGCGGAGTTGTTATTGCCAAAGAGGAAGCTGTCCGTGCCGATTATCCCTAGATAGCTGTGGCCAAACATTAGCCCAAACCCAGCGATCCAAAAAATGGTGGTTGAAAGAATAAAGTCAGTGATGTTTTTTGCAGCAACGTTGATGCTGTTTTTACTACGCGTTTTACCGCTTTCTAGGCATAAAAAACCAGCCTGCATTAGAAACACCAATAGTGCAGAGACAATCAGCCACATATTATTCAGCATGCATTCTTTCCTTGGGTTTACGTCATTGCTTACTTTACGTGCTTAGTACCTTGTTATGCCATTGAAAAATGAAGTGAAATCAAAAATATAGCTATATTTATTATCAAGCAAGAATCATACCTTGCGCCAATGAAGGCTCGATGCTGTGAAAAACAGGAGCAGGGGAAGTGTTGATGTGTTTAGAAAAAAAAGCAAAAAAAAACCGCAAACAGTCACCTGTCTACGGTTTTTATTCTAGCCACTAAATGGCTTGAGAGTTTATTACTTCTGGTTGTCTAGCTGTGCTTTGATCAAGTCACCAATAGTGGTTGGACCTGATACTTCAACTTCAGCGTTGCGTACAGCAGAGATCGCTGCTTTTTCTTCAGCCTGTTCTTTCGCTTTGATAGACAGGTTGATTACGCGGTTACGACGATCCATAGTGATGATCTTAGCTTCAACGTCGTCACCAACGTTAAGTACTGTAGATGCATCTTCGATACGGTCAACAGAGATCTCAGATACTTTCAACGTACCTTCGATGCCTTCAGCAAGTTCGATTACAGCAGCTTTAGCGTCTACGGAGATAACTTTACCGTTTACGATAGTGCCTTTGTCGTTTGCTGCAGCGTATTCAGCGAATGGGTCGCTTTCAAGCTGTTTGATACCAAGAGAGATACGCTCTTTCTCTGCATCGATAGAAAGGATAACCGCTTCAACTTCTTCGCCTTTCTTGAACTGGCGTAGTGCTGCTTCAGCATCAGCTTCCCATGTGATGTCAGACATGTGAACTAGACCGTCAAGCTCGTCCTGTAGGCCAACAAAAATACCAAAATCAGTGATAGTTTTGATTGTGCCAGTTACTTTATCGTTAGCAGCGAACTGCTCAGCGAAAGTAACCCAAGGATTAGCAGTACACTGCTTGATACCAAGAGAGATACGACGACGTTCTTCATCTACGTCAAGGATCATAACTTCCACTTCATCACCAATGTTTACAACTTTTGATGGGTGGATGTTTTTGTTAGTCCAAGACATTTCAGAAACGTGTACTAGACCTTCTACGCCGTCTTCGATAGATGCGAAGCAACCGTAATCAGTAAGGTTAGTGATACGTGCCTGGCACTTAGCACCGGATGGGTAACGCTCTTTGATAAGCGCCCATGGGTCCATAGATAGTTGCTTAAGACCAAGAGAAATACGACCAGATTCTTTGTCGAATTTGATGATCTTAACAGTGATCTCGTCACCTGGGTTCAACATTTCAGATGGGTGGGAAATACGTTTCCAAGCCATGTCTGTAATGTGAAGTAGGCCGTCAACACCGCCTAGATCGATGAAAGCACCGTAGTTAGTTAGGTTCTTAACGAAACCTTTAACTTCCTGACCTTCTTCCAGAACAGCTAGCAACTCATCGCGTTGAGCGCTGTTAGCTTCCTGTAGAACCGCACGGCGAGAAACAACAATGTTGTTACGCTTAGGGTCTAGTTTGATCAGTTTAAATTCAAGTTCTTTACCTTCTAGGTGATCAACGTCACGAACTGGACGTACATCTACCAAAGAACCCGGTAAGAAGCCTTGGATGTTGTTGATGCTAACAGTAAAGCCGCCTTTAACTTTGCCGCTGATGTAACCTTTAACAGTTTCTTCAGCTTCAAATTTAGTCTGCAGAACTTCCCAAGCTTCAGCGCGTTTAGCTTTTTCACGAGACAGACGTGTTTCACCAAAGCCATCTTCAACCGCTTCTAGTGCAACTTTAACGTCGTCACCGATTTTGATTTCAAGTTCGTTTGCATCGTTAAGGAACTGTGAACGCGGGATGATTGCTTCAGATTTAAGGCCGGCATGAACAGTAACCCAGTCGCTGTCGATATCAACAACTTCACCAATTACTAATTTGCCAGGAGTCATGTCTAGTGATTGAAGGGATTCTTCAAACAGATCAGCAAAGCTTTCGCTCATTGAAAATGTCCTATATGTAAGGGCCACATACCATTTTTATAATTTAATGGGACTGTAGCACTTCAGCCTGTAATACCGGTTTTACAGGGTCAGTTTTAAGTAGTTCAAAAAGGGTGTTTTGACCGGTGTAGCACCCAAATCGATAGAATTTGAGCGCGTATTATACAGTAAAACCATAGGCTTGACATAGGCTTTACTGCGAATAGGTGCTTTTATATCCAGAATTTAACGCTTAAATGGGTTTGTCGTAGTTACTGAGGCGTTCATAAAGGGCTGTTTGACAGGGTTTGACGACTGTATCTAAATCACTTCTTAGATTATTCGGTAGGATCGAACTGTCCTGTTGGCGAAAAAAAGTCGTAATTAGACGTTCTTCACGGGGGGAGTTGGCGGCAATGTCGATGCCATCACCTACACAAAATGCAAATTCAGGCAGGTAGTCTCGGACCAGGGCTTCGCGTTCGCTTGTGGACAATATTAAGCTTTTAGCACCGATAAACTTTTTATATTCGTGACCGGCTGCCGCAGACATCGCTTCTACCTTTAGATTGGAGAAGCGTCGAGCGTCGGGCATATCAAGTAATAACTTTTTTAACTGCCTTTCGACCGCGGTGATCTCTTCTGCCAGCGACAGTGGTGCAAAGTGTTCATTTAAGGATTTGTAGTTTTCTAGAGAGGCTATCTCTGCTTTGAGCGTCTCTATTTCGGCGCGTAGTTCTCGCTGCTCTTCGATGAGTTGCTCATTATCGTCCATCAACCCCTTGATCACTTTTTGGGTAGGGGTTGCTTTGCTTTCATGAAACGTGGAGGGGAGTTGCTTGGCGCCAAGCTCCCCAACCGATTCAGAGTGAGTGTTGCTTGGGAGGACGGTAAAACCAAATTTTTCAAGGTCTTTTAAGTTTTCTGCATGCTGCCCCTGCATCTGGTTATACATAACAAAACCGCCGCCACCTAAGGCGATTAAGATAACAGGAATAGCAATCAATAAGACGATGTTCTTTTTGGTACTCATCCAACATCCTTTTATAAGAGGCTTAACACACCTGAATTACCAAATGGCCCAACCCACAATCGATTAGTTTTGTTCCGCTTTAGCTGACGAGTATTGTAACTGCATCAATACAGCATCTAAAAGAATGCGGCCGCTTTCAACAAGCATCGCTTCTGACTCTGGGTTGATCGGACGTCCTTGGCTATCTTTTTTCTGCTCTTCATCAAGGTCCGATAGTTTCTCAATCGGCGGAAGGCCTTTTTGTGCACGGCGGGTGTTTTCTGCTTCAAGCTGCCATGCTTCGGCGCTATCCCGTTCCTGTTTGAGAGCGGTTTCTTGTAACGGAATTAGGCTGCCTTCTTTACGCACTTCCTCTAATCGTTTGACCTGTTTACGCATAAATACGAAATCAGGGTCTTCAGCTGTGCGTGATTGATGGCGCTGTTCAATCTGGCCCAAAAATGCTTTTACGCTTGGGTAGTTACCGTGGGGTGCTGAGCGAACTTTATCCCATGTTAGGGCGTTCTCTAGCGCGCTTTCGCCAATAATTTCAGGGTCGTATAGTGTCGGGTAATCTATATCAGGCATAACCCCTTTATTCTGAGTACTTTCACCTGAGATTCGATAAAACTTTGCATGGGTCAATTTAAGTTGACCATGATTTAACGGCAGTAGTGTTTGTACGGTGCCCTTACCAAATGTTTGGCCGCCGATGATAATGCCGCGCTGATAATCTTGGATTGCACCCGCGAAAATTTCAGATGCAGAGGCGGATAAGCGGTTTACCATAACGGCGATAGGGCCAGTGTAAGCAACTTTTGAGTCCCGATCGCGAAGGACTTCTACCCGACCTGAGGAGTCTTTAACTTGAACGGTAGGACCATGTTTAATAAATAGGCCTACCGTATCGTTGGCTTCTCTGAGTGAGCCGCCACCATTATTTCTAAGATCAATAATTAAGCCCTCAATATCCTCTTCTTTTAGCTCATTGATCAATTTTTCTACGTCGCGAGAGGTGCTTTTGTAATCTTCATCGCCACGTTGGAGTGCTGCAAAGTCGATATAGAAGGCGGGGATCTCTATTACCCCAAGCTTAAAGTCGCGACCTAAATGGTTGACCTCTATAATGCGTTTTTGTGCAGACTGCTCTTCAAGTTTTACTTTATTACGCACGATTTTTACGATCTTAGGGGCTCTTTCTTCTTGATCAGAGCTTTTGATCTCTAAACGCACGGTAGTATCTTTAGGGCCGCGAATCAGTTGTACAACATCATCTAGACGCCAGCCTATAACATCTTCAATTTCGCCGTCAGTACCTTGGCCTACACCGATGATTCTATCGGTTGCTTTAAGCTGACCTGTTTTGTCTGCTGGACCGGCAGGCACAAGACGTACTATTTGTGTAAATTCGTTTTCACTCTTTAAGACCGCACCAATACCCTCTAATGAGAGGCTCATGTTGATTTTAAAGTTTTCTGATTTTCGGGGTGAAAAGTACTGAGTGTGCGGGTCATACTGTTTGGTAAAGGCGTTAGCAAAGGTTTGGAATACATCTTCGCTGTTGACCTGTAGGGAGCGTTTTAATTGATTGTTATAACGCTTGATTAACACTTCTCTCGCTTCTTCGTCAGACTTATCCGCGAATTTTAGATTGAGTAGAGCGCTTTTTAAACGGCGATCCCATAGTGCATTCATCTCTTTCTCAGAGGTGATCCAAGGGGCTTCTTCTCGATCGGTATTCAGCATCTCTTCTGCATTGAAATCGAATACTTTGCCGTCTTCGAGCTCACTAATGGTAAACTTTAAGCGATCTTCAAGCCGCTCTTGAAAACGGTTGTAGATAAAGTATGCATCATCTAGATCCCCTTTTTTGATACTGTCATCCAGCGTAAAGCGGTACTTTTCAAACGCTTCAATGTCGCTTTTATAAAAATAGCTACGTGATGGATCTAAGTCTTTTAGATACTGATCAAAGATCTGATTTGAAAGCGTGTCATCAATAGGGATACGGTTGTAGTGACCCAGCTTTAAGGATTCGTTGATCTCTAATAGCGTTTGTTTGTGTACAGGTTCTGATTCCAGTGGCGTTACAAGCGCATTGGCTGTAATCGGTACTAAAAGCGAAAAGGCTGCGATGAAAAGTGTATTAAGTAGCGGTCTATGCATAATGTATTTCTTAACTTTTTAAGCTCTGGATTCAGTTATGACCCTGTTTAGGAAAGATTAGTTCCCAAACTTACGTCAGTTGAGTGTAGACATGCTGAAGAGTGATGTAAAATCTATTACCTCATAATCTCTGGCTATATTGGAATAAAAAATGAAATTTGTTGTTAGGTTTGCGAGCTTAGTGATGGTCTCCGCGCTGTTATTTGGCTGCGGAGAGGATGCTGAAGAAAAACAATTTAGGCAGACATTGATCGATAAAGCACTTAATGATGATGTAAGTAAAGAGGGGGCTGCTTTTCTGCAAGCAAACGGGTTACAAGACGGCGTTGTTACGACACAAAGCGGTTTGCAGTATAAAGTCCTTGTTGAAGGTAAAGGGCCAAGTCCATCAGTGACGGATATTGTTACTGTGCATTATGAAGGTACCCGTGTTGATGGTCATATATTTGATAGCTCTTACCAGCGAGGTGAACCCTCTGATTTTCCATTAAATCGTGTGATTAGAGGGTGGACTGAGGGTGTTAGGATGATGAAAAAAGGCAGCCAGTGGATCTTGTTTGTCCCGCCTAAGCTTGCGTATGGCGCAACCAGCCCCTCTGATGATATACCAGCTAACTCGACCTTGATTTTTAAGATTGAGTTGATCGATTTTAAAGCGGCAGAATAAGTAGGAATTAAAAGAAAATTATGTCTGAGTTATTAGTGGATCTTAAAGCTTTTTTGCAATCCTCACCTACGCCTTATCATGCCGTTAAGGCGATGGCTAAGCGTTTGGATGTAGCGGGCTATCAATATCTTGATGAAGCTGATAGTTGGGCCCTGAGTGAAGGGGGGCGCTATTACACCGTGCGTAATGGCTCCTCTATTATTGCTTGGTGCCTGCCTAAGGCTAAAAGTGTCATTGAGTCCGGTTTTCGAATGGTCGGGGCGCATACGGATTCTCCTTGTTTAAAAGTAAAACCTCAGCCCGAGCTTCATAAGCATGACTATCAGCAGTTAGGGGTCGAAGTGTATGGGGGTGTACTACTAAACCCATGGTTTGACCGAGATCTCTCGATGGCGGGACGAGTGAGTTACTTAGATGTTGATCGTAGGCGCAAGCAGGCGTTGGTTAATTTTCAGAAGCCGGTTGCCGTACTGCCTAGCTTAGCGATTCACTTAGATCGTGATGCGAATACGAGTCGTACGATCAACGCTCAGACCCATCTGCCAGTAATTTTGGCCCAAGGGGCGCATGCTGGCGATTTTAAGTCGATTTTATCTCAGCAATTAATAAAAGAAGGTGTCGCTGATGTTGCTGAGATTTTAGATTATGAAATCTCATTATATGACACCCAAGAGCCTTCCATCGTTGGGCTTGCTGATGAGTTTATCGCATCGGCGCGTTTGGATAATTTATTAAGTTGCTTTATGGGGCTAAACGCATTGCTTAATGCCGATTCCGATGAAGGGGTCTTATTGGTGTGTAACGACCATGAAGAGGTCGGTAGTATGAGCGCAGCTGGTGCCCAGGGGCCGATGTTAAGTCAGGTTATTGAACGCTTAGTGCCTGCTGTTGAAGATCGAGTGAGAATGCTCAATCGCTCTATGTTGATCTCAGCGGATAATGCGCATGGTGTTCATCCTAACTTTTCTGATAAGCATGATGCGAACCACGGCCCTCTATTGAATGCGGGACCTGTTATTAAAATTAATGCGAACCAGCGTTACGCCTCAAATAGTGAGACAAGTGGTTTATTTAAAGATCTCGCGCAGCAGGTGGGTGTGCCGGTTCAATCTTTCGTTGTGCGTAGTGACATGGGGTGCGGTAGTACTATCGGGCCGATTACTGCCGCTGAGCTAGGTGTGAAAACACTTGATATCGGCGTGCCACAGTTTGCGATGCACTCCATTCGTGAATTGGCGGGCGTGCAAGATGTCGATTCCTTAATTAAAGTGCTAGAAGCGTTTTATAAAGAAAAGTATGTGTAAGCTTCACTAGCTTGCCTGGGCGTTAAATGAGATGATTTTGGCGCCCTTTTATTTCGTTAAATTCCCCTCTGTTGTTTCCTCTATATCTGTTCCTCTCTCTGGTTTTGAATGTTTAGGGCTAGGCGTTGCCGCTGCTTCGTTTTTGAATCGGTATGCTTTGTGCAAGGACTCTACTATTAAGCCTATGTTTTAGCGTTTCTATGTCGGATTTGCACTCTATTGGTGCGCTATGAATGAGTGGTTGATTCTGGTGCACGTTTTCGAAAAGGGAGGATGGATGTTTGCAAAGGTTCTGATCTTTACTGACCTTGATGGCTCATTGCTGGATCATTTTAGTTACAGTTTTGAGGCTGCCAAGCCGCTACTGACCCTCTTTAGAGAAGAGGGTGTTCCCGTTATTCCTGTGACCAGTAAAACGCGGGCTGAGTTGATGCTTTTGAGTTCCGATTTAGACAATAGGCATCCCTTTATTGTGGAAAATGGTGCCGCCATTTTTATTCCTCAAGGTTACTTTCCATTTAATCCACCCGGTTGTGAATCGCTTGATGGATATGATTGTTATGCGTTTTCAAAGCCGCGGGACTTTTGGTTGGGTGTGTTATCCGAAGTATCGGAGGCGTTCGTGGGTGAGTTTGATACGTTTACTTCGCTGGGCATTGATGGAATCGTTCAGCTGACAGGCTTGTCTGAAGAACGTGCGCAGCTAGCGAATCGGAGGGAGTACAGTGAGCCGGTGATGTGGCGTGGAACTGAAGCGCGTAAATCTATTTTTGTTCAAAGACTTAGGAAGGCTGGGGCGACCGTTTTGCAAGGGGGGCGCTTTCTCCATGTAACTGGGGGCTGCAATAAGGGGCAGGCGTTTCAATGGTTGTGTGATCAATATGTTAAGCATTGGGCAGACCCATCAGTACTAACGATTGCTGCAGGCGATAGTTATAACGATATAGATATGTTGCACGTGGCTGATTGTGCATTGGTTATTCGCTCTCCAGCGCATGACTTTCCTGAGATAAACCATCCAAATGTGTATTACACCACTCAGTACGGTCCTGTGGGCTGGGCTGAGGGGGTGTGTCGATTTTTGGGTGTGAACGACGACAGTGCAGATGTAATTGACGATTTACGAAATAAGTTAAGGGGTTAATATGGCTGATTTTTATCAGAATGGAATTATTACTACACTACATAACCTGTCGAATAGACCTATTGATGATGTTGAGGCTGAGTTAGTTCGCTTTAGTAAAAAAAGACCGATGGCGCTTATTTTGCCTTCGCTATTTTCGGAGCTTGAAGGGCCTGCGTTGGATCATATTATTGATGAACTTTGTAAAGTGCCTTATCTCTCTGAAATTGTTATAGGGCTAGATCGGGCTGATGAGCATCAATTTCGTTTTGCGCAGCGTTTTTTCAAAAGGCTGCCTCAGCATCATCGAGTGCTTTGGAATGATGGGCCACGGTTAAAAGCCTTAGATGCAGAGCTGCAAGCGTTAAAGCTAGCACCTAAAGAGCTGGGGAAGGGGCGGAACGTATGGTACTGCATGGGGTATGTGTTGGCGTCTGGGCGTGCTGAGTCGGTCGCGCTCCATGATTGTGACATTACAACATACAATCGCGAGATGTTGGCGCGGTTAATCTACCCTGTTGCTAACCCTCAGTTTAACTATGAATTTTGTAAAGGGTTCTATGCGCGTGTCGCTGATGGTCAGATTAATGGCCGCGTATGTCGGTTATTAGTGACGCCATTACTGCGTGCATTAAAAAAGGTATTTGGTGAGATTGAATACCTACAATATATGGATAGTTTTCGTTACCCCCTTGCGGGTGAGTTTTCCTTCCGTCGCGATGTGTTGAGTGACATTAGAATCCCGAGTGATTGGGGGTTGGAGATCGGTGTGCTATCGGAGATGCACCGTAACTATTCAAATAACCGCCTTTGTCAGGTCGATATTGCTGATCAGTATGATCATAAGCACCAAAACTTATCGCTGAATGATAAAAATGCGGGCCTATCAAAGATGTCTATAGATATTACGAAAGCGCTATTTAGAAAGCTTGCTACCCAAGGGCATACTTTTAATAGCGAAACCTTTCGTACCATTAAAGCTACGTATTTTCGTATAGCGTTAGATTTTATTGAAACCTATCACAATGATGCAGTGATGAACGGTTTGCAGCTTGATATTCATGGGGAGGAGCAGGCGGTTGAGATGTTTTCTCGCAACATTATGACAGCGGGCGAGCAGTTTTTAAGTAATGCCATGGATACGCCGTTTATACCAAGCTGGAGCCGGGTAAGTAGTGCGATGCCGGAGGTGTTTGATCGTCTAGTCGAGGCGGTTGAATTGGACCATAACGAATTTATGGCGGATGCGCTTAGCTAGTTTCTTTAAATAGGGATGTTATCGATATGAGCAGTAGAACGAGCAGTTCGGCTAGCGAGCAATTAGGCTTTCAGGTCCTAAATCATCTACAGGTTATCTATGCCGAAGAGCGTGATGAGGCGTTGTTGGGGTTGGCGTCTGAGCTGGTTGAGATTATGCGTTTGCAGCAGGTGGGCACTATACCTCTCTCCCATAAAAATGACTGGAATGAAGCTGATGTGATTATGATCACTTATGGTGACTCATTGCATCAACCAGGAAAAAGAGCGTTAACGACCCTGCACCAATTTCTTCATGAGCAGTGTGAGGGGGTGATTAATGGTGTGCATGTTTTGCCTTTCTTTCCTTATAGTTCGGATGATGGTTTCTCGGTTAGTGATTATTACAAAGTGCGGGCGTCGGTGGGTGAGTGGGGTGATATAAAAAAACTCGCGTCAGAGTTTCGTTTAATGTCGGATGTGGTTATTAATCACTGCTCGAGTGAAAGTGGTTGGTTTCAAAACTTTATTAAAGGGGAGGGTGTGGGGCACGATTACTTTTATGTTGCTAACCCTGATGATGACCTATCTCAGGTTGTGCGCCCACGTACAACGCCGTTGTTAAGAGAGGTTGAGACTGCGAAGGGGGTTAAGCATGTTTGGTGTACCTTTAGTCATGACCAAGTGGATTTCGATTTTAGAAATACGGATGTACTAAAAGAGTTTGTTAAAGTTGTGCGTTTTTATCTTGATAATGGCGTCAATATTTTTCGTTTAGATGCGGTTGCATTTTTGTGGAAAGAGGTAGGTTCGAGCTGCTTAAATTTGGAGCAAACCCATGAGATAGTGCGTTTGTTACGTGTCTTGATTGAGTTTGCTTGCCCGACCGCTATGATTATTACGGAAACAAATATCCCTAGTCGGGAGAATCTTTCCTATTTTGGTAATGCTAACGAAGCCCATTGTGTTTATAACTTTTCACTTCCACCGCTGCTGTTACATGCACTGCTAACGGGCCAGAGCTTCTATTTAAAACAGTGGATGATGAGTATGCCCCCTGCCCAAGATGGTACGGCTTATTTTAACTTTATTGCCTCTCACGATGGTATAGGGTTACGGCCCGTTGAAGGTATTCTGCCTGATGATGAGGTTGAAAAGTTAACGGAGACTATGCAGGCGTTTGGTGGGCATATCTCATGGCGTGCTTTAGATAATGGTGTGAATAAGCCTTATGAGATAAATATCACTCTGTTCGAGGCCCTAAAAGGGACTATCGAAGGGGAGGATGTGTTGGGTGTAGAGCGTTTCCTATGCGCTCATACCATTATGCTCGCGCTTGAGGGTATTCCAGGTGTTTATTTTCAGAGTTTATTGGGGAGTCTTAATGATCATGAGCGAGTAGCGATGACAGGGAGCTTTCGCTCGATTAATCGTCATCATTGGGACTACCATGCATTAGTTGAGTTATTGGGTGATGATAAATCTCATTACGGGCGTGTTTTTACGGCCATGAAACGGCTGATCTCTATTCGGACGGGGCAGTCTGCATTTCACCCAAATGCGACGCAATTCACACTTCATCTTGGTGAGCAGATTTTTGGTTTTTGGCGACAAGGTCTTAATCGACGTCAGAGTATATTTTGCTTAAATAATATTAGTGATAAGCCGGCGGTTTTGCTTTTATCCGATCTTAATTTGATTAGTACCCATCAGTGGTCAGATCTATTAAGTGGAAATGTTTTCGATGATCTTCATGCGACTGTTGAGATAGCACCCTATCAAAGCATTTGGTTATCGAATGAAAAATAAAAGGATAAGTAGAAAAAGAGAAGTGGTCGGAGTGATAGGATTCGAACCTACGACCCTCTGGTCCCAAACCAGATGCGCTACCAAGCTGCGCTACACTCCGACATAACTGCTATGCAGTAAAGCCAAAAGAGAAAAGTGGTCGGAGTGATAGGATTCGAACCTACGACCCTCTGGTCCCAAACCAGATGCGCTACCAAGCTGCGCTACACTCCGACATAACTGCTATGCAGTAAAGCCAAAAGAGAAAAGTGGTCGGAGTGATAGGATTCGAACCTACGACCCTCTGGTCCCAAACCAGATGCGCTACCAAGCTGCGCTACACTCCGACATAACTGCTATGCAGTAAAGCCAAAAGAGAAAAGTGGTCGGAGTGATAGGATTCGAACCTACGACCCTCTGGTCCCAAACCAGATGCGCTACCAAGCTGCGCTACACTCCGACATAACTGCTATGCAGTAAAGCCAAAAGAGAAAAGTGGTCGGAGTGATAGGATTCGAACCTACGACCCTCTGGTCCCAAACCAGATGCGCTACCAAGCTGCGCTACACTCCGACGTTCATCTTTTCAGATGGCTCCCTGAGCTGGACTCGAACCAGCGACCAATAGATTAACAGTCTACTGCTCTACCAACTGAGCTATCAGGGAT
>NZ_LUTS01000020.1 GCF_001597735.1 Neptuniibacter pectenicola
CAAGCGGCAAACTAAGCCTCATTAGTGATGTGGATGATGTTGTCGAAAAAGGTCAGAAAGTTGCCACGATAGGATAAGGTTTAGGAGATTCAGATGATAGATGCAGATGCAGATACAATTAAAATAACGCCCCTTAAAGGTTTGAGAGGCATGATAGCTAATAACATGCGACGCAGTCTTGATGAGGCAGCACAGCTGACACATCATGCCGTATGTTCAGTAGAAAATATGTGGTTACGGAAAGAAAAAATGGCAGAGCAGGGGATGAATATCTCCATTGAAGATCTGCTTGCGGATTACCTGGTTCGTACGCTTAAAAAGCATCCAACGATGAATGGGCGCATAGAAGATGGTGAGATACGTGTATACCGTAATATTGATTTGAGCTTTGCAATTGGGTTGCCTGGGGGGAAGTTGATGGCACCTGCGGTCTTTGCCGCAGACCAGAAAGATATCCAAGAACGAGCTTTAGCACGGCGCGATGCTTTGCAAAGAGCTAAAACCGGTGGTCTGACTGTATCTGAAATGACGGGTGGTACCTTTACTTTAACTAATATAGGGCGAAGCCGAGTTAGGTTCTTTACACCGATTATCAATTTACCCCAGTTAGCTATTTTAGGTGTAGGTGAAACGTACACTGAATTAGTGATTGATAACGGACAGTTAGCTGAAAAAAGAATGATGGGGTTATCACTGACCTTTGATCATCGCGGCATTGATGGCGCACCGGCCGCTGACTTCCTATCGGACCTTTGTCAGGAAATTGAAAGTGAATAGCCTAGTAACCGCAGATTATAGGCGTATCGCTAAGATTAAAGTGTCTACGCCTATGCATATCTCTTCTGGGCTGGATCTTGAGCACAGCTTATTGGATCAAGTCCTTAAGGGGGATGCTCAATGTGGTTACGCACTTTGGCGGAGTAAGCAGGCTTTGGTTGTACCTAAAAGTGCAACCCATCGTGAAAACTTTGAACAAGCCTGCGACTTTTGCGAAACCCAGGGCTGGCCCGTTGTTGTAAGAAGCACGGGCGGCGAGCTAACGCCTCAACATGAAGGCTTTATCAATTTATCCATCGTTTTAAAGTGCAAAAAAAATCAATTAAGCATTAAAGATAGCTATCAGGTTATCTGCCAAGCAATCATTCAGTGGTTAGGGCAGTATGGCATCAAAGGAAGTTGCTCATCGATTGATGGTGCTTTTTGTGACGGCGAATTCAATGTGGTGATTGATGGTAAAAAGTTGGTGGGTACTGCTCAACGGTGGAAAAAAATTACCGACCCCGCTGTGAGAGATGATGGCAGTGACATGGCTTTATTAATGCACGCAGTTATTTTATGTGATGGTGATCTACCCTCGATGTGGAATATATCTAATGCATTTTATAAAACCTGTAATTTAAAACCTTTTATTGTTGATAATAAACATATTGCGCTGTCACAGCTTCTTAATGACCATGGGGAATCGTTTGTTTTAAAAATGCTCGATAGCCTGGATGTTACATTGAGTAAATATATTGATGATTTTTCCGATGAGCATTTTAAATAAATGCGCTAATGTATTTTTCTTTTTACTGTGAGGTAAAAAGTTGGAGGTATTATGAATAAAAATAAAAAACCATTATTCTCGTTCAGGAAGTCTAGCCAAGATGTTTCTGATACACCTTGCACTGATCGACGTGAGTTTTTAGCTAAATCAGGTAAGTTAGCATTAGGGGCTTCCGCTATTGTAGTGGGTGGTGGTTTATTTTCCCCAAACAGTTTTGCCGCTAAAAAAATAGGCGCAGATGCAAACGCAACATTACTAAAACTTGCGCGTGATATTTATCCTCACGATACGTTAGAAGATAAATATTATGTTCAAGTCATGTCTCCAATGGCTGATGCCGCAGAAAAAGATGCTGAGCTTTTTAAATTGCTCGCAGAGGGTGTCACATTATTAGATAAAACCTCAGTTGATAAATATGGGGTACCTTACTCCCAAATAAAAACTGAGCAGGAGCGCGTTATCGTTCTTAAAATGCTAGAACCTACACCGTTCTTCCAGAAGATCAAAGGTGCTTTGATGATGGGCATCTATAACAACCCAGAGATATGGCCTCGTTTTGGTTATGGGGGTTCAGCTTGGGAAAAAGGCGGTTATATCAACCGCGGTTATGATGCAGTTGATTGGCTTTGAGCAACGGGAGAATAAATATGTCTGCAAAATTTGATTTAAATGACGATAGCTTGGTCGTAATCATCGGTTCTGGTGCTGGCGGAGGCACTTTGGCAAATGAGCTCGCGCAGAAAGGTATTCGGTCGGTTGTTCTTGAAGCGGGTAAGCGCTTTAAAATGGATGATATAGAAAACGATGAATGGAAGATGTTTGGCAAAATCTCGTGGCTAGATAAGCGCTATGTGGTTGGACCAGCACGTATTGCAGAGGATTTTCCAAACCTACCCGCTTGGATCGTTAAAGGGGTAGGGGGGGCCACTATGCATTGGGCGGGTGTAGCGATGCGTTTTCAGGAACATGAGTTCAAAATGAAAACGACCAACGGTACGGTGCCGGGTGCCAATGTTTTAGATTGGCCTGTCTCGCTTGAAGAGATGGAACCTTACTACGTGAAAGCTGAGAAAAAGATGGGTGTGTGTGGTACCGAAGCTACAGGCATGCCCTATCACGGTAAGAGTAGCCATTACAAAGTGGTTGCTGAAGGCGCTAAACGTATTGGCGCGCGGTGTGAACAAGCAAAATTAGCGATCAATACCGAAGTGCGTGATGGCCGTCCTCCTTGTCAAGTCAATGGTTTCTGTATGCAGGGTTGCCGTATTGGTGCGAAATGGTCAACGATGTACACGGAGATTCCAAAAGCGGAAGCAACCGGTAATGTTGAAGTGCGTCCCCAGTCCATGGTGCTGCGCATTGAACATGACAAAACAGGTAAAGTAACGGGTGTTTTATACGCGGATAAAGATGGCAACCAGCAGCTGCAAAAAGCACGTGTTGTAGCGGTAGCCGGTAACTCCATTGAATCACCACGTATGCTGCTTAACTCTGAATCCTCTATGTTCCCTGATGGGTTAGCTAACTCCTCTGGTCAGGTGGGTCAAAACTATATGACCCACACAACTGGCGGTGTTTACGCCGAGTTTGAAAAACCCGTACATATGTATAAAAGTACCGTTGTGCCGGGAATTGTGCATGAATGGAAGGGTAATGACCCTACTCGTGGGCATCTTGCAGGCTATGAATTGGAAATCCTTCATTTAGGTTTACCTTTTATGTCAGCTTTCCTTAATCCTGGTAAAGGTGGCTGGGGACGTGAGCTGGCTGATTCTTTAGCTAATTACGGTAATATGGCAGGTTTTTGGATCTGCGGTGAAGATATGGCGGTTGAATCAAACAACATAACACTGCATGCAACTGAAAAAGACCAGTATGGTTTGCCTGTCCCTGTTGTTTATAAAACAGACCATATTAATGATACGCGCATGCGTAACCATGCATACGATCGCTCAAAAGAGTTGTTCGATGCGGTTGGGGCACTGAAAGTGAATAATTTGCCTCCGTACCCTGCCAGCCATAATATGGGCACAAACCGTATGAGTGAGCATGCACGTGACGGTGTGGTTAACCGTTGGGGACAAGCTCACGATATTAAAAATCTGTTTGTATCAGACGGTAGCCAGTTCACCTCAAGTGGTACTGAAAACCCGACACTAACGATTGTTGCGTTGGCAATACGACAGGCTGATTACATTGCTGATCAGATGAAGCGTAAAGAGATTTAAGATTGGATCTGTAAAATTGGTGTAAACCTTTCAGCACGCCTTCGGGCGTGCTTTTTTGTATTACCGGAGTATACCTGGCTCATTGTGATGGCCCTACTAATATAGGTGTCTACCTCTACCTCTACCTCTACCTCTACCTCTACCTCTACCTCTACCTCTACCTCTACCTCTACCTCTACCTCTACCTCTACCTCTACCTCTACCTCTACCTTGGCGTATAGGCCTTGTCATAAGCGTTGAGCGCACCTTGTTGAAGGGTCATGTTGTCGCTCGTGGCGCTGCCGTTAATCTAAGCGTATTAGGCGCTTATTTGTTGTAGTTGAATAGAGGCTATGCTGAAGATAGGTGATGTGCCTGTGGAGCGCTTACTGTGGCTGTCGAGATGAAGTTTATGGTAGCGGCAAGGTGAAAAAAAACCGGTGACGTTTAAGCACCGGTTTTTAGTGAGTCATCGTTAACACAGGCTGGCTTCATTGCTTGGGGGCGACGAAGTTAGTCAAGCTAGACTCTTACGCTAAAGATGCTTGAAAATAAGCGACGTTTAAGCACTTATTGTCAAAACCAAGGCTTACATCAACACACGCTTATGCTTGGGGGGCGAAGCGACTGTTCTTGTTGCCTGAGTCTCTCAGCGTATTGAACTAGGCGACGTTTAAACACCTAGTTCAGATAGCGTTTTAGCGGCTGGTTACCGCTTGGGGGCGAAATACCAGTACGATAAAACCCTATTTCTAGCAGCAAAAATCAGCGACGTTTAAACACTGACGTTTAGCTTAACCTAGGTATATTAAGATATGTTCATGCCGTGGAGGCAACGAAAATAGCAAATCTACATAGGCCTCTAGAACTGGAAAAACTAGCGAGTTTACCTCGCTAGTTTTTGGTTGGGGTTATGGCCAAGCGGATAACTCAGAAGGGGGTGAGCAATCTACTTGGCAATAGTTAGCCCCTGTTTTTCTTAGAAAGCGAAGTTAACACCAATGTTGACCAGTGTTGTTTTTTCACCCACAGGCGCAGGTGTTGCTACAATAGAGGTCGCATATTGTGAAATAGTACTCATGCCTGCATCGGAATCGACATAAGCCATTTGAGCGTACAGGATTGTAGAGTCGCCCATCGTGTATTCGTTACTAAGTACTAAAGACTTCGTTTCTGCACTTGTCGTAGGTGCATTATCTTCATTGATGTAGTAAGCAACAGTAGCCGTATGTTTCGCGGCCCATTTCCAATCGACACCCATGCCTAGCGCATCAAGGTCGAGGATCTCGTTACCGTTTTGATCATTATTTTCAGTGTTCATATAGTTGATCTTAAAGGTAAGATCACCCAGGTTGTAGGCAGCACCGGTTGCCCAGCTGGTGACTACATCTTCACCTGTTTGTTGGTCATGCATATTTTGGTATGAACCCGATAATGCTAGAGGACCCGTTGTATATGCCGCACCGATAGCGATGACATCACCATCTTTCTGTGAACCTTCTTGTCCACCGAAAGAGTAGAGTACGCCAAAGTCTAAGCCATTGATGTTATTGCGGTATTGAATCGCATTTTTGAAGAAAATACCTACATCGTTATTGGCGTTACGACCACCTGAACCGGTGTTGTTTATCGTGGAGAAGTATTGGCTGTAAGCCCAAGCATAAAGGTTAGAGAACTGCTCTTTAAAGATGCGTGGTTCCGTTGCTAGGTGGGCAAGTAGGGCAGGACCGTATTGGCGACCCGCGATGACGGTACCCCAATCACCGGTCAAACCTAAGTTAGCTTGACGACGGAAAAGAATATCGCCGCTGCCATCATCGGCATCCGCTGTTGTTGTGTCACCCGTCCCATGGAACATACCGGTATCTAGGTCGAAATGGGCCTCAAGGTTAAAGAACGCCTCCATGTCATTATCTAAACCGCGGCTGCCTTTAAAGCCGATAACGGTCTGGCGTAAGCCACTTGTTTCAATACCGAGTTTTTCGCTTCCGTTCGTAGAAACGTTATCTTGGTACAGTGCACCGATATCTAAGATACCGTACATCGATAATTTAGTAGAATCTGTTTCACCGATAAGAATATCAGCAGATACAGTGTTTGCAGTGGTGGCTAGAAGAATCGCAGCTGCCAGTGTTTTAACTGGACTAACCATACCAAGCTTGGCTTGGGATACCTTCTTAACGTTCATATAATTACTCCCCAATGGAATTTTATAATTAGATTTATCAACGGGTTTTCACTCAAAGTTCTTTTTTATAAAAATGCTTTGATGTGAAATTGGCTTATCATCAATTCACTGGGGTTAGAGCATTTTATGTGCCAATAGGTTTTTAATTTATATTTCTATTCTTGAAATTCTTTATTTTTCAAGCAGTTATTATTGTTTTTTTCTAATCTAATAAAAAAATAAAATAGCGCGGATTTTAAGCGTAAACTTAGATAGGTAAAGGTGTTTTTTTAGCTGAGGGTAGGCGAGTTGTTTTTTATTAAATTTTTATATATCAAGTGGTTATGTTGATTTTACAAAGGATATACGTGGTTTTAACAAGGATGTTATAAGGGCTTTTTTAGGCGGTTTTGTATCAAATCGAGAGGAGGGGTAATAAATTCCATAAAAAACCTATTTTTGAAACAGTTTGTTTCAAAATTTGAATCACTTTGTTTCGCCAGTCTTATTTGTGAAACGGGAAATATGTGTGTTGTAGACGTTTAAAGGGTTAAGGCGTTCTGTTTTTATATCGATAAATACCTTAATTAGGCTGATGAGTTTTGCGTTTAGCCCTGAGCTATAAAGCTACTTAGTCGTTCAACCTACCTGTAATTACTAGGCTTAACTGCTATAGAGTGTTTATTTCGTTAAAAGTTGCATAGGTTTTTATTTTTTTTGGTCGGTTTGTCGCATTTTTAGATACGGTATGTTGCATTTTATAGGCAAAAAAACCTAACATTATTATAAAGTCTATATATATCAATGTGTTGAGTTATTTGGCACTAGCTTTGCTTTATGTATAGCGTTAGTGATGACGCTCTACTCTAGCTTGGTGGTTGCTGTCGCCAAGTTTTTTTGCTCGGTACATCGTACGTAATATCTCTCCTCACCCATCTCCCTTCAGGGTGTTTTATACGATCTACCGAGCGTTTTTTTTCTTCTTACACGTCTAGTGTGCTGGCGATAATGTTGTCGGCTTGTTTTTCCCGTTTATTTTTTCTTTTTGTATCAGCGACTTCTATAGCACATAGGGTTGGATTGTAGTTGATCACGATACACTCTAAGCACTGCACGCACTCCTTCATGTCGATATCCCCCTCTTTACTAATGGCGTCGATTTCACAGTTAACGCGACAGTTTTGGCAGGGCGTTCCACACTCCGCACGACGTGTAAGCCAGTTAAAAATAGGAAATGCGCCTAATATTGCGAGGCTGGCACCGAGAGGGCAAAGGTAGCGGCAATAAAATTTGTGCACTTTCATCGCTAAGAGCAGAAGGATCAGTGCGTAGATAACGTATTGCCACTCACGTATAAAGTAGAGGGTAATGCTAGTTTTGAAGGGTTCTAGCTCAGCTAAGGTTTCACCTAAAGCTAGGGAATAGAATGTAGTACCGATGATGCTTATTAATAAAACATACTTAAGTTTTTGTAATCGGTTATGCCATGTCGGTTTGATCTTCCAGCGTTTTATCTTCAGCTTAGTTGCGAGTATCCCCGCAAACTCCTGGAGGGCGCCAAAGGGACACAGCCAGCCACAAAAAAGACCACGGCCAAAGAAAATTAAGCTAATGAGTACATAACACCATAGGATTGAGATAATAGGATCTAATAGGAAAGAGGTTAAAGAGGCTCCCTCCATCCACAGGTGCTGTACAGTCAAGAGGTTAACAATGCTGAGCTGCCCTTGAGCGTAATAGCCGATAAAGAAAAGGGTAAACGCGAGGTAGCCCAACCGTATTTTGTGGAATATTTTAGGGTTAAGTACTGCATAATGCTGATTCAAAAAGAGCATCGTTAAGAGCACTAAGCCTAAGGTTAAAAGGGCAATCTCATTTTGTCGTTGTTGCCAAAGCTTTTGCCATAACGCTAACTCGTTGGCTTCTTGATTAAGCTCAGCCGTGAAATCCCCCGCAGGTAGTTGGAAATCGTCATATAAATTAATACCTGGACTTGCCTTGAATATCATTTTTGTACGCGCGAGTGGGTCGAAGGTGGCTACCGGTGGAATCCTGTATAAGGCAACCTCATCCCAGCCGGACGCTGGTAGCTCTTTACTGATATCAAAGTCAGGGACTTTCTTGCGTATAACGTCTGTATTACGTTGTTTTAAACCGAGGAAGTTGGAAAAGGGTTGTTGTTTCCAGAGACCTTTACTGAAGAGTAAAACGTACTGATCGCCTTCAGTTTTATAGTTTAGCCAATCTTGGTAGCGCGCGTCAGGTAGAAGGTTTTTGGCCACGAGTGGGTGGCTAAAGTAGGCGGCATAAAGCTCTGCGAGAGGAGGCTGATTCTCTATTGAAACCGGCTGGCTCGGATACCCTAGTTTTTTATCACTGATTGCGGCGTTTATCTGTTGTTTATAAATAGACCAGTGTTTAACTAACCCTCGCTCAACCAGCTGAGATAAGCTCAGCTTTTCGAAATGGTCCATTTTGGGAATATAGTGTGATTGGGACGCGTAGCCCGCAAGTTCTTTCGCTTGTGCAACGGCGCGTGCCGCTTTCGTAATGGTCTTATTTATTGCGTTAGTGGTGACGGTAGCGCTAGTGATGCCGTCAATATAGGTGCTTTTTCCGCGTCCCTTTAGGGTTTTCTGATTATCTCCGCGGATATAAATGTTATTAGATGCAGGCACGTCAATTAATTGCTGCATGTAGTTTACTAATCGCTGAGGGCCGTCACCTTTCATGAAGATAGGTTCATAATGATCGATGACAACAAAACCGGTATAGCGCCCTTCAGGGCTAAGTCCAATCATGATATCAATAGGTTTTCCGCCGTATCCGCGGACGGGGAAGATCTCGGCCGTCTGAAACGCATAACCTACGATATCTGAGAAAAGGTAAACGGGGATAATACTTAAATCTTTGTCGTCTTTATCTATATGGCTGGCGGTGGGGAACAGCACCTGTAGTTCTGGTGTGAGCGGCATATTCACCGCACTGCTATAAGAGCTAACCAAAAGGCTTGAGCAAATTAATATGAATCGACAGAGCGTCAATAACGCATTACATACAAAATTCATCATCGCACCTTTTGATCATCTCTAGGGCAAGCTTAGGTTTTACTTATCTATTTGATGGAGTAAGCGATCAGCTTGCCTTTCATCATATGGGGGATAAGTAATAACTTTTTGCTGCGAAGATAGAGGATATCAGCGGTGCCTTGTCCTAAGTCGAGTAGGGTATTTACTTGACCATCGTTTGATACTTGCATGAGCTTCCCTTGCATCCAGTCGGTGACAAGAAAGGTTGTATCATCTTGTTTCGCTAGACCGTCTAAGTTACCTATAGGGGAACCGTCAGCGAAGTCAGCGATGCTTTTATCTTTTGATGAGATGACAAGTAGATGGCCCGGTACATCGGTTTTCCAACCATCAGTAGGTTTACCCCAGCTACCGACAATTAAATGCTCATTGTCGATATAAAGCCCATTTGGATTGTCGAGCTTTTTATCTTCCAACCAGATCTCTAATTGGCCGCGGTACAGACGATAGATGCGGTTAGTGGAGGTATCGGTTACATAAATTATACCGCTTCTATCTATCGCGACGTCGTTAAGGAAATGCTCCCCATCTAGCGTAAAGCGTTTGGTTATCTTTGCGGTTTCTACGTCGATGACGAGGAGTTCGTTAATGTCTGCTACAAATAGGTTTTTACCAAAGATAGCCATGCCTTTAGGGGCATTTAGACCGTCAACCCATTTAAGCTTTTCGATTTTCCCATCATTGGCGATCAGTGAAATAAAACCATTGCCATCTTTAGCACTCGGTTCGCCATTGATGTTAGACACGTACAGTGAGCGGCGCATAATGTCATAAGCGACAGATTCTGGCTGTTTGAGTTCAGCTTTGCTTTGCCATTGTTCCGTTAAAACAAGTTCATCCGCAGTCACTGTATTACTTAGTGGCATTATTAATGTAAATAATAGACTAGCTGTGATTTTTTTAATCATTTTTGGCTCCATCTAAGTAGTGGATTAATGGGAAACTGTTTGTGCAGCTTTCAGTGCTTGCGCTTCTGTGAGGCTACAAAATTTCTTTTTAGCTTCGGGCGTAGATACTGCGATAGAGAGACCTTGTGAGATACCTTCTTGGTAACGTTCTAAATCGCTTAGCATCGCGAAGCGATAGAGTTTCCAATCATCGTCATTCATTTTGCGAGCAACCTCAGTCGCTGCTACATTTTGAGTGCCTGAAACGACAAATGAATCATAAATTGCACGTTTTAGGCCGGTATCCGATAATTTAAGTTCATCTGCAAGCTCGTCTAAACCACACCAGTGCAGTGTTGGTTCAGCCTTGATCTCATTGCCATGGGTTCTAATCATTTCATCGAAGATTGCTTGCTGGAATTTAATCAACTTCGGCGCGTTGTCTGTCGCTTCCTGTTGTTGGTCTGTATCTGCGTTTGCCATAGTGCAGCAAACGGCAACGCTACAGCAGAGAATAGATAAAAGCTTATTCATACTTATCCTTTATTATTGTTTTTATTCGCGCTATCAAAGCGGAAGGCGAAACAAAAAGAGTGTTTAAAGTTCGTTGATGATCGCATTCATCTTGTTTAAGTAAACGCTTTCAGGAATAACGCCTTGCTCATAAAGTGATTTAACTTTTTTCAATCGAGCTTCAACGGAGTTAGGGTCAATAGTCGGCGCGGCTTTTTGAGCCTCTACCGCTTTTGTTGCGTTTTCTAAACGTTTTAGGCGCTCTTCAATGGCTGACTCTTTACTTGTCAGTTCATTTTTTTGTATTTCAGATAGGTATTTGCTTTTGATCTTTTCCGCGTGGTTTTCAGGTTGTTGATAGTTGTATTGGTGCGCTAACTTAATGCTTAACCAATCTGTACGATTGTTAACTAAAGAAGCACCAGGGAATGGTTTAAGTTTCCAGTCATGGCTCGCTTCTTTGTTAACGTTACCTGTTGGAAGTTTAAAGTTTGCCAGTTCTACATTGGATGCAAAACGGCTGTTACTGACGCCTTCCCCTGAACGGATATACTTCTTATGTAGGTCAACGTGAACTTCACCAAAGAGCAGGTTGAGAGCGTTGTCTTGGATAAAAGCGGTACCGCTAATGGATAAGCGCTTATCGCCAAAATACACATCTCTAAAGTCTGAGATAGAGAAGGTGACAGCTTCGTTTGCTGAGGCTTTAGTTAATGCATTACTAATGCCTTGTGCTAACAGGTCGATCTCTTTATCCGTAAAGATACGAGTATCTTTACTCTTTGAGCTGCTAGATATAATAGACGTTAGGCTATTTTGTTGCTTGGCGCCTATTTTTAATTGGCTCAAGATTCTTGCGAGCTTCTGTGTTTCAACTTTATAAGGGTGGTTCGCATTAATTGAGGCAGCGTCAGAGTTGATCGCTATATAGTCGTTACCTTCCTTCCAGAGCATTTTTGTTGCTGCTTGGCTTGTTGTAAAGGGAAGGGCGAGGGCTGGAATTAACATCAGTTTAAGTAAAGTGGCACGATTCACGGCAATGGTCCTTTTATTATCTTTCTAGTTTTAACCTCATAACGCAAAAGATATGCCACCGTTTCTATATTGGCTGTTAATCCTATAGGAGGGTGCTGTATTCAGCGTAATTACAGGGCTTGGGGCCGCTATGTTAATAAAAAAGGGAGCCGATGGTGCCACAGGACGTTTATATACTGTTGTGCAAAAGCCACACCTGTTATCCATTCGGCGACAACTGTTGCATTTATTGATTTGTGTGTGGTTTTTGTTGAAGTTGGCTTTTTTTACCTAGGCTTGGTGTGTCTCTTTTGTTTGTTTTTGTTGTTGGATATATCGTTAAGCTTTTGTTTTTAAAGTATTATTTCTTATCTTGCTGGCTGTCGCATTTGTGCAACGCTTGTTGTGGACAGTTGTCTTTTTTCTTCCAAATAAAATGGCGTCATTGTTTCTGTTTTTCTTGCTCTCTATTTTATTTTTAAAAATAAATCCATTTAAAATCATATAGTTATGATTTTGTTTTATGCCTTCTTGAAATTTTGGCTCACCCTTTGCATTTTCAGGCATAACCAGTCACGAGCTTTCTATAAGTTTGGCGGCTTGAAAAATAAAGATAACTAAACGGTGAGATAAATCGTGGAACGTAGATCATTTTTAAAATCATGTGCATGTATCGCAGCTGTTGGTGCTACAGAAGGATTATCTAGTCGCGCTGAAGCAGCTTCAAAGAAACCAGAAAATATGCGTCCAGTTCCAGGAGACCAGCTTGTTGTTGAGGACGGTCACGGTAATGCGCGCGTTATTTCCGCATCTGAGTTGAAATTAGAAGTTCAGCAAATCTTAGCGTTTCCTCAGGATCCAAAAACCGGCGTTATACGAAGCGGCTCTCGCTTTAATAAGGTCATGGTTATGCGTCTTAATCCTGAACTTATGGATGAAGACACTAAGAAAAATTCGGCGGAGGGTGTCGTCGCTTATTCTGCTATTTGTACCCATCAAGGGTGCGATGTGAACTCATACATTGAAGAGAAGAAAGAGTTTTTCTGCTTCTGTCATTACTCAAGATTTGATCCATACGCTGCTGGCCAGGTCACTAACGGACCTGCTACTCGCAAGTTAGCAATGTTACCGATCGAAATTAAAGACGATTTTATTATCGTTAAAGAACCGTTTACACGTAAGCCCGGTTATAAAAAATAAGTTTAAACAGAGTCTCTATTCCCCGGTTGGGGTTCCCTAAGAAGACAAATAAAAACAAACAGGAGTGAGCTATATGTCATTAGCTAAACGATTTGGGGCACTTGCCATTGCATTGGCTGTTACGCCTGCTGCGTTTGCAGTAGGCGGCGCAACCGCTGCAAAGTCAAACCCATTGACAAACTATAATCCAGTTACTGAAGCTAGGTTGCAAAACCCAGAACCAGAAAACTGGCTTCAGTGGCGTGGTACTTATGAAGGTTGGACGTATAGTCCATTAGACCAGATTAATGCCGATAACGTTTCTGATTTGGTACCTGTATGGTCCTATTCTACAGGTGAGTTAGAAGGTCACCAGGCGCCACCAATCGTAAACGATGGTGTTATGTTCATCTCTACGCCTAATAACCAAGTTATTGCGCTTAACGCTGAAACAGGTGATGAGCTTTGGCGTTATAAGAAAGAGATTCCAGAAGAGCTTTTCCAGTTGCACCCAACTAACCGTGGTGTAGGTCTGTATGGCGATAAAGTATACATGGCTGCGACTGACGCATGTCTTGTTGCTTTGGATGCTAAAACAGGTGAAGAAGCTTGGGTTACTTGTGTTGCTGATTGGCAGGACGGTTACTATATGACGTTGTCTCCGCTTATTGCGAAAGGCAAAGTTATGGTCGGTGTTTCTGGTGGTGAGTATGGTATTCGTGGCCATATCACAGCTGTTGATGCTGAAACGGGTAAAATCGAATGGAAAACTCATACCATTCCTGCTCCAGGTGAGCCAGGTAGTGAAACATGGAAAGGCGATGCTTGGAAAACAGGTGGCGCGTCTGTGTGGATCGCAGGTACATATGATGCCGATATGGGTGTAGCGTTCTACGGAACGGGTAACGGTGGTCCTTGGATGCCTGATACTCGTCCAGGCGATAACCTATATGCTAACTCTGTTGTTGCGATTGATGTTGCAACCGGTAAATTAACCGGTTACCACCAGTATCATCACAACGATGCTTGGGATTGGGATGAAGTGTCTCCGCCTGTAATTATTGACTACAAGCATAAAGGTAAAAACATTAAAGGCCTAGTTCATGCGGGTCGTAATGGTTACCTATGGACGCTTGAGCGTAACAAAGATGGTTCTATCGATTTCGTTGATGCAGAAAAATACGTGAAACAGAACGTATTTAAGAGTATCGATCCTAAGACCGGTCGTCCAACTTATGATCCTGCACACACTCCAGGTACAGGTAAAAAAGTTACTTTCTGCCCATCTCTATGGGGCGGTAAAGATTGGCCACCTGAAGCATACAACCCTAAAACAGGTCTTTTCTACATCCCTGCACATGAGAACCTATGTTCTGAAATGGGCGGTGTAAAACTAGCACCTCGTAAATCTGGTGAGTTGTATATCGGTGTACCTATTGCTGACATCCTAACTAACATCCGTTTAGCGGATGGCGCTGAAGACCACATTGGTGAAATTCAGGCATGGGATCTTAAGAAAGGTAAGAAAGTTTGGCAGTTCAACATGAAAGAGATGAACTGGGGTCCGTTACTAACTACTGGCGGTAACTTGTTGTTCTCTGGTGGTTCTAATGACCGTATGTTCCGTGCTCTAGATGCGCGTACTGGTAAGAAACTATGGCAGTACCGTGCTAACTCAGGCATCACTGCAGTACCTTCAAGCTGGAGTGTAAATGGTACACAGTTCATTGGTGTTCAGGCGGGTTGGGGTGTAGACGCTCAACGTATGCAGGGTGCATTCGATGCTGTAATGGATCATACAACAACAGTTCCACAGGGCGGTGTACTACACGTATTCGCACTTAAGAAAAATGCAGATAAATTGATGGAAAAAGCGGCTAAGTAAGCAGCCAATCCATCCCCCAGAGCCAGGTTAGCGGCTAACGCCTTTAGTACTAACCTGGCTCTTCTTTCCCCTATAAGAATAAAGAGATATGTCATGTTAGAAGCCCCTGTTTATAGAAATTATATTAATGGCGAATTTATGGCGGAGCCTACGTCAACTCTTGATGTATTTAATCCAGCCAATGGTGAGCTATTATCCCGTGTACCCAATGGGTCTGCGGACGAAGTAGATTTAGCGGTTAATGCGGCAAAAGCAGCTCAAAAAGAGTGGGCTGCCAAGCCTGCGAATGAGCGTGCGGGTTACCTGCGTGTTATTGCTAATAAAATACGTGAAAATGCCGACCGACTTGCGACAATCATTACGCAAGAACAGGGTAAAGTGCCAAGCCTTGCGCGTGTAGAAGTCGATTTTACGGCAGATTATATGGATTATATGGCTGAGTGGGCTCGCCGTATTGAAGGTGAAGTAATTACAAGTGATCGTCCAGGTGAAAATATACTTCTTTTCCGTAAGCCAGTCGGTGTTGTTGCTGGTATTTTGCCTTGGAACTTCCCATTCTTTCTTATAGCAAGAAAAATGGCGCCTGCCTTAGTTACAGGTAACACGATTGTTATTAAGCCAAGTGAAGAAACGCCGAATAACTGCTTTGAGTTTGCGAAACTCGTTGCGGAAACTGATTTGCCAGCAGGTGTATTTAACGTTGTTTGTGGTTCTGGCGCAGGTGTTGGTAGCGCATTAACAACGCATTCAAGTGTTGACCTTATTAGCTTTACCGGTAGCGTAGATACAGGTGCACGTATCATGGCGGCTGCTGCGCCAAATATTACAAAACTTAACCTTGAGTTAGGTGGTAAGGCGCCGGCTATTGTAATGCCAAGTGCTGATATCGATTTGGCTGTTAATGCGATTAAGAGCTCTCGTGTTATCAATGCCGGTCAGGTGTGTAACTGTGCAGAGCGTGTGTATGTGCATGCTGATATTGCAGATGAGTTTATTAGTAAGATTACATCTGCAATGGCTGAAACGACGTACGGTGATCCGTCAGTCGATCCAGATGTTGATATGGGACCGTTGGTTAACAAAATTGGTCTAGATAAAGTTGCTGCGATGGTCGAAACAGCTAAAGAGCAAGGCGCAACGGTTACAACCGGTGGTGCAATTGCTGATTTAGGTAAAGGCTTCCATTACCAGCCAACCGTTATTGCAGGTTGTACCAGTGATATGGAGATCATGAACAAAGAAGTATTTGGTGCGGTACTGCCTATCCAGATCGTTAATGATTTAGATGAAGCGATCGCCATTGCTAACGCATCGGAATACGGTCTTACTTCATCGATCTATACGCGTGATCTGAGCGAAACCATGAAAGCGATTAATGAGTTAGATTACGGTGAAACTTATGTTAACCGTGAAAACTTTGAAGCGATGCAGGGCTTCCATGCTGGTGTTAGAAAGTCCGGTATTGGTGGTGCTGATGGTAAACATGGTTTATATGAATATATGCATACTCATGTTGCATATATCCAACGTTAAGCGCGTATAACTTCATTATAAATCTATATATAAATGAGGAGCGCGAAGCTCCTCATTTTATTTGTCCGTGGAGTATTTGTGGAAAAATTAAAACGGAAGCTATCTTTATTAAATGTTCCTGTTTATGAGATACAAG
The DNA here is from genome assembly GCF_001597735.1 of Neptuniibacter pectenicola. GTDB lineage: Bacteria > Pseudomonadota > Gammaproteobacteria > Pseudomonadales > Balneatricaceae > Neptuniibacter > Neptuniibacter pectenicola. Next base: position 16,157 of record NZ_LUTS01000020.1, read on the forward strand.
AAGACAGTGAACTGACCAATGTCCTGTATCAACACTTAGATCAATTAGGTGAGGAGTTAGTGAGTGCCCCGCTAAAACTATATTTTGGTACTCATAATGTTGATGCAGCTACATCGGACAATCAATTAAATGTAATTGTCTTTCAAACATTATTGGCTGTAGAAGAAAGTTCTATTCTCTTTGTTGATAAAGGTGTTAACGATAATATAAATCTACTAAATGTGTCCCATTATTCGGCGCTTATTGTTCAAGAACGTAATATCGTTGACAGCATAGAAGTTGCTTTGCATCGTATTAGCAGCGCTTCTGGCTATTATAATAATTATATGGAAATTATTTCTCCCGATTCTATTCCCTCTAATTCAATCATTATTATTAAAAAAGATTAATCATTAGCCCGCTAGATGAGTGTAGCTTCATTCCTTCTGAATAAAGTCGCCTGCCTCTCTGCCTCTCTGCCTCTCTGCCTCTCTGCCTCTCTGCCTCTCTAATAACCCTTAATGTTTTTATGCTTGCGCTTATTCCGTTTGTTTTATCCCTCTATTATCTCAATTTATGGTTTTATCGAGTGCCTAAAAATGCTTAATGATCACTTTATAATATGGGGTGAGTGTCGCTTTATGTCTTATTTTTTCCGGTTTTGTTGGATGTTTGCGACACTTGATGCAGTTTTTATATGTTTTATTTTATCTTTAATAGTGTTTCATCGTTGTTTTATAAGGCTTGAAACGTTTTTTGGTTTTATTTAATAGTTGGCATTATATCTGCTTTATTGATGGTGATAATTGATAAGTGATTATTTAAATCATTTATTGAATGACATAAATTTAAAAAAATAAGGAAAAGTCATTTATGAACCCTTTAACAGCTACTTCTTTAAGTATCGCTATATTCGGTGCATTAGCTACCTGGATGGCATTAAGCCCTTTGTCAGGTTTCGTTTTGATCTGGGCAATCTTTATTGCATGGGCTGCATTTGCTGCACTGGGTGCCGATAATGCTGCCTTTAAAAGCACGATCGTCTGCGGCGTGTTTGGCGTTGTCATTGGTTGGATTGGCGCCTTTATTATATTAAAACTTCCTTTTGGTGAAGTGCTAGGCGGGCCATTATGGGCGGCGATTGTTGTGGCAATTACTGCGTTTACTGTTGTCTTTGCCTCTAACCTATCTATGTTCGGGGCGGTGCCTGCTTCAGTTCTTTCTTATGCGGCTACCTTCGCTTACCTATTACAGACTGAAGGCATGTTGTCTTTAGATGTATTGATGTCTCCATCGTTTGAAAATCCATTATTGATCATCTCGTTATCGTTCATTTTAGGTGCCGTTTTTGGCAAGCTTTCAACCTTAGCCGCCGGCGCCGTATCCGCAGACGCATAAGGTTGATCGCAAAAGTGTACTAGTAGGACCCTTCGCTCTCGGTACCGCACCTTCTACTGTGGTACCAAATCCATCCGCTATTCACGGCGGCTTTAGCCCTAAACCGATTGGTTTAGGGCTTTTTTTTGTTTAGGCATTCAATAGGTGGCGTTAAATAAGCGAACATTTTTTGGCTTAGGTGGGAGTAGGGTGTTCGTTCAAAAGAGTGCATCTATCTATAGGCGGGGCGGTTTGATGAGGCGTAAAAAAACCGGGTATTAATTAAAATCCCGGTTTGTTGGTTCGGTAGGTAAGATTAACCAAGAGGGCGTGCGATCGTTAGATCACGCAGATAATCATAAAAGGTTTCAGGGCTATTCACGCCACCGCCGACACCGCTCATGTTAATGCCGCCGTAGGGTAAGCCATAGGCGAAAACATTGTGTGCGTTAATCCAGCTATTACCGGCAATCATTTTTTCAGCTACGCGACCGCAGCGTGCTAAGTCGGCACTGAATACACTGTTTGCTAAGCCATATTCCAAGCTATTGACGAGATCTAGTGCTTCTTCTTCATCTTTAAATTTAACAAGGAAGGCCGCTGGGCCAAATATCTCTTCTTTAAAACAGATATTTTCAGGTGAGCCGGTTAAAAGATAAGGAGCTACATAATAGCCTCCATCATGGCCATCAACAGCGACTTTACCGCCAGCAAGTACTTCAACAGCACCTTCAGTTAAGCCTTTGCTGAGGTAATCGAGAACGGTGTCTTGCTGTGCTTGGCTGACGACAGGACCCATCTCTGTTTTTGGATCAATACCTGGGCCAATAATCGTGCTCTTCAGTTTAGCGGTTACTTTTTCAACAAACTGGTCGTAGATGTTTTCATGGATCAACCAGCGTGTTGCTGTACAGCACACTTGTCCTGTATTCAGTGTAATAGCGCCAGCCAATTGCTCGACTGCATTATCAAGGTCCGCATCATCAAAGACGACAGCGGCACCTTTACCGCCGAGTTCTAATTTGCATGGGATTGGGCGTTGGCCGCACATTGATGCAATCTGTTTACCTACACCGGATGAACCGGTAAAGGAGATGCGGCGTGTCTTAGGGTGTTCGATTAACGGCGTGCCTACAGCACGTCCAGCACCCACCACCACATTGATAACACCGGCAGGAATACCAACTTCTTCGGCTAATTTACAAACATATAGCGTGGTTAGTGGCGTTAGTTCAGCGGGTTTGATTACAACCGTGTTGCCGGCTGCAAGTGCTGGCATAACGTTCCACATAAGAAGGTCAAAAGGGAAGTTCCAAGGAAAGATGAAGCCACATACCCCATAAGGTGCACGGTGAACGCGGGCTTCTATGTCTTTTAGTTCTAATGTCTTGCCGTAATCAGCGGTTACTGATAGGTCGGCGTAATAACGTACACATTCAATACCAAACGGAATATCAAATCCGTCAGCATTTACAAAGGCTTTACCTACATCAAGGGCTTCTAGTTGAGCTAGCGTTTGTGCTTCGCTTTCTAGTTTGTCGGCAAGGAGGTTTAGGTAGTGAGCGCGTTCTTTGGGGGCTAGCGCTGACCAGGTTTTAAATGCTTTGTCTGCGGCAACAACAGCCATGTCTACATCTTGTTCGTTACCTGACGCGACCGTTGCTACTTTTAATCCAGATGAGGGATCAATAACATCGGTGGTTTTTCCGCCTTGGCTATTGGTCCATGTGCCGTTAATAAAGAGTGGGATCGGTTGGCTTAAAAATGTTTTTGCTTGAGAACATAATAGATCGTGCATACATTGCTCCATTGACTACTCATTGGTTTTATTATGAGTAATACCTTCAGCAGTATGTGTGCCAGATATGAGTATATGAATAAAAAAGATAATCATTTAAGTTATTGTTAATAAAGGGGTTTTATTGTTGTTTTGATTAATCTTTTTTGTGTTGACACTAAGGTTAACTTAACCGGTGCAACGGCGAGATAGGTGTTTTAATAACGCGACAAGTGTTGCGCTATAGGGGTTGTATAACCTTAGGTTTACAGGGTAGCGAAGGTGGTTGTCGAGGGATCCATCTAAAAAGGGCCTGCCTCAGAGTGCGAACTTAGGCAGGCCAAAGCCACTGCTGTCGTGACAGTAGTTTTGAAGAAAACCGAGGCAGTATGTTTCCTTCAAAGGTGAAAAAAGAGCACCTTAAAAAGGTGCTCAAGATCACCGGAGGGTGAATTGATGAAGAAATTCTCTAGCTAGTAAGGTGGGAGCCCGAAGGGGGGGGCTCCCATCTTTACCTGTTAGAAAGTTACAGATGCTTCTACGATTAAGCCATCCCACTCAGTGCCGCCAGCAACACTAGAGTCTGTAGCGCCACCGCCGGAGAACTGATCTTCTTCCTGTTTAACATATTCTGCTTTAAACAAAGTAGAGTCGTTCATCCAGTAACCAGCACCTAGCTGTAGGCGTGTCGCTTCATTAGGACCGCTAATGCCAGCGCTTTTGTTTTCTGATTCAGCATAACGAGCAGCAACGTAGAAATCATTGCTGATATCGTATTTACCTTCGATTGACCAGAAGGCCATTTTAGATTTTTGAGCTACGTAGGCTGTGGAAGTTAAGCCTGAGCCGCCTGTACCTTGACCTACCCAGCTGTAATCATCTTCAGCTTGACCGATAAGGCCGTGTACAAGGAAGTTGTTGGCTTTATATTGAACATCAGCCTGCCAAATGAAGGCATCAACACCTGGAACGATCAATGGATGAGTTGCGCGGGCATTAACCGCAGTGCTTGCGAACTGGTAGTTGTCGCCATCACCAACAGCAATCAATGAGCCAGCCGCTTTGCCAGCAACTGATGCTTGATCGTGGTTAGTTTTAAACGTACCGGCACCAAAAGAAAGGCCGCTTTCTAGGTTAACGGTACCACGTAAACCCATGTTGTAACCGTGTCCATCAGAGAAATCTGTGAAGAAGTCTGGTGTTGCTAATACAGCATCCCACGTTACGTTTGTGCCGCTAGATAGAGTGTGAGAACCATAAGCCCATAGACCTTCCTCAGCAGTAATCATGTCGACTAGACCGTTACCTACGAACGGGTTGCTTTGTACAGCAGCACCATCTGAGTAGCGGATGAAGTTTTGTGTAGTAGAAACAACGTTACCTAAACGAACACCGGTGTTGTTAGGTAGGTCAAATTGAATCCAGCCTAAATCTTGGCTGATTGCAGCGCTGCCATTACCCCAGTCGTTAGGTTCTTCAGCTAACTCAGCGAATACGGAAACATTCTCAGAGACCTGCGCATTGATGTTCAATGCAAAACGCATGCGTTGGAATGCAGAGTCAGAAGAGGCATCTCCAGCATTAGCTGCGGCTCCATCTACATCGATACCTGATTGCCATGACTGCATAGCTGCGCCACTGATTTTGATTTTTCCATCCATGAATTCTGCAGCAGTTGCTGTTGTTGCTACAGCGGACATAGCAAGTATTGCAGCGGCAACATTCATGTTGATTAGTGTTCGTTTCATTAACGAATCCCCCTAACTTTTTTATAAGTAAGTTTTTGTTTTGGTTTTTAAAAATAATTAAATTTAATTACTCTAGCCGGGGATACATATCGCAATAGCTGTGCCAGAAATGTATTAAGGAGTGTTTTTTTATTTATCTTTTTGAAATATAAGGGAAAAAGTTTTTTTTATTATTTTGTTTCTATGAGAAAGCATAATAAATAATATTTAACGTTAATCATCTGTCGCATTTATGTTTTATTTTTGCGACAACTGTTCTTTTATTTGTTTTTTATTTTGCAGTATTTTTTATATGACTTATCTGTCGCATAATTTAATAAGGTTGTTGCTATATGGATACAAGTGTTGCATTGATATATAAAAAAATAGCACTTTATTAAAAGTGCTATTTAAATATTAAAGCGTATTAAGATTTTTGGTCATTAACCGCGATAGCGATTTGGTAGCCATCGCTGTTTTGCCCTACAAGATATACTACAGATCCAAACTCTGGCTCTTCGTCACCTACCGTATCTTCAAAATAGATTCGCATTAAATGTGTAACCGGTAAGTTGCTGTGGTATTTCTTTGGACCTACCGCAAAACTCTTTAGAAACTCAGTGTCAGCCGCTTCAAACTCTGTTTTTAATACCTTTCGGCCAAAGTTGTTGCGAGTGTAAACACGAATCATCTTAGCTTTATATTTTCTTACGCCATCCCAGTTGATTAGGGCTTCTATATCTGAGTAGCTTTTAGCTTCATGGGCTTCTAAGAAACGTTCGAGTAATGCTTCTTTAGAGCTTGGTGCTTCAGCAGCGTTTGCACTTAGGCAAAAAAGGGTAATGAACAGTGGCAGTATTATTTTTAACATTTTTATATTCTCCGTTGATTCATCAATTCTAAGTGATAAATTCATAGATTGGCTTTTATTCAAAAGGAACAATGCAGGTGCTATGCCAATTACTTATCTAAATAGATAGTAATTTTTATGGCGGGTTATTCAGTCTGTTTGGGCATAGGTAATGAGGAGGGTGGGGCTGTTCGATCTGCTTTAAGGTTGTGGGTTAAGCCGTGTAGCTCAACCCCACAACCTTAAATGCAGTGTATTGGGTTAATAAATGTCGTTAGGTTGAACGATATTATATTTTTTCATTTTACGATAAACAGTTGAGCGGCAGATATTGAGCTCTTCCGACACTTGAGTGATATTCCAACGATATTGACGTAAGGCATCGACTAAGCGTCGCCCCTCTTCGTCATGAACGAAATCAGATAGGCTCATCTGTTTTTCCGTTTCTGTTTCAGGAATGATCTCCTCTTCTTTATAGAGCTCTTTAGCTGCGCGTACTTCGATAGGCAGATCGTCAATGGTGATGTGCTTCTCTTTTGATACTGCTAGGGCATAGCGCAATACGTTAGCTAATTGACGTATATTGCCTGGCCAATGGTAATCATGAAGTATCTGGCGTGCTTGAGGTGCAAAAACAACCCCTTCTGAACCGCCTAGCTCGCTATCGAGTATGCAGTTGATAATGAAGTCCTTATCATCTCGGTTACGTAGGGCGGGTAATTTTAGGGACATTCCATTAAGGCGATAATAAAAATCCTCGCGGAACATTTTATCTTTAATGTGCTGCATAAGGTCTTGATGGGTTGCGGAGATCACCTGTATATCAAGCGGGGTGGGTTCTGTCGCGCCTAGGGGCATGATCTCGCGTTCAGCTAGGGCGCGTAATAAACGAGTCTGTAGCTGTGCAGGCATGTCGCCTATTTCGTCTAAGAAAATTGTACCGCCGTTAGCTTGTTCAAGCTTACCTTTCATTCCTTTGCGGTTAGCGCCGGTAAAGGAGCCGCTTTTGTAGCCGAATAACTCACTTTCAATTAATGACTCGGGAATCGCGGCGCAGTTTAGGGCGATAAAGGGGCCATTCTTTTTATCGCTAGCATCGTGTATCGCGCGGGCGAAAGCCTCTTTGCCTGTACCCGTTTCGCCGGTGATGAGAATAGGGATGTCTTTGTTGAGTACATGTCTTATCTGTTGCACATTACGCAGTACACCTTCATCTTCACCCGCTAGTTTTTCTAACGTGGGGTGCCTGTGTTTGGGGGCGCTAGGCGTAGGCTCTTTAGGCTTTAAGACGACTTCGTCATTCATGTTCGTTACAAGCTTGTTAGCAGGAACGCGAATGGCAATCTCTATTTCGTCGAGTAATTTGGGTGACTGGTGCCTTACTGTTGATGCGCCACCATTACTCTTGGTTAGCAGCTGATCGACTGTTAAGCCAACAATATCTTGAATCTGCATGCCGAGTAGTTGCTGGCCTCTGTCGAGCAAGTTTTCATATTCTGCAAAGGCTGAACGGTTTGCGCCAATGATAATGCCGCGTTCGTTAACCGCCAATAACTGCTCTTGTGCTAGGTCAGAAAAGTTATTGGTCTCTTTAATGTTCATTGTGATCTGGCTGCGGTACGTTTGACGAAAATAACTATTCTCAATCATGCGCCCATACATAATGATCATCTGTAGCGTTAAGAATTGGCTCTCTTTGCTGCCTGGTGCGTTTAGGCAGGACGCATTTAGGCAGCCCTTGAGGTTGCCTAAAGGGTCAAAAATAGGGGTGACGGAACAGCTAAGCTGGTGATGATTAGCGAAGAAATGTTCATGATGGTGAATAATCATGGACTCTTTTTCTTCTAAACAGGTGCCTATACCGTTGGTACCTGCTTGTGCTTCTCCCCATGTGGATCCAACGAGCAAGCCAGCGTTTTGCCAGATATCTTTAGACATTTTAGGGAGGCGTGCATCTAACGTTAGCCCAGACTCATCGGTTAATAAGACGGAGAAGCCTGCATCTGCAACCCGCTTGGATAGGCCGGTTAATCCATTTCGGGCAATATTCAGGTAATCTTCGTGAAGTTGTAACTGTTCTTGAATCTCATAATGAGTCAGGATGTCTACTGGTTGAGGGGTTTTTGGATCTAGCCCGTGTTTTAGCAGGCTTCTTTCCCAGGACTTGGCTATCAGGTCTCCTGGTGTGAATTGTCGATCTTGGAAACTTCCTGTTACGTAGGCTACAACATCCTTGGTGCCATTGATTTGTGGCATATTTCTCATGCTGGATTCGCTCCTGCCTTATATCAAGCGGGTCTGAAGACGGATAGGATTCTCAGTCGTCAAGCGATAAGGCTTATTATTATTTTATACGAGTATTACTGTAACAATGTTTGGCTACACTGTTGATTACACCTTTGCAGGATGTATGCCAGCCTAGCTTGTTTGCTTTTAGGTGTGTTTTTCATATCAATTGATGCCTGTTTTCGGGGGTTAATGGTTCGAAATACGACAGATAAAGCTTAATACCGAGTGTGCTTTCTCGTGCAGTTTTTAGCTGTTTTGTTTCTTTGTTATTATTAATAACTATTTGATTCTTAATAATAAAAAATTAATTTTCAGCATTTCTGCTAACCCTTGTTGCTAGGGTGAAACAGGTGTTACTTTCCGCGATCCGTTCATGTGTCGCTATCGAATAGTGCAGGTCTGCTACAAGTGTAGCATTTAATCTACAAGTGTTTTAATTTCGAGACAAATAATCTGTGGTGTTTGGATTGCTTTTTGTCTATTGGGTGCGCTACAGGGTTAGTAATATATGGTGTCGCCTGTTTTTCTCGCTTCTTCCGTAGGGTGGTTGACCTTGCTACTTTTGTCGCAGAGGTTGTTTTAAAACACCTGTTACAGGGCGTGTTTTGCTGTAGAGACGGGCCGTATCTCTTTTGTTTATCGCTTGTTTCTTTTTATGGGTGAGTCTGTTTTTTTCTCGGATGTTGTTGCAGCATCGCAACAGCGTGTCGCATGTTGTCGAAATAAAACGCTGCTTTCCTCTGTTTGATCTGTTCAGGTTTTTTCTCATATTCTGATTTATGTGTTTAATTTCAATTACTTACTGGTTTTTGGTCGGGTTTTCTTTCTTTTGGCATATATCTTGATTTAAAACTGAGCCAGTTGTTACTCGTAGCGCATTTGAGAGCGGCACGGATTAGGATTGATGGGTGTTCGTGCTTCTTCGGGTTAAATGCTTAGAAAATAATTATAAAAAGGCGAACAGTAGGTCTATGGGTTTATATAAGAGTATTGAACGTGGTTTATTTAATTCATTAACGAAAAAGATTGTGGGCAATGTCCTCTTTCTTATCTTGCCACATATTGTTTTGATGGCGCTTGTTTATCGTTATGGGCAGGATTTAGAGGTGATCCTTTCGACGGTTGAGATGAGTGAGTCGGCTAGGGTGTTGTTAGCTAATGCACTCAGTACCTTTTGGCTGTCTGCATCAATAACCGTAGGACTGGCCTTAATCGGTGGTGTTTTCGCGATATTTTTTATGCGTCACCTGTTTCTTAAGCCGATTCAAGATATTACGCGGGTTCTTAGTGCTATTAAGGAGAAGGGTGGGGATATTTCGGTAACGCTGCCTGTTTATACCTGCGATGAAATTTCGGTTATGGCGCAGAGTTACAATGAGTTTTCGGCAAAGTTGAAAGATATTATCGCTGATACCCGATCTAGAAGTGTAAATATTGCTGTGTCGGCAGCACGTCTTAAAAAGGTGATTGGTCAAGCAAGCAGTAACGCAAGCGAGCAAGAGGATAAGGCGCATCAGGTCTTTCAGTCGAGTAGTGAATCAACGCAGGCGATTGATGGAATAGCTCAGAGTACTATTCAAATTAGTGAGCAAAATTCCTCAAACCTTAATGATGTGCGTGAATCCAATGCTGAGCTGTTAAAGGTACAGGATCAAGTTGAGGCGATTCGTCAGCTTGTGCATGAGTTTCAAGCTAAAATTGCGAGCTTGCATGCAAATTCGCAAAATATTACTCAAATTTTGTTAATGGTGCAGGAGTTCTCTGAGCAAACGAATTTGTTGGCCTTGAATGCCTCGATTGAGGCGGCACGCGCAGGTGATGCGGGGCGGGGGTTTGCTGTAGTAGCGGATGAGGTGCGAGGGCTTGCCCAGAAAGTGGGTTCGGCGACCAGTGAGATCGATAAAAATATCTCTCAAATGTCTTCATTAGTGTCTGATACCGGTAGTAGCGCTAAAAATATTTTAGGCTATGTAGAATCGACGGGTGAGTTTATTGAGCAGACTAACGCTCAATTTGGGCAGTTGGTCACCGATTTTGAGGAGGTGGATACGCAGCTGTCGGGTATTAGTGCTGCAATTGATGAGCTTTCATATACCAACAAAAGCTCACATAAGCATGTAGAGTTGATTACAAAGATCTCGGCAGAAATTAAAGACGAGATGGAGCACTCAAAAGACTTCTCTAATGACCTAGAGGTTTCGACTGAGGAGAGTCAGGAGTTGCTTTCTCGCTTTATCATTGGCTACGGTGCGTTTGAAAGTATCATTCAGAAGGGACGCAGTTTCCATGCTGAGTTGGAAAGTTTGCTGCAGGGTGTGAGTCAACGCTGCAATGTGTTTGATACAAATTATCAGCGAATAAATCCGGATCAGAAGCCTGCGAAGTATATGGCGGCATATACGGATAATTTTGATATGACCTTTCAGGCCGTTATCGACCATTTTGTTGAGCTGAATTCTGAATTTATTTACGCCGTATTAGTCGATCAGCGTGGCTATATAGCGACCCACCATAAGAAAGTGTCTAAGCCTATGGTTGGTGACTTTTCGATTGATAATGCGCAAAGCCGTAATCGACGCATCTTCTTTGATACCCGTTCAGAGCAGCGTAGGGCGACGCACACTCAGCCCTTCCTAATGCAAACCTATATCCGTGATACAGGTGAAATACTTAATGAGCTTTCTATCCCTGTCTTTGTTGATGGGCGGCATTGGGGTGCGTTAATTATGGGCTTTGAGCCTGATGTACTTTTATAGACGCGAGCGGCTAGCGGTCGTGTTTAATAAAGCAACCAAACATTTTAAATAGTGAGTTAATTGATGTCATGGCATGAATCTAGCTTGTTATTTTAATGAGAAGTGTCATACCTGTAATGCGCAATTAGCTGTCCGCTTCTGCAACAGGTGTAGCGCTTTAGTTTCAACAGTACGACAATTGATAATAAATTTAATAATAAATTGAATAAATAGGAGTTACTTATGAAATGGTCTAAACCAGCATACAGCGATCTACGAATTGGTTTTGAAGTTACTATGTACTTCGCAAACCGCTAAGCTTTATATCATCTTCCCCAGGTGATGGTCGCAACCTGCACTTTTTGGGTTGTGTAAGATTGGTGCCGAGTTATTGGCTGTAAGGTAAAGTGATTTATCGAATAGCTTTTTCTAGACTTGGCACCTATCGCTAGGAACATCTCTTGCTTTTTATGGGTCTGTTATAGGCCTGTAAAAAGCAAGACCAATTAGAAGAATAATAATGAAAGTACAAGTATTAGGCTCAGCTGCTGGCGGCGGTTTTCCTCAGTGGAACTGTAACTGTCGTAACTGTG
>NZ_LUTS01000199.1 GCF_001597735.1 Neptuniibacter pectenicola
CTGGGCTATTTTCTGATCGAGCTTTAATTCAAAGCGCTGCGCATCAATGTGTTCTTCTGGACAAATTCGGGTAAGGGCAGAGGGGGTGGTGGTTAAAATAATGCCTGCTGACAAATCTCGAATTTGGGCTAAAGTATTTAAACGGTCAGAAATGATGTCTTGATGTGGTGAGAAACTGTCGTATGGCAGAGTTTCCCAATCGGAGAAGCGTAAGACAGGTAAGTTTTGC
>NZ_LUTS01000200.1 GCF_001597735.1 Neptuniibacter pectenicola
AGGCATTATCCAATGCTTACTTAAAATCTCAGGGGCTTTATGAATTGCGCGATGGATGGATCAAGCTTCACCATTCTCAGTGAAACGCCCTGTGCGGATCCGCATGCAGGGTGTTGTGGGGGCTGAGGGTTAGAGACCCTCGGCTACCCGATGTACGCCCAGCATGGGCATGAACTAATGAGGTGAAAGTCCTCTGTAGGAAGGTCACCATCCATAGCGATTTATATC
>NZ_LUTS01000201.1 GCF_001597735.1 Neptuniibacter pectenicola
TTGCCCATTTCGATTTGGCCGGAATCCAAAACTATTGTTTGAGAAATCGGGATCAAAAATAGGCGTAAGGACTTGGGCAATCGCTTGCTGAATCACTCGATCACAGACGGTTGGAATCCCCAGTTGGCGAGTACCACCATCGGGTTTATCGATTTCAACGCGTCTGACCGGTGAGGGCGTATATCGACCTGTTGCCAGTTCGGTAGTGACC
>NZ_LUTS01000202.1 GCF_001597735.1 Neptuniibacter pectenicola
TGTACGCCCAGCATGGGCATGAACTAATGAGGTGAAAGTCCTCTGTAGGAAGGTCACCATCCATAGCGATTTATATCGTTTATTAGATGATAACTACTAGCGAATGGCAAGGGCCAACCTGCGAGGGACGGTCTAAAGGAAGCCTGACGCAAAACTGCGAGCTGATGAACAAGAACATCATATGAGGCGTAGGCTGGAGGCGAGTTGGCA
>NZ_LUTS01000203.1 GCF_001597735.1 Neptuniibacter pectenicola
TGGATCACCTCCTTAAACGAAAGCCGAATCTTGGCAAGCGTCCACACGAATTATCTGATCAGAAAGTGAAGAGAGCGGAAGAGTAGTCTGCAATTACATTGCGACTAGTCGGCAAATTGCCGAGTAGTAGGCTTGTAGCTCAGCTGGTTAGAGCGCACCCCTGATAAGGGTGAGGTCGGTGGTTCAAGTCCACTCAGGCCTACCA
>NZ_LUTS01000021.1 GCF_001597735.1 Neptuniibacter pectenicola
GTGTGTGGTAACAACAGTTTACCAGTGGATCTCAGGCTTTTTCATTTACCATCCAAAACTGTGGGACAGCAGTGGCCTTCGGGCTGTTTTTTTGTTTAATATCAAAGTTATTGGGATATTGGTCGATATTATTATCACCACGCTATCGTTGTACGTGAGGTTATCGATTAATTACGTTAGCAAACTAAATTTAGTTGCTCCCGCGGATTTAGGACCATTATGCTGCAATACACTGTCTACGCTGATCTAAATTGCCCCTTCTGCTATGCCCTGCATGAGCAGCTCAATCAGTTTGGTCTATTGCCTCAGGTTGATTGGCGCTTAGTGGAACATGCACCGGATATTGCCATATACAATAAAACCGCCGAGAACCAAGCTGAATTAGCCAGTGATGTCTTTGTCGTTCGCAGCCGTGTACCTAACATCAATGTCGCCCTGCCACAAAAAAGAAGTGATAGTCACTTTGCCAGTCTCTGTGTCATACAAGCGGCCGAACATGATCTAGCGAAGTCCATAAAACTACGCCACTTACTCTATCGTGCCCTCTGGGTTGAAGGCTTAGACATCGCAGATGTACCCGTTATCTATGATTGCCTTATTGCTGCAGGGCTACCCGCCGAAGTGACGATTGAGGAAGCACAAGAGAATACATTATCCCAGTGGCAAAACAGCTGGGAAGCTGGCAACTTTAACCTACGCATGCCGGTCATCTCGAGTTCAGATGGACGCACCTCCATTGGTCTCCCCAGCCCTGATGACTTACAGTCATTCTTTAAAGGTGAAGAGATCAGCATCCAAGAGGTTCGTGGGGAGATTCATCCTAGAGCGCTACAGCAAACTATCGCTATTTACTGTGACCATGATTTAGACAATATTTGGCCCTTAATCGCCTCGTTACGCAACGACTACAACATTCTTCTGCCATCAAACCTTGCTGAGCTCAAGCGGCTACTCCACGAGGATCACCCCGCTTTACTGCTATTAAGCACAGAACAGCAATGGGATAGCATGTTCTCCCTATGCCGTGATATCACAAGCAATCAAGATGAGCTTTCCGTCCCCGTTGCCTTTATTAATCAAGAGATAGATGACCGGCTCGAATTAGATGCATACAAAGCAGGCGCCTCTGATTTTATGGCCCTGTCACGCTCAGAAGCCGTACTTCAGTCACGTATACAGCTTCTAATGCAGATGAAGCAATCACAAGACAAACTAGCGCGCTCAGCCCGTATCGATGGTTTAACCCAAGTGAACAACCGACGTGAGTTTGAACGCAGCCTAGAGACGGAGTGGCGTAGGGCCCAGCGCTCGAAACGAAGCTTAGTTCTACTTATGTTAGATGTAGACCACTTTAAAGCATTTAATGACAAATATGGACATTTAGCCGGAGATGGCTGTCTACGTACCGTTGCACAAACCATCAAAAAAACGGTTCAACGCGCTGAAGATACGGTTTACCGTTATGGTGGTGAAGAGTTCGCCGTCCTTCTACCCGAAAGTAACCTAGAAGGCGCTGACATATTGGCGGAGAAGATTCGCAAAAATATTGAAGCCTTACAGATTGCACACACCGCAGCCTCAACAGCCCCCGTAGTAACCGTCAGTATCGGCATAGCAAGCTACAAACCGTCAGAAGAGCTCTGCCCGAACGAATTAATTGAACGGGCAGACCAAGCACTCTACCAAGCCAAGGCGCGTGGCCGTAACCAAGTAGTGAAAGCAGAAAAAACTACAGCGCTGGCATCGAAATAAAACCAGGTAGGGCTTTAATACGGTCGATCCAAGCACGAATATGCGGATAGCTTTCTAAAGAAACGCCCCCTTCATGGGAGAGGCCTACATAAGGCATCACCGCACAGTCAGCGATGGTCGGGCGATCTAACGCAAGCCATTCATGTGCTGTGAGCTGGGCTTCCAGTATAGGTAAGATTTTAGCACTGACCGCCAAAGCACTCTCTTTATGCAGATCAAACCCAAACTTATCAACAAGTCGTGCCGCACCGGGGCCATTCTGTATCTCATTCGCAGCAGTTGATAACCACTGTACAACCTCGGCCTGTTCTGCCGGCGCTTTTGGGTACCAGCTCTCATCGGCATATTTGCTCGCCAGATAAACCAAAATAGCTTGGGAGTCTCTTATCGTAACCTCACCATCAGATAAGACAGGAAGTTCGCCCAACGGATTTAAGTCGATCACTGGCGCCTGCTTATGTTCTCCCGCCATAAAATCAACGGGCACTAGCTCTAGTTTAATACCCGCTAATGCAGCAAATAAACGGGCTTTGTAACAGTTACCCGATAATTCAAGATCGTAAAGCTTCATAGTAAATCTCCTTGATTTATAACACCCCGTTCGAGCAACTGTGCTTCAGTAAAGCGGGGGGTCAAATGTTGTGGGCAGTTCCAGTCAAAGGCTTCCAGCTCAATCTCGATGATCGATTCGACGCGTTCCGTTTCGCTGCAATGGTCCACCACTGGCATTAATCGATCGGATAGGTCATCGAGAAAATGAATACGCATGCGGCCTAAGATCTTTAACCGGCGCTTATTAGCGTAGTCCACTAAGAACAACGCCACCTTATTGTTATACGTGCTATTTCCAAGCGTTTGATACTGAGAGTTACCGCGATAATTAGCAAAAGCTAAACATCGATCGTTAATCACCTGTAAAAAACCGAGTGGCCCACCACGATGTTGAATATACGGCCAATCATTTTCAGATACCGTTGCCATATAAAAACTATCGCGCTGCTCAATAAACGCACACTCCCGTTCTCTTAAACGATCAAAGTCTGGCATACGCCCACGCATCTGCTGCATTTTTTCAAAACTACCAAAATGCTGCTGCATTGATTCTACGGCGGGGGTGAATGTTAACTCACTAAAACGGTGGGCCATCGATATCTCGTTTACTGTATTAAGTTACCTCCATTATTGATAATTCACTTAAAGCAATAAAGACGAATAGATGACTTTAACTAATGCTTTTTACGCATTAATATAAAGTCATGAATAAACTGAAAGCAATGGCAATCTTTGTCAAAATTGTTGATGTCGGCAGCCTTAATGGCGCAGCAGATAAACTATCGATGTCACAATCATCCGTCGTCCGAGCACTGGCCGCGTTAGAAAATGAACTCGGGGTTCAGCTGCTATATAGAACAACCCGCCGCTTAACCTTAACCGAGGAGGGACGTGATTACTGCCAGCGTTGCCGTCAAATACTGCTTGAAGTGGAAGATGCCGAAAACGCCCTCACCCAACGCCAAATAACCCCAAGCGGAAAAATACGTATCACCGCCCCCATAACATTTGGCCGCTTACATCTAGCCCCCATCGTTAATGAGTTTTTAACCACGTTCCCAGACACAGACGTTGAACTACTGCTACTTGATCGTATTGTCGACCTTATTGAAGAGGGTATGGATATCGCGCTCCGTATAGGCCCCCTGCCCGACTCCACCTTAGTCGCTAAACTGATCGGGAATGTGTACTATAAAGTCTGCGCCAGTCCAGACTACCTCCAAAAAGCAGGTATACCCAACACCCCAACAGCACTGCGTACCCACCAATGTATCAGGCTAACAGCGCTTAAATCCCACGCAGAATGGACATTTAAAGAAACAGGGAAAATACACAAGATCGGTATATCAGGCCGCTTTAAAACGAACCATATTGAAACGGCACTAGATGCCTGCATCCAAGGTTTAGGTTTCTGCCAATTTTTAAGCTATCAAGTGGGTCAGAAAATAGCGGAAGGTAAGTTAGTCCCGGTCCTTGAAGCGTTCCAGCCTAACCCTGTTCCCGTCAACTTAGTCTACTCCCACTCTCGCTTACTCTCTTCACGCAGCCGCCACTTTATTGAGTGGGCCACACCTCGTCTCAAAGCGCGGCTCAGATTATCAGATAGCGAGTTTATTTAAGCCGAGTGGTCCGCGTAGTTAGCAAAAGGGGGAAAACGCGCAATCAAACCATCACGGCCAAGCGTTTTCATCAGCTCGATGTTGCGCTCGGGGATCTCTTCAGGGGTTTTGTAGTGCATCAAAACACGGCTCATCTGCCCTTCACGGATAATATGAATCGTGGGAAACGGCGCACGGTTAGTCCAGTTACTAATATCGTTCGCCTCAACACCAGCAAAGCAGTAGTGAGGGTGGAAGCTCGCCAACTGAAAAACACCATCAAGGCCGGCATCTTCTAACGCATCTTGGCACATATCCAACAGGTCCAGAAAACTATAAAAGTCGACGGCGGTCCCTGTAAAACTGATTAAGCTGGTGGATAGCTCCGCTTCTTTACTGTTTTGAATATGCTGTAATTCGTTTAGAAAATCTTGGATTGCAACGTCCAGCTCGGATGCATGTGAGGCCGTATAACGGATCCCATTATTACGTACTTCGGGCGCGGCAAACGGACATAAGTTAAGACCAACAACCATGGCCTCAACCCACTGCTGGGTCAACTGGGTCGCTTCCGCTGCGGGGAAGGGAAATTTTTGTCTATTCATAAGGCCGCATACTACCTCAGGCGCTCGGCTGGAGATAGATATACATGGTAAGATATGGCCCTCTTTATTTTGAATTAAACGTCAGGACAAGCGTCTGTGCCCATAAATACTGCCCTCACCCGACAACATTTCGATACCCGCTGGAAATCACTACGTAGACCTTATCAACCGGTTGTCTCAAGGCAGTGGCGCAGTTGGTTAATGGACCGAGGGTCCCTAACTCAACGTTTAATAAAACGCAGTAACGGCGACTTCCGTGTTGAGCTTGTTCGACAAGGCTGGGCTCGTCCAACCCGCTCCGAAGCCAAAGCGCTCAACATGAGCACCCGCCAAGTTGCGCTCGTGCGCGAGGTACAATTAATAGGCAAAGGGCAGCCTTGGGTGTTTGCTCGCTCGATTATTCCTGCACCGACCCTAACGGGGCCACAGCGCCAATTAAAAGTATTGGGCACCCAATCATTAGGTTCTTTACTCTTCACCGATCCCACGATGCGTCGCGGACACTTCCAAATCTGCCGTTTATCCCTAGATAACCATAAAAAGGTGTGGGCTAGACGCTCTGTTTTTTTCCTATCAAACAAACCTCTTTTAGTCTCAGAGGTTTTCTTGCCACAACTTCTACAGGTAAACTAAGCCTAATCGATAGCGTAGTAACCCCTGTCTAGTTTACGGATAAAAAGCGCAGACCATGATATGACCTCAGGCACACAACGATCCTCCTTCATCACAGCCAAGAAGCTTCGCGCATATGGACAACTCATGCGTATTGATAAGTTGATCGGCGCCTACCTGCTTCTTTGGCCTGCCTATTGGGCGTTGTGGATCGCGGCGGAAGGCGTGCCCGCCTACAGCACCCTTTTCATCTTCACGTTAGGTGTGTTTCTTACCCGTTCAGCGGGTTGTGTGATTAATGATTATGCCGACCGCAAGATTGATGGCCATGTCAAACGTACCGCATTGCGACCGATCCCTGCCGGTGTAGTAACGGCGAAAGAAGCCTTAATACTCTTTGCGGTCCTTATGCTTTTAGCCTTTTTGTTGGTGCTTTTTACCAACATTGAAACAATCATTTTATCCGTTGGTGGGTTAATACTGGCCGCCTGCTACCCCTTTATGAAACGCTATACCCACCTGCCCCAAGTGGTGCTAGGTGCCGCGTTTGCTTGGTCTATTCCGATGGCCTTTGCCGCGGTGACCGAAACCGTACCCCTTTATGCATGGCTGATCTACATCGCCACGGTGTTATGGACCATCGCTTATGACACTATGTACGCCATGGTTGATAAAGATGATGACCTGCGTATTGGCGTGAAATCCACCGCTATCCTATTTGGAGATGCGGATAAGGTGATCATCGGGGTCTTACAGTGTTCGACGCTTATCACCCTGGCGCTGGTTGGAAAACAGGTCAATTTAGGCTGGCTATACTATCTAGGCCTCATCGCGGCGGCGGCCTTTTTTGTTTATCAGCAATATCTCATTCGTCACCGTGACCGTGACCTGTGCTTTAGCGCCTTTTTAAATAACCATTACGCAGGGTTAATGGTTTTTATCGGCGTGGCCGGCCATTACTTCGTCACACAATCGGATCTTTTTTAAGCAATAACTTGCTAATTAATGCAGGCTGTCATATTTGTGTAACAGTATTGTCTTCTAATAGCCCCGTCGATAAATTGAAATAAAGGGCAATAACACGATGTCTGATTCTAAAAGCGTACTTATTGTTGATGATGAGGCGCCCATTCGCGAAATGATCGCCGTTGCGCTAGAGATGGCTGGATACAACTGCTTAGAAGCGGAAAACGCTAATGAGGCCCATAGCCTGATCGTAGACGATAAACCAGATATGGTCTTATTGGATTGGATGATGCCTGGTACAAGCGGTATTGAATTCGCCCGCCGTTTACGTAAAGACGAAACAACAGCGGATCTACCTATTATTATGCTCACCGCTAAAGGCGATGAGGATTATAAAATCAAAGGACTTGAGGCAGGCGTTGATGATTACATCACTAAGCCTTTTTCTCCCCGCGAATTAGTTGCACGCTTAAAAGCAGTGCTTCGCCGTACAACCCCGAAAGGGATAGAGGAACCTGTCAGTGTAGATGGTTTAACACTGGACCCGATTTCGCACCGCGTCATCTCGGAACAGGACCCAATTGATCTAGGTCCAACAGAGTTCCGTCTGTTACAGTTTTTCATGACCCATCAAGATCGTGCCTACTCCCGCAGCCAACTATTAGATATGGTGTGGGGCGGTAATGTGTATGTTGAAGAGCGTACCGTCGATGTACATATTCGCCGTCTGCGTAAAGCACTCGGTGCACGACATGATTATTTGGTACAAACCGTTCGTGGAACAGGCTACCGATTCTCTGCTAATGTTGCCTAACCTCATCGTGTAGATACTTATTAGGATTTAGTAATGCAAAAAAACCGCCACTCAATGTTAACCAATCTAATGGTAGTGGGTGGTGTCTCTTTTACAGTTGGGCTCATGCTAGGTTATCCGGGCTGGACCATGTGCTTGGGGCTTATTGCTTGGTCGCTGGTACAGATTCGCCAATTTAATAAGTTAAGAGACTGGTTCCACGAAGATACAGCTCACGCTGAACTCCCAGAGACCACCGGCCATTGGGGTGAAATTTTTGACGAACTGTCTCGCCTGCAACGAAGCCAAAACGCCCGAGAGACGCTGTTACGCAATGTGATTGCGCGTTTTCAAGATTCAACCTCTGCGCTGCAAGACGCTATTATTATTATCGATCAAAACCACAACCTCGAATGGTGGAATAAGTCCGCCAATCGCTTGCTCGGCTTAGATAATCAAGCCGACCAAGGGAAGCCCGTGATGAACCTACTCCGCGACCCGCGTTTTGTTCGCTATTACACACGAGGGCAATATCACGACCCGATCACCCTGCCATCGCCGGCACATAATGATCTTAAAATTCAATATCAGATTACGCGCTTTGGGGCGGCCGATCGATTATTAGTCGCCCGTGATGTATCACGCATTATGCGTTTAGAACAAACCCGTCAGGACTTTGTCGCGAATGCGTCCCATGAGCTACGCACCCCGCTAACCGTAATCCGTGGCTATTTAGAAACCTTTCTTGATCAAGACCTGCCTCGCCCTCTCATTCGCGGGTTAGGCTCCATGCAGCAACAAGCCCGTAGAATGGAAAATTTAGTATCGGACCTGCTTTTACTCTCTAGGCTCGAAGCCAGCCATCAAATCTCTGATGAGCAACCCATTCAGATTCACACGGTGATTCAACATATTATGGAGGGGGCTGAACAACTGGCGCAGGAAAAAGGTCACACCTTTACGGTCGATATTGACCCACTTCACGACCTCTCGGGCCAAGAGATAGAACTCCACAGCGCCTTCTCTAACTTAGTTTACAACGCCGTGCGTTACACCCCGGCAGAAGGCCATATTAAGATAAGCTGGTGGGTCGATGAACAAGGGGGACATTTCTCAGTAAAAGATAATGGACCGGGCATCGAATCCATCCATTTACCTCGCCTAACCGAACGATTCTATCGCGTCGATGAAAGCCGTTCTTCAGCAAGCGGGGGAACAGGTTTAGGCCTTGCCATTGTTAAACATGTTCTCGCACGCCACCACGGGCAGTTAACGATTAAGAGTAAAGTAGGAAAAGGCAGTACATTCGCGTGCCATTTCCCACCAGAAATTATCACGACACGCCAAGAGCCTGACGATAATAGCTACGAGGAACAAAAACAGCTGGGGTTTGAACAAGCCCCCAGAGAAGATCAGTAGACTACACCACCTTAGGCGGGTGTAGTCTCAACCGATTTAAGGCGTTAACTTTTTCTGACCTAGATCGATTTCAGTCGATGCATGTGCTTCGACCCAGTAAATGGTTGCGCCAACAACCGCCGCAGGCATCAAAACAAGATTCAGTATCGGAATCATCATCCCCACCTGCGTTAAACCGCCAAAACCGATCGCAGTAAAGCGGTCTGATTTCAGCATCAACTTCATGTTTTTGAAACTCACCTTATTATTATCCATAGGATAATCACAATATTGAATCGCCATCATCCAAGCGCCAAATAATAACCAGAGAAAAGGCGCCACAATATTCACCACGGGAATCACTGACAACAGCAGCAAAAACAACACGCGCGGTAGGTAGTACGCTAATTTAGATAGCTCACGACCAATTGAGCGGGGAATAAGGGCAATAACCGCTTGCCACCCTTCATCGGTAATCACATCACCTCTTAAACGCTTCTCAACCTTCTCAGACAGAAAACCGTTAAAAGGGGCCGCAATGATATTCGCGACTATAGAAAAGCTGTAGTAGACCATCACAAAGACCAGCACAGCCATCACTGGCCAGAGTATATAGTGCAGAAATGATAGCCACTCCCAATCGGGTAGAAACGCAGAGATCAAAGCATCAACCCAACCGCCAAACTGACTAAACAGCAGCCAAATCGCACCCACAAACAAAATAATGTTGGTTAAAAGCGGCACCAGCACAAAGGGCCGAATTTGTGGATCAGGTAACATCTGCAATCCGCGCAGTAAATACCCTGCTCCTCGAATAGGATTTCCTTTCATAATCGCCTTTACTATATCAAGAAGTTAATTATACGAATGGCTACCGCCACAATCATCATCGTTAAGCCCGCACGATTAACGTCAAACTCACGTTTAGTCATATTAATCGTTGGCTTCCAAAACTCCACCAATGACTTGTAATCTTTAGTTCTTCCAGCATACATTGCTAAAGAGACAAGAAAGACCAACAACCCACCCCAAAATAAAAACTGTTCTATTATTGCCAGATACATCACTCTCGCCTTTACTTGTTGCTATCAAAACGGAACCCTTTATCCTTTCAGAGGTCCCTAAAGATAGCTAGCCTACCAAAAAACAGTGTTGTCGGCTGCCCTGCATAGGTTATATAACTTAGTTTTTAGTAAGGGTTACTTATTCATCCGTTGGAGTTGTAAATGAAAGCAATACAGATCAGTGAGTTTGGATCTAACGAAGTCTTATCTTATACCGAATTAGCAGAACCCGAGCTTAACCCTGGACAGGTTTTAATCAAAAACCAAGCAGCGGGCGTCAACCCAATTGATTGGAAAACGTGTAGCGGCGGTGGTGCAGCGCCTTTTATTGGCGACCTACCTTTTATTCCAGGCTGGGAGTTTGCCGGTACTGTGGCTAAAATCGCGGATGATGTAACCACCTTTTCGGTAGGCGACCCTGTTTTTGGCTTTATCCGCTTTCCTGAGCGTGCCGGTTGTTTCGCTGAGTATGTTGCCGCACCTGTTGACCAGATCAGTTTACGGCCCGCCGAACTGCCAGTAGAAGCGGCCGCTGGCTTAGGTTTAGCCGGCTTGACCGCATGGCAAGCGCTGTTTGATAAAGGCAATTTAAAAGCCTCGCAACGGGTCGTGATCCTAGCCGGTGCAGGCGGTGTTGGCCATTTGGCAATACAGTTGGCGAAATGGGCGGGCGCGCAGGTCATCACAACCGCATCAGCCGCTAACCATGATTTCTTAACCGCCCTCGGCGCGGATGTAGTCATCGACTATCACACCCAAAAGATTACCGACCACGCTAAAGATGTCGACCTTGTCATCGATGGCATCGGCGGTCAGGTCGGTATTGAGGCACTGGCCTGTGTAAAACCGGGCGGCACTTTAGTTACCTTACCTTCGGCCACTAAAGACGAGGTTATTGCTGCGGGAGACGCGATCAAGGTAAACGTCGAACCGATTCGTGTTGAGCCCAACAGTGACCAGTTAGGTCAGCTTGCAGGCTTATACGCCGAGAAAAAACTATGCTTAAATCTGGCAAATACCTACCCTCTAGCACAGGTGGGTAACGCATTTGATGAGAGTAAAACAGGTAAAGTGAAAGGTAAGCTAGTCCTAACGATCTAATCTAATCGCACACCGTAGCACGACAAGTTCAGGGGCTAAAACTGTAGCCCCTGATACATATACAACGCTGTCACTTTATCCATACTGTCTGTAATTTTGCCCGCTGAACGCGTAATCAAAGGTAATAACGCTTTATTCACATGCGTGTCGGATAGATCTTTAAAACGCTTAAAGTCTTTCTGTATTTTGCTCAGCTCATTTTTTATTTTTTCGTTGTTCAACGGGCTACTTTCAAGGGTGTTCCGGTTTTCTTCAAACAGCGTTAACGACATCATAAATGGCTCAGAATAACGGTCATCAAAGCCCCACGCCCGCAGTGCGTAGTAGCTGTTTACCCGCTGAGAGAGCATGCGTACAAATCCTGCTGTACTGATGAGAGATCCATACTTACTCTCAGTATTTGCAACAATCTCTTGTGTTACTGTACGCCACTCCGATAAAAGCAGCTCGGTTTGTGCGCGAACCTCTTCAACATTTTCTGGGGCCGGCGTTTGTTCATATAAAGGTTTTACCTGTACCCAGTGCGCCGCCGCCTTTTTGAAGGTCTCTCGAACGGTATCCGTTTTAGCGTAGGATAGCGTCTGCACCTGTGAATGCGCATTAGCGAAGTTAAGAATCTCTTTTTCAGCCGCTTCATACTCAGCAATAGCCGCCTTTAAGTCTTGCTCCGCTTTTCGTCCCCGCACGGACATACCGATTAATATATAGTTTTTCAGCATCTCCTGAGTGAGCCGCGTCTGATTTGAGGATGCATTTATAAAGGCTTCTATCGACGTTATTTCAGCACGAGGTGCGCTGCTTATAAAGAGAAAACAGAGGAGCAGATATTTAAACGCCTTCATAAAAACCATCCTTTTATCAGATACATACTTCAGCCAATAGGTCATCAATTTGATCTAATAACTGATTTTCAGACCAAGGTTTTGTTAAATATGCAGAGACACCCGCGTCTACAGCCTCTGTGCGATGTTTTTCCGTTGAACGGGAGGTGATCATAATCACAGGTAGGTGAGCCGTTTCATTGCGGTTACGGATCACCGTTGATAGCTCAATTCCACCCATTCTTGGCATCTCCATATCGGTAATGACAAGATCCGGCGGGCGTTTACGCATCTGATTTAAGGCATCCAGACCATCAATGGCCGTCATCACCTCGTAACCCGTATCTTTCAATAGGGTTTCCAGCGTTTTACGTGCACTTAATGAGTCATCCACCACGAGAATACGCGGCAGTTCTAGCTCCGTCTCAAGGTCAGCCAGTAACGGCTGCTCATTGAAAATCGAGCGTTTATAACGAATACGTCCCGGTAGATCGACAATCGGTGCCGCTTGACCATTGGCCAAGATCGTTAACCCAGGTAAGCCCGGCAAATCCGGCAGATAGTCCCCCATCTGCTTGAAGGCTAACTCGCGATGGGCTATAACCTCTTTAACCAAAACAGCCACTCGTTCACCTTGTGCCATATTGATAATCAACACCGGATGAATGGCTTCAGCTTCCATATAATTATAACTGCGCTCATCGAGAAGATGCTCAAGCATATACACGGGGTAATCCTCCCCTTCATGCTGGAATAGCAACGCCTCACCCTCATGGTTAAAGGTTCCATCTAGCGATATCAAACTCTGTTCAATACCATGACCCGCTAAGGCAAAAACCTGTTTCCCACAACGAACCAACAGTGTGCGTACCATAAGCGAACTGGCGGGCATCGCTAAATGAAGCTCCGTGCCTTCGCGGCTGCGCGAGGTGATATCTAGCGTACCTTGTAAGCGTAAAATCTGCTGATACACCACATCCATGCCGATACCACGTCCCGACAACTGGCTAATTTCACCTCGTGTGGAAAACCCTGGGATCAAAATTAATCGATTAATCTCGTCATCCGAGAGCGTTAAACCCGGCTCAATCAGCTCCCGCTCCTCGGCGACAGCACGTACTCGCTGCGTGTTAATACCATCGCCATCATCTCGACATTTCACATCAATCATGGCGTTTTGCAGGGAGAATGTCAGCGTGATCGTGCCCTCTTCAGGCTTACTGCGTTGTAAACGTAAACGAGGCGTTTCTATCCCATGATCCACCGCATTACGGATGATGTGCAGTAAAGGATCGGCCAGCTGATTCAGGATATAGCTATCAACCAGTGTGTCTTCACCCTCGATGATAAGGTTGGCTTTCTTCTCCGTGGCTCGACAGGCTTGACGCAATATACGCTGCAAACGGGAGGTGATGGTTTTTACCGGCACTAATCGAGTGCTGAGCACGTTATCGAGGGTTTCTTTCTGTAACCCCGACTGCGCAATGTGCAAAGAGCTTAAGCTCTGAATATGCCCCTCCATCTCCTGTTGGATCTCACGTACATCGGCAACCGCCTCATGTACACGGGAGAGGGTCGTGTGAATCTCGTTATATCGATCCATCTCGAGTGGATCAAAATCTTCTGAGTTTTCATCAAGCTCAGACTGGGTATTCATCTGCTCGTCGAACTGCTGCTCCAACTCAAAAAGTACGCGCTGTAAAATACGGTGACGCTCACGATTGGTACGTGTAAACCCACGCAGCTGTGTCACCTCCTCATCCAGCTGGGTATTCAATGTGCTTGATTCGCCGGCCAAACGGAAAAGGTTATCCAAAATAGAGCGAGGCACACGGAAAACAGGTGACTCCTCGGGCGTGTTTTCCTGTCCCGTTTTATCCTCTGACGCTTTCTCTTGCTCAGGCGGAGTAGGATCAGAGGCTAACGGCTCAAGCGCGGCAGGGCTACTCACAACAGATGAGGTCACCGCCTGTTCTAGCGCTGACACCCCCTCGGTTTTGAGTCGATAATCCCAGTCCATAATCAACTGCAGTATTTGCAACCCATTATCGGGTGCAGGCGTGCCCTCAATCACACTTTCTGACATCGCCGCTAAACAGTCCGCCGCTTCAAAAAGGTCATCTTTTAGGGGACCGGTGGGCAACTGATCCGCATCGGTCAGATACTCCATCACATCTTCAAGCCGATGGGCTAAGTTCGCCACACCTTTAATACCGGCCATATTCGCCAGCCCTTTTAAGGTGTGCACGGCCCGTTGCGCACTGCGTAACGCCTCTTTATCCGACGCGGCAAAGGTTTTCTGTATGTTATCGAGAAAGGCTTCAGACAAGGTCGGTAGTTCATGGTGCAGCATATCGAGCAATTGGGGATCAACCTCTCCCGTCTCTTGCAACGCGATATCCGCAGCACTTGCTTGCTCTTGCTCTATATCTCCGCTGCGTTGCAAAGACGCCAGCGCCAGTAGCCCCATGATAAACGAGGCTTGCTCTACGCTCGGACGGCAAGGGAGTTGTGTATCGACATACTGATCAAGCAGTGTTTGTTGACGCTCGTAGATACTGATATCAACAAAATAATCCTGTAGCCCCGTTAAACACGCATGAATAGATTCAACAGAATCAACCGACAGCGGAAGGTCATGTTCAAGAAAGTAGTTAAGGTTAAGTATCAACCCTTCCACCAGCACTTTGGCACCAATAAGATTGATGGTGTCCAATGCCCGAATAACCGTACCTAGTAAATCAGCAGACTCTTCCAGTAAGGTGCGTTCGGGCGCGCTAGCTTGCCATTTTTGCGCCAGTCCCGTTACCGACTGGGATAGCATATCGACCACAGCTGGATCGATTTTTGGCCCCTCTTGCTGCAAAAGCGTAAAGTCGATAGCGCAAAAGCTAGGAGGTTCAGGTAAAGATAGGGGCGGTTCTATCGTCGGTTCTATCGTCGGTTCTATGGCCGCTTCGGATGGGGTAACAGGCGCTGGCGCCTCATCCGTAGCAGGCAATTCTAGAGGTTCTATAACCTCTTTAATTAACGCTAACGGCTCAATCTCTTCAGCATCATCGTGGCTATCTAAAATCGTTAAATCACTATTCAGCCGCTCTATATCATGTTGTAAAAGGTCACTTAAAAATGCGGTGTCTTCAGCCGCAACCGGTTCAGGCCAACGCTCATCGGTCATTAAAGAGAGAATCGGTGAAACCTTGTCGGCAACGGGATCGGATAGTAGCTCAAGAATCGCGTGATTAAGTTCAGTCGCACAAGGGGCGGAATCACCCCCTTCTAGCTGGGCCAGTAGCTCCCCATAGAGGGCAAGCAAGTCAGAAAACCCAGACCAATCATGTTCAGAGTGGGTATCGATCTGCTCATAGAACTGTTCGGTATGGGCCTCACTAAACTCAGGTAATGCAGTACCCATCTCCATAAGCAAAGCAAACAGATCAGGAAAAGCCTCTTCGACCTTTATGGAGGCTGCCAGTAAGGGGGCAGGCGCTACGACATCATTGGCTAATTCACTGGATGAACCCGCGCGGTCCGCGTCGACATCACCGGCAGCCGATAGTGATTCTACCGCCAGCACGTCCTCATCAGCAGGCACAACAGCGGCAACCGAATCGATACCGCTTAACTGCTGACAATCCAGTTCAAGCAGTTCCAGTAAAAAACCACTATCCTCTTCAGGCAGGGGTTCTGACCAAGCCACATCTTGTAAACAGGCCACTAAGCCTTTAGCCACCCCTGAAGGGTCGCGACCAAACACCCCATCTAAGTGCTCAGATAAGCGGTGAATAACAGGTTCTACCTGCTTAAAATGCACCTCAGGTAAAGATTCTAATAACTCAGCATAAAGCGCTAGAAAATCCGCTAAGCCGGGCAGGTCATGCTCACTGAACTGGTCGACATATTCATACAGCTCGACGATCAGTTCAGTCAGCGGCAACTCCATCTTAAGACAGAGTTTTTGTTTTGCATTCAGCCACTCGATGGCTAGTTTAGGATCAAACATTGATCTCTACCCTATTAGTGTTCAGTCGTGGCCAATTTAAATACACTGATTGATTTCTGAAGCTCTTGAGCCGCATCTACCAATTCATCAGACAGTTCAGCCTGCTGGCGCATCTCAGCATTTGTCGCTTGAGTCGTTTCATTAATGCTTGTTGCACGTTCACGAAGCTCCTCTGCCACTTTCGCCTGTTTAACCGAGCTGTGCGCGATACGCACAACGGAGTCAACCAAGGTTTGGGTAGTGGTTCGTGTTTCGCCCATACGCTCACCCGCTTCCTCTGCAAGGCGTGTCCCTTCAACAACGTCACTGATTACATTGTTAATTACGTTGATGGTATCAGCGGTTTCGAGCTGAATATTGTTTACAAGGGATTCAATTTCAGAGGTTGCTTCACGGGAGTTTTCTGAGAGGCGCTGTACCTCATCTACCACCACCATCAAGCCTCGTCCGGCTTCACCTGCAGAGGCCGCATGCATGCTCGCATTAAGCGACAGTACGTGGGTACGTTCTGAGATGTTATTGATCAAGTTCACGATACCGCCAATCTCTTGCGAACGTTCACCCAAGCGTTTGATACGTTTTTCCGCCTCATGGATGGTTTGACGTATTTTATTGATACTCTCAATTGTCTGCGATACGGAATCCATCGCAGTTTCCGATGTTTTGATCGCTTTTTGGGAGGCAT
Organism: Neptuniibacter pectenicola; assembly: GCF_001597735.1. GTDB lineage: Bacteria > Pseudomonadota > Gammaproteobacteria > Pseudomonadales > Balneatricaceae > Neptuniibacter > Neptuniibacter pectenicola. The sequence continues at coordinate 15,951 of NZ_LUTS01000021.1, forward strand.
TGTTTGAGATCACCGCCAGCTTAGAGATTAACTCCATCGCTTTAATCGCGGAATCAAGACCATCGAGTGTTTCACTGATCTCCTCTTTCTCACGCTCGGCATAACTAAGTACCGTTTCTGACTGCGATTTCACCTGTGCGGATGCGGTGTTTACACGACCCGAAACCACATTAACTTCAAGCAGTACCGATTCAATCGATTCAACCAGCTGGTTAACGGAGTCCGATATTGCCCCGGTTACGTCTTCAGCTACAGGTACACGCACGGTCAGGTCCCGTTGCGATATCTGGAAAACGTTTTGAATTAACGAAATAATGGAGCTGTTAAGGCGTTTGTTTTCAGCTTCTTTAAGCTGCAAGGCATTCTCTTTCTCTTCCAGCATGCTATCCAATACGTTGGATAACTGACCTAGCTCATCCTTACTGTCCAGCTCACTACGCGCATCAACCTCACCGTTACGTACCCGGTCAATTGCGTTTTGTATATTTCTCAGTGGATCGATTACGCCATATTTTACAATCGACATGGAGACCGCTAAGGCGGTAATCATTAACCCCATTGAGATGAAGAAGTAGGTTGCCATCTCTTTCATGTCATCAAGCTGCAAGTTGTCATTCTGCACTTTATAAGCAGCGGCAAGCTCGGTCACTTCGTCGATTTTAGGTGCTAGTTGGGCGATGATCGTTTGTAATTGAGTATATTGTGTATATTTCCGTTCAACAGAATCTGCTAGTTGAACAAAGAGTTCGTCAACGCGGTTCATGTTGCTCACCGCGGTTTCACGGTTGCTTGACGTGGAGCGCTGAGTTGCCGAACGCAGGTTAGTTGCTTCAATTTGGTTCTTTAAGCGAACGATATTTGCTTGTACTTGCTCGGCGGTGACCGTTTGTCCATCACCGGCGACAAATTCATCAATGTTGGTGCTTAGGGTATTCAGTTCTTCCCGTATCCAGCTACGCTCAAGCCATACCACCAGTGGCTCGGTCTGCCAGATCAACGTACGAATCTCTTGGGACAACCCCGCCTCTTTGCTTAAACCAATCTCCATACTCGCTTCAGATGCGTCATAAAACGTATCTTGATATTGGTCAATGATGGCCTGAAACTGTTCAACCAACGCTTTATCTTCGTCGGTACGCAGGTACGCTTTTAAACTAAGTATATCGGTATCAACCGTTTCCATGATGTCGTTATACATCGTGAGCTGATCCATCTCTTTCTCAGCTTGGAAGCTCTTCTCTTGATAACGTGCTTCGGATACGTTTGCCTGTATGCGACTGACCAAAAGTAGAAAGTCGTTCAAGTCCTGCGAACGCGCTTGTGCTTTTTCTTGCAGAACGATTGTCTGATAGTAAGAAGCACTCATAAAGATCAAGCCAGCACACAGCAGTGCCAACGCGATGGCAAACTTAATCGGTATCCGTACGTTCTTAAACTCCCAAAACGATTGCATAGATCTAACTCTCCGTACTTTTTAGAACTGTTTCTTTAAGGCTAGAAATAGAAGCCGATGATCGACCTCAAACCATTTATTTTTTTTATCGCTGTAAACATGACGTACAGTGCTTTCTATAATTTCAGGCAGCCCTATGGCCACCTCATCTAGCCGTTCAGGGTCCACAACACTTTGCGGCGGAGACTTTAAAAGGATCCCTACCGTGTTGGGGTGATCATCAATCAACAAAACCCAGTCTTGTGCATCATCGGTCTCATCAAGTATCTGTAAATACTTATTCAAGTTATAAACAGGTACTGTCTCTCCGCGATGATTGATAAAGCCTGAAAACCAATCAGGCGTTGACGGAATAGCACAAATAGCCGGCGCTTTAACCACCTCTGCTCGTGTATTTTCCGAGATAAGAAGTGGGCAGCTGCCCACTTCAAATCCATGCCTAATTTGATGAAATTCAGATGAACTTCCTTGATCAGTACTGGCTTGCTGAGTATCCATCATCCCACTCTGTTACGTCAGTGCGTTAATCTGCGCAAGGAGGTCTTCATCTGTAAATGGTTTTGACACCATCGCTGAAGCGCCTTGAAGCTGAGCCCAAACCTTATCCGCTTCTTCCTTTTTACTTGAAACAAGTACAACAGGAATATGCTTCGTCAGCTCATCTGTAGTGATTTGTCGGCATGCAGAAAAACCATCCATCTCAGGCATCACAATATCCATAAAGATTAAATCCGGTTTCTCGTTTTTTGCCTTCTCCAATCCTTGCTTCCCATCACTGGCAGCAATGACCTCGACACCACATCCCACCAACACTGTGCATATATGCTTCTGTTGAACCGGATCATCTTCCACTACAAGAACTTTTTTCACCAACCGCCTCCAATATCATTAAGCTTTTTGAAACTCGTCAACCCAATTAGACACTCTACTGATCACCTTTTGAAACTCTTCATGCTCTATCGGCTTGGTCAAATAAGTGGAACAGCCTGACATAATGCCTTTAACTTCATCCATAGGAGAAGTTTTAGACGTCAGCATAATAATTGGGGTTTTCTTTAAGTCTGGATGTTTTCGCATTTCTGCACAGGTTTCGAAGCCATCGATACCCGGCATAACAACATCAAGAAAGATAAAATCGTAACTATGGGCAGCAACCTTCTCTAACGCCTCCTCTCCTGTCGCTGCAAAATGCACACTCACAGGTAAAGGCAGCAACTGAAGCTCAGCATCTAAGGCTTGCTGCATAATTTCATTGTCATCAACAACAAGGACGTTGAAACCACTGCGACTAGAGGGCAGTGTCTCCGCCTCTGGAGAGATATCATCATATTTACTAAACCGATTCTCTTCATCCGTTTGAGGCGTCGCACACTCCATCTCTTCATTTTCACGCGTAACACTATCTAACGTCCGTAAAACACGTGAGGAAACGAGCGGATAACCAAGGCAGGTATAACTTTTATCATGGGGTCTACCGCGGCCGACTAAGATCAAACGTGAGTGGTAACCAGAGGGAAGGTTTGCAAGTTCAGGATGTTCATCTAGATCAAAACCAAAGACCAACATTAGGTCAGGCAGGTTATCAAAATCAGGATCAACTAAGGTGTAACGTGTTTGCTTTGACAGCTTAAATATTTTTTCCAGCTTTACTCGCTGGTCTTCAGGAAAACCAATGGAACCAATCTGCATTCTAGCCCCCTATCCCAGTAATAAAAGAGGGTACACCCACATCACGGCGAACAGTTCGACAGACTGAAGTAGCATATGTGAAACTGCACGCACAATAATCCAATATACCAGTACTTAATTGGTACTGATAATCCTCAACTAATGCTGCAGAATTATGACTTGATGCATCCGATGCACAAATACTGATTTTTTCAACTACCATAAGTACGCAATACCATATAGTACAACGTTGCTTCGCCCCGAGCTGCTAGGCTTCTTCTACCAGCCCCATCCATTACTTTCTTGTTATTTTTATGTGACGTCTTTATGCGTCGTTCATACACTGTACAGCTTTTATACAAACAAGCAAAGCTACCCGTTTTAAAACATACGTTTAACTTAAGCTAGCCGTATAAAATTGTAAATTGATAGGCAAAAAAAAAGCGAACAACCTGTCCGCTTTTTTATAATTAATCTGTTTGTTTAGAACAAAACAACTGCTGTTGCCGCATCAACAATCGGCAACCTTCCCCTCGAATATCTCGCCCCCAACAACTCTCCCTTGCCCAGGTTTTATCATCGTCGGAACGTTCTTCGTTATAGGCGGGTACATCTTTACAAAATTCAGGGCTGTTGGCCGCATGTTTCAGACAGGCATTTAAAAACTTACCGTGTTTAACGGTGCATGCAAAACCGGAACAACGATCAAAACTGCTGAGGGTCTTTTCTAAACAGGCCTGCTGATCTGCTTGCTGACCAAAAGCGAGCCCCTCCTGCTGATAACGCTCAGTCTCTTCGGCTAGCGTTTGGTTCCACTCCGGCAACCAATAATCTTGAGTTAACCAAGCACCAAAAAGGCCAACAACAATAAGTAATACAATGGCCCAAACGAGCTTCTTAATCATTTTTAAATCCTTTTTGAGGGCGCCATAGCAGGCCTTTCATACAGAGCAGTAGCCCAATCACAGAGAGCAACATCATGCCATTTACCAACAGCGGGTGGCGAACCATGAGCGGGGTAAAGGGATGTTTTGCTTGCAGATCACATTCGTTTAATTGGTAGTTATATGATCCACCCTGCTCCGCACACGCGGCGACAGTCGATTGGTCTATAAAAAAAACCGTCATCAATATCAATGCCGGTATAACAAGCAGCACTAAACCAATTTTTAACATGGATTATTCGCCGTCGCAGATACCTAAATTACTATAACCGCCATTATGAGCGAGCTCTCTAAGTTCCGAAAGCGCCTCTCTACGCGGCAGGTCGTCCTGCAAGATATCAATGATATCCGCATGGAAGTCATCTTCCTGCAGCATTAGGTCATGGGTATTGATATAACGTACAAGCTCTTCGTCAGAGATCTGATCATCCGCATTCATTTCGATAAACGTTGCAACAGACTCACGTGACATATTAGACACATTAAGCACTTCGCCCGCATCAGCAGACAATATAGTGTTCAACGTCGAAAATAACGCAACAATCGCATCAAGTGCAGGGGAGGCCCCATACATGTCAAACTTATCCAGATCTGGCATATTAGCTTCGACATTATCCAGCTGAACCTCAAAGTTCATTTTGGCGCCGCTATTATTAAGGTGATCCCAAACACCATCCAAAACCTGTCGCATTTTCGCCAGCTCGCCAAACTCCATCAACCGCGCAAACAATGCAAAGTTAGGAAACATTCGTTCAGACATCGCGGCACAATAAGCAGCTAATTGCCAATCTTTAAGATCGTAAAACTCTTTATCAACGCGCGGTTCAGACATGTAAATCACCAGATCTATGGGAAAGTGTGTATTGTACCGAATTTATGATTATTTGCAGCGTAATATAACGCACTGAACAATTCTATTATAGGCCTCGGCACGTTTAACAAAATACGGCATAAACCGATCTAAAACAGATCCGCCAACCTAACCTTATAAACCCCGAATTATCACCCTTGATAACACAAGCCCACATGATAAACGTGACAAATATCACTAAAAGGTGATCTGTCATGTATAAGCTTGTTATACTTTAGATAGGGGTTTTATCTTGATGGTAGTGAGGTGGTTAGTTGAATTCGTTTAATCTGCTTAAATCGATAGCGGAAGCGCACGGAAATTTAAGGAAGTCAGAGCAGAAGGTCGCAGACTTTGTACTGGGGAACCCGAATGAGGTTATCCATATGCGTATCGTTGATTTAGCATCTGAAGCGAATGTCAGTGAACCGACTGTTGTGCGTTTTTGCCGTGCCTTAAATTACGATGGCTTTCAGGATTTTAAACTCACCCTAGCCCAAGGCTTGGCGAGTAATACAAATTATGAACAGTTCTCACTCAACACCAAAGACACCGTCATGGAGTTTAAAGAGAAAATCTTTGATTCCATGATCGGTAACCTTCTCAATATTAAAGAGCAGCTCGACACCGAAACGGTAGAAGCGGCGATCAATAGCCTAACGAAAGCGCGTAGGGTTGAGTTTTACGGGTTTGGCGCATCGGCACCCGTTTGTACCGATGCGGCACATAAGTTCCACCGCTTAAAAGTGTCTACGACCTCCTACTCTGACCCACATATGCAGGCGATCTCTGCGGTTTCTCTCGATGAGCGAGATGTTGTCGTCGCTATATCACAAACGGGCCGCACAAAAGATTTGCTGCATACCGTCAACTTAGTCAAAGACACAGGCACCACGGTCATCTCGCTTTGCCCAAGCAACACACCCCTTGCTGAAGCATCAACCATTTCGATTCATATTGATCTGGAAGAAGATAAAGACCTCAGTACTTTAATGTCATCACGGGTACTACATCTGGTTGTCATCGACGTACTCGCCGTTGGCGTTGCCATGAAACTAGGCCCCGGACTAGTCGATCACCTTAAAACCATTAAACGTAGCCTGCGCTCATTACGCCAAAACGATAAACGTCCTCCGCTACGTAAGCTGTCCAACCTATCGGAAAGCGAAAGATAGTTTAAAAACCATCATAGTGGGTAATAACGCCAGTTTATTGCCCATTATTTCACCATTCTTACATCTTCCGTTCATCTCCCTGCAACAACCTGTTTTTATGATGGGCCTCGCTTTAAACGTACAATTCAACCGAAAACTGTTTGAAATTTAGCCGCGGCTATAATAAAACTAGGGTTAGGTTGTTTTTAAACAGAGCATAAGATGCTTTTGTTTCTCATGCTCACTCGCCAGTGCCCTTCGTCATGGTACTTACTCAATGTACTGAAATTCGATGGGCCTTCTGACCGTTAGGATAAGATCAGGAGTTTATGATGTTGAGAAATACCGAAAACCTAAATGAAGTACAAACGGAAGTCTTCGATCTGCTCGTAGGGTTTGAAGAGGAAGAGAAACTATCGCGCAAAAAACTTGCCTCTCGGCGAGCGTTAAAAGCACGCCGTGCTATTGAGCAGCGCTTTGAAGAGAAAGAGCTTGCGGCACATATTGAAGAGTGCTGGCTTGAAAGCTAACCGAATCTAAAACGCCAGCCTTTAAGGCTGGCGTGTTTCGTTAGTCGATAAGCGTTTTAGCCCTAATACTCTGGATACAATATATTCAGGGGTATAGATCGGCTGCCCTCAACAACAATCGCACAGTGCTTACGTTTAAGCTTGCGCGGTTCTGTTACGCCACACGAATGGGCAATCATCTCAACTTCATGCACAAGATGATCATGATAGTTGGCCACCCTATCCGCCTTCACTTTAGGTACTAAGCCCCGTTGCAGATCGGGGTTATGCGTCGTAATTCCGGTTGGGCAGGTGTTTTTATTACACTGCAAGGCTTGTATACAACCAAGCGCAAACATAAAGCCACGCCCCGTCACGACAAAGTCAGCCCCCATACACAAGGCAGCCGCCACATCGGTTGGATTAATCAATTTTCCTGAAGCAATCACACGGACACGATCCCGTAGGTCATGCGCCATCAATTTATTCACCAATATAGGCAAGCTTTCGCGTAACGGTAGGCCAACACTATCCATCAATGGCATAGGTGCAGCCCCAGTACCGCCATCAGCACTATCCAAGGTAATAAAATCAGGTGCACACTCGACGCCTCTTTCTACGATACTTTCACAGAACTCATCCAGCCATTCCGTATCGCCGAGTACCATCTTAAAGCCACAAGGCTTACCCGTTACCGCACGAATATGTTCGATCATATCTAAAAGATCAGATATAGACGCAACATCAGGGTGACGATTAGGACTTAACGAATCCTCTCCAATAGGGATACCACGAACCGCAGCGATCTCCGCGGTTACTTTCTCCCCAGGTAAAATACCGCCTTTACCTGGCTTAGCGCCTTGGCTGAGCTTGATCTCAAACATCTTAACTTGCTCAATGCTCGCTTTTTCCCTCAGCTTCTCATCGGACAGTTTGCCATTGCTATCACGTAACCCATACTTAGCGGTACCGATCTGATAAACAATGTCACAGCCTGAATCAAGATGGAAAGAGGATAGCCCCCCTTCACCTGTATTCATCCAACAACCGGCTTTTTTCGCCCCTTGCGCTAATGCCTGCACCGCAGGTTTAGACATAGCACCATAGCTCATACCCGAAATATTAAAGAACGACGGCGCATCATAAGGCTTTGTACAATAGGGTCCTATGCGCAAACTTTCGGTCTGAACCGCATCTTCCTTAAGCATAGGAAAGGGACAGTTAAGAAAGTAATACGTACCCGGTATCCTTAAATCACGGGTTGAGCCAAATGCGATAGTGCTATCGACATTTTTTGCTGCGCGATAGACCCACGATCGTTGCGCCCGGTTAAATGGCATCTCCTCACGATCCATCGCAAAAAAGTATTGGCGAAAGAACTCACCAATATGCTCAAAAATATACCGGAAGCGGCCTATCAACGGATAATTTCTACGTATGGTTTGTGTCGTCTGGTGCTTATCAATCTGATAAAGCACTAAAGCTACAACCGCAAGAATTGCAAAGATAGCTAAAAAGACAATACCAACAAATGCAATGAAGTTGATTGCAAAGTTAGTAATAGGATCGTTCATGCTATAGGCCTCCTATAGACATAGCAGCAGCCCTCAAGGACTTTGTATTTATGTATGTGACGTTATGACTGAATAAATAGTTCAGTTAATAATTTTCTCTATACAATGTAGAAGTCGGCTTTCTGAATCAAGTAATACCCCTTCAAAATGTAATTATTTATTATCAAAAAGCGTCAACTTCTGTCTTTTTCAGCGAAAAAACACTTAATTTGTTAATTTTTTCTTGAGAGATTTGCCAAACCCCTTGGGCTAGGGGTATGGTACGTCGCACCTCGTATATATTGATACTTTAAGACTAGAGTTGTACGAAAATATTTAATTCAACACCCTGAATAAATGAAGTTCTGCTTACTGCGTTGCCCTAGAAAGACTTGTTTTTCAGGAAGACGCCCTCATGTAACTATTTATATAGATAAGATGCAGAACAAACCACTTAGATCCAACTAATTGGTATTATTCAGCTGAATAAATAGATTCAATATATAAGCTCTGATTGTTGCAACCAAACAGTGGAAGATCCGATTCATGACCAATTTGCCTGATGTAACCAGTAACCAAAACCCAGAGATCCACGGCTCTCTGGACTGGGTGGGCATGAATGGGATTACCGTCCCATTGCAGTTCGAAGACAGTAAACTTGGCATCAATAACATTGAAGCGCGTGTAAATACTTACGTTAATTTGGTTAATCCCAAAGTTAAAGGTATTCACATGTCTCGCCTTTATTTAGCCTTAAGCAACTTCTTTGAAAACCAAACGCTTAATGTACCAGCGTTGACTGAGTTTTTATCCCACCTGCTCGATAGCCATCACGATATCAGTACTCAGGTTTTTCTAAACTTTGAGTTCGATTTCCTGATTAAACGCGACGCGTTAAAAAGCGATAACAGCGGCTGGAAAAACTACTCAACAACATTAAGAGCAACACTGAAAGATAATGAAGTTGTGTTAGAGCTGGCAACACGTGTGCCTTACTCTTCAACCTGCCCCTGCTCAGCAGCACTTTCTCGCCAGCTTTTACAGCAAGCGTTTAGCACTGACTTTGCCGATAAGGGCTCATTAAATATTGAAGATGTAGAAAAATGGCTACTCTCTGAAAAAGGCTCATTTGCTACACCTCATAGTCAGCGCAGTCAGGCCACCGCGTGGATTAAATTAAATAAAGAGATGGGTGCATTCCCATTAACAGATCTGATTGATCTGATTGAAAATGCGCTGAAAACACCCGTGCAAACAGCGGTTAAACGCGCAGATGAACAGGAGTTTGCCCGTTTAAATGGACATAACTTGATGTTCTGTGAAGATGCCGCTCGCCGCCTTAAACAAGCGTTAAACGCACAAACTCAATACGCAGATTTCTGGTTAAAAGTTGAACACTATGAAAGTCTTCATGCCCATGATGCTGTAGCACTCGCATCTAAAGGTGTTGAAGGTGGTTATAGTCCTGCCAATTACACCTAAGCTCTTATAAAACAAAAAAGGGCTGCTCATGCAGCCCTTTTTTTATCCGTTGACCCGTCCTGAAATAAGTTGACACCTAGGAGACTTATTTTATGAAAACCCTGACAGCCCCTTCTCGAAAGCGTAC
>NZ_LUTS01000022.1 GCF_001597735.1 Neptuniibacter pectenicola
CGTCACCGCCAGAGCGGCAAAAAAGGGACCCTCAGATGAGGATCCCTTTATGATTAAAAAATTGTGGGACAGCAGTGACCTTCGGGTGGTTTTTTTTGTGCCGAATACACCGTAATAAATTAGCCTCTAGCATTGTGTATATACGGGGACCAACTTCGGGTCATTGAGTTGGCTGGCCGGTGTAATGGTTTTTCGCTGCCAAGGCACAAACCCTAAATACCAGCAGCGCCAAAAGTTAACACTCGCTTGAGGGTTTTCTTGTAGTAATACTTCGAGGGTTTGGACTTTACCAATTTCGATGCCTAGGGCTTCTTTGAAAGTCAGGTGAACAAACTTTGAGCAGAACTGGCGTTTGGAATCGTATTTAAATCCCAAATGATAATAACGGCCCATTTTTTCTGCGGCGGCGTGTTTTAGTTTATCTACCTGGCTTGGGGTAAGGCCCTCTTTTACCCGCATCACACTGACTTCGTTATGGGTTGTTCTGGCGAGAAACTTTCGTAATGGGCAGCGTGTGACTTTAGGAACCGCGCTTTCGAGTACAAACCACTCATTATCTTCGCGTACTATAAAGCCCACATGGGATGTCCAGCTTCCTGTGCCTTTAGCAACTTGACGATAGAGGAAGCTATCAATAGATATAAAAATAATATCGCCTTCCTGCATGTTTTTTGTGACATCTTTTTCAAGTTTATCAAGCTGTTGCTTATCCATTTTTCCATCCTATATAAGGTTGTGGAGATTGAATTGCTCTCCGTTTCTGTTGGATTAAGTATTAAATTTATTAGTTAAAAACGGGATAGAATTTTAAAAAGTCGCATATATTGATACTTTCGGTGTGGTTTCTAAGGGAGGTTGGGTGCAAATAGGCTATAGGTAGGTAAAATGCCAACAATTCAGTCATCCTGACTATCAACCTAAAGAGGTAGGGCCCGTTCATTTATGCGTATTTTGTTATTGTCAGCGTACGATGCTGATAGCCATATCTATTGGCGTAAAGGGTTGGTTGCGCATCTGCCTGAACATCAGTGGACGGTGCTAACGTTACCGGGACGTTACTTTAGTTGGCGAATGCGTGGTAACAGTATGAGTTGGGCTTTCTCTGAATATGAGACCCTCTCTCAGCCTTATGATCTCGTTATTGCTACATCCATGACGGATCTGTCTGCATTACGAGGGTTTGTACCCTCGTTGGCTAACACGCCGACACTTGTGTATTTTCATGAGAATCAGTTTGCCTACCCCAGTTCAGGAAAAGAGTTTAAAAGTGTGGAACCTTGCATCTTGAATTTATATACGGCGTTGGCAGCGGATTATTGTTTATTTAATAGTGAATATAATCGACGCACGTTGTTGGAAGGGGCGAGGGCGTTACTCGGAAAACTGCCTGATCATGTTCCTGCGGGGTTACTCGAAAGGTTAGAGAAGCGTTCAGCGGTTATGCCTGTGCCGCTGAGTGAGGGTAGCTTTTTGCCCCACCGGCCAGAGACAACGCAATTTACTATGACCTGGAATCATCGCTGGGAGTACGATAAAAACCCTCAATTACTGCTCGATAGTATGGCACTGCTATGTGACGCTGGTGTCGCGTTTAAGCTTCATGTGGTTGGGCAGCAGTTTCGTAAGGTGCCTAAACAGTTTGATGCACTGCATACGCTGTTGGCGGAGAGACGCGGGCATTGGGGTTATATGCAGTCGCGTTCGGCTTATCAGCAGCTCTTGCAGCAATCAGATGTTGTGTTATCAACGGCGCTACATGATTACCAAGGCATTGCTGTACTTGAAGGGGCGGCGGCCGGAGCCTTACCGGTTGTGCCGGATAGGCTTGCTTATACTGAACTGTTTCCTGAGCGTTGCCGTTATAGTGAAGAGAAGGAAGCTGAGGCGTTGGCGTTGTTTTTAACCGAGTTGATTGGGCATAAAGCATCAGAGGGTAGGCTTGATGGGGTTGATGTCACTCATTTAAGCTGGACGGTAATGGCGGACCATTACCGTCGTATTATTCAGCAGGTTGCATCCGGTGAAAGGATTGATTAAAGGCGACGAGTATTAAATTTACGGCCTTTGATCTTTCCTTTGTTTAAGCGTTCTACCGCAGATCGAGCCACACTCGAATCGACCGCAACGTATGCTACATAATCGAGGACATTGATCTTACCCACTTGGCTGCCATCAATGCCGGCATCACCCGTCAGTGCACCGAGAATATCGCCTGGGCGTACTTTGTCTTTTTTACCGCCAGCGATGGATAGGGTGGTCATAGGTGGCTTGCTGGGCACAAAGTCTTCTTTCGGGCGGGGTAGAGGGCTCACTGTAAACTCAGTTTTTAGATACGCCTCAATGGCCGCTACTTTATAGGCCTCTGATGGCTGATAGAGGTTGAGGGCGATCCCTTGCTTACCTGCACGGCCAGTACGGCCGATACGGTGGGTGTGAACTTCAGCATCACGGGTAATGTCGTAGTTGATCACGCAGGGCAGTTCGTCAATATCAAGACCGCGGGCGGCAACATCCGTTGCAATCAAGAAAGAGCAGCTGCGATTAGCAAACTGCATCAGCACTTGGTCACGCTCTCTCTGCTCTAAGTCACCGTGTATTGCTCTTGCGCTATAACCCATCGCTTTTAGATGTTGTTGAACATCGTTACAGGTCTGCTTCATATTACAGAAAATAACGGCGAATTCAGGCTGATAGTTACTCATAATATCGGTCAGGTTATTGAGCTTATTCTCTTTGTTAATCTCAAAAAAGTATTGCTCGATCTGATTTTGACTATGGGTCGATTCAACTTCAACGGTAACTGGGTTTACCAGAATATCGGCGCTTAGTTTCGCAATCGATTTAGGGTAGGTCGCTGAAAATAAAAGTGTTTGTCGTTTACTGGGTGCATGGGAGATGATATCCCGAATATCGTCGGCAAAGCCCATGTCGAGCATACGATCGGCTTCATCTAAGACAACTGTATGGACTTGCTCTAAGCGTAAGGTTTTCTTGCGAAGGTGATCTTTAATGCGTCCTGGGGTGCCTACAACAATATGTGCACCATGCTCTAAAGAGCCAATCTGTGGCCCGATAGACTGCCCGCCACATAAAGTTAAAATCTTCACATTCTCTGTAAAGCGTGCAAGTTTACGCAACTCGTTAGCGACTTGGGTGGCAAGCTCACGGGTAGGGCAAAGCACTAGCGATTGTGTGGCAAAGTTCTTTGTCTTGAGTTTTAGTAGCGTGCCAATACCGAAAACAGCTGTTTTACCACTGCCAGTCTTGGCTTTGGCTATTAGATCCTTACCTGCAAGTAGTTCTGGTAATGCTTGCTCTTGAATCGCGGTCATATGCTGATATCCCAGACTGTCTAGGTTAGCAAGCATGGATTGGGGAAGGTCTAAACTGGAAAAACGGGTATTGGACACGGTAGGCTCATTTGGAAAGGGTAAAAGATAGAAGGATTATAAATCAAATTCGTCTGCTTCGTAGAAAAAAACGTGGCAAATTCGCATTAAGAGGGGAATTATCGATAAAACTGCCTACCGTTATAGCGGAGTTTAAGTGATTCGTTGTTTTCTATTCCCTTTATCAAGAAGTCCGCTTTTATTTTGCGTATACTCACTTCTGCATTTTATACGATGGTTTGGTAGAAAACATGAAGACACGATATGACGTTGTGATAGTGGGCGGTGGAATGGTTGGTGCAACCATCGCTTGTGCATTAGGCGATAGTAACCTGTCGGTTGCGGTTTTAGAGCATCAATATCCGCACGCTTTCAATAACGATCAGCCGCACGATCTTCGTGTATCGGCCCTCAGTATCGCGTCTGAAAATATCCTTCATAAGGTCGGTGCTTGGGAGGGGATAGTCTCTCGCCGGAGCTGTCCTTATCGTCGTATGAAAGTGTGGGAAATGAGTGAAGAGAAGGCCTCAACTGAGTTTGTATCTGACCATGTTGGGCGAGACCACTTAGGTCATATCGTTGAAAATCGTATTATCCAGTTGGCCTTACTCGAACGGTTGGCGCAGTTTGAAAACATAGATTTTATCTGCCCTGCGGGTATTGAGGCGATAGACTACGCACCGGGCAGCAGCATTATTCGTTTGCAGGGGGATCGTGAACTCGTTGCGCGTCTTTTGATTGCGGCTGATGGCGGTGAATCTAAAGTGCGTCAAGCGGCAGGCATTGGTGTTCACAAATGGGATTATGAGCAGAGTGCTCTAGTTGCTTCGGTGACGACGCATTATGGTCAGCAAGATATAACCTGGCAGCAGTTTACCCCCACAGGCCCTTTAGCCTTTCTTCCACTCTCAGGCAATCATGCTTCTTTGGTTTGGTATAACACGCCCGATAATATAAAGCGTTTAATGGCATTACCTGATGATCAGTTTATGGCCGAATTAATATTGGCCTTTCCTGACTGTTTAGGGAATATTGATCAACTCTTAGGGCGAGGAGCCTTTCCATTAAGGCGACAGCATGCACAGCAATATGTCCTCGAAAGTGTTGCCTTAGCCGGTGATGCTGCCCATATGATTCATCCTTTGGCGGGGCAAGGGGTTAATATTGGCTTGCTGGATGCGGCGGCTTTAGCGGAAACGATTTTGGTAGCGGCGAGAACGGGCGAAGATATCACTGAACTCGTGCTGTTGAAAGAGTATGAGCGTCAACGACGTCAGCATAATTTAATGATGATGCAGACCATGGATCTGTTTTACCGAGTATTTAGTAACCAGCGTGGGCCATTAAAGTTATTGCGTAATGTGGGATTAGGGTTGGCCGGTAAAGTCACGCCCGCGCGTAATAAAGTGATGCAGTTCGCAATGGGACTTGAGGGGCCATTGCCTGCGCTGGCTAAATTAGAATCAATTTAGTTAGGTGTTTTGTGCATAAAAAAAGCCGGTCAGGGCGACCGGCAAAGGATATAGGCTGAATTAACCAGCCAGAGTAGAGAAGCGGGATCGTAACGTGACCCCAAACGATCTATTCTTACTCAGCTGCTTTAGGCGCTGCAGGCTTACGTTTAGCTGGCGCTTTTTTCGCAGGTGCTTTCTTCGCAGGTGCAGCGGCCGCTGGAGTTGCTGCTGTCTTAGCCGCTGGAGCGGGTGTCGTTGCAGCCGGTGCTGCTTTAGCTTCTGGCGCAGGTTTTACGGCAGCAGTCGCTTCAGTGATAGCTGCGGTAGTTGCTTCAGTAGCTTCTGTTATAAATTTGTTGAAATCAGATACATAAGGCATCTCTTTGATGTCAGCTAGGCTTTTTTCTACAATCCCAGAAATCTCTTCTTTCGCTGTCGTTAATGCAGCAAGTTCTTTTTCAGCGACTGAAGTCATTTTTACTTCTAAGTTTTTGAAAAATTGAACCTGAAGCTCAATAGCGTCTTTAGCATCTTTAACTTCTGAAAGTGCTTTTAGCTGAGCAACGCTTGAATCAACAAAGTCTGTTACGTATTCAGACTGAAGGGAAAACAAAGTTTCCAACGCTTTTTTATTTACTTCAGCAACATCAATCGCTGGTTGCATTTTTTCCTGGACGTCTTTCATCAGATCATCATACATGTTCAATTCCTCTGAGAATCAAAAATTAACTTTGTGCGTTGCAGCATTTGTATTCAATATAGTGATTAATAAATAACCTGTCAAATATTTTTTTGTGCAATGCACAAAAAAAGACTGTTTTTTGCTCTTTCTATTTTTATCTCTTTATAAACAATTAGATAGGTAATTCAAGGTGCTTTTCTGTGGGGGGGGATTGGTTGCTATAATGGCTATTAGCGCCCCTCTTAGACCTTAGTTTATTAAAGAGAGGCGAAGAATTATGCCTACTTAAGCTGTTCAAGGTTGTTCATCGTGGCTAATAGTCATTACAATCAATCAATAGGGTAGAGTTTGCTGTGTTTATTGCGTCAAAGCAGGATGCTTTACCGGTTTTAAGCTTGTCAGTAACGGGATCAATTTTTTTCATGACAATTATTCAGACTGCTCCAACCCCGCATAAGACTTTCGAATTTATCCGTACAGAAATAATAGAATCACTCGGGATTGATGTTACAGAGTATCGTCATACCAAAACGGGGCTTGCGCATTACCATATAGCAGCTGACCATACTGAAAATGTTTTCTTAGTTGGCTTGCGTACAGTTCCAGAAGATTCTAAAGGTGTTGCACACATCTTGGAGCATACCGCTTTGTGTGGCAGTGAGCGGTTTCCTGTACGTGACCCATTTTTTATGATGACACGGCGCTCTCTAAATACTTTTATGAATGCTATGACGAGTAGTGACTGGACGGCTTATCCTTTTGCAAGTCAAAACCGTAAAGACTTTTATAATCTATTAGATGTATACCTTGATGCTGTTTTCTTTAGTCGCTTAGATCAATTGGATTTTGAGCAAGAGGGGCATCGTGTCGAGTTTGCTGAGCCGAATAACCCAGAGTCTGAACTAGAGTATAAAGGGGTTGTTTTTAATGAGATGAAAGGGGCGATGAGTGCTCCGGTTTCTCGCTTATGGCAGTCCGTTACTAAATACCTTTTTCCTACGACAACCTATCATCACAACAGTGGCGGGGAGCCTGAGAGCATTCCTGATCTGACGTACGATGAGCTTATTGCATTCTATAAGACCCATTACCATCCGAGTAATGCGGTTATTATGACCTTTGGTGATATTCCGGCTGCCGAACTACAGGCAGTTATTGAAGAGAAAGCACTCGCTCGGTTTGATAAGCTAGAAGAGAGCATTGAGATACATGATGAAAAACGTTACTACTCGCCACTACGTGTGGAAGAGGGATATGAGTTAGACCAAGAGGATACCTCAGGTAAAACCCATCATGTATTAGCATGGTTGTTAGGCCACTCGAATGACTTAGAGGAGCAGCTTAAGGCTCATTTAATGTCGAGGGTGTTGCTGGATAATAGTGCCTCGCCTCTTCGTTTTGCATTAGAAACTACTGAGTTGGGCAGTGCGCCATCACCCCTTTGTGGTTTAGAAGATTCTAATCGTGAGATGAGCTTTATGTGTGGCCTCGAAGGCAGCGAGCCGCAGGACGCTGATGCGTTTGAAGCATTAGTGCTTAGTGTATTAGCTGAGGTTGCTGAAAAGGGCGTCCCTGTTGCTATGTTGGAAGCCCAGTTGCATCAGCTGGAACTTCACCAACGTGAAATTAATGGTGATGGCTACCCTTATGGCATGAGTTTGTTGATGTCATCCCTAGGCGCCGCGATTAATCGTGGCGATCCTATCGCCTTACTTAATCTAGACCCTGTTTTAGAGAAGCTGCGTGAAGCCATTAAAGATCCTGACTTTATTAAAGGGATGGTCAGAGATCTGTTAGATAACCCCCATCGTGTGCGGTTAACGTTGCGTCCCGATAATAAATTAGCGGTGCAACGGGATGCGGCTGAAAAAGCTCACTTGGCTAAAATAAAAGCCAATCTAAGTGATGCGGAAAAACAGACAATTATTGATCGCGCTGCGGCGTTGGAAGCAAGACAGAATCAAGACGATGACGAATCGATTTTGCCTACAGTAACCTTAGCTGATGTGCCTGATGATCTGTCTGTACCTGAACCGACCGCTGTGGCGTCTTCATTGCCTTATGTTCGTTTTGACCGGGCAACCAATGGTTTGGTGTATCAGCAAGTGATTATTCAGCTGCCCGCGTTAGATCAAGATGAGCAGCACCTATTACCGTTATACAGCCACTTATTAACTGAGTTGGGATGTGGTGATCGAAGCTACCAGGAAAATCAGCAGTACCAAACAGAGGTAACTGGCGGGATTCACGCTTTTGCTTCGGTGCGTGGCATGCCGGATGATGAACAACATGTTAAAGGTTATTTTACGCTGTCAGGTAAGGCTCTAGTGTCTAAACAGGCGGAGCTGACAGATCTATTAAAAGAGACGTTAACCGGCGCTTGCTTTGATGAACAAGCACGTATAAAAGAGGTGGTATCGCAGCAGCGAACACGTAAAGAACAGGGCATTACGGGTCATGGGCATGCGTTAGCTATGATGGCGGCCGCTGCGAAAATGAGTCCTGCTGCGGCGCTTGCACAAGCGACCAAAGGGCTGGAATCGATACGCTTCTATAAGGCACTCGATGATGAGTTAAAGCAGGCTGAGGCACTTAACGCGCTGTCTGAACGTTTATCTCATTTGCATCAAAAAATTGCCCAAGCCCCTAGGCAGTTTTTAATGGTGGCAGAAGAGGAGCATCAAGATCAGCTGCAGCACTATTTAGAAACATGCTGGCAGTCGGTGGCAGCCTCATCTACCGATCTATTTAGTTTGCCGCCGCTAAGAGCACAGGTTAAGCAAGCGTGGGTTACGAGTACACAGGTGAGCTTCTGTGCCAAGGCGTTCGCTACGGTGCCGGTTGAACACCCAGATGCGGCTGCGTTGACGATCTTAGGTGATTTTTTACGTAATGGCTTTTTACATAGAGCTATACGTGAGCGTGGAGGGGCGTATGGATCAGGTGCTGGGCAAGATTCAGGTGAGGCGGCGTTTAGGTTCTTCTCATACCGTGATCCCCGCTTAACTGAAACCTTGGATGATTTTGATGCTTCGATTAAGTGGCTATTAGACACTGAGCATGACGAGCAGAAGCTGGAAGAAGCGATCCTAGGTGTAGTGAGCTCTATTGATAAGCCGGGCTCGCCTGCGGGTGAAGCCAAACAAGCCTATCATAGTAGTCTGTTTGGTCGTACACCTGAGCAGCGACGTAAGATTCGCTCGCGCATATTACAGGTAACGATTGATGATCTTAAGCGGGTCGCAAAAACCTACCTATTGGACGCCGAAGCCAGTGTGGCGGTTGTTACCAGTCAGGCTCAAGCGGAGACGTTGGGAACTGATTTTGAGATTATAGAGGTTTAAACCGCGCGCCACTTAGTTAAACTAGGTGGGTTAATGCTGGTTAAACCGTTATCTTTACACATAGCCCCTGACCTAGGGGCTTTTTTGTTTGGCCATCGATATGTCTACCAATCCTCTTTATCGCGGTGCGCTTTTTATTATCCTCTCTGAGTTTTTTTTAGTGCTCTCCGGGATGATTATTAAACAATTAACCGATGAACTCCCGACAGAAGTGATTGTACTAGCACGCAACCTTTTTGCTTTTTTGCTCTTACTCCCTTGGCTGTACCGTGTAGGTCTGCACCGCATTTATACTAACAATCTGCACTTACACGTCTCCCGTGCTGCGGTGGGTGTGACCGCAATGATGTGCCTTTACTATGCCTGGGGTCATCTACCTTTAGCTGAAGCGGCACTGATAAAACAAACTGCGCCTTTCTTTGTGCCGCTTATCGCTTTTTTTTGGTTGGGTGAACGTATTGATAAAATAGTCAAAATTGCCATATTTGTTGGTTTTATTGGCGTGTTTCTTGTTCTCAATCCTACTGGGCAAACGCTTAATATTGCAGTGTTAATTGCCTTGTTTGGTGCCATGCTCGGTGCGCTAGCCAAAGTTATTGTTCGGCGAATGAGTGTGAGCGAGTCGCCACAGCAGGTTGTTTTTTATTTTGCGCTGTTTAGCACGCTGTTGGCCTTTGTGCCTGCGGTACTCAACTGGACTACGCCCTCATTAACCGCTTGTGCGTGGTTGTTGTGTGTGGCGATAACCTCAACCATTGCTCAACTACTGTTAAGTAAAGGGTATGGTTTAGCGGCCGCAGGTCAATTGGGCACTTATACGTATTCGTCGGTTGTGTTTGCCGCGCTGTTTGGATGGTTATTCTGGCAAGAGGTGCTTGATCTAAATAGCATTATTGGTGTCGTTTTGATTGTTTTTGCGGGCGTAATGTCAGCGTTATCCCGTACAAAAAAACAACAGAAATTAGAGAGTTGAACAGAGAGTGTTCAATTTTTTTTAAACGGATTAATTTTTTTAACAAGATGCCAATAAAGTACTTGTAATCCTCTGTGGGAATGGTACTACTGTAAGTGTAGAGGGGATGTTGAAAGGCAGTTTAATGAGTCCCCTAATAGCAACATTGCATTAAGGATTTACACATGAACATTAAAATCACTCACCGCAATGCTAAAGTTTCTGACAGTATTAAAGATAAAATAGAAGCGTGGCTAAATAACAGTCAGGAGCGCTATGAAGTTATTACTAGCGCCCATGTAATTTTAGAAAAAAATGATCGCGAGGAGTTGGCTGAAGCAACAATCCATATTGCTGGCAAGGATCTATTTGCGAAAGCAAGCGCTGAGAATTTATATGCAGCATTGGATACATTAGCGGATAAAATTGATCGACAGTTAGATAAAATTCATCAGAAACATGTCAATAAAAAAGGTGTACAGAAACCTGCAACAGCGTCTGAAGAATCTGATGCCCTTGACGAAGATTATGATGAAGAAGAGATGACGATCGCACAATAAAACAGGTTATTTAGTAAAGAGTGCCCAGCGAAAGCTGGGCATTTTTGTTTCTGCCTGTTTATTTTTAAAGGGTAGGACGTGCGCTGTTAGCGCTTTTTTACTTTATGACTATTATTGTTTGGATAAGCATTCAAATAATGTAGGGCTATGCGCATTGTGCTAAATGCTTAAATTATGTTCCCGTAGTGACGCTTTATTTGGAGTGTTTAATGATGAACTCAACCTCTTTAGGTATCAAAATACTCAGTGCAAAAGAGGCGGGGTGGGAAACCGTTTACCCCATGTGGCAGCGTTTAACGGTTGAGCTGCCGACGTATCACTTTGCGCCATTCGGTCAACCGCTGCTAGAGGAGCAAAGCGTTAACCAGAAGGCAACCTTGCAAGGCTGTCTATCTAAGGAGGATGCGGAGGTTTTCATTGCCTGTGGTGATGGAGACACTGTCTATGGCACGTTATCGGTCGTGCGTAATCAGCAAAAAGGGTATGAATATCCAGACAGTGCGGTGTTGTTTAATTTATGGGTTGATCCCTCGATGCGGCGTAAAAAAATAGGGACCGTGTTGGTCGATCACGCCAAGCAGTGGCTGACGGCTCAAGGAGTAACATCGGTGCAAGTTGGCTGGCACCCAGATAACAGCGCAGCTGCTTTATTTTGGTGTAAACATGGGTTTCGTCAGTATGAATCTATCGCGGCTTGCGTACTGAGCGGATCGGATTAGCACTGATGGCTTGTGACCACATGATGGGTTATTTAAATAAATGTATATACATTGGTATGCTTTGAGAATACAAGTTATGCGCTATGTATATCAATGGTATGTGTGAAATCAAAAATTTCTTTTTTTTTATCGTCTAATTGGCTAATTGTCACAAAACTGTAATTACTCAGCGTAATAAATCCGTCATAATTCGCGCGCCTAAGCATTTTGTTGTTTGTGCACAAAAAAGTTTTCGATTCATTAAGGTGCGTTGTATGGTCTCCTCTAATAATCCATTTTTGCAGATGTTTGCACGTTCGCCGTTCAAACCTATGCAAGAACACATCGCTAAAGCGCAAGAATGTGCGATAGAACTGGTTCCTTTCTTTGAAGCTGTTATGGCTGACGATTGGGACAAAGCTAAAATAATTCAACAAAAGATCGCTGTGCTTGAAGGCGACGCCGATGCAATGAAGAAAGAGATTCGTCAGAATCTTCCGAAAAGCATTTTCCTTCCGGTGCCCCGTACCGACCTATTAGAAGTCTTAAGAATGCAAGACAAGATCGCCAACCGAGCTAAAGATATCTCAGGGGTGATGTTAGGTCGAAAGATGTCGGTTCCTGGCATTATTCAATCGGATATGACGGAGTATGTTCGCGTTGCACTCGCTACATCTGAACAAGCGTTAACCGCCCTTAATGAACTTGATGAGCTGGTCAATAGTGGCTTTGGTGGTCATGAAATAAATGTCATTGAAAAAATGATAGATAAGTTGGATGCACTAGAGCATCGAACTGATGAGCATGAAAGAGCGATCCGTGCGAAATTGTTTAGCATTGAAAAAGAATTGCCACCGATTGATGTCATGTTTCTGTATCAGGTAATTACCCAGATAGGTGATTTAGCTGATCGTGCCCAACAAGTAGGTAGCCGCTTGCAGCTACTTGTCGCTCGCTAACTCGGTAGGTTATTACAATGGACATTATTGCTCAGTACGGCGACATTATCGTTATTCTTGCATGTGTATTCGGTTTCTTTATGGCGTGGGGCGTAGGGGCAAATGATGTTGCCAATGCGATGGGAACGTCAGTAGGCTCCAGAGCATTAACGCTTAAACAAGCGATCATGATCGCCATTATCTTTGAATTTCTTGGCGCATACTTAGCGGGTGGTGCTGTAACAGCCACCATCCGTAAAGGGATCATTGACCCTAATTTATTAGCGGGTAACCCCGAACTATTAGTGTTTGGTATGTTATCGGCACTGTTGGCGGCGGGCATATGGCTACTCGTTGCTACGCATTTTGGTTGGCCTGTTTCTACAACGCACTCTATTGTCGGCGCTATTGTTGGCTTCGCAGCGGTGGGGATCTCTGTAGATGCAGTCAATTGGGGTAAAGTGACTAAGATTGTTGCAAGCTGGATAGTTTCACCGGTGACGGCGGGCTTGATCGCATTCTTCCTCTTTAGGAGTGTTCAGCGGCTGGTCTTAGATACAGATAATCCCTTTAAAAATGCTAAAAAATACATTCCCGGTTATACCTTTTTAGTCGGCTTCATGGTCGCTATGGTGACGTTCACTAAAGGCCTTAAGCATGTGGGGCTGGATTTTACATGGACAGAGAGTGCGTTGGCCTCGCTAGGTATTGCTGTCGTTGTCATGTTGATCGGTATGCAGATGCAAAAGCGTATCACACCGGATCCAGAAGCTGACCGCGACCATCATTTTGCCAGCGTTGAAAAGCTGTTTGGTATTCTTATGATGTTTACGGCGTGTGCGATGGCGTTTGCCCACGGCTCGAACGACGTTGCTAATGCGGTGGGTCCTCTTGCGGCGGTTGTTGGGGTTATTTCGGCAGGGGGGGAAGTGGCGCAAAAAACGGCGATGCCTGTATGGATCCTTCTACTGGGTGGTGCGGGTATTGTTGCCGGTTTGATTATGTATGGTCATAAAGTGATCGCAACGGTAGGTAGCAATATTACTGAGTTAACACCTAGCCGAGGCTTTGCTGCAACACTGGCGGCGGCAACAACGGTTGTCTTTGCGTCAGGCACGGGCTTGCCCATCTCAACAACCCATACATTAGTGGGTGCGGTATTGGGGGTTGGTTTAGCACGAGGCATGGCTGCACTAAATATGAGAATCGTAGGTACGATCTTTGTTTCTTGGGTTGTAACACTTCCCGCCGGTGCCGGTTTAGCTATCGTATTCTTCTTTATGTTTAAGGGGATGTTTAGCTAACGTTACGCGGTAATACTAAGCCCTGTAATCTAGATTACGGGGCTTTTTTTTATGTGTAACGAGAAAAAAGTGGTCGCAAAAACATCCTATTGATGTAAAATTTGTGCCCAATTTTTTGCTTTGGCTATACCTAAAATTCAACCAGTCTTATTCGGAAAAACAATGCATACAGTTGAGAAGATCGGCGGTACTTCAATGAGCCGCTTTGAGGAGTTGATGGATACTATCCTGGTCGGTAAACGTACTGCACCCGAGGAGCTGTATAACCGAATTTTTGTTGTATCTGCCTATGGCGGTATTACTAATTACCTTTTAGAGCATAAGAAAACAGGTGAGCCAGGTGTGTATGCCCGCTTTGCCAATGCGGAATCTGAACAAGCGTGGATTGACGAGCTAAATAAGGTTCAAGCCCGCATGGAAGAGATCAACGCAGAGCTTTTTGGTGAGGCTGAGTTTGAGCGTAACGCAGCTGATAGCTTTGTGATTGAACGCCTAAATGATGTGCGCGACTGCATGAAAAGCCTGCATCACTTATGTACGTACGGCCATTTTCAGTTAGAAGAACACTTAATGAAAGTGCGTGAGATGCTTGCGTCTATCGGCGAAGCGCACAGTGCTTATAACTCGGTACTTGCGCTACGTAAGGCGGGTATTAATGCGCGTTTCGTGGACCTGACGGGGTGGCATATGGATCAGCCGTTACCGTTTGAAGAGATGATCAAACAACAGTTTGCAGATGTTGATATTGCTAGCGAAATGCTGATAGCGACGGGGTATACCCACTGTGAAGAAGGGTTAATGAAAACCTTTGATCGCGGCTACAGTGAAATGACGTTTAGCATGATTGCTACTGTTACGGGAGCAAACGAAGCCATCATTCATAAAGAGTATCACCTCAGTTCAGCAGACCCTATGTTAGTAGGGACTGATAATGTGGTGACGATTGGTGCAACCAATTATGATGTGGCTGACCAGTTGTCTAATCTAGGTATGGAAGCGATTCACCCTAAAGCGGCCAAAGGCTTACGTCGCAATGGAGTGAAGCTGCGCATCAAAAATGCGTTTGAGCCTGAACATGAAGGCACCATTATTAGCCAGGAGTATCATAGCGATGCGCCTCGGGTTGAGATTATTGCTGGGCGCAAAGATGTTTTTGGTATCGAAATTTTTGACCAAGAGATGCTCGGTGACGCGGCTTATGATATTGAAATATCTAAACTGTTGGCTCAACTTAAGCTGTATGTGATTAATAAAGACGCCGATGCGAACAGCATTACCTATTATGTAGGTGGCTCTCGCAAAATGGTTAACCGTGCTGCACGTCTTATGGAAGATATGTACCCAGAAGGTCAGATCCGTTTACATAACTTGGCGATAGTCTCGGCTATTGGCTCACATATGAAAGTAAAAGGTATTCTGGCTCGAACCGTAAGCGCATTAGCTGAGGCGGGTATTAATGTAATGGCACTGCATCAGTCGATCCGTCAAGTGGAGATGCAGTGTGTTGTCTCTGATGAAGATTATGAGCAAGCGGTTATCGCGCTTCATGCCGCGTTGATTGAACCCCGCAACCCTTCCGTTACTTCGGCCGCCTAAGTCGTCGATAGAGGGTTGTAGATCAACATCGGTCAATAATGGGTGGTCAGCAGAGGGTTATTTTAGGAATAGATAATCCTCTGTTGTTTCTTCTATTTTTGTCCTGTTTACCTTAACCTTCAGTTGCTGCCTGATATGTGTCATGTTAATCAGCAGTTATAGACTGCCAGTGTTGATGAATAACGCATATCGAGTGATTTTATGCCGTCTAATCAGAATGATCAAAAGCAACAAGATATAAGCCCTGAAGCGAGAGAGCATTTTTACGATGTGTTATATGGTCGTCGTGATGTCCGTGGTCAGTTTCTTGCTGATCCAATCCCCGATACTGTATTAACAAATATTCTACATGCTGCCCACCATGCGCCGTCGGTAGGCTTGTCTCAGCCTTGGAACTTTATTCTTATTCGTGATCCAAAAAAACGTCAGCAGATTTATGAAGCTTTTGTGTCTGCGAACGATGAAGCGGCACTCATGTTTGAAGGCGATCGTCGTAACCAGTACCAAGCGTTAAAACTGCAAGGGATTCTTGATACTCCAATTAACGTGTGTATTACATGTGACCGTAAGCGTGGTGGGCCTGTTGTTTTAGGTAAGACCCATCAAGCCGAGATGGACTTATACAGTACTGTGTGTGCGGTCCAGAACTTTTGGTTAGCAGCCCGTGCTGAAAATGTAGGGGTTGGTTGGGTCTCTATTATTGAAAAAAGCACCCTCAGTGCGCTGTTAAATCTTCCCGATGGTGTGGTTCCGGTGGCTTACCTTTGTGTAGGCTATGTGTCTGAGTTTTTAAAAAAACCTGAACTCGAATTAGCCCATTGGGAAAAGCGGGCACAGCTAAATGATATGATTTTTACCGATGCCTGGGGGGAGACGTCGGCGTAGTGGGTGCATGCTCTTAAGGGTATATCACTTTTTGAACAGCGTTTTTCCTCCGTTTAGAGGCGATGCTCGATAGGTAAATCGGTTATTTTAGATCGATGGGCGTTTGTTGCTGGACTAAGGTTAGATAGGTCGGTAATGTGCTCGAAAATGAATAGTAAAATAGGAGTTAAATGATGGCTCGCGCAACTGCACGTCACATTCTGGTTGATACTGAAGAAAAATGTAACCAGCTTAAAGCTGAAATTGAGTCAGGCACTGACTTTGCTGATGCAGCAAAAAAACATTCCACTTGCCCATCAGGCGGTGAAGGCGGAGACTTAGGTTCGTTTGGTCGTGGCCAGATGGTACCTGAGTTCGATACAGCAGTATTTACGGGTGATGTAGGTGTTGTTCAAGGCCCTATTAAAACTCAGTTTGGCTATCACCTGCTTGAAGTGACAAGTCGAGAAGATTAAGCGCTATTTACAGTGCACTAAGAAGAGTATTGAGTCATCAGTGCTCTTTTTTTTTGGATAATTGACGGGATGGCCAGTGCAGTACTGGGTTGATAGCGTTAGCATAATAACCATATAAAAAATATGTTATGCCTGTGAGAGAGGAACTGGTATCGTAGGCGTGCATAGTGAGGCTGCCATTTAAAGATAACGAGTGGTATTGACGCGAATGATAGGGAAACGTTTTTATAAAATGGAATTGATTACGGCGGTCTTAATCATAGTGGTTCTGCTGGCGTTTGGCTTTTTGGCGATGACGTCAAAGGAAGGGCGTGCCATTGGCTTAGTCGAGGGGCGATTAGCACCTTGTACCTCTAAACCTAACTGTGTCTGTTCTGAATACCCCGAAGATGAAAGTCATTATGTTGCCCCCTTTGTTATTCCTCCCCATATCAAAGATGCTGAGTCCCTAAGTCGCCTGATCAAAGGCATTGTTGCTGAAAGTGGCGGTGATGTGCAGTTAGAGTCTTATACCTATCTATCGGCAACCTTTACCAGTCGGTTATGGGGCTTTGTCGATGATTTTGAAGTGCGGATTGATATGGATGCGAAGGAGATTAACGTGCGCTCGGCGTCCCGTGTAGGGGAGTCCGATCTTGGCGCCAATAAAAAACGGGTAGGGCGCTTTATGGCGTTACTTGAGAAACGTTTAGCGCCTTAATTGGTGCAACCAACCGAACCATAGATTCGGTTGGTATTTTGATCATTACCGTAGATAATTTTTGCTAATATCTCTGAACGTGTCCGTTCCTGACTTCTGTAGCCACTCAAAAGCAACCATCTCGCGACTCACCACATAGATACCGCATTGACGCATACGCTCTAATGCCAGCGCTTTGTCGTTTGGGTCACGGGATGAGATGCAATCCTCAACCACATAGACCTCTCGCGCCTGCTGTTTTAGCTGAATAGCTGTTTGTAATACACATACGTGTGCTTCCATACCGACAATAACAACTTGGTTTGGGCGAAGTGCATTGATTGTTTCATTGCATTGGGGCTCCGACATACAGGAGAAATGTACCTTCTCCATAACGCCCTTCGCCGGAATAAGCTCTGCAATTTCCGGTAGGGTGTGACCAATACCTTGTGGGTACTGTTCAGATGCAAGAATAGGGACGTTAACTTTTGCTGCGATCTCAGTTAACCAGCGGGTATTTTGGATGAGCTTGCTGGGTTCGTGGATGGCGGGAACCAGCTTTTCTTGAATGTCGATAATCAGTAGACATGATTTATTAGGATGGATCAGCATAATTAAGTCTCATGTAACGGTTACAGGTTAAAGCTCATCTGTTGCTTTTGTCGATTCAACTGAGTGCGTAGGAATAATCTTATCATCATGGGCATAAAAATGAGGCCAGTACTCTTTAACCACTGGACCATTTGACGCTAAAGTGTGGCAGGTATCTAACATAGGCGGTTTTTTGTCACCGTCTTGCCAAAAATTCTCAACCTGTTCCCGCTCCTGATGTGTTGCTTGGAATGCGGTCGTGGCGAGCGGCCCTAATAGTTCAAGCAGGTGAGTACAGCCGGAACGTCCAGAAAACAATGCTTTAGTTTTTGCAGTAAACCCTCGGGCTATCTGTAGTCCAATGAGTTGTTTGTAAGCCTCTGTAATCTCTTTACAGCCATTAAAGGGGGTGTAATCCATTGATGAGACGGCATCGAGAATATGTAGGTCCATATCGATTGTGATGCGGATAGACATACCGTGCAAAGGCTCACCCGGTGGGATAACGCCATTGTCTCTGTCTTTGTAATCCATTGGGAACGTTTTTGTATCGATGAGGTGTGCTTCGATATCCCATAGGCCGTCATCACGTTTGAAGCCTTCACAGATAACGCGACGGGTATGTTTTAAGGAGCGAGCAGAGGCAGTAGGTAATGGCATAGTAAATAGATAGACACTGTATTTTGCGGTTTGACAGCGGGTAAGCGACTGTTTGAGGAAACGTAGAGCGCAATTTTAAAACTTATTTAGAACGAGAGCATTATAAACTTTGGAATAAGGGCAGGGGCCATAAAAAAGGCAACACACTGTTGCCTTAATTAAGAGGATAAACGCTGATGTAAGTAACAGCGGCTATTCGTACATGGCTTGCATCGACTCTTGTGTCCACTCTAAGCTTGTACGGTAGGCTTTATCGTAAATATTACCGTCTAGGTCAGAGGGTAATAAATCCCAGTCACCATTTTCATAATTGACAACGTTACGTAGCACTTGACCAATAGGGCCTTGGCCTAAACTAACCGCCTCTTTTATGTCATCTCCTAAGGGCACTTGTTCTAGCATGGTCTCGCGCTCTATATCGAGCATCGCATGTAGACCTGACATCATACCCGCCATAAAGTAACTGCCATGATTGGTTAACTTTGCTGCACGGGCGACCTCTTCACACATACGGCCACGTATCAGCAAGCTTCTAGCGAGTTCTTCAGGTTTATCTTGGTTGGATGACATTGCAATCAATGTTGCCCATTTTTTCACTTGTTCTAAACCTAAAAGAACGATGGCTTCTGCGATGGACTCAACCTGTCGCACTAAGCTATAGCCGGCTGAGTTCACTATACGTAGAAGCTTATAGGTTAAGGCGGGGTCTCTAATGATGAGCTCTTCTAGTCGTTCGGGCGTTGCTTTTGTGCTTTGTAACTCTTGTATGAGCTGCATTAAAGCCACTTGGCTGCCCTGTATTTTTTTGCCTTTAACGACCTTAGGTTTACTGAGGAAGTGACCTTGGAAGAGTTTGAAGCCTAATTCAATGCAGCTTTCTAACTGTTCATGGGTTTCAATTTTTTCTGCCAGCAGGGTCACTTTATGTCTTTTTAGTTCGTTTACCTGCTGACGAACTTCGTCCATGCTTAACGCATCTATATCAATTTTTACAATATGCGCCAGTTTTAGTAGGCCATCGTATTTAGGTGCGTATACAAAGTCATCCATCGCTATTCTATAGCCTTCAGAATGCAGTTTTTGTACGGCGTTCACAACCTCTTCATCGGGTTCGATATCTTCAAGTATCTCGAGAACAATATATTTTTTAGATACTTCAGGAAGCCGCTGCTCTACTAATATATCGCGTGTAAGATTGATAAAAGCAGGGACTCGCTTGACCTCACCGGCGTCAGAAATACTGGTATACGCATTAAGTATGACTTCACTGGTCGCTTCAGAATTTGCAAATAGTGCATGGCTCTGGGCATCTTCAGTCCGGTATAACAACTCATAAGCTATAACTTTTTGATTCCGGTCAAAGATGGGCTGTCTAGCCATTAAAACTTGTGAATTTTCTATTTGATCCATAAAAGTAGGTCATCCCTATCAATAAGCAGAATATGATCAGTATATCTCTATAGTGTAGCGCGGTAATTGGTGATACAAGAAAAATTATTGCGCTTTATTTCTTTTAAGCTAAATAAGACGCCATGCAGTATAATATGGGACTTTAATTTTTTCAGGGTTTGTTGATGAGTATAAATTGGTTTCCGGGGCATATGCACAAAGCTCGGAAAGAGATTGCGAGTGTAATGGATGAAGTGGACGTGATTATCGAGGTGATCGATGCTCGCTTGCCACAATCGAGTGAAAACCCGTTGGTTGATACTCTTCGCAAAGGCAAACCTAGGTTAAAGCTGCTGAATAAAAGTGATTTAGCAGACGATAAGCGGACGGCGGAGTGGCTTGAATATTTTAATAGTCTGCCTGAAACCACCGCGATGTCGTTAGATTATACCCAGAAAAAGTTGATCAACCGTATTACCGACATCTGTAAGCAGATGGTACCGTCGCGTTCAAATTCAGATCGCCCTGTACGTGCCATGATTATGGGGATTCCCAATGTGGGGAAATCCACGTTAATTAATGCATTGTTGGGCAGAAAGATTGCGAAAGTGGGTAATGAACCGGCAGTGACTAAAAGTCAGAAGCGTTTTACCACAAAAAATGGCATGGCGTTGTCAGATACACCGGGGATTTTGTGGCCAAAAATAGAAGATAAAGACTCCGGTTATCGTTTAGCTGCAAGTGGTGCCATCAAAGATACGGCGATAGAGCATGAAGATGTGGCGCTCTTTGCGGCGGGTTTTCTGCGTAGCGATTATCCGGAACGATTAATGGAGCGCTTTAAGTTTAAAGAGATGCCTGCGATCGCTGATGAGGTGCTTGATGAAATCGGTCGTCGCCGAGGCTGTCTTCGTCCCGGTGGTATTGTTGATCGGAATAAAGCCTCAACGTTACTTCTCAATGAGTTACGTTCAGGTAAATTGGGCAAAATTAGTTTTGAAACGGTTGGGGAGTGGACGGAAAAACGTCGCATTGCTGAACTAGAACGAATAGAAGCTGAGGCGCTGGCCGCTGAAAGTGAAGGTAAAAAATAAATGGCACGTATTAAGAAAAGTCGTAAAGCTAAAGGGTTTATTGATGACTCGGGCCCAAACCGTAGAGAACGCTTAGCTGATCCTGAGAGTTATGATAGCCGTCGTCGCAAAGCATTAGAGAAGAAAAAGCGCCATCAGTCTGTCTATGAAAAGGAAAAAGCACAAAGTGACGAAGGTCAAAGTGCTCAAGAGCAGCGCAAAACACGGCTCGCAGATAAGATTCGTAAATTGAATAAAGAGAAGGCTAAGGTGGATTAATCTCCTTCGTTTTTAGAACAGCAAAACGCACAGGGTTTGAAGCGCATCATGCATTCAAGCCCTGTGCGTTTTTTTATGTTTTTAGCGTAGAAAAGTTGCCCAATAGAGCGCGCTCTTCTACGTTTAGAGAGGTAGTCACACTCTTTGCTCTAAAAAGGCGTTTTTATTATGGCACATTCACCCGTTCAATCGGCGGGCAATTCCCCCGCTAAAACTGCATTAACGGCCGGTCAGACTTATGCTTGGTGTGCATGCGGACGTTCAGCCACTCAGCCTTTCTGCGATGGCTCGCATCAAGGTACAGGCATTGACCCCGTTGTTTTTACGGCAGAAGCCGACGCTGATGTGTGGTTATGTTTGTGTAAGCGTACTCACTCTGCACCTACATGTGATGGTAGCCACAAAAAACAACCAGGTAATGAGTGATATGCTAGACTAGCGCGCTTTAAATCTTCGCTAATCGGAGTGAGTTCAGGAGTGAGTGCGTTGCTGTATGATGTTGTAATTATCGGTGCTGGTGCATCGGGTTTGATGTGTGCCGCAACGGCGGGGTATCGAGGTCGGTCAGTACTGGTTCTGGAACACACCGCAAAAGTGGGGCGTAAAATTCTCATGTCGGGCGGTGGCCGTTGCAACTTTACTAACATGCATAATACGCATGCTAATTTCATCTCTCAGAATCCCCACTTTTGTAAATCCGCCTTAAGCCGTTATACGGCACAAGATTTTATCGATTTAGTGGACCGCCACGGTATCGAATACCATGAGAAGACCTTAGGTCAGCTGTTCTGTAATGAGTCGAGTAAAGAGATTCTGCAGCTCTTATTGACTGAGTGTGAGTGGGCGGGTGTTGAGATCAAAACAGACACGGCGGTTAGTGCTGTCCTGCAAACGGATAAAGGCTTTTCGCTGACCACTGCCCAAGGGAAAATAGAGTGTCAGTCCGTTGTCGTTGCAACGGGTGGTCTCTCTATACCGAATGGGGGCGCGACAAGTTTTGCCTACGATCTTGCTGAGCAGTATTCATTAAATGTACTGCCCCGTACGGCGTCGTTAGTGCCTTTTACCTTGCAGCCTAAAGATAAAGAGGTGTTGAAAGAGCTGTCGGGGGTCTCCCATTTGATCAAAGCCAGTGTTATTGATCAGCATGGCGTAAAAACCAGCTTTGTTGAGATGATGCTATTTACCCATCGCGGGCTCAGTGGCCCCGCCATACTTCAAATCTCAAACTACTGGCAGCCGGGTGATGAAGTGGAGTTGGATCTATTTCCTGAGTTTGACCTGCTTGAGTGGCTTCGAGCGCAGCGTGAGTCTCGCCCTAAAGCGGAAATAACTACAATTATGGCCCAGCAGATGAGCAAGCGTATGGCGCAAATTTTATGTGCCAAGTTTGAATTAGCGGGTGTGATGGGCTCGTTTTCTAACAAACAACTGGAGGCGATTAATGCAGCCTTCCGCGGTTGGATCATCAAGCCATCAGGTACAGAAGGTTATCGTACTGCAGAGGTGACGCTTGGCGGTATTGATACCGATGAGATCAATCAAAAAACCATGGAAGCTAAAAATACGCCGGGGCTCTTCTTCATTGGAGAGTGCTTAGATGTCACCGGGCACCTGGGTGGTCATAACTTTCAATGGGCTTGGGCATCGGGCTTTGCCGCAGGCCAAGTGGTTTAGCGCTTCCCGTTACCTTGACATAATCTACTCTTCTATCGCGTCCCTATTGGGGCGCTTTTTATATCTATCATGGTCATTCCAACCGCGACTTATCGCAGCGATGCGCATCCCCCTGGTAGCGGCGGAATTAACCTGAGACCTGTCGTGTACGGGGGTAGCTATCCGCTACCTATCGTCCACGGGCTAGGTTCGCTCACCTGAATTTTCTCCGTCTGCTGTTAATTAGATATACCGCTTGTTTTTTTGCATATGAGTCATTCTGAGTGCTTTTTATACAATGTGCGTTTTTGTGTGCCAACAGCATTGAAACAAAGTGTAGCACCGACTGTGTCAGCTTCTTTTGTTAACGAACAGAACACGGCTTTATTGATTTATAAATCAATATAAAACAATGACTTATATTGGTTTTTCTTATGTGGCATGACGTTTGCCTTGGATACGGTAGATGTTATTGCGTTGTTAAACAGTATTGATTATTTGGGAGCTTGAGATGATACCTAGCCAAGAACAAGAAAAATGGATGTATAAACACATGCTCATTAGCCGTTTTTTTGAAGAAGCTATTGAGAAGATTTACATGGAGGGCAAAACTCCAGCTTTTAATATGGCCAATGGTCCGATCCCTGGTGAAATGCACCTTTCTAACGGTCAAGAGCCGTGTGCTGTCGGCGTGTGTGCCCACCTAACTGCTGAGGATGTTGTTACATCTACTCACCGTCCCCACCATGTTGCGATAGCTAAAGGTGTTGATCTTAAGGGGATGGCTGCTGAGATATTTGGTAAGAAAACAGGATTAAGTGGTGGTCGTGGCGGCCATATGCATATTTTTGATCCGGCGGTTAATTTCTCCTGCTCTGGCATTATTGGTCAAAGTGTCGGTCCTGCGGTCGGTGCCGCTCTGTCACGCGTCATGCAGCAGAAAAGCGGTATTGCCGTTGCTTACTTAGGTGAAGGCGCAGCGAACCAAGGCGCTTTCCATGAGGCCCTGAACATGGCGGGTGTTTGGAAATTACCTGTTATTTTTATTATTGAAGATAATTCCTGGGGTATCTCGGTCTCTAAACGTGCAAGTACAGCTATTGAGCGTAACTCCGACCGTGCCTCTTCCTATGGTATGCCGGGTGAATTTATTCCCGGTAATGACCCAATCGCAATTTTCAAGACGGTTGGTTTAGCTGTCGACCGTGCTCGTAGCGGTCTAGGCCCAACGTTAATCGAAATTGAAACCTCGCGCCTTGCTGGCCACTTCATGGGTGATGGTGAAGCTTACCGTCCCGCTGGTGAAAAAGAAGCGTTACTGAAAGTCGATCCCATTCC
>NZ_LUTS01000023.1 GCF_001597735.1 Neptuniibacter pectenicola
TTCTGACCCATGACGACACTCCAATGATTGACGGTTATTGTCTCTTATTAAAGTGTCCGGTGTATTCAACCAGAACAGGGGCCTGAGTCCCTGCTAGATATGTAGAATCTTAGTTAGATGGGTGCTTTTCTCCTTTCATCATGTGACCTTGACCGGCATCACCGTCCTCCATCATGTAGTGTTTCCCTTTAGATTTTGCATGTTTGCCATCTCCATATTTATCAACATGCTCGGTAGAGGCGCCAGCTTTATGGTTTTTGCCTTCCATCATGTGTCCTTGTGGGCCGTCACCCGGATGTCCCATGTAATGTTTTTCACCAGCGATTGATACATTACTAAATGCGATAGCGGAAGAAATAATTAATACGGAATATAGTTTATTCATGTTGAACACCTTTTTGTTAGTTGATGGAGTTAGTGTAGATATTCCCCTAACTGGAAGGTCAATATGTTTTTTCAAATTATTTTTCATATGGAAAAGTATTTGATTGGAATCAGTGATTAGGTAAATAGAGGTTGTTCATTCATAGGGGGTGAATGATAGGGTTCGCGTGGTTTTCCCCAGAACCACTATTGCTTATGGAATGGATCGGTAGGCGGACTTAAGCAAGATCAGAGGGCGAGCTCCGTGCCAAAAGCGAGCATTATTACTAGTTAACTTAGAGTCTTCCAAATAGCCAATGTGGCTACATAACTCAAGATCATTACCAGAATCCCTATGGAAAGGCTGACGTAAAACCCCATGCCTCGATCAAGCAAAATGGGTAACGCTATAAACAAAGTTAGCGAGGGAACAATCAGCCATAAAATATTGATTGTCACTTCTCGAATACGATTAATATCCTGCGTATCAATATAGAGCCAAATTAAGGCAAATACTGAAATCAACGGAACCGATGCCAGAATAGCGGCAAGCATTGAGTTTCGCTTTCCAATCTCAGAAATGAGCACGATCAGAATGCTGCTGATCAGCACTTTCACTATATAGTAAGCCATAATCTCTCCTTGCCAGAACAGGTGCAGAGATAACATAAGGGTCGCAATAACGACCCTCAGTCCAAACGTTATTATGTATCAAGGTTCAGAATGCGTCGCAGATAAAGTATTACCCATCTCATCCAAAACCACATAAAGCGACTTGCGATCAGCGTCACTTACTGAACTGGTTGTATACTGGATAATCCAAACTTTACCCTGTGCTTTCTCCTGCTGGCTTGCCTCAATAAGTTGAGCTTCCTTCCATGAACGATCCAATTTGTATTTTTTGATCAGACGGTTAATCACTAACTCTGCTTTTACTTCAGCCTGAGCCTGAGAGATTGGCTCTTTTGGCCCATGGCTCGAGTGCGCAACCGACACTGTAGAAATCAGAATGGAAATGATAAATGCGATTAATTGTTTTGAGGTATTCATTTTAAATCCTATGTGAAAACATGAACGTCAGTGCTACGGCATGTAGAGATCGCCATAGAAACCATTTGTGGTAAGCGTGATCGTTACAGGTGTTGCTCCTGTATTCTGCCAATACCAGCCATGGGTTCCTTCAAATGGAGCAGTAAAGTGACCACTTGCCTGTTGTTGATCTTTACCTATCCAATAACTGGTGAACTCATCCTTAGCTGGATTGGGTGGCTCGCCATGCATATCGAAATAAACTAAACCACCATCTGTTTTCCAGTTAAAGACGAAGTTATCACCTGCATCCATAGGTGATTTTATTTCGGCTCCCTGTCGGGGCAACAAAGTTAATGTCATTGTATTAGTACGAGGTGCTGCAGCTCCTTTCCAAACTGGACTGTCAGCTCCTCCCAAAAGATTTACCGGTTGGCTTATAACAGGAGTAGTTTCTGCTTCGGAGGCATTAGCCTGATTAAGAACATTCAAACCCAACGCTTTACCCATTCCTGTCGGGTCTATACCGTATTCAGCTGGCAATATTGCGCTTACCAGAATTACTGCTGATGCAGCCATTGCAGCAACTGTTGCCTTTATCAGGCTTTTCGTTGACGGTAATCCGTCTTTATTAATATTTGATATATCGTTCATGGTGATAATTCCTATGCAGTAATCCAGTAGCCTGTTAATTGGTAACCAATGAGCATAAAGCCCAGTGCCATCAGGACTGCGTTTGTAAAGAATGCATGTTGATTAAACGAAGGTGACTTCCGCCAGAAGTTCATAGCAATCAGAATGCCTGCCAGAGCCATTAGCTGGCCAATTTCGACACCCACATTAAAAGCCAATATATTTGCTACAAGTCCATCTTCAGAAAGCGTGAAATCTTGTAGCTTTGTCGCCAGCCCGAACCCATGAAAGAATCCAAAAATCAGTACTGCTGCTTTTGTATTCGGTTGAAATCCGAACCAACGCTGGAAAGCGCCGAGATT
Organism: Neptuniibacter pectenicola; assembly: GCF_001597735.1. Classification (GTDB taxonomy): domain Bacteria; phylum Pseudomonadota; class Gammaproteobacteria; order Pseudomonadales; family Balneatricaceae; genus Neptuniibacter; species Neptuniibacter pectenicola. Next base: position 2,388 of record NZ_LUTS01000023.1, read on the forward strand.
ATCGAGGGCCTTATAAACCACGGAAAAACCGATAATCGCGTCAACGATATATGGGTTAACATGTGTCCCGCTTAGAACCCCATACAGCAGAGTTACACTGTGTCCGACGGCAAATAATGTCACATAGATAGCAACATCCTTCATTCGGAAGAGAAAGAAGATTACGCCAAACAAAAACAAAAGATGGTCGTAACCAGTGACCATGTGTTTTGCGCCAAGGTAAATATAAGGAATTAATTGTGTGCCACTAGCTTGCTCAATAAAAAGAGCATCGCCTTCTGCCACGCCATGAGAAAATGCCGTAGGCACTACTCCGATCATTAATAGCATTAGTACAAACAAGCACAGGAATAGACGCTGTGCATACAGGGGAAAACTCCATCGAAAATATGATGATTTCAGATACACTCTGTAATCTCCGTTATAAAATCACGAACACCGTGAATCCCACGCAATACAGCGCATAAACTCACAATTGAGACAAAATTGAGTGGGTTAAACTATTGGAGGGCGAAACAGATTTGAGAGCGGTGGCTCTATCGGCATATTTGGAGAGAACAAAATCTCTGATGATCTAATAGATGTTGGAGCTGCTATGAACACTTGCACAGCCATTTGATTTTCAATCACGCCCATTGCATGAAGCAACAGGTGGTTCGCGTCAGATATTTCAGCATCTTCAGGATGGAAGTGACCTAACACTGGCTCATGGTAGTGTCCGTGTTCAATCGCCTGTATAGCTGGGTCAACACTTGGAACCCCTGAATGTGCGCTTTGCTCTACAACCAAAACCCCACGGCCTAAAAAAACCGCTATCAATATTAGAGCGATTGCAGCCAAGGTGCGATTGGACATAAGCGAGGAACTGTAATTCATGAGAAATATACTATCATAATTTCTTTGGCCCCAGAATAACCATGTAAAATACATACCCTATATGTCTGCTTTGTATTTGGGGTTTGTTTTCATTTTACCTATTGAATATGCAGGATTACCGAGGGGAATGATGGGTAAGATAATTCTAGAGTCAACTATCACTTGTCCAAAATGTGGCTATGTCAAAACGGAAACAATGCCAGAAGATGCCTGCCAATGGTTCTATGAGTGTGTAAATTGCCATTACCTTCTTAAACCATTGAAAGGGGATTGCTGTGTTTTCTGTTCTTATAGCACTATTTCGTGCCCTCCTATTCAGTGCAGAGAAAACTGCTGAGTAACGGGAAATAGCTAAGTGGATTGGGTAAGCTAGAAAGAAACTCTAGCAAAGAGAGCGTGGTTCCTTGCTAGAGAAGTAAGAAATTCCTTAGTTAGTAGGATGCTTATCTCCCTTCATCATGTAGCCTGGGTCCACATCGCCACCTTCGTTCATCATATAGTGTTTCCCTTTGGGTTTAGTATGCTTACCATCTCCGTACTGCTCAACGTGTTCGGTAGATTTGCCTGTAGGGTGACTTTCGCCCTTCATAGTATGGCCTTGGGGACCATCTCCTGAATGAGGCATGTAGTGTTCCTTAGTGGAACCCGTTTTTTTTGTTTCACTTGTAGAAACTATTGGATGGCTATCGTCCATACCTGCTTTGTGATTTTTACCTTCCATCATGTGTCCTTGCGGACCATCGCCACCGTGCATCATATAATGCTTTTCTTCTGCTACCGCGGTATTACCAATTGAAAGGGCTGCAGTAATAATTATTGCTGAAGAAATCTTTTTCATGTTTTTTCCTTGTTTGATTTTGATAGGAATGAGTTTAAATATTCCCCTAACTGGAAGGTCAACATGTTTTTTAAAAAATAAGCCGCTTTTGTTTAAGCGGCTTATTTATAATTTTAAGAAGCATCGTCAAGCTCTACACCGTATATCGATTGATAGGTGTCATTTTGTGCTTCCTTATTTCCTGCTGCTGTAGGATTCGTTTCTATCTCTTTATTTATATTTTCCATAGTTTCCTTACTTTCTATGTCCTTTTCTTGTGACAGGGAGTACAACTCATGAGTGAACTTGTCTACTTCCCCATCATCAGCCATTAATAAAGCTGGAGATAGTAGCAAAGGTATTACAGCGATTTTAAGAATATTGTTCATGACTAAATCTCCTATTTAGTGATATATGTATCGACACCGCGTTGCGATCTGCAAGTACGGGCTTGGTACATATTTAAAGCCTAGGCCTTCTAGTCGCTGGAAGGTCAAATATGAATAGAATGGCTGCTGAGGTGTTTATATATCTTGCTCCGCTATATTCTTCATATCTACTGTAGATATTTGGGGTTTGTTTTAAACCACCTATCGAAAATGCAGTATTGCCGAGGGGAGAAGGATGGATAAGATAACTCTAGAATCGACTATCTGAATCGTCACCAGTTCTTTAGACACTCAGTACCGGTTTCTCATGTCGGTTTTCATATGCTATCGGTGATAGCTGTTGTGTACAGGAGCCCCAGTTTGGACTCCTGTAGCTACTAGAACTATTCGTAACCTTTGTGTGTTATATGTATCGCTTTGATCTTATTCACAGGGGAAGGAAGTGAAATTTCAAAGCTGGAGAATCGACTGTTATCACCATCATATAAATATTCAAGATCCCAGCGTTTCCGTTCAATAGTTTCTCCGTTATCACCCATAATATCTGCTTCAATGAAGCCTGGATCGATATCACGGCTAAGATAACTTCTTGTTAATCTGCCGTGAAGAATTGGGTTTAAAAGGTCTTTGTTTGTTTCTATATCTCTTATTTTTACTAAAGATGAGTTTTGGTGGGTTATGTCTATTTTGTGGTCGACCGTTTCTGTTTGCGCGAATGTCGTTCCTGATGTTAATAACAGACTTGCAATAAAGTATTTAAGAGCCTTCATGTTTGTCACCTTCTATATAGTTACCTGACAGCTAGGTAAAATGAATTCTGTCTGATCTAATTTATAGGGCTTACATCCACTGGAAGCTCAAGAAATATAAGGTGAAACTTTTGTTACAGTTTGCTCATATTATTTTTCAACAGGCTGTTACTTTCGGGTATAAAAAAGGGGTATCCAAAATAAGTCGTTGGAACTCTGTTCAGTTCCAAACCTTCCTAAATCTAATAATCTGGTTGGGAGAGTGATAGGTTTTTAGCATTGACTTAATGGAATTCTAATGAAGGGTAGGGAAGAATGTTCTTATAGAAATATGAATGGGGGGCACAGAGAGGTTAGCTACCGACACATTTTGGAAACTCTAACCTACTGCTGATGTTTGTTTCCCTCGTTAATTCCAGCAAGCACTCCACACGCCTTGATTTCTCGGTTATCGTTGCAATTCGCTCTAAGTGAAACTAGTTGTTTCTCCAGCGCATGCAGAGTGGTTATCTGTGACCGGACATGAGCAATGTGATCATCGAGCAAGGCGTTGACGGCGATACAAGATTGATGAGGGTCGTCTTGGTAACTCTGTAGTTCGTGAATCTCAGCTAGTGACAGGCCCAGAGTTCTGCAGCGACGGATGAAGGCTAGCCGCTCACCGTGCATCTTGGTATAGACACGATAACCGTTGTCCTGCCGATGCGTAGGTGGCAACAATCCCTGCTGTTCATAGAAGCGGATCGTTTGTGTTTCGACCCCTATCAATTGCGCCAACTGACCAATACGCATTAGCTTCCTCCCAACCGGATTCTTTGCTCTCTTGACCTTATAGTAGCTTTATGGTTTTAAATGTTAACACAATCTTGTTCAAGTGGAGTCGTATCATGAGCAAATTCTGTGGTGGCACCTGTGGCGGTGATGCAAGGTCATCAGCGGATACCGATATACAGGCCTCCTCCGAAGCATCGGGGCAATGGGTCAGCGTTTACGCCGTGCCGAAGATGGACTGTCCATCAGAAGAAAGAATGATTCGCCTAGCCCTGAACGGCTTTGAGGAAGTTCGTGCGCTATCCTTCGACTTGGTGAACCGACGGCTTAAGGTCGTGCATGACGGCGAAGTCGAGCCCATCACTTCAAAACTAAAGACCTTGGGACTAGGCGCCTCGCATCAGGAAACGGTTGCTGCTGACTTGGAGACGCTCAAGGTCGCTGGGGACTCGGTAGCCACTGCGGCGCAAGAGTCTAGCACCCTGCGTTGGTTACTCGGCATTAATGCACTCCTTTTTGTAGTAGAGATGACCGCCGGTCTAATCGCCCAGTCAGCCGGCCTCATTGCCGAGTCCTTGGACAATTTTGCTGATGCTGCAGTGTACGGACTTGCCCTTTATGCGGTTGGGCATAGCGTGAAAATGCAAGTACGTGCCGCGCATCTTGCTGGTGTACTACAGCTTATCTTGGCTGTGGGCGTACTCGTAGAGGTGGTGAGACGCTTTGCATTCGGTAGTGAACCTGAATCGTTGGTGATGATGGCTATCGCATTCGTCGCATTGATTGCCAATACCAGTTGTTTGCTGCTCATATACAAACACAGGGAGGGCGGGGCGCACATGAAGGCAAGCTGGATATTCTCGGCTAACGACGTGGTGATCAATCTAGGTGTCATCACCGCCGGTGCTCTGGTCGCGTGGACCGGATCTAATTATCCGGATCTAATTATCGGCACTATCGCGGGGGTCATTGTACTTAACGGTGCTAGGCGCATCTTGGCGTTGAAGGGTTAAATAATGCTCATTATTGGCAAAAAGCTCTCGCCGTATATCCTACTGTCCATATCGGGTTTGCTGGCAGCGTCTGATCAGGCAGTAAAGTGGCTGGTGCAGCAATCAATGGCCTATGGCGAGTCTGTTTCGGTGACCCCATTTTTTAACTGGGTGCACCTATGGAACACAGGTGCCGCATTTAGTATTTTGGCGAATGCTGGAGGCTGGCAGCGCTATTTTTTTATCGGGATCACTGTGTTGATCTCGATTTTTCTGATCAAACTGATCCGTGAAAACCGTCATAAAGGAGAAACCATTGCTTACAGTCTTATCCTTGGCGGAGCCTTGGGTAACTTGATTGACCGGATCTTTCGCGGCTATGTTGTGGATTCCTTTGATTTCTATTGGCGAGATTTGCATTGGCCAGCCTTCAATCTGGCTGATATTGCAATTGTCATCGGTGCCTTCATTTTGGTTTCCGGTAGTTTGTTTGATAAAGAAAATACTAATTCTGAGCCTGATGGATCTGACTGACTCCTAGACTTATACAGTATTATGGCTGAACTTTCCGACAACATCCGTCACCTGCCGCAATACCAAGTGCTGGGCTGAAATTTAACAGTCGATCAAATGAACTTCCAAGTGGATAGAAGATGATTGCTAGTCCAAAGTGCCGAATAACCAATCTAATTCTTCGAAGAGAAGTGGCTACCGGCAGGAATTTCCTTTTACTACTATCAAGTATTAAATTATTTCTTCTGATGAGAAATTAAAATTGATTTTATGTCAGAAGAAGGTGTTTTTATTGCTAATTCAAATCCTGAAAAGCGAACGTTATCTTCTTTCGTGAAGTCTTCTATGTCATAGCGCTGATTCTCGATCACTTCGCCACTATCATTGATGATTTTCGCCAAGATATAACCGGGTTCGTCATTTATGTACATCCGCTTGTGTGTTAGGCGGCCTTTGATGACCACCATATTTTCAATACTCTCCGTTGATACATCTCGAATCGTTAAAGCCCGACTGCTCGTACTGGTAATTAAAGACGGGTCTACTGGAGGTACAGAGCCTGCAGCAAAACTGGCTTCACTTAACAAAACGCCGGTTAAAATTAGAGCACTAAAAAGACTTTTAACTTCCATAAATCACCTCATGAAATGGTTTGTAATGGCTAGTATGAAGAGTCAAAGTGATTGGAAGGTGAATTTAGGGCTTAAATATGATTTTTATCTCAAAACCTTATAATAAGGGAGATGATAAATGTTATGAAAAGTCTAATGGGATTCTAATTTGCACTCTGCATCCATGTGGAACAGCATTACTGATTTGTAATTGTCCAATATATTGCTGCACAATATTGCTAACTATATTCAATCCCAATCCATGCCCTGGAGCTTGCTCATCTAAGCGCACTCCACGTTCAAGTATTGAGGGAATATCACTTTCATTGTAGCCGGAACCATCATCAACAACTTGAAGGTTAAACATGCCCGACTGCATGGAAATTTCAATAGTTACCTGATGTGCGCACCACTTGGCAGCGTTGTCCATAAGGTTGCCAAGTAGCTCAAGAAAGTCACTTTTATCACCAGGGAAATAAGCTTTTTCACTGATTTTAAGTATAAAATCAATCTTCTTGTCAGGGTAAATTAACGTCAATGTGGATGAGAGATTATTAACAGTATCAGACAGAGAAAATGACTGCTTCTGACTACCCCGCCCAGAGATTCTGGCGCGTTTGAGTTCACCGTTTATAATGTAATTGAGCTGATTTATCTGATCGGTAAGTCTTAGTCTGTTTTCTGTAGATAAGCCGCTATCATTCTGCTCAATGATTTGGCGGATCACGGCGACAGGTGTCTTCAACGCATGAGAAAGATTACCGATGGCATTTTTGCTTCGCTCATTGCGGCTTTCCAAGTAACCAAGAAGTTGGTTGATTGCTTTTGCAAGTGGGGATATTTCAGCAATATTTGGCACAATCAACTTTGCTTTTTCCCCACGTTGGATCGCCTCAATTTGTTGGTAAACAGGAGTGATTTTAGAAAATGTTTCTCTGATTACTTTACGTTGAAGGTACATTAGTAATGCGAAGCTCAGAATCACAACCAGAAGCATAGAAAGATGAGACTGTTCTAATTCAACCAAGGAGGCCGTTATGTCTTGCATTACAATAAGGTTGAAGCCATCCGTATGACGCTTACTTAAAATAAGAAAATTTTCACCACTATTTTTTTCATACTGATAGATACCTTCAGTATTCAGCCAAGTTTTTATAGGAAGATCTGATATCAGCTTAGGGGCCGAGCTCCAACTGCTCGCACTGCTCTCTATGTAATAAAGATGGCTGCTGTGTTGTGGAAGGTTTAGGCTGACTGTGGAAAGGTTATTAGGTTTTGTTTTCTGTAAGTGTTTTAGCAAAGCCTCGCTTTCATGTTCTAACTGTTGGGTCAGGACATTCAGGTAGATCCTTTCAGCCCACAAGTGATTTAGCACTCCAAGAGATACGGTAATAATAGTCACTACGATGATAAAACGTTTTAGTAGAAGCTTTTCAATTGAAATCATACTAGGCCTTTGAAGCAGTACCCCTGAAACCGTTTGTTCTCAATGACTTTTTTACCCAATTTTTGGCGCAACTTACGAATATAACTTTCAACAATGTTACTTTCAGGTTCAGCATCAAATTGATATAGGCAATCTAGGAGTTGCTGTTTACTAAATAGACGGCCCGGATACCTAAGAAAATGTTGTAATAATCGAAACTCAGTATGGGTTAATGAAATTCGCTGATTCGTTGTTACTATAATGGCTTCTTGAGACAGTTCATCTAAACGTATTCCGCCTGCTTCCAATATTGGGCACTGGTGTGCTTTAGTTCTTCGCAACAATGCTTCTAAACGAACCAGTAATTCCTCTTGCCTAAATGGTTTGCAAACATAATCATCGGCACCGGCCTGAAACGTCTTAACTTTTTCCTCCCAATCATCACGGGCAGTAAGCACTAGAACAGGAATGTGTTGGTGCTGTTGGCGCCATTCTTGTAATAAGCTACGACCATTTCCATCAGGTAAACCCAAATCCATAATCGCTATGTCATATGTGATTTCGTTTGCCTTATACCGAGCATCCCTAACACTATTACTAAGGTCAACGAGATAACCTGAAGACTCTAAGCTGTGCTGTAATTGATTGGCTAACTGTAGATCATCTTCAATAAGCAGTAGGCGCATTTATATACACTCCGAGTTTAAGAAAATGCCTGCCAGCGATCTGGCAGGCATTTATACGGAATTACTCTTCTTTCTGATATTTATATTTTGAAAACGACTCATACAATGTAGGAATGATTAACATTGTTAACACTGTCGATGATAGTAGACCACCTACAACTACGGTGGCGAGGGGTTTCTGTATCTCAGAACCAATATCAGTCGACATTAAAATAGGAATCAATCCTAGCGCTGAGGTTAAAGCTGTCATTAAAACAGGTCTTAATCGAGAGCAAGCACCCTCATACACAGCTTCTGCCATACGTTGCCCGTCTTGAATACGTAAGTTGATGCTTTCGACCATAACAACACCATTCAATACAGCTACACCAAACAGAGTGATAAAACCGATTGAACTTGGTACAGAGAGGTATTGACCTGAGATAAACAGCGCCGCTACTCCCCCAATCAGTGCTAATGGCAGATTAAGCAACACTAATGCGGCTTGCCCAAGGGAGCCGAAAGAGAAATACAATAACAGACCAATTAAAGCTATTGATAAAGGTACAACGAGCATTAGACGTGCTTGTGCTCGTTGCTGGTTCTCAAATTGACCGCCAATATCCACTGTATAGCCCGTAGGTAGTTCCACATCCTTTTCAATGGCAGTATAAATGTCATTGACTACGCTACCCATATCGCGGCCCTGTACGTTTGCCTGAATGACCACACGACGTTGTACATCATCTCTACGAATTTGAGGTGGTCCTTGTTCAATTGCTACCTGAGCAACATCACTTAGACGAACAATAGCACCGTTATTTGCTTTTAATCGTAATTGACGCAAACTAGTTGCTGAGTCGCGCTGATCTTTTTGTAAGCGAATATATATGTCATATCGTTCGTTACCATTAATGACCTGTCCCGCACTGATACCGCCAATACCTGTTTCCACCAAACTCATGACATCAGATACTGATAAACCATAACGGAACAGCTGCTCACGGTTAGGGCGAATAACTAATTGGGCTTCGCCTTCGACTTGCTCCATAGCAACATCTGTTGCTCCAGAAACCTCTTTAACAACACTTTCTATTTCACGCGCTTTTTCCGCTAGAGTATTTAAGTCGCTTCCGAAAAGCTTGATCGCTAACTGGGCTTTTACACCAGAAAGTAGTTCATCAACACGTGTCGCGATAGGTTGTGAGAAAGTAAATAATAACCCTGGATGAATGTTTAAACGTTTTTGCATTAATGCCTGTAGCTCTTGCCTGTTTGTGGCGCTGGTCCATTCATTAACAGGTTTGAGACCTATATATATCTCAATATTTGATACAGGTTCTGGGTCACCACCAATTTCAGCACGCCCTATGCGGCTCAATGCATACGTCACTTCAGGAAATGACAGCAACTCCTTTTCTAATTTTGGAGCAACAGATAAAGCCGATTCCATATTAGCGGAAGGTGCGAGTGTCACCCTAAGATTAATAGTTCCTTCTTCTAATTCAGGAACAAATTCTGTTCCTAGTTGTGGAAGAAGGGATAATGTGGCGATTACAGTAATACCAACAATTGAAAGTAGTGATTTACGTCTTTTAAGTACGACACGTAACAATTTGCGATAACCGCGATCAATCGGTTTAAGAATTGGACTTTCTTTTTCTCGAATGCCCGACTTAAATATCAAGCTTGCTAATGCGGGTACCACAATTAGAGCAACAAGAAGTGCTGATAGCATGGCAATTATGATGGTAATAGCCATCGGTTGAAAAAGCTTTCCTTCTACGCCTTCCAAACTGAACAATGGTGCAAATACAACAATAATAATCATTACTGCAAAAAACACAGGACGAGCTACTTCCTTTGCAGCTATTTTGATACGTAATGACATACCATGAGTATCATGCTCAACATCAAATGGGTCGTCCACACCTGGTGCAGTATGGCCTTCGTGACGTTTATCCGGGTGGGTAATATGTTTGAATATATTTTCCATCATTACAACGGCACCATCGACCATCATGCCAATCGCAATAGCTAATCCACCAAGGGACATTAGGTTTGCTGACATGCCGTAATAAGACATAAAAGCTAAGGCTAAACCAACTGAAAGAGGAATGGAGAGTAAAACGAGCGTTGTCGCACGGAAATTCAATAAAAATAAAGCAATTACAATAACAATAAATATGAAAGCTTGAGTTAACGCTGTGACTACCGTGTTGATTGCTTTTTTAACTAAATCCGATTGATCGTAGTATGGTTCAAAAATTACACCTTCAGGTAAAGCACGATTTATCAGCTCTATCCTGTTTTCGATTTCTTCGATTGTACTGTTGGTGTTACTCCCCATACGTTTAAGTACAATACCCGTTACAACCTCACCGTAATTTTCAATTTCGCCTTCAGCATTTTTGTGTGACATAGTGACGGCGCCTTGGCGTATTTCACTACCAAATTCAACATTTGCAACATCACCCACACGCACAAGTGTTCCATCAACTTCTTTTAAGGGAATATCTGCAATATCCTGTAAACCTTTACGGTCGCTGCGTAACCAACCAACACCCCTGACAACAAGTTGTTCCCCACCTCGGTCAAGATACCAACCACCTGCATTACGGTTGTTTGCTTCAATAGCATCAACAAGCTGCTCACTTCTGATGTCATAAGAGAGTAAGCTCTGTGAGTCTAGATTGACCTGATACTGACGTACCTCTCCACCAAAAGAGAGTACATCTGTAATACCATCAACAGGCATTAATAGTAGCTTTACAACCCAATCATTAAGGCTACGAAGCTTCATAACATCGTAATCGCTGCCGGGCTCTGCTTTTATAAGGTATTGATAAATTTGACCGAGACCAGATGTGTTTGGACCCATTTCAGGTACACCTACTCCTTCTGGGATCATCTCTTTTGCGACTTGAAGCTGTTCAAATACTTGCTGCCTAGCAAAATAAATATCGGTGCCTTCTTCGAAAACAACGGTTATACCAGCTAAACCCGTTTTAGAGATGGAACGGACCTCTTCAACATCAGGCATTGAATACATTACGGACTCAATTGGAAAGGTAATCAGCTGCTCAACTTCTTCAGCCGCTAAGCCTGGCGCTTCTGCATTAACTGATACCTGAATGTTTGTTACATCAGGAAACGCGTCCAGATTGAGTTTGGGAATTAGAAAGGCACTTCCAATTAACGCGATGAGGACAGAGATGACCACTATAATACGGTTACCAACTGACCATTCTATAAGTCTATTTAGCATTGGTTTTTCCTAGTGGTTATGAATATCAAAGCCAGCTTTTGCTTGCTCGGAAGCTAAAAAGAAAGTTCCGGATGTTACAACCTTGGTACCACGACCTAACCCGCTGACAATGCGTGAGCCGACCATTTCACCTAAAATTTCAACTTCTTCTAGTTTGTATTCACCCTCATCTACTTGAACAAAGACTCCCCAATCTCCATCTGGGGTTTTAGTGAAAGATGTCTCTGGCAGTACCATCTGTAATGAAAAGGTTTCTGTTGGCATGAAAACACGCGCAAACTGTCCGGGGTGAAGCCTGTGATCACGATTATCTACGCTAATTCTGACCATACGTGTACGGGTAACTTCGCTAAGATTATGAGCAATCTGCAATAGGGTGCCATGATAAGATTCATCTCCGACGGTGAGGGTGATTTCAGTCCCTTTTTCTATATCTAATTGTTGATCTGCAGGGAGTTGTGCTTCTACCCAGATATCCTGTTCATCAACCAATGTAAATAAAGACTCATTGCTAGTGACAGTTTGTCCGATGAGAAAGTTATCTTGTTGAATAATACCGCTGTGTGGAGCTTTCAGAATGAACTGACCTAATGGGTTTTTGTTAGGTTTATTAACTTGGGCTTCAATTTCATCTGTAGACAAACCAAAGGCAATTACCTTAGTTACGCTTTGTCGAAAATTAGCTTCTGCACGGCTATAACGTTGTTTTCCAGATAAACTTTTCCCCATGCTTTTAACCAGCTCCCACTCTTTTGCGTTATTGCGAAGCTCGGTAAAACGATCTGCTAATTCATCAGAGAAAAGGGTAACAAGTGGATCCCCTTTTTTTACGTGATCACCTAATACAGCATGTCGCCTAATAACTTTTACGTCAGACTGAGCTGAAATAATGCTTGTTTTGTAACGGTTATTAACAACTTCACCATAAATGTTTTGCGTGTTTGCAACGTATTCTTGCTTTAGTTCAGTAACTTCTAAATCGATCATAGACTGCTGTTCTGGGGTAAGGTGCAATACACCTTCTTCTTCCTTATGTTCTTCCTCCCCTTCATGTCCTGCATGATCTATATCTTCTATCTCATGCTCCTCATGCTCCTCATGCTCCTCATGCTCCTCATGCTCATCCTCTCCTTCATGCTCTTGGTGATCATCTTCACCTTCGTGCTCTTCATGATCACCCTCATGGTCTTTATGTTCTGCCATTTCGCTTACAGAGTTCGTTACAGTGTTTATTTTTTCTTCATGATTTTCGCCAGCAAATGCAACGTTAGTCATGGATGAGACCATCATGCTGCTGATAACAAGAGGTAATATTTGTAGTTTCATCTTAAAATCTCAGAATATATTGGGCTGGTTCATTGTTGCTCTAACCAATGTATAAGTTGATTGCTACTGCTTAGCCATTCGATCAGGCTTAGGTTGGATTCTGCACTTAGGTTTACATCTGTCGCTAATGATGTATTGAGGCGCCGCAGGTTTTGCAGGTAATCAGAGGTGTTTAATTCCCCAATTTGCCAGAGCCTTTCTAATTTCTGGCTTAAGTGAGAGATACCTTTCTGCTGAGCCTTTTGCAAAAGGCTCTGTAAGCTTTTTTGCTGCTCAACAACATTCCAATTCTGTCTAAGTAAATTTTCTACTTCGATTAAATGTTGTGTAACTGCATAGTCTGAGGCTTTAGCATTAGATTCCGCTGCGCGTATTTCTGATTGATAATTATTACGTACATTTAAGGGGAAGGTGATTGAAAGAGCGAGAACATCATCATTCCCATCTTGCCCCATACCTAAGCCTAGAGTGGGCTCTGATTTACTCTCAGCTACGGACTGTCTAATTTGTAACTGGGCTAATTGAGCTTGTAAAGTGGATATTTTTACAAGATAGCTCTGTGTGCTTAGTGTGGAAAAATCTGGAGTAGTGGGAAGGTCATGCACTAATTTTTCAGGAAGTTTGAGAGACAAATCGCCTATTAAGCTTTGTTGTTGTGCTCTGCTTAACTGTAGATCTTTCTGTGCATTATTCTTTGCATTTATTGCATCAGACAATGCTACCTTCACAAACTCAAGGTCAAGCTGGTTAGCATCACCGGCCTGAATCTTTTGCTGAGTTAATTTAATTAAACGCTGGCTTATAACTAGTTCTTGTTCAGCCAGCTGTAATAACTCCTCAGCACGTCGTGTTTGTATAAGGCTGGTTAAGGAGTGTTTAGCTAATTCAGTTTTTGTTTGTTTATTTTGTAATGCGCTAATTTGTTCTTGAATAGCGGCAATCTGACTCCGGCTACTCCGCTTATCATATAAGTCTATCTTTTGGCTAAGTGTGACCTGATAGGCTCTATCAGTTTTATCGTCATAACTTATCTCCAATTCTGGATTATATATGGGCTGCATCGCAGCATCTTTTGCAGCTTTCGCACTATCTAAATTTGCCTCTAACTGCTGCCATTGTGGTGACTGCCCTAGACTCAGCAGTAGGCTTTTAGCCCAGTTAATATCTTGGGTATCTGCCCACGATGCCGCCGAGTAAGAGACTAGTACCGCTAAACCTATTTTTAATGTATGAGATTTAATTTTCATGATGAAATATCAGTATTTTTAGATTGAGTGATTACTTATTTCAGCTGGATGGAAATTTACTGAAACAGTCCAGTTTTCAGGCAGGGTATCTTTGAATTGGTAGTGGAATTTTGAGGCAAAAAAGCGTCGCTTTGATAATTTCTGTGGTGAGTAAGTTAGTGGCATCGTTTTAATAAGTTCAGAATTCTCATTCCGCACTTCCAAATCTACGTGCCCTTGACGCAGAGAGCGGGAAAGTTTTTTCTTTCTTATCTTGCCTTTTACTAAGCTGCCAATTTCATTGTTTGATAGGGTAACGGATTGAAAATGCGTAAACTTATTTGAGGTTTTAAATTTTAGTTCAGCTACTTCGGAATTTACTACTTGCCCTGCTTGCGCAGATAGCGAGCCTGTAATAAACGATAGTAGGATGATTTTAGTGACCATTATAATTACCCATTAGATTGGTAGTCATTAACTGACTATTTTGAAACAGAGTAATTGATGAAAATGATTTCAAAATGAATGAGTTGATTGAATGTGAGTCTTTGTCATTCGTTTACAGGCTTTCGTAAAATATTCAAGCCTGAATGGTTGTTTGTAGTTTCTATTTAAAATCAATAAGTTATAGAATAGTCCACGTAATGTTCTTGGGGCGCTTTTTTAGACAAAAAAAGAAGCCTAAAAAGGCTTCTTTGTTGATCCTAAATATCTTGTGGTAAAGCTGTTCCTTTGAAGTTAAGGGCTACTTTAGATGATTAAAACCAGGCTCTCACCCCAATAACAAATTGAACGTCACTGGTATCCTCTCCTTCTTCACGGGCATAGTCTGCGGTATTGCCGAATTTTTTCTCCCAATGGATTCCTATATAGGGTGCAAATTCCCTTTTGACCTCATAACGAAGTCGAATACCTGCTTCTATGTTCGAGAGTCCAGAACCGACTTCTCGTGCTTCATCATTTTTTCCGTGAAAATTAATCTCAATTTCAGGGGAAAGAACCCATTGCTGAGTGAGCATCATTTCATATTCGGATTCTAATCTCAGCGCTGATTGACCGTCTTCACCAATGAAAAGGCTTGCATCGGTTTCAAAGTAGTAGGGGGCAACGCCTTGTACCGCGACAACAGCCCAGTCTTGCGTGGGTTTGGGATAGAAATCATGCCGTATACCAAATTGAACATCCCAATATGGGTCAATCGCCTTGCTATAGAGAAGTTGCAGTTCTGCTTTCTCAGTTTCCCCGGTTGTGCGTTCACCTTCTGTTTTGAATACGAACTTATCAAGATCATACCCAGCCCAGCCTTGAACTTCCCAAGCAAACGGTTTACCTGAACTTGCATCCCTTTTTTCTAGTTGATCTATGGTTACCATGGTCAGCAAAGGGTCGTCTTTTCCTCCTGCTTCAGCTTGAAAAGGAAGGGCCGACATGGCTAAAATCAACGTCTTTTTTAAAATATTATTCATCGTCTTCTCCCTTTTAGCTAACGTGAACTTCACGGAACATACCAAGCATGTGATAAATCAAGTGACAGTGATATGCCCACTTGCCCTTAGCATCAGCGGTGACTCGATAACTAATTTTTGCTCCCGGCTGTACTACGACCGTGTGTTTACGAGGGATATATTTATCATCCCCTGTTTCTAGATCACTCCACATGCCGTGTAGATGCATAGGGTGGTTCATCATGGTGTCATTAACAAAATTAATTCTGACTCGCTCCCCATATTTCATCTGTATTGGATCAGCATCACTGTATTTAACGCCGTTGATTGACCACATATAGCGGCTCATGTTGCCAGTGAGGTGGAGATCAATTTCACGAGTTGGATCGCGCGGGTCAGGCGTTGGATTGAGGTTTTTTAGGTCTGCATAAGTTAAAACACGCCTTCCATTGTTTCGTAATCCTACCCCAGGATCATCTAGTCGATATTGAGGATCGTCTGCGCGCATATCAACATGCGGGCCATATTCCGTGTCTGCATGCTTAATTCCAGGAGATTGCATAGCATTATTCATGCTACCTACGGCCCCCATAGAATGTTGAGAATGATCCATCTTTCCGGAGCTTTGCATATTATGTTGAGAATGATCCATCTTTCCGGAACTTTTCATATTATGCTGAGAGTGATCCATCTTCCCGGAGCTTTTCATATTATGTTGAGAATGATCCATCTTCGCAGAGCTTTGCATATTGTGTTGGGAATGATCCATTTGAGAGGTACCCCCCATATTATGCATGCTGTGGTCCATGCCCATACCCATATCGGTGTGAGTAAGTAGAGGCACAGGATCAAGCGCAGGTACTTCACCCGTTAAAGAATAATCAGGTGTGAGCGTTCCTCTAGCATATCCTGAACGATCAATAGCTTGAGCGAAAACTGTATAAGCCATGTCGTGTTCTGGCTCTACGATCACATCATAGGTTTCAGCAACACCAATTCTGAATTCATCAATTGATACTGGTTGAACATACTGACCATCAGCAGCGACAACTGTCATTTTTAGGCCAGGGATTCGAACGTCAAAAAAGGTCATTGCGGCACTGTTAATAAAGCGGAGTAATATTTTTTCGCCTTTTTTGAATAATCCTTTCCAGCCTTCTGCAGGTGTGACGCCGTTTATTAGGAAGCTATAGGTGTAGCCGGTTACGTCAGAGATATCTGTTTGGCTCATACGCATGACATTCCACATCTCTCGTTCGCGAAATGTAGCTTCAGCCCCTTTTTCTTTAATATCTTTCCAGGTGTCATTGAGTGTTCTTTCGTTGAAGTTGTAGTAGTGGCTCATCTTCTTCAACTTTGCGTATACATCATTTGGATCTTCGTCAGTCCAATCGGATAACATAACGACATAATCACGATCATAGGTATAGGGTGGTGGTTCTTTAGGCTCGATAACTATTGCGCCATATAGTCCTGTTTGCTCTTGGAAACCTGAATGGCTGTGATACCAGTAGGTGCCTGATTGAGTTACTTTAAATTGATAGTTATATGTTTCACCTGGTTTAATCCCCGCAAAGGATAAGCCAGGGACGCCGTCCATTTCTGGTGGCAATATTAACCCATGCCAATGAATAGAACTGTCTTCAGCTAAAGTATTGGTTACACGTAATGAAACTGTTTCTCCTTCCTTGAAGCGTAAGACAGGAGCTGGTAAAGAGCCATTTACCGTTGTTGCGTACCGAGGGGCTCCTGTGAAATTAACCGCCTGCTTCCCTATTGATAGGTCAAAATCGTTACCTCTCAATTCGGGTGTGCCCATTTGTGGAGCTGCGGCGAATAATGATTGGGACTTAAAACCGAACCCAGCTAATACCCCACCCATTGCCAATCCGGTAACGAAACGGCGTCTGCTTGGATTAATGCTTTTTGGAAATGACTGCTTTTTCATCTGAACCTCCTTACTGACTATTACCGACTTTTATTGTTGTAATCATTCCTGCCTCGTAGTGCCCTGGCAGTGTACATGCGGCCAAAAAATTTCCTACGGAAGTAAACTTCCATATTAGTGTTTTGGTTTCTCCTGATTTTAAAGATAGAGCATTGCTGTCAGAGTGCTTCATATTAGGCATTCCTTGCATTTCTTTGCGGTGCATTTCAATTTTGTCTCGCGTACCTAGTACAAATTCGTGATGTATCTGCCCTGTGTTTGTTACGGTGAAACTTACAATGTCTCCTTTTTTTAGGTCTAAGGTATCTATGCTGAATCTCATTTGATCATTAGCGGTCAAGTTCAATGCTTTAGTTACCTCGGTGCTTTTTCCTGGTATTCCTATGGAATCGTGTTGCCCCTTCATTTCATTGTGATGTTGTATTGAGTCAGCAATAGGGCTTGCTACTCCCGCAAAAGCAGAAGGGGAGATTAGTAACATTGTTAGTAGTGCTGCTGAGAAACTCTTTTTCATTTTGAACCTCACTTAAAAAAAGAACTGGTCGGCCGCTTAAAGCATTTGTGACAGTTGCGGGGGGTGAAACCCGACCAGTTCAGAACTCCAGTATTGGCTTACGCCGGTTTTTTTTGTTGATATGGGGTTAAGGGGGAGCCGAGGTGGTTTCTTGATCCGTTGGGAAAGGGTTAATTTATACTGATCGCCAATAATATTGTTTGGAGGTACGACCTTAAATTTCGGTTCAATATTTCGTGATGAAGATATTACGGTAATAGTAGAAGAGCAATGGTTGAAATTAGAACCGAATTTGCTGCTTTCTGGTGTATCAATGCACTCTGTTTTCACAGGTTGAATCACAAAGGTCGTGTTTGAGGTAGATGATGCAAAAGATAGATTGCTCCAAATAAATAGAGCTATTATCAAGGCATATCGTCGATTTTTTGAGATGTGGTTCTTCATCTTGTTACCATTGATTGCAGAGCTATTTTGGCGATTTGTTACAGCAGTGAGGTTTGTGGTTAAAGTTGTCTCTGATATTCTCATCTGAGTATTGGTACCAACTTCTTTTCCATTTACTTAGTAGGCTGGGCTTAACTTCAAATTGATTGTTAGTTATAGCTTGCTCAATACTTTTCCACTGTATTTTTGTCGCATCGTATGAGACCTCTAACCAATCTTCAGACATAAGTAACCCAATCACTCCATCGAGATTAGATAGCTCAGCTGTTAATCTTTCGCTATCCCCTTGTTGGGAGAAGTATATATTTCGCGTTTCTGTTGAATATTTAGTCATAGCTGCATTGCCCTTACAGTTTCAATCAGCTTAATCCTTCCAGTTAGAGTAAGGTCAAGGATATAAGCAAAAAAAGGTGAATCTTAATTAAAAGCTCTTGTCACAGTAGATATTGTGGGGCTATCATAAGAATATGAACATGAGACAGCTTTTTACCATTTTTGCACTTTTGATAACGTTGTTTGGGACAACGCAAATGAGTGTGGCTGCTGCTTTACCAATGGAACACATGTCCTCTGATATGCATTCTATGGTGGAGATGGATGGTGGTATGGAAAAAAGTGTAAATTGTGCTGACCAACCTGGGTGTGAGTTGCAAAGCTCTTGCGGTGGTCACTTGTGTTCCGTTATTTCTAGCGTTACTTCTATGAAAATAGCGTATATCCCCTTTAATATATCTATATTTAAAGCCTCTTTAACAACGATTTATCTCATTCAGAAAGACAGACCTCCTCAGCCTTTGATGAGCTAATCATCAGGGGCGTAATGCTTCCTGCTTAATAAAAAATACCCCTCCTTCGATGGTGTGGGTTGGTTCCACTTATGCAGGTAATTTCAAAATGAATATTTCACAAGCAGCTAAGTTCACTGGCTTAACCAGTAAAACAATCCGTTTTTATGAAGAGAAAGGGGTCATTCCGAAAGCTAGGCGGGCGGATAATGGCTATCGCTTTTACACAGAAGACCAGTTGGAAACTCTAGGGTTTATTAAGCGTGCTAGGGGATTAGGGTTCTCTCTGGATGAGTGTAAAAAACTTTTGGATCTACAGCATAATCCTGACCGTGCATCAGCGGAAGTTAAAGAAAAAGTACAAGAGAATTTAGCGCGTGTTCAGAGTCAGATTGAACACCTTGAAGATATTAAATCTTCACTGATGAAAATGTCCAAATCATGCCCAGGTAATAAGGGTCATGAGTGTCCCATTTTAGATGAACTATGCCATGGAGGTCATACAGAGGTTTTGCAGTAATGAATATGGTAATTACAAAGATGAAAAAGCTAGTGGTGTTTCTTTTAATGGTTTTATCTCTACCAGCATATTCAGGTGATCCATACTGGTTGGAAAATAGAGATGATTCTCAGTATGAAATCGATGTATATCGCAGCGCAAGCTGCGGTTGTTGTAAAACCTGGATAGCACACCTTAAGGAACATAATTTTGTTGTAAAAGATCATGTTCTTTCTGATGTGGCTCCTTTGAAAGAACAATTAGGTGTGCCTAAAAAGGGCGCTTCGTGCCATACAGCTAAGATCAATGGAAAAGTTATCGAGGGGCATGTACCAGCCCAGGACATCAAAAAAGTGTTAGCTAGAAAAGATATCAAGCTTCTTGCCGTACCCGGAATGGTTTCAGGAAGTCCCGGTATGGATATGGAGGAAGCCCCTAAGCATGCGTTTAAGGTTTACTCTATCGATACTAAAGGTCAGGTAGGAGTGTTTTCAGAATACTCTAACTATTAAATAAGGAGTCAGATTATGTGGCATGCAGGTGATATGTTTACATCAGGGTGGCATGGGTTTGGAATGTTTATTTGGCTGTTGATTATAGTTCTATTCATCCTTTTATTTGTGAAAGCTTTCGCCAAAAAGAGAGAGGCTTCTTCGACAGCTATGGATATTCTTGATGACCGCTATGCAAAAGGTGATATTTCAGAAGAAGAGTATTTAAAAAAGAAAGCGGAATTGGAAAAATGATGACCCGAATAGGCGTCGTTTTGATTCTTTCCCTTGGGTTAGTAGGGTGTTTTGAGACAGAGCCTAAAGTTGAGGGGCGTTGGTACACCCAATCCCAAGTTGATCTTGGGGAAGCAGTCTTTTTAAATAATTGTGCAACCTGTCATGGTGCAGGTGCTCAAGGGACAAGGGAATGGAAAAAGCTTTTACCAAATGGAAAATATCCACCTCCCCCCCTTAATGGCTCCGCCCATGCATGGCACCACCCATTAAAAGGTCTGAAAGCTACAGTTCAGGAGGGCGGTGCTAAATATGGCGGAACAATGCCAGGCTTTGGGGAGTTGCTCAGTGAGAGGGAGCAGGAGGCAGCAATAGTCTTTTTTCAGAGTAAATGGTCTTCTGAGATTTATCAGATGTGGTTAAAAAGAGGAGGGCTGCGATAAAATTGAGATAGAAGTTTGTTTAATTCAGGTACTAGTTATTGTTCATTAAAAGGTTTTACTAAGAGTGAAATGAACAATAATCCATTAATTTTCCGTCCATAAATATGGTATTAGTTATGATCTTGATTAACTTTTGTAGCGAAGCATAAAGCCTCAAAGAGGCTGCTTTGTGTCCAGACCGTGTGAAAAGTCTGATTGAGGATAAGCCTTCAACCATTAAGGGATTATCCATTCTGATCGCCATAATGAG
>NZ_LUTS01000024.1 GCF_001597735.1 Neptuniibacter pectenicola
GTACGCTTTCGAGAAGGGGCTGTCAGGGTTTTCATAAAATAAGTCTCCTAGGTGTCAACTTATTTCAGGACGGGTCACAAAAACAAAAAAAGGCAGCCTAGGCTGCCCTTTTCTTCGTACTCAATAGCTTACCAGCCAGTTAGCTCTTTAAGAGCATCCCCGATCTGCGCTAAAGAACGTACTGTTTTAACGCCAGCATCTTCAAGTGCAGCAAATTTCTCATCAGCAGTACCTTTACCGCCAGAGATAATTGCACCCGCATGCCCCATACGCTTACCAGCAGGTGCAGTTACACCCGCAATGTAGGAAACAACAGGCTTAGTTACGTTTGCTTTAATGTAAGCAGCCGCTTCTTCTTCAGCAGTACCACCGATCTCACCGATCATTACAATCGCTTCAGTCTGTGGATCATTCTGGAACATTTCCAAAATATCGATGAAGTTAGAGCCTGGGATTGGGTCACCACCAATACCTACACAAGTAGACTGACCGAAACCTGCATCTGTAGTCTGCTTAACCGCTTCGTAAGTTAATGTGCCTGAACGAGACACGATACCTACTTTA
The DNA here is from genome assembly GCF_001597735.1 of Neptuniibacter pectenicola. Lineage (GTDB taxonomy): Bacteria > Pseudomonadota > Gammaproteobacteria > Pseudomonadales > Balneatricaceae > Neptuniibacter > Neptuniibacter pectenicola. The sequence continues at coordinate 565 of NZ_LUTS01000024.1, forward strand.
CCTGGCAAGTGAATGTGACCTGGCATAATACCAATTTTACATTCACCCGGTGTAATAACACCTGGGCAGTTAGGACCGATTAGGCGAACGCCCAACTCATCACATTTAACTTTACACTCAAGCATATCCATAACCGGAATGTGCTCAGTGATACATACGATCAGTTTGATGCCACTGTTAGCAGCTTCAAGGATCGAGTCCTTACAAAACGGAGCGGGAACATAAATAACAGACGCTTCAGCACCTGTTACTTCAACCGCTTCAGCAACAGTATTAAACACAGGCAAACCTAGGTGTGTAGTACCACCTTTACCTGGTGTAACACCACCCACCATTTTAGTACCGTATGCAATTGCTTGCTCGGAATGGAAGGTACCCTGACCACCGGTGAAACCCTGACAGATTACCTTGGTGTCTTTATTAATCAAAACGGACATTATTTACCCTCCGCTGCGTTTACTGCCTGCTGCGCTGCGTCAGTCAAACTTGTAGCTGCGATGATATCAAGACCAGATTCAGCCAATAGCTTAGAACCTAGCTCAGCATTGTTACCTTCTAGACGTACAACAACAGGTACGTTTACGCCAACTTCTTTAACTGCACCGATAATACCTTCAGCAATCAAATCACAGCGAACAATACCACCGAAGATGTTTACTAATACGGTTTTAACTTTGTCGTCAGCTAAGATCAATTTGAACGCTTCAGTAACACGCTCTTTAGTTGCACCGCCGCCAACATCAAGGAAGTTAGCTGGGAAACCACCGTGCAATGCAACGATATCCATTGTGCCCATCGCTAGGCCTGCACCGTTAACCATGCAACCGATTGTGCCATCTAGAGCAACGTAGTTAAGATCCCACTCAGCAGCATGTGCTTCACGCTCATCTTCTTGAGATGGGTCATGCATCGCCTGTAGATCTTTATGACGGTATACAGCATTGCCATCAATCGCTACTTTAGCGTCTAGGCAGTGCAGGTTACCCGCATCAGTGATAACAAGAGGGTTGATCTCTAGTAGTGCAAGATCTTTCTCTTTGAACATTTTAGCTAAGCCAAGAAAGATGTGAACAAACTGTTTAATCTGGTCGCCTTTAAGGCCCAATTTAAACGCAAGCTCACGGCCCTGATATGGCTGAGCGCCAGTCAAAGGATCGATTTCAGCTTTCAGAATTTTTTCTGGCGTTTCTTCAGCCACTTTCTCAATTTCAACACCACCTTCAGTGGATGCCATGAAAATGATACGGCGAGAAGAACGGTCAACAACCGCACCAAGATAAAGCTCATTCGCAATATCAGTACAGTCTTCAACCAAAATTTTAGCTACAGGCTGTCCATTAGCGTCAGTCTGGTAGGTAACAAGATTTTTACCTAACCAATGAGCTGCGAATTCTGCTGCTTCAGCAGGAGAATCGACTAACTTAACACCACCAGCCTTACCACGGCCACCTGCGTGCACTTGAGTTTTAACAACCCACTTGTCACCGCCAATTTTTTCAGCAGCTTCTGCAGCTGCTTCTGGAGTATCTACAGCGTACCCTTTGGATACCGGCAGACCATATTCGGCAAACAGTTGTTTACCCTGGTACTCATGAAGATTCATGCTCTAATCCGTTGTGTTGTCACTATATGATTTTTCTGTATCGAAAGTCTAAACACGCTTTCGTAACAGCCCTGTTGGGTTCAACAACAAGTATTGCTAAACAGCTAGCTGCGCCGTTGCAGCTAGCCGAGTCAAAACACTAAATAATTAGCGTTTTTTGCGGTTCGCCATGTGAATGGCGTGACCATCAACTGCTAATGCTGCTTCATGAATGGCTTCACTCACGGTTGGGTGAGCAAATACAGTCAACTGCAGATCCTCTGCACTAGAGCAGAACTCCATAGCAATTGCCGCTTGGCCGATCAGTTCGGACGCAATCGCGCCAACCATATGAACGCCCAAAATACGATCAGTCTCTTCACATGCAATAATTTTAACGAAACCTTCCGTTTCATTAGCTGCCATTGCACGGCCTGACGCAGCAAATGGGAATTTACCCACTTTAACTTTAACGCCTTCGGCTTTAAGTTCCTGTTCGGTTTTACCTACCCACGCCAACTCTGGGTGTGTGTAGATAATGTTAGGGATAACATCATAATTAAGCTGAGCATGGTGGCCCGCAATGATGTCGGCAACCATGATGCCTTCTTCTGATGCTTTGTGTGCCAACATAGGCCCACGCACAGAGTCACCAATGGCATAAACACCAGGTACACCCGTTGCACACTGTTCATTAACAAAGATGAAGCCACGCTCATCCAAGCTAACACCAGAGTCGTCAGCCAATAGACCTTTAGTCTGTGGTTTACGACCAACAGCAACAATTAGCTTATCTACGATAATCTCTTTATCACCTTCGGCATCAGTGAATTTAACCTTCACTTCTTTACCGTCAATGATTTCAGTGCCCGTACAACGAGCACCTAGCTTAATATCAAGATTCTGTTTCTTGAAAAGCTTAGCCGCTTCTTTAGCAACATCTGTATCGGTAAGCGCTAGGAAATCATCCATAGCTTCAAGCACTGTAACTTCAGTACCTAAACGCGCCCAAACAGAGCCCATTTCAAGACCGATAACACCGGCACCTATCACACCTAAACGCTTAGGTGTTTCATCGATATTTAAAGCGCCTTCGTTGTCAAGAATCAAACCTTCCGTAAGCGGAGCTGGCGGAATTTCAACTGGAACAGAACCCGATGCCAAAATTACATTTTCAGCAGCATAAGTTGCAGTCGAACCATCGGCCGCAGTCACTTCAACTTGTTTGTTGCCGTGAAGCTTGCCCATACCTTGAAGCAAGGTAACACCATTTGCTTTAAACAAACCGGCAATACCACCGGTTAAGTTTTTAACGATGGTGTCTTTACGCGCAACCATTTTCTTAACATCCATGGTTACATCGCTAGTCATAATCCCATGAACATCAGCATGCTGAGCATTATGGAACTGGTGCGTAGACTCTAGTAAAGCTTTTGAAGGGATACAACCAACGTTTAGGCATGTTCCACCTAAAACTGTAGCACCTTTATCATCTACCCATTTTTCAACACATGCAGTTTTCAGACCTAGCTGAGCTGCACGAATAGCAGCTACGTAACCGCCAGGACCTGCACCGATGACAATAACGTCAAATTTATCAGACATGTTTTATCCTATCTTCACTCTATTCTTGTTAAGGACTGACTTTAGACTTCCAGGAGCATACGTGCAGGATCTTCCAGGAGATCTTTAATAGTCACTAGGAATTGTACAGCTTCCTTACCATCAATCATACGGTGATCGTATGACAGAGCTAGGTACATCATTGGTAAGATTTCTACTTGACCATTCACAGCCATTGGGCGTTCTTGAATTTTGTGCATACCCAAAATAGCAGTCTGTGGTGGGTTCAAGATAGGTGTAGACATCAAGGAACCGAATACACCACCATTAGTAATAGTGAATGTACCGCCTTGCATATCATCCATGCCTAGCTTACCTTCGCGGCCACGCTTACCAAAATCAGCAATAGTCCCTTCTACATCAGCCAAGCTCATCGCATCAGTATCGCGAAGAACAGGCACCATTAGGCCACGTTCAGTTGATACAGCAACACCAATATCTTGGTATCCGTGATAAACCATATCGTTGCCATCAATAGAGGCATTAACCGCTGGGAATTTCTTAAGTGCTTCAGTCGCCGCTTTTACAAAGAAAGACATGAAGCCTAAACGCGTACCGTTATGCGTTTTCTCGAACAGGTCTTTATATTGCTTACGAAGCTCCATCACAGGCTTCATGTTAACTTCGTTGTAAGTCGTTAACATCGCTGCGCTTTGCTGAGCTTCTACAAGACGCTTCGCAATCGTTGCACGTAAACGCGTCATAGGAACACGTTTTTCTACACGTTCACCGGCAACAACATTCACACTAGGTGCTGCTGGCGCGGGTGCTGCAGCTGCAGGTGCCGCCGCTGGAGCTGGCGCAGGTGCACCATGCTTCATAAAGTTTTGAACGTCTTCTTTAGTAATGCCGCCATTTTTCCCTGAACCAGGGATCGCGGAAGCATCCAAACCATTTTCTTCTATCAATTTACGCGCAGCAGGACCTACTTTGTCTGCATCACCAGCAGACGCTGCTGCTTCAGCCGCAGCAGGTGCCGCAGCACCGGCAGCACCCGGTGTGAAATGAGCGATCACTTCATCACTAAGAACTGTGCCACCTTCACCTTTAAGGATCTCAGAAATTACACCATCTTCTGGAGCAACTACTTCTAAAACTACTTTATCTGTCTCGATATCTACAATCAGGTCATCTGCAGAACACGCTTCGCCAGGTTGTTTATGCCAAGTTGCAATGGTGCCGTCTGCTACTGATTCAGGGAACGTCGGCGCTTTGATTTCGATGGACATATTTTTTCCTTTATCGTTATCACCGTCAGGCGATTAAAAATTATGGTTAATCGCCTGATCAACCGTTAAGAGCTTCATTTACTAATGCTTCCTGCTGCTCAGCATGGACAGAGATATATCCAACTGCTGGGGCCGCAGACGCTGGACGGGCAACGCCTTCCAGGTGCAATTTACTATCATGCATATTTAGAACGTGGCGCATATGATGCTGCATTGAGTACCATGCACCTTGGTTCATAGGCTCTTCTTGACACCAAACAGCGGTTTCAAGATGTTTATACGGAGCCAACGCTTCTTTTAACGCCTCTTCTGGGAAAGGATACAGCTGTTCAATCCGAACAATAGCCACATCATCTTTCTCAAGCTCTGCACGACGGTTATATAGGTCGTAATAAACCTTACCGCCACAAAGCACTAAACGCTTAACGTTCTTCGGATCAAGCTGATCAGTCTCACCGATAACGGGTAAGAAAGTACCTTCAGAAAGATCTTCAAGCGTAGACGTCGCTTGTTTATGTCGTAACAAACTCTTCGGCGACATAATAACGAGCGGCTTACGTAGAGGACGTATAACCTGGCGACGCAATAGATGGAATATCTGTGCAGGCGTCGTCGGTGTACAAACCTGAATATTGTGCTCAGCACAAAGCTGCAGGTAGCGTTCTAAACGTGCAGAGGAATGCTCAGGGCCTTGACCTTCAAAACCATGAGGTAGAAGCATTGTCAGACCACACAAACGCTGCCATTTATGCTCGCCCGATGTAATGAACTGGTCAATTACAACTTGAGCACCGTTAGCAAAGTCACCAAACTGAGCTTCCCAAATAACCAGCGCATTCGGCATAGTTGTTGAGTAACCATACTCAAATGCCAACACCGCCTCTTCCGATAGGAAAGAATCGTGTAGCGTTAAGCAAGGCTGCTCGTCAGAAAGGTTTTGCAACGGCAGGAACGTATCTGCTGTTTTTTGGTCATGTAAGACGGCATGTCGATGGGAGAACGTACCACGCCCAACATCTTGTCCCGTAATACGCACTGGATGCCCTTCAGCCAAAATAGTCGCATAAGCTAACGATTCAGCCATGCCCCAGTTTAGCTCCATAGCGCCATGCGCCATGCGTTTACGGTCATCTATAATCTTCTGAACTTGACGCTGTACAACAAAGCCTTCTGGGATCTCACAAATCTTATCGCCGAGTTCCTGCAATAATTTAAGATCAACCTTTGTGTCACATTCAAAAGACCATTCATGACCTAGGTAAGGTTTCCAGTCAACAAACAACTCAGAGTTTGGCTCATGGATAAGAGACTTAACCGTATGCTCACCGTTTTCTAACAGTTTACGGTACTCTTTTTCCATCTCTTTGCTTTCTTCTTGGGTAATAATACCTTCAGAAATAAGCTGTTGCGCATAAAGCTCACGCGTTGGTGTCTGCTTTTTGATCTGCGCATACATCAACGGCTGTGTGCCTGATGGCTCATCTGCTTCGTTATGGCCTCGACGGCGATAGCAGAAAAGATCGATCACCACATCTTTCTTAAATTCATTACGGTAATCAACCGCCAACTGAGTAACAAAACGAACCGCTTCAGGATCATCACCATTAACATGGAAGATAGGTGCCTGAATCATTTTCGCTACATCAGTCGAGTATTCGGTAGAACGAGAGTCTTCTTGCTTAGACGTTGTAAAACCAACTTGGTTGTTAACAACGATATGAATTGTACCGCCCGTTTTATACGCACGGGTCTGAGACATCTGGAATGTCTCCATAACAACACCTTGACCACAGAATGCTTGGTCACCATGGATGTTAACGGGTACAACGGTATTACCTACACTGTCTTCACGACGGTCTTGACGTGCACGGACCGATCCTTCGACTACAGGTGCAGAGATCTCTAAGTGGGACGGGTTGAATGCCATCGCAATGTGCACTTCCCCACCGCCCGTTTCGACGTTTGAAGAGAACCCTTGGTGATATTTTACATCACCCGATGTATCTAAGGTTTTCTTACCTTCAAATTCATCGAAAAGCTCAGAGGGGCTTTTGCCAAAAATATTGACGAGCGTATTAAGACGACCACGGTGAGCCATCCCAATAACAACCTCTTTCGCGCCCTGCTTACCTGCACGCTGAATCAACGTGTTTAGGGCTACGATCATTGATTCACCGCCTTCAAGACCGAAGCGCTTAGCCCCGGCATAGCGTGAACCTAAATACTTTTCTAGACCTTCAGCTGCGGTTAGGCGCTCAAGAATCATTTTTTTCTTTTCAACAGAGGCTTCTGGATGCGAACGCACGGGCTCGATCCGAGACTGCAGCCATCGTTTTTCCTGAGTATCTACAATATGCATATACTCAGCACCTACTGTAGAACAGTAAGTTTTCTTTAGATCCGCAACAATATCTTTCAGCGGCGCTTCTTCTGGTCCGAAGAACAGAGAGCCTAGCTGGAAGGTTGTGTCGTAATCGGCTTCAGAAAGCTCGTGAAAACGCAGATCCAAGTCGGGCACATCTTCACGCTGCATCAATCCTAACGGATCAATATTCGCCATCTGATGACCACGTACACGGTACGCGTTAATCATACGCAACACTCGTACCTGTTTTTTCTCGTGTTCAGAACTTACTGAACTCGCTGAAACAGGCGCTGCGCGCTTCTGGTTTTTTGATAAGTAAAGAAAATGTTCCCTAATAGCGGAATGGGGTACATCCTGCGTCAGGTTATCGCCCACCTTAGGTAAACGATCAAATTCTTCTCTCCACTCCTGAGGAACCCCGTTCGGGTCCATAAGGTATGTTTCGTACAGTTCTTCAACGTAGGAAAGATTGCCACCATATAGATGTGCATTCTTCCACATGAGATCCATGATGCTTTCTTGCATTCTTGATCACCCTGGCTCTGGAGGCTCTGTCGATTCTGTCGGGATCATCCGACGAGATATCGCCCCTCTTTGAGTTACCTTCATTCACCCGATCAAACAGTAACTACTGTCTCGGGAATACTATAGTAAAGCTTTTATGCTCAACCTTTAATAATTCTTTATGCGAATATCGTAATTTTTTTACAAAATTATTATTTTTTTGTTTATATAAAAAAAACGGTGCCCAATGGCACCGTTTCTTTAGACTTAAGTCGCTTGTGATAACAACATGTTCCGAATTTTGCCGATCGCCTTAGTCGGGTTGAGTCCTTTAGGGCAAACGTTAACGCAGTTCATGATGCCGTGGCAGCGGAATACGCTGAACGGGTCATCCAAGTCAGCCAAACGTTCACGGGTCGCCGTATCTCGGCTATCAGCCAAGAAGCGGTATGCCTGAAGCAAACCAGATGGACCGATGAACTTATCTGGGTTCCACCAGAAAGATGGGCAAGCAGTAGAACAGCACGCACAAAGAATACACTCATACAAACCATCTAGCTCAGCACGGTCTTCAGGCGACTGTAAGCGCTCGATCGCTGGCGGAGGTGTATCATTGATCAAGAAAGGCTTGATCTTCTCATATGCTTTGTAGAACTGCCCCATATCAACAACCAAGTCACGGATAACCGGAAGACCAGGTAGGGGACGCAATACCAACTTGTCATCTTTAACAACGGCAGATAACGGTGTGATACATGCTAGACCGTTAAGGCCGTTCATGTTCATACCATCAGAACCACACACACCTTCACGGCATGAACGGCGATAAGCCATTGATGGGTCTTTATCTTTTAACAACTGTAAAAGATCTAGAACCATGATGTCCTTACCACCAGGAATATCGATATGGATATCCTGCATGTAAGGAGCATCGTCAGTCTCAGGGTTGTAGCGATATACACTAACCAACATGATAGAAGCTCCTTAGTAAGTACGAATCTTAGGTGGGAAAGGTTCCATTGTCTTCGGCGCGAAGTTTACTGCACGCTTACCAATGGTTTTTTCACCTGGGAAGAAGACAGAGTGGCACAACCAGTTCTCGTCATCACGTTCAGTAAAGTCGTTACGTGCATGTGCACCACGAGACTCTTTACGAACTTCAGCAGCGATCGCTGTTGCTTCAGCAACTTCCATCAAGTTTTCAAGCTCCAACGCTTCAATACGTGCTGTATTGAACGCTTGGCTCTTATCTTCAAGATGCAAGTTATTAATCTTCTCGCGAATACCTTTAAGCAACTCAAGACCTTTCTGCATGCTTTCGCCGTCACGGAATACACCGAAGTACAACTGCATGGTGCTCTGAAGCTCTTTACGAACATCAGCAACACGCTCACCACCTGTTGAATTATTCAGGCGATTCAAGCGAGCCATCGCTTCTTCGATATTTGCCTCAGTCGCATTCTTAACTTCATAACCATCGCGCATTTGCTGTTCGATCTGCATACCTGCAGCGCGACCAAATACAACCAAGTCAAGAAGAGAGTTACCACCCAGACGGTTCGCACCGTGTACAGATACACATGCAACTTCACCACAAGCGTAAAGACCATCAACAATATGATCATTACCTTCAGTATCAGGTGCAATTGCCTGACCACCAATGTTGGTTGTTATACCACCCATTTGATAGTGACATGTCGGTACAACAGGAATCGGTTTAACAACAGGGTCAGTCGCCGCAAAGGTCTTAGACAATTCACAGATACCAGGAAGACGAGAATGAAGTACTTCTTCACCCAAGTGATCCATTTTAAGGTAAACATGATCGCCATCTTCGCCACACCCACGACCTTCTAGAATTTCTAGAATCATGGAGCGCGCAACAACATCACGGCCCGCTAAATCTTTAGCGTTTGGCGCATAACGTTCCATGAAACGTTCGCCATCTTTGTTGATCAGGTAGCCACCTTCACCACGACAACCTTCAGTTACTAGCACGCCTGCGCCCGCTATACCGGTTGGGTGGAACTGCCACATCTCCATGTCCTGCGCAGGAATGCCTGCACGCAAAGACATACCCATACCGTCACCGGTATTGATAAGAGCGTTAGTAGTAGAAGAGAAGATACGGCCCGCACCACCCGTCGCAAGGACGGTAGCTTTAGCCTTAATATAAACTGTCTCACCTGTTTCAATACAGATGGCGATACAGCCTACGACCGCACCATCATCGTTTTTAACAAGATCAACCGCATACCATTCGTTCAAGAATGTAGTGCCTGCTTTCATATTGCCCTGATAAAGAGCATGAAGCAGCGCATGGCCAGTACGGTCAGCCGCAGCACATGTACGTGCAGCCTGACCACCTTCACCAAAATTCTTGGATTGACCACCGAATGGACGCTGATAAATACGACCCGTTTCAGTACGTGAGAATGGCAGACCCATATGGTCTAACTCAAAAACCGCCTGAGGGCCAACAGAACACATGTACTCGATCGCGTCTTGGTCACCGATATAATCGGAACCTTTAACGGTATCGTACATATGCCAACGCCAATCATCATTGGGATCAGAACTTGCGATAGCACAAGTAATACCACCCTGTGCAGACACAGTGTGAGAACGCGTTGGGAATACTTTTGTTACACAGGCAGTGTTCAAGCCACCCTGTGCAAGCTGAAGTGCAGCACGCATGCCTGCACCACCGCCACCGACAACAATTGCGTCGAAAGTAAGCGTACGTAGTTTAGACATAGTTTAAATACCCCACAAAATCTGGATGCCCCACGCAACGTATACAAACGTCAGCAGGCCAGTAACAGACTGAAACACAAAACGCATACCGGTCGGCTTAATGTAATCAGTAGAAACTGACCACATACCAATCCAAACATGTGCAGCAAAGGACAGCAGTGTTAGCAGGGTAAAGATACGCATCGCTGTACACTGAAAAAGCTCCGTCCACATGTCGTAAGTCAATTCAGCGCCAAACGCCAGATAACCAATCATAAATACGGTGTAGCACGCTAGGATCACAGCGGTTACACGCTGTACCATCCAATCATAAAGGCCGCTACGACCAAAGCTAGTAATACTAGTTACCATATCCATACTCCCGAAATGAGGACTGCTGCTGCAGCTAGACCTAAGGTCACTTTTGCTGCCAATAAACCACTGTCTAATTCTTCACAGTAGCCAAAGTCCATTACCAGGTGTTTTATGCCCGCGAAGAAGTGATACAGCAGAGCTGATACGCTTCCCCACGCAATAAGCTTCGCAATGAAGCCATTTTCAAACATATCAACTGCTTCATTGAAGCCAGCTTCGGATTCCAGGGATAACCCTAATGCATAGATCGCAAATACGGCACCAAAAAATAGCGCCACACCTGTTGCACGATGCAGAATAGAAGTAATCGCCGGAAGCGGCTGTTTGATTGTTCGAAGATCTAAGTTTACAGGTCTTTTCTTATTCACGGCTCTTGTTCACACTTTGCGGCCCCTTTGCAGGGCTCGGTTGCTCGGAAGTGTTGAAGATAAGTACCTCGCTCCACAAGCTTAAACCTACATATCAACTCCACTAGAAGTACAATGTAGAGACAAACTTCGGGGCGAGAGTATAAGCATTTCACCTCAATATTACAACGCAAACACGGCGACCTTCGCCTTTTGTCTAGCAAAAACAGGCATATAAAAAGTCGTACAACCAAATGATAATTCAGTCACAACCCGTTTCCTGTTAAAAACGCTTACAATTTGCTGCATTGCGATAATTATCCCGATTGATCGGATTGACAAACTTTTTTCACACTCTATATTGTGTGGGTCCAATTTATCGGGCCAAGACTCTTAGATCTGGTTAGCAGTAAATCAGAATAGAACTAAAACATAATGATAGGAGCCTTTTAATGGCTGATAAGAAAGCACATTTGACGGTCGATGGCATGGAAGGAACTATTGAATTGCCTGTTTACTCTGGCACTTTAGGTCCTGATGTAATTGATGTCCGTCCACTGACCGGTAAAGGCTTGTTTACCTACGATCCTGGTTTTGTATCTACCGCAGCGTGCGACTCCAGCATTACATTTATTGATGGCGGCAAAGGCGTGCTTCTGCACGGCGGCTACCCAATTGATGAATTAGCAGAAAAATCTGACTACATGGAAGTGTGCTTCCTGCTTCTTAACGGTGAACTACCCACTCCTGAGCAGAAAGAGACCTTTGTTAAAACGGTCAAGAGCCATACTATGGTTCACGAACAACTTAACCATTTTTATAATGGTTTCCGCCGCGACGCCCACCCAATGGCGATCATGTGCGGCGTTGTAGGCGCGCTGTCCTCGTTTTATCACGATTCTCTTGATATCGACAACGAACACCACCGTGAAGTTTGCGCATACCGCTTAATCGCAAAAATGCCAACCATCGCAGCCATGTGTTTCAAATACTCAAATGGCCAGCCGTTTATGTACCCACGTAACGATCTGAGCTATGCAGGCAACTTCCTGCAGATGATGTTTGGCACACCTTGCGAAGAGTACCAAGTCAATCCTGTACTTGAAAAAGCAATGGATCGCATCTTCGTACTGCATGCAGACCATGAGCAAAACGCATCGACGTCTACTGTTCGTCTTGCTGGCTCATCCGGTGCTAACCCATTCGCATGTATCGCATCAGGCATCGCAGCACTTTGGGGACCTGCTCACGGCGGCGCCAACGAAGCTGTACTAACAATGCTTGAAGAAATTGGCGATGAATCTAACATCGAAGAATTTGTTGCTAAAGCGAAAGATCCAAACGATCCGTTCCGTCTAATGGGCTTCGGTCACCGCGTTTACCGTAACTTCGACCCTCGCGCCAAAGTTATGAAGAAAGCATGTGACGAAGTACTTGCAGAACTAGGTATCGAAAACGATCCTCTACTGCGCATCGCAAAACGTCTAGAGCAGATCGCCCTAGAAGATGAATACTTTGTAGAACGTAAACTGTATCCAAACGTAGACTTCTATTCTGGTATCATTTTAAAAGCGATTGGCATCCCAACCAACATGTTCACTGTTATCTTCGCATTGTCTCGTACAATCGGCTGGATCTCCCACTGGAGCGAGTTCCACAGCAGCCCGAACAAAATTGGTCGCCCACGTCAGTTATATACTGGCCCAGTGCAGCGCAAATACCCGGGCTAAACCCCAACGCGCACAGCCACTTAACAAAAGCCGCATATATGCGGCTTTTTTGTATCTACTGACCCGTCCTGAAATAAGTTGACACCTAGGAGACTTATTTTATGAAAACCCTGACAGCCCCTTCTCGAAAGCGTAC
>NZ_LUTS01000025.1 GCF_001597735.1 Neptuniibacter pectenicola
CGTCACCGCCAGAGCGGCAAAAAAGGGACCCTCAGATGAGGATCCCTTTATGATTAAAAAATTGTGGGACAGCAGTGCGCCTAGGGCGCCTTTTTTGTCATCAGATACCCGTAAAGCTAAGCCGGCTGAGTCGCATCCACGTCCAGACCTTCTGCATTATCCTCAAGGGCGTCCGGTTCTAACTCCGCAATCATTTTGAGTGGGTTATCCGAGTTAAGAAGCTCTTTCCCTTTTTGGGTAGGAAACTCCACATCCAAATCAACTACGCGTCCATCACGGCAGACATTAATGATGGTGTCCATGCAGGAGCTAAGTAACGAGTACTTTTCATCCGGTGCTGCAATAATGGTTTGCAGGCCTAAATCACTCATAAAACCAAGTGACGTGACTGTATTCTCAGAGTCGAGTTTGTTAAATGCTTCATCAAATACAGACAGACTCATGCCGCCTAAAGGCTTACCATCACTCCCCTCACGCAGACGATAGGTCGCCCCTTGCGCAGCAGCGATTGCAACATAAAACGGCACCTGATGCTCACCACCCGAACCGGTTTTAATACGCTGGGTTAAGGTTGTCTTACGATTACCATCAAGGTCTTTAACCACTAATTCAAAGTTATAGAAGTTTCGGTAATCTTGTAACAGGCTACTCTCACCTTCATCTTTCAACACTTCATGAATTTTCGCTAACGCGTCTTTATGGGGCTTATCACTGTCAAATTTAAGATCAAACAGTGAACCAACATTCGCCGAATCCATCTGGGTATAGGCTTCAACCAGTTCTAGAATATCTTTCAGTTCTGGGTTTGGCATCATCTCAAAGCTATACATCTCTTTATGGAAAGGACGGCCTTTAAGGTGTTGATTTAATTCACGAATAAGGTCTTTTATCTTATTAATTTGGTCATTCAGATGCGCAACAAAGTCTGATCGGAAAGCCGTTTCAGCTTCTAAACGAGCACGCTCCGCTTTTTGGCTATAGTTAGCCAGCTCAGAATCTTTAAGCGCCTGAACCGTTTCATCCACAAACGCAGCAAGCTCTTCATGGCTCGAATCGGGCGTAACTTTATCCAGCTGCTGATGACTTAAACCACCCCCATGATATTTAGCTTTATATTGCGCAACACCATCACGTACGGCATTCTTCTTTTTCTCATGCAGAGAGAGCTCGGACTGAGCTTTCTTCGCCGCTTCAAAGATAATGCGCTCTAATTCACCAGAGCAGCTTTCATCAAGATAATCACGCTTCTCTTGGGCTGATTGAGCATCATAGTCTGCGCTCGCTTCACACTTAGTACGGGCAACAGCATGCTCTTCTAACTCAGTATCAAGCACCTCAAGTGCCGCATTATCTTTAATGATTGATGTACGTACTTTTTGCAACTTATCCATCAAGGAGCGTTGCATCTGTTCGGTTTCTTTCTGTTCGGCAACGCAATCAGCGATACGCTGTTGTATACCAGTATCATCTTGGTTGCGTAGATCGGTAATCGCTTGACGCTGACCATCAATCTCGGTCGTTAACTGCTCCCGCTGATTAACGAGATCAAAAACACGTTCATTAACGTTATCTAAGCCGTTATTTAGTGTAATTAACGCATCACGCAATTTTTCCAGCGCATCATGATTTTTACCCAATTCAGAGAATTCAGTAATCAATTGATCCACTTGCTTACCTTGCAAAGCGGCTTGATCAGAACGACGACGGATACCCATAATCGGCTGCTGTTCATTGATCGCAGTCGTCGACCCTTCTGTCTGTAACATGCAGTCATATGTTAACGCACGCTCATGGCGAAGGAGTTCGGTTTCAGTTTCAACCGCCATAACGCCGCCTAATGCACGGTTCATATACGCCCGAGCATGATCGTTCTCTGTATCAATAAAGTGCGCTAAAGACCCTGCTTTGTAACGGCTAAGCCATTCACCTGATTTGGTCGTATTGACGATACGACAGCCTTTAAGGTGACGACCTTTACGCCGGTATAAGGTAATGGCCTCTTTTACGCGATCAGGATCAACAATCAATGCTTCTCGACGTGCGCCGAGGAAAGACTCAATGGCAATACGCCATTTATCGTCGTTGATATCCGCTAATTCACAGATAGGCGTTGATTCAATACCGTACTCTTGCAGCAGTTCCATCAACTCACGCGTGTTTCGACGTACAGGCGCATGACCTTGGCGCAGGGATTCAACCGCATTTTTTTGGTTTTGAATATCTGAACGTAGCTCATTAATCCGAATAACAGAGTGTTCATAACGTCTTGATACATCACGCCGAACCCCCTCTATTTGTCGCTTGAGATTATCAAGCAGATTATCAACTTCGACAGGGGATTCTGGCCACAAATCCGCCATAATATCCTGACCTGAGCGCCACTGTGCTACACACTGCTCAACAACAGGAACAAATTTTTCCGGTAACAGCTCAGCATTTTCGGAAAAACCGACGGTCGTACGCAGTAAGCTGTAAACGTTTTGAATCCGCTCTTTGACTATATTAACTTCATGGGTCTTCGCAGTAATCGAAGACTCCAAGGCTTTAACTTTATGGGCGGAGTCCGAAGTATTTAGTTCAGCTCGGGCATCAGCCAAGCTTTGCATAATCTGGTTGAGTTCATCACTCTTAGTTTCCAGTTCTTTTTGCAGTTCAACTTCTTTCTCTTGGTTATCATCTAACCGTTCAGCCGCATCTTCTTTTTTAAGATCCGCATTTTCAAAGCGTGTTTCGTGTACAACCCATTCATACTCCAACGCATTTTTAACATTACGCTGAATGCCATTGCACAGCTCTTGGACCTTCTCAAGCTCACCAATACGGTTGGCCACTTCACGGGTTTTTGTTTCCATCGCACGGTATTCGTCGAGCGATTTACGGAAAGCACCAACATGCACAATGTTTTCATCGAGTACAAATTCACGAATAAAGCGTGTTGGGCTATCGATCGGAACAAATTTGAGTGCGTTTTTAAAGTTTTTAACGAATTTATCATCGTCATTCGGCATCTCGGGGTCGTAACTCAAGTGTGTTACTAACTCACGCACAAACCGACTGGAGCGTTTCTCTAAGATCATATCTGGACACTGTTTTAACAGATGTCCGCGCACATGTTCCCAGGATTTAGGCAAGCGGCCTTCGCCTGTTTTTTCAGTAAAATCATCCAGTGATACAGCACAGTCAGGCAAGATAAAGCGCCCTAATATGTCTTCATCAGCCGCAGCTGTCGAGGCACTAATTGCCAGCCCTACCGTGGTCTCTTTGGCGGTTTCTGTATCAAAAAAGCTGAGGGCTAAGTAACAGAGAGAGTCCTGACGGGCGGTATTTTTTTTACCATCATCATCCAAAAAGCCTAAGCAGTATGTACGAAGGCTACGCTCGCTCTTTTCACCGGCTGACGCGTTAAAGCTTAGGTGACGTTTATTCCCCCCCATCAGCACCGTTTGGATCGCATCCAAAAGTGATGATTTACCGGAACCGTTTGGTCCAACAACCGCAACATTCCCTTTAATCGGTATTTCAACGGCACCTAGCACGTACCAGTTAACCATGATAATACGGTTTAGCTGCTTCATGGTGTTGTTACCTCATCGTCCGTGCTGCTTTGCTCAGTTATGGTCGCCTCTACTTCAGCGTCGGTGTCTGGCGTTTCAACCGTTTCAGGCTCACCGTCCTCGTCGGTCGTCTCAAGATCTACCCTTAGTTCCGTCTCTTGTTCATCTTGCTCGCAAAGCCCTTCTAGTTGACGAATAAAGTCTTCAACAACCACTTGACGAATAACAGGATTAATCTTTAAGGGGATATTTTTAGGGTCCATCTCATCCGGTTTTCCCCGTTCAATGACCCCATGACGAGAGAATAAAGACAATATTTCTTTTAAGCGTGTTTCGTTTGGAATCTCTTTACGCGTGAGGTTTTCATAAAGCGTCAGTAACTCATCGGTACTGGTATAAGCTTGACCACCTTCAACTTCAAAATTTTCTAAACGCTGCTCATATTGCTGACGAATACATAACAATAATAGAGACTCATCTAAACGCAGACGCATAAAGCGCTCTTCACCTTTAGGTAATATACCCATATAGGCTTCGTCCGGCTGATGTACAAAACTCCAACCAATCGCTTCAAAAAGGTTGGTAAAGTAGTCCACATGTGAGGAGACTAAGAAATAACTTTCTCTATGCCCTGGACGTTCCGCATACAGGAACTGATTCGTCAGCAGTTGATTCGCCGCACGGCTGAAATCACTCGCTTGGTATTGATCACTACGACCAATAATTTTCTGCAGATCACCTAGCATTTAAAACGTCCTTTGAATGCTCTTTTCTTGTTATGCAAAAGTCCCGACATTCAACCATATCGGCTACGTTTACGTAGTTCTCATTAAAACTAATTTCGTAACGATCGCTGGTTTTTCTCGCTTTTTTGCCCATGGACTTCATATGTCTGATGTAACTAAAACAGATGTAATCTTCTACCGAATCGATTGAGAAATCTTTTGCGATCGCTTGATCCCGGCCGTTCAAATGACGTTCAAGATAAGCTTCGACACGATCAATTTTAACTTCTCTTCGCTCTTTATATTCTTTAAATAGCTGACGTAGGTGTAAAACCCTAGGATCAATTTCTTGCTTAGTAATCACTCTAGGTTCAGCGGCTATGCGGCGTTTAATCGGCGATCGCACACTGCCAGGGGCAAGAAAGGCAACGGTTTCTAAGCTTCTGATACGTGGTACTTCACGGCCATCTTTCTTAGCAATCTCTGCGATAACACGTGACAGTCGCGACGCCATACCGGGCGTCGTTTTATCCATATAGCGAACCGTATCTGAAACGCGTTTTTCCAGACGGTAACGGAAATCATCGATCGTTGCTAAGCGTTGATCAACTGAATCAAAAATACGGATAATACGATTTATATGCTGATGAACCCGTGCCTCTGCATCATGAATATCCACTTCAAACTGTTGCTGATAGTGCATAATAAGCTGCTGTAGTTTCACCGTATCGAACTGCAGCTCGCGCAACAGTGATAATATTTGCTGGCGGAAGCGGAACGGGTTATTTTTGGTTTTTAAGGTTTTATAGTCAGAAACGAGAATATGCTCAACAAACCGATCAAAAAAGTTACGTACAATCTCTTGCGGATTATTCGTTAACGACAAATTAATCTTGAGCTCTCGTAACCCAAGCATCATATCGGTCAGGTGTGCACTAAAATCAGATGCAGTCTGAGCCGCCTCAGACAAGGTTATTCCTCGTCCCACCGGATCATTCACGGCCGACTCTAAAGAGCTGAGGACGTTCAACACTGCCCCGCCATAGCTTCTTTTCTCTAAGTTAGCGATAGACACTAAGGTACGAAGTAAAAAGCTATTGGCCGGAGATAGCAACACATACACACGATATATACGCTGCTCCTCTTCTAACCACCCTGTCGCCACTAATCGACGGTAGATACGACTCGTATATTCTGCTGTAGAGCGAGGGACCTCTTGCTGTTCCTCTTCCGTATCGCCCTCTTCAGGTTCCCAACGGCGGACACCCAACCGAACCACAGCACCCTCAATGGTTGAGCGCACTAGATCTTTAGGAACAAACGGGTCAACCAGGTCTTCGTCGAAGAACAGGTCAGCCAGAGAGATCAGTACAGCCTGATAGACCTGCCGATTTTGACCCGACAAAGGTAAGAACAGATCATCAGGAAGTTTATTAAAAAGCATTCAGCGTTAATCCGCAGCGTTATTTTTTTGAATAATAACCACCGATTCTAACGGAAAAATCGCATAGGGATAAGGGGTAAAAGGCGTTCAGAAAAGAAGAAAAGCCATCCTATTGATTAATAATATTTTTAGACAAAAAAAAGCACCCTATGCGGGTGCTTTTTATTCCACGTGATTAGCACTTAATTAAACAATGCCATCATCAATATTGTTACTGGTTAACAAGGTCGTTAGTAGGTTCTGAGCTTCGACATCATTACTAACGGACAGGTTGTTCACATCCACCCGTTGCACAACCTCATTTGAGGATGAGTCAGTAATCGTAAGCTGTAAATGACCCGCGTTCATCACCGCATCGAGGGTATGTGAACCATCAGAGAGTACATCGGATAGATCAATGACATCATTCTCTGCCGTATTGAAATCAGTTATCTGATCAACCGCAGGGGCAGACCCCGTACCTAAATCAGACTTAGACCATACAAACAGATCCTCGCCTGCACCACCTGTTAGAATGTCATTACCTTCGCCGCCAATCAGTACATCATCGCCATCACCAGCAGATAGTGTGTCATCTCCGGTACCTGCCAATAAGATATCATCAAACTCGGTGCCAACCAGTGAATTACCTGACACTGTATTGATATCAACGATCGTAGAACCAGTGTTCGCAGCGCCTGGTGTGCCTAATGTATATTCGAATGAAGCATCATCGCCGCCATAATCTGCATCCGATGCGTCTATCGCCATATATAACTCATAAGAACCAACACCATTATTTGGGCTATCAACTTTGACAAAATAATTACCAGACGTATTCGCAGTGTAATCATCGTAAGCACTACCATTATTTTCCCCAATGGTGGTTACAAAGTTACCCATTGAATCATAAACACTAACGTTAGTGTTTATGGATGCATTATCAATATCAAAGTGAATACTCTCCCCTTCAGCCAACGTAATCTCAAACCAATCTTCATCGCTTGAAGAACTTAGCTGGCCGATAAAGGCAGCTGCATAGCCCGATTGATTCAACCCTGACAAGTTAGAGTTATTTGAACTAAACAATCCCCTGTCCGTCATATCAACCGCATTCGCCATACTATTGTTAGGGCTAGCTGATTCATCTTCAGTAATAATAGCCGCCGCAGTGGACGTAGAGAAGTCGCCTTCAGAAAGCCCTCCACCTCGAGTGAAAATGATATCACCCGTATCATTAACAATCCCACCAAGCGCATTATCGACACTCGTGATAGTCCCTCCATCCTCTTGATCATTATGCAAGATAGCAATCTCAGGAATAACCACTGGGGAGCCATCTGCGATATTCGTGATCACATTGTCACGGTTCGCATCGAGCTGAGCTGTGAAATCAAGATCCAACTTCATCGCTAAGGTAGCGGTATCACCATCATTATCTATGGCCTGAATATCGAATAACTCTTGCGAGCCCAACAAGCTGGTAGTGACAACAATATTGTAACTATATTCACCCGTAATGAAGTTCAGCATCATATCCCCGCCGATATCTGTCTCAACGGTAAGGATCTCATTACGAGTACCCGACACTAAGCCAGCAAGGCTAACTGTAGACGGATCCGCACTCATCACTTGAGTATCAGGGTCATAGCTATATACCACACCATTAATCGTAATAGAGGTGACCTGCCCTCCATCTGCACCGAGAACAAAGCCACTATCACCCGCCGCACCCAAGGTACTTTCAACGGTGCCGCTAATAGAATCATTACTAAACGCTTCAAGAAGCGCATTCGCTAGATCATTAGGGTCAGAAAGCAGAATAGTGTTCTCTTCTGCTGTGTTGCTATTATTAGCATCTACGTAAGCGGCATCAGTTGAATGGGCAACATCATTTAGGTGGTTAATAGCACTACTGCTATTACTTAAAACGTTACCAATGCCAATCGCATAAGACTCAGTAATGCCACTATCATCTAGGAAGGCTTCCCAAGCAGCAGTGCCACTTAATGATGAAGAGCTGCCTTCAGGTGTATAGGTAACGCTACTGTCGACCCCATGACTATTGTTAGGCACACCATCCGTTACAAAATAAGTAAACGTCTGGTCAGCAGGCGGCGGTGTCGTTAACTGGTATTCCGACATCACTGTATTTAACGCGGTATCGTACTCAGTACCACCACTTGCAATCAGATTGTCCAAGTACTCATACGCTGCAGCAACATCATCAACAACCCAGCCACTACTATCCGTGTTACTTGAGAAATCCACAATCATGACATTGACATTACCTGCCCCATCGGCAGAATCAATAAGCTGTTTAAGCGCGTCACGAGCAATCTCTAAGTAATCTAAACCGTCTCTATAATAATTATCGGCCATACTACCTGAGCGGTCTAACACAAGAACCAAGTTAGTGGTGGTCGTATCTTGCTCACCGACTAAGCTTTGGTTGATATCAAACCCATTAACCGTGTCATCTTCCACATTAACAACAAAGTTAACGGACTGTGGTGCCGATAAACCATCGGATACCGTTGCCTCAAATGTTAGCGTTTCATTATTTTCACCATTAGCGTTTTCATGATCGATCCCCGCTAACAAACTAACATCATAGGTGGCGCTGTAGTTCCCATTTCCGTTATCAACCGTATCCTGCAAAGTAACGGTTACTACATCTTGCCCTGTAACACTATTCGTACCCGTTAGCACCCCCTGTATTGAATTGGAATCATCGGTATCAGCCACCCAAGTCCAGTCCACTGGCGCGCCATCAGACTCTACGCCTGCTGGACCTGTCAGACTAATCGCGAAATTAGAATTATCTGGATCAATGATAGACAACACGCCAGACGCGGTTGAGGTATCTGCGCCATCATCCGCCTCTAAAGCACCGATCAATGGAATCGCTTCCTCAGAAAGACTCAGCGGGCCTTGAACCGACAATTGAGGGATATCATTGATCGGATTAACAGCAACAGTAACTGTGGCTACATTCGATTCATGACCGGCCAAATCTTTGATTGTATATGTAAACGTATCAACGCCATAAAAATCAGGATTTGGCGTATACGTAACAGTTCCATCACCGTGAACAACAACAGAACCATTACCTGGATTAGACTGAATAACAATCGACGCTGGATCCAAATCACCATCAACGTCAAAATCATTATCATCTAGATCAATAAGAATCGGGGTCTCTTCATTGGTAACAAAAGGAGCACTGACTGGTGTTGAGAGATTCTCCGTGACCCATATATTGTTATCATTTGAATCCAGTAACTGCAGATCAAATACATAATCCCCAGCCTGATCCCAATAGAACACCTCAACGGTGTGCTGACCACCCGTTAGATCCACACTTTTAATCGATTCAGTCGGTGAAGTAATCGCGTCATACTCAAAGATATCAACGCCATCAATGTAGATAACAAACCCATCATCATGCTGAACATCAAAGGTATATGTGCCATCAGCTGGGATGTCGATCAGACCCGACATATGAATCACACCATCCGTTGCCTCCTGCGTACTCGTACCTTGAATTGAAGCCGCATCTTGTTTCAAGAACCATTCGAGGTTGGACGGAGCACTACCGGATGCAGCCACATCATCAGCAAGATCCCCCGTACCTACAACTTCACCGGAGTCATAACGGTTATTCGCATTGGTATCTGTATAGCCATAATTAATCTGCGTTGAGGTAAATGTAATCTCAGCTTCATTCGCAGCCACATAGTCTTTAACCTGCTGAAGACTGGTTAAATTATCGCCATCAATGCCCTCACGGTATCCATAGTACTCAGAAGCAAGGCCGCCTTCGATTACGCCACCATCAGGATCATCAACCGCTACTGGTACATGATCGTTATCAGTAATTTCAGTTTCAACACTGTTGTTGGTCGCATCTTCAGTAATATGCTCGAAGTTGGTATCGGTAATGGTATCGATCGTAACAGTGAAACTCTCAACCCCTTCCGCCAACACATCATCTAAGGTTGCGATCGTGAAGGTGTTGCTGTTGCTACCCGCGGGGATATC
>NZ_LUTS01000026.1 GCF_001597735.1 Neptuniibacter pectenicola
CATCTAACGATGATTTATCGCCGATTCAATATGAAAACTTAGCAAGTTTAAGTGTCCGGAATTGTTGACCAGAACAGTTTGGGTTAACTGCTTTTCATGTTCTGAAAGGTACTCCAGTAACATTTTTAGCCTAAGAGACTCAGCCTGCTCAGCACAATGCTCGTAACATTGGGTCATTTGCTGATGGAAGTCTACGATCCAATCAAGGATATCTTTAATCTGTTCTATCTGCATAGCGTAAGCTCCTTGAATTTTAATTCTTTATTAGATTTTTTAAATCTGTCATGAAGGGCAACGTTTCAATCTCACAACCCTGCCGACTCAAAAACAGAAATGAGGTCATTTTCAACTCAAATATCAAACATTAACGATGCATATGCATATCTTACTGAGATTAATGTTCCATCATCTGGCGCATCATTTGGGGTCGGTCACAGGTTTCTCCATTCTGCATACCCGCCTCTTTTTGATTTGCGTAAGCTCGTAATCCTGTCCCCACAAAAGCAACACTCAGTATTTCTACCATTAAATGTTTCATCACACGTTTCTAGATTGCGTTTTCTAAACGCTAATTTTCACAATCACGACTAATGTTAATCCGAATTATGCCTGTAACCCTTGGCTTTAAACTTAGACCTTCCAGCTACTGGAAGGTCAATAGGAACTAAGGTTTAGCTTGTATATAGAGGGAGATCAGTTTTCTTTTGATGGCATCCTACAAAAGCCTTGAGAGGGTACGTCGAGCGCACTATTAAACTTGCTCGACATATTTTGAAACGCGATCAGAGCCGTCAGTTCAACAATGCCATCATCATCGAAGTACAAACGCAGTTTATCCATCAAAACGTCTGTCACATGCCTATCGCTGTAGGTTATGGCATCTACATACTCAAGAACCATTCGTTCATGCTCATCAAATAAAGTGCTTTCACTCCACTCAGACAGAGCATTCAACTTGGTTATATCGCCTTCCCGCTTAGCAAACATATATGAGTTCACATCAACACAAAATTCGCACCAGTTAATCTGAGAAACTCTCACCGTAATCATTGATCTGAGTGAAGGAGATATCGCAGATTTTTTATAATCTAAAGACCCAAATAATAAGGCAACTGCTGCGAACAGACGTGGAACTCTAGCCCAAAGAAGAGCTGGCTTAAGCACCATCCCGTACTTACGGCTCTGGTTCCAAAAAAATGGTCGAAGATAAAAAGGGTAATCTTGAAGGTTTTTAGTATTTATACGCATCACTCTCACCATTTTTATTTTTTATGACAGCTCCAGGGCGTATGGGTATGGTTGTCATGTACATTTTGATCTACATATCGATAATAGCTCTCTTTAAATCTTGACCACCAATCTTGACTAATCTCGATGTCATGTTTAGAGATCAGTTTCTCCAAACTATCGATACATAATCTGCTCGCATCATACTCCAAGAGAAACAACTGATTTTCTGGATCAAAACTTACCTCATCAATACCATAAAGCGAGTCAATCTCTTCAACAGCTGCACAAACCTGTTCCTCCGTTGCCTTTTGTACTTTCAGGTGCCTCTCAACTAGGTTAATTTCAGATACCCCCAAACGATGCTCTTTACTCATGACTATTACCTCGAAAAATTTGGAATGAATCCTGGAGTGACTTGCTTGTATTTCGCGTACTCATCACCAAACTCTGTTTGAGCAACACCTTCTTCATAGTGAGCTAAACGCACATAAACGATGACTAAAACCGGAAACATGACTAACGTCGGAATTGTTGGCCATTGCAGTAAGAAACCAAACATAATCAAAATAAACGCTACATACTGAGGGTGTCTGCATCGCGCATACCACCCATCTTTAGCTAGACGATGCTGTTTCTGAGCGCTGTACAATACATTCCAAGCTGATGCCAAAATAAAAAATCCAATTACAACTAGCGCATTGCTAGCCAAATGCAGAGGATCAAAATGAGGATCGCCTTCAAAACCAAGCAATGTATGTAGCAAGTGACTATTTTCATGGGCCAAGAAGTCTACCTCAGGGTAGATTTCACTCAGCCAACCCGAAAGGAAATAAATACTTAAAGGAAAGCCATACATCTCTGTAAAGAGCGCAATAATAAAGGCTGAAAATGCACCTAAACTACGCCAGTCCATTTTATTTTTAGGTTTAATAAAACTAAACGCAAAAAAGATAAACACAGCTGAATTGATAATAACAAGGGGCCATAACCCATAATCATTGCTCATGCTTTTGCTCCTGTTGTGCTGTTTCCTCTCTCGCTGTTTTCAACCCCTCAATATAACCTTCACGGTATGCATCATTCTGCTTACTTTGATCAACAAAGTTGTCAGAATCTAGCCCTTTAGAAACACTACTTTCCTCTATTGGGCTCTCATGATGTTTGTGCCCCCCATGCTTATGGTTACCATGCATAAACAGATGCATTAGTGGACACATTAGTAAGATAATGAAAGGCAAATAGGGAAAGATATGCTCCCCATGTTCCACCAATAGGAAGTAACCTGCCACCGCAATCATTAATAGTGCAGCAACTCCACTTTTTGAACACCAAAATGAAGATTTCTTATTCATCATCTTTACCCTCTACGATTAATTCACCACGGTACATCTGCATTTGGCATGAAAATGGATATGTCCCAGGTTTTAGTGATTCAAGCGATATCTCCTTGGTTTTATTGAGTGGCAACTCTTCACTGATTTCTAGATTATTAAATTGAACAATTGAAGAGCATGGTGAGTTATCCTTCCTCAAAAAACTGAGTGTCACCTTTTCTCCTGCCATGACCCTTACTTGTGCAGGTGTATAGACTCCGTTATTGACAGTAATGGGGACTGTACCTTTTGCGACCACTCCACCTCTGGGCTTATAGAGCCAAAACCACCAAACGATCAAAGAGATCAGAGCAAAGCCCAAGATATTGATTACCAGCATGATATAAGCCTCCTATTAATGATCTGATGCTTTAAATAAACGAAGCCGATTTGCGTTACTCACAACCGTCAATGACGAGAACGCCATGGCTGCGCCTGCGATAACAGGACTAAGAAGTAATCCAAAGAATGGGTACAACACACCTGCTGCGAATGGGACCCCTGCTACGTTGTAGATAAACGCACCAAATAAGTTTTGTTTTATATTTCGTAGCGTAGCTTTACTGATGGCTATGGCATCTGCCAATCCATGCAAGGAACCACGCATCAACGTGATATCTGCACTTTCAATCGCAACATCAGTACCTGTACCAATCGCAAAGCCGACATTTGCTTGAGCTAAAGCAGGCGCATCATTAATACCATCACCTGTCATACCTACTATTTCACCCTGAGCTTGTAACTCTTCAACTTTGATGGATTTATCTTCAGGTAGGACCTCTGCAAAGAACTCACTAATTCCAACCTTCTCCGCTACTGCTTGAGCTGTGGCCCGATTATCCCCCGTCAGCATAACGACACGAATCCCATTGGCTTGTAGACGCTTTATCGCCTCAACGGAGTCATTTTTAATAGGATCAGATACTGAAATAATTGCAGCAAGCTCTCCATTAATTGCCAAATACATTGGCGTTTTCGCTTCAGATGCCACCCTCTGTGCACTCGCTATGTAATGCTCAATTGACACTGATCTTTCATCCATCAACTTTTCATTACCAAACAAAATCGAATTACTATCAATACTCCCTTCAACACCATGTCCGGCAATAGCTTCAAAATTAGCAACCTTGGACAATACAAGCCCTCGCTCCTGAGCTGACTCAACGATTGCTAGAGCTAAAGGATGTTCAGATCCAGATTCAAGGCTTGCAGCTAAAGAAAGTATCTCTTCTTCCTTGTAGTCACCTGTCACTTGAATCTCAGTAACTTTCGGGCTTCCTTCCGTAATCGTCCCTGTTTTATCCAAGATCATTGCGCTGATCTTAGAAGCAGTCTGCAAAGCTTCACCGTTACGTATCAACACGCCTGCCTCTGCCGCTTTACCTACGCCTACCATCACTGACATTGGCGTAGCCAAACCAAGAGCACAGGGACATGCGATGATTAGAACGGTTGTTGCGGAAACGATAGCGAATGCTAGCGCTGGTGCAGGACCGAAGTTCAACCATGCTAAAGCACTAAGAATTGCGATAATCATCACAACAGGGACAAAGTAGCCCGATATTACATCGGCTAATCGCCCTATAGAGGGTTTCGAGTTTTGCGCCCGCTTTACCATCTCGATGATCTGAGCTAATGCTGTATCCTTACCAACACGTGTCGCTTTAAATATTACTGACCCTGATTTATTAATTGATCCTGCGACAACCTCATCCCCACTTATTTTCTTCACTGGCATGGGCTCACCCGTCAACATGGATTCATCGACTGACGTATTTCCTTCAACCACAACACCATCAACAGGGATTTTTTCACCTGGACGAATTCTAAGAAGGTCTTCAAGCACAACATCCTCTATTGGGATATCAAGCTCTTCACCATCACGAAGTACACGGGCATTTTTTGGTTGTAAACCAATTAAACGCTTAATTGCCTCTGAAGTTCGGCCCCTTGCTTTGATTTCAAGCGCTAAACCAAGATCTATCAAACCGATAATCATGGCGGTAGCTTCAAAATAAACATGCCTGGCCATCAGAGGAACAGCGTCAGGCGCAAATACAACCACCATGGAATAAATCCAAGCGGTACCCGTACCCAACGCGATGAGGGTGTCCATATTCGCGCTGTGGTTTAGAAAAGACTTCCAAGCACCTATATAAAAATGTCGCCCAGAGAAATACATGATGCCTAAGGTCAAAAGGCCGACGACTAACCAAGAGATTCGTTCAGGATTGGTTGTGACTGTCATTTCGCCAATGAAGAGCCCATAGAGCATTAAGGGAATACCTAATGCCAGTGCAATCGTCATCTCTTTCATTAAGCGTTTATAGTAAGCAGCCTCCGATTTTTCTTTCTCATCTAACAGTTCTGTATCATTTTGCTTAACGAGGCTCGCTTGATAGCCAACACTCCCAATGGCACCTAGCAATTCATCTTCATTCGCATTTCCTGTAACAAGCACAGTTCTTTGCGCGAAATTCATTGAAGCAGTCTTAACTCCAGATACCTCTGATAACGCGCCTTCTATCTTCCCGACACAACTGGCACAGCCAGCACCCTCAATCAAAAGGATTGTCTCTTTATTTGGATTATTGGAACTCATCCTGTTCACCTGTAACACACTGTAAGCCCCTAGTGAGAGGCATAAAAAAGCATTTCTGTGATCAGGATAGACCTTCCTCTTAATGTAAGGTCAAGAGGAGTAGGCTCATAAATTTATCAAGGAATAGTGGAAAGAAAGGTGAATCGACCAGACAACCAAAAAACTCTAATATTGTTGATCAGCAGGGTACCCGCAAGCCCCTATATGAAATATTAAAAGCTACAGATGACAGTTGTTGCAGAAACCAAGAAGTTTCTGCAAGCAACCCAAAACTCATATTTATAAATGTGATAGAGACGGAACAACCTAATCGGTTAGGTAATTAAACTGATTAGCCTATCACTAGGGACTTGATCACCCCTAATTAATGAACAGGTCCAACCAAGGTAGTCATCACTGTCGTTATTCCAAAAATTCCAGCACCTATGATTTTTTCTAGAAAAATTGATTTTTTCAGCGCTGCCGCATCTCGCGAATGAAGTAATTGAGGGACTAAATATAACTTATGAAACGCAGCTAACATTAAGATAGCGCCCACAAACGCTAATTTAGTAAGCAGTAGATTGCCATAAGTATCAGTGAATAAATTATTCCATCCAGTTAATTCATAACTTAAAAATAGCCCCCCACTAAAGAGCACAGCTACTGCGAAAACCGCTAGTTGACCAAATCGTTCTAACACTTGATGTGCATCGTTATATTGCAATCGATGACAGATCAACCACAAGGGATACAATGACCCCATCCACCAAGCGGTTAGTAAAATATGAACAGATAACACCAACTGAAATAAAAATGGTTGTTCAACAGCATGGCCCGCTTCAGTAAAGGAAAAAGCAATTAATCCGATAGCGATACAAGCCATTAACACTTCAAGCACATTTAGCTTAGCGCCCTCAGCAGGCCGGTATCGTCTGACGAAAACATGTATAAGAATCGTCACAATGAACAGTGAAAAACCTAATATTCGTGCCATTAAGGCATCACCAACAGCGGACTCCCACATCATAGATACCATATCCGGTTCGAACATACCGGTAACACCCTCCTCCAAAGATGCTCCTACACGTACGAAAAAATGAGCCAGAGCCGCTGTTATTCCGACCAATAAGAATAACAGTGTATAGCGTACCAGCGGTTCTTTAAGCTCCTCATGAATCCTCATCAAGTGGAGGCTAGCGGCTCCACCTACAGCGGCAGACATCCCTAAATACATAATCCAACGGGTTATCAAAATCCAGAATTCCCATGCTGTAAATTCCATCATAGCCTCAACTTAATTTTCAGATACTGGAGATTAATGCTGCATAAAAACGAACGATCCTTTCATCATATGTCCGTCACCACCCATGGCCTTCCAATGCACTTTATAAGCATCTGGTTTCAAACTCGGTATCATCGCTTTAAATGAAGTTCCTGCTTCTTTAGAGCGTTTAAAATCAATTGATACTGGCTTGCCACTAGAATCAACAACTTTGAGGCTGACCAATTTCATTGGTTTGGCAAAATTAACTTCAACTCTATCGGTAGGCTCCATCATCATGGCTCCATCTTGTGGATAGCTACCGTTCATCATACCGTGAGCAAACAACGACGAAGATACTGTGAGTGCAGCAACAGCTAACAACGCTTGGAACTTTTTCATATTACTTTACCTTTTATATTTTCAGATGGTTGAGTCTTAGGAAGCAATTGTCGTTTCCTCAGTTACTGCAACTACAAACGTGGAAAAGAACAAAATAAATAACTCTATACAAACAGAGTTTTTTATTCTCTAGTAACTCTCGTTTAGTTAACCAAATAAGGGTAATTCAATATCGCGGGACACATATGCCTCACACGTGATGCTAAACGTACGGTGTTATAGGCGGGGTATAAGGCGGGGAACTCGCAAGATAAGTATAACGATTAAAGTATAGGAAACCTGCATACCCCATCCGATGAATTTTAGGCTCTGTGGAAGACGTTAAAACAGCGGTGATACTGCAATGCGTTGCAGAACAATCTTTATCTGCAACTACACTAGTACACGAACCAGAACTAACTCCATGATCGCAATACTCAGACATCATAGAGGTAGACATAATCGTAGGTCCTAAGTTTTCACCTTGACCAACATCTGCCACAGATAACTGGGCCATATTGATACTGCTCAACCAACTTATAGCAAATAGAATCAGAATAGAAATACCAACTCTCCTGAAGTTGGCTCGTCGGGTATTCTGATATATATGAAAATGAGCAGTTCGCATAGACTTGTTCATTACCGAAAGAAGTTCAATATTAATATTTCAAATCAAAACGCACTAATTGAGGTTCAGTTAACCTTGGTTTACTTAATAAAATACCAACTATTTTTATAGTTGAATACGTCAATTGTGTGTTGGCCAAGATTGAATTTGCCTCTATATATTGTGCGAAAAAAACAAATCTCATAAGCCCTGTTAAAGCATAAACCTTCCAGTTACTAGAAGGTCAACATCAAAATAAATAACGAATTACAAGGACTCCACGGAGCCTTTCTATTCATCCCCTCACTGTGCCAGAATATTAATAAAAAACTATCTTTAGTTTGTTGAGTGGAAGGTATCATAAGTCTGCTAACACATTGCATACATCTAAATAAAATCTGCGATGCTGTATTCGTAAGAGTGGCCAGAATATTTAGTATGGTGATAAAATAACAGACAAAATAAAGAAGAAGCAGCGTAGATACTGATTCCCCTTCAATTGTTACACAGCGTAATTATTGAATCTTAATCTTTACGTGATTCTCTTTTATGCTCTGCCTTTTCTTTCCGCATTTCTCTTTCGTGTTCTTCCCTATATTTTATCATCTCACGCTGATGCTCTTCCCGATCCTTTCGCATCTCACGGTCGTACTCTTCTTTGTCTTTACGGTCTTCACGTTCAATTTCTTCACGCTCTTTACGACTCTCACGCTGATATTCCTCATCACGTTTACGCTGTTTTTTTACCATTTCTTTATCGTGCTTCATGCGTTCGCGTTCGTTTTTCATTTGCTCTTTGGCAGCTTCTCTCTGCTCTTTATCTTTGGAGTCCGCGTGGGCAACCGTTAACGGGAGAGTTACACTAATAAGCTGATCACTAGTCCTCTAATGACTTTTTTCATTTTAATTATTCCTTACGCACATTTGGACCAATATAAAAATAATGCATCAGAGCTTACCTGCAACTGAATGAGAAGAGTGCATACTCATGTCTGCTTTTGGCACAGGCTGTGTGAAAACTAACAAAACCCTTCCCGGAGCTTACACAGGCTTAAGTTGGTAAAATGGTCAGCGAATTC
>NZ_LUTS01000027.1 GCF_001597735.1 Neptuniibacter pectenicola
GGAATGGGATCGACTTTCAGTAACGCTTCTTTTTCACCAGCGGGACGGTAAGCTTCACCATCACCCATGAAGTGGCCTGCAAGGCGCGAGGTTTCAATTTCGATTAACGTTGGGCCTAAACCGCTACGAGCACGGTCGACAGCTAAACCAACCGTCTTGAAAATTGCGACAGGGTCATTACCGGAAATAAATTCACCCGGCATACCATAGGAAGAGGCACGGTCGGAGTTACGTTCAATAGCTGTACTTGCACGTTTAGAAACCGAGATACCCCAGGAATTATCTTCAATAATAAAAATAACAGGTAATTTCCAAACACCCGCCATATTCAGGGCTTCATGGAAAGCGCCTTGGTTCGCTGCGCCTTCACCTAAGTAAGCAACGGCAATACCGCTTTTCTGCTGCATGACGCGTGACAGAGCGGCACCGACCGCAGGACCGACACTTTGACCAATAATGCCAGAGCAGGAGAAATTAACCGCCGGATCAAAAATATGCATATGGCCGCCACGACCACCACTTAATCCTGTTTTCTTACCAAATATCTCAGCAGCCATCCCCTTAAGATCAACACCTTTAGCTATCGCAACATGGTGGGGACGGTGAGTAGATGTAACAACATCCTCAGCAGTTAGGTGGGCACACACGCCGACAGCACACGGCTCTTGACCGTTAGAAAGGTGCATTTCACCAGGGATCGGACCATTGGCCATATTAAAAGCTGGAGTTTTGCCCTCCATGTAAATCTTCTCAATAGCTTCTTCAAAAAAACGGCTAATGAGCATGTGTTTATACATCCATTTTTCTTGTTCTTGGCTAGGTATCATCTCAAGCTCCCAACATCTGTTTTATCACTTAAACATTTACCAGAGTTAAACCCTGTAAAAGCAAACAACATGCCACAATCTATATCATTGTTTTAAAAGGATTATTTAATAAAAAGAACAAATAAAAACGTTACCAAAGGTCAAGGTGATTCACCTAATGCTACAGACTGTTCCAGAAATGATTACCAGAGCCCAAAGGGGTTTATATTCAAAGAAACTACACCGCCCACTTAAAGCACTGACATGTAGCTATTTCAAAAGAAAAAGCCCGAATCTTTTGTGATTAAGTGCTAATTAAAGCACTTACTTTATTCACATAGATTCAGGCCTTTTTATTTATCTCAAAGCGTATCGCTTATCAGTTGATCAACCCAAGTAATTCGCTTAACGCTTTAAAAAAACTCTATTCTAGTGCCCCCCTCCAGACTTCACACCATCGTGCGCTTGTCTACGAATGAAATGACGAATGCTTTCTAACTCTGCATCGGTTAGATCTGGGAATTTAGGCATACCGTTGACAAGCAGCGCTCCACCGCGAACAACTCTCTCAAACAATTTTTCATTGCCCTTGAGTAGTATTGGAGACTCACGCAAATCCGGTGCCTTCATGCCCGCAACAGCGCCACCGCCATGACAGGCGACACACAAGTTTTCTGCAAACACGCCCGCACCAACCTCTGCTTTTTTAGCATCAACTTCAAACCTCTCATCTAAGATTGGCTTGGCAAGCTGCGGTGCTGGCTGTTCCGGAATTAGCGCTTTTCCATCAAGCGAAAACGTCATAATGCGACGTTCATGCAAGCCGTACTTCCAACCATGTCCCTCAAAGCCGAGTTCGCCCGAGCCACCAAAGTTAGAAGCTAATGCACCACCAGGCCCCACTAGAAGAGAAACCATCTGCTTACCATCCAGCTTATAAGTAATTGGCGGTGCAGAGATACCAAGACCTACATCATAAGACCAAAGAACATCACCTGTGCGCGCATCATAAGCTTTAAACATACCATCAGGCTGACCTTGAAAAACCAAGTTACCCGCCGTAGTCAAGGTCCCACCGCCCCATGGGCTTTTTTGGTTCACTTGCCAAACACGCTCATTTTTAACTGGGTCCCAAGCCTGCAAAGAGCCCCTAGATTCATGCGGATCTTTCGTCAGCTCCCAACCACTTAAGCCCAAATACAGCTTATGGCTCTTCATCTTATGACCAGTTTTCGTATTCTTACCGCCATCTTTAAAAGTATTACCCAAATGGTTAGTGGGAATGAAAGCGAGATTTAGCTCAGGGTTATAAGACATTGCATGCCAAGAATGGGCACCAAATGCTGAAGGGTAGATATTTTTCTCACCATCAAGGTAGCGAGCATTTTCAGCAACAATATGGCGTTGCTCTTTCAGATCATATTTAGTTGACCAGTTAGCATCTGCAAATTTTTCAGCAGAAAGAACCTTGCCATTTGAGCGATCAATGGTATAGAAAAAGCCGTTTTTAGGCGCATGCAACACGGCATCAACGTCTTTGCCATCAATTTCCAGATCAGCCAACACTATATCCATGTTGGAGTTATAGTCCCAAGTGTCACCAGGTGCCGTTTGGACATGCCATTTGTATTCACCTGTATCAGCATCGACCGCTACAACGGAGCAAAGGTATAGATTATCACCACCTTCGGGGCTACGAACTTTAATATTCCAAGGGCCGCCGTTACCAGTACCGAAAATCAACTGATTATACTTCTCATCGTAGGTCCAACCATGCCAAGCGTTACCGCCACCACCATTTTCCCACCACTTGCCGCTCCATGTTTTAGCTGCTCTTTCCTGAGCTGCGTCTTCAAACCCATCTGCAGGATTTCCAGGAACAATATAAAAACGCCAAACTTGCTCACCTGTTTCAGCATCATAGGCGGTCACATAACCACGCATAGGCCCTAGCTCAGTTCCCCCATTACCTACAAACACCTTGCCATCAAACGCTTTAGGGTGACCTGTAATATTAAGCGGTTGGTCATGGTCAAATGTTCGGGTTTGCCAAACCTCTTTACCATCTTTTCTTGTAATCGCAATTAGACGGCCGTCCCATGTCGCAATAAATAGCTTATCACCATAAGTCGACAGGCCACGGTTATGCTTCCAAAACACTTTTTTCATATTATTGTCGGCAATCTCTTTGGCAACTTGTGGATCATATTCCCAAAGCATCTTTCCTGTACGCGCATCGAACGCACGGGTTTTATTCATTTCACCTACATAATACATAACACCATCAACAACCAATGGCGTCCCAACCATATCAGACCGATCCGGTAAAGGCGCATACCATTCAGGTTTTAGCTGGCTGACATTATCTACATTAATGTCTTTCAGTGGACTAAATCTCTGCTCAGAGTGCGTTCGTCCATAAGCCAGCCAATCAGTTGTATTTGATTCATCAGACAGTTCCTTATCCGTAATATTTCTGTCCGATGCCTGCGCTGGCATAATAGTAAGAAGCGAAGCTGCCATAAGCATATGCATACTTAGGATTGACCGTCTAAATTTCATTTTTATTATCTCCTTAGTTAGAGCGTTTCCTCGCTTTAGCCACTGCTCAAGGAAGGCTCACGGGTAAAACTGCTTCATTGAAATGAAAGCTCCTAAGCAGTGAAAATCGTCGTTTTTAAAAGAAAACGATATAAAGTGAAATAGATATAAGCGCGTATTTCAGCAAGCAAAACCCTGCTCGACTTCAACACTAGCCGACCTAAAACAATCAGTTTCGATAACACTACCCGGAGCAAAAAGCTTCATTATTTCTTAATAAAGCTCACTAAAGCGTTTACTATTTAAAAATAAAATAGGCTTCTCTTTAAAACATTCGTTACCTAAACAGAGACCCGCGCGGGGAACCACACAAACCTCAATTAATATAGCCGCAACCAAAGTACCAAGAAAGCTTATATTATTTTTTTACATTAATAATCAATTAGTTATATTAAAAGATGTATTCAGCACTTTATCCTATCGTGGCAACTTTCTGACCTTTTTCGACAACATCATCCACATCACTAATGAGGCTTAGTTTGCCGCTTG
>NZ_LUTS01000028.1 GCF_001597735.1 Neptuniibacter pectenicola
GATATAAATCGCTATGGATGGTGACCTTCCTACAGAGGACTTTCACCTCATTAGTTCATGCCCATGCTGGGCGTACACAAGTTAATCAAAGTTCGCCTGCGGCTGGACGCGCTAACGCGCGCCCTTTATTAATGCGTTATACGTTGATCATATTAAGGCTGATCAAGTATAGGGGTTGGATTAAATGAAATAGCAATAGCAGGATTGAAAGAAATAATAGGTAATTTAATTACTAAGTAGACGTGTTAGACAGAGTGAAGAATATGGATCCGTTTTGGAAATTGGCAGTAAAAACTACTGGTGCTGTGGGCGTATTAGGACTACTGTTCAGCATGTTATTAAAAGTCCTCTTTCAACAGCAAATTATTGAGCTTTTTGGTAGCGATAAGATGTTCTACATCGTGATTTTGATAATTTGTGTGTTTGGCCTAGCCTTGTTGCTCGCTATCACGAAAGGAAAACAGCGAGCCACTCAGGGGCCGTCAGTTGTCTATCGTGATCACTCGAAACACCAAGGCGATAACAGGTTTTAAATATGTCCAAGGAGATTTCTTATCAGGATCACGCCAACCATATTGGTAATAACTACTTTGGGAATGTGGTTCAGGCCAAAGACAGTGCGCTTGAAAAGGTTATACAAAAAATCCTTGCGGCTTCTAAAGAAAATCAAGAGCTAGTTGATATTATTGAGGAGCTCACAGAGTATGTGACAGCTCATCCATACAGAGAAATTATTGGCCTTGAAAATAAGTTAAAAAATGGTGGCCGAGCAGACCTTCTTGGAAATGCGATACGGTATAAGGGGAAATTTGCTAGACGGGTTTGTAAATCACAGATGTCTCTAACCGAACAAAAAGTGTATGTGCAAATCCTATCTCATATATTGATTGGTTTTGACCAGTTTGTACGACCAAGAATCAGGGAAAACGCTCCTACGTCAGAGGTTGATATAATAATCTATGAAAAAATTATAGAGCCTGCACATAGTGCAATTATTGAGTTTGACGATGAGGTAACAAAAGAATTAATCCTTGGTATGTTGTTTTTTCTTACAGGGAAATGTCATTTGGTATGGGATGAGACATGCTGATATATCACCCGATTCATGATGTTAACCACTGCGTGTATCGCTTGTTGCTGATACTTGAAACTACACAGCATTCTACAATAGATATCGATTTGTATAGAATTGTTGATTTCTATACGATCTTTCCCAGTTTGTTGAAAAATATTAAGCCGTTTCCTGCTGAATTATCCGCGTTCAAGCGAGTGTTAAAAGAAAT
Source organism: Neptuniibacter pectenicola (assembly GCF_001597735.1). Lineage (GTDB taxonomy): Bacteria > Pseudomonadota > Gammaproteobacteria > Pseudomonadales > Balneatricaceae > Neptuniibacter > Neptuniibacter pectenicola. The sequence continues at coordinate 1,284 of NZ_LUTS01000028.1, forward strand.
CCCAGAACCCTATGAAAGACTCACGAATGTAAAGAGAACTATGCATGAGTTGGAACCTATTCAAACTACAGCAATACAGAATCTATTGGCAAAAAATATTATCGACCTCGAGGCCTTTAGAGCAAGAAAGTTAGAGCGAACTGATACTGAACTTCCTCAGGAAATTGCGGCTGGCTTAAGAGAGAGTGTGCTGGCTAACGAAGAGTGGTTCAGAATGCTCATAAACGAGTTCCCAACAATTAGTTTCACCGGGAGAAAAGGATTGAAGGCAAGAACGGGTTTAATGGAATTTCGTTACGATGTGGAGCCAGTATGAGTAAGTCAACCTTGAGGCTTGGCCGTTTACTGATATTGCGCGGTTCAAAACATGTATACGATCAAGAGTTTCATCCAGGGGTAAATATAATTCGTGGTTGGAATTCAACCGGAAAGTCCACAATTATGGATTTTCTAGTCTATGTGCTGGGATATGAAATAGTTTCTTGGACAGAAGAGCAGCTGTTATGCAGCTCCGTCATTGCAGAAATATTTATTAATGGTGTACAGGTTTGTCTTAAAAGAGATATTTCTGAGACCGGTCAGGCCCCGACGCTAATATTTGAAGGTGACTATGATGCAGCGTCTAAAGACAGTGAGAACTGGCTGAGGTACTCATCTCGGCGGTCAGCTGAGAGGCATAGCTTTTCGCAGCAGATGTTCGATATGTTAGATCTTCCAACTCATAAGAACGATGACGATGCAAACCTAACAATGCATCAGATTTTGCGGTTACTCTATGTTGATCAGCTCACCTCAACCAGTAAGTTACTTAAAGCAGATGATCAACACGACAATGCTACTATTCGGAGAGCTATAGGAGAGTATTTGCTTGGTATTGATGACCTGGAATCTCATAATATTCGGCAAGATCTGATGGTAGCGAATAAGATCTTTGAGGCAATTAACGGTGAGTTAAAAGCTATTTATAGAATGTTTGGAAATGATGCTTCATCAATTAATAGAGAAGTTTTGAACGGTGAAATTTCTGAAGTTAATAATTCAATTGACTTGTTAATAGCAAAACGCAGTGATATTCAGGCATCTACACACGAAAAACTCGATGAGGCTGCAGAGAGGAAAACTGCTGAGCTAGTCAATGAAATTAGTAGGTTGAATGCTGAGATTGATAATTTACAGGATGTGCGGCGCTCTACAAACATTGAGCTATTAGATACTAAACATTTTCTGGATAGCTTGCAGCACAGACTAAGTTCGTTAAACGAATCAAAGCTAGTTAATGGCAGCCTTGGTGGCATCTCATTTAAGTATTGTCCTTCTTGTTTAACTGAAATCGCAGTCGATACGGAAGGGCATTCCTGCGGCCTGTGCAAGGCTGATATAGGCGATAAAGAGAGGGATTTTGCCTATATCCAAATGATGAATGAAATAAATTTTCAGATTAAAGAAAGTCTAGCTCTAGTAGAGGATTTTCAGAATACTGTCGATGTTTGTAATTCAAAAATTCCTGCTTTTAGGCGACAGTTGTCGATCCTTAAGGAAGAATATAATGATCTTGTATCATTCACTGATAACAGGAGCGCATTGATCGCAGAGGTATCTACTGAGATAGGGTATCAAAAAAGCATGGTTGCAACCTTAGAAGAAAAGTTGGAATTTGTAGAGAAGGTAGAAGGTTTACAGCGGAAAAAGGCCGGTGCGCAGGGCGAAATAACAGTCCTGGAAGATAGGCTTGAAGCTCTGAAAGCTAAGAATAAAAACCGCTTTGAAACAGTTTACAAAGAGATTGAGGGAATTTCATCAAAGTTATTGGTTGATGATGGTGGTGAGCAATCATTCAAGGAGCCGGAGTATGTGTTTTTTGATTTTGCTAAGGACAGTATGGCTGTAAATGGTAGAGGTAAGTTCTCTGCAAGCTCAATGGTTATTTTGAAAAATAGCCTGCGTTTCGCATTTTTCTTGCAAGCGCTCCAAGATAAGGATTCCAGAATTCCTAATTTCTTGATAATGGATAACATTGAGGATAAAGGGATGGTAGCTAAGCGTAGCCAAAACTTTCAGCATCTAATAATCGATGCATGTAAAGATGTGACGGCCGATTATCAGTTAATTTTCACAACATCTATGATTGCAGAAGATCTCAATGATACTCCCTACTGTGTTGGCCCCTATTACCCTGAAGGTTCTTACACGTTAAATCTAACTAATTAGCAGCTTAGTAAAGGGGTAAGAGTTTACCGCTAATGTCAGTTTTTGGCCAAAATTGAACATGGCTACGTGATGCAGGTAACGTATAATCGGGTAGCCGAGGGTCTCTAACCCTCAGCCCCCACAACACCCTGCATGCGGATCCGCACAGGGCGTTTCACTGAGAATGGTGAAGCTTGATCCATCCATCGCGCAATTCATAAAGCCCCTGAGATTTTAAGTAAGCATTGGATAATGCCT
>NZ_LUTS01000003.1 GCF_001597735.1 Neptuniibacter pectenicola
GTGAGAGTAGGTCATCGCCAAGCATTTATTTAGAGAAACCCCGGTTACTACGTAGCCGGGGTTTTTTGCGTCTGGGGGTTAGGTTTTGGCCTCTAGTCTTTCTATATTTTTAATCGATATTGTCATTTATCTGTATTGTGCATGTGCGGTAATAGACGTTAGTATTAATCTATTTAGCAGGGAAGTTCTTATGTCCGACTTATTTATGGCGGGAAAAAAAGTGCTGATTGTTGGCATAGCCAATGATAAAAGTATTGCATACGGTTGCGCCAAAAAGCTCAAAGAGCATGGCGCGGAGTTAGCGATTACCTATTTAAATGAAAAAGCTAAGCGTTTCGTTCAGCCGTTAGCCGAGGAGCTTGGCGCCAGCATCTTTATGCCGTTGGACGTGACGGTTCCTGGTGAGATGGCGGCGGTCTTTGCTGAGATTAAGCAGCAATGGGGCTCTCTAGATGGGGTTATCCATTCGTTGGCTTTCTGTCCCCTCGACGATCTACATGCTCCGATCTCTGAGTGTTCAAGAGAGGGCTTTTTACAGGCGATGGATGTCTCCTGTTACTCCTTTATTGAAATGGCGGGGATGGCGAAAGCATTGATGCCTAACGGTGGTTCTATGATTAACTTCTCATATTTGGGGAGTGCATTAGCGACCGGTGACTATAATATTATGGGGTGTGCTAAGGCATCACTGGAAGCGGCGACCCGTTACTTAGCTCGCGACCTTGGTCCGCAACATATTCGGGTTAACTGTATATCTCCAGGGACGATTGCTACCCGTGCAGCAGGGGGTATTAAGGATTTCGATGCGATGCTGGAATACAATCGCCATAGAGCAGTCGATCAGTTGCTCCCAACAACCGAAGAGGTGGGTGGCGCAGCCCTTTATTATTTGAGTGACCTATCCCGTGGAGTCACCGGAACAACGCATTATGTTGATCACGGTGTTTGCATTGTAGGTTAATCCTTTTTGCGTGTTCCTTTTTTTGGTCTATTATAAACCCAGAGCTATTCTGGGTTTTTTATTTTTCTGTCAAAACAATGTGATAGCCTACGTTATTCATCTATTTTCTATTAAGTAATTAGGTTTTCAGCCGATTACATCAATTAGATAGGCTCTTTATGATAAATCTACCATTAAGTTATTGAATCACAAGTTTAAGCTAGGTAGATTTGTAGTTCGATATTTGAGTAAAAATAGCTCAGGAGTGAAAAGTTTGCTTTCACTGTTTAAAAAGAAAACAAAATCTGGGGGAATAACCTCAGTTGTATTCACTGGGAAAGGCGTTTCCTTTGCCCATATTCAGCAAACAGCCTCCCAGCCAGAGCTATCATTCTGTGAACATATTCTTTCTCCCAACCCTTTTAAAGACACGGCTCGTTTTGCTGAGTTAATTAAAAGCAAAGGCTTGAATGGCACTAAAACATTGATTGTGATGCCCGAGTCGAGTTACCAAATACATTTGGTTGAAAGGCCCGCGGTTCCGGATGAAGAGATTGCGGATGCTCTTCGTTGGAAAATCAAAGATTTAATTGATTTTGATATAGAGCACGCGGTTATTGATTACATTGAGTTGCCTGAGGATGCTTATCGTGGGCGTTCTCGAATGCTTTATGCGGTTGCAGCAGCCCGTAACGAAATTGATCGACGGGTCGCGTGGTGTGAGAGCATAGGCTTAGAGCCGATAGTTGTTGATGTGCCTGAGCTTGCATTACTTAATTTGACTGAAGACCTTGCGGATAGTGAAGCAGGTTTAGCTGCGTTCTTTTTAGGTGATGAAAGCAGTTCGATTAATTTATTATCCGATTCATCCCTCTATTTTACACGTCATCTGCATTATAACCGCAAGGTGGATGCTGATGATGTAGGTGCTGCGGTACTTGAGTTGCAACGTTCGTTGGATTATTACGAAAGCCAGGTAGGTAAGCCACCCTGTGTTCGGCTCTTGGTCATGCCGTTTCAGCCTGATGATACGCCTTTGATGACTGAGTTACGCCAAAGCCTGTATTTAGACATCCACTCTTTAAACCTTAATAACCTTATCTCTAGTTCGGTTGAGTTGTCTGATGATTTACAGCAATGGACTACGGTCGCGGTCGCAGCGGCCTTGAGAAGTGAAAGTTTAGAGTCGGAGGGGGTGATATGAAACAACGGATTAACCTGTATAACCCCCACAAACCTAAACAGGCATTTGACCCGTTAAGTTATCGCGGTAGTTTAGCAATCGCTGCAACCGTGGCCGCTGTATTTTTCTTGCTCGGTTTGGGCTTAAGTTTTTACGCCGGTTACCAGCAGAGCCACGTGGCAGAGTTATCAAAAGAGAAAAAAAATATCGAAGCGGCTGTTATGGCTGAGCAAGCGCGTTTTGCCCATACGGAGGTGAATACGGAAATTCTCGCCGAACAAAAACGATTACAAAATGAGATCACTTCACGCCAGCAGTTAAAAAATCTGTTGTATCGGATTCAACCGAGCCAAGGGGCGAGTTTCTCATCCTACCTTTATGCGTTAGCTGAGGCATCGTTGCCAGAGAGTTGGCTGATTGAATTCCAACTAGATAATACTCAACATAGCTTTATCGCTTTGGGTGCCGCGGTTGATGCTCCGGCTGTTCCTGTGTTGCTCGAAACGGTTTCTGCTACAGAAGCATTTCAAGGCATGAGCGTGAGTGAGCTTGACTTAGAATCAAGTGAGTCGGGTGTTCTCTTCAAGGTTACAGCGGAGTTACGTGCCTATGAGTAAGGTGGAGAGCAAATGGGACGCGCTGAGCACGCGAGAGCGTTCGTTAGTGCTGATAACGGCGGTGGTTGTGCCTATCGTCCTTATCTATATTGTCTTAATTGAACCGAGCATCATGAGCCTCAAACAGCAGCAGGCTAAGTTGGCTGGACTAGAAGCGAGTATAGCGAGTCAAAATCAGGTGCTAACGCTTTTAAAGGCTAAAGAACCTGTTGATCCTAATATCGCTGCACGTGAAGGTTTAAAGCGCTTACGCCTAGAGTTAACGCAAGCCAATGATGAGATTAGACGGGCGGCAACGAACTTGGTCTCTCCTGATCAGATGTTGGCTATGCTCCGAGATGTTTTAAAAGGTGAGCAGGGTGTTGCTTTAGTCAGTGCTAGAAGCTTAGCGATTGAAACTTTGCAACTGGGTGCCGAGACCCAAAACGATGGGTCTGCCTCACCCGCACCACGTGCGTTGATTTATGCCCACCCCTTTGAGATAGAGCTGGAAGGGAGTTATCAGGGTGTCTATGACTACTTACAAAAGATTGAACAATTAGAGGGCGTTTTCTTCTGGGATACGCTGACTTATAAAGTTGATCAATACCCAACGGCGAAAGTAAAAATAAGAGTGCATACATTAAGCTCTGAAGCGAGGTGGCTAGGTGCGTAAACTACTGCTTTGTTTGTGTCTTATCGGTGTCTGGTCGTCTGCAATGGCTGAACGTTTGCCTGCTGACCCGACTCAACCTGCCGCAGGCATGTTTAACCTCTTGTCTGCTAAACCTGCCGTGTCTGCTTATACAATCAGTTCATTGGTTACTGGCAAGAAAAAGAATACAGCGGTGGTGAATGGCCAGCGTGTAGAAGTGGGAGATTTAGTTGATAACGCCACAGTGCTATCAATTAGTCGTGAAGGTGTCATGCTTGATGTTGGAAATAAGCAACAGTTGATCTCTTTATCTGAGCGGAAAGGATTCAGTAAAGTAAAGAGTGGGAAATAGGTCGAATTAGTTATGAAATATATTTTCAATATCCACATCCTACTAAGTGTGCTTTTGTTAGGTGGTTGTCAGGGCATTGCGCCGATTGCTGGTTCAACGACCCAGCAGGAAGGGGTTGCGGCCCTTGAAGAAGCCATTGCAACGAATGAGCAGCAGCGGGATATACCTGTACCGCCGTCAGCTCCGATAGCGCTATTACCCCCCCTAAGTTTGGATGCATCGGCGTCCTCATCGGAGGAGCGTTTTGACATTACGGCTGAAGCGCTACCAGCTAAAGACTTCTTTATGGGCTTAGTTCAAGGAACGCCCTATAACATGATTGTGCATCAGGATGTAGGCGGTGCAATTTCGGTTGAGTTGAAAGATGTAACTGTTGATGAGGTCATGAATGCTATCCAGCGTGTCTATGGCTATGAATACACTCGCAGCGGTAATTTATACCAAGTGATGCCGGCGTCACTGCAAACGCAAATTTTCCAAATTAACTACCTTGATATCGACCGTCAGGGCAGCTCCGATACACAAGTGAGCGCAGGCTCAGTAAGTACATCGGGAGACAACTCTAGCTCTGAAGAGATTATTGGAACGCGCATTAGCACAAAAACATCGACTAATTTTTGGGGCAATCTGCAAGGAACCTTATCGACCATCGTGGCCGGGGAAGGTCGTAAAGTCGTGGTTACTCCTCAAACAGGCGTAGTGGTTGTACGTGCGCTACCTAGTGAGTTAGCGACCGTGCGCGATTATCTGGCGCAAGCGGAGCTTATTCTGCATCGACAGGTTGTTATCGAGGCTAAAATCCTAGAAGTGACGCTTAACAATGGCTTCCAAGCGGGGGTGAATTGGACGGCACTAGGTGAAGTCGGCGCGGGTAAAACTGCCTTATTTAGTTTGTCGTCAGAAACGTTAACTAACAGTGATGATATTGGTGGGATCTTTAAAGCTGACTTGAGTTTAGGTGATTTCACGTCGGTTATTGAGCTGTTGGGTAGCCAAGGTGATGTTCAAGTGCTGTCTAGCCCACGGGTCTCCACAGTCAATAATCAAAAAGCGGTTATTAAAGTGGGTACCGATGAGTTTTTCGTTACGGATGTTGAAAATACGACAACAACCGGTACCAGCACGACCTCCTCGCCCAGTATTGAATTAACGCCATTCTTCTCGGGCATTGCGTTAGATGTAACGCCACAGATCAGTGAAGATGGCGATATTGTTTTACATATTCACCCTACGGTTTCAGAAGTTGTCGACCAGCAAAAACAGATTAGTGTTGGGTCTGATGATTTTAATATTCCACTCGCATTAAGCTCTATCCGAGAATCAGACAGCATTGTTAGGGCTGAGAGTGGGCAGGTGATCGTGATTGGTGGATTAATGAAATCAACGGATAGCGATACCGAAGCGCAAGCGCCCGGTTTAGCTGATCTTCCCGGAATCGGGAACTTATTTAAACAAAAGCGTCAGGCAGGTAGTAAAACCGAGCTCGTTATCATGTTGCGTCCCGTGTTAGCAAATCATGACAACTTGCAGAACGAACTAAAGCGTAGTCTTCGTTCGTTTAAGAATTTGCAGTCTACCCCTACGCAATAGCTGAGGCTAATGGATGTACACGGATCATTTTGGTTTAAGCGAACTACCTTTTACGCTTACGCCTAACACGCATTTCTTTTTGAATATGCCGACCCACCACGAAGCGCTTAACTTAATGTTGGTCGCTTTGGCGGGGGGAGATGGTTTTGTCAAAGTGGTGGGCGAAGTCGGTACAGGTAAAACATTACTGTGCCGTAAGCTGCTTAATGCCTTAGATCAAGATGAGTATGTTACGGCATATATCCCCAACCCTTACTTAAGCCCCTATGAGTTTCGTAAAAGCTTTGCGCAAGAGATCGGACTGGATGTGAATGGGCTTGAGCACTTTGACCTACTGAATGCCATCAATCAGCGACTTATTGAACTCGCACAGAATAAGCGCAAGGTTGTACTGCTGGTTGATGAAGCGCAAGCGATTCCAGAAGAAACGATTGAGGCGCTAAGGCTGTTGACCAACCTCGAAACGGAAACAACCAAACTCTTTCAAGTGGTACTGTTTGGTCAGCCCGAACTCGATGAACTTTTGGGGCAGCAATCGTTAAGACAGTTACTGCAGCGGATCACCTTTAGCTATGAACTCAGTCGTCTCGATGATGAGGCGGTCGCGCACTATATCGATCAACGGGTGCAAAAAGCCGGTTTTAATGGGCTCTCACTTTTTAATAAAGATGCGGCACGTAAGATAGCAAAAGCGTCCGCGGGGACCCCTCGTTTAATCAATATATTGGCCCATAAAGCGTTAATGGTGGCCTATGGTAAAGGCGACCTGAAAGTAGATAGCTCTCATGTAATGCGGGCGATCGAGGATACGCAAGGGATTGTAAAACCAAAAGATAACCGTTCGTTGTTATGGGGGGCTATAGGCGTACTTTTTGTGGCAACCTTGTGTTTGGTTTATATAGGGGTTAACCAATGAGTTTGGTTAATGACATGCTAAGGGACCTTGAGCAGCGCAATGAAAGTACCGCTCATGTACCTGGGCAGCAATCTGGGGTGAAAGCCGCCCAGTATGTGGAAGAAAGCCCTGCGAGCAATGCACCGCGTATAGCACTGTGGTTGATAGGTATTGTGGCGGTTGTCACAACGTGTTGGCTGTTATGGTTGGAAACGTCAACCGAGAACCGGTCGTCTGACTCTCAGGTAGATTCGGCCAGTAGTAGCCTTGCTGCTACCAAGGGGAAAGATACCGCGCGCTTAACGGATACTAGCGGCCGTGTTGATACGCCGGATGTTAGTGTAGCTCCCGATGAGAAACGTGCTGGGAAAGACGTGGCAGCGATGGGTAGCATGCCTGTGGCCACGGCAGAGCTCACAGCGACAGTTGCGATCAGTGATATTAAATGGGCCGGTGCTGATTTTGGCGGTGATTTAGTGGTTAGGTTGAATGGCGACGCGGATATTCAGGTTTTAAACCAGAAAGACAATGTGATCGTCGTGGCGATTGACGATGTTGCTTTAAAAACAACACTGCCTGCTATTACGAGTGACTATATCAACCGTTTAGATATAGCCGAAGACGCTGATCGTAATAGGACGTTACTCACGTTAACAACAACGCGCAAAAGTCAGTTTTCTTTTCGTGTCCAAACGTCACCGACCACGCTGATTCTTGGTGTTATTCCTGAAGAGGTGAGTCAGCCGGTTAAAGATATTACGGAGAGTGGCGCGGTGGCTAAGATCGAGCCTTCGACACCCCTTAAGCCCTTAACCGTGATTAATGTCAGCCCCGACAAACCAAGTATTCGTTCTGGGGCTGAGTTACAAGTTAATATGGCTGACGCATCAGCGCTTAACTCTGCGGTTGTTTCAAAACCGGTGAATAAGTCGACGAATGCGTTAACCGATCGTCAATTTTCAGATCGTGCACGACGCTTGATTACTAAAGGTCAGCGGGAAGCGGCGGAAACATTACTAACAAAAGGGATTGCTCAAAACCGATTAAAGGCTGAGCAATCAAGAGTGCTTTTATCCACCCTGTTGTTATCAAAGGGGGAGACCGGGGCGGCCCAAATCCTTATTCAGCAGAGCCGTGACCTACACCCAGATAATAGTGATCTGAAAAAACTACAAGCTCGTATCTGGATGGCTGAGGGTAAGGCTGATCAAGCGATCGACCTGCTTAGCACGCATGCACCGTTACTCAGCACTGATTTTGAGTACCATGAGTTGTTAGCAAGTGCTTACCAGCAAGTAAATAATCCAGAGGAATCCGCTCGTATTTATTTCCAGTTGTTACAATCGAATAACAGCACTCCCCGATGGTGGATTGGAATGGGTTATGCGTTGGAGCAAGTAAAGCGTTATGCTGATGCGCGTAACGCTTATCAGAGTTCCTTACAGATACCGACGATTGATAGTCGTTTGAAAAGTTATGCTCGCCAGCGTATTAACGCGCTGTCGGGTCGTTAGGAGGACTGGGCGGCATGGGCGCACCCAAGATGAAAATTCGTATTGGTGACTTGCTGGTTCAGAACGGTGTTCTTTCTGAAGCCCAACTAATGGAAGCGTTGGATAAGCAGAAACAGACGCGTCAGAAGTTGGGTAAAACATTGGTATCGATGGGGTATGTTAAGGAACAACAGTTTCTTGATTTTCTCTCCCAGCAATTGAACATCCCTCTCGTTGAACTGACTCACTACGCATTTAATCAGGAAGATGTACTACGGCTCCCTGAAACCCAAGCGCGACGTTTCCGCGCGCTAGTACTGAAGGAAGATGTTGACCATTTTCTCGTAGGGATGTCCGACCCAATGGATATCTTTGCGTTTGATGAACTGCAACGGGTATTGCCTAAGCCTATTGAGATCGCGGTTGTTTCCGAGGCTCAATTACTACAGTCAATGGACTTACTTTATCGTAAAACGAGCGATATAGAAGACTTAGCCGATCAGTTAAATGAAGAGATTGCAGATGATGCGTTTGATTTAGCCGCATTAACGGCAACCGACGAAGTTGATGTCCCAGTTGTTAAGCTACTTAAAAGTTTATTTGAAGATGCGGTTCAAGTCGGCGCCTCGGATATACATATTGAGCCCGATGAAAGCGTCTTACGTATTCGTCAGCGTATTGATGGTGTGCTTCATGAGCATGTTATGAAAGAGAAGCGTATCGCCTCGGCGCTTGTTCTGCGTCTAAAATTAATGGCCTCGTTGAATATATCGGAGAAACGTTTACCGCAAGATGGCCGTTTTAATATCAGCGTTAAAGGTCACAGTGTTGATGTGCGTATCTCAACGTTACCGATTCAGTTTGGTGAGTCGGTGGTTATGCGCTTATTGGACCAGTCGGGCGGCATTATCGGGTTAGAGAAAGCCGGCCTACCTAACAAGATGTTATTGCGGCTACGCAAAATGATTCATGAGCCCCATGGACTTTTGCTCGTTACAGGCCCGACAGGGAGCGGTAAAACCACAACGCTCTATGGTGCTTTGAATGAGTTAAATAGCCATCAGAAGAAGATCATTACCGTAGAAGACCCAGTGGAATACCGATTGCCCCGTGTGAACCAAGTACAAGTGCACCCGAATATCGGCTTAGATTTTTCTACTGTACTGCGTGCGACCTTACGTCAGGACCCTGATATTTTGTTAGTGGGTGAGATCCGAGACAAAGAAACGGCGGATATCGCGTTACGTGCTGCAATGACGGGCCACTTTGTACTGTCTACACTGCATACGAATGATGCGGTATCAAGCGCCATGCGTTTAACGGATATCGGCATAGAAGGCTATCTGGTTGCCTCAGCGCTGAATGGTATTTTGGCACAGCGCTTAGTACGTAAGATTTGTGAGAACTGCACACAAGAGTATTTCTCCAGCGACGCTGAAAGATTATGGCTGGATGCACGGGGTGAGGAGCTGGGTCTGGATGAGATTAGCCTGCAAAAAGGGCGCGGATGTACCTATTGCAATAATACAGGCTATAAAGGGCGTACCGGTATATTTGAACTGCTAGAAATTAATGAACATATGGCCGATGCTTTGCGTCGGAATGATAGTGCGGCTTTTACTATTGCCGCTAAAACAGACCCTCACTACCAGCCTTTAGCTTATAGCGCACTGGAGCTCGCGATAGCGGGAAAAACAACCTTAGATGAAGTTTTCCGTGTCACTGAGCAATTGGATGAATCTATCTATCTTGATGCGCCGGAGGTTGCTGCTGAGTCAAGCTCAATAGCGTCTGGCGGTTTAGAGCTTGAGTAATTGGATAAATAATTAGATGGCAACGTATAGTTATCGAGGTAGAAACAGAGACGGTGAGGAGGTGTCAGGCACGGTTGAGGCGGGGGCCGCAACGCATGCTGCGTCACAGCTATCGCTCGATGGCATCACCCCGATAAGCATTAATGAAACGGTTGCCGCTAAGGAAAGTTCATCTACTGGCAGTAAAGATATCAATTTCCAGCTGTTCCAAAAGATCACCGTTGATGAACTGATCATGTTTAGTCGCCAAATGTTTAGCTTAACTAAGGCGGGGGTGCCGATTACGCGCGCTATGCGTGGTTTGGCTAATACTGTTAATAATATGTTATTAAAGGACACATTAGATGCGTTAGCTGATGAGCTAGAAAAGGGGAACGCACTCTCTTCTGCTTTAGCTAAACATCCCAAAGTATTTAGTGAACTTTATGTCAGTATGATCCATGTAGGCGAGAATACCGGGCAGTTGGATCAATCTTTTAAACAGATGGCGGCATACCTAGAGCTTGAACGTCAGACTGTTCAAAATGTTAAGCAAGCGACCCGTTATCCTATCTTTGTGCTTGTCGCGATATCATTCGCCATTGGCATTATTAACATGTTTGTTATTCCTGCATTTAAGTCGGTCTTTCTGAGTTTTGGCGGGGATATGCCTTGGCAAACTAAAGTCCTGATTTCGGTCTCCGATTTCACTGTTGATTGGTGGTGGGCCATTATCGCGGGCTTGGTTGTTCTGTTTGTTCTTTTTTATCGTTGGAAAAAAACAGACGCCGGTCGTATGACATGGGATCGACGAAAGCTGAAATTTCCTATTGTTGGGTCTATATTTTATAGAGTGATCTTGGGACGTTTCTCGCGGACGTTCAGTATTGTGTTGAAAGCCGGTGTACCTATAGAGCAAGGTTTGTCCATTGTCTCCAATGCTGTTGGTAATCGTTATATTGGTCGTAAAGTGGCAAATATGCGTCAAGGTATTGAGCGTGGGGAGTCCTTTACTCAGACCGCACATCAGGCGGGCATGTTTAGTCCGCTCGTTATGCAGATGCTAGCGGTAGGTGAAGAAACCGGTCGGGTTGATGAGATGCTGGAAGAGGCTGCGGGCTTCTATGAGCAAGAAGTGGAATACGACCTTAAAAACCTGACCAGTGCTATTGAGCCTATTTTGATTGTGGCGATAGGGGGCATGGTTTTAGTGTTGGCACTGGGTGTCTTCCTGCCTTTGTGGGAGCTGAGTACAACGATTAATGGTTAATCTCGATAATCGGCTAAGGGTTATACAGCGAGGTTTCTCGCTACTTGAATTAGTTGTCACCCTTTTAATTATCTCTATTTTAATGGCGGTTGCGTACGCTAAGTTAGAGCAGTTGGCCGAAAAGGTAGAGCGTGTCTCCTTTGAGGGGAGCCGGAATAACATTCAGGCACAAGTCACATTGAAGGTGGCATACTGGTTTGCAGAGCAGCAACAACGTACCGCTGAACAGCTGGTAAAGGGTAATCCGATAGACCTTATTCAGCATATACCTGTGAATTATGCGGGTGAGCTGACCTACAGTGAGCTATGGGCCGCGCCGGGTGAGCATTGGTACTTTATTTCTGATAAACAGTGGCTTGTGTATAAGGTCAAAAGGAATATTCATTTACAGAATGAATTTGAGCAGCACGACGTATTGCCTTTTCAATTAGAGGTGATGTTCCAAAATCAACATCAAGATAAAGGGTTGGTTGTTAGTGCAAAGTTACAACCACTTTACAAGTTTGGTTGGGAAGTGGATAGTGATGACTGAGCTATACAATGCGGTCATAATTTGTTAAAAATCAATTAATTGCAATTTAATAGCTAGGGGCAGAGAATTCCATGAAAAAGCAAGCGGGTTTTACAATCATCGAGTTAGTAGTCGTTATTGCCCTATTAGGCATTTTAGCAGCGGTTGCTTTACCTCGTTTTATTAACGTTACGGATGATGCGCATAATGCAGCCGTTAAAGGTGCAGCGGGCGGTTTTGCGGCAGGTATTGCACTAGCCAAAGCTAAAGCCATTGTTGAAAATGCTGGCTCCGGTGCATCTATACAGTTAGATGGCGTTGCGGCGGTTGCTGTTAATGGGTCAGGTTATCCTGTGGGTGCATCTGGCGCAAATTCTACTATTGATAGCAATATTGAATGCGTTGAGGTTTGGAATAACGTGTTGCAAGGTAGCAGGCCGGTGGCTTCTGATGCTGACCCTTCGTTAGTGCCAGGGGTTGATTATCAGGCAACGTTTGATAGTGCTACTCAGTGTACGTTTACTTACCGTCAAGCTGCACCATCAGGTGATGACCGTGAAATTGTTTACGATGCCGAATCGGGTAACGTAACCGTGAACGGTGCTGACGAGTAATTAATCTCGCCGATCTGACGTCTATGAGCAGTGAACCTTTATCATTAGCTAAAGATCGCTGCTCTCAATCTCGCCAGCGTGGTTTCACGTTGGTTGAGATTATTGTCGTCATCATTTTACTTGGCATTTTGTCTGCGGTGGCTATTCCCCGTATTGGCAATGTCTCAAGCTATCAAGAAGCCTCACTTCGTAGTTCAATTCTCGGATCGTTAAGGCTTGCGCAAAAAACAGCCTTGGCTCAACACGCATCCTCCGTGTATTGGGTACTTGAACGCTCGTCATTAGACCAATGGCAGATTAGTGTGTTGATCGACCCTGACACTAACGATGGCAATCCGCCTGTCGATATATCACCAACCCAGTTACAAGCGCCGATTCCGGGCAATATCAGCCTATCTTATTCAGTTGCGCTGGATGCGGGTGGCCGCCTCGACGGTTCCCTTTCGGCGGGTGATAACGTAGTGATTTTGTACAATCAGTTGGGGGATATGGTGAGTGTTAAAAGCAATATATCTTTAACCAGTGAGAGTGCTTTTCCTAACGCTGCGCAGCCTGTAAGTAGCAGTCTGCAGTTTAGCGATGGGCAGACGGACTTTTGTCTCTCTTTGACGGGGTATAATTATGCATCGACCTGTCGTTGAGCGAGGCTTCTCGTTGGTTGAGGTTGTTATTACCATTGTTATTATTGGTATTGCATTAACGGCGGCCGTGGCAGGCTGGGGTAATATTGCACGGCATAGCTCCGATGTGATGTGGCAAACGCGGGTTTCTTATTTAGGCCAAGCCTATTTAGAGGAGATCTTATCGCGCCGTTATGATGAACTAACGCCCGCGGGTGGTAGCCCTATCTGTGCCCCGTGCTCAACCGAAGGGAGTTTTGGCCCCGACGACAGTGAAACACGAGAAACCTTTGATGATGTTGATGATTATCATGGTTTAACGGAAAACGCGGTGGGGTTGTTTAACGTTTTGGTAACCGCGGGTGGCATCCAGTCGTATAACGGATACCAAGTGAGCGTGCAGGTTAGGTATGTGGGTGGGGATTATTTTTCCGCGGGCAATGAAGAGCTGCTTAAGCAGATTGTCGTAACGGTTTCACCCCCGAAAAATACCGGTCAAAGCCCCGTTCAATTTAGTGCGTTGCGGGGGAATTATTGATGGGGTTCTGTCGTAAACACACCTCGCAGTCAGGCTTTACGCTGATTGAGTTGATCGTTGTTATCACGCTACTGGGGATTATTTCGCTTGTTACTGTCGGCTTTATCACGTCGACCATGCAAGGGTATGCTGATCTGACGCGGCGAGATCAACTATCCTCCGCCGTTAGGGTTGCTATTGAACGTATGGCCCGCGAGATTAGGAATGCGCTGCCCAATAGTATTCGGGTCAATAGTGACGGGAGCTGCTTAGAATTTATCCCATCCCTTGCGGCATCGCGTTATATTTCTGTCCCTTTATCCGCGTCTTCCGCTCGTAGTAGTTTTGTGTCAGTGCCCTTTGCTGTCGAGCCGCCACAGGGACGCATCGCCGTGTATCCTATAGATACAAATAATGGTGATGAGCCCACACGTACCTCCAACCCTATTTATGATTTGGATAGTTGGTCCATTATTTCACCGATGATGAGTGCGAGTAGTGTGTTAGCGGCTGAGTCTGGCACGGTGGATGTCATGTTGAGTGCGGTGCATGCTTTTCCAACGGACTCACCTTCACTGCGCTATTTTATAGTGGATGAGCCGGTTAGTTTTTGTGTGGTAGGGACTGACCTTTATCGCTTTCAAGGCGTTACCGCAAGTAACTATAGCTATGCCATTGATCAACCCGATGGGGCGATATTGCTGTCCAGCCTGTCTGAGCCGCAAGCCGCGTTGTTAGCGAGTGATATTGTGTCTCCCGTAGGGAGTGCTTCCTTTAAATACAGTGATGCCACCTTGTTGCGCAATGGCATCGTATTATTTGATCTATTTGTACAAGACCAGCAGTTATCGGTCTCTGATCCAACCCAAGAGAGTATTCGTATTCAATTTGAGGTGCAGGTAAAAAATGTTCCCTAAAATGACGAACACGCAAGACAAGCGCGCATCTCGGCACAGGCAGACCGGCCTAGGTTTGGTCTCTGCGATTTTTGTGATTACGGTCTTAGCGGTCATCATTGCGGGTATGGTGCGTTTTTTTTCTACTGGACAGAATGTAACTGCGCAAGAGTTTTTAGGGGCGAGGGCGATTACAGCGGCGCAAACGGGTATTGAACTCGAACTAACGTGCTTAGCGAATGGTTTATCCGGCTGTACGGCCTCGTCAGCCGTTGGTAGCGTACCTACCCGTTGGGATTACTGGCCGGGGCCAACCTCAAGTACACGTTTTTCTGTGACCGGTCTTAACGATTGTTATGCCGAGGTGTTCTACGCGACGGTGAGTTCGCCGGTGGGGAGTTTTTGGACCATTGATAGCACTGGGTTTTGTGGCGGTGATGGTCTGGACGGGGCCTCTCGACGGGTGGTGATTAGAGCTGCGCAATAAAAGCAGCGCTAATCTCCCCTGTTTTTCTGTGTGCTAGCCTTCAATACCGTATTCATCGCGGTATTTACGAATCGACGCTAGTTCGTCCGCTTTGTCGCCTTTCTCCGTTAAGTAATCGATTAGATCACTTAAGCTAACAATACTAATCACCGGCATACGGTAGTCACGCTCGACCTCTTGGATCGCGGACAGTTCGCCTGTACCTTTTTCCTGACGGTTAAGTGCGATCACAACCCCTGCCGGTGTTGCGCCAGCTTGATCAATAATCGTCATTACTTCACGAATAGCGGTACCCGCAGTAATAACATCATCAATGATCATCACACCGCCTTCGAGTGCGGCTCCCACTAAACTGCCACCTTCGCCATGGGTTTTTGCTTCCTTACGGTTAAAAACATAAGGGACGTCATCCCCATGATGGTCCGCTAAAGCCACGGCTGTTGTTGCCGCTAAAGGAATGCCTTTATAGGCAGGGCCTAATAAAACATCAAATGAAACCCCCGAGTTTTTGATCGCTTGGGCATAAAAACGGCCCAATTTGGCTAGCGCACTTCCTGTGTTGAATAGACCCGCATTAAAGAAGTAGGGGCTAGTACGGCCGGATTTAAGCGTGAACTCGCCAAAGCGCAACACATTTTGTTCGATAGCAAATTCAATAAACTCACGCTGATAATCCTGCATAGCAATCTCCGATGGATTGGGGGTTAAATAGGCAGGCGCTATTCTACCAGTGAGCGGCCTTAGGCTCCATTGTTCTAGCATGAAGCAAAAAATTTCATTTTTGCTCACTTCGCTATACAATTCGACCCTCAGAGTAAAAATAATACTAATTTGCTATTGGTCTGCTTTCAGACAGGAACACACTCTATGCGCGTCATCACCTTCAATGCACAAGGTATTGAACAAGCTGCAGAAAACGGCTTCTTCGATTGGATGGTCCAACAGGACGCTGATGTTATTTGCTTGCAAGATTTGCGCGCAAAGGAATATCAGCTCGATGATGAACGTTACCATCCCGAAGGCTATCACCCATTCTTTTTCGATGCATGGGAAGATGGTTATAGCGGCGTGGCGATCTACACCCGCGAGCTACCTAAAGCGATCATGACGGGCTTAGGCTTTGAACTCTGCGATCAGCATGGTCGTTTTATTCAAGCCGATTTTGAGCACGTAAGTGTTTCATCCTTCTTTATTCCTTCGGGGCTGAAGAGTGAGGAAGCACAAGCAGAAAAAGAAGCGTTTATGGTCGACTTCCTCGGCCACTTTAATAAAACCTTACGTAAGCGCCGTGAATTTATCTTTTGTGGGACCACTAACATTGCCCATAAAACGGTCGATTTGAGTAACTGGTATGCAAACCAAACGGTGTCCGGCTTTTTACAAGTTGAGCGCGACTGGATGGCTGAGATCTTTGACGAAATGGGGTATGTGGATGCCTTTCGCCAGATCAACAAGGCTGAACGTCAATTTAGCTGGTGGCCTGCCTACAACCGTGCGCGGAAACTCAATGAAGGTGCGCGTTTAGATTATCAGATCGCTACGGCAAATCTGCGTAAAACGGTTAAAAATGCTCAAATCTATCGTGATCAATCCTTTAGTGAACACGCCCCGATTATTATTGATTATGATATTGGCTAACGGCGTAGCACAATTAAAAAAAGGAGCTTAATCGCTCCTTTTTTTGTGCGCTAACGAACGGTTATTCAGCCAATGCTATTTTTTGCGCTTCAACCAACTCATTAATCCCTTTTCGGGCAAGATCGAGCATCGCGTTCAACTCTTCCTGAGAATAAGGTGCGCCTTCAGCGGTGCCTTGAACCTCAATAAAGCCGCCTTTACTGGTCATCACTACGTTCATGTCGGTTTCCGCTTTGCTATCCTCCGCATAATCGAGGTCAAGCACCGCCTCACCGTCATAAATACCGACGGACACAGCGGCAATCGCCTGGACAACCGGGTCACCTTTCATCGCGCCATGCTTATCTTTCTTCAATACATTAATGGCATCCTGTAACGCCACAAAAGCACCGGTGATCGATGCCGTACGCGTGCCGCCATCGGCCTGTAATACATCACAATCGATTGTAATGGTATTTTCGCCCATCTTCTTAAGGTTCAGCGCTGCACGTAAAGAGCGGCCAATCAGACGTTGAATCTCTACAGTACGGCCACTCTGTTTACCGCGGGCCGCTTCACGGCCTGTACGGCTGGTGGTTGCACGGGGCAGCATACCGTATTCAGCTGTTACCCAACCTTGACCCGAGCCACGAAGAAAGCGAGGTACGCCACGCTCAACCGTTGCCGTACAAAGGACTTTAGTATCTCCAAACTCAACTAATACAGAGCCTTCCGCATGCATAGTAAAGCTACGAGTGATCTTAACCTCACGCATCTGATCGTTTTCACGTCCACTTGGACGATGTTTGCTGATACCAAGATTTTGCAGTTGTTCTGAGATAGATGAAGTCATGCCGGTCCTTTAATCAATTTTCTAGTCAGTCATGGCGTGGCAGAGCGGCGCCAGACTGTTACAATTGTATTTAATAACGCATTTTAATCGAGAATGGATCATATGACACGCAGCATGACAGCTTTTGCTCGACAGGAAGCCGAGCATGAATGGGGTTCCCTGAGTTGGGAGATCAGATCAGTTAACCATCGCTACCTAGAACCTCACTTGCGTTTGCCTGAAAACCTGAAAGAACTCGAAGGTTTTCTGCGCGAAAAACTGCGCAAAGCCGTTAGCCGCGGAAAAGTTGAATG
Source organism: Neptuniibacter pectenicola (assembly GCF_001597735.1). Taxonomy (GTDB): domain Bacteria; phylum Pseudomonadota; class Gammaproteobacteria; order Pseudomonadales; family Balneatricaceae; genus Neptuniibacter; species Neptuniibacter pectenicola. The sequence continues at coordinate 17,176 of NZ_LUTS01000003.1, forward strand.
TACACTGCGATTTAATCCTGAAGCCACAGAGCAACAACTTGTGGTTAATAAACCTTATGCTAAAGAAGTTATTCAGGCCGCTGAGTCGTTACAAGCGATGGTTGAGAATCACCAACCTTTAGACGCTTTAGAGTTGTTACGTTGGCCTGGCGTTCTACAAGACACCAAATTAGATATGGATCTCGTTAAGAACTCAGCAAAAGCACTTTTTACCAAAGCGCTGGATGACATGCTGGAAGGGCGAGGGCGTGAAGGTGTCGAGCTCGCGACATTAATCAATCAACGGTTAGACGCGATTAGCGCCATCGTGGCAGAAGTGCGCGAAAGCATGCCTAAAATCCTACAAAATCAGCGAGAAAACTTAGCCCAGCGCCTTGCTGAACTAAAAGCTGACCTAGATGAAGGTAGGTTAGAGCAAGAGATTGCATTACTGGCGCAAAAAGCTGACGTAGACGAAGAGATGGATCGTTTAGACACCCATGTTCAAGAAGTGCGCCGTGTTTTAAAACAGAAGGGGCCCGTCGGCCGCCGTTTAGACTTCCTTATGCAGGAGCTTAACCGGGAAGCGAACACACTCTCTTCAAAATCAATTGTCGCCAGCACTACCCAATGCGCAGTTGAACTTAAAGTGCTTATTGAACAGATGCGAGAGCAGATTCAAAACATCGAATAGGTTTCTTGGTAGAAAGTTACCCGTCCAAGAATGTCTTAAAAGCCCCGTATTACCTTGTGAAGAGCATTGAAAATACAGGGCTTTTTTTATTTTTCCCGTCCAAATCGGTTTGCAGTTGTCCGTTATCTGCTGCTGTTTAAGTGGTGCCAGCTATTTTTGCCTCCTCCATTATTTCAGAAACTTTAGAACCATCCATGATAGTTACCCCACAGCCAACTTAGCCGCCTGCTGCCACATAAAGTGAGGCATTGGCTCTTTTAACTGCCAAGTAATGCTCATCGGTTGTGAGCCTGTATGCGATACGTATTCCACTTCACCATAATTAACAAAACCCATAGTGCGGCCGTATTCATCTTTGGTTTGTTCACGCACAAATAAAAACAGACGTTTACCAATATTTTGATGCTTGATGTACTCCAAACCACGCCCTTTGTCGGGCCTTGCGCTATTTTGCGACTGCCAGTGAAAGAGGTGTTCGTTAATCGCGTAATCGTGATACATAGTGGTGGGCGAAAATTGCTTTTCATTTTTGTTCAAGGTGACAAACATCAGTTCAATATTTTGAGCTTTAAGCGCAAACACACCTTCACGTGCTGGAGGTTGGCGCTCAAACGTAGTCGCACCAAATGCCACCAATATTTGCTCACGCGCATAGCGAGCATGCAACTTTAATGAAACTTCAGGCAAGGCCTGCATTGTTGGTTGCTCATGCTTGGTTTTTGCTAGTTGCCAATTTAAGACATCCAATAATTCTGCTTTTAATTCACAAGAATTTAGTTTCGCTAAGCTCTGATCAATGGAATCGAATCCACATTCAGGCCCCGTTGTCTGCCAAAAATCATAATGGCACATTAAGGCATAACGAGGGCTGCCGCCGTTAAGCATAAATTGAGTTTGGCAAAGCTGTTTTAAAAAACTTAAATAGGCATAATCATCACAGGTCAAAATTCGATTATGGATGGCCTTTCTAAATATGTTCAGCAGATTTTCACCAAACGTATTTTCGTTGATTTCATCTTTGGCTTGCTGAACCAGCTGCGACCAGCTGCCTCGCTTATAAAGTTCATTCAAGTCGATATGAGGGTTTAGAGTTAAGAAATTCGCCAGCGTTAACGGCAGTGTGGAATGCTCTGGATACTGCCGGATCATCGCAACTAAACGCTTTAAGGTTAACGAAGCTTGGCGAATATTGCTGAGCACCATTTCTTGCGTGCGCTTGCTTAATTCAATGCGGCAACCCAGTGGCGCATGAGGGAAGCCTTGCTTTATTTCATCAGTGATCGCGCGATGACTTTTACCGACTAGAGCTCTAAATTTATTGGCAAAATCATATTCAGGACGTGAATTGCCAACAAAATCCAACACGGTACAACATTCTTTGCCTTCGGCTAAGCGCAAACCACGGCCAAGCTGTTGCAAGAAAATGGTTAAACTTTCTGTCGGTCGTAAAAACAGTAAGGTATCGACTTCGGGAATATCGACACCTTCGTTGAAGATATCGACCACACAGAGCACATTGATGCTGCCAGATCGAATAGCTTGTTGCTTTTGTTGCCGCTCATGGCTGTTATCACTGGTCAACACATCTGCGTTAACGCCCTTCAACAATAACTGGTGCGCCATATATTGAGCATGATCACGACTGACACAAAACGCCAAGGCTTTCATTTGACTTATGTCGGTGACGATCTCCTGCAAACTCAGTAGTATTTTATCGAAACGCGCTTGGTTATGAGTATAAAGATTAGTGAGCTGCGCGATATCATAACGCCCACGACTCCAAGGGATCTTGCGCAGGTCGGTATCATCATCTATACCAAAATACTGAAAGGGGCAAAGATGGCGACGGTTAATCGCTTCGGGCAAGCGAATTTCTGCCGCAATCACACCGCCAAAATCCGCTAAAATATCCCCCCCATCATGGCGCTCTGGTGTGGCAGTAAGGCCGAGTAATATAACCGGTGAAAAATGCGCAAGCAGTGGGCGATAGCTTGATGCGGCAATATGGTGCACCTCATCAATCACAATGTAGTCATAATAGTCAGCCGTCAGGTTAAGCTGAGCAAGCTGATTGTTCAGCGTTTGAATAGACACAAACAATTGACGGTAGTGCTCTGGCGTATGCCCACCCACCCAAAGTTCACCAAAAGCGCCGTTGCGCAATACACCACGATACGCCGCTCTGGCTTGTTGTAATATTTCTTCGCGGTGTGCCACAAATAAAAAAGTGGCTTGCGGTTTTTGTTTAATAAAACGCGCAAAATCAAAGGCGGAAATCAGGGTTTTCCCTGTACCGGTTGCCGCAACCACTAAATTGCGAAAGCGCTGGTGCACACTGCGCTCAACGGCCAGTTGTTCCAATATGTCACTTTGGTGAGGAAACGGCGAGATATCAAAGAAATGCGTTGGGCTGGCCTCATAATCACCGCGCTGCTGGCTCAACGCTTTTTTGAGTTTTTCGCTACATTTTGCATCATCACTAAAATGCTCAAAATCATTAGAAGCCCAATAGGTTTCAAAGGTACTCAACGACTTATTGATAATGTGTGGAATTTCTTGCGAAGTGATTTTTAAATTCCACTCTAAGCCATTGGTTAGTGCGGAACGCGACAGGTTAGACGAGCCTATGTAGCCAGTGTGATAGCCGGTGTTGCGCAAAAATAAATAGCTCTTAGCATGTAAACGTTCACGCTCAGTGTTGTAGCTCAGCTTCACTTGGGTATTGGGCAAACTGGCCAAATACTCCACGGCTTTGGCATCAGTCGCCCCCATATATGACGTGGTAATTATTTTTAGCTCGCGGCCGCTTGAGGTAAATTCTTCTAGCTCTTTGCGAAAAATCCGTATCCCCGCCCACTTAATAAACGACACCAACCAATAAATGGTATCCGCGGATAGAATCTCTCTTTTTAATTCAGATTCAAGGGACAAACCGGCATTGCTACCACAAAACAGCTCACTTTGCGTTAAACCAGTTAGGGGGGAAATGTCCTTAATGTAATTTTTAAAATCGGCTGAGACCGGATTTTCGAGCTCATAGAGTGCGGTCAGAATTTTACCTTGGCTAACAAGCAAATTGTCTTCGATAAAATCCTTATCTTGAATTTGTGTTTTTAACCATAGTAACAGCTGATTAGACAAAGCAATTTGTTGTTGCAATCGATCATCAGCGGCTGGAATGGAATCAATGGCGTGTTCAATAATGTGCGAGAGGAAACGAGATAACCAAGTCGATGCTTCACTGCTATTGAGCTCTCGTTCACCTACAAAGAATCGCTCACGGTCAATTCGACTAGCAATGAGCTGTGTTATTAGCTGTTCATAAATTCCTATTTGTTGCATAAAAGTCCCTTTTATTCTAATGGCTGGATTAACAGCAGCATCGATTGATATTGCAGTTTTACCGCTAACCCATTTTGTGACTTGCGCATTTCAACTAAGTTGTACTTGCCTAGTGTTTTCAGTGTTCTCGATACATTACTCACTGCTCGTCCCGTGAGCCTAGCCAGTTCAGTTACCGACTGCGGTTGTTGTTCTGCAATCACTTTTAATAGGTGCTGGTTTTCTTTTGATAGCACATTGGCAACCGATTTAAGTGAGTCAAACCAAATATCGACAGGGTAATCAGGGTTGGGCGTTTGACCTTTAATGCCTATTACGCAACGCGATTGTTTGACGTTTTTCATATTCTGTTTATTTCTCAAAAGCTTAGTAATACGTTACAAAGGTATACAGATAGATAAGCGACACATCTTATCAGCCGTTGATAATCGAGCAAGTTTATTTTCTGGTTTTAATGTCCATATAGGGTAAACGAAAAATCGTTGCTGGCGACTTTGGTTTGTTACTGTTGTAGCTGAGTGGCTGGGGTCATTCTTTATTTCCTCACTGATCTGTTAAGTGCAGCTAGGAGTTTGCATGACCATTATTAGGAGTTAAACGGACGCAGTAGGCAGATAAATGCCCAGATCGTGCAGCTTTCTGAGGGTATTGCTAACAACCTGCCCCAAAAGCCCAAGGGGTAAGTGGAGTGTTAAAACACATGGAGTATGAGGCAAAGCATAAAAGTGAAACTATAACTTCTTTATCTGCTGAAAAATGAAAATATAGTTTCACTGACTCATTAAACGTTAAACGCCGATTCTTTCATGGCCTGCTGTGCTCGGCTGATCCCTAGGCGCTTAGCAACGGTTTGCCATTGCTTAACCGCCATTAATACTTCATCGTAAATTTGCGTGGCTTGGGTTTGCGAAAGTCGGAAGAAGTCTTTCACATCAAAGGCTAGCTGGTAGTCTAAGGCGTTGTCTGCATCGGTAATATTCAGATGCAGGCCATGCTTACCCACTATCGGATTTAAATCATAAGCGGGTGATAACTTCCAACCCTTCTTGGTTAATAAAAATCCATGATTACGCAGGTGATCATCGGTGTTGGACACCGCAATATTAAACACGATACGTCGCCATAACTGTGCTAAATCGGCTTCGGTTTGTGCACCAGAATTGGAAATAAATTCAGCAATTTCTAAGTAGCTGGCACCTTGAGATTGTTCACCATCATACTTTTCGTCTACAAAATGGCGAAGCTGTGTCATGGCCGATGAAAAATGCAGCCGTTTTTCACCGTCGCGGTCAAACCGTTTGGTTAAAAAGGTATGGTGCTGTGACGAAAATTGCCTGATCTCACTTGGATACATGTCAATCCCTGCCGCCAACGCCAATTCATAACAGACCATCTCCCACGCGCCCACATCATGGGTATCGTTTAAATTGGGAAACTTAGCAATCCACAAGTGGCCTTGTTCATCTGCCACACAAGCCTTGGGCCTAGCACCGCCTAGTGATGAGCCTGGAGAAATCAGCATTTTCAACCAGCGGTAATACTCGTCACTGTCGATGTTATCGTCTTTTTCAATCTGCATTGCTGCGTGCTCTAGTTCTCGCAAATAAGCCATTGGCGGCGCAGCAAACTCAGCGTTGTCATCTAAGAACGCAGCCGAGCCTGTTCGCTTAAATCGAATACCACCCATCCGGTAAGAGTCGTGCACGCCCAGCAGGTAATCTAGCTCGTTTAATCGACTTGTTGCTCGAATGCCTTTGCGCGCTTCAATGGCTGCACGCCGCTGCATTAAAATACGCCCCCATCTATCAGGCGATGAATCAAGAAATGCACGAAAGTTTTTATTGGCTTCATCGTTGTAGAGTTCACCGGAGTGAAGCGTCAGAATTGGATCAATTTGCAAGCGATAGGCTGAAGTTAAAAATACTTTATCGTAGGCAAAACTAAACACACCACCTCGGCTTGAATCGCTGTAAGAAAGCAGCCCTATTAGCAAAGGCGCCTCAATTGGCTGCCAGTCGGCATAGACTTCGACGATTTCACGGCTCATCTTGAACCTTCCAGCAATTTTATATTTTGCAGCTTGATGCCGACTTCATCATGGGCGGCCATTTCTGCAAAATTACTCTCCATGCCAAGAACGGCCATAACCTTTAAGTAAGTGCCTATGGCAACGCCCGGATCACCTGCGAAGACTTTGTTCACGGTTTTATGGTCAAAACCAGTACGTTCACACAGCAGCTTTTTGGTAAAACCACGTCTTTTCATCGCCAACAGTAAGTCCTCACCAAAATGAGTCAGGATTTTGCGCTGCTTTGGAAACAGTACATTGTGCAAATCACGCTTAGCCATATCACCAACCCAGGGGACTATATTCCCATTATTTAATCATTACTGGGAATATAGTCCAACTTTGAAGTCCAGACAACTCTAACATGTGAAATAAGGGACTATATTCCCACTTTACTGAATATTATCGGATTAATATCCCGCTTTTAGATTTGGTTTGCGCGTTGGCCAAGGCGATGATGTGAATCCCTGAATGCCAAAGGCCATCAAATTACACTTTTATGCGCATAAAAATGTAAAACTCTGCACTTTTCTGCGCGCAAAAGTGTGAAAAGCAAGTTGAACACTCATCAGTGTATTTTACTGAACGGGCAAATGCAGCGGTTAGACATCTACGCAAGGTGACTTTAAAGGTAACAATCTGTAGATCTTGATGCCTGATATTCGACACTTAGTCTTATTTCTATTGGATACCATTGTATCCATATCGAGCTTATATCTATTAAAATGGATGCCATAATGTCCATTTCAGGCTAGGTGAGCTTTCTGCTGACTCATTACTATCGCGTAGAACCAGTAAAAAAATAGCAAAGCTATGTTGACGGAAATCGTGCTCGATAAAGCCCTTCAAAACTGCTATTTTTAGATCCTAACAGCAAGCATAAAAACGGCGTTGTTTTTCCATTGCTAACCACTAAGATTTAGTAAAAGCCAGAGGCAAGTGGTGGGCAGTTTGGTGGGCAAACAAGCATTTTTGAACGGTTTCTTTTCGATAACTCATTGAGTTTGTTAGGGTCTAGACCGCTACTCAATGAGCAGATTCAAAACATCGAATAACCACAAGCTGACCTGAGCGCAAAAAAACGCACCCATAGGATGCGTTTTTTACGATAGACGATACCTACTTAGAAGTCATATTTCGTATCGGTATAGATCTGGAACGCTTTTTCCCAAACTTCGCCCACTTCACCGTCGCCTACCGGTTTGCCGTCAAGTTGAGTCACGGGTGCGATCTCTTTTGATGAGCTGGTAATCCATAGCTCATCTGCATTGCGGACTTCGTCCATTGTGACCACACGCTCTTCTACTTTTAGCGAGCCGTCAGCTCTTAGACTGTCCAAAATAATACGGCGGGTAATACCCGGTAGGATTTGGTTGTCCTGAATCGGTGTGATGACGACGCCATCTTTTACGATAAAGGCATTACATGAGCTGCCTTCTGTTAATTCGCCGTCGGCGTTGTACAGTAGGGCTTCATCATTTCCGGACGAGTAGCCTTCTTGGAAATGAATCACGTTACCTAGTAGCGCAGTCGATTTGATGTGGCAGCGCTGCCAGCGAAGATCTTCAGTGCTGATCATACTGTATTGAGTTACTTTCGCGCGATCTACAGGCTCTGGATCTTTAATTGGGAAGGTGAAAGCAAAGACCGTTGGTTCAACATTCTCTGGGTAGGCGTGGTAGCGCTTTACGTCAGTTCCGCGTGAGATATGAACATAGACACCTAGGTTAGCTGCTAAGTCGCTGTTGCGTGCAACAAGGTCGTCTAGAAGGGCTTTCCACTCATCGGCTGTTTTAGTGCATTTGATTTCAATTGCTGCAAGGCCATTGATCATGCGTTCGATGTGGGGCATTAAGCCGACAGACTTACCGTTGTAGTAAGGGATAACTTCGTAGATGCCATCACCGAATAGAAAGCCTCGGTCTAGAGGAGAAATTCGTGCTTCTGACAGAGGTTGATATTCGCCATTCAGGTATGAAATGCTCATACTAACTTTCCTTCCACTGATATTCGTATGGGGTCTTTCTGCTTCGTTACTGCCTACTCAGTATAGTATGGGGTGGTAAATGGGTTTAAGTCGAGTTGGCTCGTAAGTCAATCACATGATTTACATGTGTTGGATAACCGTTAAGTTGATCCGTTGAATCTGGTGCAGCCGTTAAGCGGTGGCACAGACCGTTGGGGTGAAGCAGTAATGGGCGAAGTTTCTAGTAAAAGTTTATTTCTTTCAATACCCTAAAAAAAATAAGGCAATAATCTTGTTTGGTTGAAATATAGAGTTTTTATTTCTTCTTTTATTTGTTTTTGTAGGTTATTCGACTTTTTTTCAGGATTGTTATCTTGGCGACGGGGGCGCAGCAGGCTTAGCCGGTAATGATTTTTCGCCCGCTATCGGCGAGTAGTTTAGGTAATATGCGGTCGTCATCTAAGCGCCAGTTGCAGCTAAATCCAAGCTCAGGGGGCGCTTGTTCGAGGTCTAGTTTAATCAGGCGTCCTTGCGTAAGGGAGGCTTCAATAACTGGCTCTGGAAGGAGTGCCACACCGACTGCGTGTTGGGCTAAGGTGAGTAGGTTGATGACAGAGCTACAGGTGTGAAACAGGAGTTGGTCTTCGTAGGGGCGGAACAGTTGCTGGAGGTATTCCCACGGGCGAGTATCTGGTGGAAAGCTGAGAATCGAGTAGTGCGTGAGATCCGCGAGGCGTGTGATTTTATCGGCATTAGGTAGCGCCGGTGAGGCAACCCAATGTTGTGGATAACTACATAGGGGCTCACTCACTAACTTAGGATTTGATGTGAAGTTTTCCACTGTCAGAGCGAGGTCGAGTTGATACTCTTCAAGTTGTTTGGTGAGGGTGGTCGTTACGTCACTGATCAGCTCAAATGAGATGAGTGGGTGTTGTTCTTGCCAGTGTTTTAGCAGTTTTGGGAGCCATAAGTAGGAGAGGGTATCGGTAATACCGATTCTTAAGGTGCCTTTTTGGGGGTTCTCTTCGCTAACTTGTTCTTTCATCTCTTGGCTGATAGCCAAAATCTTTTCCGCATAAGGGAGCAGTTGGATACCCCGTGGCGAGAGGCAAGTGCCACTTTTGTCGCGGATGAACAGTTGTACGCCTAGCTCGTTTTCAAGGGCATTAATGCGTGCGGATATGGCGGGCTGTGTTGCATGTAGTTGTTGGGCGGCTGCATGAAAACTGCCGAGCCTCGCAACGTTAACAAATGTATTTAGGTTTCTTAGCCGCATAGCGCGTACCCCTCCAAGCGAAGCCATTCACTATAGCGAAGTACGTTGAGCCAATCTAGCGGAATAAATAAAGCCACGGCTCCGTGGCTTTAGGTTTATGGGTTTAGACGTTATAGCCGATCAGGCGACGTAGCTCGGCAATGATGCTATCCCCTTCAGAGACGGGTAGGCCATCTTCTGTGAGCTCGTTTTCACGGGTAACACCGTCGACACTGCCCAGTTTTGACAGGTATTTTAAAATCTCTATCGGTTTGATGTCACCGAGGAGGTCTTTGTCATTCCACAGGCTCAAAAAGGCGATAATACCGTAGGCGCCCCAGTTAGAGACGTCGGCGATAAGGAGCTCATCTACTTGTGTGGCTGAGGCTTTAATATCTAATGCTTTTAGGGCCTCTTGGATATTGCCCATACCGATCTCATTGCCGCCATCGCCAATCCCGATGGTTGGACATTTGGCATTACGGACAAAGGTATCAAAACAGGCGGTGCGGTCGCTGATGCTTTCTCCGCGCATGTTGTAATAACCACCGTCTTCGGCCTGGCCTGGGCGCTCAATGGATAACACTGCATCAGGGTTGTAGTTATACAGCGCTTTAAACGCTTCAAGCGTGCGCTCTTGATGCTCCCCGACACGGATTTCATGCACACGATATGTATCCATAAGTGCATCAGATACCGGTGGGCCACATACAATGACCGGTGTGGCGCCCAAGGCTTCTAAGGCTTGATACAACGCGATCGCACCGACGGGGCCATCTGTTTCGAAGGTATCAACAACGGGAAAGCCGGTTCCGATGAGCACGTGGCCTCTGCACTTGTTGAGGGTGCGTGCGGCCCGAAGGTAGTAGCCGCTGGCTAACGCGGGTTGTATTGTCTTCATCCCACGTAAGTTACGCGCCACCAATAGATCTTCAATTTGCTTACTTAATACGGTTTCGTTGATCGAATTGTTTTGCATAGGTTTTGTTTCCAAAATTATGTTGACCCGCAGGCAGGCTGCGAACGCGTATCTGTCGCTTACGGTGCTATTTGCCTAGGTCTTCCGGCTCTGTACGTTCAAATTTGACGTGGGCAAGGCAGTGTAAATTATGGGCTTCATCAATACTGATCTCTTCAAACGAGACTTTAGATCCCGGTAGTTGCTGCGCCATGCGCGCGGTATCTATAGAGATCATTGAGCCTATTTTTGGATAACCACCAATCGTTTGGCGGTCATTCAGCAAGACAATAGGTTGGCCATCGGCGGGAATCTGGATCGCACCGTGGCAGATACCCTCTGACAAAATGCCCTCCATTGACGCTTTTATTTCTGGGCCGGATAGGCGGTATCCCATACGGTCGGCACGGTCGGTGACTTCATATTCACTGCTAAAAAACATGCGCTTATCAACATCACTAAACGCTTGCTGCTGGTATCCAGTAATCACACGTAGGTTGATGTTGTCTTGATACTGTGGACGGTGCTGTTCTGCTAACCGGAATGATTGCCCCTTGGTATTTGAGGAGCAGGGTAGGTAATCCCCCGGCTGAAGCTTACCGCCATTCAGGCCGCCAATGCCCTCGCGTGAGACAGTCGCACTGCTGGAAAAGTCATGTTGAATATCAAACCCATCGGTGACCGCGAGGTACGCTCTGGCTCCCTGTTTAGAAAAGCCCAGTTCGATACGATCCCCTTGGCGAATGCGATGTGCATGCCAGCGATCCTGCTCGACGCCGTTAATCTTTAATGGCATCTCTGCGCCCGTCACGACGAGGAATGTGTCCACTTCCGATGCTAATACCAGCCCACCAATACTCACTTCGAGCAGGGTGCTATTAAGTGGATTACCCAATAAGCGATTGGCCCACTTAAAGGCTTGCATGTCTAAAGGGCCGCCATTAGTGAGGCCGATACGATGGTGACCAAAACGGCCAGCATCTTGAATGAGGGTTAATAGGCCGGGTTGGAGTACTTTAAAACCACTCATAGCTCACCTCCCAGCTCGATAAACCGTTCACGACTAATGGGTTCAAACTTAACGCGGTCGCCGACTTGTACCGGCATGGTAGGTTCTGCTTTCGGGTCAAACATGGGGGTAGGGCAGAGACCGATTAAATTCCAGCCGCCGGGTGACACGGCAGGATAGACAGCGGTTTGCTGGTCCGCGATAGCCACCGCGCCTTTAGGTACTTTCTGGCGTGGTGTTGCGAGGCGCGGTGCCGCAATACGGGGATCAACTTGGCCGAGATAGGCAAATCCGGGGGCGAACCCGATAGCATAGACTCGGTACTCTATCTCGCTATGGATGTTAATCACCTCGTCTATGCTGAGTTGGGCCCGTTTTGCTAAAGCTGCAAGGTCGGGGCCGGACTCTGTGCTGTAGTAAGCAGGTAAGGTTACTATTTTACCTGATACAGCATTGGTTTCTTCGAGCTGGCCAAGGAGCTTGCGTAATTGACTACGCATCTCCAAGTGGTCACAGCGGAGCATGTCATAGATCACTAAGAGTGAGGCGTATGAGGGCACCATGTCGATCAGTTTGTCAGCCAACTCAGTCTCTAAAATAGTGACCGATTGCTGCACTTTGGCGGAGGTTGCTGGGTCTGTTTGTTCACCAAAATAGATGATAAGTGCATTCTCGCCCGCTATTTCAATGTTCATGATCTGATGAGCTCGCGGATCTGCTGGATTGCATTGACGCCATCCATGTTGTCACCGTGGACACATAGGGTGTCAGCCCGTAAGTGAAGTGTTGTGCCGCTTACGGTGGTGACCGTGCCGCTGTCTTTTAACTGTTTAACCTGTGCGAGCATCTTCTCTTTGTTATGCACCGCACCCTCTTTACTGCGCGCAAGTAGCTTTCCATCATCGTCATAACAGCGGTCAGCAAAGATTTCGAACCAAAGCGCAATACCTAAATCATTGGCTTCTTGCTGGTGCTGATCTGCACTGGGTGTGCTTTGTAGCATTAAGGTTAACGGGCGGTGATAATCCGCGATAGCCTGCATCACTACCGCACGCACCGCGCTGTCAGCCATCATGTCGTTATACATAGCGCCGTGAGGTTTAACGTACGCTAAGGTTAAACCGACCGATGCGGCCATCCCATCCATGGCGGCAATTTGGTAGGTCAGCATCGCTTTTAATTCCTCAGCACTGGTTTTTATGCTGCGGCGGCCAAAACCGACGAGGTCGGGGTAGCCCGGGTGTGCGCCGATCATGACATTATGCTGCTTGGCGAGTGCCAGCGTTTTCTGCATGACTAATGGGTCCCCTGCATGGAAACCACAGGCGATATTCGCTTGGTCTATATGGGGCATAACTGCTTCATCAAGGCCCATTTTCCAAGCGCCGAAGCTTTCACCAAGATCACAGTTCAAGCGTAATGACATAGATAAGCTCCTTATTTAAAGTATCGCCAAACGGGAATTGGGTAGATCCGTTACGATCATATGGCCAGGGCTATGGGTAATGCAAAACGGAGGTTTTGCCTGTTCGATGGCGACTTGAGGCGTGACACCACACGCCCAAAATACAGGCAGTTCACCCTCGTTAATGGTGACCGCGTCTCCAAAGTCAGGGGTGTTGATATCAGTAATGCCGATCTGTGATGGATCGCCTAAGTGTAAGGGGGCGCCATGTACAGAAGGGAAGCGTGTACAGATCTGGACTGCGCGAATCGCATCAGCGGCTTTCATTGGTCGCATACTGACAACGGTTGTACCACTAAAGCGCCCCGCGGGGCGACATTCAATGTTGGTTCTATACATCGGAACATTGACGCCTTCGGTAATATTTCGTATTTCAAGGCCGTCAGCTAGCAGGGCTTCTTCAAAAGAAAATGAGCAGCCGAGAACAAACGTGACAAGGTCATCGCGCCAAACATCTGAAACATCATTGAGCTCTTGCGTCATGATGCCGTGTTCATAGATGCGGTATTTAGGAATGTCGCGACGGATATCTAAGTCTTCACCTAGATCCGGCAGCATAAACTCACCGGGCGTGCTGGACATGCCAATAATAGGGCAGGGTTTAGGGTTGAGCTGGCAAAATTGCAAAAAGTCATTTGCCCATTCTTGCGGCATGATGGCTAAATTACCTTGCACAAAGCCTTGCGCTAGACCGGAAGTATTCGCGTTATGCTCACCACGACGAATCATCTGGCGAATCTGTAAAGGCGTTTTATCTGAATTCATAGCTAACCCTGTTAATCGTGAGTTGTAACGATATCGATGACTGTTATGCATCTGCCCGATTAAACCGTCAGGCTTAATGGGTGCAAGACCTCCGCCGTTGATGAAGGTCGCCGACGTTTAAAGCGTACGCTTACAACCAAATAGAGCGGTAAGAATAGGTTGTTATTGCGCGGTTATCCATTGCTGAGCGGCTTCTTCTGTATAGGCAAAAAAGACAACACGGGATTGGGTACTTAATTTGCCATTTCTATCGACAGAGCGGCGTTGCACCCACCAGCTATTTTCATCCGCTTTAATGATTTCATCAACATGACGGACACGAAGAAACTGATCCAATGGCATTGTGTTGTTCTGACTCATTTTACTAAGGCCTTTTCCTTTCAGCGCTGAATGTATTGTAATAATCGCTGAAGGAGGGGGGAGCGTCTAATCAATAATTGATCACAGTGCTGATAAATAAAACTTATCAGGCCGGGTGGGGTATGAGGGCTGACCGGCTTGGGTGTCGATACGGCAAACCTTAACCTGTTGGGCTGGTGGACAGAATAGAGGACGCGCTATGACGCGATACTCTATTCTGTGTGTGATGGGGGGTTATCGATTAAAGGGTCGATGTGTCTGCGTTTTGCTTATTGAGTACCAGTTGTTGTTTATTGGCGGTTTCGATTTTGGCCAAATAATCTTTTAACTGGCGCTGGAACGCTTCTTTTTTCTTGCCGGTAAGGGATACTGCAATCGGTATTTTAGCGGTCATCGCATTGACGGGGCGGCCATTCACATGCAACTCAAAATGTAGGTGAGCGCCAGTGGATCGACCGGTATTACCTGATTTAGCGATGCGTTCTCCGCGTTTTACCCGTTGTCCTTTAACCACATATGATTTGCTCAAATGCAGGTAACGCGTTTTATAGCTTTGGCCATGCTGGATCTCAATGTAGAGCCCTGCATATTTATGGCGAACAACGCGAGATACGATGCCATCGCCAATACTTACAACGGGAGAGCCTACGCGCATCGCGAAATCAGTACCATTATGAGGCCTAATTAAGCCTGTAATTGGGTGGCGTCGTTTGGGGTTAAAGTTAGAGGAAAGGCGGTATTTTCCATTGAATGGATAACGTTGAAAGGCTTTCTCTAAATTACGGCCTTTCTCGTCGTAATAGTTATCTTCAAACAGGAAAGCATTGATCTCATGGCGACGATTTTTAATACGGATCGCCTCGATTTTATTATTGCCGGTGGCTTCATTATCTATATATTGACGTGACAGTAGGACCTCAAACTTATCTCCTTTTTGGATGTCACGGCGAAAATCAACGCGCTGCTTGAGCAGTTCGGTAATGGTTTGTGCTTCCCATTGGCTAAGGCCCGCCTGTTTACCTGAACCGGTAAAACTATAAAGGATCTCGCCACTAATGAGCTTTTGTTGCCAGTCGCCGTCGAGCTGAACTTCGTTGAACTCAAAGCCGTCGCCTTCTTTGCGTTGATACACCACTTTATGGGCAAGGCTAAACTGTAGCTCTAAACGTTGTAGCAGCTGATCCTGCTTTTCAAACACCAACGTGTGACCTGGTTTTAGGTTATCTAACGCAAGGACGTTGAGGTCGGCTTCCAGTAGTTGATACATGGTTTTTTGCGGCAGCTGTAAGCGCTCAAAAATGCTGCTTAGGGTATCGCCTGTACGCACAATATACTGATAACTGTTACGTTGGCCGCCCATAGGTACTAATAAGGTTTCGTTGTCAGGTACGGTATCAAATGCCCAAGGGGCTTTTAATTGACGAATGCTGAACTTAGGGACCTCGAATAGCGGCGCATCGGTATCAACAATATGATCCAGTGGTAGCGGTGTGCTAACCGAACTATTAGAGGAGGGCAGAAGAAACGCCACCAGTAGCAGCACAGCTAAAGAGGCGAGCGCTTTGCGGTGGATTTTTGGCAGTGCCGTGACAAAATTTGCTGAGAAAGAGATCCAGCGCATCAATTTACCATCATACAAAAGATTAGAGTTATATTGAGTTAATCATATATGATTAATGCCTGAAAGGCCCGTATTTGCTCGTTATAACTCTGCGCGCGGTCACTGTTTTAGTGATAAAATAATAATTAATGTGACTTTTGGGGTCTATTTTGGCTGAGTGTTAGGGTAATTTATCCGACGGACTTTATTAATTAGAGATCGGCGAATGGACCGGTCTCAAGCGTATCTGATTGACGAGAGAAGATAATCTAATGGCTAAAGGCACCTTGTATGTTGTTTCTGCCCCTTCCGGTGCGGGCAAAACCAGTTTAGTAAAAGCGATGTTGGAGCAAGATAGCGAGATCGTCGTCTCGGTGTCCCATACCACACGTGATATGCGCCCGGGTGAAGTTGATGGGGTTGATTACAACTTTGTCTCGATGGACCAGTTTAATCAGATGATTGAAGATGCGGATTTTCTTGAATTTGCTGAAGTGTTTACCAATAAATACGGTACATCACAGCGTTGGGTCGAGACGCAGTTAGCGCAAGGTAAAGATGTTATTTTAGAAATTGATTGGCAGGGTGCCCAGCAGATTCGTCGTTTAATGCCGGATTGTTTGTCTATCTTTATCCTGCCCCCCTCACGTGATGTGCTGGAACAGCGTTTAAAAGGACGGGGTACCGACAGTGATGAGGTGATCGGTTTGCGGATGTCTGAGGCCGCCAGTGAGATGAGTCATTATCCTGAATATGATTACCTCGTGATTAATGACAACTTTGATACTGCATTAAAGGAGTTACACGGCATCTTTTTGTCCCAACGGATGAAAATCGACCGTCAGAAAGATCATTACCATGATTTGCTCGTTAGTCTCTTGTCATAATATCGATCTATCGGTACACTGTCCGGTCTTTCAATATACCCAAAATTTTCGAGGTTTTACCGATGGCACGAGTTACAGTTGAAGATTGCCTGGAAAATGTAGATAACCGTTTCCAGTTAGTAATGGTTGCTGCTAAGCGCGCACGTCAGCTGGCTACTGGCGGTAAAGAAGCAAAGGTAGAGTGGGAAAACGATAAGCCCACGGTTGTGGCATTGCGTGAAATCGCTGAAGGCCATATCGGTCGCTCTATTTTGGATGAAATCGAACGCGATTAATCGCTCGGTTCTGACGTTCTTTTTAAACGCCCTGATTTATCAGGGCGTTTTCGTTATTAAAGACTTTTCCTAGTCGCGTTATTACGGCATTATTTCTGTAGAGACGCACGTAGTATGGAGAGGCAATGCAAACAATAGACGCACTATCACAACGCTTAAGCGATTACTTGGATCCTATGCAGATCCAACAGGTGCGTCGTTCCTATTTTTACGCGGAACAGGCCCATGATGGCCAGAAACGTAAAAGTGGTGAGCCTTATGTTACCCACCCTCTAGCGGCCGCTAATGTGCTGGCCGAGCTACGCATGGACCATCAGAGTCTAATGGCGGCAATGCTCCACGATGTGATTGAAGATACCGATATTAGTTATGAAGGTATTGAGTCGCAGTTTGGTAAATCTGTGGCTGACATTGTTGATGGTGTTTCCAAACTAACCCACCTTGAATTTGAAACCAAAGCCGAAGCGCAGGCAAGTAACTTCCAGAAGATGGTCTTGGCCATGGCGGAAGATATTCGCGTTATTTTGGTTAAGTTAGCCGATCGTCTTCACAATATGCGCACCTTGGGAGCAATGCCGCCCCATAAACAGCGCCGTATTGCCCGTGAAACCTTAGATATTTATGCACCGATTGCTGCCCGTTTAGGTATGCGTGATGTTCAGGTCGAGCTAGAAGATCTGGCGTTTCAGTCCCATTATCCGATGCGTGCTAAATATATACGTCGTGCTGTTGTTCAGGCGCGAGGGCAGCGTAAGGATATTATTAGTTCCATTCAGGAAACGATTGAAAAACGGTTAGAGAAAGAGGGCTTAAGCGGTACCGTTACGGGGCGTGAAAAGCATCTATATAGCATCTACTCTAAGATGAAAGCGCAGCGTAAATCGTTTTCTGAAATTATGGATGTGTTCGCATTCCGTATCGTGACTGATAATGTGGATGATTGTTATCGCACGCTCGGGGCTGTGCATAACTTATATAAGCCTGTCCATGGACGTTTTAAAGATTACATCGCCATTCCTAAAGCCAATGGCTACCAATCCTTACATACCGACCTCTTTGGTGCGCGAGATATTACGATCGAAGTACAGATCCGCACCCATGAGATGGATGTGGTCGCGAGCCAAGGGATCGCGGAGCATAGTCACTATAAGAATGATGATGGTAGTGATGCTTCGGAGAGCGCTTTAGGTTCTTATAAGCGCGCCCGCAAGTGGGTTAAAGGCCTGCTGGAGATGCATCAAAGCGCCGGTAACTCCATGGAGTTTATCGATAGCGTTAAGACCGATCTCTTTCCTGATGAAGTATATATCTTTACTCCCCTCGGTAAGATCATGGAGTTGCCGAGTGGTGCGACAGCGGTTGATTTTGCTTACGCGGTACACACCGATGTGGGTAATTCCTGCGTATCTTGCCGAATTAATCGCCGCTTAGCGCCGTTGTCCCAGCCTTTAGAGAATGGTCAAACGGTCGAGGTGATTACAACGCCTAGCGCACAGCCGAATATGGCATGGTTAAACTTTGTTGTCACCGGTAAGGCGCGAACCGCGATTCGACACTACCTGAAAAACCAGCAACGACATGAGTCTGTCGAGCTTGGTCAACGCCTGTTAAACCAGTTCCTCGCTAATTATGGCACCTCAGTGAATGATATAGATCCGTTTAAATTGCGTGATCTGCTGCATGAAGCTGAGCTTGCGAACCTAGATGATCTGCTTGAAGACATTGGTTTAGGCAACCGGATGGCTTATGTTGTGGCACGACGTTTACGTCCTGAGCAACCGGCGAATAATGATGAAACGGGAAGTGAGCGCTTACGTAACCAAAAACCGATGTCCATTAAAGGGACAGAAGGTATGGTGCTGCAATATGCGAAATGCTGTTTACCGATTCCGGGCGATAAAATCATCGGGCATATTAGTACAGGTCGAGGTTTAGTGATCCATCAAACGGATTGCCGGAACATTGGCTATCTACGTGATGACCCGGAAAAATGTATCTACCTTGAGTGGTCCGATAAGCTGGAAGAGGAGTTCAGTGTAAACCTGAAGACCGAGGTGGAATCCCATCGCGGTATTATTGCTGAATTAGCCACAACTGCTGCCAGTGCTGGTGCTGATGTGGTCGCCATTGATATAGGTGACCACGAAGGTCCGTTAGCCAATGTGCATATTGAAGTGACTGTGGCGGACCGTATTCATTTAGCAAGGGTAATGAAGAAGCTACGTAACCTGAAAAGTGTTAATCGTATCGCGCGTGAATAACCTGGTCTAGGTTTACTCGCCTAAGGCCAGCCCCTCTCTTCGATTGTCGACCCCGCTCTCCCACAGGCCGTTATCGGTACGGCGAAACGCATGTAATCCACTGTTTAAATCACGTATTTTTATTTCATGGCCCATGTTGCTTAATGGCTCTGCCAGCTGCTCTGCGGCCGTGTCCGCCTCTAATTCGGTAATGCCATTACGGTTACTGACGTGGGGGGTGTTGATCGCTTGCTGAAGCGGTAGGTCTGTATTCAGCATCATTAATAAGCTTTCTGCGACATAGTTAATGATACGGCTGCCGCCGGGCGAACCCACTGCCGCATATAAGTTCCCCTCCGCATCAAAAACCATAAAAGGCGACATGGAGCTACGGGGGCGTTTCCCCGGCTGTACTCTATTCGCAATGAGCTGACCTTGTTTCTCAGGTGTGAATGAGAAATCGGTTAACTGATTGTTGAGTAGAAAGCCGCCCACCATGAGGGTTGAGCCAAATGCCATCTCAATACTGCTGGTCATTGAGGCTGCATTACCCCATTGGTCGACAACGACAAAATGGCTGGTGGAGGGGAGTTCCGGTGATTGGTCATCTCGCCACGCGCTATTCATGCCTTCAGGCTGGCCTGGTGCGATCGTACCCGCATCCTGCGTAGATTGGATCAATGTGGCCCGCTGCTGGATATAGTCTGCATTTAAAAGTCCCTCGACAGGGACATCGACAAAATCGCTATCAGCGAGGTAGCGGCCCCGATCGGCATATGCGAGGCGTGATGCTTGGGTAAATAGGTGTTTTGCGAGCGGACTGTGGGGCGGAAGGGCTGAGTAATCGGTATGTTCTAATAAGGTTAATATCTGTAATACAGTTACGCCACCCGAGGTTGGTGGCGGAAAGCCGCAAACCTTATAGGTTTTATAAGGCTGACAGATGGGGGTGCGCTCTATCGCTTGATACTGTGCTAGGTCGCGACTACTGAGTAGCCCCGGGTTGTCTTTGATTTCCTGTATACGGGCAACAATCTTTTTGCCTAAAGTGCCTTGGTAGAAGGCCGAACTGCCCTGTTGAGCAATCAGTTTTAAGCTGCTGGCTAAGGCGGGGTTTTTACGTAGAAAGCCGACCGGAAGCGGAGAGCCATCTTCGGCATAAAAGTAATTGCGTGCTTCAGGGTATCGGTTTAAACCGGGGTTGATACCGCTGGCGATCAGTTTATGTAGCCGTGGGCTGACCTTAAACCCTTTTTCGGCTTGTACGATGGCACCTTTAAACAAAGGCTTCCACGGCAGCTTCCCGTGTTTAGTGTGTGCTAGTTCCAGCATTTTCAGCACGCCGGGCGTGCCGACTGAGCGACCTCCTACGAGTGCATCAACCCAGCGCATCGGCTCTTTATTGCGATAGAAGAGTTTCTCATCCGCCGCGAGGGGCGCTGTTTCCCTACCATCTAACGCGGTTAGTTTGTTCTCCGCCTGGTCCCAATAGAGTAAAAATGCGCCACCGCCAATACCCGATGATTGGGGTTCGACTAAGGTGAGCATGGCCTGAATTGCAACCGCAGCATCGGCGGCACTCCCGCCCTGTTGTAATATGCTTAAACCGACACGGGTCGCAAGGGGGTTTGCGGTTACAACAAGCGAGGGGTAAGCATTTGATGCTATATTGGTTTGTCGCCCAGTGGCGTTTTCGGGTGCGAGATCTTCATCAACTGCATAGGCACTTGAAAGCGACAATGGAACAATGCAGAGTAGGGCGCGAAGTATATGCAGTAATTTCATAGTTGAAAGGGTAAAAAGTACACGAATAAGTGAATAATCGGTTAAGAACTTTGCTTTCCGAAAGTGTTACTAATAATCTACCCTTAACATTAAGCTAAGACTAGCATTTGGAGAAAGGAAATTGTCAGTAGGTGTATGCGTGTTGGAAAATCGCGGTGAGCTACCGCAGTTTCGTTTAGTGTTGTTACATGACGCTGAAGGAAAAGCATTAGCTATATTGCCTGCTAATTCGCTACTTAATTTGGTGGCGATTTGGAAACAGACAGAGCGCCAACTTCAGCCGGTGAAGAGTGAGGACGCGAAACGCTATTTTGGCCAAGAAGCGTTGCGATTTCCTGATGGCCAAGCAAAGCTGCTCTCCTTAAAATTACTGATCTCTCCTGAATGTTTAGAGCATGCGCAGCTCGAATTGATCGAACCTCACTCCGGTTTAAGCATTGTGGCTATTTCTGAACAGTTGCAGTTAGGCCAGCGTCTTGACCTTGGGTTAACACTGCCACAGATCGCTGAAATGCAGCCTGAGGGGGGGGATGACACGGCGGTTATCTCTAAAGCGGTAGAGCGTTTTACCGTTTTGCGTATCCAGCAGCGGCTTGAAGATACTTTAGGCTTGCCCTCGTTACCGCCCACCGTTAAAAAAATTATCATGCTGCGTTCTGATCCCGAGGCGAGTGTTAAGGAGTTAGTCCCTGTTGTTAAGGTCGACCCGAGTCTATCGGCTCAAGTGATGAGCTGGGCGGCGTCGCCTTATTACGCCGCGCCGGGTAATGTAAGTTCAATAGACGATGCGGTTATTCGTGTCCTTGGTTTTGATCTTGTGATCAATATGGCCTTAGGTACGGCGATGGGGCAGATGCTGAAAATACCGGATGATCTGCCTCGCGGTGCCACACCTTACTGGATGCAGGCGGTTTATAATGCCAGCCTTGCAGAAAAGCTGTGCCGGATGATGCCGGGGAATGATCAGCGTCCACTACCGGGTTTAGTGTACCTGTCAGCTCTGTTGCATAATTTTGGCTATTTAGTGTTAGCGCACCTATTTCCACCACACTTTTCGTTGCTTTCTCGCTATATTGAGGCGAACCCTCACTTTGCATTGGATGCGATAGAGCAGCAAATACTGAGCGTTACCCGTGAGCAAATCGGAAGTTGGCTACTGACAAGCTGGGACCTTCCTAAGCCTGTGACGGTTGCGATTAGGCAGCAAAACAGCCTTGATTACGCAGGTGAGCATCACCAGTATGCAAAACTACTTTATCTCTCTAATCGTTTACTGCGTCAGCAGGGACTCAGTGATGGCCCTGTGAGCCAAATACCTGACGAGTTGTATCTATCCCTAGGGTTAAACGAGGGCGAGGTTGCAGCCGCGTTACGCGAGCTAATGAGTAATGATAGCGATATTAAAGAATTGACGGCTCTGCTAGGAGACTAGAGGGCGATATAGCCACGGTATAGTGCATACCGTGGCTATATGAACTAGGTTTCTAATTCGCTGAGTTCCTCTTCCAGCGTTTCGAGTGCTTCCTGCTGCTCCATCCATTCCAACTCGGTTGCTTCCGCTTGTTGTTTAAGACGTGCTTGCTGTTGTAAGAGATCTTTTAGTTTGTCTTTGTTTTCCGCTTCATAGAGGGTGCTTTCGCTGAGCGCGGCCTCTATCTCGGTTAACGTTTTGTGTTGTGTTTCCATATCGGCATCAAGCTGTTCGATCCGTTTTTTGATGGGGCGAAGTTGATTTCTACGCTCCGCCGCTAAACGTTTTTGCTCTTTTCGCTCGGTTGCCGACAGGGATTTTTTTTCATCCGGTTGTGCCGTCGAGAAGGCATCCGCTTCTGTTTTTTGCTCTTGGCGTTTTTGTTCTAAAAGCCACGCCTGATAATCCTCTAGGTCTCCTTTGAACTCCGCAACCTGACCGTTCGCAACCAGTAGAAACTCATCCACTGTGTTACGCAGCAAGTGGCGGTCATGGGAGACCAGAATAAGCACCCCTTCAAAGGATTGTAGCGCCAGCGTAAGTGCATGGCGTACCTCAAGGTCAAGGTGGTTGGTCGGCTCATCCATCAAGAGTAGATTCGGCTTCTGCCACGCAATCATCGATAGGGCCACGCGCGCTTTTTCGCCACCTGAGAAGTTTTGCACCGGTTCGAGTGCTCGATCACCGATAAAACCAAAGGAGCCTAAGAAGTTGCGAATCTCTTGTTCTGACGCACTGGGTGTTATGCGTTTGATATGAAGCAGAGGTGATGCCGCCATATCTAATGCTTCGAGCTGGTGCTGGGCAAAATAGCCGATCTTTAAATTATCGCTTTCATGACGTTCCCCGTTACAGAGGGTTAAATCGCCCACTAAGGTTTTAACTAAGGTGGATTTCCCCGCGCCATTCGGGCCAAGTAAGCCAATACGTGTTCCGGGTGTAAGTGAAAGAGAACTTTTATTTAGAACGGTTTTGCCTTCATACCCACACTCTGCATCAGATAAGGTGAGTAGGGGGGAGGACATTTTGTCAGAGGAGCAAAACTGAAAACTAAAGGGGCTATCAATATGCGCAGGTGCAATTTTTTCCATGCGCTCGAGCTCTTTGATACGGCTTTGGGCTTGTTTTGCTTTTGTGGCCTTGGCGCGAAAACGACGGACAAAATCTTCAACTTCGCTGATACGTTGTTGCTGTTTGACGAAGGCGGCCTGTTGCTGGGCTAAACGCTCGGCTCTTTGGCGTTCAAAGGCCGAATACCCACCTTTGTAGAGCAGTAGTTTTTTCTGTTCAACATGGGTGATATGGGTGACAACATTATCTAGAAAATCACGGTCATGGGAGATAAGAATCAGCATGCCGGGGTATTGTCTAAGCCACTGTTCTAGCCAGATCGTTGCATCTAAATCTAAATGGTTGGTTGGCTCATCGAGTAACAGCAGGTCAGAGGGGCACATCAGTGCCTGAGCGAGGTTTAAACGGATTCTCCAGCCCCCTGAGAACTCTTTCACGCCGCGTGTGATGTCGGTATGGCTAAAGCCGAGCCCTGACAATAGCTGGGCGGCACGGGATTCCGCCGTATAACCATCGAGGTTGTCGAGTTCGGCATGCAGTTCGCCAATGCGAGCATGTTGGTGCTCTTGTTCTGCGCGGGCTAACTGCTGTTGGACCTTGCGTAGTTCAATATCACCGTCTAACACATACTCCAGTGCGGAGCGGTCCGATGTAGGGACCTCCTGAGCCATATGGGACATGCGTAAACCGCCCGGTAGCTCTAAGTCACCGCTATCACAATGGAGCTCGCCTAAGATGAGCTTAAAGAGTGAGGTTTTGCCTGCACCATTGGCGCCAACAAGCCCTACTTTCCAACCAGGGTGTAGTGTTAAATCGGCCTGCTCTAGCAAAATGTTATGGCCGCGTTGTAAGCTTACTTTTTGTAATTGAATCATGGCGGCGGATTTTAACATACAGATGCAATTGAAAAACGATCTATGGGACTTTGCGCTCAATTTTTATCAACAACCTGAGGTTGAGCCCACTTGCCTGTTGCTGCAAGCGCAGTTTGGCGTGAGCATTAATCGGCTCATCTATGCGGTCTGGTGTGGTTGTCGAGGTGAGCAAGCGGTTGACGGGGCCTCGCAGGGGGCTGATCGATGGCAGCGTGAAGTGACCCATGCACTGAGAGCCATACGTTTTAATGTACGGGAGAAACGAGCTGAATTAGATGGATTGGATGCCTGTTATCGCCAATTAAGGCAGGCTGAACTTGCCTGTGAGCAGGTTGAGTTGGCCATGCTCTATCAGCAACCACGGGTGAGTATGCATGATCAAGATATTCGCGCGTTGGTGTTGAGCAATATTAAACGTTATCTGGTCGAGTCGAATGTTGCGTTTGATGCCGCGTTAGAAGTAGCACTTCAGCCTATATTATCAGCGATAAATCACTACTTATGAACAAATGGGGCGGTTTGGGGTGGTTTGAGAGTGAACTTTGCGGTTTAATCGTGGACTAAGAAGCGAGAGAGTGAACCTGAAATATCTTTTCTCTGGCCGATAAATAGCTTGATTATTAGGAAGAGAACCATAGTTATTGGCTTCCGTTGAATGACAAATAAGGATAAGAACAGATGAAACAAACTTTGCTAGCGGTTGCTCTTGGTGCCGCATTAATCTCTCCAACTGTTACCGCAGTGGAACTAAAAACTGAAGAGCAGAAAGTTAGCTACAGTGTTGGTTTGATGGTAGGTGAACAGCTTAAAACGATTCCTAATCTTGATTTTGATACGTTTATTGCTGCAGCTAAAACAACCTACGCGGGTGAAGAGCCACAGCTTACACCTGATCAAGTGGGTGATGTGATGAAAGCCTTCCAAGAGCGTCAAGTTGCAGAACAGAAAAAGAAATTTGATCAGCTAAGCCAAGACAATCTGGATAAAGGTACAAAATACCTAGCTGAAAACGGTAAAAAGAAAGGCGTTGTAACAACTAAGTCTGGTTTGCAGTATCAAGAACTAACGGCGGGTAAAGGCAAAAAACCTACCGCTGAAGATATCGTGAAAGTTCACTACCGTGGCACGTTGATTGACGGTACTGAGTTTGATAGTTCTTATGCCCGTAACGAGCCTGTTTCTTTCCCTCTAAGTGGCGTTATCCCTGGTTGGACTGAAGGTCTACAGCTGATTAAAGAGGGTGGTAAAGCACGTTTAGTGATTCCATCTGAACTTGCTTACGGCCCAGGTGGTATGGGCGGTGCTATTGGACCGAACGAAACACTGATCTTTGAAGTTGAGCTACTGGAAATTAACCCAGAAGCTGAGCAAGCAGCAGAAGAAGGCGCTAAGTAATAACGTCTTTATCGGGTATTAATAAAAAGGCCGCTACATAACTGTAGCGGCCTTTTTGTTTGTCTTGACCCGTTATGGGTGGGGGTTATTGCAGTTCGTTCATAAAGCCATTAGAGCCGAGAGCGTAATATTTGTCTTGGCCAAAGCCAACGGCGTAAACCCCAGCTTGTACTGGGCCATAGGCGTCTCTACGATGCACTCTCCAGCTTTTAAGTTGTTCGCCTGTCGTTACATCCCATAGTTGCACTAAGCCTGATGCGGTACCTGTGAGTAGCTGCTGGCTATCAGGGGAGAAGCGGGCGCTGAGGTAGCTGATTCTTTTTTGGGAGAAGCTAGCGATGTCACTGAGGATATGCATTTCGGTACCGGAATCGATATCCCAAATAACGGCTTTATCTAAGCTGCCTGCACTAAATGCGGTTTTCATATTGGGTGAGAGGGCGACAGTATCGACCACATTGCCTAAGCTAAGTTCTTTTAATAGCTCGCCGGTTTCAACGCTCCAGAGTTTTACTTTGTAAGCGTCTGAGCCTGTTAATGCTAATGAACCATCGTCACTTAGATCAACACTACGGACTCGGGCTTCATGGCGGAAGGTGCGTTTGACTCCCCCCTGTTTTACATCAAAATATACGGCGGTATGGTTAGCTAACCCTAAAAGGGCGTAATCCCCATTGGGAGAGAGATCCATCTGCATAATTTCTGCGGGTGAACTCCAAAACCCTTCCGCTTGACCGTTACGTAAGTTCCACAGCACTAAGTCTTGTTGATTTGCGGTGGCGGCGTACTTCTCCTCGGGTGAAAACGCAGTGGCGGCGATAATTGAAAAGGTTTTGGCCTTATGGTTCCAATTATAGAGGCGCTCATTGTTTTCCAGTGTCCATAAGCTTCCGCCATGATCAAACGAGCCGATTGCACTATAAGTACCCGTAGACGATATGCTGGCTGTATACGCGCCCCTAAGCGCGTATTCAGACCAGGAGGTAGGCGCGTCGCTGCTGTCACAGCCCGCCAGAGAGAGTAATCCACCCGCAAGGAGTACGTAAGTTACGGCATGACGCATATTTCAATTCCTACTCAACTACAACCGAATCACGATGAGAGGTATGTAAAACGGCGATCATTTTATCTTCTAGCTCAAAGCGTTCTTCCAACGCCTCACCTAGGTGGGATAAATGTTCAGAAAACTCTCTAATTGTCTGTACCGTTGGTTCAGATAGGGTAGAAAAATCATCATTAAAATCTAAGGCAATGTCGGTGCTGACCTGTATTTTTGGTAACAGCTCTTGCCCCTCTTGTAAGCTGCCATCGGCAAAATCTCGACCTTCGAGTAACAATTGCTCGTAAACTTCAAAATGGCCGGATGAAAGATAATCCATCATGACTTGGCAGAACATTTGAACGCGACCGTTGAGTTCGTCGTTGATCGGCTGTTCGGGTAAATGGACAAATAAGCTGATGAGTTTTTGTCGCCCTTCTAGCCAGTTATCGATTATTTCGCTTACTCCGCCCCAGCGTTCTTTAGCGCTCTTACATTTTTCTAACATTTGCGCACCTCTGCTGCCTTTAATTTAGGCAGTCATATAAGTCTAAGCTTGAAACAAGCGTTAGTGTTGCTCTCTGATTAACTATCATCATATTCCTAAGCTGTTTCAGGGTGCAACAGCCGTTTTCTGAAAAACGGGCTTTTATTAATTATCTAATGGTAGAACGTCGTTTTTGCCGGGATGAGTAAAAATATTTTTATGAGCGACTGTTGAGCCTTACGTGAGCACGCTATACTCGGAATATTGTTAGATCTTACGGGGCGATAAATGTTTAAACGACTGGTTTTATTAATGGTAATGATTTTCTCTGTGCAGTTTGCAGCGGCAGAAACAGAGAAAACAGTTGAAGATTATGTGAACTATATCGAGTTGAAGTCATTTACAACCAATCTAGATGGCGTAGGCAAACCGCGTTTTCTTAAATGTGAGGTGACAATTCAAGTGTCGAGTGAGTCGGCGCACCATGCGGTGAACGCGCATATGCCACAGATCAGAAATGATTTAGTCTTCCTGCTCAGTTCGCAAAGTGATGAGACGGTGGGTACGGTTGATGCGCAAAATAGGCTGGCGAAAAAGGCATTAGAGGCGGTCAAAAAGGTACTGATGGAAGAGGAAGGTGAAAGCTTTGTCTCAGACCTGTTTTTTACCAGCTTTGTGGTGCAATAGGGCCGGTTGATCGCGCGATAAAGTTATATAAAAAATGCAGGCTTGGCCTGCATTTTTTATAGCTGAACAATGGCGTTGTTAATTGGCCATGTACTCAGTAAGGTAGCTGTCGAAATCCTTCTGGTCAGCTGCTTCAATATCCTGTTGCTGCTGTAATGAGTTGCCGCGCATCGCTGCCAATTTGATCTGCATAGCCTGATCAATAGGTGTGGATAGCAGGGTCTCCCGGTGCAGTTTCGCTTGCTGCATTACAAACTCCCCGTGGCTCAAGTTTTGTGTGCGCATTGCGTTAAGTACTTGTGCCGAAGGCGTTAGCTCAGGGTCATCCAGTTTTTTCTGTTGCGCTTGAACCGACGCTGAATAGCGGGTGCAGCCGTTCGCTTCATCAAGCAGTACGGCGGTCTGCTGTATTTCGCTTAGCAGGTCACTGCCCCATTGATGCAGGGATATATGTTGATCATCTTTAATCAGCGTTAAACCGGGTTCGCGCCCACGGGTGACCACGCGTTGATGGTTCTCGCTAATTTGTTCACACTCCTCTGTACTGATCTCGCGTTCTTCCATCAGTAAGCAGGTGAGTAGAAAGGCATCTAAGAAATCAGCTTGGCATTGGTCCATGCCGAGGGGGAGGAATGGGTTGATGTCGGTATTGCGCACCTCAATATACTCTACGCCACGGGCGATCAACGCATGTACGGGCTTTTCGCCAGATTGAGTAACGCGTTTAGGCCGAATATCGCTGTAGTATTCATTTTCAATTTGCAGAACATTGGCGTTTAGCTGCTTATATTCCCCATTGACTTTGACGCCTAGTTTTTCATACGGCGTGTAGGGTGTGCGAATCGCACGATTAAGCGAACTCGCGTAAGTCGCTAGGTGGTTAAAGCAGATATTGAGATCGGCTTGAGCCTTGTTTGAATAGCCTAAGTCACTCATGCGTAGCGATGTGGCATAAGGGAGATAGAGGGTGCCTTCAGACAAGGTTTCGAGTGTGTGCTGTTTACCCTTGAGGAATGAGCCACATAACGCAGGGGACGCGCCAAACAGGTACATAAGCAGCCAAGAGTAGCGGCGGAAGTTTCTGATAAGGCTAAAATAGGACGCGGAGCGAAACTCCTGTAATGACCCTGTGTTTTTGCTATAGCGTTGCAGTAGCGGCCAGAAAGCCGTCGGCATGGATACGTTATAGTGGATCCCTGCAATGGTTTGCATCATCTTGCCGTAGCGGTTTTCTAATCCGACACGGTAGATATATTTCATCTTGCCTACGTTTGAGTCGCCGTAATGGGCGATAGGAATCGCTGACTCATTGAGTAGGTGACATGGCATGCTGGCTGGCCAGATGAGTTCTTCATCTAAATTTTGATAAGTATAGCGATGTAGATCAGCCAAAAACTGTAATGCGTCCGATGATTGTTCAAAGACAGGGGTAATAAACTCCAGCAAGGCTTCAGAGTAGTCTGTAGTGATATGCTCATGTGTTAGAGCGGACCCTAGCGCTTCCGGATGGGGCGTTTGTGCGAGCTCTTGATCAAGATCTACGCGTAAACCCTCTTTTTCTAATCCGTGTTGAAGCTGAGTTAATAGTCCAGTATGGCCATTTTCTTTTAGCCAGCTGAGCTTCTGCTGTAGTTGAGAAGTCGATGTAGTGGAAGACAAACGCGAGTCCTTAAAATCACCATTGAAGGAGGGCTATTATAATTGAGCCATTGTTAAATTGCTGCAACGAAACGAAGAGTTCGCGATTTTGACCGGATTCGGGCGAAATAATTCATGGGGGCCGGTAAAAAATACCGACGCCCATGGTGTGTGGTCAGGATACGCACAAGACTTGCATTGAGTTGGTGCCGCCATGTTGTCCTAAGGTTGCGCCTCGGGTCAGTATGACAAGGTCTCCGGTTTGGAGCAGATTACGGGCTTTAAGTCCGGCTAGTACCTCGGTATTGAGCTTTTCTTCACTGATTTGGGTCGCATCAAAAAAGATAGGTTCAACACCACGGTAAAGAGCAGTACGGCGCATGGTTCTTTCATTACGGGTGAGAGCAAAGATCGGTAGACCTGAACGTATACGGGACATCCATAACGGTGTTGATCCCGACTCGGTTAGACAGATGATCGCTTTAACCCCAATCAGATGGTTGGCGGTATACATGGCTGAGAGGGCTATGGTTTCGTCAAAGCGGTCTAGCTTAACGGAGATGTTGGTTTCCATCGGACGGGCGATCTGGTGCTTTTCTGCGCCTTGGCAGATAGAGGTCATGGATTTAACCACTTCGACGGGGTGTTTTCCTGCCGCAGTTTCTGCCGAGAGCATTACGGCATCGGTGCCATCAAGGATAGCATTCGCTACATCAAATACCTCTGCCCGTGTAGGCATCGGGTTTTCGATCATGGACTCCATCATCTGTGTTGCAGTGATAACAAAGCGGTTCAGTTCTCGGGAGCGTTGAATGATATGTTTTTGCACACCAATTAACTCCGCATCACCAATCTCTACCCCTAGATCGCCTCGGGCAACCATAATGCCGTCGCAGGCAAGAATGATTTTGTCGAGCGCGTCATGGTTTGCAACGGTCTCAGCCCGTTCGATTTTTGCAATGATCTCTGCGCGGCTACCGGCCTCATCCAGTAATTTACGTGCTTCATGCAGATCTTCGGCACAGCGAGGGAAGGAGACGGCGATATAATCCATGTCGATTTCGCCCGCTACTTTAATGTCTCGGCGGTCTTTCTCCGTTAGGGCGGCTGCGGATAGACCACCGCCTTGGCGGTTAATGCCTTTATTGTTGGACAGAGGGCCCCCAATAATGACTTCGGTCAGAATTTTACTGCCATCAATGCTTAATACCTTGAGCTGTACTCGACCGTCATCTAATAAAAGAATATCACCCGCGGAGCTGTCTTCAGGTAGGGCTTTATAATCGATACCCACTTGATGCTGGTCACCCTCTTGGTTACCTAGTTGGGCATCCAACGTAAACGAGTCACCTGTATTTAAGGTGATACGATCGTTCTTAAAACGAGCAATGCGGATCTTTGGGCCTTGGAGATCACCCAAAATAGCGATAGAGAGGCCTAACTTACGCGCTATTTTTCTAACCTCACTCGCTCGTTTGCGATGATCGGCGGCGCTACCGTGAGAAAAGTTCAGCCGAACAGTGTTTACCCCATTACGTAGAATATCTTCCAAGACACCCGGCTGATCAGTGGATGGACCTAAGGTAGCGACGATTTTTGTACGTTTCAACATGAGAAAAACTTGCTCCGTATTTGAGAAACATTAGACTCTAGTATAGTGCTACTAGGTGTACGAATTAAGTATTTCTCGATACTAAGTATAAAAAGAGCTTTAATAAACGAGTAGTTAACCTAACCGGCGTTAAATTTATGTCTTATATGTTGTCGACGACATGGCGTCGTTATCGGTTCCTTTTTTTTATTATTTTAGCCTTTACGTTTGTGTTGGTGGTTGGGCAAACAACACTGATTAGCCGCTCTCAAGGCCTTGAACAGCTGCAACATCGCTCAAGTGCCGATTTAAATCGTTACCTTTTGAGCCTGCAGCAAAAGCTCGATCGTTATAAAGACCTGCCCGGGCTTTTATCAACCCATTCCACCTTAACCGACGCCCTACAACAGCAAGACGATCCGTTTTTAGTGCAACGTGCAAATACCTATCTTGAGCAGGTCAATCAGACCATTAATGCTGCCGACGTCTATTTGATGAATAACAGTGGGGATACCCTTGCTGCCAGTAACTGGGCAGATGATCGCTCTTTTGTTGGCAACAATTATGCGTTTAGACCCTACTTTAAGGACGCCATGAAAGGGAAAGCCGGGCGTTATTTCGCACTGGGCTCCGTATCTAAAAAGCGAGGCTACTATTTTTCGTACCCGGTTTATAACGTGGGTGAAATTATCGGTGTTGTCGTTTTAAAAATTGATCTTAATGAGATCGAGTCGGATTGGACCGATCCTGATCTGGACATCGTTGTGACCGATGAAGATGGGGTTATCTTTATTTCAACCCAGACCGATTGGAAGTTCAGAACACTTCGTCCTTTGTCTCAGCAGGGCATTCAGCGGATAGCTGAAAGTTTAAGGTACGGTGACCATCAGCTAACCGCGTTAGATATTGTTGAGCAGAAAGAGCGAGAAGAGGGCGGGACACTCGTGACGCTGGTGGACGGTAAACGCATCAATAATGAAGCGCTTGATGGGGTTAAGGCCAAAGAGTTTCTACTTCTCAGTCGTGAGTTAGCGGGCAGCGGCCTCACGGTGGTTGTCTTGGCGAGCACTAAACCGGTCAAGGTGCGGATGTTTTATACCGCGTTAACGATAGGGTTTATCTTTAGTGCATTAGTGCTGTTGGTTATGGTGTTACTGACGCGTCAGCGCATTACGCGGGAACGTGTACGTTTTAAGCTACTGGAAACTAAAGCGCTGGAAGCCAACGAAGCGAGGGTCAGGGCGATTATTGATAATACCCGTGCGGGGTTAATCACCTTGGATGCCCAAGGGCGGATTGAAAGCATGAACTCCATGGCTGAAAAACTGTTTGGTTATGGTGAAGCAAACGTTAAGTATGACTATATAAGTAAGCTGTTAGCGCAAGCGGATAGGGCGATCTGCTGGCGTCACATTACGGCGTCCGATGCGGATCGCCAAGAGGAGTTGTTTACTGAAGCGCAAGGCTTACGACAAGATGGCTCTGTGTTTCCTATTGAGTTAATCATTGGGCATATGGATTATGGTGCGATTAAGCGCTTTATTGTCACCATTCACGATATCACCCAGCGTAAGCAATACGAAGAGGAACTACAGCATGCACGTGAGCTACTTGAGCATCGTGTTGAGGAGCGAACCGTAGACCTGACTGACGCTAACAGAAAGCTGCTAGAGGAGGTCGAAAAGCATAAAAACACACAAGATGAGTTGATTCAGACGGCGAAGCTTGCGGTATTAGGGCAGATGTCGGCAGGGATTAACCACGAGTTGAATCAGCCGTTAACGGCGATTCGCACTTATGCGGATAATGCTAATGCCTTCTTGGCGATGGGCCGCATGGAGACTGTCCAAAAAAACTTGAATGAAATTAGTCAGCTGACGGAGAGAATGGCTAAAATCATCCATCCATTAAAAGAATTTTCACGTAAGACCTCTGGCAACGCTGAACCGGTGTGTTTAAAAAATGTGCATGATGGTGCGATGTCTATTATGTATGGCCGCCTTAGTAAGGTAAAAGCACAGGTTAATTGGCCCGATGGGTTAGAGTACAATTATGTGATGGGTGATACTGTCCGTCTTGAGCAGGTGCTAGTTAACATGATTAGTAACGCGTTACAGGCCATGGAAAAGCAAGTAACCCCGGTGATTGATATCGCGCTACACTGCGACGAACAGTGGGCGGTCTTGCTTGTGAGAGACCACGGTCCGGGGATTCCTCGCGACGATGTGAACCGTGTTTTTGAGCCGTTTTATACCACTAAAAAAGCGGGACAAGGTTTGGGACTAGGGTTGTCGATCTCCTACCGAATTATTGAGAGTATGGGTGGGTTGTTATCGGTGGAAAACCACCCTCAAGGGGGCGCGGTCTTTAAGATCTGTTTACCTAGAGCTCAAACCCCTGATAATGTTATTTCTTAAATAGATAGTTGGAATCTTATATGAGCGATCAGAGTCCCCTGCCCATTATTCTTGTTGATGATGAGAAACATATCCGTTTGGCAGCGGGGCAAGCGCTAGAGCTTGGTGGGTATGAAGTCACAACCTTAGAAACCGCCGAACAAGCATTAAAAATAATCACGGCCGATTGGCCGGGTATTTTGATTACGGATATTAACCTGCCGGGTATGGATGGTTTAGATCTGATGAAACAGGTGGTGGCGTTAGATGCGACTCTGCCGGTGATCTTGATTACAGGGCACGGCGATATCTCCATGGCCGTTAGTGCGATGCGAGATGGCGCTTATGACTTTATCGAGAAACCCTTCTCCTCTGAACTTCTACTCGATGTGGTACGTCGCGCAATAGAAAAGCGTCACCTGATTATCGAAAACCGCCGCCTCAAGCAGGAGCTTGAAGCGCAAAGCGTACCTGGCCCGCGCATTATTGGTAAAACGGCGCCAATCGCGCACGTGCGCAACCTTGTGCACACCATCGCCGATACCCCCGCTGATATTTTGATCTTAGGTGAAACGGGCACAGGTAAAGACCTGCTGGCCCGTTATATCCATGAACACAGCAACCGTAGTGATAAAAACTTTGTGGCGATTAACTGTGGTGCCGTGCCTGAAAACTTAATTGAATCGGAACTTTTTGGACATGAAAAGGGCGCGTTTACCGATGCAAAAGCGCGCCGTATCGGTAAGTTTGAATATGCGAATGAAGGCACACTCTTTCTTGATGAGATAGAGAGTATGCCCATGACCTTGCAGATAAAATTGCTTCGCGTGTTAGAAGATCGATCGATTGAACGCTTAGGTGCCAATGAGATTATACCGTTGGATCTACGGGTTATTGCAGCGACAAAAGTTGATTTAAAAGAAGCATCAGAACGGGGCGAGTTTAGGGAAGATCTTTACTATCGCTTAAATGTTGTTCGTGTCGATATCCCAGCCTTACGAGAACGTCGAGACGATGTGGGTATGTTGTTCCAGCATTTCGCGCTTATCGCCTCGTCCCAATATGGGCGAGAAGTCCCGCTACTTTCACCGGAGCGGATGCATAGCTTAATGATGCATGATTGGCCGGGTAATGTCCGTGAGTTGCGTAACTTAGCGGAACGTTATGTCTTATTGGGAGAAAGCTGCTCTTTTGATTTTGAAAACCGCCCGATCACGGATGTTAACGCCAGTAATCATATGACACTGCCTGATAAGGTGGATCAATTTGAACGGATGTTGATCCAAGCTGAGCTCTCTCGTTGTGGTGGTTCAATTAAGGAAACGCTAACGAGTTTAGGCTTACCGCGAAAAACACTTTACGACAAAATGAAAAAGTACGGTTTAGATAAAAAAGACTTTAAATAGCCGGTTATATGGCGCCTGCCGTGCGTTATTAGATAAAACGAAAACGCCCCAGACTCACAAATCTGGGGCGTTTTTTTTGTTGCGTTATTGTAACTAAGTTACAGCTTGAATTTTTGCACCATTGATTCCAGCTGGCTGGCTAGTGTGTTGAGCTCATGGGCCACTTGGTTGAGTGTTCCTGCACGGGACGAGGTTTGTGCGGCGGTGCCTGCAATCTCTTGGACGCTTTTCTCGACACTACTTGCCATTGCCGCCTGCTCCTGTGCGGATGAAGAGACCATATGATTCATATCGTTAATCATCTGGACTTCGCTGGATATCTTGGTCAACGCTTCGGCGGTTTCTTGAACTTTAGCCACGCCTAGCTCTGCACTGGTGTGGGCTTGGTTCATTACTTCGACAGCGTCTTGAGCATCCTGTTGCAGTTCTTCGATAATGGCATCGATCTCTTCTGTTGAGGTGCGGGTTTTGCTGGCTAAGTTTCGTACTTCGTCTGCGACCACAGAGAACCCGCGGCCATGTTCTCCTGCACGGGCGGCTTCAATGGCGGCGTTCAGTGCGAGGAGGTTAGTTTGCTCCGCAATTTTTTGAATAACTTCCAGTACGGTGCCAACGTTTTGGCTTTGTTGGTCGAGCTTGGTGATCACACCTAGCGCGCGGTCGATATTATTTCTGAGCTGCTCAATTGCTTCTGTTGCTTGCTGAGTGATAAGGGTGCCGTTTCGACTCTGCTGCAATGCCATGTCCGATGCTGCAACGGTGTTACTGGCATTATCCTCTACATGCTTAGTGGAGACTTCCATCTGCTCCATGGCAACGGCGACCGCATCGGTTTGTATCTGTTGGCTATGCACCGCGTTATTGGCTAAATCGGCAATATCATTAATGGATATACTTGAGGTGCTGAGCTGGTGAACTGTTGAGCTGACTTTACTTAAGCTGCTGTGAAAATCTTCCAACATCACATTGAGTGAGTTGGACATCATGCCAATTTCATCTTTTGAGTTGACGTCGATTCTAAGCTTTAGATCGGAGTTGTTGTGGATCGTATTAATGGTTTTGCCCATTCTGCGGACAGGGCGCACAACAAGGTGGCCGAGTAGCAAGCTGATGAGAATAAGGCCACCAATAAATAAGATCAGTTCAGTCACGGCGACGCTTATTAAGTTGCTACGGATGGTGTTATCTAAGTTTTCAAAAGAGTAGGTGACGCGCACAGCTCCTAAAACATTACCCTCTTGTGTTTGGTGGCAGAGTAAGCAATTTGTGCCTTTATAGTCGGGCAGGGCTTTCATTGGCGTGACAATCGTGAGGCGATGGCCTTGCTCGTCATTGATCTCTTCGACGATATGCTCACCCTCCATCGCTCTGCGGTCGAGGTCATCTTCAATTTTTGAGTCAGGTGTACCCGGGCCGTAAACACTGGCAACAATATCTCCGCGGATGATGCGGGCTTCTAGTACGTCAGGGTTGGCGAGAATCTTTTTTTGCAGGGTTTCACGGTTGGACATCGCTCCGCTCAGCATCAGTATATTGATGCTATCAAAATAGGAGTCTGCGGTATCAGCGGTGTTCTTTTTTATAACCTCGGAGACCAGCCCTGATTCGCTGCGATAGATCGCAGTGAGTGAGCTGACTAAGATAATAATAAAAACAGCAGCTAACGAAAGGTTTACTTTTGTTTGAATTGAAAGGCCATTCAGTTTCACACCTTAGCTCCTGTTTTATCGAGGTTCGGCAATCATAGTAGTCGTTTAGTTATAATAAGGTGAAGTGCCATGTAGGTACACCCCCTTATGGCTCAACTAGATAGATGTAGGTCAAGCAAAGCAGAGGATGTGTATCGAGGGTAGCAGATCGTACAAAAAAGGGTCAGTATCCCCCTTATTATTTGTTTGAATGTGTGGAAATCCGCCACTTTTGAGTGGAGGCGGATGTTTTTATATCGGGTGGCGTTGAGTGTCTTCGGTACTTGTTATGGGCGGTTCAGCCATGTCCTGTTGTTATTTTCTTAAATTGGCCCCCTTCTTGCTCTAATGCTTCTATGGATTCAGATAAGTCTGTGAGCGAAAAAAACAGAAAACGAGCTGAGTTTAATAACAACAATGATAAATAAAAGTCCCATAACAGGAGATTTCACATGCGTTTATTGACTGCTGCAGTCACATCCCTAGCTTTGACCCTTGGTGCACAAGCTATCTCTGCTGCCCCAGTGGAAATTAAATTTTCACACGTAGTGGCTGAAAATACACCAAAAGGCCAGATGGCTATCAAGTTTAAAGAGCTTGTAGATGAGCGCCTTGCGGGTAAAGTGGAAGTTAAAGTTTTCCCTAACTCTCAGCTTTTTGGTGACAACAAAGTACTTGAAGCGATGTTGTTGGGTGACGTGCAGATGGCTGCACCTTCACTGTCTAAATTCCAGAAGTACACAAAAACACTACAAATTTTTGACCTTCCGTTCCTATTTAAAGATATGGCGGCGGTAGAGAAGTTTCAGAATGGCCCAGAAGGTCAGAAACTACTGAACGCTCTACAGAAGAAAGGCCTTGTAGGTCTAGGTTACCTACACAACGGAACGGTATGAAACAGCTATCGTCCAGTAACCCACTTAAAGTACCTGGCGATGCGTCAGGTAAAAAATTC
Source organism: Neptuniibacter pectenicola (assembly GCF_001597735.1). Taxonomy (GTDB): domain Bacteria; phylum Pseudomonadota; class Gammaproteobacteria; order Pseudomonadales; family Balneatricaceae; genus Neptuniibacter; species Neptuniibacter pectenicola. The sequence goes on from NZ_LUTS01000003.1 coordinate 54,523, forward strand.
CGTATCATGACCTCTGATGTACTTCAGGCGCAGTTTGAAGCGGTTGATGCTGTTCCATTGAAAAAACCATTCTCTGAAGTATTTACACTGCTACAAACGAAAGCGATCGATGGCCAAGAAAATACATGGTCTAACATCTATTCGAAAAAATTCTTCGAAGTACAGCCATACATCACAGAGTCTAACCACGGTGTTCTTGATTACCTAGTGGTAACGTCTGCTGAGTTCTGGATGGGCCTAGATAATGATCTGAAAGTTGAAGTGAAAAAAGCACTTGCTGAAGCGATTAAGCACGGTAATACCATCGCTGCGCAAAAAGCACTCGCTGATAAACAGAAAATCATCGATTCTAGACGTTCAGAAGTGCTAACGCTTTCTGATGCAGAACGTGCACAGTGGGTTGAAGCAATGAAACCTGTATGGAAAAAGTTTGAAGATCAGATCGGTGCTGATCTAATCAAAGCTGCAGAAGCGTCTAACAACTAATACGTTGAGACCCTCCGTCGGGTAGAAGGTATCTTCTACCCGATATCTACCTCTCCCACATTCAGAGGAGAGCTTCAGACAGGTCAATCAGTAGATTGGAGCTGTCCTGTGAATGTTGTCTCATTACTCATTATTCTAACGACGTGAGTCGCTGCGGGGACCGTTATGGTACGTAATCTCATAACTAAACTGGAAGAGGGCTTTTTGTCTGTTCTTCTAGTCTCAATGACCTTGCTTGTATTTGCTGAAGTGATCGCGCGCTTTGGCTTTAATGCAGGTATCCACTGGGCGCAGGAAGTGACACTGCTTCTTGCCGCTTGGTTTGTTCTTTTTGGTGCCTCTTATGGCGTTAAAGTAGGTGCTCACATCGGTGTTGATGTGTTCGTGAAACTCCTACCTCAAAACACACACCGCTTTATTACATTAGTCGCGGTGGGATTATGCTTGGTGTATTGCGGGCTGTTTTTATACGGTTCTTGGATCTACCTCAGCAAAATGAAAATGATCGGTATTGAGTTAGAGGACCTTCCTATTCCTAAGTGGATCCCTATGAGTATTCTGGTGATCGGTTTTGTTTTACTGATTATCCGTTTCTTACAACTGGGCTGGAAGGTTGTGACGAATCAAGCAGATGGTTTTCATTTTGCTGATGAAGCGGAAGAATCCATGGAGATCGCTAAAGGGCTAAAAGAAACGGTGCTTGGCGAAGATCAACCTCAGAAGGCTGCTAAAGAGGGGGATAAATAATGACTATCGCCGTACTATTTATCACACTTTTCGGCTGCATGTTGATCGGTATGCCGATCGCTATTGCGTTGGGTTTATCCTCGGTAACGACGATTCTGCTGTTTTCAAATGATTCGCTTGCATCCATTTCATTGAAGCTATTTGAAGCGACATCCGAGCACTATACGTTACTGGCGATTCCATTCTTTATTTTATCTTCATCGTTCCTATCGACCGGTGGTGTTGCTAAACGATTGATTAACTTTGCGGTTGATACGGTTGGCCACATTCGTGGTGGTTTGGCGATGGCATCCGTCATGGCGTGTATGCTCTTTGCGGCTGTATCGGGTTCATCACCTGCCACCGTGGCGGCTATCGGGACTATCTGTATCGCGGGTATGGTGCGCTCGGGTTATCCACAGTCCTTTGCGGCAGGCGTTATAGCTAATGCGGGTACGTTAGGTATTTTGATACCGCCTTCGATTGTTATGCTGGTTTATGCTGCTGCGACTGAAGTATCTGCGTCCCGTATGTTTATGGCCGGTTTTATTCCTGGCTTAATGATGGGGCTTATTTTAATGATCGCAATTTACATTGTTGCGAGAGTTAAAGGTCTTCCTTCTCAGCCATTCCCTGGCTTTAAAGCGCTTGCGAAATCAGGATTGATTGCGCTAGGTGGCTTGATGCTTATTATCATCGTATTGGGTTCTATATACGGTGGTGTGGCATCGCCAACGGAGGCGGCGGCGGTAGCGGCTGTGTATGGTTACTTTATTGCGGTAATGGGATACCGAGATATAGGGCCTATGAAAGGGATCCCTTGGCAGAAGTCGGGGGAAAACATCATTTCTGCAGCGGTACGTAACGTTGTGCAGATGATTATCGCGATCCCTAAATCGGTGAGCGACCCTGAAGTCCGTAAAGTGCTGCTGGATGCGTCAAAAGTATCCATGATGCTGCTCTTCATCATTGCGAATGCGATGTTGTTTGCTCACGTTCTAACGACAGAGCGTATACCACACACGATTGCAGAACAGATTATTGCATGGGGCTTACCTGCGTGGGGCTTCCTGATTGTGGTCAATATTCTGCTGTTGATTGCGGGTAACTTTATGGAGCCTTCAGCAATCTTGTTGATTATGGCGCCTATCTTGTTCCCGATTGCGATGAAGCTGGGTATCGACCCTATTCATCTAGGTATCATCATGGTGGTAAATATGGAGATCGGGATGTTAACCCCGCCTGTGGGGCTCAATCTCTTTGTCACCGCCGGGATAACCGGGCAGAACATGATATGGGTGATCAAAGCCTGTCTCCCTTGGTTGTGTTTGCTCTTAGGTTTCTTAATGTTGATTACATACGTTCCTCAGATCTCGCTCTTCTTGCCAGAGTATATCGATCAGTTGAACGGGTATTAATTAATCTCGTCCTAGGGAGACTTCCCTTAAAGTCTCCCGCCCCTAATCTGTTGATTAGTGCATTTAACCACCGTTTACGGTGGTTTTTTTTTGTCTATAAGAATTTTCGTTACTTAGCACTATTGGGTAGTTCAGCTGGTAACAGGTATAATCCGCGCTTCAATCTATTTATGACAAAAAGAGATACTAGGGTGTTAGGTTATTTAGCAGCGGTGTGGGGTATTACCGGTATTGGCCTATTGTTGGGCAGTGCTATCTATCGTTTAAGCTCGATAGGTTGGCAAACGTTCTCCTATCAATTGGATTGGTATCATTGGTTAGCTATGGCGGTTTGTGTTGCCTTTATGGGGTTTGCCGAAGGTTATCGTGGCTTTCAACAAGCATGGTCGCCACGCGTTGCTGCGCGTATCTTGTACTTGTCGAAGAATGTATCCCCTTTACGTTTGCTATTTGCACCGTTGTTTTGCATGGGTTTTTTCTCCATTGTACGTAAACGTATGATTGTGACCTACTGCCTAACATTAGGCATTATCGGTATGGTGCTTTTAGTGCATCAGTTGGAACAGCCTTGGCGCGGTATTATCGACCTAGGGGTCGTGACTGGATTAATTTGGGGCGTTACTTCGCTGATCCTCTTTACCTTGCAAGCCTTTTTCGGTCAGCGTTTTAATCACTCGCCTGAGATGCCTTAAGTGCATCTATGACCGCCGAGTCCGCGCCGTTCTGCCTAACCTTTAAGGTATTTCATTCTGAAATATCGCTAACTCAGTTTCTTGCCGCTCGCCTGGTGGATGCCCATCAGGTGAGGCTACCGACACTTTTCTCCCAAGGGTTCATTTTAGTTGATGGCCAGACAGCGCGATCAGAACAAGGGGTAAGCCTTGGACAGACGGTGAAGGTTTACTTGCCGGGGCATCAGGAAGCAGCGGTTGATACCCGATGGCGCCGGGTCTGGGAAAATGAGGAGCTGTTGGCGCTGTATAAGCCCCACCTGCTGCCCGTAAGCCGCACTACGCGTAACCTGTACCATACGCTGATCTCCCTTGTTCGGCGTGAAACGCCTTATACTGAATGTCAGCTGTTACACCGGTTAGATACGGAAACGGCTGGGCTTATTGTGCTGGCTAAAGATAAAGCGGCAGACCGGAAGTGGAAGCCGTTACTTAACCAATTGATGGTTGAGAAGATCTATTATGCGTGGGTCAGTGGTGAGCCTGAATGGGCGCATAAGGAGTACGCGTGTGAACTGTCCGAGAAAAAAGGCAGTTTAATTCGTAGTCAGGTCTATGTTGTTGAGCCGCAAGCGTCTGCGCTGTTCCTTAAACCAAAATACAGTAAAACAGCGTTTAGCGTTGTGCAGCGAGAACCCGGACGCGCGCTTATAGAGTGCCAACTCTTTACTGGACGTAAACATCAAATTCGTGCCCAGTTAGCGCATTTAGGTCACCCTTTACTAGGGGATAAGATATACGCACATCAAGGCTGGTATTATTTGCAGCGCTTAGAACGGGCGCTATCAGAACAGGATTACCAGCGACTGACGAGCCGATATCAGCGTTTAGAGGCTGTAAAATTGGTGTTGTCGTTACCTGAGAGAGTTGAGATAACGACTGATACCTATCGATACTAGTAGTTATTCAAGGGGTGGCGCTACCCTAAAAACAGTTTATACGCTGTATTATCTGTTTCTTCCCAGTAGTTGTAGCCAATTTCAGACAGAAACTCACCCACTTGGGCCCGTTCAGAATCGGGAACCTGCATGCCGACCAATACACGACCATAGGCCGCGCCATGGTTGCGGTAGTGAAACATTGAAATATTCCACTTGCCACCCAGTTTACTGAGGAAGTTCATCAAAGCGCCCGGACGTTCAGGGAACTCAAAGCGGTAGATCACTTCATTGGTGAGGCTTTTAGGTGAGTGACCGCCGACCATATAGCGCACATGGAGTTTAGCGATCTCATTCTCTGTAAGGTCTTCGACCTCATAGGCTTGATCACGCAACTCTTTGAGCAGTTCATCACGGCCATTTCCGCCTGAGGTGAGCTGAATACCCGCGAAAACAATTGCGTTGTTGTCATCACTGTAACGGTAATTGAACTCCGTGATATTACGTTTACCTAAGGCCGAGCAAAACTTCTTGAAGCTGCCTGCTTTTTCAGGAATACGCGCGGCAATAATCGCTTCACGTTTTTCCCCTAACTCCGAACGCTCAGCAATATGTCGTAAGCGATCAAAGTTAACGTTGGCACCTGAGTCGATAGCGATTAATGTTTTTTCGCGACAGGCTTCGCGAGCAACATACTTCTTCATACCGGCTACACCAAGTGCGCCGGCAGGTTCACAGATCGAGCGAGTGTCATCGTAAATATCTTTGATGGCGGCACAGATCTCATCAGTGGAGACCGTGATCACTTCATCGACATATTTTTTTGCGACCTCAAAGGTGTTTTCACCAATGATGGCAACGGCAACACCGTCAGCAAAAATGCCCACTTGGTCGAGGGTCACTCGCTTACCTGCATCTAGGGCTGCTTTTAGGCACGCGGAATCTTCCGATTCGACACCGATCACTTTGGTCTCGGGGCGAAGGTATTTCACATAGGCGGCAATACCTGCGATTAAACCGCCCCCGCCAACAGGGACAAAAATCGCATCAATAGGGCCTGATTCTTGACGCAGAATCTCCATTGCCACGGTGCCTTGGCCCGCGATCACATCAGGGTCATCAAATGGATGGACATAGGTCATGCCCTTTTCTTTAACAAGCTTCTGCGCATAGGCGGCCGCATCATCATAAGCATCCCCGTGCAAAACAACTTTGCCACCTAAGCGGCGAACATTGTTTACTTTTACATCAGGGGTTGTTTTTGGCATGACGATGGTGGCTTTGACGCCTAAGTATTTAGCCGACATGGCTAAACCTTGTGCATGGTTGCCTGCGGACGCGGCAACAACGCCACAGTCTCGCTGTGCTTGGCTCAGTTGAGCCATCTTGTTGTACGCGCCGCGAATTTTAAATGAGAAGACGGGCTGCTTATCTTCGCGCTTAAGTAAAATTCGATTTTCCAGACGTTCGGAGAGGCCTTTGGCTTCATCCAAGGGGGTTTCTATTGCCACGTCGTAAACACGTGCTTCTAAAATTTTCTTTATATAACGGTCTGGCATAGGGATAACTTCATCTGAAAAACCAAATAGGGTAGAAATGGTAAAGGCAAAGCGGTATTGCGTCTACACGATGGAGGCGATGCAGCGTATAATTTACGCAGAAATTAACATTTATTAGCAAATACGGGTGTTTTAACCGCCCGTTAAGCACAGGTGCCAATCATGACGCAGGATGAGATGAAAAAAGCAGTTGCCGAAGCTGCTGTGGAATACATCAAACCTAAACTGAATAAAGAGAGCATTGTGGGTGTAGGTACAGGCTCCACTGCAAATTTCTTTATCGATGCACTTGCTGAAATAAAGCATATGTTTGATGGTGCTGTTGCAAGTTCAGAAGCGACCGCTGAGCGGTTGAAAGCGCAGGGAATCGAGGTGTTCGATTTGAACGCGGTGTCTGAAATGGATGTGTATGTTGATGGTGCTGATGAATTTGATTCCGGTTTGAACCTTGTTAAAGGGGGAGGTGGCGCATTAACACGCGAGAAGATCGTTGCTGCCGTGGCGAAAGAGTTTGTGTGTATTGTTGATAGCACTAAAAAAGTGGGTGTACTCGGCGCATTCCCTTTGCCTGTAGAAGTGATCCCTATGGCACGTTCATATGTGGCCCGTGAGATTGTTAAATTAGACGGTATGCCTGAATGGCGAGAAGGCTTCGTTACTGATAATGGTAATCTGATCCTTGATGTTCATGATATGGAAATCATGCACGCTAAAGCGTTAGAAACGCAGCTCAATAATATTGTGGGTGTTGTCACTAATGGTTTGTTTGCTAACCGCGGCGCGGATGTTGTCTTGATGGGCACGCCGGACGGCGTTGAAACGATCGCGCTATAAGCGATGTCTCGCTCGTTATTAAAAGCCTCGCGTTTGCGGGGCTTTTTTGATTGCGTGCGGCCTTACTCTGTTTGGCCTGCTTTCTTTGTTCTATCGGTACAGCGCCATCCACCCATGATTGCAAGCCCAACAAATAGAAGTGCCGTCATCTCTATACTGTTGCTGACGAGCATTAGTTTGGCATGGTAAAGGCTTGATGCGCCAAGTACTAAACCTGCACTAATCACACAGGTTACCGCCCCGATTAAAAACGCAATGTAAGTTGGCTGCTCTCGTTTTGCACACCATTTAGCTAATAAGCCAATGGTAAGCCAGTAGCTGAGTAAGATGGCAATCGCGGTTAAATTTTCCATGGGTTTCCAGATGGTTGCTATAATTGGGCTCAGGCTCAATAAACCGGTTGGTCATTGTATCAGGGCTTTATGACACCGGGGTTAAATGATGGGTCGATATCCCTGTTTTTAAAAAATCGCATTTATTCTGTTTATTCCTATCCTTGTTAATCTGTTGTAGTTAGCGTATTTCGCGGCGCCCGTTGCTTTCCTTATTAAATGACGGCTCATTTTTCTGCCCATCTGTCTTTCTAGATAATAGATATGATTGATAAATTGAGATCAAGGTGGATACCCATGACGAAAGAAGCAGACGTAATAAATATCGCTGTATTAATTGTTCATGGCACTCAGGTTTTAGATATAACGGGGCGTGTTGTCGCTAGATAACGCCTGATTTTTTTGCGCTTAATGTTAAAAAGAGGGTGGTGTAGCAGGGAGAATCGGGTGTGTTTATCGAGCACTGAGCAGTGGTTGTTATCGCCCGATAAATATTGAGCTGTTTTTATGGATGTAGATGTAAAAACAGCTCAATGCTTTTTGCAGTTTTCCTTAGACGCTTAGAACGTCATCCGGCTAACGGCAATGCTCGCAGGCATGGTAATCCAAGCCATAGCGATTAAATTAATGATGATCCAAGCGAAGCCAGAAGAGTCGCGGAAGTTTTCGTTATGTTCTGCCATGGTAGTCACCCCTTATTTAAGACATAACGGTGCCAACCTATTCAGCGAAGTAAATGATCTATTACTTCAACCCTATTCGCCTGAACCTTTAAGGTTTCTTTTGGCCGGGTATCGTGAACGGTTAGAACCGTAGTTAATATGCATAGAACTGTCTTGGTTTGTCTGTAATAGACGCGCCCAATGGCGCGGGATTTTAACAGGGTTGGTTAAAATTTAATAGATAATTTATATGAGCTACTTATGATGTAATAGCGGCGCTATATCATTACTTTTTATATGGTTTTAGTAGGCGGTTGCCAATTAATTAAGTATTCGTGAGCAATATGTTGGTTTTTTATGGAATGTTCGGCCCCTATTCATAAAATTCGATTATGATTAAACGATTAGTGTTATGTAAATGGGCGAAAAATAATTATGGTACGTTTTCTTCTTATCATCCTCGTTGCAATGGCTCTGTTATTGCACAACCTTCCGTACCTTGTACGGGATCAGGTTGTTATTTGGTTATTGAATAATGGCGCTGAGACGGCAGAGTTAAAAGCGATTAACGTGGATTGGTTTGATGGGCGCTTAAGTATCGAAGGGCTTAAGGCTTCTGCGGAGGGTAAGCCCGCGCTTGCGGTTGATCAGCTCAGTGTGGCGCTGGATTATGCCCAGCTAGCCGACGAGAGAGTACTATTAACGGCGGTTGAGCTGGCGGGTATCAATGTGGGTATCCGAGAGCAAGATAAACAGTTGTGGCTTGGGCCTCTCGATCTGAACCAATTGACCCAGAGTGATAAGACCGTAGAGGCGGAACCCGACGCGGAAGAGGGCAGCTCTAATTGGAGTTTTGGACTGAAGGAGTTGCAGTTACGTGATATTAATTGGCGGGCCGAAGTTGCAGGACAAAAACACCATTTAACCTTAAGCACGGGGCGTGTAGCGGATTTCTACCAATGGGATCAGGATCAATTGGTAGCGGTCGACTTAGAGGGTACCTTAAATGATGCACCTATTTTGCTCTCGTCCAACTCTCGCCCGTTACCAGAAGAGAAAAGCTCAGAGCTCAAAGTTAAACTCAAAAACTTCCCCCTACACAGCGTTACCGCTGTCTTTTTGCCAACGTTGCGCGCACATATCGATCTTGATTTAAGTATTAAGGCGCAAAGTAATAGTGGTAGCCATTTAACCTCTATTGTTCAAAGCGGTTCGGTTCGCGTGAGAAACCTGAGTTATGCGCAAGAGGGGCTACAGGTTAAAGAGCAAAGCTTGGCGTGGAATGGCGGTGTTAATGTGGCGCTACTTGGCAGTGAGTTAAAATCGCTCAAAACCAAAGGCGAGTTGGCCCTGCAAGGGTTGGCTCTGACCCAAGCCGGTAGCCAGGTTTCATTGGACAGTCTTAAGGTGAACTCTGCTATTAATTTGCAGGGGTTAACGTCGTTGAATCTGTCCGCTCTGGTGCTTGATGCCAAAAAGCTGCAGCTCTCCCAAGCTGCTCAGGCGATGAATGCGGATGACCTTCACCTCACGGCCGATGCCATTAACCTACAGGATCTAACGCAACTCAGCCTGTCTGGGCTATTGCTCGATGTGAATCAATTGCAGCTGTCTCAAGCGAAGCAGCGTGTACAGGTCAGTAGGTTACAGTTGTCCGCAGGTGCTGAAACTCAAGATATGCAGATATGGCAAGCCACGGTTCCAACGTTAACGCTCGCGGATATTGATCTATCGGCGGCGGGCGAGTCGCTCGTGACCTTGAAAGGTTTAACGCTGAAATCAGCGGTTGTGCAACATACCGATAAAATCTCTCTGGCCGAGTTAGAGGCTGATCAGTTAGTCGTTGAAGGTGATGGGGGAGTCTTTACCCAGTGGAATAAAATTAGCGCGAAAGGGGTTACGCTTGACCAGTTGCAATCCCTCAGTATTAATCAGTTACTGCTGCACAACAGTAAAACCCGCTTATACCTCACCCCAAAGCGGAACCTGTCGGATCTGGACTGGTTATTAGCACAGCTCTCATCGGCAGAGAGTAACGCGGGTTCGGGCAGCAAGGCGGCATCCTCTAGCGCGCCTTTTCGCGTGAAACTTAATCGTCTATCCCTGTCAGGGAGTAACACCCTTAATGTGGTCGATAGGGGTGTGAAACCGGCGTTTAAAACCCAGCTGGATATTAGCAAGGTTGAGTTGCGCAAACTGGACACTGCAGCCAAAGGTGAAACGAGCTTTGAGTTAGCGGCGAAGAGTAAGTTCGCCAAAATCTCAGCTAAAGGGGCTATGGAGCTATTCAGCGGTAATTACGGGGGACACTGGGATGCAGAAATTAAAGGTCTAGAGCTACCAGAAGTTAGCCCTTACTCACTGGAATATACCGGCTATTATTTGCAAAGTGGTCAGCTAACGTTAACCACAAAAGGCACCATTAAAGACCGGAAATTGAGTGGCGATTCCGATATACGGTTAAACAGACTTGAAGTTGAGGCACGTAATAGTGAGCGTAGTGGTGAGTTTGACCAAAAGGTCTCAATGCCGCTGGGTACCGCGATCATGGTGCTACAAGACAATGATAGCAATATAGATCTGCAAATCCCCTTGGAAGGCTCTTTGGATGATCCTAAGTTTGGTTACCAAACCATTATTAATAAACTGGCAGGTAAGGGGCTTAAAAATGCCGCCATCGGCTACATAAGCAATGCGCTGCAGCCCTTTGGCGCGTTAATTTCGATCAGCCAGATGGTGATGGATGCCCAAGAGAATGGGTCGTTTATCACGCTGCAACCTGTGATCTTTGAGCCGGCGGAAACTACCCTGTCGTCCGAATCAAAGGCCTATATGGCTAAGTTAGCGGAGATGATGAACGAGCGTAAAGGGATGCGTATGAACATTTGTGGGGTTGCGGTATTAGCCGATAAACCTGCTATTTGGGCGCAGTTGCAAGAGACGAATAAACAGCAGAAAGCACCGCTTGATGAAACGCTTCTATTGCTGGAGTTAGAGCCTGCATTACAGGCCTTAGCGCAACAGCGTAGTGATGCGGTGAAGACCGAGCTATCCGATAAGCAAGGGATTGATAGCGAGCGTCTCTTTAGTTGTTACCCTAAAGTGGACCTAAAATCTAAAGATAAACCGCAGGTTTCATTAGGGTTATAAGCATGAACCTGTTCCGTCATTCAGATGATGGTATCAATCTGAATGACGGATTTGTACCTCCGTGCTTCTGTGCAAAGGGTTAGCGGCTGATCAGGGTTCGATAGCTGCTGGCCAAACTTTGTTGTCGATGGCTGAGCTTACTTATCAACATAAATAGGCCACAGCTTAGTATTGGCAGACTTATCCACAGGTAAGGGTGTACCACCGGGTCCAGTTTCAGCAGTTGTTGATGGATGGGCCATAAGCTTAACTCGCTAATAATGACCGCCATAAACCCGCTAATCATACCGATTAAACCCATTTCCATTCGATCGAGCTGCTTGCACTGTTGTTGGCTTGCGCCGAGGGTTTGTAGCAAGGCATTTTCATAACGGCGCTGCTCCAGCTCTTGCGTGAGCGTGACATATAATAAGATTAAACCAGCGCTGGTGGTGAGTAGCATCAGTAGGCTAGAGAGCATGGATAAGCGTGTCAGCAAGTGTTGTAGCTGTTCAAGTATTTGCCGGACATCGATCAGGGTTAAGGTCGGAAACTGCTCAATCAGTTGTCGGCTAATGTCAGCGCTATTGTCCCCTAAATGGAAACTGGTTAAGTAACTTGCCGAGATATCCTCTAGCAGTCCCGGCGCAAAGATAAAATAGAAGTTCGGCTGGAAGGAGTCCCACTGAACGCTACGTATGCTATTAACCTCTGCGCTTCGCTCTATACCCCCGATATTAAACGTCACGATATCGCCCAGCGTTAAGCCTAACTCTGAGGCTATCTTCTCCTCAATCGATACCTGTCCGGTCAACGGTGTATCGGTCTTCTCTGTCTGTTTAGAGGCCCGCCACTGGCCCGCTACAAGGGTATTGTGCGCGGGCAGTTGTATCGTGGTGGTTAAATTAAGCTCGCGATTCAACGAAGGGTGGTCCTGTTGCTTTTGAGTGAGCGCCTCCGATAGGGGCTGGTGGTTGATGGCATTGAGTCGCCCACGGTAAATCGGCCACAGCTGAGGGTCGATTTGGTGGCTATGTAGTAGGGTTTGTACGCCCTCTTTTTCCCATTCTTGGATGTTAATCACAAAGTGGTTAGGGGTTTCCTCGGGGAGCTGAGCTTGCCAGCGGCTGAGTAGGTCGTTTAATGCGATTAAGTTGATACTTAACAGTGAAAAAAGCAGGCAGATCACCGGTATTTGTAGTTTATACCAGCGCTGTTGCTGTTGAACGCGACTGAACAGCAAATTCCCTAGGGGGTGATGAGGGGCGAATTTTTGACTGATCACTTTACTGAGATAGGCGCCGAGACTGCCCAACAGGCCGCCCACCACAAGTAGACAGAGCGTTAAGCTGATGGTTAATAGCAGGTTGTTTAAGTACCAAGCGGTAGCACCGACCAAGATAAGCATAGCGGCTGCATAAGGCAACTTATTACCCCATGTTAGTGGGGCGGTTTGGTCTTGAATCAGCTGTAAGGGGTTGCTGTTTTGTAACTTAAATAGCGAAGGTAATCCTAAGCAGAGCAGGATCGTTATCCCTAAGAGGGGGCCGGATAGATAGGTGAATATTGAGGCCGCAGGGACGGGTTGGGGGAGTACGCCTTGTAGCAGTGTTAGCCCCGCGCTTTCTAATAACCAGGTCAGGATAACCCCTGCAACGGAACATAGCAGCCAAGCTAAACACAGTTGAATAATATAGAGCTGTAGTATCTGTTGATCGCTTACGCCTAAGGTTTTTAACAGTGCAGCGCGTTTGTATTGGCTTTGTGTAAACCGTCGTAGGCTTAGAAAGATGGTCATCGCCGAGATCAGCAAGGCGAAGAGTGCGCCTAACCGTAGGTAAGAGGAGGCTTTATTGAGGGCGCTATTCTGTTGCCCCTCTTCTGACGTAATGGATGAGAGTTTTTCCCCGGTCTTTAAATTCTGCTCAAGACGCTGCCTTAACGTGGCAATCTGGGTCGGTGTTCCCGCAAAAAGTTGGCGGTAGCTCAGGCGCGCGCCCGGCCCTAATAAGCCGGTTTGCTCTAACTGCTGGCGATTAATAATCAGCTGAGGGTTAAAGCTAATAAAACCTCGCCCGCGATCGGGGGCTGATTGAATCACGGCGGTTAAGGTAAACGAGACGCTCCCCAGCGTGATCTGATCGCCTAAGGTTAGGTTTAAACGATCCAATGCGCTTTGCTCAGCCCAGACCTCATTGGGTTTTGGAAGGTTTAAGGGTGTGGGCGGTTCTAGGGTTATTTTTCCCCGGGGGTAGGCGGCCTGTAGTGCGCGAATGGTGACTAATAAAAAGCGTTCATCATGGCTGGCCATGGTCCCTAGTTGAACGACTTCACTGGCGGTAATACCTGACTCTTGAGCGCTCACCAGCGTGCTTTCATCCAGTGTTCGACTGCTACTGAGAATTAAGTCGGCGCCTAAAATGTCGCTACCTTGACGCATCAACGTGCGCTCGATGCGTTCGCCTAAAACAGCCATGAGGCTGGCAATGGTAACGGCTAATAGCAGGGCAATAATTAAGGCACGCCATTCACTCAACTTTAGGCAACTAATGCTTTGTTTAGCGGCTAACTGGAGGGGTGTTGTTATACTCATAGGTCGATCTCGGTTAGCTCACCATTTTGTAGCTTTAAGGCGCGCTGGCAGCGTTTCGCGAGGGAGGGATCATGGGTGATCAAAATCAGTGTCGTATTCTGCTCTTTATTGAGGGTAAATAGCTGCTGGATGATCTGTTCGCCCGTTTGTTCATCCAAATTTCCGGTCGGCTCGTCGGCAAAGAGTAGCGTGGGTTGTGTGGCAAAGCTGCGAGCAATCGCTACACGCTGCTGTTCGCCTCCTGACAGCTCTGCGGGTTTATGATTAAGACGTTCGGCTAGGTCTACCTTGTTGAGCCAGTGGGTGGCTTCCTGCGCTGCATTTTTGTGGTTACGAATCTGCAGGGGGAGCATGACATTTTGCAGTGCAGTTAAATCGGGGAGTAAATGGAACGCTTGGAATACAAAACTAATATGTTGATTACGGAACGCCGCCCGTTGTTTATCACTTAAACCTTCGAGGTCTGTGTTGTTGAGCAGGATAGTGCCCGTGCTGGGTTGGTCTAAACCCGCTAATATAGCAAGTAAAGATGATTTTCCCGTGCCGGATGGGCCAATGATCGCAACAGTTTCGCCCCGTTGGATTTCGAGGTTCAGGTCTTTAAATAACTCTAAATTCCCCGCTTGAGTCTTAAACCGTTTTGCGAGATGCTGAGCGCTGATAACCGTATCTGTTTTCTGATTCATTAGGTGTCCCTGTGCGAATTCTACTTTCACTGCTTATTATTCTAGGCCATTTTACATTGACGTTACCTGCAAGCGCAGGTTCCCTTGTTGTGTTGGGCGATAGTTTGTCCTCTGCTCATAATATGAAACCAGAACAAGGTTGGGTTCATTTACTCGACCAGCGTATACAGCGTGAAGGTTATTTGATCGATGTGATTAACGCGAGCGTGAGTGGTGATACTACCCAAAATGGAATTGCACGTCTCAAAATGCTATTGCAAAAGGTTGATGCAGAAATAGTTATTATCGAGCTTGGTGGAAATGATGGACTACGAGGCACGCCTCCGTTCGCTATCCGTAAAAACCTAGTACGCTTGATCGACATGGTGGAAGAGGTTGATGCTGAAGTGGTGCTTTTAGGTATTCAGCTACCGGCCAATTACGGCGTGGCCTATACCCAAGCATTTAAAGAGATCTATCCTGATATTGCGGATGAAACGGGCGTGTTTTTTGTGCCATTTTTTATGGAGCAGGTGGCACTGGTGCCAGAACGGATGCAAAAAGATGGAATTCACCCTAATGCAAAAGGTCAGCCCTATCTGGTCGATAAAGTCTGGCCTTATCTTGAGCCGTTGTTAGAAGAGCGGGATTAGCCTTTTCCTTGTTATAGGGGCTAGTAGCCTGATGACGAAAAAAAAGGCACCTAAGGTGCCTTTTTTGTGTAAAACGAAAATTTATGCGAAGTTTGCGTTTACGAAATCCCAGTTAACAAGCGCCCAGAAACCTTTAAGGTAATCAGGACGAACGTTACGGTAATCGATGTAGTAAGCGTGTTCCCAAAGGTCAACAGTCAACAATGGCGTCTGACCTGTTGTAAGTGGGCAACCTGCATTGCTAGTGTTAACGATTTCTAGAGAACCGTCAGCATTTTTAACTAACCAGGTCCAGCTAGAGCCGAAGTTGTTTACAGCTTTATCGTTCAATGCTTCTTGGAACGCTGCGAAAGAGCCCCATTTAGTGTTGATTGCATCAGCGATAGGGCCTGTTGGCTCGCCACCAGCGTTAGGTGCTAGGCAGTTCCAGTAGAAAGTGTGGTTCCAGATCTGTGCTGCGTTGTTGAATACGCCGCCAGCAGGCGCTGAAGTGATGATCTCTTCTAGCGTTTTGCCTTCAAATTCAGTACCAGGAACCAAGCCGTTTAGCTTAACAACGTATGTGTTATGGTGCTTACCGTGGTGGAAGTCTAGAGTTTCTGAAGAAATGTGTGGTTCCAGAGCATCCTTAGCATAAGGTAGCGGCGGAAGTTCAAAGCTCATAAGTGTCACCTTATTGTGTCAGTCTATATTAGACAAATTATCAGGCAGCTGCTTACCATTATTTAGTGCTCTCACTATGATAGAGCAGCCGGTAAATATTAATTCGAGTGAATCATAGCACTCAATACTTTACATTTCATGGTACAAAAAGTGTGTTTAATCGTTCATTTGCCATCAAATGGGGGTGCTTCCGCTCTGCTTGCGACTAAAGTTTGCTGAAACTGCGGCTTATTCGCCCTAGAATAACGGGCTGTTTATTTTATATAACTATAAAAAAGTGATTATTTTACGATGTATAAAGTTCTTATTTGGATAGCCCTTGTTGCGTTAGGTATTTTAGCGGTTAAAACGCAATTTTTGACGTCAAGTACCTTTGGCCCGTTTAAAGAAGGCTGTATGCAAGCAGAGGGGACGACTGAAGCCCGTTGTGACTGCTTAGCTAAATATGTGCATAAGCACTTTAGTGATAATGAAGTGAAACTGATTATGGGGGGGAAAATTAGCGATCCCGATTTCAGATTTAAAGTGGATGAAGTTGTGCGTACGGGTTCTAACGCCTGCGCAGCTGAATAAGCGTATAAAAAGAGAAAGGGGCATTTCGTCGTTTTCTTCATCCCCGTCAGTAACTGAAAGGTGCGTATCTTATAGCACCTTATCTGTTACTGGTGGCGGCCCTTTTTAAATAGTGTTCTATTAACAACCCTGCCACGTCACGCCGGTGGTGTGGCCCTATGCAGCGCGACCTCTTCTAGTGGGAATTGAGGATCGCCACAGACATAGAAAAATGGGTTTTCCAACGACTCCTGTTCGTTATAGGCTAATGGCTGCAAGCTGGTTGCATTCACTAACCGTCCACCTGCCGCTTCGACAATAGCTTGTGCTGCTGCGGTATCCCATTCGCTGGTTGGAAATAAACGAGGATAAAAATCGGCCACGCCTTCTGCGATTAGACACATCTTTAATGAGCTGCCGACCGCTTGATTGTGTACGCGCCGAAAATATTTGTAGAGAGGCTTGAGTAGGACGTCATTACGCGTCTGCCCATGTCTGCGGCTTGCGGCAATAATTAATTCCTGCCCTAAAGGTCTACTGCGGATCTGCGCGGAGCGTTGGCCGTCGATCTGCTTATGGGCGGGGAGTTGTGTGCTACCCCAGTAAGCGGTTTTAGTGGCGGGGACATAGATAATGCCAAGCACCGGCTTGTGCTGCTCAATCAAGGCAATATTGATGGTGAACTCATCATTCTGTTGAATGAACTCTTTTGTGCCATCTAATGGATCAATACACCAGAATCGGTCCCACTGCTGCCGTTGCTGAAAGGTTGTTGATTCATCTTCTTCGCTAAGCTGTGGAATGTCGGGGGTGAGGGCAAGTAATCCCTTTTGGATGATTTCATGTGCTGCTAGGTCCGCTTTGGTCACGGGTGAAAGGTCTTGCTTAATACGAATAGCGAAGTCTTTGCTCGTGTAAACCTGCATGATCGCTTCACTGGCCTGCTCACACAGGGGAATAAGTGATTTGATGAGTTTTTTATGATTCATCACAACGGCCCTTTTTTTGTTATTGAACCTTGATTGTTACGCCTCTGTTTACAGTCTAGTCTCTTTTTGACGATTGTTTAGCCAAAAAATCTTTTACCATATATAAGGCGGCAATCGCGCGGGCTTCTGTGAAATCTGGATCTGCAACGAGTTGCTCTAATTTATCAAGCGGCCAACGAACAACCTCCATCTCTTCAGGCTCATCACCTTCCAATCGGCAGGGGTAAAGGTCTTGCGCAACTACGGCCGTAACCGCATGACCCATATAGTTGGGGGCGGAAGTCATAACCTTTAAGGTATGTAAGCGGTTACTACCAAATCCCGCTTCCTCTTTTAGCTCGCGGTCGGCAGCGGTATGTTCATCCTCGCCTGGATCAATTAAGCCTTTTGGCAAAGTGAGTGTGTAATCTTCTATGCCTACCGCATATTCACGAATAAGTAATACGTCGCCATTCTCGGTAATAGGGATAATCATAACCGCGCCATGACCGCGATTAGCTAAACGTTCATAGGTACGCTCTGCACCGTTAGAAAAGCGTAGTTCTATCTCTTCAACGTTAAATAATCGACTTTTAGCGGTGTTAGTTATCTTCAAAATCTCGGGTTTAACCGTCATACTGAACCTTCCTCCTACAAATGGCCTGAGTAATGTTTGATTGGCAAAATATCGATACCGTGTTGTTAGATATGGACGGCACGCTTCTTGACCTACACTTTGACACTTTTTTCTGGCTTGAGCATCTTCCTCTACGTTATGCCCAGATACATGCGATGAAGGTAGATGAGGCTCGTCAGTGGCTTCATGAGCGTATCATAGAGGAGCAGGGCTCGCTTAATTGGTATTGTTTAGACTATTGGACGCGGGAGCTTAATGTGCCCGTGGCGGAGCTGAAAAGGGAAGTGGCAACGAAAATCGCGTTTAGGCCCCACGTAGAGGATTTTTTGTTGGCGTTAAAGCAGCAGGGGATTCGCACCGTAATTGTTACCAATGCGCATCAAGATAGTTTATCCCTGAAGGCAGAAACAACGAACCTGGATCAGTTGGTTGATCATGTGATCTGTTCACATGACTTTGGCCTTGCTAAGGAAACATTTGGTTTTTGGGATAAACTACAAGAGGTCGAAGCGTTTGATAAAGAACGAACACTGCTGGTGGATGATAGCTTTGCTGTGCTTGAAAGCGCCAAAACGTATGGTATCCGTTATCTGCTTTCAATTTTTCAACCGGATAGCCAGCAGCCTAAAAGAGAGATCGAAGGCTTTTTAGCGATTGATCATTTCAATGAAATTACACCGAAGTAAGACGGAAAAGAATGACACAGCCTGACGAGAAAGTTCGTTTAGATAAATGGCTTTGGGCCGCCCGTTTTTATAAAACCCGAGCCGTTGCAAAACAGATGATTGATGGGGGCAAAGTCCACTACAACGGACAGCGAACTAAGTGTAGTCGCCATGTTGAAGTGGGTGCCACATTAACTATTCGTCAAGGATTTGATGAGAAAGAGATTGTTGTGGTTGAGCTGTCCGATCGACGTGGAGGCGCACCTGATGCGCAAAAACTCTACCGCGAAACCGACGCAAGTATCCGCAAGCGGGAAGAGAATGCGGCGCAAAGAAAAGCGATGGGTAGTGGGTTAAACCCACGCAACCGGCCCAACAAAAAAGAACGGCGCCAGATTATCTCTTTTAAGGATAGTGAACGCGGTATTTTTGATAAGTAAGCTCGCGTGCTTATGCGTTAGGCGCGGTGTTATGCCTAACGCACTTGTCCCTTGTTAACGAGGCTGTTTCAGAATTGGCAGTTGGTTCAGCCATGGGATCTTGCCAAATAAATCAATTAACGGGCGTAATAGTTTATGTACACCTGATGTGAAATAGTGCATTAGCGGGGTGCAAAAGGCCCAACTAAGCGTCAGCATCGCCGAGAAGGCCCCGCCAACCAGATTGTCACTGGCCCAGTGAGCGCCACCGACAATACGCGGTAACATAAATAGAAGGGCTAAAAGCAGGGCGCTTATGGATAGCGCGCTCCGTGCATTTAATAGAATAAAGCCGGCCCACGTAAGTACCACTGCGGCATGGTCGCCAGGGAAACTATGGCCAGCGGAATCTTTAGCTGGGATATCCGGAACGATTTTGCTGAATTTAAACGAGGGTTCAAGCACCAGTGAGGGGCTATTGCCGCTCAGGCCGATTGCGCGCGCATATTCGTAAACGGACTCCCGTATAGGGAACATCAGTACCAGCAAAAGAATAAACCCAATAAACGCTTGTTGTAGGCGATCCCGTTTTATTCCCATCCCCGGAAACGTAATGCTCGCCAGCATGATAAGCAGTGGGATCATGTCGAAAATACGCACATTGGACCATGCCCAGAACCGTGTCCAGCTGTTGTCTTCAGACAGCGTGCCGTTCAAGGTAAAGAAGATGTTTTGATCAATGCTGCGCCAGAACGCAAAGCCTGTATCCGTCAGGAAAAAACCAATCCATATAAACGCAACGACATGGCTGATGAGCAGGGCTTTGATATTCCAACGGGTGTTAAAAACAGTAATAGTATTCATTATTATATTTGTATCTATGGCTGGCTCGAATAGTAGAGTGGGTATGATAAAATATATCTACAGCCTTGAATATCAATTTAGGTATTCAACTTCCTCTCTAATCAGCGAATAGACTTATTTATATGAGTAACCCGGATCAAATCCAGCGCATTATGTTTGATGAGTTGGATATACGAGGCGTCGTTTCAGGCCTTAAACAAACCTGCAGTGATTGTTTTGAAAATCATGACTATCCACCCGTGATTAAACAGGTGCTAGGTGAGATGTTGGCGGCGGTTAGCTTGCTGAGCTCTAACCTTAAGTTTGAAGGGCGTTTAATTCTTCAGGCTCAAGGGCAGGGGAATGTACGTCTTTTAATGGCAGAAACAAATCAGAACCGAGATGTGAGGGCGATTGCCCGCTTAGAGGGTGATGTGCCTGACAATGCCTCTTTTGTTGAATTGCTGCCCCAAGGGCAGGTGGTATTGACGATTGAGCCGGAAAATGGACATCGTTATCAGGGTGTTGTGCCTTTAGATGGTGAAAACTTAGCGAAATGCCTTGAGCGTTATTTTATTAGCTCCGAGCAGCTGCCCACTTATGTGCAATTAGCATCGGATGGTGAGATGGCGGCGGGATTGATGCTGCAAGTGTTACCAGCGGAAGGCTCAGGCCAAGAGGATTGGGAACGCATCAGTTTATTGGCATCGACCCTAAAGAGTGTTGAGTTGCTTGAATTAGACAACGAAACGTTGCTGTTCCGTTTATTCCATGAAGAAACATGCCGCCTTTATGAGCCTGACCCTGTGCAGTTTAAGTGTACCTGTTCACGGGCGCGTAGTTTGGCGTCGCTGAAGTTGGTAGGTAAGGCTGAGCTAGAGTCGCTGATTGAAGAGGAGGGGCAGATTGATGTGCATTGTCAGTTCTGTAATAGCCACTACCGATTCGATTTGGCGGATGTTGACGCGTTATTTTCCGAATCTGGGCACACCGATGATAGCGGGAATGTACATTAATTGAACACCTTTAGCTCAAAATTGCGTTAAGTCAACTCTTAAATGTTTTGGGGAATGGCGTTTAGTGCGATTTTTGTGCATAATACGCCTCCTTATAAATACGATATATAGACACCTTACGCCTTATTATTTAGGAAACGTTATTGGCGCCTATGCCAAGGGAACCCAGTAATGACCAAAGATTCATTGAACATTGCATACCGAAATTTAAGCCCAGCTGAGCTAGTTGAAAAAGCCATTCTTAATGGTGAAGGTACACTAGCTGATACAGGCGCCCTCGTAGTAACAACGGGCAAACGTACAGGTCGCTCACCGATGGATCGTTACATCGTTGACGAGCCAAGTACTTCAGATTCGATCGATTGGGGCAATATCAACCGTCCTTTCGATACCGATAAGTTTGATGCCCTATGGACTCGCGTAGAAGAGTTTATAGCGGATAAAGAACACTTCGTATCTAACGTACACGTCGGCTCCGATCCAAGTCACTACCTTGCTGTTAAAATGACAACTCAGACTGCGTGGCAGAATCTGTTTGGTCAAAATCTATTCATTCGCCCTGCGGAGTACAATCCAAAAGCGAAAGAAGAGTGGCAAGTCCTAAACGTTGCAGGTTTCGAGTGTATTCCTGAGCGTGATGGTACTAACAGTGATGGTTGTGTCATCCTTAACTTCGCGCAGCGTAAAGTATTGCTTGTGGGCATGCGTTATGCGGGCGAGATGAAGAAAGCGATGTTCTCTGTTCAAAACTTCCTACTGCCAGAAAAAGATGTGCTTCCAATGCACTGTTCTGCCAACGTAGGCGAAGATAACAGTACTACATTGTTCTTCGGCCTTTCTGGTACAGGTAAAACAACACTGTCTGCTGACCCTGATCGTTACCTTATTGGTGATGACGAGCATGGTTGGGGCAAAGGCGTTGTCTTTAACTTGGAAGGTGGTTGCTACGCTAAGACAATCAACCTAAGCCAGAAAAATGAACCTATTATCTGGGATGCTATCCGTTTTGGTGCGATCGTTGAGAACGTAACACTTAATGAAAAGCGTACCGCTGATTATGATGATACGTCTCTGACTGAGAATGGTCGTTGTGCATACCCATTACAGCATGTTGAAAAACGTACTGAAACGAACATGGGCGATGAGCCAGATTCAATTGTCTTCCTAACATGCGACTTAACCGGTGTATTACCGCCGGTTTCTGTATTAACGAAAGAAGCGGCTGCGTACCACTTCCTATCGGGTTATACCGCGCTTGTCGGTTCAACTGAAATGGGTTCAGGTGGTGGTATTAAATCTACCTTCTCTACGTGTTTTGGTGCGCCTTTCTTCCCGCGTCCAGCGCATGTGTACGCTGAATTGCTAATGAAGCGTATTGAAGAGTTCGGCTCTAAAGTTTACCTAGTTAATACTGGCTGGACAGGCGGTTCTTACGGTACAGGCCAGCGTTTCAGTATTCCTACAACTCGCGGTATTATTAGTGCGATTCAGAACGGTGCTCTAGCGGGTGCTGAGACGATTAAGTTGGATGGTTTGAACCTTGATGTGCCAGTTTCCGTTCCTGGTGTTGATTCTGGTTTATTAAACCCACGTGAAACATGGGCTGATAAATCAACGTATGATGCCGCTGCAACAGACCTGATTGGTCAGTTTGTTTCAAACTTTAAGAAGTTTGATGGCGTATCAGAAGATATTGTTGCAGCGGGCCCTAAACTTTAAGGCATCGCTGACCCTATAAAAAGCCCCTGTATTTCTACAGGGGCTTTTTTGTGGCTGGCTCAAAAAAAACGGTTTAGATATTACTGAACGCGCAGTTTTATATCGGCTCCGTTTAAGTAGTCTGCTTCCTGTTCTAAATCAGCCAATGTTAACGGGTGAAGCTCTAGCCAGCCCTCAGGAAACTCGACGATAAGCTTTTTGTTATCCACACGAAATGCGATGGCGGGTAGTCTGTCTTTTGAGCGGCTTCTGTGTAATACAACGGCGATGCGCAATAAAACACACAAGTGGGCATAGGCGTCTTGCAGGCGTTTAGGCAGTGTTTTGAACTCATCCTTGGGGAATTTTCGCCGATGACCCCTGACCAAGGTTGCTAGCTGCAATTGCTCCTGGGTGGTGAAGCCGGGAAGATCAGCGTGGGTGAGTAAATAGGCACTGTGTTTGTGAAACTGACTATGGGCAATGGTTAAACCTATCTCGTGGGTTTTCGCCGCCCAGCTCAACATATCGTAATGCTTGCGAGAGAGTTGCCAGTCATCTTTGACTTGGGCCCAAGCTAATAGGGCCGTATGTTCCACTCTATCCGCCTGTTCTTGGTCCACATGGTAACGCTGCATAATGGCGTTGATTGTACGATCGCGTACATCTTCATGGCGAAGGCGTCCGGCCATGTCATAAAGCACGCCTTCACGAAGTGCGCCCTCAGAGAAGGCCATCTCTTTAATATCGAGTGCTTCAAATGCTGCGCATAATATAGCAACACCAGCGGGGAATACTTTCTGTCGTTCAGGTTTTAGGTCTGCAATATCAATATCTGCGCTGTTTTCAAAGCTTAAGATTTTGTCTCTCAGCGCGTGCAAGGCTGTTTTTGTGATTCGGTCGTCGCTCAGTCCGATGCTAATGCAAGCATTACGAACCGCTTTGATCGTGCCTGATGAGCCGACAACACTGTTCCAGCCATGATCTTGGTAGGAAAACTTGATTGACTGTAGCTCTTGCAGTGCCGCTGTTTGCGCACGTTTAAAGTTTTTGGCATTGATGCAGTCATCAGGAAAGTAACGTTTGGTGAAGCTGACGCAGCCCATATGTAGGCTTTCCATCATATTGGGTTCGAACCGTTCACCAATAATAAACTCGGTACTGCCGCCGCCAATATCAATCACTAAGCGGGCACCTTTATCATCGGCTAATGTATGCGAGACGCCGAGATAGATCAGGCGCGCTTCTTCGCGTCCGGCGATGATCTCAAGCGGGGTGCCTAGAATATTTTCAGCTTCATCAATGAATTCGCGGCTGTTTTTAGCCTCGCGTAGCGCGTTGGTGCCAACGACCCTTACGGCATCGCTAGGCAGGTCTTTTATACGCTGAGCAAAGCGACTAAGGCAGTCAAGACCGCGTTTTTTGGCTTCATCAGTGAGGTAACGTTTATCGTTGATCCCAGCAGCAAGCTGAACTTTATCGGACATAACATCAACGGTCCGCAGTTCTCCTTGATCAAGCTGCGCTACCACAATGTGGAAGCTGTTTGACCCAAGGTCTATAGCAGCGAGAAATTGCTCTTCAATGTTATCTATAGCAGTGGTCTGCTCGGTCATTATGAAAAAGCCTCATGGACAATAGAGATGGAAGCGGAGAGTAGAGTACCAAAAGAAACCGCGGGCTGCAGTCGCTTTTCATTCACATAGTGCAAAGGGATAATACTGACTTGTTTTACAACGATTTATTACGATCAATCACCCTTCTAATCGATAAAATGGTCGCTAATTGGCGACAACCCCGTTACACAACGGCCTGTTGGGTGTTATTATCGGCGGTCTGATTAAAGTGTTGGGTGCAGCGGAGAAGAGTCCCCATGAGTGAAAACATTGTAAATGTTACAGATGCTTCCTTCGAAGAAGATGTTCTCAAGGCTGAAAGTGCGGTCTTAGTGGATTACTGGGCTGAATGGTGCGGTCCTTGTAAGATGATTGCTCCAGTTCTTGAAGAAATTGCAAAAGAGTATGGCGATCAGCTTAAAATTTGTAAGCTGAATATCGACGAAAACAGTGAAACACCACCAAGGTTCGGTATTCGTGGTATTCCTACGCTAATGTTGTTCAAGGGCGGTAATGTTGAAGCAACGAAGGTGGGTGCTTTATCAAAATCCCAGCTAGCTGCGTTCATCGAAGCTAACCTGTAAGTGAATAAGCCAAGAAAGTGTGATGTTGTATAAAACATGACACTTTCTCGTCTTTTTCTATAGACAGGCGGTTTTCTTCCTTCTATAGTGTTCAGAGTTTGGCCAGCCTGCTAAAACTTATCCTTCTTTTTTCTTTGTTTTAGTAATGAGCTATTAAAGGCCATTTTTGTATTTCTTCCTAAATTCCATCCAAATAAAAAAATCAGCCTAGTGCTTGTTTCCTCCAAACTATGAATCTTACTGAATTAAAAACTAAAAGCGTTCCCGAGTTACTTGATATTGCCAAAGGCATGGGAATGGATAACTTGGCGCGTTCCCGTAAACAGGATGTTATTTTTGCTATCCTGAAACGTCATGCTAAAGGTGGCGAAGATATATACGGCAACGGTGTCCTCGAAATTTTGCAGGATGGCTTCGGCTTTCTGCGCTCAGCTGACTCCTCCTACTTAGCTGGCCCTGATGATATTTATGTATCACCAAGCCAGATTCGTCGTTTCAACCTACGTACAGGTGATACGATTGAGGGTAAGATTCGTCCACCTAAGGATGGCGAGCGCTATTTTGCATTGTTAAAAGTTAATGAGATTAACTACGACAAGCCAGATAATGCCAAAAATAAAATTTTATTCGAAAACCTGACGCCGTTATTTGCGCAGGATCGTTTAAGAATGGAGATTGGTAACGGCAGTACAGAAGATCTGACTGCTCGCGTTATCGATCTTGTTTGCCCTATGGGTAAAGGTCAGCGTGCATTGGTGGTATCGCCACCTAAAGCGGGTAAGACCTTAATGTTACAGAATATTGCGAACAGCATTACGCGTAACAATCCAGAAACACATCTAATTGTCTTGCTAATTGATGAACGTCCAGAGGAAGTAACAGAGATGCAGCGCACCGTTCGTGGTGAAGTTGTTGCGTCAACGTTCGATGAGCCTCCAGCACGTCATGTTCAAGTCGCAGAGATGGTTATCGAGAAAGCTAAACGTCTGACTGAACATAAAAAAGATGTGGTTATCCTCCTTGATTCGATTACGCGATTGGCGCGTGCCTATAATACGGTTATTCCATCGTCTGGTAAGGTGCTAACCGGTGGTGTTGATGCCCACGCATTGGAACGTCCAAAACGTTTCTTTGGTGCTGCGCGTAATATTGAAGAGGGTGGCAGCCTGACAATTATCGCTACGGCGTTGGTTGATACAGGTTCTAAAATGGACGAAGTTATTTTCGAAGAGTTCAAAGGTACAGGTAACTCTGAAGTTCATCTCGACCGTAAGATTGCTGAGAAACGTGTATTCCCTGCAATTAATATCCGTCGTTCAGGCACACGCCGTGAAGATCTTCTGACCTCTGAAGAGGAGCTGCAACGTATGTGGATTCTACGTAAGCTGCTTGATTCAATGGAAGATACGGCAGCAACAGAGTTTGTTATTGATAAGTTGAAAGACTTTAAAACAAATGATGAGTTCTTCCTGTCGATGAAGCGGAAATAAACCAGTTTACGTATAAAAGGGTGAGCTTCTGCTTGCCCTTTTTTGTTTTTACTAGGTTCTATACATGGCGACTCCAAAATACAAAGACCTGCGTGACTTTATCCATATGCTGGAAGCGCGCGGCGAACTTAAACGGATTAAACAAGAGATCGATCCCAACCTTGAAATGACCGAGATTAGTGATCGGACACTCAAAGCGGGCGGTCCTGCACTCCTGTTTGAAAACCCTAAGGGCTATGATTACCCTGTACTGACTAACCTTTTCGGCACGCCGGAACGGGTTGCCATGGGCATGGGTGAAGACAGTGTTGTCGCGCTGCGCGAGGTGGGTAAACTGCTTGCGCAACTGAAGGAGCCTGAGCCCCCAAAGGGGATGAAAGACGCATGGGATAAACTACCTATCTTCAAACAAGTTTTGAATATGGGACCTAAAGTGGTTAAGACCGCCGCGTGTCAGAAGCATGTTATTGAAGGCGATGATGTAGATCTGAATAAGTTGCCTATTCAAACCTGTTGGCCTGGTGATGCGGCACCGTTGATTACATGGCCATTAGTGATTACCCGTGGGCCGAATAAAGAGCGTCAAAACTTAGGTATTTACCGTCAGCAGCTGATTGCGAAAAATAAGTTGATCATGCGTTGGTTGGCGCATCGCGGCGGGGCGTTAGATTTTCGTGAATGGAAACAGGAGCACCCTGGTGAACCGTTTCCTATCGCGGTGGCTTTGGGTGCTGATCCGGCCACGATTCTTGGTGCTGTAACGCCAGTGCCGGATACCTTATCTGAATATGGTTTTGCCGGTTTGCTACGTGGCGGCAAAACGGAAGTGGTTAAATGCTTAGGCAGCGACCTGCAGGTGCCTGCGAGCGCTGAGTTTATTTTAGAAGGGTATATTCACCCGGATGAGATGGCTGATGAAGGCCCGTTTGGCGACCATACTGGGTATTATAATGAGGTAGACAGCTTCCCTGTGTTTACTGTTGAGCGTATTACTCACCGCAGTAACCCTATCTATCACAGTACCTATACCGGAAGACCGCCAGATGAACCGGCGATTTTAGGCGTAGCGCTGAATGAAGTGTTTGTGCCTATTTTGCAGAAGCAGTTCCCCGAAATTGTTGATTTCTACCTGCCGCCAGAAGGCTGTTCATACCGCATGGCGGTTGTGACGATTAAGAAGCAATACCCCGGCCATGCAAAACGTATTATGTTGGGGGTTTGGTCTTTCTTGCGCCAGTTTATGTATACAAAGTTTGTCATTGTTTGTGATGATGATGTAAATGCGCGGGATTGGAATGATGTGATCTGGGCGATTACTACGCGGATGGACCCTCAGCGTGATACGGTGATGATTGATAACACGCCTATAGATTATCTTGATTTTGCTTCACCGGTTTCAGGTTTAGGTTCTAAGATGGGTATGGATGCCACGAATAAATGGGAAGGCGAAACCACCCGTGAATGGGGAGTGCCTATTGAGATGGATCCTGATGTACAGAAAAAAGTAGATGATATTTGGGCTGATCTGGGTATTCTGGATTAAGTGATGGCTCACCAAATCGTTATTGAAAATATTGGCCATAGCCTCACCGGCCAATCAGGTGAAACCTTATTAGAGAGTCTTCAGCGCCATGGCTATAAACTTCGAGTAGGGTGTAGAAATGGCGTGTGTGAAATTTGTGAAGTTAGGCTGATAGAAGGCGAAATTGTACAAAGCTATCCTGAAAAGAAGCTGATGTTAAGCAACACGATAAATCAGACGTCAGAGGGTGTGTTTGCGTGTACATGTCGGCCTTTAAGTGACGTTAGGGTGAAAATAGAGGGGCTGGAATGCCCTGGAGAATTGTTAGTGAAAAAACTGTTATGTGATATTACAGCGATTGAAAAGCTGAATGCAGATGTTTACCGTGTGCGGCTTCAGTTGCCTGCTACAGCATCTATGTCGGCCGAGTTCTATGCCGGTCAATATTTAGACCTTATTCTCCCTAGTGGGAAGCAGGCGTCCTTCTCAATAGGCTCTGCACCGGATCAAGGGCGTAATGTAGAGCTGCATATTCGCCATATCCCCGACAGCGAGATGTCTAATAATATTATTCATCATCTGCAGAATGAGAAGACGGTAGAAATCGAGATTCCTAAAGGGGATTGTTATCTACAAGCGCATAAGATCAGCCCTGATACGCGTCTTATTTTTGCGGCTGCGAGTACAGGATTTGCGCAAGTTAAAAGTGTGGTCGAACACCTGCTGGCTAACCAGTTTAGTAATCCGATCTATATCTACTGGGGCGCACGGGTAGAGGATGATATTTACTTAAGTAACCTGCCGTTACAGTGGGCTGCCGAGCATACTAATGTGCATTTTGAGCGGGTTGTGAGCGAGTCCGAGAATAGCCCTAATTGGGCTGGGCGCATCGGTTTGCTGCCTTCTGCTATTTTGGATGACTTTAGCGATTTTGAGAATGTAGAGATCTTTGCCAGCGGCTCACCTGCGATGGTTTATGCATTGCTTGAGGCCTGTGAGGCGAAGGGCTTTAAGGAAGAAAATATGCATTCCGATGTGTTTGCTTACGCGCCGCGGAATAAATAGGCGGCTATCTTGCCTGTCTAGATTTAGAGGTACAAAAAAGGGATGCATTGCATCCCTTTTTTAGTTGTTAAGCCTAAGCGCTATGCTTTTTCTTGCTCGGGCATAGGCAGTTCTGGCAGCCCAGATGCAACAAGGTTTAAATTTTGTTGTAACAGTACTTGCGCACGATCATTGTCACCTAAATGGCGAAGTAAGCGGGCAAGTTCGGCTAACGTTTCAGAGCTGGGATCTAATGCTAAGCTTTGTTCAAAATACTTAACGGCTTGCCCCCAATGCTGGTTACGCATAGAGAGTCGACCTAATGTCAGTTGTAGACTTGGGCTGTCGTCGTGTGATTTAAGCCAGCCACGCGCAGTATCTAACTGCTTCTTCGCATTCTCACCGCTTAGGCGACCGTATAGATTCACAAGCTTATCATCCCAGTTACGCTTGAGAAGATCTTTAAGGCTCTGCTCGGCACGGCTTTCGGCGCCAAGAGAGACCAGCAGTTCGGTATAGCGTTGAACTAAGTCGCCATCCCGTGATAAGTCGCTCGGCAGGTCGTTCCATGCCTTGCCTAAGGCCTTAAGGCGATCGTCATTGCTGGTTTCAACGGGCAGCTTGTTGATGCTCTCTTCCAGTAATTGACCGTAGCAATCGCGGCTGAGCTGACTGAGTTCGTCCTCTTTAAGTGCTTGATGCTTGCGCAGTATTGGAATGAGTTTAGACAGTGCTTGCCAATCCTTCAGTCGCAGATAGATATCTTTTAGCAGCTTCATTACATAGGTGTTTTTCGGCGCTAAGGTCCGTAGACGCAGGAGCGTTGCTAA
This sequence comes from Neptuniibacter pectenicola, assembly GCF_001597735.1. Lineage (GTDB taxonomy): Bacteria > Pseudomonadota > Gammaproteobacteria > Pseudomonadales > Balneatricaceae > Neptuniibacter > Neptuniibacter pectenicola. The sequence continues at coordinate 83,736 of NZ_LUTS01000003.1, forward strand.
GCAAGGCTCTAACTGACCACGGGATAGTTGTATCTCTGCTTGCGATATTGCAACCGTCACTTCGGCTTCTGGCGTTGAATTTCGTGCTTTTTGTAATAGCTCGTCGGTCGCTTGCTCGTTGTTTTGCTCATGGGCCGCGCGCGCAGCCGCTAAGTAGTTAACCAGCGGCAGGTCTGAGCGTTCAGCGGCTTGTGCCAGCTGTTTCTGTGCTTGAGCCCAGTTCCCTTCTGATAAGGAGGTAAGGCCTTTCAGGGTCTTGCGGCGGCTAATTAAATGGTTACGGTGATCTTTCCACGCTTTGAGTTTAGTCGTCGGCAGTTTTGTATGGGTGATCACATTGATAACCCAGTGCAATACGATAAAGGTAATGAGCAGTGCTACCAACAGTACCCATAAACTGGTTTCAATGGTGGTTTGATTATAAGCGATCAGGACATAGCCGGAGTCCTGAATCATCAGCTCACCGACAAAGGCACCCGCGCCTAAAATAACCAACAGAATGAGGAACAAAATCTTCATTAGGATGCTCCCTGTTCCTTAAGCTTCGCCATCTGAGATAGGTAGCCTTTAAGTGTGCGCAGTGAGCCTGAAATATCGGGCATCTCCGCGGTAACTTTTACACCCTGTAACTCGGTGATGCCGTTTAGCAGGCTTTGGGTTGTACTGTCTTTCTCTTCAAAGTAGGTGGCGATCCAGCCGTGTGCTTTTTCTAAGCTGGCGTCATAGGAGGCCTGTTTACGTTGTAGAAGTGCCAGTTGTGCCTGTTCTAGCATTAAATGCAGGTTCTGTTGCAGGTAATAGGATTGCTCAGGTGAGAGTAATGGCTCAATAGGTTCGTCTCGGTGTTGAATTACGACCAGTTTATCGAGCTTGTCGACCGCTTTGCCCCATGAGGCTTCTAAGCCTGCGGTCCAAGATTCAGAGACTGAATCCGGCGTCACCTCTTCCAGTAGGTCGGGTAGTTTGCGTTGCTCCGAAATAGGGATGAGCCGTAGGTTTGGCACTTGGTTATTAAGTGCGCCTAATTTTAAAAACACCCCTTCCGTATCAAGGGCTGGAACCGCTTCTAGAGCAGCGATATCAGCGGCAAGTGCTTTACGCACTTCATAGATGGAAACGTCATCGGTCTCTTTTAGAATCTTATCGGCTGACTTGAGCAGTTTAATCGCGCCTTCAGTGGTTTGTTCCATCAATACGCGTTGATTGGCGAGGCGTAGCAAATACTCAACTTCCGCCAGTAGCCAATCTTTACGAGAGGTGTTTTGTGTGGCGGTGACTTGTTGAATGCTTTTGGTTAAACGGGCTTGAAGCTCATCAATATTGTTTTTGTCCGCTTGGCTTTGTGCTTGTAGCTGGCCAAGTTTTTGATTCATGCTGGCCAGTGACTGATCGATGGCGCTACGAGCGTCGCTTAGGGATGCGCTGACTTGAGCTTCAATGGCGGCGTTGTTTTGCTCTACACTGCTGTTTTGCTGCAGGGATAGCCAGTAAAGATAGCCGGCTGCGCCAAGGGCAATAATAGATAAAGGTAGGGCGAGCTTGCCAGGCCATGTGGCGCGTTGTTTCTCTTGCTTGGCGAGCTTTTCGGCCACGACTTCGTTGGCCGCCGCTGTTTTGTTGATTTCAGCATTTTTAACCGCTTCATCGATCGCGTCGTTGACGTCTGCCTCGTCGTTCGGCGGTGTCGGATCTTTGGCGTTATCTTTTGAGTCTAAGGTGGCCGTTTCTTCGACGGTTTCCTTCGTCTCTTCCGTCGCCTCATCTAACACGTCAGACGTATGTGATTTTGGCGCTTCAGTGCTCTCTTCCTGTGGCGTTTTCTTCTTGTCGCTCATCTGTCGATTTCCGCAAAAGTCAGTTACTGCAACAAGGCGGTGATCATTGATTGATCATCAGGGCCTGCTGCTGTGGTTATTCTTGTGAATCCTGCTGATTCAGCGTCGTGCTTGATGCGTTCACTTGGCACTATAAGATGGCATTTTAATAGTGAATCAGTGCTGAATTGTTGTTGGCTTCCTTTAGCGATGCTCATCAGGTTGTGTAAACCCTCTCCACTACTGATGAGAATGGCATCAAGCTTATTCTTATATAAGGCTTCAGCAACCTCGCCATCTTTGTATGTCGGTTGTTCCCGGCGATAGAGTTCAGCATAGCTAACCTCGGCGCCTCGTGCACGCAGTTCTTCGGCCAATTTCTCACGACCGCCTTCCCCGCGTATAATAAGTACTTTCTCCCCGCTGATGTTGTTGAGTGCTGGTGAGGCGAGGAGTGTCTCTGAATCGTAGCCTAATGGGCTGTGATAGGCATCTATACCATAGTTGCTGAGGGCGTTAGCACTTTGCTTGCCTATGGCTAGCCATTTTATGCCGATGGGCAGCTGTGGCCAATATTGATCAATCCAATTATAGCCGTTATGTACCGCATTTGGGCTGACAAAGATTAGATGTTGAAAGTGATCTAAATCTATTATCTGTTGCTTTAATCTGTGGTAATTCGCATCAGACTCAGTAATCGGGCTGATTTTGAGCAGAGGAAAGGCAATGGGCTCCGCGCCTTGGCTGCGGAGCGCTTGGAGTAATTTGGATGCCTGATGGTGCGGTCGTGTAACGAGCACTCTCAGGCCGGTTAAACAATCTGTTGGCATAGGTTAAGCGTTAGGTGTGTTGTAGACAGCGTCTAGGATTGTTTTTGCGCCGGCAGCTAATAGACGATCGGCTACTTTAATGCCCATCGCTTCTGCGTCTTCCGGCTTGCCTGTTTCTTCATCTCTAAGGATAAGTGTGCCGTCAGGTTTAGCGACTAAGCCGCGTAAGTAAAGCTCGCTGTTGTCATCGTTTAGGGTTGCATAACAGGCGATGGGCACTTGGCAGCCACCCTCTAATCGGCGGTTCATGGCGCGCTCTGCGGTCACTCTCCATGCGGTTTCTTGATCATGCAACGGCTGTAGTAGTGCAATTAGCTCGGCATCATCTGTGCGGCACTCGATACCGACAGCGCCTTGTCCGCCCGCAGGTAGGCTCACGTCTACAGAGATCTCTGAACGGATACGTTCAGGCATTTTTAAACGTAACAGCCCCGCGGTTGCTAAGATAATGGCATCGTATTCCCCGTCATCTAACTTGCGTAAGCGTGTGTTGACGTTGCCGCGTAGCCAGTTGATCTTAAGGTCGGGACGTCTTTCCCTGATCTGTGCTTCGCGCCTAAGAGAAGAGGTGCCAACGATAGCGCCTTCAGGTAGTTCATCAATGCTGTTGTAGTGATTAGATACAAAGGCATCGGTGGGGCGTTCGCGTGGACAGATAACGGCCAAGCCTAAGCCCTGTGGGAACTCCATCGGTACATCTTTCATGGAATGAACGGCGATATCCGCATCGCCTGCTAGCATAGACTCTTCTAACTCTTTAACAAAAAGGCCTTTGCCGCCCACTTTGGCTAAGGGGGCATCGAGTATTTTGTCGCCTTTAGAGACTATGCCAAGAATTTCAACCTTGATGCCTGAATGATGGCGTTCAAGTTCAGCTTTAACATATTCAGCTTGCCAAAGGGCAAGTGGGCTTTTTCGGGTTGCAATACGGATAGTTCTGCTCATAAAAGTTGTCTCTAGCACGACATTTGGAATATTTGTTGTTAATTGTATCAGATTGCCGTGCTTGTTATAGCCGCGTGAAGTCAAAGGGCGTGATATAATGTTGCGCAAATTTATAGAGTCAGCCTGATTTAGGTTGAAGCATAACTGAGCTATTAGAGGTTTTCCCATGAGTGATAAAACCAACCAGCAGTGGGGTGGTCGTTTTAATGAGCCAACTGATGCGTTCGTGGCACGTTTTACAGCATCGGTAGAGTTTGATCAGCGCATGTATCTGCAGGATATTCGCGGTTCTATTGCCCATGCAAAAATGCTGACCCAAGCGGGTGTGTTAACGGAGCAAGAGCGTGACGATATTATTCGTGGGTTAGGCGAAATTCGCGTTGAGATTGAACGGGGTGAATTTGAATGGTCTATCGCACTGGAAGATGTGCATATGAACATCGAAGCCGCACTGACCGCTAAAATTGGCATTACAGGTAAAAAATTGCATACGGGTCGTTCGCGTAATGATCAGGTTGCTACCGATATTCGACTATACCTACGGGATGAGATCGATCTGATTTTGCCTGAGATTACACGTTTACAGCAAGGTTTGTTGACCTTGGCTGAAGGCGAGGCCGACACTATTATGCCCGGCTTTACTCATCTGCAAACGGCACAACCTGTGACATTTGGTCACCACTTACTCGCATGGTTTGAAATGCTAAGCCGTGACTACAGCCGTTTTGTTGATTGTCGTGAGCGTGTCAATATTATGCCTCTAGGTGCCGCTGCTCTGGCTGGAACGACGTATCCTATTCAGCGTGATTTAACCTGTGAGCTACTTGGCTTTAGTGCACCTGCAGAAAACTCCCTTGATGCGGTATCCGATCGTGATTTTGCGATTGAATTTTGTGCGGCGTCTAGTGTGTTGTTGATGCACATGACGCGTATGTCCGAAGAGTTGGTTTTATGGACATCGGCGCAGTTTAACTTCATTAACTTGCCGGATCGTTTCTGCACAGGCTCCTCCATTATGCCGCAGAAGAAAAATCCAGATGTGCCTGAATTGGTGCGTGGTAAGAGTGGTCGTGTCTATGGTCACTTGATGAGTCTACTTACGCTGATGAAATCTCAGCCTTTGGCTTACAACAAAGATAACCAAGAAGATAAAGAGCCGTTGTTTGATACGATCGATACGGTTAAAGGTTGTTTGCGTGCGTTTGCCGACATGGTGCCCGCATTAGAATCGAAGAAAGAGAGCATGCGAGAAGCGGCGTTACGTGGATTCTCTACTGCTACGGATTTGGCTGATTATCTTGTGCGTAAAGGGATGCCATTCCGTGATGCCCATGAAGTGGTTGGTAAGTCAGTGGCTTACGGTATCGCGCAGAATAAAGATTTGGGTGAAATGAGCTTAGAAGAGTTGGTTCAGTTCTCTGACACGATTGAGCAGGATGTGTTTGACGTATTGAGTCTGGAAGGTTCTGTGGCGGCACGTGACCATATTGGTGGTACAGCCCCTGATCAAGTACGCGCTGCGGTAAAACGCGGTCAGGCTAAACTGGATCAGCGTGCTTAAGCTCGTTTAGGTACGTCTGTAGGTAGAAAAACGCACCTTAGTCGGTGCGTTTTTTTGTTGGGCGCTACTGTGTTTCTGTACACCTTAAATAAAACGGTGATGGCTGCGCCGCGGTGCTTATGTGTTAAAGACAATATCAACCATTAAATCGTTAGCGATGTTCTCAATCGACGCCTGAAGGGCATCAATATCTAACGTGGTGCTGGCTAACAGGTCCGCCTCGGCTTTAAATAGTAGTTCAGCAGACATGGAGCCAGATACCAGTTCAGTTGTTAGGCGTTCAACGTTGACATGGTGCTTTGCTAATACGCTGGAGATGTCCCGTACGATCCCCGGCTTGTCATGACCCACCAGCTCTAATGTAAAATGTTGCGTGAGTGCGTTATTCTCCGGGCTATCAGAGCGTTCTACGGTGACTTTAAGGCCTTGGGTTTCTAACGCCTCTAATGCGTTAATTAATTGGTCGGCATGCTTTTCTGGAACTTCAGTAATGAGAATGCCCGCAAACTTGCCGGCCAAACGTGACATGCCAGACTCTAACCAGTTACCGCTATTATTTGCGATGGTTTGTGCTAGCATCTCCACCAACCCAGGCTTGTCCGGGCCGATGACGGTTAATACGAGAGATGTCATCATAATTCTGCTCCACTCTGTTGCGTCATTATTTATTTTATAAAAGTACTATACCATTATGATTGAGATAATCAGTGCCTTGTGGCCCGTATTTGCGTTGATTCTATTGGGGTATGTTGCCAAAAGGGCGCAGTTCCCCGGTGAAGCGTTTTGGCGACAAGCGGAAAAGGCCACCTATTTTATTCTGTTCCCTATTTTGTTGGTGACGCGGCTGTCTACAACCGATATGTCGGTTGTAGATCTGGGCGCTGTTGGCCTAACGATATTGTTAATGGTGTTTATTGCCAGCGTCTTAGCGTTTATTGTCCGGTTGTTCACGGACTTTGATGCGGCAGGCTTTACCTCTCTCTATCAAGGGTCTGTACGGTTTAATGTTTATGTGGGTCTGGCGGCATCTGCAACGCTGTATGGGAGCTTAGGTCTCGCCGTGGGGGCCGTTGTGATGGCAATCATGATCCCGCTGCTTAACTTGTGCTGTGTGTTAGTCTTTTCTGTTTTTACCCATAAAACCGGTAATATCAGCTCCATTTTCTTGGCGATCACTAAAAACCCTCTGATCATTAGTAGTTTATTGGGTTTACTGCTGAATCAGACGGGGGTGGGGTTTCCTGTGGTATTGGAGCCAGTGGCGGATCTGTTAAGCCGTATGGCGTTACCACTGGGTTTGCTTTCGGTGGGGGCTGGGCTCAGCTTTCGGGTGTTAGTTAAAAGCGGGAAAGAGATTGGCTGGGCTTCTTTTATAAAATTAGGGCTGATGCCGATTGTTGCTTTTGCGCTGTGCGCTGTACTTGCCTTAGATGTAGAGAGCGCGGAAATTATTTGGTTATACGCAGCACTTCCAACGGCAACCTCATCTTATATTTTGGCGCGTCAGCTGGGCGGTGATGCGCCGATGATGGCCGCAATTATTACCGGACAGACGTTAATTTCGATGATTTCCATCCCTGTTGTGTTGATTTTCTTGTCTTTTTTGCAAAAATCATTATAAATCAGTAAGTAATTGGCTCTTTCTGTGTTTTTGCATTAAGATTAAGTTGTAACTGGCCGATAAGTTCATTAGAGTGATATTTTGTAAACGCTTGCAAAATACTTTAAATGTGAAAAACTACGCGCCAGCCATAAAATAAACGGGCGTTTGTTTTATGTACGGTAAACCTCTATAGGCAGGGTAATGAAAAAAGGTCCAGATCTCGTATTAATATTAGTCGTTGTGTTTGTGCTGGGTTCAGTGATGACCGGTGTATCGCATGCTGATTTCGAGCTCGCTTCATTATTTCAGCAAGTCTTCAATAGCTAATCGTTGTTGTTATAAATAGCTTTTGGTATCTGTAATAATGGAAGTTAAAGGGATATCCCAGTTTTCTACCGGGAGTTCTTCTACTTTTTGAATTTCATGTGCCAGCCCAATCAATTTAGGTCCTGTTAGCCCCTTTCTCAATGCTTTAAAGCTAAACGTGCGGTCATAATAGCCACCGCCCATACCCATTCTGTTACCCCGCTCATCGAACGCAACCAATGGAAGTAATACTAAATCCAGTGACCACGCTGTACGGCGTTGGTGAGGAATAAGGGTCGGCTCTTGTATGCCGTAAATGTTTTTGATCATCTTCGTTTTTGGCGTATAAGGCACAAACCATAATCGGTTGTGTAAAACCGGATGTAGTACGGGGAGGTATACGTGTTTGCCTAATGTCCAGCACAGTTGTATCAGCGGTTCCGGATTAATTTCGCCATCATTGGGTAGGTACATTGCAATGTTTTTGGCGCGACGAAAATCAGCTCGATTACGGATGTTCGCGAGCAAACGGTCTGCTGCTTGCTGTTGTTGACGGGGGGTGAGTGATCGCCGGAGTGTACGAATTTTTTGGCGAAGTGTTTTGCGTTGATTCATTGCTAAGTAAAAGAAGATCCCCAAGGTGCCGACGTCGGTTAAGGCCCTGAACCCGAAGGTTCAAGGAGGGGGTTACTGAGTAACGTTAGGCTTCCCGATAAATCGGACATGCACACCAGAAACTACGAGTAACCTCCAAAAGTGTGGTTATCGGCTCGAGGGACGTAACTAACAACCGAACACCCCAGGGCATAAGCCCATTATACGCCTTCTAGTTTGACTGTCAGGTCTTGTATTAATATTAATTTATGCTAGAAGCCCGGTAACTGTATGTCTTTTAAGCAAATTTGCGCCAGATGAAAAAAATTCAAGCTTTAAATTGTATCGTCGCTACTTCCCGACCGATTGTTCGCCTGGAGAGCGGTATCAATTTTATTACCTAAGTGGCGAAGACGGTGTTCAACATTGTCATTGGCGCTCTGACGTGACTGCAATAGTTCATGGGCTAGGTTTAAAGCCGCCATAACGGCGATACGCTCTAGGCCGAGAACTTTGCCTGATTTTCGAATATCACGCATTTTTTCATTGAGCAGGTCCGCAGAGGCGAGCAATTCAGCTTCGGCATCGGCGGGGCAGTTAAAGCTAAACTCTTTATCTAATAAGCTTATGGATACGGTTTGTGAATCTGCATGACTCATCGGTTTTGCTCCAAGGCTTTCAGTCGAACAATCATCGCTTTTATCTTGCTCTGAGTCTGTTCGTTGATTTGAGTTAGCTGCGCGCGCTCTTCTTTCAGCGCTTGCTCGCGTTCACGAAGTTGAGCGTTTTCCTGCTCTAGTGCTGTGTAGCGCTCAAGAATCTGGTCAATTTTTTGTTCTAGCGCGTCAAAATAATGCTCGGCCATGCAGAATCGAGACTCCTAAACCTTTTTTTAAACCCTGCTTTTGAGTTGGTAAATCCTAATGATTAAGAAGCGCAGGTTTATTCTTCTCTGCAGGACTATAATCAGCCGTTGCCTGAGGGTCAATGACGCTGCACGTGATTCGCGGAAATGCTAGGATTAGCAGCATATTAATATTGATGGACTTTTATTCATGTCTTTAGAAAATGTACCTGTAGATCTGCCTGATTTTGAGCTTGTTGCTAATATGTTTGTGGAGGAAGGCGTGCGCGTAGTGTCGCCTTCAGAATTGCATGGTTTGATCTCTGGTCACTTGGCTGCCGGTGCTAGATTACAACCTACAATGTTGCTGCAGACGGCTTGTGAGCTGTTGGATATTGAGGCGTTGTCGCACGAAAGCAGTAAAGTTACTTTAGTGAATCTGTATTCAGCCTCCTGTGAGGCGTTAGAAAGTTTAGATTTAGATTTTGAAATGTTACTTCCTGATGATGAAAACGAAATCTCTCAGCGGGCTGATGCATTAGGTCGCTGGTGCCAAAGTTTCTTAAGTGGGTTTGGTTTATATGGCAAGCATACTGATGCGTCGCTGTCCTCTGAAGCAAAAGAGACATTGACTGATTTAGGTCAAATTGCGCAAATCTCCATTGAGTTAGAAGAGTTAGATGAGAATGAATCTGACCTAATGGAGGTGCAGGAGTATGTAAGGATGGCTGTGCTTATGCTCTTCACCGAATGTAATAAAGCGCTAGAAAATAAAGAGAAAGCGTTTGCCCAAGTTGAACCGGAAAATAGCAGGTTACACTAAATGAAAATTAGCTTGGACCAGTTTGCTACGCGTCGACAAAAACTCATGGATAGCATGCTACCCGGTAGTATTGCGATTATCCCTGCTGCGCAAATGAAACAGCGTAACAGCGATGTTGAGTATCCCTTCCGGCAGGATAGCCATTTCTATTACCTAACCGGTTTTAATGAGCCTGATGCGGTTTTGCTGTTGATTCCAGGACGTGCCGCCGGTGAATCGGTCATGTTTTGTCGTAATCGCGACAAGCTAATGGAGATATGGAACGGTTATCGAGCCGGCCCTGAAGGGGTCGTTGCTGATTATCATATCGCTGAAGGGCATCCGATTGATGAGATCGATACGATTCTGCCTACGCTGCTTGATGGTCTGGCGCGTATTTACTATTCCATTGGCCGAGATGAGGATTTAGACCAGCAAGTAAGGCATTGGCTAAATCTGATTCGAGGGCAGGTTCGTCAGGGTGCGGTTGCACCATCTGAATTGGTCATGCTGGATCAGCTATTGAATGAGATGCGCTTGATTAAAACCGATGCTGAGCAGGCGTTGATGCGTGAAGCGGGAGAGATCTCAGCACAAGGTCATATTCGAGCGATGCAGGTCTGTAAGCCGGGGATGATGGAGTATCAGCTCGAAGCCGAAATTCTTTATCATTTTACCTTAAAGGGCTGCCGACAGCCGGCTTACTCCACGATTGTAGGGGGTGGCGCTAATGGCTGCGTGTTGCATTACATTGAGAATGATCAGCCGCTGCAAGATGGCGATCTTGTTCTGATTGATGCGGGTTGTGAGTTGGATCATTATGCGGGTGATATTACCCGGACCTTCCCTGTAAATGGACGGTTTAGTGCAGAACAGAAGGCACTTTACCAGCTGGTATTGGATGCGCAAAAAGCTTGTATTAACTTGGCTAAACCGGGCGTCCTTTGGGATGAGGTGCACCAAGCCTCCGTTAACGTGCTTACTCAAGGTTTAATTGATCTAGGGCTCTTAACGGGACCTTTAGAGGATGAGATTGAATCCGGCGGCTATCGCGATTTTTATATGCATCGCGCGGGACACTGGTTGGGCATGGATGTGCATGATGTGGGTGATTACAAAGTAGAGGGTGAGTGGCGGCCTTTGCAGCCGGGCATGGTGATGACCGTTGAGCCGGGCATCTATGTGGCGGTGGATAACGAAAACGTTGAGGCTCGTTGGCGTGGCATTGGGATACGTATCGAAGATGATGTATTAATTACAGATCAAGGGTGCGAGATTCTAACGGCGGCGGTGCCTAAAGAGATCGATGAAATTGAAGCGTTAATGGCCTCTGCATGAAACAGCATTACGATATAGTCATTATTGGGGGGGGCATGGTAGGCGCAAGCTTAGCGTGCGCTCTTTTGCCGATGTCTGACGCGTTAGACCTCAATATTGCCGTTATTGAGTCCGTTGCATTGCCGACCCACGATGTAGAAGAGTACCAGCCAAGTTACGATGCTCGCTCGACAGCACTGGCGTATGGCAGTCGCTCTATCTATGAAGCAATGGGTGTTTGGACACGTTTAAAAGCACATGTATCACCTATTAGCGATATCCATGTGTCCGATAAAGGATATTTTGGTGTGACGCGGCTCAATGCTAAAAAGGAAGGGGTTTCCGCGTTAGGTTATGTGGTCGAAAACCAATGGTTGGGCCATGTGCTACTCGACCATTTACAGCAAGCCGCCAGCCCTCGTATCGATTTTATCTGTCCGGCGAGTGTTACGGCGGTTGAAAGTCGTGCCGATAGCATGGGCGTGACCGTTGAGTATCAAGGTGAACATGCAGAGCTTAGCTGTGAACTGGTGGTTATGGCGGATGGTGGGCGTTCTCCTTTACGTGCGTCGATGGGGATTAGTTACAGCGAAACAACGTACGATCAGCATGCCATTGTGGTGAATGTGAGTACCGACCAGCCCCATAATGGTGTTGCTTATGAACGCTTTACGGATAGTGGCCCTATGGCGTTACTGCCGTTGGAAGATAAGGATGGGAGCCCTCGCAGTGCCCTAGTCTGGACGGTGCCTAATGACCTCATTGATGAGGTGCTTGGTTTAGATGATCAGGCGTTTATCGCACGCTTTCATGAGCGGTTTGGCTATCGTGCAGGTAATGTTATCCATGTGGGTCAACGCTTTTCCTATCCGTTGAAATTAACCGTGGCGGATGAGCAGGTCAGGCGAGGCTTAGTCGTTTTAGGTAACGCGGCGCATGCGCTGCACCCTATCGCGGGCCAAGGTTACAACCTTGCATTGCGGGGCGTTGCTAGTTTAGCTGAAACACTAATTCATGCGCGCAAACAGCAACAAAATTTAGGCGATTTAACACGGTTACAAGCGTTTTATGAGCAGCAGCGTTTAGATCAGGTACGTACTATCGGGTTTAGTGATCAGACGATGAAGCTTTTTTCTAATCATAATCCGTTGTTAGCGGTGGGCCGAAATGTAGGCCTTCAGCTGTTAGATATTTGCCCTACCGCCAAAACATTATTTGCCCGTAGCGCGATGGGGCTTGATATGCCGGCCCCCGATCTGAAATAGGAATATGTCGATGTCAGAACAGATTGAAGCGGATGTAGTGATTGTAGGCGCGGGGATGGTGGGTTTGACTTTAGCTGCAGGGTTAGCGCCGAGCGGTATGAAGATCCTTGTGCTTGAGCAGCGTTCGGATAAACACCCTGATATAGATGCCCTTTGTCAGTTGCCTCCCGAGCGCTATGACCCGCGGGTGAGTGCGCTGACTTGTGCATCCCAGCAGGTGCTTACCGCGATAGGCGCATGGCCACATATGCAACGTTGTCGTATTACACCTTATACCGCTATGGATGTCTGGGATGGAGAGGGAACAGGGCACATAGCGTTTTCAGCAAACGCGCTACATGAGCCCGTATTGGGGCACATTGTTGAGAATCGCGTTACGCTCGCTGGGCTTCAGCAGGCGATACAGTCCCATGACAACATTGAATTGGCTGTGGGAGTCAACGTGACAGCGCTCTCTAATCACGAAGGTGATTATCGACATATTACCTTAGATGATGGGCGAGAGATTCAGGCGTCATTGGTCGTTGCTGCTGACGGAGCCTTGTCAAAAACTCGACAGATGGCGGGTATCCCTATGTGGGAATGGGACTATGGCCACGATGCGATAGTGACCACCGTGCAAACAGAAAACGCGCACCAGCAAACCGCTTGGCAGCGTTTTACCGATGACGGGCCTTTGGCGTTTCTGCCGTTGAGCAGTGAAGATGGTAAACACTATTGTTCGATTGTCTGGTCAACGTCGCCTGCCCACGCTAAAACGTTAATGGCGTTAGATTCGCAGGCCTTTGCTAGCGCCTTAGGCGATGCGTTTGAGCAGCGCTTAGGTAAGATTATCTCGGTGGACCCGCGTTTCTCCTTTCCGTTAAAGCAGCGCCACGCTAAGCACTACGTGCGGCCTAGCTTTGTGGCGATTGGAGATGCCGCGCATACTATTCACCCCTTAGCGGGGCAGGGTGTGAACTTAGGGCTGATGGATGCGGCTCAGTTAGTTGATACGTTGATGGAGGCATTGGAGCGAGGTGAGTCGATCGGCAGTGAGCGCGTATTAACGCGTTTTCAGCGTATCCGACGAACCGAAAATATTCAGATGTCCGCAGCGATGGAAGGGTTTAAGCGGCTATTTGCTAATGATCAGCCATTTTTGCGTTTGGCGCGGAATATGGGTATGAACCTATTGAACGGTTTGCCTCCGGTTAAAAACCATATTGTACAGCGTGCGATGGGGTTGTCGGATGATGTTCCTACGCTAGCAAAACGGCCTATTAAAGCGTAAAACGTAGGTATCCGTCGGTGCTTTTATTCATCTCTGCGGTGTGTCGCGACTATAGTTGCAGAGATGTTTTTTGTCCAAAGATTGAACTAAAGAGCAAATCCCTATAAATTGTCATCCCTTTTTTGCTTTTTAGGCTCCTTTGATATTTATCTATGCTTGGAATGCAATGAACATAAAGAGCGGTCTTGGTCATAGTTAGGTTACAGAAACGTTTGATTGATGAACCAAACCCTTAATGCAGACCCTTAATAAGAGTTAATAGAATGGGTAGTAAAACAGCGCTATATGAAAAGCACCAAGAAATGGGTGCTAAAATTGTTGATTTTGGTGGTTGGGATATGCCCATCCATTATGGTTCTCAGGTTGATGAGCATCATCAGGTGAGAACCGCATCAGGTATGTTTGACGTTTCCCATATGACGGTTGTAGACGTTACCGGAACTGATGCAAAAGAGTATTTACGTTACCTGCTTGCTAACGATGTGGTTAAGCTGCAGGAGAAAGGTAAAGCACTGTACAGCGGTATGTTGAATGATAATGGTGGGGTTATTGATGACCTGATCGTTTATCTTATGACTGAGCCGGGCGTATCGGGTGAATGGTTCCGCGTTGTAGTCAACTGTGCTACCCGTGAGAAAGACCTACGCTGGATGGCCGACCACACAGTGGGTTTTGACGATGTTGCGCTCACAGAGCAGCCAGATCTTGCTATGATTGCGATACAAGGGCCTAAGGCTATTGAGTTGAGCAAGCAAGCCGTTAGTGAATCACGCGCTAAGTTAATTGATCAGCTGAGTGTGTTCCAAGGGTTGGAGTCTGAGGGCTGGTTTATTGCAAGAACCGGTTACACAGGTGAAGATGGATTGGAAATCATGCTACCAGAAGATGAAGCCGCTGATTTTTGGCAGGCATTATCGGATGCAGGCGTAAAACCTTGTGGTTTAGGTGCACGTGATACCTTACGTTTGGAAGCGGGCATGAACCTATATGGTTCCGATATGGATGAGACAGTCTCGCCATTAGCCGCTAACATGGGATGGACGATTGCCTGGGAACCGCAAGAACGCCAGTTTATTGGCCGCGAGGCGCTTCAAGCTCAAAAAGAGAGTGGCGTTACTGATAAACTTGTTGGCTTGGTGATGGAGGCACGCGGTGTATTGCGCGCTCATCAAAAGGTTATTGTTGACGGTGTGGGCGAAGGCGAAATCACAAGTGGAACCTTCTCTCCAACCTTAGGTTTTTCTATCGCAATGGCGCGGGTGCCAGCGGCGACGGGAGAGCAAGCGGATGTGGAGATTCGTGGTAAGCGAGTTCCAGTACGTGTGCTAAGACCATCATTTGTTCGAAACGGCAAAAAAGTTTTCGATTAAGAAACTAGATAAGAACTAAGACCACAAGGGTAGGAAATAAACATGAGTAACATCCCATCTGAACTGAAATACGTTGCTAGTCATGAATGGATCCGTGTCGAAGGAGACGGTATCGTTACTATCGGTGTAACTGACCACGCACAGGATCTACTCGGTGATGTGGTTTTTGTTGAGCTACCAGACGTAGGCGCAGAGCTTGCGGGTGGTGACGAGGCGGGTGTTGTTGAGTCCGTTAAAGCTGCTTCCGATGTATACGCACCGCTAAGTGGTGAAATTGTTGCTATCAATGAAGAGCTAGAAGACTCACCTGAATTAGTTAACTCCGATCCTTATGGAGATGGCTGGTTCTTCAAGATTAAGCTAAGCGATACTGCTGAGCTGAATGATCTATTAGATGCCGAAGGTTATACGGGTCTTTGTGAATCAGAAGCATAAGCGTATAGCTCTATAAGCCTACGGGACCTTAGGTTCTGTACAAGTTAAATTATTGTCCCGGCTTTATGCCGGGATAATTGTTTATAAAAACTGTCTGTCAAAGCTGGAAAATCATGTCACTGCAAACACTAAAACTTAATAGTGGCGCTGAGCGTCGTCTTCGGGGTGGTCACCTTTGGATCTACAGTAATGAGGTAGATAACCGTGCCACGCCGCTAAAAAGCTTCGCTCCCGGTGAACAAGTGATTGTTGAAACGGATAAAGGTAAGCCCTTAGGTGTGGCTTATGTTAATCCCAATACGTTGATTTGTGGTCGTATTGTCAGTCGTGACTTGAAATACACCCTTGACCGTTCCTTGATTATTCATCGGTTAAAGGTTGCCTTGTCCCTACGTGAGAGCTGTTTTAGTGATAGCTGCTACCGTTTAGTCTTTGGCGATAGTGATGGCTTGCCTGGCTTAGTTATCGATCGGTTTTATGATATTTTTGTTGTACAGATTTCGACCGCTGGGATGGAAGCTGTGCTGGATGAGATTATCGAATCGCTCAATAAAGTCTTTACCCCTAAAGCTATTTTGCTACGCAATGATGGCAAAATGCGCGATATGGAAGGGTTAGAAACCTATACAGAGGTTGTGCAGGGCGATATCCCTGATCTATGCCCTCTGATGGAAAACTCAGTGCCGCTGTTAGCACCGTTGCAGAAAGGTCAGAAAACCGGCTGGTTTTATGATCACCGTAACAACCGTGCGCAGATGCAGCGTCATGTTGACGGTAAGCGCGTACTGGATCTGTTTAGCTACGTAGGTGGCTGGGGCGCGCAAGCCCTAGCCGCAGGTGCTTCCCAGGCCATTTGTGTTGATGCTTCGCATTTTGCGCTAGAAGTGGCCGCAGAAAACGCACGGATCAACAATGCTTCAGATCGTTTTGAAGGCTTTCACGGTGATGCGTTTGATATTTGTAAATCGCTTATTGCCGATAAAGAAAAATTTGATGTGGTTGTGCTCGATCCACCGGCGTTTATCCAGAAGAAAAAAGATATTCGTAATGGTGAGCGGGCTTATGCGCGTATGAATAATTTTGCTATGCGTCTGCTAAAGAAGGATGGGATTTTAGTCTCCGCATCGTGCTCTATGCATTTAGAACGCCAACGTTTAGTTGATATTATTCGCAGCAACAGCCGCGAGCTTGATCGCAATGCGCAGATTTTTGACCAAGGCCACCAAGGGGCCGATCACCCAGTACATCCCGCTATTCCTGAAACAGACTACTTGAAATCGTTTTTTGTTCGGGTTTTGCCATCGTCATAAACGAAAGAGGAGATCGCTTTGCGTTATAACCTATTAGGAAAAACAGATCTAAAGGTCAGTGCCATTTGTTTGGGTACCATGACATTTGGTAGCGACCAAAGCGAGGCTGACGCGTTTGAGCAGATGGATTATGCGGTTGAGCAAGGTGTTAACTTTCTTGACGGTGCAGAAATGTACCCGATCCCGACGTCGCCTCGCTATCAGGGGCGAAATGAAACGATCATAGGGAACTGGCTTAAGGCGCGCAAAAACCGTGAGCAGATGGTTGTCGCGACCAAAGTGACAGGCCCGGGTGAGATGGTCAGTTATATTCGCCCAGATATGGCGCTAGACCGTCGTAACATTCGTGAGGCGGTGACGAACAGCCTTAAGCGTTTACAAACGGACTATATCGATCTTTATCAAATTCACTGGCCTGATAGGGCGGCGAATTTTTTTGGTCAGTTGAACTACCAACACCAGCCGGAGAAAGACGGTACACCTTTATTGGAAACACTGGAGGTGATGAACGAGCTGGTGCAGGAAGGTTTGATTCGCCATGTGGGTTTATCTAACGAAACTGCATGGGGGACCATGAAGTTTTTGCAGTTAGCTGAGCAGCATGAACTACCTAAATGTGTGTCTGTACAGAACCCTTTTAACCTTCTTAATCGAAGTGTAGAAGTGGGTCTGACAGAGGTACTGCATCGGGAAGGTGTCTCTTTATTACCTTATTCGCCATTAGGGTTTGGTGTTTTGAGTGGTAAGTACCTTGCTGGTGCTCAGCCCGAGGATGGACGATTAACCCGATACCCTGTTTTTGCTCGGTATGTTAATGAGCAGGGACAGTTAGCTACGCAAGCGTATGTTGAATTGGCGCGTCAGCATGGGATAGATCCCGCGACGATGGCGCTGGCTTGGGTTAATAGCCGAGACTTTGTATCGAGTAATATTATTGGTGCCAGTAACTTGACCCAATTAAAAACGAATATCGATTCTTTATCGGTGGATTTGAGTGCTGAGCTACTCGCTGCTATCGATGAGATTCACATTCGTTTCCCTAACCCTTGCCCTTAGCTTAAATGGGCTTTTGGAGCAGCAGCTCTGCTGCTCCTTATCTATTTTGTTGCCATTTGTGTGTTTTTTGCCAGACTTTATTCAGTGATAAGCAGAATAAGGTGGCCTTATGTTGCAAATAAAAGACGCGATGTGTCCCGTCATTCATCCGCTCAGAACAGATATGCCGTTGGTTGATGCGGTCACGACCCTTCTTAAATCCGGTTATTTAGGTTTGCCTGTTGTTGATAAGAACCTAAAGATTGTGGGTTTCCTATCCGAGTTTGATTGCCTTCCCCATCTACTGGCGGATAGCTATCACTGTGATAGTCATGTGACCGTTGAAACGCTTATGCGCAGAGATCCTTTGGTGGTTAAACCTAATATGAGTGTTGTTGATCTTGCGCAGCAGATGGCCTTAGATAAACCTAAGGTGTACGCGGTGGAGGATCAAGGCAAGCTGGTGGGTGTTATTACGCGAAGTATGTTGATGAGGACGCTGAATGAAGCGCTGAAACAGTGTAATGCGGTCGCTTAAGGGGTGTGTTCAGCATACCTCACCATTATTGGTGACGTATGCTAAACCTGTGCATTTACCGCAGATCTAAAACCGGCCATAGGTGCTCATTGGCGTGGGCCTCAAGAATCTCATCGGGGTTGACCGCTATGGGGTTAGTCACTAACTCCAGTAGCGGTAGGTCGTTGTGAGAGTCGCTGTAAAAATAGCTGTTATCCAGTGAGTGTGGGCTTGTTGATAACCACTCATGCAGGCGTGTTACTTTGCCCGCTTGGAAACAAGGGATTCCCGCTACTTTACCGGTGTACTGCCCGTCGATGACTTCAGGATCTGTGGCGATAATGGCATCCACACCTAAACGTTTCGCAATGGGGCCAGTAACGAAGTGGTTGGTTGCCGTAATAATCAGGAGATAGTCGCCACGGGCTTTGTGGTTTTTTAAGAGCTCGAGCGCTTTAGGTAAAATAATAGGCTCTATCTTCTCGGCCATAAACTGTTGGTGCAGCGTATTAAGTTGCGTGGTGTCCAGTTTGGTCAATGGGCGGAGTGCAAAGTTTAGGAACTCATAAATATCTAAACCGCCATTTTTATATTGTTCATAAAAATAGTCATTTGCACGGCGGTATTCATCGCTGTCTACGATCCCTTTCTCACATAAAAACTCGCCCCAAGCGTGATCACTATCACCACCAAGCAAGGTGTTGTCTAAATCAAAAATGGCTAAGCTCACTGGGTATCTCCTATGCATATTCGCGTATCTGCGCGTCAGACCGTGAGCATAGGGAGGTTCGTAAATGAATGCAATCGTCAGGAGCGGGGTGGGTGGCGCTGAGTACTGTTTTTCTGCCCTTTAATGAAGCCCCCTGAGTATTGACGTCATTTTTCTCGGTTTTTTTCTCTAAAATAGGTGCTTCTTGGGTGTATTGACCATATTCGAGCGTAATATTTTGTCAGAGGATTTGCTGAGTGTGAAAGAAGTATGGAACAATAGCTGAAAAGAGTTTAGGGATTATAAAGTGATTGATTCAGATGGGTTCAGGCCGAATGTCGGTATCATTCTGGCTAACTCGCTGGGTCAGGTCCTTTGGGCAAGACGAATTGGCCAAGATGCTTGGCAGTTTCCGCAGGGTGGCATCAATGAAGACGAAACACCTGAAGATGCGATGTATAGAGAGCTGCGGGAAGAGATAGGACTCAAAGTATCAGATGTTGAAATCGTTGCGGTGACGCGCGGTTGGCTCAGATATAGATTGCCCAAACGAATGATCCGGCGCAATTCGCATCCAGTATGTGTCGGCCAGAAACAAAAATGGTTTTTGTTGAGGATGTTAAGTACCGATAGTGCCGTTACTATCGATCACACCGATTCGCCAGAGTTTGATGGCTGGGAATGGGTGAGTTACTGGTATCCGCTTGGCCAGGTTGTGTCTTTTAAGCGAGAGGTTTACCGCAAGGCAATGCGAGAGTTGTCTCCAAAGCTATCGCGTATTAATGATAACAATACCTGAGTGGAGAAATTGAGTGCTGAATGTATTAAGAACAATTGTGCAAGAGGTCAGTGCCGCCCCAGATTTGGAGACGGTGCTTAACCTTATCGTGCAAAGAATTCAGCGCTCAATGCACACGCAGGTCTGCTCTGTTTACCTGTTTGACCCTGCAGATCAGTGCTATGTGCTGATGGCGTCGGAGGGGTTAAATAAAGAGGCGGTTGGTAGTGTTCGTCTATCTGCATCCGAAGGTTTAGTGGGTACGGTCGTCCAACGCGCCGAGCCGATTAACCTTGAAAATGCAGCTGAACATCCCGCCTATAAGTATGTTGAAGCCACAGGCGAAGAGCGTCTCAGTTCATTTTTGGGTGTGCCCATTATTCGTCATCGTGACGTATTGGGTGTGCTGGTGGTCCAGCAACTGGAGGTGCGCCGGTTTGATGAAAGTGAAGAGGCATTCCTTGTTACGCTTTCAGCCCAGCTAGCCGGTGCGATTGCCCATGCAGAAGCCACCGGTTCTTTGGCCGCCATTGGAGGCCCATCGGATGATGTGATAGATCTTCGTTTTGGCGGCGTAGCGGGTGTTGCCGGTGTTGCAATTGGTACGGCGACGGTTATCTCTCCCCCTGCGGACTTAGGGTCCGTGCCTGATAAAGCTGCAAAAGATATTGAGAAAGAGATCGCTAGCTTCCAAGAAGCGCTAAAACTTGTGCGCCGCGATATCAAAGTGGTCGGTCGGAGTTTAGCGCAGCGGTTAAGATCAGAAGAGCAAGCGTTGTTTGATGTGTACCTACGCATGTTAGATGACAACGCATTAGCCGGTGAAGTGGTGTCACGTATAGAGCAAGGTAATTGGGCTCAAGGTGCACTTAGGGAAGTGGTAAGTGAACACGTGCATCAGTTCTCCATGATGGGTGATCCCTATTTACGAGAGCGGGCGACAGATATTAAAGATCTTGGTCGCCGTGTCTTGGCCTATCTGCAAGAAGCCGCGCCTGCGTCTTTAGAGTTTACTGACGAGACCATACTGGTTGCTGATGAGCTGACACCCGCTATGTTGGGTGAGGTGCCGAGTGAAAAATTAGTGGGTCTTGTTTCGGTACATGGATCGAGTAACTCCCATGTGGCTATATTGGCCCGCTCAATGGGTATCCCAACCATTATGGGGGCTGTCGATCTGCCGCTGACCCGTATTGATGGGCGAGAGTTAATTCTTGATGGTTATTCGGGGCGCATCTATGTGCAGCCGAGTAAAAAGCTACTAACGGCCTACAGTGATATTGTTCGTTGCGAGCAGGAACAGGCGACTGAGCTTGAAGCGTTAAAAGACCTTCCAGCAGAAACCACTGATGGCTTTGTGATGCCTTTGTGGGTAAATACCGGATTAGTTGCAGATGTAGCGCGCTCTCTTGATCGAGGTGCAGAAGGTATTGGTTTATACCGTACTGAAGTACCTTTTATGATCCGAGAGTTTTTTCCTAGCGAACAGGAGCAAGCGGACACTTATCGTAAGCAGATTGAAGCGTTTTCACCTCGTCCTGTGACTATGCGTACGTTAGATATAGGGGGCGATAAAGCGCTGCCTTACTTCCCGATCAATGAAGAGAATCCTTTCCTTGGTTGGCGCGGTATTCGGGTAACGTTGGATCATCCTGAAATCTTCTTAGTTCAAGTGCGTGCCATGCTCAAAGCGGGAGAGGGGTATGATAATCTCCGGATTATGCTCCCGATGGTGACCAGTGTTGGTGAAGTTGAAGATGCGAGTCGTCAGATTGATCGTGCTGTTCGTGAGTTGCAGGATGAAGGCTATGCGATTAAGCGCCCGCTTGTTGGGGTGATGGTCGAGGTGCCTGCTGCGGTTTATCAGGTGCGCCGATTTGCCCGTCGTGTCGATTTTATATCGGTGGGCTCAAATGATTTAACGCAGTATCTGTTAGCGGTCGATCGCAATAACCCACGTGTTGCTGGATTGTATGTGAGTTATCACCCCGCTGTATTGAAGGCATTGCAGCATATTGCCCGTGAAGCTCATAAAGAGGATGTTACGGTCTCTATCTGTGGCGAAGTCGCCTCTGAGCCGGGCGGTGCACTGCTGTTAATGGCGATGGGGTATGACGTGCTCTCTATGAATGCGACGAACCTGCCTAAGGTGAAGTCAGCGATTCGCTCGGTGAGTAAGCAGGATGCCGATCTGTTACTGAAAGAGGTAATGGCGATGGATGATGCGGACCGGATACAGGTCTTTATCAACGAGCGGTTAGAGGAGCTGGGTATTGCCTTGCCTGCTCAGCCGGTTATCGCCGTATAGGGTCGCTTCGTTTATAGCGGGGGAACACACAGTGTCTGTGTACGTCGCGCTATCTTGCCCTGTTTATCATAGCTCTGTTCTGTCACTTGAGTTTTTCCGTTGTGTTCTTGCAGTAAAACAGTGGTCGCGCGTGTGCCGTAGGTTTCTGTGTTAATAAAGATTGAAGATAACGTTTTTTCCCATGGGGTACTTATCCCTGTATCGGGGAGCTGTGTATCTGGTGCTGTCTTCGGATCGCTCATAATCCCAATGAGTGACTCAACATCCAACTGTTCATTCTCTATCGCTTGTGAAAGCTGCTCTTTAATAGTGTTGAGCTTGGGCCAAGGTGTATTCAGTTGTGCATTGCTCAGACCATATATGCCGGGTTTGAGTGGTTCAGGCCCCCTGTTGTGGGTATTGGAAAAGTAGTAGAGCCCAGATGAAGGGGTGCCGATAAGCAGGTTGAAGTCACCAAACTGGTTTTGTTCTAACCTAAGTTGTTCGAGGTAGTGCGGAGCGGGCTGATGGGTGCTGAGAAAATTACGGGTGAGCTCTCCGCGCGAGCGTAAATCACCGGAGGGATGTTTGCGCCCATCCCGATAGTTTGTCACCGCAGCAATCTGACCCCGTGTGTTGATGCCCAGCCACGTGCCCTGTTTTAGCTGGTCCCTACCCGCTAATATGTTGGGATCATCTTGCCAGTAGGCTAATAAATCACTCGGTCGTACATAAAACTCATCCCTGTTGGCGATAAGGATAAGTGAATATTTAGGGTGGCAGTGGTAAGCAAATCCAATCAGACACATAGTAAATATCCGTTAATTAAGTAAGATAGCGGTCCTGTTTCGTTTCTAGCTGCTTGTTGTGCATGGTCAGTGCTAAGTATTTAGAAGCAAAAATTCACATCAGTAAAGGTTGGCGTGATGTTAATTACAATTGTGACCTATCTGGTCTTGGGTGCCGCCGCAGGTGTTGTCGCGGGTTTGTTTGGAATTGGTGGTGGGCTGTTAATTGTACCGGTGCTTATTCTTTGCTTTGAATTGCAAGGGATGTCCGCTGAGGTATTGACCCATGCAGCGGTTGCAACATCGCTTGCGACCATTGTGGCGACCTCGATTAGTTCGACGCTTGCGCACCACCGTAAAGGGGCGGTTCGTTGGGATATTTTTAAGCCTCTGGCGTTAGGGATCTTAGTCGGCGCGGTGCTGGGTGTTAAGACCGCCGGGCAGATGAAAGGTGAGTGGTTGCAGATTGCGATAGGTTGTTTCGCGATAGCGGTTGCTTTCCAGA
This sequence comes from Neptuniibacter pectenicola, assembly GCF_001597735.1. Taxonomy (GTDB): domain Bacteria; phylum Pseudomonadota; class Gammaproteobacteria; order Pseudomonadales; family Balneatricaceae; genus Neptuniibacter; species Neptuniibacter pectenicola. Next base: position 106,624 of record NZ_LUTS01000003.1, read on the forward strand.
TGTCCCTTAACTTAAAACCCTCGGCGGGAGAAAAGGAGATCACGAAAGGGGCGTTTGTTTTTTCGGGCGGTTTGATCGGCTGGCTTTCGAGTATCTTTGGCATTGGGGGCGGTACATTAACGGTGCCTTATCTCACCTGGGGGCGCGTACAGATGCAGCAGGCGGTTGCTACCTCGGCGGCCTGCGGTTTACCGATAGCGGTCATGGGTGCGTTGACGAATATTTGGGAAGGTTGGGGTCATGCAGAGATGCCTGCATGGAGTGCGGGATATATTTATCTTCCTGCCTTTTTAGGCATCGTGTTAACAAGTACCCTATTTGCCAAGGTGGGCGCTAAGCTTGCGCATAGTTTACCTGCGCCTGTGTTGAAGCGGGTTTTCTCCGTGTTTTTGTTGTGTGTAGGTTTACGTTTTTTACTGACTAACTTGTTATAAGGAGATACAGATGTGGGTGCATGATATAGACCCAATTGCCGTGGCGTTAGGCCCCTTAAAGATTCATTGGTACGGCTTAATGTATTTAATCGGTTTTGCGGCAGCATGGTGGTTAGGTGTAAGGCGTGCGCGTAGGGCGGGATCGGGTTGGAGTGAAGAGCAGATCTCCGACATTATATTCTGGGGGGCTATGGGGGTCGTGCTTGGTGGGCGTGCCGGTTATGTGCTCTTTTATAATTTTGATAAGTTTATCGCTGATCCGCTCTGGTTGTTCGCAGTATGGGAAGGGGGGATGTCTTTCCATGGGGGCTTGCTCGGCGTTATTGTGGTGATGTATCTCTTTGGTCGCCAACATAAAAAAACGTTATTTCAAATGACTGACTTTATTGCCCCGCTTATTCCTGTCGGGCTTGGTGCTGGGCGTATCGGTAATTTTATCGGTGGTGAGTTATGGGGGCGTGTGACGGATCAGCCTTGGGGTGTTGTCTTTCCTCGGGGAGGGGAGTTGCCTCGACACCCTTCCCAGCTGTATGAGTTTGCGTTGGAAGGTGTTGTGCTGTTTGTGCTCTTATGGTGGTTTTCATCTAAGCCAAGACCGCGTATGGCGGTGTCGGGCCTGTTCCTGCTGCTATATGGGATTTTCCGTTCAATGGTCGAGTTCGTTCGAGAGCCGGATGCTCATATTCAGTTTTTAGCGTTTGATTGGCTGACAATGGGGCAGCTACTATCGTTGCCAATGATTATGGTGGGTATGCTTCTTCTTTTCTGTGCAAAACGATCGGGCGGGGTAAAGGACGCTGCGAGCTGAATAAGCATTAAGAGAGATAGGGTGAAAGGTTTAGAGGGGCGTTGCCGTGGGGTATACCTCTGCATACAGCGTTTTTATTGGGGCTGTATGCAGGGAGGTTATCTGTGCTTACACTGAAAATGGGTATTGTATGGCGGGGTGGTGCTCATAACCCTCTATCTCAAAGTCATCAAGTGTAACCCATGTTTCTAGGTCTTCTAGCGATTTGATATCAGGGTTAATAATGAGTTTGGGCGGAGTTAATGGTTCACGTTTAAGCTGTACGTTGGTCATTAATTCCAGTTGGTCTTCATATATGTGTGCATTTACAATTTTATGAAAAGCCAGTCCGGGTTTGTTTCCGGTGATTTGAGCCATGATGGCTAATAAGAAATAAACCTGAACCATATTGAAGTTTAAGCCCAGTGGCACATCGCAGCTTCTTTGCGTGCTGTTTAAGTATAAGGTATCACCGAGTAGGGAAAAATGATGGCTGTACATGCAGGGGCGTAAGCAGCCCATGTGAAACGCGCCGGGATGATAGAAGGTATAAATCTCTCCGCGGTCGTCGATGCCATTAGACAGGTCATCTACAATCTTGCGAAGTAGATCAATGCTGCCACCATCTATTTTAGGGAAGTTGCGCCCGATCTTGCCGTAGATTAATCCGCAATCATCTGTCCCTTTGCGATGAGGATTGGCAAGCCAGTCAGCGTTGTCGTTAGCGTTGGCGTCCCAAGTCTTTGTGCCGATTTTTCGAAAATCAGCAGCGTTATCGTAGCCTCGAATGTAGCCAATAATCTCCGCAATAGCCGATTTATAAAAGCTTTTGCGGGTAGTGACAAGAGGGAACTCCCCGTCTTTTACGTTATAGGTAAGGTCCGCGTCGATAATGGTTAGACACTTCTTTCCTGTTCGTTTGTTGTCAACCCAGATTCCCTGATCAACTATTCTTTGGCAAAGATCTAGATATTGCTTCATCGCTTTGTTATTAACCTGAATTCGATTTGAGACTAGTTTATGATAACGATAATCGAGAATGTCATATAGTAATATTTTTTAAGACGAGAAGGAGGTGTGGAGGTGAAGTTAGCGGTTATTGTTGCGCAAGATAAAAACCGAGCGATCGGTATTAATAATAAATTACCTTGGCACCTGCCTGAGGATCTGCGCTATTTCAAGCGTGTGACCATGGGGAAGCCTATCATTATGGGGCGCAAAACGTTTGAATCTATTGGCCGCCCGTTGCCGGGCCGGGTTAATATTGTTGTTTCGCGCCAAAAAGCCTATGCCCCTGACGGTGTAAAGGTGGTGGGTAGTTTGGATGAAGCGGCTGAGTTGGCGGAGAGTATATGTCTCATTGATGGCGCTGAAGAAGCAATGATTATAGGTGGTGCGCAGATCTATTCACAAGCGATTGAAAAAGCAGATCGCTTGTACCTTACGGAAGTTGATGCAGAGATTAATGGCGATGCGTGGTTTCCTGAGTTTGATCGGTCATGTTGGAACGAGGTAGGTAGAAAGGACTTTTTGGCTGAAGGGCCAAACCCTTATAACTACAGTTTCATTATATTGGACAGAATTTAATTAAATAAGGCTAAGTAGTATGACGATCCGTTCGTTGTTGTCTATTTTGGCTGATGGCAAGTTTCATTCAGGGCGAGAGCTTGGTGATGAAGTTGGCATTAGTCGTAGTGCGATCTGGAAGCATATGCGTCGTTTTGAAGACGGTGGTTTGGAAATTTTCAGTGTTAAAGGGCGAGGCTATCGCGTGCCTGGGGGTTTGGAACTACTCGATATCGAGCGAATTAATCAGGGATTGTTACCTGAAGTGAAGGCCTTAATTGGTTGTCCTGATTTGCAGTTGAGTACGGAGTCGACCAATGAGTTGGCGATGAAGGCAAGTCAGCAGGGCGACTGTCATGGTCGTTTGTTCTTAGCTGAGCAGCAAAATGCGGGGCGTGGTCGTCGCGGGCGAGAATGGGTAAGCCCTTTTGCGCGTAATCTTTACTTCTCGTTAGTGTGGCGGTTTGAACAAGGTGTGGCGGCGCTTGAAGGGTTGAGCTTGCTGGTCGGTCTTGCGGTTGTACGCGCGATGGAAAAAATGGATATCAATGGCGTTGAGCTTAAATGGCCAAATGATCTCCTCTATCAGAATAAGAAGCTTGCGGGTATTTTGCTCGAAGTTCATGGTGAAGCGTCTGGCCAATGTCAGGTGGTGATCGGTGTTGGCATTAACGTGGAGATGTCGCAGGCTTTTAGTGATGCGATTGATCAACCGTGGACTGATCTAAAAACGATTGCCGGTGATGTCGTAAGTCGTAATACGTTGTTGGCGGTTATTCTTAATGAGCTAGTGGTCTGTTTGGGTGATTTTGAAAAAAATGGTTTTTCAGGGCTGGTTGATGAGTGGCAGTCGCGTCATGCCATGCAGAATGAGGCCATTATCTTGCAGATAGGCCAAGAGCTGGTGGAAGGTGTGTGTCGAGGGATTGATGGCTCTGGTGCGTTATTGCTCCAGTCACCGGCGGGTGTTAAGGCTTATCATGGCGGTGAAATTAGTATTAGACGTTCGGTATGATTCTAGAGATCGATGCGGGAAATACATTTGTTAAATGGCGACGATTAGCTGATTCAGTTGTTGTGGATCGTGGCCGTTTCCTCACGCAACAGTTTGATACCGATATTCCAGTCACGTGGGATACGCCGTTTTCGGCCATTCGGGTCGCGTCTGTTGCGGGTGAGGCGGTTAATCAAAAGATCGCGGCCCTGTTTTCCGAATCTCAATCAGTCGATGCGCTGTTTGCTGAAACTCAAGAGCAATGTGCCGGTGTAAAGAATAGTTATTTACAGCCGACCCGAATGGGGGTTGATCGCTGGTTGGCTATGTTGGCTGCATACAATAGAGCAAGGCAAGCGTGCTGTGTTGTGGATTGCGGTAGTGCGATAACGATCGATTACATTGATTCATCGGGTGCTCATGAGGGTGGTTATATTGTACCGGGCCTGCGGTTGATGAAACAGGGGTTGTTGTCAAACACAGCCGAGATTGAAGTGGATCAATCTATATCAGACTTTAATGTACTCCCGGGAACGCACACATCAGCGGCGGTTGCCCATGGTATTAATTACCTATTTCTTGCGTTGGCTGAGCGGGTAGCAAAAGAGCTTGATGGGTCGAGGCAGGGTTATCAACTGCTTGTGACCGGTGGTGACGGCCCGTTGTTTGCTTCGCTTGTTGATGGGGCGACGTATCTGCCGGATCTGGTTCTGGATGGTCTTGTCTGGAGCGTTGGGCCGTAATGTTGCGTTGGATTGCGTTGTTTACGCTATTGGCTAATGCGCTGCTATTTTTGTGGTACTCCATACAAGTGGCCCCGGTTGCGGATAAAGCGAGTGCGGCGGTTGATATTGATACGTTGCGTCTTGTGAGTGAGATTAATCCAAAGTCGTTAGCTTGGTTGCAAGGTGATGTGGAAACCTCTTCCTGTGTAGAGTTTGATGGTTTTGGTAGTTGGGTTAAAGCCAGTGCCGTAAAGCGGTTTGTCTATGAACAAGGCTTTACATCAGAAATTGATCAGGTGCGGGTGAATGGGGAGCGGAATCATAGGGTCGTTGTTATGCTTCCGCCGCAACTAAATGAACGGATGAAAGTTATTGATTACTTAGCGCGTACTGAAAAGCGGGAATTGGATGATATGCTTGATTTTGAGTATGTGATAACGGAATTTAAGGACCGTCACGCAGCAGAAAAAAAGCTGACGCAGCTGAAAGGCGCTAAAATAAAGGCTCGCATCGAATTTGACCCGGTTAATCAGCTCCGTTTTAAAGTGCGTGTTTTTGAGTATATTGATCGAAAATTATCCAATGAAATCAAAGAAGTAGTGGTAGAAAGCTATTCTGTAGAAAAAAATGAAAAAAAAGTGTGTCAAAGGGTTGCAAGCCTAAGGCCTACTGAGTAATATACGCGCCACTTCGTTGTTGAGAAGCCGGTATAGCTCAGTTGGTAGAGCAACTGACTTGTAATCAGTAGGTCCGGGGTTCGACTCCTCGTGCCGGCACCATCTCAGGCCAGACGAAGTTGTTGAAATTGTTGGTGAGGTTCCCGAGTGGCCAAAGGGATCAGACTGTAAATCTGACGCGAAAGCTTCGGTGGTTCGAATCCACCCCTCACCACCATTCATTGCAAGGCGGGTATGGTATAGTGGCTATTACCTCAGCCTTCCAAGCTGAAGAGGCGGGTTCGATTCCCGCTACCCGCTCCAATGACCTATTGCTCAAGTAGCTCAGGGGTAGAGCACACCCTTGGTAAGGGTGAGGTCGGCGGTTCAATTCCGCTCTTGAGCTCCAGAATTTATTTTAGGGTAGATATAGAAATATATCTGCCCTTTGTTATATTTGGCGCTTTGTAAATTAATTGTACTGGTAGAGACCGATGGCTAAAGAACAATTTGAACGCTCAAAACCGCATGTTAACGTTGGTACAATCGGCCACGTTGACCACGGTAAAACTACACTTACTGCTGCTCTAACTCGCGTATGCGCTGAGGTTTGGGGTGGTGCTGCTGTTGCTTTTGATGGTATCGATAATGCTCCAGAAGAGCGTGAGCGTGGTATCACAATTGCGACTTCACACGTAGAGTATGATTCTCCAGCGCGTCATTACGCACACGTTGACTGCCCAGGACACGCGGATTATGTGAAAAACATGATCACAGGTGCGGCGCAGATGGATGGTGCTATCTTGGTATGTGGCGCGACTGATGGCCCTATGCCACAGACACGTGAGCACATCCTACTATCTCGTCAGGTAGGTGTACCTTTCATCGTAGTATTCTTGAACAAAGCTGACCTTCTTGCAGAAGATTGTGGCGGTGCTGATTCTGAAGAATACGAAGAGATGCTTGAATTGGTTGAAATGGAGCTACGTGAGCTTCTAGACCAGTACGACTTCCCAGGTGATGACACACCAATCATCGCGGGTTCTGCGCTAATGGCATTGAACGGCGAAGATGAAAACGAACTAGGCACAACAGCGGTTAAGAAACTAGTTGAAACACTAGACTCTTACATCCCTGAGCCAGAGCGTGCAATCGACGGTGCATTCATCATGCCTATCGAGGACGTATTCTCTATCCAGGGTCGTGGTACTGTAGTAACAGGTCGTGTAGAGCGCGGTATTATCAACACAGGTTCTGAAGTTGAGATCGTTGGTATTCGTGAAACACAGACAACGACTTGTACAGGTGTTGAAATGTTCCGTAAGCTGCTTGACGAAGGTCGTGCAGGTGAGAACATTGGTGCACTTCTACGTGGTACTAAGCGTGAAGATGTTGAACGTGGTCAGGTTCTAGCTGCTCCAGGTTCTATCACACCGCATACTCGTTTCGAAGGCGAAGTGTACGTACTATCCAAAGAAGAGGGTGGCCGTCATACACCTTTCTTTAAAGGCTACCGTCCACAGTTCTACTTCCGTACAACGGATATTACAGGTGCATGTGAGCTTCCAGAAGGCGTTGAGATGGTAATGCCAGGTGATAACATTCAGATGGATGTTACCCTAATCAACCCAATCGCGATGGAAGAAGGTCTACGTTTTGCGATCCGTGAAGGCGGTCGTACAGTAGGCGCAGGCGTTGTATCTAAAATTATCGAGTAAAATTAGATAATTAGGTATTGCCAATCGATAGGGAGGACTATACAATACGCCTCCCTATTATACGATAGGCCAGTGGCTCAATTGGCAGAGCAGCGGTCTCCAAAACCGCAGGTTGGGGGTTCGAGTCCCTCCTGGCCTGCCAACTCATTCAGAGTTGGTATCTTGTAAGCGAAGCGATTTTAGTAATCCTGAGGCCCTAAGCGTGAATGCGAAAGTGAATCCCGAAGGTTCAAAGTTTGATGCCCTTAAGTGGGTGGTTGTTGTAGCGGTTGTCGCTGCCGGTGTTGTGGGTAACTCCATTTTTGCTGATCAGTCTTTGTTCTACCGTGTAATAGCATTGCTGGTTTTGGCTATGGTTGCAGGTTTTGTCTCTCTGCAAACAGCTAAAGGTAAGGCGTTCTTCTCTTTGTTTAAAGAGGCGAAGCAAGAAATTCGTAAAGTAGTATGGCCGACACGTCAAGAGACGTTACAAACAACAGCGATTGTCGTTGTGGTCGTGTTGGTTGTTGGTTTGATGCTATGGGGGCTAGACTCTCTACTGAGTTGGCTTGTATCTGGGGCGATAGGTTAAGAGGCTATATAAGCATGTCTATGCGTTGGTATGTGGTACATGCGTACTCCGGGTACGAGAAGCGTGTGATGAATACGCTAAAGGAACGAGTTGAGCTGCATAGTATGCAGGACCTTTTTGGTGAGATCTTGGTTCCCACTGAAGAAGTTGTTGAGATTCGTGACGGTAAAAAGCGTAAGTCTGAGCGTAAGTTCTATCCGGGTTATGTATTGGTAAATATGGATATGAACGACGAAAGCTGGCATTTGGTGAAAAATACACCTCATGTTCTAGGCTTTATCGGTGGTACAGCGGGTAAGCCTGCGCCGATTACTGAGGCTGAAGCGAACGAGATTTTAAGTCGAGTGGAGAGTGGTGTTGATAAACCGCGTCCTAAGACTGTGTTTGAGCCCGGTGAAATGGTGCGTGTTACTGATGGCCCATTTGCTGACTTTAACGGTGTTGTAGAAGAGATTAATTACGAGAAGAACAAGCTGCACGTTGCGGTATTGATCTTTGGTCGTTCTACGCCGGTTGAATTGGATTTTGGTCAGGTAGAAAAGGCCTGATAAAACGTATGAAGGAATAACCTCAGCGAGAGCTGGGGTTTTTCTGTCTTGTGAAAATGGGGAGCCGTAAGGCGTTTGGACCCACTAGGAGTACATTGAAAAATGGCTAAGAAAATTGAAGCTTATATTAAGCTGCAAGTTCCTGCCGGTGGCGCGAACCCGTCACCTCCAGTAGGTCCTGCATTGGGTCAGCATGGTGTTAACATCATGGAATTCTGTAAAGCGTTTAATGCTCAGACGCAGGGCATGGAAAGCGGTTTGCCTGTTCCTGTTGTAATTACTGTTTATGCTGATCGTAGCTTTACGTTTATTACTAAAACACCTCCTGCAGCAGTATTGTTGCTGAAGGCTGCCGGTCTTAAGAGTGGTTCTGGTCGTCCGAACACTGAAAAAGTGGGTTCTGTTACTCGCGCTCAGTTGGAAGAGATCGCTACTGTTAAAATGCCAGACCTTACAGCTGCAGATATGGATGCGGCTTGCCGTACTATTGCTGGTACAGCGCGTAGCATGGGTCTACTTACAGAGGTGGATGAGTAATGGCTAAGCTAACTAAACGTCAAAAGCTAATCGCTGAGAAAGTAGAAGCGGGTAAAGCGTACTCTATCGAAGACGCTGTTTCTCTATTGTCTGAACTATCTACTGTAAAGTTCAAAGAAACGGTTGATATCGCTGTAAACCTAGGCGTTGATCCACGTAAATCTGATCAGGTTGTTCGTGGCTCAACTGTATTGCCAAATGGTACAGGTAATGATGTTCGCGTTGCAGTATTTGCTCAAGGTGAAAATGCTGAGAAAGCAAAAGAAGCCGGTGCAGATGTTGTTGGTTTTGAAGATCTTGCTGAAAGAATTAAAGGCGGCGATCTTGATTTTGGTGTTGTTATTGCGACACCTGATGCGATGCGTGTTGTTGGTCAGCTTGGACAGGTTCTTGGTCCTCGTGGCCTAATGCCTAACCCGAAAGTTGGCACAGTAACACCTGATGTTGCGACAGCAGTTAAAAATGCTAAAGCAGGTCAAGTTCGTTTCCGTACTGATAAAAACGGTATCATCCATGCTGGCGTTGGTAAGGCTGATTTTGAAGCCGCTTCTATCAAGCAAAACGTTGAAGCATTGATTGCAGATTTGAAGAAGCTGAAACCTTCTGCTGCAAAAGGTGTATATCTTAAGAAAGTAGTCCTGTCCACTACAATGGGTCCAGGCTTACTTGTTGATCAGACTTCTTTAGAAGTTTAATCAATGAAAGGTTTTTTGAGGGTCTTCTGTGGCTGTAATGCAGAGACGAAGGCCGTCAAAGACCGCAGGTGATGAAGGTAACTTTATCTTAATGGGCTAACCAGCCTGCGCAGACGGTGAGATTCTGAATTTGAATCAAACCACCGTACTCGGAATCCCCATTATTTGGGGGGTTGGTAACAAGTCGAAAGACTACTCCAGGAGTAAATCGTGGCATTAGGACTCGAAGATAAAAAAGCGATCGTCGCTGAAGTCCAAGAAGCTGCTAACAATGCTTTGTCTGCTGTTGTTGCGGATTCCCGCGGCGTTGAAGTGGGCGATATGACTGCATTGCGTAAAGAAGCGCGTGAAAATGGCGTATGGCTTAAAGTCGTACGTAACACGCTTGCTAGACGCGCAGTTGAAGGCACTGATTACGCATGCTTGCAGGACACGTTTAAAGGTCCAAGTATTCTTGCTTTTTCTACAGAGCATCCGGGCGCTGGCGCTCGTATTCTGCAGAACTTTGCTAAAGGCAATGATAACTTTGAACTGAAAGCGGCTGCATTTGAAGGTGAAGTAGTAGATATCGCAATGTTGGCAAGCTTGCCTACATATGACGAAGCTATTGCTAAGTTGATGATGTGCATGAAAGAAGCTGCTGCTGGCAAACTTGTCCGCACTATTGCAGCTGTTCGCGACCAGAAAGAAGAACAGGCAGCGTAAGTTTATACGTCTCCTTTTCATACAAGTTTTAATGGGCCTATGGGCTTACAAATATCAGGAATTAGAAAATGTCTCTGACTAACGAAGATATCCTAAACGCAATTGCTGAAATGTCTGTTAAAGATGTTGTTGTTCTTATCGAAGCAATGGAAGAAAAATTCGGTGTAACTGCAGCTGCTGCTGTTGTTGCGGGTGGTGCTGCAGGCGGTGACGCTGGCGCTGCTGAAGAGAAAACTGAATTTGATGTTATCCTAACTGCTGTTGGCGATAAGAAAGTTAACGTAATCAAAGCAGTTCGTGCTGCTACAGGTCTTGGCTTGAAAGAAGCTAAAGGCATCGTTGATGGCGCTCCTGCTGCTGTTAAAGAAGGCGTTAGCAAAGAAGAAGCTGAAGAACTTCAGAAAGCACTGGAAGAAGCTGGCGCTTCTGTTGAAGTTAAGTAATTACTTCAATGCTAATTCGAGCAGTTTTCTGTTCGAGGTGCTGATGGCTGGTGGCAAAATGCCACCGGCCTTTTTCCGTTATTTATAGACAGCAAATAAATAGCGGTAACACAGTCCGAAACGGGTTTCGGTCTGCTTATAATTTGGTGCACTTGCTGGGGAACACTGATGGCTTATTCATACACTGAAAAGAAACGCATCCGTAAGGACTTCGGTAAATTACCGCAAGTAATGGATGTGCCTTACTTGCTAGCAATACAGCTCGACTCCTATAAAAAGTTTTTGCAGACAGGAGTTGAAGCAGCGGATCGTTTGGATGCTGGTCTGCATGCAGCATTTAACTCTGTCTTCCCAATCGTGTCCTATTCTGGAAATGCATCTCTAGAATATGTGGGCTACCGTCTGGGTGAGCCTGTATTTGACGTTAAAGAGTGTCAAATACGCGGTATTACGTATGCAGCTCCACTGCGCGTTAAAGTTCGCTTGGTTATTTATGATCGCGAATCCAGCAATAAAGCTGTAAAAGATATTAAAGAGCAAGAAGTCTACATGGGCGAAATGCCTTTGATGACAGATAACGGTACATTTGTTGTAAACGGGACTGAGCGAGTAATCGTTTCACAGCTTCACCGTTCACCGGGTGTATTCTTTGATCATGATAAAGGTAAGACTCACTCTTCTGGGAAGCTGCTTTATTCTGCGCGTATTATTCCTTACCGTGGTTCATGGTTAGATTTTGAATTTGATCCAAAAGATAGCTTATTTGTTCGTATTGACCGTCGCCGTAAATTACCAGCAACTATTTTGTTGCGTGCGTTAGGCTACCAGACTGAAGAAATCCTTGATATTTTCTTCGAAAATACGACGTGGTCACTAGACAGCGAAACAATCAAAATGCATTTGATTGCCGACCGTCTACGTGGTGAGACGCTTTCTTTTGAAGTAAAAGATGCGAAAGGCAATGTTGTTGTTGAAGCCGGCCGCCGTATTACGCCACGTCACATTCGTCAGATGGCGAAAGTGGGCATGGAACAGCTTGAAGTACCTATGGAGTATCTTGTAGGTAAAGCGATTGCACGCGATGTTGTTGATCCTACAACCGGTGAGTTGATCTGTGGTAGTAATGCTGAGATTACAGAGGAATTGGTTGAGCAACTGCGCGCTGCTAATATCACTACCTTTGAAACGTTATACACCAACGAACTGGATTGTGGTCCGTTTGTTTCTGATACGCTACGTAATGATCCGACACGTAACCAGTTAGAAGCTCTGGTAGAAATCTACCGTATGATGCGTCCTGGTGAGCCGCCAACAAAAGAATCGGCTGAAGCGTTATTTGAAAACTTATTCTTCAGCGAAGATCGTTATGATCTATCTGCTGTAGGTCGTATGAAGTTCAACCGTCGTCTCGGTCGTGATGAGGTTGAAGGTTCTGGTGTCTTAGATAAAGAAGATATCCTTGAGGTGATGAAAACCTTAATCGATATCCGTAATGGTAAAGGCACGGTAGATGATATCGATCATCTAGGTAATCGCCGTATTCGTTCTGTCGGTGAGATGGCAGAGAACCAGTTCCGTGTTGGTCTTGTTCGTGTAGAACGTGCCGTTCGTGAACGTTTAAGCATGGCTGAATCCGATAACCTAATGCCACAAGATCTAATTAATGCTAAGCCTGTGGCTGCAGCGATTAAAGAGTTCTTTGGTTCTTCTCAGTTATCGCAGTTTATGGATCAGAACAACCCGTTGTCTGAAGTTACCCATAAGCGCCGTGTTTCTGCATTAGGTCCAGGTGGTCTAACACGTGAGCGTGCTGGCTTTGAAGTACGTGACGTACATCCGACACATTATGGTCGTGTATGTCCGATCGAAACACCAGAGGGTCCAAACATCGGTTTGATCAACTCTTTGGCAACGTTTGCGCGTACCAATGATTACGGTTTCCTTGAAACACCGTACCGTCGTGTTATTGACAGTAAAGTAACCGATGAGCTGGATTACCTATCTGCGATTGAAGAGAACACCTTCGTTATCGCACAGGCATCCGCAACTATGGATGAAGAGGGTCGCTTACTTGATGAGTTGGTTACTGTTCGTCACTTGAACGAAACAACGGTTATGCAGCCAGAAAAAGTACAGTACATGGACGTGTCACCACGTCAGGTTGTATCTGTGGCGGCTTCATTGATTCCGTTCCTTGAACACGATGATGCTAACCGTGCCTTGATGGGTTCGAACATGCAACGTCAGGCAGTACCAACGCTACGTGCGGATAAGCCGCTTGTAGGTACAGGTATTGAACGTAACGTTGCACAGGACTCTGGTGTTTGTGTTGTTGCGCGTCGTGGTGGTGTTATTGAGTCTGTTGATGCGAGCCGTATTGTGGTGCGTGTTAATGATGATGAAGTGACCGCTGGTGATGCAGGTGTAGATATCTACAACCTGACCAAATATACCCGCTCAAACCAAAATACATGTATCAATCAGCGTTCTATCGTGAGCCCTGGTGATCAGGTTGCTATTGGCGATGTTATGGCTGATGGTCCATCTGTAGATATGGGTGAGCTGGCGTTAGGTCAGAACATGCGCATCGCATTTATGCCTTGGAATGGTTATAACTTCGAGGATTCCATCCTCATCTCTGAACGTGTTGTTCAGGAAGATCGTTTTACAACGATCCATATTCAAGAACTTACCTGTGTTGCTCGTGACACTAAGTTGGGTTCTGAAGAGATTACATCGGATATCCCTAACGTAGGTGAATCTGCGCTGGCTAAGCTTGATGAAGCGGGTATCGTTCATATCGGTGCTGAAGTAGGCCCAGGTGATATTCTTGTTGGTAAAGTAACGCCGAAAGGTGAAAGCCAGCTGACACCAGAAGAGAAGCTACTAAGAGCGATCTTCGGTGAGAAAGCGTCCGATGTTAAAGATACATCTCTACGTGTTAAGACGGGTACGGTTGGTAAAGTTATCGACGTACAAGTATTTACACGTGATGGCGTTCAAAAGGATGAGCGTGCACTAGCGATTGAAAAATCTGAGCTAGATGCCATCCGTAAAGACCTTTATGAAGAGCTACGTATTGTTGAGCAAGCAACCTTTGAGCGTTTAGGTAAAGTGCTTATTGGGTTGAAAGCTGACGGTGGCGCAGGCCTTCAGAAGGGTGAAGAGATTACGGCTGAATTCTTAGCGGGCTTGTCGAAATCAGATTGGTTCAATATCCGCGTTTCAGATGAAGCTGCAGCTGAACAGATTGAATTGGCTGAGAAGCAGTTAGAAGAGCGTAAAGAGTCGCTAGACAAGCGCTTTGAAGACAAAAAGAACAAGCTACAGACAGGCGATGATCTTGCGCCGGGTGTCCTGAAAATTGTTAAGGTTTATGTGGCAACTAAGCGCCGCGTACAGCCAGGTGACAAGATGGCAGGGCGTCATGGTAACAAGGGTGTAATCTCTGTAATCATGCCTGTTGAAGATATGCCTTATGATGAAAACGGCGAGCCAGTCGATATCGTACTGAACCCGCTAGGTGTACCGTCACGTATGAACGTTGGTCAGGTACTAGAGACGCATATGGGTATGGCTGCTAAAGGTCTGGGTCGTCGCATCAATGAGATGCTAGATCAAGAGCGTGAGCGTGCTGAAACGGTTAAAGAGATTCGTGAGTTCTTACATAAGATCTATAACGCTGATTTAGGTGCGGGCATTAACAGCCGTACTGAAGATCTAGATAGCTTTACGGATGAAGAGATCCTTGAACTGGCTAAAAACCTTTGCGGTGGTGTTCCACTGGCAACGCCTGCATTTGATGGCGCTAAAGAGGTTGAGCTTAAGTCGTTGCTACGTTTAGCGGGCTTAAGTGATACAGGTCAGACAACATTGTTTGATGGCCGTACAGGTAATCAGTTTGATCGCCCTGTAACCGTTGGTTACATGTATATGCTGAAATTGAACCATTTGGTTGATGATAAGATGCATGCGCGTTCAACTGGCTCCTATAGCCTTGTTACTCAGCAGCCGCTGGGTGGTAAAGCTCAGTTCGGTGGTCAGCGATTCGGTGAGATGGAGGTGTGGGCACTGGAAGCTTATGGTGCTGCATATACGCTTCAAGAGATGCTCACAGTTAAGTCCGATGACGTGAATGGTCGTACCAAAATGTATAAAAACATTGTGGATGGCGATCATCGTATGGAGCCGGGTATGCCGGAGTCCTTCAACGTACTTATTAAAGAGATTCGCTCTCTGGGTATCGACATCGAGCTCGAATCCGAATAAGCACAAAACTGTACACCAGGCGGGGGTCGCTCATTAGAGCGGCCTTAAGCAAGAACTCCGTTAGGAGCTTGAAAGAATGAAAGATCTGCTGAATCTGCTTAAAACACAGGGTCAATCTGAAGAGTTTGACTCGATCAAGATCACTCTGGCTTCCCCTGAGATGATCCGTTCATGGTCTTATGGTGAAGTTAAAAAGCCGGAAACCATTAACTACCGTACCTTCAAGCCTGAGCGCGAAGGTTTGTTCTGTGCCAAAATTTTTGGTCCAGTAAAAGATTACGAATGCTTATGCGGCAAGTACAAGCGCATGAAGCACCGTGGTGTTATCTGTGAGAAGTGTGGCGTAGAAGTTACACTGGCTAAAGTTCGTCGTGAGCGTATGGCACACATCGAATTAGCTTCTCCTGTTGCCCACATTTGGTTCCTTAAATCACTTCCGTCCCGTATCGGCCTGATGCTTGATATGACGCTACGTGATATTGAACGTGTTCTATACTTCGAGTCTTTCGTTGTTATCGATCCAGGTATGACTACGCTTGAGCGTGGCCAGATGTTGAACGATGAGCAATATTTTGAAGCACTTGAAGAGTTTGGCGATGACTTTGATGCCCGTATGGGTGCTGAGGCGGTACGTGAATTACTTTCTTCAATCGAACTGAAAGAAGAAGTTGAACGTCTACGCGAAGAGTTGCCGCAGACAAGCTCTGAAACAAAAATTAAGAAGCTGTCTAAGCGTCTTAAATTGTTAGAAGCGTTTTACAAATCAGGTAACAAACCTGAGTGGATGATTCTTGAAGTACTGCCGGTTCTTCCGCCAGATCTTCGTCCATTGGTACCACTAGATGGTGGCCGTTTTGCAACGTCCGATCTAAACGATCTATACCGTCGTGTTATCAACCGTAACAACCGTCTTAAGCGTCTATTAGATCTGAATGCTCCAGATATCATCGTGCGTAACGAAAAACGTATGTTGCAAGAATCTGTTGATGCGTTACTTGATAACGGTCGTCGCGGTCGTGCTATTACCGGTTCTAACAAACGTCCTCTTAAATCTTTGGCTGATATGATCAAAGGTAAGCAGGGTCGTTTCCGTCAGAACCTATTGGGTAAACGTGTCGATTACTCTGGCCGTTCTGTAATCGTGGTAGGTCCATACCTGCGTTTGCATCAGTGTGGTCTTCCTAAGAAGATGGCACTTGAGCTATTTAAGCCTTTCATCTTCTCTAAATTAGAGCTTCGTGGTCATGCAACAACGATCAAAGCTGCTAAGAAGATGGTTGAGCGCGAAGAAGCTTTGGTATGGGATATCTTGGATGAAGTTATCCGTGAGCATCCAGTACTGCTTAACCGTGCACCAACACTTCACCGTTTGGGTATTCAGGCGTTTGAACCTGTACTGATCGAAGGTAAAGCGATACAGCTGCATCCATTAGTATGTGCGGCTTACAACGCCGACTTCGATGGTGACCAGATGGCGGTACACGTACCGTTAACAATTGAAGCACAACTAGAAGCACGTGCTTTAATGATGTCTACCAATAACGTGTTATCTCCAGCTAACGGCGAGCCGATTATTGTACCATCGCAGGACGTTGTATTGGGTCTGTACTACATGACTCGTGAACGTGTTAATGCGAAAGGCGAAGGCATGGTTTTCGCTGATATTGATGAGATCGCGCGTGCTCAAGGCGCAGGTGAACTTGACCTTCAAGCGGGCATTAAAGTCCGTATTACGGAAACGATCCGTGATATCGAAGGTAACGTTGAAGTTATCACTGAAATAAAAGAGACAACCGCTGGTCGAGCGTTATTATTTGCCATCGTTCCAGACGGCCTTCCGTATGAGCTGGTTAACCAGCCAATGAAGAAGAAAGCAATATCGCGCCTATTGAACGAAGCGTATCGTCGCTGTGGTCTAAAAGATACGGTTATCTTTGCTGACCAATTGATGTACATGGGCTTCCGTCAAGCAACCATGTCTGGCGTATCAATCGGTGTAAACGATTTCGAAATCCCTGCAGAAAAAGCGCTTATTATCGAAGAAGCGGAAGCAGAAGTTGTTGATATTGAACGTCAGTTCGCTGATGGTTTGGTAACGCAGGGCGAGAAATACAACAAAGTTATCGATATCTGGTCTCGTGCTAACGAATTGTTGGCTAAGAAGATGATGGATAACTTGAAGACTGAGCCTGTTATTACTAAAGATGGCGAAGAGTCAGAGCAAGAGTCATTTAACTCTGTTTATATGATGGCCGACTCCGGTGCCCGTGGTAGTGCAGCTCAGATTCGTCAGCTAGCAGGTATGCGTGGTTTGATGGCTAAGCCAGATGGCTCCATCATCGAAACGCCGATCACTGCGAACTTCCGTGAAGGTTTGAACGTACTTCAGTACTTCATCTCAACCCATGGTGCGCGTAAAGGTCTAGCGGATACAGCACTGAAAACAGCAAACTCGGGTTACTTGACACGTCGTTTGGTTGACGTTGCTCAGGATGTGGTCATCACAGAAGCTGATTGTGGCACAGAGGAAGGTGTTTCTATGATTCCTCTGATCGAAGGCGGCGACGTTGTTGTTGCGCTGGCTGATCGTGTGTTGGGTCGTGTTGTTGCTAAAGATGTACTTGATCCAGCGGGTAAGGATGTTCTTATCGAAGCGGGCACGTTGATTGATGAAGCGTGGAAGCATCGTTTAGAGAATGAAGATATCTATTCATCTATTGATGAGATTATCGTACGTAGTGCGATCTCGTGTCGTACACGTCACGGTATCTGTGCCAGCTGTTATGGTCGTGACCTTGGTCGTGGTCACTTGGTTAATCCAGGTGAAGCGGTTGGTGTTATTGCGGCACAATCCATTGGTGAGCCGGGTACACAGCTTACCATGCGTACGTTCCATATCGGTGGTGCGGCATCTCGAGCTGCAGCAGTCGATAGCATCCAAGTTAAGAACGGCGGTGAAATTCGTCTACATGACCTTAAGTTTGTTGAACGTCCAGATGGCGCTTTAGTTGCAACATCACGTTCTGGTGAACTAGGTGTGACTGATGAGCACGGTCGTGAGCGTGAGCGTTACAAGCTTCCATACGGTTCTGTTATCAAAGTTAAAGATGGCAGCAAAGTTGAAGCAGGCGATATCGTTGCTAACTGGGATCCACATACTCACCCAATTGTCTCTGAAGTAGCTGGTCGTGTTGAGCTATCAGGTATGGATGACGGTATTACTGTTAAGAGTCAGACTGATGAATTAACCGGTTTGTCTACAACAGAGGTACTGGATAACAAAGATCGCCCAGCGGCAGGTAAAGATATCCGCCCAATGATCAAGTTATTGGATGCTAAAGGTAATGATGTAATGCACCCGGGTACAGATTCTGCTGCGCAGTATCTATTACCCGCGAAAGCGATCATGAACTTAAGCAATGGTTCTGAGGTTCAGGTAGGTGATGTACTGGCTCGTATCCCGCAGGAAGGTTCTGTGAACAAGGATATCACCGGTGGTCTACCACGTGTTGCTGACTTATTTGAAGCACGTAAGCCAAAAGAATCCTCTATCTTAGCTGAAGTATCAGGTATCATCGGCTTCGGTAAAGAAACTAAAGGCAAAAAGCGTTTAGTTATCTCGCCAAGCGATGCTGAGCCACACGAAACAATGATCCAGAAATGGCGTAATTTGAACGTCTTCGAGGGTGAGCAAGTGAATAAAGGTGAGGTTATCTCTGATGGCCCATCTAATCCACATGACATCTTGCGTATTCTGGGTGTTGAAGAGCTGGCTAAATACATCACCAGCGAGATTCAAGATGTATACCGTCTGCAGGGTGTAGGTATCAACGATAAGCACATCGAAGTTATTGTTCGTCAGATGTTGCGTAAAGTTGAAATCGTCTCCTCAGGTGACTCAAGCTTTATTACAGGTGATCAGGTTGAATACCAAGCGGTATTGGCTGAGAACGAAGAGCTTGAAGCAGCAGGTAAGATTCCTGCTAAGTATGACCGTGTGTTGCTAGGTATTACTAAAGCATCACTGGCTACTGAATCCTTCATCTCTGCCGCGTCCTTCCAGGAAACAACGCGTGTATTGACTGAGGGTGCAGTAACAGGCAAGCAAGACTTCTTGCGCGGCCTGAAAGAAAACGTCGTAGTAGGTCGTCTGATCCCAGCGGGTTCAGGTTTGGCTTACCACGAAGAACGCAAACGCAAACGTGCTCAGCCTGCTGAAGGTGAAAGTACGACTGTGAGCGCAGAAGAGGTGCAACAAGCACTAACTGAAGCGCTAAATGCGTCAATGCCAGACGCTGAATAACTATTTTTTCATTTTTATTGAATAAATAGTACTCAGTGTTTGACTGTTGGGGCCGGAATTTATTAAAATTCCGGCCCCTTTGTGGTTGGATTGAAAAATATCCAATTTTTATGGTGTTAAATCAAAACGTGGAGTTTGCTTAAATGGCAACGATTAACCAGTTGGTACGTAAACCGCGTAAACGCAAAGTTCAGCCTAGCGATGTTCGCGCATTGCAGGCTTGTCCTCAGCGTCGTGGCGTATGTACCCGTGTTTACACCACTACTCCGAAAAAACCGAACTCAGCATTACGTAAAGTATGTCGTGTTCGTTTGACCAACGGCTTCGAGGTTGCTTCCTACATTGGTGGTGAAGGTCACAACCTGCAGGAGCATAGTGTTGTTCTAATTCGTGGTGGTCGTGTTAAGGACCTTCCAGGTGTTCGCTACCATACGGTACGTGGTGCACTGGACTGCTCAGGTGTTAGTGAGCGTAAGCAAGGCCGTTCTAAGTACGGTGCTAAGCGTCCGAAATCTTAATCGTAGTCCCTGCGGCGCAGCTTTCTTGTAAGACTAAGAAGCTAAACCGGATACACGGTAAGAGTAAGGCCAAGTTTACATACTTGGAAAACCTGAAGACCTTTTAATGAATTGAGGGCTTATCATGCCTAGAAGACGCGTCGCTGCAAAGCGCGAAATACTACCGGATCCTAAGTTCGGTAACATTGTTCTTGCTAAATTTATCAACCATGTAATGGTTAGCGGTAAGAAATCTGTTGCTGAGAAAATTGTTTACGGTGCATTGGATAAAATCCAAGAGCGCACGGACAAGGATCCATTGGAAATTTTTGAAAAAGCACTGGAAGCGATCCAGCCATCGGTTGAGGTTAAATCTCGCCGTGTAGGTGGTGCAACTTACCAGGTGCCTGTAGAAGTGCGTCCTGCTCGTCGTATGGCGCTTGCTATGCGTTGGGCGGTTGACTCTGCACGTGGTCGTGGTGAGAAATCCATGGCACTGCGTTTGGCAGGTGAGCTTGTTGATGCTTCTGAAGGTCGCGGTGCGGCTGTTAAGAAACGTGAAGACGTGCATCGCATGGCTGAAGCGAACAAAGCGTTCGCTCACTACCGCTTCTAAAAAACTGAGGACTAAGTTGTGGCTCGTAAGACTCCAATATCACGTTATCGCAACATCGGTATCTGCGCACATGTGGATGCCGGTAAAACGACGACTACGGAGCGTGTTCTGTTTTACACCGGTCTTTCTCATAAGATTGGTGAGGTGCATGACGGTGCTGCAACTATGGACTGGATGGAGCAGGAGCAGGAGCGTGGTATTACTATCACGTCTGCTGCAACGACTTGCTTCTGGAAGGGCATGAGCCAGCAATTCGAAGATCATCGAATTAACATCATTGATACGCCGGGACACGTTGACTTCACGATTGAAGTTGAGCGTTCGTTGCGCGTATTGGATGGTGCTGTTGTTGTGCTTTGTGCCTCTTCCGGTGTTCAGCCTCAAACCGAGACGGTTTGGCGTCAGGCCAATAAGTATGAAGTGCCACGTATGGTGTTCGTCAACAAGATGGATCGCCTAGGTGCAGATTTCTTTATGGTGGTTGATCAGCTAAAGGAACGTCTTGGGGCTAACGCTATACCTATCAATATTCCGATCGGTACGGAAGAAGATTTTGTTGGTGTAGTCGATCTGATTCGCATGAAAGCCATCATGTGGAATGAAGCAGATCAAGGTATGACCTATGAGCTGGAAGATATCCCAGCGAATATGCAAGAAACGGCTGATAAGCTTCATGAACAGCTAGTAGAAGCTGCTGCAGAAGCAAATGAAGAATTAATGGATAAATACCTTGAAGATGGTGATTTATCTCTGGACGAATTAAAGCAGGGTTTACGCTCACGTACGCTTGATAACGATATTGTTCTTATGTTGGCAGGTTCAGCATTTAAGAATAAGGGCGTTCAGGCGATGTTAGATGCGGTCATTGAGTTCATGCCATCTCCAATCGAAGTTAAAGCGATTGAGGGTGTATTGGATGATAAAGATGAAACTCCTGCTGCACGTCATGCTGACGATGATGCGCCTTTCTCGGCCTTGGCTTTTAAAATTGCCACTGACCCGTTTGTAGGTACGTTGACATTTGTTCGTGTGTATTCGGGTGTTCTTAAGTCAGGTGACGGGGTTTATAACTCAGTCAAAGGCAAAAAAGAGCGCGTGGGTCGTATGGTACAGATGCATGCCAACAACCGTGAAGAGATTAAAGAGGTGCGTGCGGGTGATATCGCCGCGCTTATCGGCATGAAAGATGTTACAACAGGCGATACTTTATGTGACGGCGATAATCGTATTATCCTCGAACGTATGGAGTTTCCTGCGCCGGTTATTTCGGTTGCAGTTGAGCCTAGGTCTCAAGCTGACCAAGAGAAGATGGGTGTTGCCTTAGGTAAATTGGCGCAAGAAGACCCTTCTTTTAAAGTTGAGACGGATAAAGAAACTGGCCAGACCATTATTTCAGGTATGGGCGAGTTGCATCTTGATATTCTTGTGGATCGAATGAAGCGAGAGTTTAAAGTTGAAGCGAATATCGGTAAGCCTCAAGTGGCCTACCGTGAGAAGATTCGTAAGTCGGTTGATGCGAACCATAAGTTTATTCGTCAATCGGGCGGACGTGGTCAATACGGTCATGTAGTGGTTGAGTTTAGCCCTTCTGAGAATGAAGGTTTAGAGTTTATCAATGAGATCGTGGGTGGCGCGATCCCAAGAGAATTTATACCGGCAATAGAGAAAGGTATTGAAGAGCAGATGCATAATGGTGTCATTGCTGGATATCCTTTGATGGGGCTTAAGGCTCGACTCTATGATGGTTCATTTCATGATGTTGACTCTAACGAGATGGCGTTTAAAATTGCGGCCTCTCAGGCGTTGAAAAAGTTTGCACAGGAAGCCGATCCTTGCTTGCTAGAGCCTGTTATGAAAGTAGAAGTAGTAACCCCTGAAGATTATATGGGTGACGTGATGGGCGATCTTAATCGTCGTCGTGGCCTAGTTCAGGGTATGGAAGATAGTTCTTCGGGTAAGATTGTTAATGCGCTTGTGCCGTTGGGTGAAATGTTTGGTTATGCAACCGACCTTCGTTCAGCAACACAAGGTCGTGCAACTTACTCGATGGAGTTTTACGAATATGGTGAGGCGCCCAAAAAGGTCGCTGATGCTGTAATTAACTTTACTTAATTATTTATTTGCCAATGATGGCTTATAGAGGAAATAGACGTGGCTAAAGAACAATTTGAACGTTCAAAACCGCATGTTAACGTTGGTACAATCGGCCACGTTGACCACGGTAAAACTACACTTACTGCTGCTCTAACTCGCGTATGCGCTGAGGTTTGGGGTGGTGCTGCTGTTGCTTTTGATGGTATCGATAATGCTCCAGAAGAGCGTGAGCGTGGTATCACAATTGCGACTTCACACGTAGAGTATGATTCTCCAGCGCGTCATTACGCACACGTTGACTGCCCAGGACACGCGGATTATGTGAAAAACATGATCACAGGTGCGGCGCAGATGGATGGTGCTATCTTGGTATGTGGCGCGACTGATGGCCCTATGCCACAGACACGTGAGCACATCCTACTATCTCGTCAGGTAGGTGTACCTTTCATCGTAGTATTCTTGAACAAAGCTGACCTTCTTGCAGAAGATTGTGGCGGTGCTGATTCTGAAGAATACGAAGAGATGCTTGAATTGGTTGAAATGGAGCTACGTGAGCTTCTAGACCAGTACGACTTCCCAGGTGATGACACACCAATCATCGCGGGTTCTGCGCTAATGGCATTGAACGGCGAAGATGAAAACGAACTAGGCACAACAGCGGTTAAGAAACTAGTTGAAACACTAGACTCTTACATCCCTGAGCCAGAGCGTGCAATCGACGGTGCATTCATCATGCCTATCGAGGACGTATTCTCTATCCAGGGTCGTGGTACTGTAGTAACAGGTCGTGTAGAGCGCGGTATTATCAACACAGGTTCTGAAGTTGAGATCGTTGGTATTCGTGAAACACAGACAACGACTTGTACAGGTGTTGAAATGTTCCGTAAGCTGCTTGACGAAGGTCGTGCAGGTGAGAACATTGGTGCACTTCTACGTGGTACTAAGCGTGAAGATGTTGAACGTGGTCAGGTTCTAGCTGCTCCAGGTTCTATCACACCGCATACTCGTTTCGAAGGCGAAGTGTACGTACTATCCAAAGAAGAGGGTGGCCGTCATACACCTTTCTTTAAAGGCTACCGTCCACAGTTCTACTTCCGTACAACGGATATTACAGGTGCATGTGAGCTTCCAGAAGGCGTTGAGATGGTAATGCCAGGTGATAACATTCAGATGGATGTTACCCTAATCAACCCAATCGCGATGGAAGAAGGTCTACGTTTTGCGATCCGTGAAGGCGGTCGTACAGTAGGCGCAGGCGTTGTATCTAAAATTATTGAGTAATATCTCTTTAATTTAGGGAAAGCCCTCCTTGGAGGGCTTTTTTTTGCTTAATAGTAATTTGAGGCGGTCTTAATAGGGCGCTGTCTGATTATTGAGCAAATAAATGGTTGCTGGTATTGACCTAAGGGTTTTGTATCAGTAGAATTTGCGTCCCCCTTATAGTAGGGGGAGGTCGGCATTGTGCCGTAAATAAAATTTTTTGGAAATGTGTGATCGAAATGCAGAATCAGAAAATTCGTATTCGTCTGAAAGCCTTTGATCATCGCTTGATCGACTCTTCTGCGCAGGAAATCGTAGATACTGCAAAGAGAACTGGCGCTCAAGTACGTGGTCCGATCCCACTTCCTACCCGCAAAGAACGTTTTACAGTTCTGATTTCACCTCACGTGAACAAAGATGCACGTGATCAATATGAAATCCGTACTCATAAGCGTGTTCTAGACATCGTTGAGCCAACTGAAAAAACAGTTGATGCTCTAATGAAGCTAGATCTTGCAGCGGGTGTTGAAGTGCAGATCAGCCTTGGCTAAAGGCAACTGCGCAGAATTAATATTTATTAATGAAGCGCTTTATTAGTGTGGAATGCTCTGGAAAGGGCAGCCGTAGTGGGTAACAGCCCCGTACACAACTGGCAAGAGGTTTTAAAGAAATGTCTGTAGGTTTAATCGGACGTAAAGCGGGTATGACTCGTGTCTTCACTGAAGACGGCGTATCCGTGCCAGTCACCGTCATCGAAGTGGAACCGAACCGTGTTACTTCTGTTAAAACAGAAGAAACTGACGGCTATGCAGCAGTGCAGGTTACTACTGGTTCTAAGAAGGCTAACAGCCTGACTAAACCAGAAGCTGGTACCTTTGCAAAAGCTGGTGTAGAAGCTGGACGCGGTTTATGGGAGTTCCGCCTGTCGGGTGGCGACGAAGTCAACGTTGGCGATGAGCTGACTGTTGCGCGCTTCGAAGCTGGTCAGAAAGTAGATGTCACGGGTCAATCCAAAGGTAAAGGTTTCCAAGGCGGCGTTAAGCGTTGGAACTTCTCCATGCAGGATGCGACTCACGGTAACTCACTTTCTCACCGTGCTCCGGGTTCAATTGGTCAATGTCAAACTCCTGGTCGTGTTTGGAAAGGCAAAAAGATGGCAGGGCAGATGGGTAATGTTCAGGTAACTGTTCAGACCCTTGAAGTTGTGCGTGTTGATGCTGAACGTAACCTGTTATTGATCAAGGGTGCTGTTCCAGGCGCTACTGGCGGTGACGTAATCGTTAAACTAGCTGTTAAAGCTGGCGCCTAAGGGGGTTTGAAATGAATCTGAATTTAGCTGGAGCTAACGGTTCGGTAGAAGTTTCCGACCTGGCTTTTGGTAAAGAATTCAACGAAACGCTAGTCCATCAAGTAGTTACTGCTTATATGGCTGGCGGTCGTCAAGGTACTAAAGCTCAGAAAAACCGTTCTGCGGTTTCTGGTGGCGGTGCTAAACCATGGCGTCAAAAAGGTACAGGCCGTGCGCGTGCGGGGACAAGTCGTTCTCCAATCTGGCGTGCCGGTGGTGTAACTTTCGCGGCTCAGCCGCGCGACCATTCTCAGAAAGTTAACAAGAAAATGTACCGCGCTGCTATGCGTTGCATCTTCTCTGAGTTGGTTCGTCAAGATCGCCTGGTTGTGGTTGAAGATTTCGCAGTGGAATCTCCAAAAACAAAACAGTTTGTGGCTAAGCTTAATGAGCTTGAGCTGACTAACGCGCTGCTGGTTACTGCAGACGTAGAACAGAATTTGTTCCTAGCTGCACGCAACGTTCCACATGTGGATGTTCGTGACGCGCAAGGAGTTGATCCAGTTTCACTGGTTGGCTTCGATAAGGTACTTGTTACTGTTGCTGCTCTGAAGAAAATCGAGGAGAAGTTGTCATGAAACAGGAACGCATTTATCAAGTGCTGCTGGGTCCGCACATCTCCGAGAAGGCTACTATTGTAGCGGATGGTTCTCAGCAGGTTGTTTTTCGTGTAGCAAAAGACGCTACTAAACCAGAAATCAAAACGGCAGTTGAAGAATTGTTTGACGTTAAAGTTAAAGGCGTCAACGTTCTTAATGCTAAGGGTAAGACCAAGCGCACGCAGCGTGGTCTTGGCAAGCGTAGCGATGTGCGTAAAGCATACGTTGCTCTAGCTGATGGCTCTGAGATTGATTTCTTGGGTGGCGAGTAAAAGAGGGTTTGAAAAATGGCAGTGACTAAAACTAAGCCGACCTCTGCTGGACGCCGTCATGTAGTGACAGTGACTAACTCTGAGCTACACAAGGGCAAGCCGCATGCAGCTCTTGTTGAGAAGAAGAGCAAAAGTGGTGGTCGTAACCACCATGGTCGCATCACTACTCGTCATATTGGCGGTGGCCACAAGCAGCAGTATCGTGTTATTGATTTTCGTCGTAATAAAGACGGTATTCCAGCGACAATTGAGCGCTTGGAATACGACCCGAACCGTTCTGCACATATCGCACTAGTTGTGTATGCAGATGGTGAGCGTCGTTATATCATCGCACCAAAAGGTGTTTCTGCAGGCGCTAAGATTATTTCTGGCGATTCTGTAGATATTAAACCAGGTAATACTATGCCGCTTCGCAACGTACCAGTGGGTTCTGTAATCCATTGTGTAGAGTTGAAGCCAGGTAAAGGTGCTCAGATCGCTCGTTCTGCGGGTACATCTGCACAGCTAGTGGCACGTGAAGGTGCTTACGCTACTCTTCGTCTACGTTCTGGCGAAATGCGTAAAGTCCTTGTTGAGTGTCGCGCTACCTTGGGTGAAGTGAGCAACAGTGAGCATTCCTTGCGTCAGCTTGGTAAAGCTGGTGCTACGCGCTGGCGTGGTGTTCGTCCTACCGTACGTGGTGTTGCGATGAACCCAGTTGATCACCCACATGGTGGTGGTGAAGGTCGTACTTCCGGTGGTCGTCACCCAGTGTCGCCATGGGGTGTTCCGACTAAGGGTTATAAAACTCGTAAGAACAAGCGTACTGACAAGTTAATTGTACGCCGTCGTAACGCTAAGTAAGAGGATACAGCTGTGCCACGTTCACTGAAGAAAGGTCCATTTATCGACCTTCACCTGTTGAAAAAGGTAGAAGCTGCGATTGAAAGCAACGAGCGTCGTCCAATCAAAACTTGGTCTCGTCGTTCTACGATTTTTCCAAATTTCGTAGGTCTTACAATTGCAGTACACAACGGCCGTCAGCATGTTCCGGTATTCGTTACCGAAGACATGGTTGGTCATAAACTGGGCGAGTTTGCCGTGACACGTACATACCGTGGTCACGTAGCAGACAAAAAAGCCAAGCGATAAGGAGTTAGATGATGGAAGTTGCCGCTAAGCATATGGGCGCCCGCATCTCCGCACAGAAAGCACGTCTGGTCGTTGACCAGATCCGTGGTAAATCTGTAGGTGAAGCTCTGAACATCCTGGCGTTTAGTCCTAAAAAAGGTGCGGATCTTGTCAAGAAAGTACTCGAGTCAGCTATTGCTAACGCAGAGCATAACGACGGTGCAGATATTGACGAACTACGCGTTTCTACAGTTTTTGTTGATGAAGCAATGACTATGAAACGTATTAAGCCGCGTGCGAAAGGTCGCGCTGATCGAATTTTGAAGCGCTCCTGTCACATCACTGTTAAAGTGGCCGACTGAGCTGACAGCTAGGAGAGTTCGTTATGGGTCAGAAAGTACATCCGACCGGTATTCGTCTCGGGATTGTTAAAGATCACACGTCTGTGTGGTATGCCGACAAGAACGAATACGCAAGCAAACTGCTAAATGATCTAGAAGTACGCGAGTACCTAGACAAGCAGCTTGAGAAGGCATCTGTGAGCCGCATCGAAATTGAGCGTCCTGCACAGAATGCAAAAATTACTATTCATACTGCTCGTCCGGGCATTGTGATTGGTAAAAAAGGCGAAGATGTTGAGAAGCTACGTAATACTGTATCAGAGATGATGGGTGTTCCGGTGCATATCAATATCGAAGAAATTCGTAAGCCAGAGCTAGACGCACGCTTGGTAGCCCAAGGTGTTGCTAGTCAGCTAGAGCGTCGTGTTATGTTCCGTCGTGCTATGAAGCGCGCCGTGCAGAATGCAATGCGTCTTGGTGCCAAAGGCATTAAGATTCAGCTGGGTGGTCGTCTAGGTGGTGCCGAAATTGCTCGTAGTGAGTGGTATCGTGAAGGCCGTGTGCCATTGCACACATTGCGTGCTGATATCGATTACGCTACATATGAAGCGCACACTACATACGGTGTGATCGGCGTTAAAGTCTGGATCTTCAAAGGCGAGATTCTTGGTGGCATCGAACAGGTGCGTGCTGAGAAGAATGCGCCCAAGAAGAAAGGTAAGTGAGGTAGACGTCGATGCTACAACCTAAACGTCTTAAGTTCCGCAAGATGATGAAAGGTCGCAACCGCGGCCTAGCACAACGCGGTAGCACTGTAAGTTTTGGTGAGTTTGCACTGAAAGCGACCGGTCGTGGTCGTATCACTGCACGTCAGATCGAAGCAGCGCGTCGTACCATGACACGTCATGTTAAGCGTGGTGGTAAAATCTGGATTCGTGTATTCCCAGATAAACCCATCTCTAAGAAACCGCTTGAAGTACGTATGGGTAAAGGTAAGGGTGCAGTTGAGTATTGGGTTGCTCAGATTAAGCCTGGTAAGGTTCTGTTCGAAATGAGCGGTGTACCTGAACAGCTTGCTTCTGAAGCATTCACACTTGCTGCTGCTAAATTGCCTGTTGCTACAACCATTGTTAAGCGGACGGTGATGTAATGAAAGCAATTGAACTACGTGAAAAGTCCGTTGATGAGCTTCAGCAGGAGTTATTAGGTCTTCTAAAAGAGCAGTTTAATCTGCGCATGCAGAAGTCTACTGGCCAGCTAGCACAGAACCACCTTTTAGGTCAGGTTCGTCGTGACATTGCTCGTGTGAAGACAATACTCAACGAAAAGGCAGGTAACTAAGTATGAGCGCCGAAAAACGTACTCGAACTGTTACTGGTCGCGTTGTTAGCGACAAGATGGATAAAACCATCACAGTTCTGGTTGAGCGCAAAGAGAAGCATCCGATTTACGGAAAATTCATGAAGCGCTCTTCTAAACTGCATGCTCACGATGAGAAAAATGAGTGTAAGCAAGGTGACTTAGTTACTGTTGCAGAAACTCGTCCTCTGTCCAAGAATAAATCTTGGGCGCTTGTTCGTATTGAAGAGCGTGCAGCAAAGGTGTAAACTATTGCGCCTTTGCTCCATTAAGCCGGCCCGTCCGTTTAACGGACGGCCTCTAAATGTTTATGGAGTAGACCATGATTCAGACTGAATCTATGCTTGACGTCGCTGATAACAGCGGTGCTAAGCGAGTACAGTGTATTAAGGTCCTTGGTGGTTCTCACCGCCGCTATGCTTCTGTAGGTGACATTATTAAAGTCACTGTTAAAGAAGCGATTCCTCGCGGTAAAGTGAAGAAAGGCCAAGTACTTAACGCCGTAGTGGTACGTACCCGTAAAGGTGTTCGTCGTTCTGATGGCTCAGTAATCCGCTTTGACACAAACTCAGCGGTTTTATTGAACGCAAATGACGCGCCTATCGGTACTCGTATCTTTGGCCCAGTGACGCGTGAACTTCGAAATGAGAAGTTCATGAAAATCATTTCCCTGGCGCCTGAAGTGCTATAAAGATTGAACAATAAACTGTTCAATTTATGTAAAAACGCTAACACTGAGAAGTGTTGGCGTTTTTGAGCATGAGAGGGTAGCAGGAAGCGATATAGGTATAATATGCGCAAAATTAAACGTGACGATGAAGTAATTGTCATCGCAGGAAAAGACAAGGGCAAGCGTGGCACAGTCATGCGCGTTCTGGACGACCGCTTGGTCGTTTCTGGTATCAACATGGTGAAGAAGCACACTAAGCCTAACCCAATGTTGGGCAAAGCTGGCGGCATCGTTGAGAAAGAAGCGGCAATTGCTGTTTCTAACGTAGCTATCTTCAACCCGCAGACTGGTAAGGGCGATCGTGTAGGCTTCAAGATTCTTGAAGACGGCACTAAATCTCGCATCTTCAAGTCTACCGGCGAAATCATTGGCGGATAAGGGGAGCTGATATCATGTCTAGATTAAAAGCGCTTTATAATGATTCCGTTAAGCAGCAGCTTAAAGATGAGCTGAACTGCCCTAACGTAATGGCTGTACCACGTTTGACCAAAATCACCCTGAACATGGGTGTTGGTGAAGCACTAGGTGACAAAAAACAGTTGGAAAATGCTGTTGCAGATATGACTGCAATTGCAGGTCAGAAACCTGTTGTTTGTCTTGCACGTAAATCTATCGCGGGCTTTAAAGTTCGTGAAGGTTGGCCGATCGGCTGCAAAGTTACTTTACGCGGCGAGCGTATGTGGGAATTTTTAGACCGTTTGGTTGATATTTCTATCCCTCGTGTACGTGACTTCCGTGGCTTGAATCCGAAATCTTTCGATGGTCGTGGCAATTACAGCATGGGTGTTAAAGAGCAGATTATCTTCCCTGAGATCGAGTTCGACAAGGTGGATAAAATGCGTGGTATGGATATTACTATCACGACTACTGCTAAGAATAACGATGAGGGTCGCGCCCTGTTGGCTGCCCTGAACTTCCCGTTCCGTAAGTGATAGGCAAACATCATGGCTAAAGAATCTATGAAGGCACGCGAAGACAAGCGTGCAAAACTTGTTGCTAAGTTCGCTGAAAAACGTGCTGAACTTAAAGCAGTTATTAGTAACCCTAATTCATCAGAAGATGAGATTTGGGATGCAGCGATGGCACTTCAGAAGTTGCCACGCGATTCCAGTGCATCTCGTCAGCGTCGTCGCTGTCAAGTGACCGGCCGTCCACACGGTGTATACCGTAAATTTGGATTGTGTCGTGTTAAGTTGCGTGAAGCAGCAATGCGTGGTGATGTTCCAGGTTTGAAAAAGGCTAGCTGGTAACCACCAGTTAGTAAAATGGTAAGCGCAATGGTCTGGCCCTCTTGAGGGTACCGCATTGTGCTGCACAATGAGGAAGTAAATGCATGAGCATGCAAGATACTCTAGCGGATATGTTTACTCGTATTCGCAACGGTCATATGGCTGAAAAGCAGGCCGTATCTATGCCGTCTTCCAAAGTAAAAGTATCTGTTGCCGAAGTTCTTAAAGAAGAAGGTTACATCACTGACTACTCTGTAGAAGGTGAAGTAAAACCGGTTCTGAACATCGAGCTTAAATACTTTGAAGGAAAGCCGGTAATTGAAGAGATTAAACGTGTAAGTCGTCCAGGTTTGCGTATCTATAAGAACGCATCAGAGTTGCCAAAGGTTTCTGCTGGTCTGGGTGTAGCGATTATCTCTACAAGTAAAGGTGTCATGGCTGACCGCGCTGCACGTAGTGCTGGTGTGGGTGGCGAAGTAATCTGCACGGTATTCTAAGAGGTATTTCAATGTCACGTATTGCGAAAAGCCCCGTAGTTGTACCTGCAGGTGTTGAAGTTAAGGTTGACGGTCAGTCCGTTAACGTTAAAGGTAAGAATGGTCAGCTTTCTTTAGACGTTCATCCTTCTGTTTCCGTTTCTCAAGAAGAAAGCGGGCTGAAGTTTGCAGCTAAAGAAGGTACTAAGCTGTCTCTTGCTCTGTCTGGTACTACTCGCTCACTAGTAAACAACATGGTTATTGGTGTGACTGAAGGTTTCAAAAAGACTCTTCAGCTTCAAGGTGTTGGTTATCGTGCTGCCGCTAAAGGCAAAACGCTTAATCTTAGCCTTGGTTTCTCACATCCAATCGATTACGAACTACCGGAAGGTATTTCTGCTGAGACGCCTAACGTTACTACGATCATATTGTCAGGTGCTGACAAACAGGTCCTAGGTCAGGCTGCAGCTGAAATTCGCGCGTTCCGTCCACCAGAGCCTTATAAAGGTAAAGGTGTTCGTTATGCTGATGAGTATGTTCGTCGTAAAGAAGCGAAGAAAAAGTAAATAGGGCAGGGTTATGAACACTAAGAAACAATCTCGTATTCGTCGTGCTCGCCGCTCCCGTCTGAAAATGCGTGAGTTAGGTGCAACACGTTTGTGTGTTACACGCACACCGCGTCATATCTACGCTCAGGTTATCTCTGCAGATGGTGGTAAAGTCCTTGCGGCAGCCTCTACCGTAGAAAAAGATCTACGCGAGACTACTGGCGGTAATGTTGCGGCTGCTGAAACGGTTGGTACGCTAATCGCTCAGCGCGCTAAAGAAGCTGGTGTATCTAAAGTAGCTTTCGATCGTTCTGGTTACCAGTATCACGGTCGTGTTAAAGCTTTGGCTGATGCAGCCCGCGAAGGCGGCCTGGAATTCTAAAGGGATCGAATATGTCAAATCATGAACAGAAAGACGGCGATCTGCAGGAAAAGCTGGTTCAGGTTAACCGCGTCGCTAAAGTAGTAAAAGGTGGTCGTATCTTCGGCTTTACCGCACTAACGGTTGTTGGTGATGGTAAAGGTCGTGTAGGTTTCGGTCGTGGTAAGGCTCGTGAAGTTCCCGCTGCTATTCAAAAAGCAATGGAACAGGCTCGTCGTAACATGGTTTCAGTTGAACTGAACGGCGACACGTTGCAGTACCCAATTAAAGCACGTCATGGTGCTTCTAAAGTTTACATGCAGCCTGCTTCTCAGGGTACTGGTGTTATCGCAGGTGGTGCGATGCGTGCAGTTCTTGAATTGGCGGGTGTCCATAACGTACTTGCTAAGTGCTACGGTTCTACTAATCCGGTAAACGTTGTTCGTGCGACTGTTAAAGGTCTATCAACAATGAAATCACCTGAAGATGTAGCCGCTAAGCGTGGTAAGTCCGTAGAAGACATTCTGGGGTAATCGACAATGGCTAAAACTGTAAAAGTAACATTGGTACGTAGCCCTATCGGTACCCTTCCTAACCACAAATTGTGCGTTAAGGGTCTTGGGCTGCGCCGTATTGGACACACAGTTGAAGTAGAAGATACTCCATCTGTCCGTGGCATGATAAACAAAGTTAACTACATGGTTCGTGTAGAAGACTAATAAGGGAGTTCACAACATGCGTCTGAACACTCTAAGTCCAGCAGACGGTTCACGTAAGGCACCTAAACGTGTTGGTCGTGGTATTGGTTCTGGTCTGGGTAAGACTTGTGGCCGTGGTCACAAAGGTCAGAAATCCCGCTCTGGCGGATCTGTAAAACCGGGTTTTGAAGGCGGTCAGATGCCTTTGCAGCGTCGTCTGCCAAAATTTGGTTTTACTTCTCGTATTGCTCGCTATGTTACTGAGATTCGTCTTGGTGAGCTGGCTAAAATCGAGTCAGAAGTAATTGATCTTGAAGCTTTGAAAGCTGCAGATATCATCAAGCAGGAAATTAAAACTGCTAAAGTGATTCTGTCTGGTGAGATCACGAAGGCTGTCACCGTTAAAGGTCTTAAAGTGACTAAAGGTGCACAGGCTGCTATCGAAGCTGCTGGCGGTAAAGTCGAGGCGTAAATGGCTAAGAAAGGACCAATACCGGCTGGAGTACAAAATGGACTAGGTGAGCTTAAGTCTCGTCTATTATTCGTTTTGATTGCGATTGTGGTATACCGTATCGGGGCTCATATCCCGGTTCCAGGTATTAACCCTGATCGCCTAGCCGCTTTATTTGATCAGAATCAGGGCACAATCCTGAGTCTCTTTAACATGTTCTCCGGCGGCGCGCTGGAGAGAATGAGTATTTTGGCACTAGGTATTATGCCGTATATCTCTGCATCGATTATTATGCAGTTGATGACGGTGGTAAGCCCTACGCTTGCTCAGTTGAAGAAGGAAGGAGAGGCTGGTCGTCGTAAGATCAACCAGTACACTCGCTACGGTACTGTGATACTTGCAACCGTTCAGTCATTTGGTATGGCCGTAGGGCTTGCCAATCAAGGAATAGCATTCACTGCTGACATAAGCTTCTATTTTGTTGCTGTTGTTACATTGGTTGCGGGTGCAGTTTTCTTGATGTGGTTAGGTGAGCAAGTGACAGAGCGTGGTATCGGCAACGGTATTTCTATTCTGATCTTTGCTGGTATTGTGGCTGGATTGCCTAGTGCAATCGGTCAAGCCTTTGAGGCAGCGCGTCAGGGTGATTTAAACATCCTTGCGCTGTTAGCTATCGCTTTTATGGCGGTTGCTACTGTTGGTTTTGTAGTGTTTATGGAGCGAGGACAACGTCGCATCACCATAAATTACGCCAAACGCCAACAAGGTAACCGTGTATTTGCGGCTCAAACTAGTCACCTTCCACTAAAAGTGAATATGGCTGGTGTGATTCCGCCGATTTTTGCCTCGAGTATATTGCTTTTCCCTGCTTCCATGGGCCAATGGTTTGGTCAAGGTGAAGGTATGGATTGGCTGCAGAATGTTGCTTTAGCGCTTGGCCCAGGCCAGCCGCTTTACATTTTGTTGTTCTCGGTTGCAATTATATTCTTCTGTTACTTCTATACAGCGATTGTTTTCAATCCTAAAGATGTAGCAGATAACCTGAAAAAATCAGGTGCTTTTATTCCGGGTATTCGTCCAGGTGAACAGTCCGCACGGTATATTGATACGGTGTTAGGGCGATTGACTTTGTTTGGCGCGCTTTACATTACTGCGGTGTCTTTGATGCCTCAGTTCCTTGTAGTAGCCGCTAATGTACCGTTTTATTTCGGTGGCACCTCGCTCTTGATCGTGGTTGTCGTCGTGATGGACTTTATGGCGCAGGTTCAATCTCATCTGATGTCCCATCAGTACGAGTCCCTGATGAAGAAATCTAATCTCAAAGGTGGTAGCGCAGGAAACTCGCGCTAAAGGCCACAACTGGAGTAGATCATGAAAGTACGTGCATCTGTTAAGAAGATCTGTCGTAACTGTAAAATCGTTCGTCGTAACGGTTCAGTTCGCGTGATCTGTAAAGTAGAGCCGCGTCACAAACAGCGTCAGGGTTAATCTTAAGATTAACTGCTGATTTGGGCGCAGAAGGCGCAAAACACTTGATTTAATTTTAGTCAGTGTGTATTATTGCGCGCCTTCTGCGAACAGAACATATATTTTATTGGTGTATGTAAATAAATACATGCGCCTTTTTTTAACGGAGTAATAGAATGGCCCGTATAGCTGGCGTCAACAT
The DNA here is from genome assembly GCF_001597735.1 of Neptuniibacter pectenicola. Classification (GTDB taxonomy): domain Bacteria; phylum Pseudomonadota; class Gammaproteobacteria; order Pseudomonadales; family Balneatricaceae; genus Neptuniibacter; species Neptuniibacter pectenicola. The sequence continues at coordinate 141,233 of NZ_LUTS01000003.1, forward strand.
TCCTGACAATAAGCATGCGGTAATTTCTCTGACTTACATTTACGGTATTGGCCGCACGACTGCCTCCAGCATTCTTGAAGCATCTGGTATTACACCAACTGTTAAAATTGCTGATTTGTCCGATGAACAATTGGACGTCATTCGTGGAGAAGTTGCTAAGTTGACTGTTGAAGGCGATCTGCGTCGCGAAGTGTCCATGAGCATCAAACGTTTGATGGATCTTGGTTGTTTCCGCGGAATTCGCCACCGTCGTAACCTTCCGGTTCGCGGTCAGCGTAGTAAGACTAACGCGCGTACTCGAAAAGGCCCGCGTAAGCCGATCCGTAAATAAGTGGTAAGCGATAGGAATTCCCAATATGGCAAAGCCAGGTAATCGCACACGCAAAAAAGTGAAGAAGCAGGTTGCGGATGGGTTCGCCCATATTCATGCTTCTTTCAACAATACGATCATTACAATTACTGATCGCCAGGGTAATGCTCTTTCTTGGGCAACTGCAGGTGGCTCCGGCTTCCGCGGTTCTCGTAAGAGTACCCCATTCGCTGCTCAGGTTGCTGCTGAGCGCGCTGGACAGGCTGCACTTGAGTATGGCCTGAAAAACCTCGACGTATTTGTGAAGGGTCCTGGACCCGGCCGAGAATCTGCAGTTCGTGCACTGAACTCATGTGGCTACAAAATCGCAAATATAACGGATGTGACGCCTATACCACACAATGGTTGTCGTCCTCCGAAGAAACGTCGCGTTTAACCTGGAGACGGTAATATGGCTCGTTATCTTGGACCTAAGTGCAAACTGTCTCGCCGGGAAGGTACAGACCTTTTCCTGAAGAGCGGTGTTCGTGCACTGGACAGCAAGTGTAAAGCTGAGACTGTCCCTGGTGTTCACGGCGCACGTCGTGGTCGGTTATCCGACTATGGCTTGCAGTTACGTGAAAAACAGAAAGTTCGTCGTATGTACGGCGTTCTGGAACGTCAGTTCCGTAGTTATTATAAAGAAGCGGCTCGTCGTAGTGGTGCAACAGGTGAAAACTTGCTGCAGCTACTAGAAGGCCGTTTGGACAACGTTGTTTATCGTATGGGATTTGGTGCTACTCGCGCTGAAGCTCGTCAGATCGTTTCTCATCGTTCGATCACTGTTAATGGCCAGGTTGTGAACATTGCATCCTACCAAGTTAAAGCAGGTGATGTTGTTGCAGTTCGTGAAAAAGCTAAAGCTCAGTTGCGTATTAAAAACGCACTTGAATTAGCTGGCCAACGTACAGCAATAGAATGGGTTGAAGTAGACGCTGCTAAAATGGAAGGGACTTATAAAGCCACTCCAGAGCGTTCTGATCTATCTGCAGATATCAACGAGCAGCTTATTGTTGAGCTGTACTCGAAGTAATTTTAACTTTAATTTGGTGGAAATATGCAGCGTTCGGTAAATGAGTTTCTAAGTCCACGTCATATCGACGTACAAGAAATCAGCAAAACGCGTGCTAAGGTGACTCTTGAGCCACTTGAGCGTGGATTTGGCCATACGCTGGGCAGTGCATTACGACGTATTCTTCTATCTTCTATGCCGGGTTGTGCCGTAACTGAAGTGGAAATTGAAGGCGTATTGCATGAGTACAGCACAATTGAAGGTGTTCAGGAAGATGTGATTGAAATCCTCCTGAACCTTAAAGGGGTTTCTGTGTTGTTGCACAACAACGACGAAGTTACCCTGACTCTGAGCAAATCTGAAGCAGGTCCTGTGACTGCGGGTGATATTCAACTGAATCAGGATGTTGAAATTGCTAATCCGGACCATGTGATTGCTCACCTAAATGAAGGTGCGAGTCTTAACATGCAGCTGACTATTGGACGTGGCCGTGGCTATGTTCCAGCAGACTCTCGTGTTTCTGAAGAAGAAGAGACTCGTGCAATCGGTCGTCTACAGCTGGATGCTACATTCAGCCCTGTACGTCGCGTTTCCTACGTAGTAGAAAGCGCACGTGTAGAGCAGCGTACTGACTTGGATAAACTGGTAATCGACATCGAATCTAACGGTACGATCGATCCAGAAGAAGCTATCCGTCGCGCAGCTACTATCTTGCAGCAGCAATTGATTGTATTTGTTGACCTTGAAGATGGGGCTGATCAAGCTAAGGATGTACCAGAAGAGCCGGAAATTGATCCAATTCTTCTGCGTCCAGTAGATGATCTGGAGTTGACTGTACGTTCCGCCAACTGTCTGAAAGCAGAGCAGATTTACTATATCGGTGATCTGATTCAGCGCACAGAAGTTGAGCTGCTTAAGACTCCGAATTTAGGTAAGAAGTCGCTGACAGAAATTAAAGACGTTTTGGCATCAAAGGGCTTGTCCCTTGGTATGCGTCTTGAGAACTGGCCACCGGCTAGCCTTAAGAACGACGATAAAGTCGCTTCCTGATTCGGCGATAAAACTGACTAGTTTGGTAGGTATTTATCATGCGTCATCGTAAATCTGGTCGTAAGTTAGGTCGTACCAGTGCGCACCGCAAAGCCATGTTTAAAAACATGTCAGTTTCTTTGTTTGAGCACGAGTTGATTCGTACAACTCTGCCTAAAGCGAAAGAACTGCGCGGCTATGCTGAGCCACTGATTACTCTAGCTAAAAACGACACTGTTGCGAACCGCCGTTTGGCATTCGCACGTACTGGCAGCAAAGTTGCTGTTGGTAAACTGTTCAATGAACTAGGCCCGCGTTACAGCGCTCGTCCTGGCGGTTATGTTCGCATTCTTAAATGCGGCTTCCGTCCTGGTGACAACGCTCCGATGGCTTACGTTGAGCTAGTTGACCGTCCTGAAGCAACTGCTGCGGATGAGTCATAAGATTAAGTTTTCTTGATCAAAAAAAACCCGGCTTCGGCCGGGTTTTTTATTGTCTGTCATTTAGTTAGTGCCGGTTTAACATCGCTATTCGTTGTAAAACGCCCGTAGGCGTTCTACTGTCGCTAGGCTGTTAGTTAAGCATCTCTTTTAAGAAATGCCCTGTGTAGGAACGTTCATTGTTGGCGACCTCTTCTGGTGTGCCTTCTGCAATAATGCAGCCCCCCTTGATACCGCCTTCAGGCCCTAAATCAACGATCCAGTCTGCTGTCTTGATCACATCGAGGTTGTGCTCAATTACAACGATTGTATTGCCGTGATCCCTCAAGCGATTTAATACGTTGAGTAACTGCTGAATATCGTAGAAATGTAGACCTGTTGTAGGTTCATCTAAAATATACAGCGTTTGGCCTGTGTCCCGTTTAGAGAGCTCTTTAGCTAGCTTAATACGTTGTGCTTCACCACCTGACAGTGTGGTTGCTGCCTGTCCTAAACGTATGTAAGACAGGCCGACATCGATTAGTGTTTGTAGGCGACGGGCAAGGGCGGGAATCGCATCAAAAAAGGTGCGAGCATCCTCTACGGTGAGGTCGAGTACTTCATGTATGTTCTTGCCTTTGTATTTTACTTCGAGGGTTTCGCGGTTATAGCGTTTACCTTTACAGACATCACAAGGTACATAAATATCAGGCAGAAAGTGCATTTCTACTTTTATAACCCCATCACCCTGACACGCTTCGCAGCGTCCGCCTTTAACGTTAAAGCTAAATCGCCCCGGCTTATAACCGCGTGACCGTGCTTCTTGGGTACCGGCAAATAGCTCCCGTACCGGTGTAAAAATACCGGTATAGGTTGCGGGGTTTGAGCGAGGTGTACGGCCTATAGGGCTTTGATCAATGTCGATGACCTTATCAAAATTCTGAAGCCCTTTGATCGCTTTATGGGGCGCGGGATCGAGTGTTGTTGCTCGGTTAAGTTCAGTTGCCGCAATAGGGTAGAGGGTGTTGTTTATTAACGTAGATTTTCCTGACCCAGAAACCCCTGTGATACAGGTCAGCAGACCTACCGGCAGGGTTAGGTTTACGTCATTTAAGTTATTTCCGGTCGCGCCTTCTAGCTCAAGCACTTTGTCTGGGTTGTAGGCGCAGCGTTTTTCTGGGATGGCAATTTTTCTAACGCCGCTCAAGTACTGTCCAGTAATTGAAGCAGGGTTATTCATCACGTCATCGGGCTTACCTTGTGCGATAATTTCACCGCCGTGTACACCGGCACCTGGGCCTACATCAATCACATAGTCTGCCAGTCTTATCGCGTCTTCATCGTGCTCTACCACAATGACAGTATTACCAAGATCCCTAAGGTGAATGAGTGTTTTAAGTAGGCGTTCGTTATCCCGTTGATGAAGTCCAATGGATGGCTCATCTAAAATATACATCACGCCCACGAGGCCCGCGCCAATCTGGCTGGCCAGTCGAATACGCTGTGCTTCACCACCTGAGAGTGTGTCTGCATTACGGTCTAAAGAGAGGTATTCCAGCCCCACATTGACCAAGAAGCTCAGACGCTCCCGAATCTCTTTAAGTATCTTGTCTGCGATTTCACCTTGCTTCCCTACGAGCTCTAGCTGATTGAAGTAATCTAAGCTGTCGCCAATGGGGCGGGTGACAATTTGCGGCAAGGTATGCTCATCAATAAAGACGTGGCGTGCTTCTCTTCTAAGTCGGCTACCCTGACATGAAGAGCATGGCTGCATGTTGAGATATTTAGCTAAATCTTCACGTACCGTATCAGACTCGGTCTCTTTATAGCGGCGTTGCAGGTTGTTGAGTACGCCTTCAAATGGGTGGGCTTTATTAATAATATCGCCGCGGTCATTTAAGTATTTAAACGTAACCGTTTCAGCCCCTGTCCCTTCTAAGATTAGATCTTGGTGTTCCGGTTTAAGCTGTTTGAAGGGCGTATCCATATCAAAGCCGTACTGTTCCGCCACCGCTTTAAGCTGCTGAAAATAGTAAAGGCTCCTTCTATCCCACCCCCTGATCGCGCCTTCCGACAGGGTTAGGCTGCTATCGTGTACGACTTTGCTTTTATCGAAATACTGTTTTACACCTAATCCGTCACAGCTTGGGCATGCGCCGTGGGGATTGTTAAACGAGAACAGCCTAGGCTCTAGTTCTTGTATGCTGTGCCCACAGGTTGGACAGGCGAAGCGAGCAGAGAAGATGAGCTCATCACTGGGGTCATCCATGTTGGCTACTTTTGCAATGCCATCGGTTAAGTTGAGTGCAGTTTCAAACGACTCAGATAAGCGGGTTTGCAGGTCTGGGCGTACCTTAAAGCGGTCAATGACCACTTCAATGTCATGTTTTTTGTTTTTATCTAATTCAGGCGCTGAATCAAGATCGACAACAATGCCGTCGATACGTGCGCGGATAAAGCCTTCGGCGCGTAGGTTGCTAATGGTATGTAGTTGCTCCCCTTTTCTGCCTTGAACAACGGGCGCTAACAGCATCAGTTTAGTGCCCTCTTCCTTTTCAAGGACTTGGTCCACCATCTGGCTAATGGTTTGAGCCGCCAAAGGAAGGTTGTGGTCAGGGCAGCGTGGCTCACCGGCTCGGGCAAAGAGTAGGCGTAAGTAATCGTAAATCTCGGTGATTGTCCCTACGGTTGAACGCGGGTTATGGGAGGTTGATTTCTGTTCAATAGAAATCGCAGGCGAGAGTCCCTCGATATGGTCAACATCGGGTTTTTCCATCATCGATAAAAACTGACGGGCATAGGTCGAAAGGGACTCGACATACCTACGCTGCCCCTCTGCATATAGAGTATCGAAAGCAAGAGAAGACTTACCGGAACCTGAAAGGCCAGTGATCACGATTAACTTATCGCGCGGTATTTCAAGATCAATGTTTTTCAGGTTATGGGTGCGAGCACCGCGGACCAGAATCTTATCCATGTATACGCCTGTTTCTATTCAGTGAATCAGTAACGGTGATAACGCCTGCTACTGTGAGCTATTTTAGCTACATCTTACGAGATTTTTACTCAATTGGTTCATAACTTAAGGGTGAGCAAACGTATCATTATAAAGACTTTTGCGGTCGCCTGAAGCTCTATCTTTAGTTCTATTCAGATAGATAAATTATGATTAGCTTTAACTATGGGAGTTCAACTGATCGCGTGGTAAGCTTTGCTGTTATATGCGTAGCTTTTAGCATCTGACGCGAACAAAGATTTTGGAGAGAAAAATGGCACGTGGTGTTAACAAAGTGATTTTGGTCGGCAATCTGGGCGGAGACCCAGAGGTACGTTATATGCCTAATGGCAATGCAGTGACTAACGTAACTATAGCAACGTCGGACTCTTGGAAAGATAAACAGACGGGACAGCAGCAGGAGCGCACAGAGTGGCACCGTGTTGTCTTTTTTAACCGTTTAGCCGAAATCGCCGGCGAGTACATGCGCAAAGGCGGCAAAGTTTATGTAGAAGGTGCTTTGCGGACGCGTAAATGGCAGGACCAAAGTGGTGCTGATCGTTACACGACTGAGATTGTCGCGAGCGAAATGCAGCTACTTGATAGCCGCGGCGCGGGTGATGGTGGTTATCAGCAGCCACAGCAGGGTGGTTATGCGCCTCAGCAGTCCGCTCCAGCCCCTCAGCAATCTGCACCGCAGCCTCAATATGCACCTCAGCAAGCAGCTAAACCTGCACAACGCCCTGCAGCGCCAGCGCCGCAACCGGCACCGCAAGCTGCACCTGGCTTTGATGATTTTGATGACGATATTCCGTTTTAAAAAATACCACAGATCATAATGTAAAGAATGTCCTTGAGAGCCCCATTGATTGGGGCTTTCCTGTTTGTTTAATAGTATAACGCGCCCACTCGTAGGGAACGGTTTGTACGTAACTGATGTTTACATTATGTTACAGCGGGCCAACCACTTCACTTGTAAACGGATTGTTACGGGGTCTATTGACCCGCTCGGATTCGTTGCTATCTTCCATGACGCTTAATTATTTTTACGAATTATGGTCTGCCGTCATTCTACTTATCTTGTTCTTTGTCGACGGCTACACGCTGTTTTTGCGTGAGCGGTTTCCGCTCAGGTGGGTGAGCTAATGTGATCGGTTAACGCTCATTTTGTGAGTATGCGCTATGATTAACCCAGTGTTTTGCTCTGTTTATGGCATGGTTCTATTCTTGCTACCATCTTTTACACGTAGAGATTATCTTGTCCTAATAATAGGGTTTGCCTTTGAGTCATGATCATTCAGTTGTTCGGCATATAAGATCACAGGAAAGTGATACTGCCGTTGATGTCGACGTTGTACCGTATGGCACGTCAAAAAATCGCTTGGCCTCCAAATATTTATGGCTCTCCCTATTAGTCGCCTTAATACCTTTAATTGGCTTTGCGAGTTTGTACGATTCCTATTTCTCCCAGTTGGTAACCCGTCTGACCGAAGAGCAGCTTGCGACACGCGTGGCCGCCACACAAAATGAGTTTCGTGTATTTATCCGTGAACGGAAATTTGAGCTGCTAGCGCTGGCGGACCAGTTTGATAATCCCAATTTATTTGTGCCTTCCGGTCGACAAAAAATCTCCTCCGAACTAGAGAGTCTATTGCGCTTACAGGTGGATGCGAGAAGTGTGTACGGTGTCGTTTTTTTTGATGAAAAGGGCGAGGTTGTATGGACCTTTCCTGAAGAGCGGCAAGCGGCGCTAACGGGGCTGGAAAGTATATCCGAGTTTGAAGGAACGGAGCTTATTGGCCCTTCACCTTTCTCCATCGAGCAGCCCTCGGGGGTTGTTTTACGAATCGCTGAACATCTGGCTCCGCGCTCGGGCCGTAAGGGGAGTATCGGTTTTTTTCTAAGGTTTAATTCATTAACAGAGATTTTGCAGGGGTTGGACCAAGGGACTGCCTTTCGTGTGCTCCTTCAAGCGGGTGATGGGCAGGCGTACGATGTGGTTGGTCAGCCGGTTACAATGACGAAGGTTGCTACCCAGCGCTTTAGTTTACTGCCGGGTTGGTCGTTACTGGTCATGCAGGATCGTGAGTTGGTGATGTCGCCTGTTGAAAGGATGCGTTATTGGCTGATTATTTTAATGATCTTTACGGTTGCCGGGTTGTTTTGGCTACATATGAGTATTTCTCGCCGGTTGAATCGACAAGTTGAGAGCCTAATTGATAGCGTTGAAAAGGTGGCACTGGGTAACTTAGAAACGCCGGTTGCCAATGTTCAAGGGGTTGAGATGCTGCGCCTTAGGCAGGCGATCGAACGGATGCGGCGTCAACTGAAAACGTTTATTCGATCGACCTTGGCCATAGAGCGACAAGCAACGCTCGGTCAGTTAGCTGCAGGGTTGGCGCACGATATACGTAACCCACTCACCACTATCCGTACGACGGTGGCCGCTTTGGCTCGGCGAGAAACAAATCCAGAGAATAAAGAGATGATGGGGCTGGTTGAAGAGGAGATCGATCGCGTTAATGATGTGCTCGAAAACCTCCTTAACTTTGCCCGCCCTCGTGACCCGTTAGCCAGTAAAATTGACGCAAAAGAGTTGCTGAATGGGATCGTTGCTTTAGTGGGAGCATCGGCCCGTAATCAAAGTATTGAGTTGCGTGTGACGTGTGCATCCTCCCTCGCTTTTTGGGCGGATGAAGGGCATGTCAGGCAAGTATTAATGAACCTGTTACTGAATGCGCTTGAGGCGATGTCTGTTCAAGGCCGTTTGATTCAATTGGATGCATGTCAAAAGGGCGATGAGGTTGCGTTGTCTGTTTGTGACGATGGGCAAGGCATGCCCGAAGATATTTTGGCTCATATTATGGAGCCTTTTTACACAACCAAATCCGCCGGTACCGGCTTAGGGCTAGCAATTTGTAACACGCTGATTAAAAGTAATGGTGGGCGTATGAGCATTGATAGCATCAAGGGTAAAGGCACAACTGTTACGGTGTTTTTGCCTGTTGCAAAGGCTCAGGAGTAATTATTAATGAATAAGGCAATATCCGTTCTGGTCATTGATGATGAACGTAATTTAGTACGCAGTATTGGATTTTCACTGCGTGATGAGGGAATGCTTGTTAGCGGTGCGTATACGGGGAACGAGGGTATTGAACAAGCAAAAATATTAAGCCCCGATGTGGTGCTGTTGGACCTAGGGTTACCGGATATTTCGGGTATCAAAGTATTGGTCCAGCTGCGGGCCCAGCATCCGGATCTTCCCGTTATTATGATTTCGGCCCACGGTGATACGCGATCTGCTGTTAAAGCGGTGAAAGAGGGCGCGATTGATTACATCACTAAGCCGTTTGATATTGAAGAGCTAATCTTACTGATTCGACGCAGCACAGAACGGATTCGCATGTTGCGTGAGATCCGCTTTTTGAGAGAGAAAAACACGGAAACAGGCCCCTTAGTGGGCAGTAGTCCAGAGATGACGGCCTTACGTGATGCGATTGAGCGGGTTGGGCAAAGCTCAGGTAAAACCGTATTGATAACAGGCCCTTCTGGCACAGGAAAGGCGCTGGTTGCACGTGCTCTACATGATGTGCGCTTTACCGATGCGCCGTTTATTGAGGTCAACTGTGCGGCCCTACCGGAACAATTGATTGAAGCGGAGTTGTTTGGTGCAGAACGGGGAGCCTATACCGGGGCTAATCAACGCCGCGCAGGGCTGATTGATTTAGCCGATGGCGGTACTCTGTTTTTGGATGAGATCGGTGAGATCCCCCTTCATCTTCAAGCTAAATTACTGAGCTTTTTGGAAAATCGAAACTATCGTCCGGTGGGCGCAGGGCGTGAACGGCAGGCGAATGTGTTTGTTGTGGCGGCGACAAACTGTAATTTAAAAGCGAACGTTGAAGCCGGTACCTTTAGAGCCGATCTCTTTTATCGTTTAAATGTGTTGCCTGTTGATATTCCTGGGCTGTCTGAGCGGGATAGGGATGTCACGTTATTAGTGGCTCATTTTAGTGAGCTGTTTGCTCAGCAGGAGCATTGCGAACCTATTGAGCTGGATGAGGCGGTGCTCAATGTGCTCGAAAAATATGATTGGCCGGGTAATATTCGAGAGTTAAAAAATCTGATGGAGCGCTTAACCATCCTCTATCCGGGTCAATCTATCACGGTTGATATGCTGCCTACGGAGTTCCATGAAGGCTTCCGTGTGGCACCGACGGTTAAAGATGATTACCGCGAGTCTGTTGAGGACCATGAACGGCAATTGATTTTAGATGCGCTAAAAGAGTCGGATTGGCGTAAAGGGTTAGCGGCTGAAAAGCTGGGAATCTCACGTCATGCTCTTAAACGCAGAATACAACGGTTGGATTTGGAGAATGAGGAATGATCGTCAGGCTGATCGGCATTTTCTTATTACTATTGAATACCGTTGAGGCGGAAGAGCTGGCATTAGGTGCCTCTAAAGCAGACGCGCAAGCAACCGTGGGCTGCCTTTTTCCGATGGGCGGCCGAGGTGGTATATATGGGCAAGACAGTGTGACAGGGATCAAACTGGCTTTTGAGCACCTGAAAAAGCAGCCGCTGCCATATCCGCCTATTCGTGTTTTAGTATCTGATAGTAGCTCTAAGGCCTCTAAAGCGGCACGTCAAGTCCGTAACTTTGTGCGGAAAGATGGCGTCCGTTTCATTTGTGGCGTGGTGAATTCAGCGATTGCGTTACAGGTGGCTGAAGTGGCTGAAGAGGAGAAGGTCTTTTTTATCGGGACTGATCATGCCTCATCTAAGCTTACCCGAGGAAAAGTACGAGATTACTATTTCCGTGTCAGTAACAATGCAGAACAGTCGATGCAGGCGGCCGCGATTTACATTAAGAAAAAGTTTGCGCGAGGTCCCCGTGCTCAGCCTTTAAAGCTGGCATATATTGGGCCCGATTATGATTATGGCTATCAAGCATGGAAAGACCTTCGGGCGAGGCTGGACGCTGAAGGGGTTAACTATCAGGTTGAGACGGTACTTTGGCCAAAGCTCTATGAGCCGGATTACTCCGCTTATTTGAGAGCCTTGGTTGATAAGAAAGTCGATTTAGTTGTGAATGCCCTATGGGGCGGGGACCTGGTTGCCTTTATTCAGCAGGCCAACCAAACGACGCTTTTTGAGCATGCCCGTTTTGCTAACTTTGATACCGGTGGAAATTATGAGGTGCTATCGGCCTTAGGTGAAGATATGCCTGAAGGATTGATTCTGTCATCGAGGCACCATAATAACTGGCCACAAACGGATTATAATACGTGGTTTGTTGAACGCTTTCATGCGTTAACTGGGCGTTATCCCTCATACGCTGCGGAGGGGGCTTATGCCGGTATCTTGGCGATATCTGAAGCACTGCGCGTGGCGGGTCCTGAGGCCAGCGATCAAGCGTTACGAGATGCATTAAGTTCCCTGCATCTTAAACTGCCGGAAGATCCCGAGGGTTTCATCTCCTTTATGAACCCTCTTAATCACCAGTTGCAGCAAGTGATTGCTATAGGTGAAACGGTTCCTGATCAGCGTTTTTTGCCCGCACGGATGATGTTAGGCAATTGGATGATTTACCACCCGCAGCTGTCGAATCAGCCGGAGTAAGTAAACCTGCTCATATTGAATCGTGCAGCGATGGCTGTGCGTAGCGCTTTTGTATTCTGCACTCTCTTTAGATGAATCCTTTCCTTTGGTTGATCGCTCGCGCCTCGTTGAGGCGCTCATGCTTGAGCGGTTATCGATCAACCTACCTGTTGTTTATTTTTCTGTTTTTCTGTTTTTATTAATATTTGTCTTATAAAACAAATAGTTAGAATGTTGTTTTGTTTTTGGCATATGGTTTGCTCAACTCCTTGTCGAGTAGTGCAGTGAAGGGGCGCGAGGATGTCGCTCATTCTGCTTTTAACTATAACGATAAGAACGATAAGGCGAAAAATAATGTTGATACCATTTGCTAAAAAGTCCGCGTTAGTGGGTTTACTTGTAGCTTCTGCGGTTGCTCAGCCGGTTATTGCTGCTGATGACTATAAATTAGGTTTGGTTACTTTCCTTTCTGGTGGTGCGGCCGGACCTTTTGGTGTGCCAGCACAGAATGCTGCGAACCTTGTGCTCGAAACATTGAATGAAGGGGCGTTGCCTGCGCCGTATAACGTGAAGGGGATTAATGGTCGTACCATTAAGCCTATTTATGTCGATGAAGCTGGGGGCGCGACTAAGCAATCCTCAGAATATCGTAACTTAGTTGAACGCCAAGGTGTTGATGCGGTTGTGGGTTATATTTCGTCAGGCGATTGCCTCGCGGTGCCTGCGGTTGCTGAAGAGCTAAAAACCCTAACCGTGTTGTTTGATTGTGGTACGCCTCGTGTATTTGAAGATAACTCATTTAAATACGTTTTCCGTACAGGTCCGACAACAACCATGGATAGCGTTGCTGCGTCCTACTACATCAAAGACATTTTCCCTAATTTGAAAGCGGTGTCTGGTATTAACCAGAACTACTCGTTTGGGCATGAGTCTTGGGCTGATTTCTACGGTTCATTAAAAGGTTTGCAGTCTGATATAGTTGTGCCAACTAAGCAGTTCCCTAAAATATACGCAGGCCAGTATGGCGCAGAAATTTCTGCACTGATGGTGAACTCAGCTGATGTTATTCACTCCTCTTTCTGGGGTGGTGATATGGAAGCCTTCCTACTTCAGGGTGCTGCACGTGGTCTGTTTGAAGATCAAACTGCCTTACTGACAACGGGTGAAAGTGCGATGTACCGTTTGTCTGATCAGATTCCTGAAGGCACGATCTTAGGCGGTCGTGGTCCATTTGGTATTTACGCGCCGGATAATGCGCTGAACCGTTGGTTCCGTGATGCTTACAGCAAACGTTATGGCACTCAGCCAACGTACCCTGCTTATAAAATGGTTCAAGGTATTCTTGGTTTAAAACTTGCGACAGAACAAGCCGCGGCTAAGGTTTCTGGCCAGCCGACGACTGAAGACGTTGTGTCCGCGTTTGAGTACCTTGAATATGAAGGTCCAGGCGGCAAGGTGTCTATGAATATGGGTAAAGGCCATCAGGCAAGCATGGAAATGGTTTATGGCCGTTATGCGCTTAAAGATGGTAAACCTGCTGTAACTGATGTTCGTCGCTATGCAGCTGAATGTGTTAACCCTTCCGATGATATGCCTGCCAATGAATGGATTGAAAAAGGCATGCCTGGCGCTAAATGTAACTAAATGCGCATCCGACAAGCTGGCGTCACGCTGGCTTGTCTTTTTTTTGCCCTTTTTTTGTAAATCTGGAGCGTTGCTCATGAAATTGGTAATTGCGATGTTGATGGATGGCGTTATTTACGCCTCCTGGCTTTTTGTAATCGCAGCCGGCCTAACTCTCATCTACGGTGTGATGAGAATCCTTAATATGGCCCATGGTAGCTTTTATGCTATTGGTGCTTACGGCGGTGCCTCGCTGGTGGGGTTTTATTTAGCGGGTGGTTATCCACCGTGGGGAGCTTATTTTATGCTGCTAGGGGCTGCCCTCATTGGCGGAACCATAGTAGGACTTCTGATCGAACGTGGTCTGTTAAGGATGATGTACGGTCGTGACGAAGTGGTCATGATTTTGGTGACCTATGCGATTTTATTAATACTGGAAGATGTTATTAAGCTGATCTGGGGCGTGGATGCGTATTTTGCCTATCAGCCATATACCCTTTTAGGACGAACAAAGCTGGCCGGCTTATCGTTCGCAAATTATGACATCTTGTTGATTTTTGTATCAGCACTGATCTGTTTTGTACTTTGGTGGGGACTGAATAGAACCCGCAAAGGTAAGTTATTACAAGCGGTGATTCATGATCGTGATACCGCTGCTTTCCTCGGTATTAACGTCACACGTATGTTTACTGTCACGTTTGTCATCGGCGCTGTTTTAGGTGCGTTGGCGGGTGCATTGACGGCTCCAGGTATCTCCGTCATGCCGGGCATAGGTGTTGAAGTTATTATTTTGGCGTTTGCTGTTGTGGTAATTGGCGGCTTAGGCAGTGTAGGGGGCGCGTTACTTGGTGCCTTAATTGTTGGGCTGGCCCGCTCTGCGGCGGTACACCTTTACCCTGATGCTGAGTTGTTTGTTATTTATGGTGTGATGGGGTTAGTACTTGCGTTCCGTCCTCAGGGCCTCTTTGCCATTGCTACCGCGAGGAAAATTTAACATGAAATATGCAACGACGATGATTATAGGGGCAGGTATCGCGTTATTAGCGGCTGGCCTCTTTATGCCGGGATGGTTGACCTTTTTATTAACCTTAGCCTTCGCTAAAGGGCTTGTTGTGATGGGGCTTCTGCTGCTGATGCGCGCAGGGTTAGTCTCATTTGGTCAAGGTCTCTACTACTGCCTAGGTGCATACTGTGTTGGTATCGCTGGCGACTATTTTGAAACCCAAAATGCACTGCTATTGATCTTACTTGCGGTCGTGGTTTGTGTTGCCCTAGCGGCGGTTATTGGGCTGCTGCTATGCCGTTACAGAGATATATTTTTCGCCATGTTCTCGATGGCGTTCTCGATGATCCTTTATGGTGTGCTGGTTAAAAGCTCTGCCTTTGGTTCATCCGATGGCTTTAATGTTAAGCCGCCCTTGTTATTCGGTTGGACGCCTACAGGAGAAAGTGGCCCCTTCCTTGCCTACGGTTTAGCGGTTGTCGCGCTTGTTGGGGTGGGTATCTTTGTTTGGCGCTATCTTCGTTCCCCAATGGGTTATGCCGGTGAGGCGGTTCGTGAGAACGAAATTCGTGTCGAATACCTGGGTGCTTCGGTGCGTCGAATTATCTATACGAAATACCTGTTAGCCGCTGCAATGGCTGGACTGGGTGGTGGTATTACGGCGCTAGCGGCGGGTCACATTGATCCTGAAATGGCGTATTGGACGACCTCCGGTGAGTTTGTCTTTATTGCTTTAATGGGTGGCGTCGGTCATGCGGCGGGTCCTGTTATTGGCGCGGTGTTATTTGAGCTGCTGCGAACCTATGCATTTCAAATATCCCCTTACACATGGCAGATGATTTTAGGTATCTCGTTACTGGTCATCATTCTCTATCTACCTAAAGGTGTTTGGTCTCTGGTCGAGCGCGTAACGAAAGGTAAGCCATTATGAGTGCTTTATTAGAAACACGTTCATTGGCACGTAATTTTGGCGCTGTTACGGCGGCGGCTGATATCGATGTCACGATTAATGCAGGTGAGATTGTTGGTGTTATTGGTTCAAACGGTGCGGGTAAAACCACCTTTATCAATATGGTAACCGGCTACCTTGCGCCCAGCAGTGGTGAGATTTTATTTAAAGGTAAAAGCATTGTTGGGAAAAACCCTCGCCAAGTTATGCGTGCGGGTATCTGCCGTTCATTTCAGGTCGCACAACTGTTTCCTGAATTGACGGTGCTGGACAATGTCTTGATCGCTTACGGCATCATGAAACACAAGATCTTGCCGTTGATGAGTCCCTTAGCAACAAAAGCCAATATTCAGCAGGCGGAACAGCTGTTGGAAGAGTATGGCATTACCAGTTATATGGCTGAAACGGTTGTAACCTTGCCTCAGGGTGTTAGGAAGCTGCTTGATATCGCTTTAGCTATGTTGCGTAAACCTGAAATCTTACTACTGGATGAGCCGACTTCAGGTGTGGCCATTGACGATAAGTTTGACCTGATGGACACCGTGATGCGAGCTGTACGTAAGTCAGGTGCAGCGGTGCTGTTTGTTGAACATGATATGGAAGTGATTGCGCGTTATTCAACGCGTCTCATTGCTTTCTATGATGGTCGAGTATTAGCCGATGGTGCAGTAAGTGACGTCATGAATGATGAAAAAGTAAAAGAGCTTGTGACAGGCCACCACCTAGATATCGATTACGAACAGGAGGTGCAACATGCTTAAGTTGTCATCGATTAATACAAATATTGCCGGCACACCTATATTACGTGATGTTAATTTGGCCATTGAACCGGGTGTTCTTGTGGGTCTGATTGGTCGTAACGGTGCAGGTAAAACGACACTGATGCGGACCGTAATGGGTTTGCTTACGCCAGAGTCGGGCAGTATTACGATTGGTGGTCAGGATATGACGGACTTAGCGCCTCATTTTAGATCCCAAGCTAAAGTTGGCTACATGCCAGAGGATCGCCAGCTGGTACCTACACTAACGGTGGAGGAAAACATTCTTATACCTGCGTGGGCAAATGCGCTATCTGGTGCGGAGGCTCGTTTGGCATGGGTGTATGAGCTGATGCCGGAAGTCGAAGCGTTTGCTGGGCGCAAAGCATTACAGCTATCCGGTGGTCAGCAAAAACTGGTAGCCCTTGCGAGAGCGTTGATGACGGGGAGCCATATTCTGTTATTGGATGAACCTTTTGAGGGTGTAGCCCCCGCGTTATCACGTCGATTAGCCAGTGTTTTGCATACGTTGAAAGATGAAGGCCTGACGGTGTTGTTGTCGGAGTCAGATTACAGCCATTCGGCTGATTTGGTTGACCAGATTTACACCATAGAGCGAGGTGCTGTTGCGGCACAGGAAGGAGCGGTAAAATGAGTGATTTTGTTTTTAATTTTCCTAAACAGCTAATTTGTAAACCTGGGTCTGCTAAAGAGTTAGGTGATATTTGTCTGCGTACTATAGGTAAACGTGTTCTGGTTGTAACTGACCAAGGGATTGTGAATGCAGGCTTGTTACAGCCGGTACTCGACACACTTAAAGCGGCGGGTGTTGATGCGCTGGTTTTTGATCAGGTTCTAGCTGACCCTGCTGCATCGATCGTATTGACAGCAACCGAGCAAGCAATCTCTGCCGGTATAGATGGTGTTATTGGTTTAGGCGGTGGCTCATCAATGGATGTTGCCAAATTGGTTGCACTGCTCGCGAAAGGTGAAGAAACATTAGACGAGATCTACGGGGTTAATATGGTGAAAGGGCAGCGTTTGCCTTTGATCCAGATCCCTACGACCGCAGGTACGGGTTCAGAAGTCACGGCTGTATCGATTATTACGGTTGGCGAAGGCGAGAAAAAAGGCGTTGTATCCTCGCAATTGTTACCTGACCTAGCCTTGCTGGATGCTGAATTAACCTTAGGTTTACCATCGATGGTCACGGCGACCACCGGTGTCGATGCGATGGTGCATGCCATTGAAGCGTATACCTCGGCTAGCCCGAACCATAATCTAATTTCTGATGCTTCCGCCAAAGAGGCCTTATTGTTATTAGGCGCTAACATTGAATCTGCGGTGCACGATGGCAGTGACCTTCAGGTGCGCTCTAATATGTTATTAGGGTCCATGTTAGCGGGGCAAGCGTTCGCGAACTCTCCTGTGGCTGCGGTTCATGCCTTAGCTTATCCATTGGGTGGGATTTATCATTTACCTCATGGTTTAACTAATGCGCTAGTACTGCCCCATGTGATGCGATTTAATCAATCGGCTTGTGCTGAACAATATGCTGAATTAGCGCCGTTGGTTTTCCCTCGTTTAGCCGATATCACTGATGTTGCTGAGCGTAGTCATGCTTTTATTGAAGGGTTAGATCAGCTGAACCGTTCATTGGGAATATTACCGCGCCTACGGGATTATGATATTGAAGAATCCGCGATTACTGTTTTAGCGCAAGATGCGATGAAGCAAACACGGTTGTTGGTGAATAACCCACGTGAAGTGACGCTTGAGGATGCGACAGCTATCTACCAAGCTGCATGGTGAGGCCGGTATGTCTGATTTAAAAACATTGGAAACCCGTGCTGACTATCAGCATTTCATCACTATTCCCACCCGTTGGATGGATAATGATGTGTATGGTCACGTGAATAATGTGCAGTACTACAGTTATTTTGATACGGCGGTTAACCGCTACCTTATCGATCAAGGCGTATTGGATATTCATAAAAGCGACGTGGTCGGGCTGGTGGTTGAAACCCAATGTCGATATTACAGCAGCATCGCTTTTCCTGATGATGTGATTGCGGGTATTGCGGTGACTAAACTGGGTAACAGTTCTGTTCGATATGAAGTGGGTCTCTTTTTAGGCGATACACAGAAACCGTCGGCACAAGGGCACTTTGTTCATGTCTATGTTGATCGGGCTAGCCAAACGCCAGTCGCGCTGCCCGCAGCGTTACGTGCAACGTTACAGAAAATTGCGGTATGAGGACTTTTAAATGCAATTAAATAATCCTGCTTTATTACAACATCAGTCGTTTATTGATGGCCAGTGGTGTGACGCCAGTAACGGTGAAGTTTTTGCCGTAAAAAATCCTGCTACAGGTGATGTGATTGCCGAGGTTGCTGATCTAGGCGCAGATGAGACGACTCGTGCGATTGCGGCGGCCGAAGCTGCACGCGCTGACTGGAGTGCTTACACAGGTAAAGAGCGCAGCGCATTGCTACGTCGATGGTTTGACCTGATTATTGAAGCGCAAGATGATCTTGCGGTACTGATGACGTCAGAACAGGGTAAGCCGGTGAATGAAGCACGTGGGGAGGTCTTGTATGGCGCCTCATTTGTTGAGTGGTTTGCTGAAGAAGCGAAGCGTGTTTATGGGGATATTATTCCGCCACATGGTCGCGATAAACGTTTGTTAGTACTGAAACAGCCAATTGGTGTTGCTGCCGCCATTACGCCGTGGAACTTCCCTATTGCTATGATTACTCGCAAGGTGGCGCCAGCTCTAGCGGCGGGCTGCCCTGTAGTGATTAAGCCATCGGAATTGACGCCGCTGTCCGCGTTAGCTTTAGCGCAATTGGCACAGGAAGCGGGTTTCCCTCAAGGGGTGTTTAACGTTGTAACATCCACAAATGCACCGGCCGTGGGTAAGGTGTTGTGTGCGGATTCTCGTGTCCGTAAATTATCCTTCACGGGTTCTACTCCGGTGGGTAAATTATTGGCAGAACAGTGTGCCAGTAATGTGAAGAAGGTTTCTTTGGAGTTGGGAGGCAATGCACCTTTTATTGTCTTTGACGATGCGGATCTTGATGCGGCTATTAGCGGTGTTATTGCATCAAAATTCCGTAATGCGGGACAAACCTGTGTCTGTACTAACCGTATCTTTGTTCATGAGGCGGTTTATGATGCCTTTGCTGAGAAATTAAAGACGGCGGTACACGCCCTTGCTGTCGGTAATGGGTTTGATGAAGGGGTTGCTATTGGTCCGCTTATTGATGACCGCGCGCTGCATAAAGTTGAAAGCTTAGTTAAAGACGCGTTGGATAATGGCGCTACTCTGCTAAGTGGCGGTGAGCGTTTTGAGAGTGTGACTAATGGTTACCGTCCTACGATTTTGAGTAATGTTGATAATGCTATGCGCATTGCTCAGGAAGAGATCTTTGGTCCAGTGGCAACGTTGATTCCTTTTACTGAAGAAGCTGACGTTGTTCAGATGGCTAATGATACGCCGTTTGGATTGGCTGCTTACTTCTATTCCCGTGATATTGGACGTGTTTGGCGCGTCTCTGAAGCGCTGGAATACGGTATGGTGGGTATTAACGAAGGTATTATCTCTACAGAGGTTGCGCCGTTTGGCGGCATCAAAGAGTCAGGTTTAGGTCGTGAAGGTTCTAAGTATGGTATCGATGATTATGTCGAGATTAAATACCTTTGTATGGGTGTGAATTGATTTAACCCTATAGCTTGTACCGTCCTCATTGCTATATTTGCCCCTTCATTGGGGCTTTTTTTGTATAGGTGTCCGTTGCGTGGCTAATGGGCTATCGACTGGGTGAAGAGGCGTTGCTTTCGATAATCTTTTTCCATAAACTCGAAACATACCCATCATTTTTTGCGTCTAAATAAGGTGTTTAAAATTACCCGTGGGTAGTTTTAATACCAAGCTCAATTAATAACGCTGTTAGCTATCATCGACTGTGTCTAACATTCTGAAAAATAATAATGTTTAACTCTGCTATTGATGAGATCCGGTCGTTAATTTGCGTAAAAAACAGCCCGTTGGCATGCCGTATTTTAGTTTGAATGGTTTTGCCGAAGGGTATTTTAGTTGGTTTTTTAACGCGTGATTGTCCGTGCAATTGGTGCTTTTAAATACTTATTGGCGAATGTGTAAAGTTTCGCTAGCCTAATGAGCGGATTAAGGTATATCTTTTACATATTATCCCGTTATTTGATGGGATCGATTTTTTATATTTTATCTTCAATCTACAGTGCAGCAGTGCTTACCTAACAAGTGTGTATTGTCGAAAAAACGAATGGATCTGGAATTACTTCTTAAACCTATAAAAATTTTAATCACCGGTGCTAAAGGGCAAGTCGGCACGGATCTCACTCGCTTAGGGAAAACAGATTCATTTTTTGAAATTATCGCACTGGATAAGTCCGCGTTAGATATTACAAACGCAAAACAGATCAACGATCAGTTGACACACTATCTACCTGATTATGTGATTAACTGTGCCGCATTTGATCACGTGGATGAGGCTGAGCATAAGGCTGACTTATGTTATGCGGTGAATGCAAAAGGTGTCGAAACACTGGCACTGGCGTGTGCTGATCTATCGATCCCTATGTTTCATTTATCGACGGATTACGTATTCGATGGTCATTATGCCAGCGGATATACTGAAGATGATGAGGTTGCACCGCTTGGCGTCTATGGCGATAGTAAGTGGCAAGGTGAAGAGCTGTTGCGACAAGTTTTGCCTAAGCATTTGATTCTGCGTGTGAGCTGGCTGTTTAGTGGACAAGGGAATAATTTTGTTCTTAGAACCTTAGAGGCGGCAAGAACACAGAACGCCTTAGAAGCGGTCAGTGACCGTCGAGGCTGCCCAACATCCGCGTCCGATGTGGCCCGCGTTATTTTGGCTATGTTGAAGCAAGTTCATAATGGTGCTGACGCGTGGGGCACCTATCATTACTGTGGCGCCGAAATAACTAACCGTTATGATTTTTGTAAAGAGATCTTAATTGCGGCGGGCAATTATGAAAACTTTGAAGTAGAAACCTTAGTACCCATTTCAAGTAAAGATTATGTAACAGAAGCTCAAAGGCCTAATACGTCAGTGTTGACCTGTAAAAAGCTTTTGAGCGTCTTCGGTATACGTCAACGCCCATGGCGGCAAGAGCTACAATGGTTGATGCGTGTTATCTATAACTCGCCTAAACCATAACGCTTACCCCCAAGGGATTGGCGAGTGTGTAATGGCGACGGCTAAGATATAAGCGAAGGTAGCGGTTGCGCCAAATAGTGCGGCGAGTTTGATGAGCGGCGTTTTTCCTCTTTTTAGGGCAATAGTACCGAGTACGATATATAGGCAAAGCGCGAGTAGTTTAGCCGTCAACCAATGATCTACAAATGGGTATTTCTGTAGCAGTACTGCCAGCGCTATCGCACTAACGAGTAAGGTAGTGTCGATGATATGAGGCGCAATTTTAACCCAGCGTTTTTCCATCATTTTGGGTTTTATAAAGACCCAAAAGGCTCTCAAAAGGAAAAAGCTGATACTTAATACAATGGCTGTTAGGTGTATATGCTTTATGGCTAAATACATAATGGCGTTTGTCTTCTCTTTAATGATTTTTATATCAATAGGTTGTGAACAAAGGTGACCTAGGTTGCTCCCTTCGCATAAACGAAAGGTGCATCTGGGTTATTCACAGCTTTATTGAATTCTATGTTATTTTAGGGCTTTAAAATAAAGCTTTATGCTGTATATGCAAGAGATTCATGTCTAATAACAGAAATCAGACCACAACACTCGTTGATCGCTTTGGGCGGACTGTTGATTACATTCGCCTATCGGTCACAGACCGATGTGACTTCCGTTGTGTCTACTGCATGGCTGAGCAGATGACCTTTTTGCCCCACGCCCAAGTTTTGTCGTTAGAAGAGATTGAGCAGGTAGCGGCCGCGTTTGTTGGTTTAGGCGTCAAAAAAATCCGCCTGACCGGAGGTGAGCCACTGGTTCGCCGAGACGTTATAAAGCTCATTCGCGCGGTAGGGCAGTTAGAGGCAGAGCTCTCTATCACTACGAACGGTTCTCAGTTGTTGGCGATGGCGTCTAGCTTAAAAGAGGCGGGTGTTAATCGGTTAAATATCAGTATTGATAGCCTTAAAGACGATCGGTTTAAAGAGATGACACGTACGGGTAAATTACCCCAAGTGTTAGCCGGTATCGATGCGGCGCTTGCGGCCGGTTTTGATCGCATTAAGTTGAATGCTGTTGTCATGAAAGGCAAAAATGATGATGAGGTACTCGATCTTATTGAATATGCGCGCTTAAAAGGTGTCGATGTGAGTTTTATTGAGGAGATGCCTCTCGGCCATATCTCGGAGCATGATCGCGCAGCGGTGTATTGTTCGAGTGATGAGGTTCAGTCGATCATCAGTGAGCGTTACCCTTTGCACTCAACGACTGAGCGAACGGCAGGCCCCTCCCGTTATTACCGTATGGAGGATTCGGCAAGCCGGATCGGTTTTATCTCTCCCCATAGCCATAATTTTTGTTCTGAATGCAACCGTGTCAGAGTGACGGTTGAAGGTCGCTTACTGCTTTGCCTAGGCAATGAGCACTCCGTTGATCTGCGTGAAACTCTGCGTCAATACCCCGATGATATAGAACGCTTACAGCAGGTGATTATCGATGCGATGGACCTGAAGCCGGAAAAGCATGAGTTTGATTTGAATGACGAGCCGCAAATTGTTCGTTTTATGAATATGACGGGTGGTTAGCTTGCCCCGTCTGTAAACGTTTAGTTTTAAGGATTACTTTCTGATGTCGCATACACCTAAAGATGCTGAATTCACACCGTTGAATATTGCGGTGCTTACCGTTTCTGATACAAGAACCGTTGAGACGGATACATCGGGGCAGGTATTAATCGAGCGTTTAGAACACGCAGGGCACCACTTAGCTACACGTCACATTGTTATTGATGATGTCTATCAAATGCGTGCTGTTGTCTCTAACTGGATCGCTGATCCTGAGATTCACGTCATTATCTCAACCGGTGGTACTGGTTTTGCTGGACGAGACTCTACACCGGAAGCGATACAGCCGTTATTTGATAAAACCATTGAAGGGTTTGGCGAGCTGTTTCGTCACATTTCAGCGCAACAGATTGGGACCTCAACCATTCAGTCACGCGCAGTCGGTGGTTTGGCCAATGGCACCGTGATTTTTTGCTTGCCCGGCTCTACTGGTGCTTGTCGTACCGGGTGGGATGATGTGATTGCGGATCAGCTGGATAGCCGTCACCGACCTTGCAACTTTGTATCGATGCTTTTGACGCATCGTGCAGACAACAGCAACGGGTAGGTGAGTCTATGAAAAGCTGCGACACACAATCTGACTTGATACCGGTTGAGACGGCATTAGCTCATTTGGTCGAAAGATCGACACCGATAACAGGGGTTGAAACTATACCTGTTGCTGAGGCGCTGGGCCGTGTTCTGGCGGAATCTCCAGTTGCCTCTGTCTCCGTACCGCCGGCAGATAATAGTGGTATGGATGGCTACGCACTGAACACATCGGATCTACATAAGGGCGAAACCCAGCTTGTTATCAGTCAGCGTATTCCAGCAGGGGTTGCGCCGCAGCCGTTAACGCCAGGGAATTGTGCGCGTATTTTTACAGGGGCGGAAATTCCAGCCGGGGCTGATACGGTTGTGATGCAGGAAAATGTGAGCCTTGATGGGGATCTTGCCACGTTCCCGGATGGTGTGGCCGCGGGGGATAATATTCGACGGGCAGGTCAAGATATTAACGTAGGGGATGCGCTGCTTGCTAACGGGGTACGCCTCCAACCCGCTGATCTTGGATTACTGGCCTCCGTGGGTTTGTCTGAGGTAAGCGTTTATCGTCGCTTAAAGGTCGCTATTTTATCTACGGGTGATGAGCTGGTGGAGCCCGGCTTACCTTTAGCTGCGGGTCAAATTTATAACTCTAATCGGTACATTCTAACGGGTCTCTTGCAGGGGCTGGGTATGGATGTGGTGGATCTTGGCTGTGTAGCTGATACGCGAGAAGCAACGCTTGCTGCACTCGAAAAAGCCTCGGTTGAGGCGGATGCTATTGTAAGTACCGGCGGTGTGTCGGTAGGTGAAGAGGATCACGTTAAACATTGTGTTGAGACGTTAGGTGAGCTGGACCTGTGGAAAATCCGTATTAAGCCCGGCAAGCCGGTTGCCTATGGTCGAGTAAAAGACACCCCTTTTATCGGGTTGCCGGGTAATCCGACCTCGACACTCATTACCTTTTGTTTGTTTGCTCGGCCTTGCTTGCTGGGTTTGCAAGGGGCTACCTATCAGCCATCGGTGGTGTTACCGCTACCCGCGGGATTTGAACGTAGCCGTGCCATTCAGCGCCAAGAATATCTTCGCGTGCGCTTTGAGGGCGGGGCACTGATCCCTTATTCAAATCAGAGTTCAGGTGTACTCGCGTCGGCGAGCTGGGCGCATGGATTGGCTGTTGTGCCAGTGAATACTCAAGTGCGTTTAGGGGACCCTATTGGCTTTATCCCTTTCTCCGAATTACTAACGTAGTTTATGACTGAGATCGCTTAATTTTCCTGCAGAGTCGGCGGGAAAACGGTAAAATGTGCCTTTCATTTAAGAGTAGTGCTGAGGAACACATGGCAGACCAGCAAGATCCGTATAAAGAGATTAGACCGTTTAATGATGCCGAAGTCGCAGAGGCATTGACGCATATACTGCATGATGATGAGTTTATCTCGGCGGTAACGCGTTATCAGTTCCCGCGCTTGTCGGATCGTTTAGGCTGGTTACTAAAACCGTTTGTGCGTATCGCTCTGGCAAGAAAAGTCGGTGATGTTGCAAGTATTGCTGATTTCCAAGCCTTAGTGGCTGACTACATGAAAAAAATGATCGCCCGCAGTACTACAAAGTTAAGTTGTAGCGGTATTGATCAATTCGATCCAGACGACGCCTACCTTTTTATCTCTAATCACCGTGATATTGCGATGGACCCTGCGTTTGTAAACTGGGTTCGTTATCAATATGGAATGGATACTGTGCGTATCGCTATCGGTGATAACTTGCTGAGTAAGCCTTATGTTTCTGACATTATGCGCCTTAATAAAAGTTTCATTGTAAATCGTTCAGCCACAGGACGAGAGATGATGAAAGCACTGACGCAGCTCTCCTCCTATATTGATCACAGTATTCAAAGCGGCCATTCTATCTGGCTAGCGCAGCGTGAAGGGCGTGCTAAAGATGGTAACGACACAACAGACCCTGCGATTTTAAAGATGCTTTATATGGCGCATCGCAAGGCGAGAAGTTTCCCTGAACACGTTAAACGCTTAAATATTGTGCCCGTTTCAATCTCTTATGAATATGACCCGTGCGACTCTCTTAAAGCGAATGAGTTGTATGCAAAAGAGGTTGAAGGGAATTATGAGAAATCTAAGTTCGAAGATATTGAAAGTATCGTGAAAGGAATTACTGGCCATAAAGGACATGTCCATGTTGCCTTTGGTGATCCTATTGATGGTGACTTTGATACACCGGAAGCCTTGGCGCAGGAGATTGATCGCCAAATTATCTCTAACTACTATCTGCACCCTTCCAATTTATTGGCTGCAGGGGAAGAGGTGGATGTGACCGATGAGGCGAGAAAAGGGTTAGATGAACGGCTCAGTAACACGGTGTGCGGAGCTGAAGATATTTTGCGTAAAATGTACGCTAACCCTGTGTTAAACCAACGAAAAATTCAGGAGTAACCATGAGCCGACTGACCCATTTGGATGATCAGGGCAACGCAAACATGGTTGATGTGTCCGATAAACAGATAACCTTCCGCGAGGCGGTTGCTTATGCTGAAGTTCAGATGCGTCCTGATACGTTGGCGCTTATTACTGAAGGCGGGCATAAAAAGGGTGATGTGTTGGCGGTGGCGCGTATTGCTGGGATTCAAGCGGCAAAGCGCACCAGTGATTTGATCCCTTTATGTCACCCTTTAATGTTGAGTAAAGTGGCGCTTGAGTTAGTACCCAATGGGGAGCGAAACGTGGTTGAAATCACCGCTACCTGTAAGTTGTCGGGCCAAACCGGGGTTGAGATGGAAGCCCTTACAGCGGCTACGGTCGCGGGTCTAACAATCTATGATATGTGTAAAGCGGTTGATAAAGAGATGGTGATTAGTGCCGTTAAAGTGTTGGCTAAGTCCGGCGGAAAAAGTGGTGATTGGACGGCGGAGAAGGCGACATGCTAAAGGTGCTTTATTTTGCTAGCTTGCGAGAGCGTTTGGGGGTTGAGCAAGAGTCATTAGCACTGCCTGCGGACCGAACGGTAGCCGGTGTTATTGATGCCTTAATCAGTGCGCATGGTGATCGATGGCAGCACGCGTTAAAGGATGATCCTATTTTGACGGCGGTGAATTTAGAGATGTGCGATGTGGCCCAATCGGTCGAAGACAATGATGAGGTGGCGTTTTTTCCACCGGTAACGGGAGGCTAAAATGTCAGAGAAAAGCGCGAGCCCACTACAGTATGTTAGGGCATTCTTCTACTACCTCGGTTTTTATCCGTTGACCATTATTCACTCATCGTTGAGTTTGATTATTAGCCCCGTGCTTAATTTTCAGCAGCGCTTCAAATTTATTACCTTGATTAATTTCTTTTACATTTTTTGGTTACGTGTCTGCTGTGGTTTGGGCGTCAACGTAACGGGGCGCGAGCATCTACCCAAAACGGGTGCGTATGTGGCCGTTGCTAACCATTCAAGTGAGTGGGAAACCCTGTTTTTACAAACCTTTGTGCGGCCCCAGTGTGCGGTTTTAAAGAAAGAGCTGCTGAGCATTCCTTTTTTTGGTTGGGCGTTGGGTTTATTGAACCCTATCGCCATTGACCGTAGTCAGCGCAGAGGTGCGCTTAAACAACTACTGACAGAAGGAAAGTCGCGATTAGAAGAGGGTATTCCTGTTGTTATCTTTCCGCAGGGAACGCGTGTTCCCTGCGGTAAAATGGGTAAATTCAACAAAGGGGGCGCTATGTTAGCGCTCAGTGCAGGGGTTCCCATTGTGCCGATTATCCATAATGCCGGTATTTATTGGCCCGGAAAGAGTTTCACTAAAAAAACGGGTACTGTGCAGGTGCATGTGGGTGAGCCTATTCCCGTTGAAGGGCGGACAGTGGATGAGATTCATGCGGATATGGTGGCTTGGTTGGAAAAGCATATGAAAGAGTTAGGGCTGGTTTAATCGAGACTCCTATTCTTAGCGCATAAAAAAACCGCCATATAGGCGGTTTTTTTATGCTTGATATTAATTAGCTATCAAGTTTTTCAAATACCAATGTAGCGTTTGTGCCACCGAAGCCGAAGCTGTTGGACATGACACGTTTAAGGTCTACATTTTCTTGCTTCTCGATAGCAATCGGTAGGCCTTTTGCTTCATCGTCTAGCTCATCAATATTGGCTGAAGCTGCGATAAAGTTATTCTCCTGCATAAGCAGAGAGTAGATCGCTTCTTGAACGCCCGCCGCGCCTAAAGAGTGACCAGAAAGGGATTTAGTTGAAGTCACTGTTGGCATGCTGCTGCCAAAGGCTTCTTTCATCGCTTTAAGCTCTTGCATGTCACCTGCAGGCGTTGATGTACCGTGAGCATTGATATAATCGATGTCACCATTAACGGTTGCCATGGCTTGCTTCATGCAGCGAGCCGCACCTTCACCTGAAGGCGCAACCATGTCGTAACCATCAGACGTTGCGCCGTAGCCAACAATCTCTGCATAGATTTTAGCGCCACGTGCTTTAGCATGTTCTAGCTCTTCAACGACGAGGATGCCTGCGCCGCCAGAGATAACAAAGCCATCACGGTTAGCATCGTATGCACGTGATGCTTTTTCTGGAGTGTCATTATATTTGCTTGAAAGAGCGCCCATCGCATCAAACATTGCAGTTTGTACCCAATGAAGTTCTTCACCGCCGCCTGCAAACACCATATCTTGTTTGCCAAGCTGAATCTGCTCTACTGCATTACCTATGCAATGTGCGCTGGTGGCACATGCGGATGTGATGGAGTAGTTAACGCCTTTGATTTTAAAGGGCGTTGCAAGGCAGGCAGAAACGGTTGAGCCCATAGTACGCGTTACGCGGTATGGACCGACACGTTTTACACCTTTAGTGCGAGTGATGTCGGCAGTTTCTACGATGTTATCAGCGGATGCACCACCGGAACCTACAATTAAGCCGGTACGCTCGTTAGATACTTGAGCTTCGCTTAGGTTTGCATCAGCTATAGCTTCCTGCATAGCAATATAAGTGTATGCAGCTGCATCACCCATAAAACGTAGCAGTTTGCGATCGATTTTATCAGTAAAATCAATATCGATGCTGCCGGCTACTTGGCTACGGAAACCGCGCTCTTTGTAATCTTCCTGGAATTTAATACCAGAACGACCCTGCTGCAGTGATTCCAGAACAGTTTCTTTGCCTGTACCCAGACAAGAAACAATTCCCATACCGGTAACAACAACGCGACGCATATGCTTCTCTCTCTTATTCTAAATTGAGGTGCTTATTTTCCGTGAATCGACAGCGTTTGGCTACCTGATTTATCAAAAAACTCGACGAAAAATAGGAGAAGACCCTTATGTTTAAGGGTCTATTCTGATTAGAAATTGTCAGTTGAGGTGAATAAACCTACCCGCAGATTTTTTGCAGTGTAGATTTCACGTCCATCAACGGACATGCTGCCGTCAGCAATACCCATAACCAGCTTACGTTCAATAACGCGTTTAAGCTGAATGCGGTACGTTACTTTTTTGGCTGTCGGCAGTACTTGGCCAAAGAATTTAACCTCACCAGATCCAAGTGCTCGTCCACGACCAGGATTGCCTTTCCAGCCAAGGAAAAAGCCAACAATCTGCCACATGGCGTCAAGTCCTAGGCATCCAGGCATGACCGGA
This sequence comes from Neptuniibacter pectenicola, assembly GCF_001597735.1. Taxonomy (GTDB): domain Bacteria; phylum Pseudomonadota; class Gammaproteobacteria; order Pseudomonadales; family Balneatricaceae; genus Neptuniibacter; species Neptuniibacter pectenicola. The sequence goes on from NZ_LUTS01000003.1 coordinate 169,956, forward strand.
TCTTCTTCAAAATGACAGCCGAAGAACCAAAGGTCAGGGTTAATATCCAGTTCAGCGATAATTTCGCCTTTACCGAATTCGCCACCATCTTCGGTGATTTCCAGGATGCGATCCATCATTAGCATGTTGCCAATAGGAAGACGTGCATTACCTGGTCCAAACATCTCGCCGTGGCCGCAAGAAAGCAGCTCGTCACGATTAAAAGAGGAAGGTCTTGTCATTAGCTTCTGTTTATCCGGAAGTTTATAAGTAAAAATATCGCGTGATTATACAGACTTGATCGGCTTGAGGCACGATCTGTGTCATATTTATTGAGCAAAAAGCTTACGACTTAAGGTGTAAATGGGCTTATGGAGCATGATTTTTGGCATAACCGCTGGGCTGAGCAGCGAATTGGCTTTCATCAGCAAACGATAAATAGTTACCTAAAAACGTTCTTTCATCAGCTTGAATTGAGTGACGGGGAGCAGGTTTTTGTCCCATTATGTGGCAAAAGCTCGGATATGGTGTGGCTGCGGGAGCAAGATTGTGAGGTGTTAGGGGTCGAATTAAGTGACACCGCATGTGCTGCTTTCTTTGCTGAAAATGCGATTGATGTGGCGGGTGTTATTGAGGGGGATTTTACCGTTAGAGAGGTTGATTTTATTCGGCTGATGGGTGGTGACTTTTTTCAGCTCACCGCGCAGGCCTTAAAAAAGGTGGCCGCTGTCTATGATCGCGCAGCGCTGGTTGCTTTGCCTCGCCACATGCGTGCCCAGTATGCGCACAGGCTGTCGGCACTTTTGCCGCCAGGGGTGAAAATGTTATTAATTACCCTTGAGTTTGAGGGGGAGCAGGGACCTCCGTTTAGTGTGACGCCTGAGGAAGTGGATGCGCTTTTTTCTGCGCGTTTTGAGCTGAAGCGCTTGCATGAGGTACAGCTGTCAGACCCCCGGGACGCTGGGCGTACAGAGGTCGTATGGCTGCTTACCGATAAGTCATGCGGGTAAGGTAGGTTAGCTTTTTCGTTTTACTGCGATATTAGCTATTTGAATTAGCGTGTCTTTAAATGAGTTATCCGGCAGCGCGGTGAGTGCGGCGATTGCGCTGTCGGCTTCTGTTTGAGCTTTTTGTTGTGTGTATTCGATCGCGCCTGTTTCTTTGACGATATCCATGATGGGCTGGAGGTCGTCTAAGCCGCCTTTTCGAATCGCTTGGCGAACCAGCAGACGTTGCTCTTCGGTTCCCGCGCGCATGGCATGGATGAGGGGAAGAGTGGCCTTTCCTTCGGCGAGATCGTCACCTACATTTTTACCCATCTCTTCAGTGGTAGACAGGTAATCCATTACATCGTCAATGAGCTGGAAAGCGGTGCCTAAATGTAGGCCGTATAGACGTAAAGCTTCACGTTCGCTGGCGCTGCTATTGGCTAAAATAGCGCCGGCTTCTGTTGCTGCTTCAAATAGCATGGCTGTTTTGCCTAAGATAACCTGCATATAGGCATCTTCTGTTGTATCGGGGTTTTTAGTATTGAGTAACTGAAGCACTTCCCCTTCGGCAATCACATTAGTTGCGTTGGAGATTACAGACATGATCTCCATGGAGCCGATCTCGACCATAATTTGAAACGCACGTGAATAGAGGAAGTCACCCACTAATACACTCGGTGCGTTGCCCCACTTTGCGTTCGCTGTGTCTTTGCCACGGCGTAGATCTGAGTTATCCACAACGTCATCATGCAGAAGTGTCGCGGTGTGGATAAATTCAATGATGGCCGCTAAAGAGATATGTTCTTTTCCCTTATAGCCTGCCACATTCGCAGCGAGTAGCACGAGGAGGGGGCGGATTCTTTTTCCGCCGCTTTCTACTATATAGTGACCAATTTTTTCTACCAGCGGCACATTGGAGCCTAAGTGATTGATAATGTAATCATTTACGGCTTCAAATTGTGGTTCAATGGCCGGATTTAATTGGTGTGGCTGCATAATAATAGGCTACTGCTTACTTGGCGAATAGTGGAGTTGTAGCGCGAATGCTAGGGGGCTGGCTGGACGCTGTCAAGAAGCGGGCTATTAATCGTATGTTGTATTGATCTAATAGGAAAAGACTGCGGATTGTTGGAGGAAACGTGGGCTCCATCCCTTTTTTGCCAATAAATTAAGCGAGGTTTATCGGTTTGTTGAGGTATGGGGTGGTTTCAGCTTGTGTCTTTTTTTAGTTTGTCTTATAATCGCGCGCCCTGACCCATCCAAAATGGCTCCCTACCATATGGTGTATCCATTAGAAGTAGGCCTTTTTCTTAGTAGCTGGTTGGGCAATAAACGGAGAAAATCATGTACGCAGTAATCGTAAGCGGTGGTAAACAGTACCGCGTCCAGGAAGGTGAAGTCCTTAAACTGGAAAAGCTGCCAGTAGAAGCAGGATCAAATGTAGATTTTGATCGTGTTCTATTAGTAGGCAATGGCGACGATTTGAAAATCGGCGCGCCTGTTGTAGAAGGTGCTAAAGTGACTGCTGAAGTTGTTCAGCATGGCCGCGCTAAGAAAGTTGAGATTATCAAGTTCAAGCGTCGTAAGCATCACATGAAACGTCAGGGCCACCGTCAGTGGTTTACTGAAGTTAAAATTACTGGCATTTCTGCCTAATATAACCGATCTGGGAGACAGATAGATGGCTCATAAGAAAGCTGGTGGTTCTACTAAGAACGGTCGCGATTCCGAGTCGAAACGACTTGGTGTCAAGCGTTTCGGCGGACAAGCTGTAACTGCTGGAAACATCCTTATTCGTCAGCGTGGAACTAAATTCCATGCCGGTACGAACGTAGGTTGTGGTAAAGACCACACATTGTTTGCGAAAGCAGATGGCGTTGTTAAATTTGAAGTTAAAGGCCCACAAAAACGTAAATACATCTCTGTTGTAGATGCGTAAATAACGGTTTTTTACTTTTTGAAAAGCTCCGCTATGGCGGAGCTTTTTTGTTTATGATGTTTTTTATAAAATTTAGGGTATCTACCGCTGAGTCTTGGAAGTAAAGGCAGGGCTTAATTGTAGATTATCCTAGCGATAACTTTGGGGAGATGAAATGAAATTTGTCGATGAGGCGGTCATTACGGTGGAAGCCGGTAAGGGCGGCAACGGTTGTATGAGCTTTCGGCGTGAGAAGTATATCCCCCGAGGTGGTCCTGATGGTGGTGATGGCGGCGATGGCGGTTCTATCTTTTTTGAAGCGGATGAGAACTTAAATACACTGATCGATTTCCGTTTTACCCGGCATTACAGTTCGGATAATGGTAAGAATGGAACAAGCCGAAATTGTACTGGCCCTAAAGGTGAAGACCTTATCTTAAAGGTGCCTGTAGGTACGACTATTATTGATACGGATACTGAAGAGATCTTGGCTGATATGACTGAGATTGGTCAGCTGGAGAAGGTTGCTCAGGGTGGCTTTCATGGTCTAGGTAATACGCGTTTCAAAAGTAGTGTGAATCGCGCCCCTCGTCAGACAACGAAAGGGTCAATGGGTGAGATTCGTAACCTTAAACTAGAGCTTAAAGTGTTAGCGGATGTTGGCTTGCTAGGCTTGCCTAATGCCGGTAAATCTACATTGATTCGTGCGGTTTCTGCGGCTAAGCCTAAAGTGGCGAATTACCCTTTTACCACCTTAGTGCCTAACTTGGGTGTTGTTCGTATTGAGCAAGAGCGTAGCTTTGTTATTGCGGATATTCCGGGCATTATCGAAGGCGCGGCTGAAGGTGCGGGTTTAGGAATTCGTTTCCTTAAGCATCTTGCACGTAACCGTTTGTTATTGCATCTGGTTGATATGGCGCCTTGGGATGATGTAACGCCCGCACAGGCAGCTGAGGTTGCGGTGAATGAGTTGACTAAATTTAGTGCGACTTTGTCAGAGCAGCCCCGTTGGTTGGTGTTAAATAAGCTTGATATGGTGACTGAAGAGGAGCGTGAAGAGCGCTGTCAGGCGGTCATTGATGCCTTAGATTGGAAAGGGCCTGTTTATCGTATCTCTGCGTTGAGTAAGCAGGGTACGGACGAGATGATGCGCGACATACAGATGTTCCTTGATAAGCGTCTTGAGGCGATAGAGGAAGATCCAAGCATCATTGAGCAGGAACAAGCAATCCGCGAGAAAGTTGATACTGAGGCGCGTGAGCGTGTTGAGCGGATGCGTGCTGAAATGCGAGCGCGTAGAGAAGCAGATAATCTGGATGATGACGACTTTGACGATGATGATTACGATGTCGAAGTTGAATATGTGCGTGAGTAGAAGAACCTAAATACTCGGTGTTTTTACGGCTGTAGATAAAAGTCGGGGTGGTTAAGTGTCGTTGGGTAGGGAAAAGCTTAAGCGTAGTAAACGCTGGGTTGTAAAAATTGGTAGTGCGCTACTAACGAATGATGGTCAAGGCCTTGATCTTGCGGCGATCGCGCGCTGGGTTGATCAGATCGCTGCGTTGAAGCAATCGGGTATTGAGGTTGTTTTGGTTTCATCTGGCTCTGTTGCTGAAGGGATGACGCGCTTGGGCTGGAGTGATCGGCCGCAGGAGGTGTACAAGCTACAGGCGGCAGCCGCGGTAGGCCAGATGGGGTTGGTGCAGGCCTATGAGACTAATTTTCGGCGTCATGACACCCATACAGCACAAATACTCCTAACCCATGAAGACCATTCAAATCGCAAGCGCTACCTTAATGCGCAGGCTACGTTGCGTGCTTTGTTGGGTATGGGGGTTGTTCCGGTTGTTAATGAGAATGATACGGTTGTCACCAAAGAGATCCGTTTTGGTGACAATGATACCTTAGGTGCGTTGGTTGCCAATTTGGTTGAAGCAGATGCGTTGATCCTTTTGACGGATCAGCAGGGCTTGTTTACCGCTGATCCGCGTCAGGATCCTACCGCAACATTGATTTCGGAAGCACGTACTGAGGACGACGCATTGGTGGCTATGGCTGGTGATGGCGGAAGGCTGGGTCGTGGAGGGATGGCGACCAAAGTTCGCGCAGCGAGGCTTGCAGCGCGCTCAGGAGCGGTTACTGTCATTGCAAGTGGGCGCGAAGATGATGTTTTGTTGCGTATACGTGATGCGGAGGCTGTTGGGACCTTATTGGTGCCTGAGCAAAGTCCGGTTGTTGCGCGTAAGCAGTGGATCGCAGGCCATCTCCAAGCGCGGGGTAATCTTGTGTTGGATGAGGGAGCTGTAAAAGCATTAAAAGAGCGTGGTAAAAGCTTGTTGCCTGCGGGTGTGCGTAGCGTCAGTGGTGATTTCTCACGTGGTGAGATGGTTATTATTAGTGATGAGCTGGGTCGGATTGTAGCGCGTGGCTTGGTTAACTATGGTTTAGATGATGCTGAGAGGATTATCGGTAAGCCAAGTCGTGAGATTGAATCGATTTTAGGGTTTATGGGTGAAGAAGAGTTAGTCCATCGTGATAATCTTGTACTTGCCTGAATTTAGGCAATAAAAAACCGGCATATGCCGGTTTTTTTTATTGTTGGAATTGCTTAAATTAAGCGATACCAACAATCTGTTTTACCATGCGGCTCTTAGTGCGGGCAATCTTGTTTTTATGGAAGATGCCTTTGTTTACAGAACCATCCAAGATAGGCTGTGCAGTTTTAAATGCTGCTTCTGCTGCTGCTTTGTCGCCAGCTTCAATAGCTACTTGAACTTTTTTGATGTAGGTACGTACCATGGAACGCAGGCTAGCGTTATGCTGGCGACGCTTCTCTGCCTGGCGAGCACGTTTACGAGATCCTGCGGAATTTGCCACAGTTCGGCTCCTTAAAATTAGTTAGTGTGCAATATATCGGCTTAGCGCCGAAAAATAAGAGGCGAGATTATTCATATTTGTTGGCCCTCTGTCAATAAAACTACAGAAATTTTCTTGTTGAAGCAGTAATATGCCGTTTCTCTTGAGTATAATTCATCGAATAATGGAATTTATCAGTGCAACAGGACAAATCACAGGCCGTCGTTAAGCCGAAAAAAACCGTAGGTTTGCTGCGTTCAAGTGCCATTGTGGGTGTGATGACTATGTTATCACGCATGCTTGGTTTGGCACGTGATGTGGTGGTGGCGAGTTATTTTGGTGCCAGCGGCAGTGCGGATGCTTTTTTTGTTGCCTTCAAAATCCCGAACTTTATGCGCCGCCTTTTTGCCGAAGGGGCATTTTCCCAAGCGTTTGTGCCGGTTTTATCTGAGTATCGTTCGCAGCGGGACCTCCAGTCGGTTCAACAACTTGTGAACTATGTGGCGGGAACGCTGGGTAGTGTTTTGATTGCTATCACGGTACTGGCGGTTGTGGGCGCGCCCATGCTAACGGCGTTGTTTGCACCCGGTTTTTATCTTGGGGATGAAGGTAAGTTTGAGCTGGCTGCCCAGATGTTGCGTATAACCTTTCCCTATTTGCTGTTGATCTCTTTAACGGCGTTTGCCGGGGCGGTGCTCAATAGCTATGAGCGCTTCGCTATTCCTGCTTTTACGCCAGTCTTGTTGAATGTTTCGTTGATCTGCTCAGCTATTTTCTTGAGTCCTCTGTTTGATCCGCCCGTTTTAGCATTAGCGTGGGGGGTTATGATCGCCGGTTGCGTGCAGTTAGTGTTTCAGCTGCCCTTTATGGCGCAGATGCGTTTGCTCCCTAAGCCGCGATGGGGATGGGATGATCCCGGTGTTCGCCGTATTATGACGTTGATGGTGCCTGCGCTGTTTGGTGTGTCGGTGACGCAGATTAACCTGTTGCTCGATACGGTGTTGGCGTCATTTTTACAAACGGGGAGTGTTTCATGGCTTTACTACTCGGATCGTTTAGCTGAGTTGCCTTTAGGTGTGTTTGGTATTGCGATTGCTACCGTTATTTTGCCGAGCCTTTCGCGACGACATGCCGAAGACTCTAATGAATCCTTTTCGGCAACGTTAAATTGGGCGTTGCAGATGGTGATGTTGATTGGGATTCCGGCCGCTGTTGCGTTGTTTGTGCTGGCCGAACCGATGTTAATAACCCTTTTTCACTATGGCGCATTGGGTGATCGTGATGTGTTGATGGCGTCGATGAGCTTAAGGGCGTATGCCTGTGGCTTGTTGGCTTTCATGATGATTAAAGTGTTAGCGACAGGGTATTTCTCTCGGCAGGATACAAAAACCCCCGTAAAAATTGGTATTCAGGCGGCGGTCGTCAATATGATTTTTAATCTGTTGTTGATTGGGCCGTTTGATCATGTGGGCTTGGCTGCGGCGACGGCGATCTCTGCGTTTATGAATGCGGGCTTGTTATTGTACGGTTTAATTAAGTCAGGCGTTTTTGCTTGGAGTACGGGCTGGGGCATGTCTATTGTTCGAATGCTGGCGGCCAATGTTGTGATGGGGGCTGTCTTGATCTGGTTGATGAAAGCCCCCTCTGTTTGGTTACAGTTGGGGTTGTGGCCCCGTGTTATTGATATGGCTATTTTGGTGACCGTAGGTGCAGTGGTCTATGTGCTGGTCTTGGTGGTTTTTGGATTAAGGTTACGGCATTTGAGGCATAGTTAGCCTTATGCTCTAGGTTTGTTGAAAACAACGTGGCTCAGTGGTACTCGTTGATCACTATCTAGGCTATAATGCCGCGTTTATTTTTAGCCAGTAGCGTTTGGGCAGCAATTAAGAGTTCTTAATGGAATTAATTCGCGGATTACATAACCTGCGCGAAAAGCACCGTGGGTGCGTCGCGACTATTGGTAACTTTGATGGTGTACATCTTGGTCATCGACAGGTTTTGAGGCAGGTAAGGGCAAAAGCGGATGAGCTTGGCTTGCCCTCTGTTGTGATTACTTTTGAGCCTCAGCCACGAGAGTTTTTTGCTGGCAAAGACGCGCCGCCGCGATTGACCCGTTTTAGTGAGAAGCATCGCTTGTTGGCGTCGGAGGAGATTGATCGTCATCTCTGTCTCACGTTTAACGAACGGTTACGCTCCATGACGGCTGATGCCTTTGTTGAGGAGTTGTTGCTTCGAGGGTTGGCGGTCGAGCATTTTGTTGTGGGTGATGATTTCCGCTTTGGCTGTGATCGCTCAGGTGATTACAACATGTTAAGAGAAGCGGGTGAAAAGCATGGCTTCTCTGTGGTTAATACAGAGACTTTTTTGAGCGCCGATGAACGTGTCAGTAGTTCACGTATTCGTCATGCGCTTGAAGACAATTTATTTGAAGAGGCGGCCCAGCTTTTGGGACGTCCGTACGCAGTAACTGGGCGTGTGATGCATGGCCAGAAGTTAGGTCGCCAGTTAGGCGTGCCGACGGCTAATGTAAGAATGCATCGCTTTCCTTGTCCTTTACGGGGTGTTTATGCCGTTGAGGTATCAGGGGAGGGGATAAAATCTCAAGGGGTTTGTAATGTTGGGGTGCGGCCGACTGTAGGCGGTAGACAGCCCGTGTTAGAAGCGCATTTGTTTGATTTTGATGAAGATATTTATGGGCAGTTGTTAACGGTCGAATTTAAGCATTTTATTCGTGCAGAAAAAAAATTCGATGGCATAGAGCAGCTCAAACAGCAGATTTTTGCAGATATTGATGAAGTGCAGGCCTTTTTCGCCTGTGCCCGTAGTTAATTCGGAACTTAATAACCATGACCGATTATAAAGCGACACTGAACCTTCCAAATACCCCTTTCCCTATGCGAGGCAATCTTGCTCAGCGCGAGCCTGAAATGCTCAAGGGTTGGCAGAAAATGGATCTATACCAAAAAATTCGTGAGGTAAGTGCCGGCCGCGATAAGTTTATTTTGCATGATGGCCCCCCTTACGCGAATGGTGATATCCATATTGGTCATTCGGTTAATAAGATTCTTAAAGATATTATTATTAAATCAAAAACCATGAGTGGCTTTGACGCGCCTTATATCCCTGGTTGGGATTGCCACGGGTTGCCGATTGAACACAAGGTGGAGACTAAGGTTGGTAAGGCCGGCGTCAAAGTGTCACATAAAGTGTTCCGTCAAAAATGTCGTGAATATGCACGTAAACAGGTTGAAGGTCAGAAGAAAGACTTTATCCGTTTAGGTGTGCAAGGTGATTGGGATAACCCTTACCTAACGATGAATTTTGATACTGAAGCGAACATTATCCGAGCGCTTGGTAAAATTGTTAAAAATGGCCACTTAGTTAAAGGTTTTAAACCGGTTTACTGGAGTGTTGTGGGTGGTTCAGCGTTGGCTGAAGCGGAAGTGGAATATCAAGATAAAACCTCTACGGCGGTTGATGTTCGTTTTGCGCCCGTTGATAAAGCCGATTTTCTCTCCCGCTTTGATGCAGCAGACTCTGGCGAAGGTGAGCCATCCGTTGTTATCTGGACGACAACACCGTGGACATTGCCTTCTAACCAAGCCGTTTCATTGAATGCTGAATTGGATTATGTCCTTGTTCAGCTAGACCTTGGCCAAGGCCAGGAACGCATTTTGCTGGCGGAAGGTTTAGTCGATGATGTCATGGGACGTTACGGCGTAGAGACATACGCTGTCGTGGGGCGCTGTCTTGGTGCTGCGCTTGAAAACGTTGCGCTTCAGCATCCCTTTGTTGATCGTCAAGTGCCGATTATTTTGGGTGATCATGTCACGCTAGATGCCGGTACTGGAGCGGTACATACTGCGCCGGACCATGGTGTAGAAGATTTTGAAGTGGGTCGTAAATACGGCATTGGTACTTTGAATTTAGTCAACGCTGCGGGCGTACTAGGTGAAGGTGCGGGCGTGTTTGCAGGCGAACATGTGTATAAAGTGGACGAGAAAATCGTTGCTTTATTACAAGAGAAAGGTGTGTTGGTACTGGAGCATAAATTCCAGCACAGTTACCCCCATTGCTGGCGTACAAAAACACCGTTGATCTACCGTGCGACTCCGCAATGGTTTATCAGTATGGAAGAGAAAGGCCTTAAAGCGGACGCTTTAGCTGCGATCAAAGGGGTTGAATGGTTCCCAGAGTGGGGCCAAAACCGTATTGAATCGATGGTTGAACAGAGCCCTGATTGGTGCGTGTCGCGTCAGCGTACATGGGGTGTGCCTATTGCTTTATTTATCCACAAGGAAACGCAGCAGCTACATCCAAACACGGCGGAGCTTATCGAACAGGTTGCGCTTCGAGTAGAAAAGGAAGGTATCGATGCGTGGTTTGATCTCGATGCAGCTGAGCTGTTAGGTGATGAAGCCGCAGACTACGAAAAAGTGACGGATACCTTAGATGTTTGGTTTGATTCGGGTGTGACGCACTACTCAGTCGTGGATCAGCGTGATGAGCTAACCTTCCCTGCTGATATGTATCTAGAAGGCTCTGACCAGCATCGTGGTTGGTTCCAGTCTTCGCTGAAAACCGGTATAGCGATTAAAGGGTGTGCACCTTATAAGCAAGTGCTTACTCACGGCTTTACGGTTGATGGGCAAGGTCGCAAGATGTCTAAATCTGTGGGTAACGTTGTTGCGCCGCAGGAAGTCATGAACAAATACGGCGCTGATATTCTGCGCTTGTGGGTTGCGTCTACTGATTACAGTGGCGAGATGACCTGCTCTGACGATATTTTGAAACGCGCTGCTGATGCTTACCGTCGTATCCGTAATACGGCGCGCTTCTTTCTTGCTAACTTGAGCGGCTTCAACCCTGAAACAGATATGGTTCCGCCAGAAAAAATGGTGGCCTTAGATGCGTGGGCTGTTGATCGTGCGGCGCGTTTACAGGAAGAGTTGCTGGGGCATTATAACCAGTATGAGTTTTTGCTCGTGTTCCAAAAAATCTCCCACTTCTGCTCTCAGGATATGGGTGGTTTTTATCTCGACATTATTAAAGATCGCCAGTATACGGCTGCAACTAATTCGGCTGCGCGTAAGTCAGCACAGACCGCTTTGTACCATATTGTTGAGGCCTTAGTACGTTGGATTGCACCTATATGTAGCTTTACTGCTGATGAGATCTGGGCAACGCTGGCAGGGGAGCGTACTGCGTCGGTACACCTTGATCTATGGTATCAAGGATTAACTAAGTTACCCGAGAACTGCCCGCTTGATAGTGCCTATTGGGAACAGCTGATGGCCGTGAAAGATGCGGTGAATAAGCAGCTAGAAGAGCAGCGAAATGCGGGTGTTGTGGGCGGTAGTCTTGAAGCAGAAGTAACTCTGTATTGCAGTGATGAGCTGCAACAGCTGCTGGCTAAGTTAGACGATGAACTACGTTTTGTCTTGATTACCTCACAAGCTCAGGTTGCGCCGTTATGTGATGCAGTTGATGCTAAGCAAACAGAACTTGATGGCTTGCAGGTTAAGATCGTGAAGAGTAGCGCGGAAAAATGTCCACGCTGCTGGCACTACCGTGCTGATGTGGGTCTGAATGCCGATGAGCCTGAGTTGTGTGGACGTTGTGTCGAAAATGTTCATGGTGACGGTGAAAGCCGTAGCTTTGCTTAATGGCAGAAACAGAGATGACGCTGAAAGCAACGAAAACCTCTGACGTTAAGGGAAGCTGCCTCATCTGGGGGTGGCTTTCTTTGTTGGTTGTGTTGCTTGATCTGGGTAGTAAGCAGCTTGCTGATATGTATCTAGATTATGCGGACCCTAATCCGTTGCTGCCGATGTTTGATCTGACGCTGCTCTATAACCGAGGTGCGGCGTTTAGCTTTTTGTCAGACGCGGGTGGTTGGCAGCGGTGGTTGTTTGCGATGATTGCTGTGCTTGTGAGTACGGTAATCGTTGTTTGGTTGCGCCGTATTGAGCGTAAGCACTGGTGGTTAGGTTTCGCACTCTCCATGATACTCGGGGGTGCGCTGGGTAATCTATATGACCGTGTAGTTCTGGGATATGTAATTGATTTTATCTCTTTGCATTATCAAGGTTATTATTTCCCAGCGTTCAATTTGGCCGATTTTGCTATCACTTTAGGCGCTGTAATACTTATTTTTGATATGCTGTTTCTAGAAGCTAAGCGAAAACCCTCTAAAGAGAAAATGTAAATGAGTAAATTGATCGGTCCCGGAAAAACAGTCACCTTGAATTTTGCAATTAAGTTGGCAGACGGTCAGATTGTTGATTCCACTTTTGATAAAGAGCCTGCTACGTTTACGGTTGGTGATGGTAATCTACTCGAAGGATTTGAAAAAGCACTCTTTGGTTTGGAGGAAGGCGCAAAGCAAACGCTGAAAATTCTTCCGGAAAATGGTTTTGGTATGTCTAATCCTAGCAATATCCATAATGTTCCCCGTTCGCAGTTTAAGGATGTGGAACTTGAACTAGGTTTAGTGATCTCGTTTTCAGATGCTGGAAACGGAGAGCTACCTGGAGTAATATCGGAATTTGACGATAAGATGGTAGCGGTTGATTTTAATCATCCATTAGCAGGGAAACAGCTCGATTTTGAAGTAGAAATACTTCAAGTGAGCTAGCAGCAAACATGCAGCCCGAATAAAATATTCGGGTTTTTTGTATTTTTACAATCTTAGGTCTACGCTTCCTTAAAGACCCCTCAAATGTTTGTATGGCGTATGTTTCCCTAAACGACTAATCTTAAGTATATAAGAGCATTTTTATTTACTGGATGTAGGTAATGTCTGAACGGGAAAAAGGCTTCACTTTGTTAGAGTTGATGATCACTCTAGTTATATTAGGGATCATCCTTGGGCTTGGTGTGCCTAGCTATAATTCAATTACCGAGTCATCTCGACTTCGGGCAGCCACTCATAGTTTAAATTCTGCTATTCAGCTTGCGCGTTCTGAGGCTTTGGCTCGGCGCGAGACCGCGGCTGCGTGTCGCTCTAATTTGGCACTTACCGCTTGTGATTTTGATCCTGACTGGAGCCGTGGCTGGATGGTTGTGACACAGCAAGGTACAGATTTGGAAACGCCTGCCGATGTGACTGTTATACGTATTTGGGAGGGCATTGACCTTGTGACCTCTGGCGCTGCGAGTGGTTTTGTTTTCGACCGTTTGGGGCGGGGGCAGGTTACAGGCGCTTTGCGAATTCAGAATGATACAGACCACCGCTGCTTATCAACTAATGCTACAGGGCGTACAACTGTACAAGAGATTGATCCGGGGGACAGTTGTCCATGATGCATCATCCAAGTAATTTACATAAGAAGCAACAAGGTACAACGTTGATTGAGGTGTTGATTGCCGTTGTTGTTATCTCTATCGGTCTGTTGGCTGTTGCAGCACTGCAAACGGTTGCGTTAAAAAGCAATAATGGATCGTACTATCGGTCACAGGCTACGTTTTTGGCTTACGATATGGCTGATAGAATTCGAGCGGCACCAGACGCTGCTGAAAATGGGGATTACAACGACGGTCAAGCGGGTGATCGAGCTGAATGGGATGCAAGGGTGACGGCTTTATTAGGGTCTGGTGCTGTAGGGCAAGTTGTGATGGCCATAGGTTCAACGGCTAATCAGGCATCTATCACGATTCAGTGGAATGATAATAGAGCAAGAATTCGTGCGGCGAGTGATGCTGATGAATCTGCGATAACTAGCTTTAGCTATCAAATGGAGTTTTAGTTGATGTTAGTAAAAGGCAAACAGCTTGAAAAGGGTTTCAGCTTAGTTGAGCTGATGATTGCCTTGGTTTTAGGTTTGTTTCTCATCGGTGGGGTGATCTCTGTTTTTATCGGGAGTTCGCAAAGCTTTAATGCTAATGAAGCGTTATCTCGGGTACAAGAAAATGGGCGTTTTGCCATAGAGCTGATCGCACAAGATGTGCGTAATACCGGTTATAAAGGCAGCTGTTTTGTTAATGCATTAGATATTATTGATACGGCTGATGGGGATTACGAAGCGGATGCTTATGACATCAATGACCCAATTAAAGGCTGGGATGACCCAGCGGGCGAGTTTTTTGTTGGGGATTTGACCGATTACGTGGCGGGCACTGATCTTATTCTAGTGAAACATGCCGCAGAAGCCGCTGGCGCGATACTTTCTGCTAATGTTGACACGGACGATGTAACGTTTACTACGATTGGTGGTGAAACGCCCGGCGCTATTTTGGTTATGTCAGATGCTGCGGGTTGCGATATCTTTCAAAATACGGCTGCGAGTGATACGGCTGACCTTCAGCGGGGCACCGCCGGGCAATCAATTAATAATAAATCGGCTGCGGCGCAACCATTAAGCCATGCCTATCTATCAGGTGGGAGTACGAATATAGCACGTTTTTCAAGTACGCTATTTTATGTCGGTTCAGGTTTAACGTCTTCGCGTGCTTTACGCAGTATTAGTTACGATAATGGTGCGCCAAATGACCAAGAGTTGGTAGAGGGTGTTTCTAATTTAACGGTGACCTACGCTATTGCATCAGGTGGAGGCGCTTCACTTGATTATTCCAATACAGCGACTCAAGTGAGTGCCGCAAGTGACTGGGATGATGTGGTGGCTGTCAGGGTGACGATTGATGTGGAAGGTGAGCAAAATATATCGCATCAGTTCTCTACAACCATCGCGTTAAGGAATCGCTTAGAATGATAGCTAACTGTAAAGGTCGCATGGGTGAAAAAGGCGCTGTATTAGTGGTGGCGCTGATCTTCTTATTAATCTTATCTTTGATCGGTGTGAGCTCTATGCAAGGCACTACGATGCAGGAAAAGATGTCAGGTAACTTGCGTGATCAGCACTCTGCTTTTAATGCGGCGGAAGCGGCATTAAGAGAAGGGGAGCGGCAGGCGCGTCTCGACTATTTCAATGATTTATTAGATCAAGATACGATGGTCAATGATACTTATGCCTCATCATTTTCGTCAGCAGCAATCCCGTCTTGGAATGCTGAGCTACTTGCTCAAATTTTTGTAAGTACAGGTATAGATGCGGAGCCATCTGGAGCTGTTATCCGAGTAACTGCATCGTCCGCCGGCTTTAGTGGTCGGTCAGATGTTCGGCTGGAATCAATTTATGTAGTGGAAGAGTAAGAGGACTTACTCTGCTATAGGAGACTTTGCAATGAAAATGTTTAAATCTACAAGCCTCTGTTACTTAGTCTCTGCGCTTGTTTATGCTGGTGCTTTATTTCCTGTAAATACCGTCGCTGGTACTGTTGCTCAAACCCCCCTTTTCTTAGGTGAAGGTAATGTGCCGGGTAATTTAGCGCTTACTCCTTCAGTTGAGTACCCTACCGTAACGAGTGTTGCTAATTTAGGGAATTATGACGAAACGGTCAAAAGTGTAGGCTATTTTGATTCAAATAAATGTTACGGCTACCAGTATAGTGCCACCGAGTCCGAACGACACTTTTACCCAGTCAGTGTGAGCGCGGACTATACCTGTCCAGGCGATGTATGGAGTGGCAACTATTTGAATTGGGCGGCGACCTCAACAATTGACCCATTTCGTTGGGCATTAACAGGTGGATATCGAGTTAAAGACACGGTTACTGAAACTTGGATTGAAAAAGCCCGTCATACGGGGCAAGGCAGTCTTTTCCCCACGCGAACGATCTCCGGTGTGGCGGTTGTTAATAATGCTACGCCCTTTTCTACTTCAAGCATCACAACCTATGTGAATGGTGAAGGTAACAAAATGGATTTTCAGTTACCTAGTGGACACGGGTTTTCAAACACAGCGCCAGGAGTAGATACGCCAGTCTTTAGTGATACTGACTTTGGTTCTATATCAATAACTCAATTTGGCTCAGGTACAGTTGAGCGTAGTTCCGAGTATTCCTATGACGCGGGTGGATTCTCGCTTAAGAAAAAAACAAACAGTGACCCAAATGGTGCGCGGATAAAAGTCGTTGATTCCGGTAGTGTTGATTATGATAATTTCATCTTTACGGGGCGGATCTATCGTCCCTCTGGTGGCCCCACAAACGGGAGTTCTGATCGACTCGCCTTGTCTGATAGTGACGGTAATGGTTATGGTTTTTCGGTTTCTGGTAGTTCTATTAAGGTAGAAAAACGTACTAAAAGTGGTTCTTCTGTTAGTACTAATACGCTAGGTAGTAGCGTTTCTATTAGTCGGCCGACAGGGAGTTGGTATAGCTTTGTTTTTGAATCCGTATCGGGGAATAAGTTTAAATTAACCGTTTATAACGAGGGCGGCACAGAGTTAGGCAGCGTTACCAGTAGCTCATCTAGCTCCCATTCAGATTTTAACTATTTATTTATTCATGGTGGTTCAGATTATTATATTGATGATCTAAGTATTATTGAAAGTGGCGGAGGCGGTGGTGTTGCTTATCATGCTATATCTGGTGATCGTTTTGAAACCAGTGTACGCGTCAAAGTGTGTGACCCTGCTGTAGGTGTTGAATCTAATTGCCGACTTTATGGTTCTAACTGGAAGCCCGAAGGGTTGATCCAACGTTATTCCGATAATGTACGTTACAGTGTGTTTGGTTATTTAAATGATAGTAACGGCCTGCGAGACGGCGGTGTATTAAGGGCTGAACAGAAGTTTGTTGGGCCTGAGCAGTTAGACCCTAGCTTAGGGGTAGTGGCGAATCCAAATAAAGAGTGGGATGAAAATACGGGTATTTTAATTCAAAATCCTGATGCTTCTATTGCGGCTGATACGGCGAGTTATTATGGTGTGTCTATTGCCGATAGCGGTGTGATCAATTATATCAATAAGTTTGGTCAACTTAACTCTAACTCGTTTAAGAGTATTGACCCTGTTAGTGAGCTATATTACACCGCCCTACGTTATTACAAAAACCAATCTAACGTTCCTGCTTATTATTCGAAGTCTCCTGCCCATAACTCGTCACCTAGTAGTGGTACTATTTCGGCGTGGTTAGATAACTTTCCAGTGGTTCGTAGTTGGGATGACCCAATTCAATATGCTTGCCAAAAAAATGTGGTGTTGGGAATTGGGGATGTTAATACCCATAGAGATAAAAACTTACCGGGCAACACGTCAAGCGAAAATGAGCCAGCAAAGCCGTCCGAGGTTAGCAGCGATACTACGGTGAACGTGCGAACAGCGACGGATAAAATCGCTGAGTTGGAGGGTATTAGTATTGATACTGCTTCGGGTAGTTATTCGGGGCGTAATAACTCGGCGTTTATGGCGGGCCTTGCTTATGATGCTAACACGTCCGATATTCGGGATGATTTTGCGGGTACTCAAACCATTCAGACCTACTGGGTGGATGTGCTGGAAGGTCAGGTGCTTCAAGATAAAAGGGATAACCAGTTTTGGTTGACAGCTAAATATGGCGGGTTTGAAGTACGTAAGCATCCTAGCTGTTCTATACCAAGTTATACCCCGGTTGGAACTGAGTGCAATGAACAGAGTTTGGGCAATCCTTATGCAAGGACAGATCCTTTACCTGAGTGGTGGTGGCATACCAATAGCGATACTTTAGATCCTAATTCGGGCAGCGATTATAAACGAGCGGATACCTACTATACTGCTGGCGATGCTCAGAAGATGGTTGATGGGTTAACAGATGCATTCGCTTCAATCTCTGCATCTGTACGTGGCGCTGCTTCTGCGCTGACAGCCAATACCTCTCGTTTAGGTACGGACTCCGCGTTATTTAATGCGCTTATGGATACAACTTTATGGTCGGGTGATTTGGTTGCGCGGGGGATTAGTTCGACGGGTGTACTAGATAGTGCGGATACATGGAGTGCAGCATCTATTATGGATGCCATTCCTGAAGCCGACTTAAATAGTCGGAAGATATTTACCAGTACTTATGCCGCTAAAGATGCATTAACGGGTGTCACTTTAAACTCTGGTGGGGTCGAATTTAAATGGGCTAGCTTATCCGCAGAGCAGAAAGAGATGCTGCAGACGACACCCGCGAGCGGTCCTTTAACGACAGAGGCTGTAGCGCAGCAGCGGTTAGACTTTTTACGTGGTAGTCGCACATTAGAACAGACGATTGTGAATACATCGAATCCTTTCCGGCAGCGTAGTAGTCGTTTGGGGGATATCGTAAATTCTTCGCCTCAGTATGTGAATAAAAATAACTATGGTTACAGTGCGCTAGGGGCACCTACGTTTTCAGCTTCTGTTGGTAATGATTATATTAGCTATCGTAAATCGGCTACTTATGTGGATAAACCACCGATCATCTTGGTCGGTGCAAATGATGGGATGCTTCATGCGTTTGATGCCTCTTTAGGCGTTAATGGTGGTAAAGAACTGTTTGCGTATGTGCCATCGGGAGTGTTTAGTAATTTATATGAACTCGTTTATCCCGATTATAGTCATCGCTACTATGTAGATGGCATTCCTCGAGTTTTTGATGCTTGGTTTGATCCTGCTGATGTGCCGACTGGGATAAGTTCTGGTTGGAAGTCTGTGGTGGCTGTGACGCCTGGAGCGGGCGGTGCTGGGGTATCGCTATTAGATATTAGTAATCCTGAAAATATGACCAAAGATGAGGTCTTGTGGGAGTTCTCCCATGAAAATATGGGGGTGTTGATTCAGCAGCCTTATATTGCACCTTTGCATAATGGTAAGTTTGGTGTAATCGTCACGAGTGGTTTCTCTCATGGTGCCACGGAGGGACATATTTGGGTTTTAAATATTGCTGATGGATCAGTCATTAGAGACATTATTGTGCCAACGTTGGGGGGGCTAGGTCAGCCAGCCATTGTTGATTTAAATAGAGATAAAATCGCTGATCGCATTATTGTAGGTGATACGTTAGGTAATGTGTGGCGGTTTGATATTACTAGCTCGCTTCCGAGTAGTTGGGCGCCACCTAGTGCTTTACTTAGTGGCGTAACTCCTCTCCCATTTTTTGTTGCTAAAGATGCGTCGGGAACACGTCAGCCGATTACGGGGCCGGTAAATACAGCGTTTGATAGCAAAGGTCGTCATATGGTGTTGTTCGGCACGGGTAGTTATTATTTGAGCGGCGATAATCAGATAACTGCGACACCTCAAGTGCAATCACTATACGGTGTATTAGATACAGGTGAGGTTATCAATGATCGGTCTCAGCTTCTGAAGCAAGAAGTTCTTTTTGAGGGTTACATTGGAGGCAATGGGGCACGAGTGACGACGGATAATAACTTGCTGCTATCCCATAAGGGGTGGTACTTGGATTTAGCGTGGGGGTCCTTGTATGGAGGGCCTGGCGGCATTGGCGAGTTGGTTGATACGCGTCCTGTGTTAAGAATTGGGCAAATGATTGTTGCAACAAAAGTTCCCTCATCAGACCCTTGTCTGGCAGGGGGGAGCAGTTGGATTATGGCGCTTGATTATGAGTCGGGATCAGCATTAAGTAATACGACATTTGATTATGACGAGGATGGAAGCTTCACTAGTTCTGATTTAGTCGGGGTGCCTACGACGGATGCGGATGGTAATCCGATCGTTGAGAACCAAGTGGGGTCTGGTTTGATGTTGCAAGGCGGAGGGTTTGCGAATTTAGGTGACGGATCATTTGTTGCCGAAATTCCGCCGGAGGATGGTTCTTCGACCACCATCAGGGCGTGCTTAAGCAACAGTAGTACTACAGGGATTAGTTGTCCTGAATTTAATGGGACATTTAGCCAAGGCCGTAAAGGGTGGAGAGAGGTAAGGTGATGCAGCGAAGGAGTGAACAAGGCTTTTCTTTATTAGAGCTAATGATTGTTGTGGCAATTATCGGTATTTTGGCATCGATAGCTTACCCTAGCTATCAGGAAAGTGTTGCAGAAGGGCGTAGGGTTGATGCGCAAGCGAACTTATTATCGTTGGCTCAACATATGGAACGTGAGTTTACAGAGAATGGGACTTATGCAGGTGCTGGTTTGCCTTACACTGAGGCGCCGAAAGATGGCACTGATAAGTTTTATGACCTTGCGCTAACTGTGCAAACGGCTACCACTTACACCATCAGGGCTCGGCCTAAGAATGGCATGGCTGGTGATCGTTGTGGTGATATGTCCCTTAATCATATAGGGCAAAAAACAGCGGCGGAGACTGACTGCTGGTAGCAATTTCTATAATTTAATTGACTAACCTGCAATGGACTGCGGGGGGATGTATGAGAAAGGGATGTTCTTCCGGCTATTGTTGGCCGCTGCCTGTGATTTTTTCAAAAGGCTTTTCTCTTGTTGAGTTGTTGTTGGCGTTAGCCTTGCTCTCAATCTTATTATTTGTAGCGGTGCCAAATTTTTCTGCAGTGTTGTCAAGGATGCAGGTGGATGCTGACGTGTCTTCTATTCGAGGCACATTGTCCTTTGCTCGAATGACGGCTTTATCAACACATAAAAAAATCATTGTTTGTCGCTGGGATGGCGGCAGTAATTGCACGGGCGATAGCGGAAAAGATTCATTGATATGGCAAGAAGGTATGCTCGTGTATGTAGACGAGGATGCTGATGGTAACTGGAATCCTTTAATTGATAATGTACTTAAAATTATTGCGTTTACTACTCATAATGAGATTAGATGGAATAATGGAGAGAAAGTTATTTTCCAGCCTAATGGAAGCAGTCCTGGGTACAATGGGACGTTTCGTATAGTGAATAATACGAATGTAATTTCGGCCGAACTGATTTTATCTATGACCGGCCGTTTACGCAATAAAAGTTTAGAATAAATTACCTATGTCATGGTATCTATGCCAACTTACCTGCAGAATATAGCCCATTTTCAATAGCCCTAGGATTTTTTAATGTCTGACTTCCTCATTATTGGTGGTGGTGTGATCGGCATGATGTTGGCGCGTGAATTGGCGCAGTCAGGTGCAGAGGTAACCATCGTAGATCGTAAAGCATGTGCGAAAGAAGCCTCGTGGGCGGGTGGAGGGATTGTTTCACCACTTTACCCTTGGCGATACCCCGATGCCGTTACCCAGCTAGCCACATGGTCGCAAAGTAGTTATATACACTTATCTCAAGACCTACTTGAAGAAACCGGCTGTGATCCTGAGTTGCGACAAAAAGGGATGTTTATGGTTGATGTTGAGGACCATAAAGAGGCGCTTGTTTGGGCACAGAAGTTTCACCGCCCTCTCCGTGAAGTTGATGCTTCTTTCGTTTATCAGAAAGAACCTAATCTTGCTAAAGATATCGAGAATGCTTTATGGATGCCTGAGGTCTGTAGCATTCGAAATCCACGCTTAGGTCGTTCGTTACGTGAAAGTTTATTAAAAAACCCTAAGGTCAGTTTGCTTGAGCATCAAGAGGTGCATGGCTTTATTCGGGCAGGAAACCGAGTCTTAGGGATCAAAACTCAGCAAGGGGATGTATGTGGTAATAATGTCATTATTGCTGCTGGTGCCTGGAGTGCTGAACTACTCAAATTAGTGGGTAAAGCTATTCCGATTGAGCCTGTGCATGGGCAGATGATGTTGTTTAAGGCTGAGCCTGGTTTGGTTAATCGAGTGGTGCTAAAAGGTGGGCGTTACGTCATTCCTCGAAATGATGGGCGTGTGTTGGTGGGGAGTACGCTTGAGCATTTTGGGTTTGAGAAGCAAACGACAGAAGAGGCTGCCGCGTCACTGTATCAAACGGCGTTAGATATTGTGCCTGAATTAGAGAAGTTTAACGTTGAACACCATTGGTCGGGTTTACGCCCAGGGTCTCCAGAAGGGATACCTTATATTGGTCGTGTTCCTGACGTTGATAATCTCTATGTAAATGCAGGTCAGTACCGAAATGGCTTGGTATTAGCGCCAGCATCTACGCGTCTACTGGTGGATATTCTCTTAGGGCAGGAGCCGATTATTCCTGCTGATCCCTATCGAGTGGATCGATAACTCAAACGGCAAAATAAACAGTCTTGTTTGTCAGAGTGAAGGCCTTAATTTGATTAAGGCCTGTTTGCCTATAGGTAGACTCCTGTAGGCAGGGGGCTCTATTATGGTTTAATCGTAAATGGTTGGAATGGGGGCGCGCTTATGCACAGTCTTTGTGTAGATTTCAATAATGCGTTGCTCTGCTGCTTTGGATACGCTTTTACCTTCTAAAAAGTCATCTATTTCATCATACGTAAGGCCGAGAGCGAGTTCGTCAGCTTTTTGAGGGGCTAAGCACTCCAGATCCGCAGTGGGTGTTTTCTCTACGAGAGGGGCGGGCGCACCTAACGTTTGTGCGAGGAGGCGAACTTGACGTTTACTCAGGCCAAACAAGGGCGCTAAGTCGCAGGCGCCATCACCCCATTTAGTGTAAAACCCCGTAATGTTTTCGGCGGAGTGGTCCGTGCCGAGCACTAATGCACCTGTAATACCGGCCACTTCATATTGAGCGATCATGCGTGCGCGGGCTTTGACATTGCCTTTTGCAAAATCAATGGCTGATTCTGATGCTTGATTTAAACCGTTTTCTGCAAGCGATTTGCAAACTTCAGTGTGCATGCCTTCAACGCCAGGTTGTACATTTACCGTTAGTCGCTGGGAGGGTTGAATGAAATCCAGTGCCATCTGGGCGTCATCTTCATCATGCTGAGTACCAAAAGGT
This sequence comes from Neptuniibacter pectenicola, assembly GCF_001597735.1. Taxonomy (GTDB): domain Bacteria; phylum Pseudomonadota; class Gammaproteobacteria; order Pseudomonadales; family Balneatricaceae; genus Neptuniibacter; species Neptuniibacter pectenicola. The sequence goes on from NZ_LUTS01000003.1 coordinate 192,289, forward strand.
AAACGCATAGCAATAAAGCGATAGTCGCTGCTGTGACTTTCTGCATTAAGCTCATCGATGGCGAGTTGAGCAAGCCGTCCACAGGTTGATGAGTCAACACCACCACTGATACCAAGCACAAGGGTTTTGAGTCCTGATTTTTTTAGTGTGTTTTTAATAAATGAAGTTCTGCGTGCGATTTCTGTTATAGGGTCGATTTCCGCTAAAACTTTCATCTCTTGAATAATGGTTTCGGCCTGCATCGTGGATATCTCTGCTTAGTTGAACGCTTTTAATGTGATTATGCTACTTGAATTAGGCCTTGTAGGTAAATTATGTTTTATGCTTTCGCCATTAAAAAAGGCACCCGAAGGTGCCCTGTTATGAATTACTTACTTTCTTCATCATCATCGAACACACCAAATGTGACGGTGCTGAAAATACTACGTTCAGGTTTGGGTGCATCTTGGCTCATTCGAACCGGTGCGGCTACCGGCGCTTCTTTTGCGCTACTAAAGAGATCGAAGGTGGCGGCGTCAAATAACGTTTTCTCCCCTTTATAAACGGGGGTGTATTGATAGCCCGGGAAGTTTTTATTTAAGACCGATTGGGTATCTGCTGCTAAGTCTTGCTGCCCTAAATGGGTATAGGCCTCTATCATTACCGCTAACGCGTCAGGTACCGCTGGCGTTTCCTGCATATTCTCAACCACGTAACGACCTCGGTTGGCGGCTGCGACAAACGCTTCACGTTGAATATAGTAACGGGCTACATGGACTTCATATGCGGCCAAACGGTTTTTTAGGTACACCATACGTTTTTGTGAGTCGGGCGCATATTGGCTATCAGGGTAACGGTTAACCAGTGTTGAGAAGCTTTCAAATGAGTCAAGTGCGGCGCCTGGGTCTCGTTGTGTTTCATCAACCGGTAAATATTGTGTTATCCATGAGATGTCTTGCTCAAATGAGGTGAGTCCTTTGAGGTAGTATGCGTAGTCGATATTTTCATGGTTTGGGTGTAAACGAATGAACCGGTCTGCTGCCGCACGAGCGGCTTCTGGCTCGTAGCTATTATGGTAGGCATAGATCAGCTCAAGCTGAGCCTGTTCGGAAAAACGCCCAAATGGATAACGGGCTTCAAGTAACTGTAATTTTTCGATGGCGAGATCATAGTTTTCCTGATCCATCGCGCTCATCGCTTCTTGGTAAAGCTGTTGCTCAGGAATATCCGGTACCTCTTGGATATCCTCAAACCATGAGCATGCTGTTGTCATAACGCAAAACAAAGCAATAATAAGTAATTTGGTCATTCGCATCTTTTATTAATCCCAGTGTAGTCTCGGGCCCGAACGGTTATACTGGGCTCAAAGAGGCTATAAGCAATTCAACGGCCTATTTAAACACAACTGGTTGGGCCTGTTAACACACTCAGGCCTACAATTAAGAAAGTTCTGCTAGGTTCTGATGTCTGACCAAATACAACTACAAGCACAAGTGGGAAATGATCTCGTTGGTAAACGACTTGATCAAGCGGTAGCGCAGCTATTTCCAGAGTATTCACGTTCTCGTCTTCAAGGCTGGATCAAAGATGGGTCATTGACGGTTGATGGCGTTGTAAAGCGTCCGCGTGACAAGTTATTTGGTGGCGAGATAGTCGCTATTGATGCTGAGCTTGAGAAGATCGAAGATCACCAGCCACAAAATATCCCGCTGGATATCGTTTATGAAGATGATCATATTCTGATTGTTAATAAGCCCGCAGGTTTAGTGGTGCACCCCGCCATAGGTCATCGTGACAGTACGCTATTGAATGCACTACTTTACCATTGCCCAGAGATAGCCCAAGTGCCTAGGGCCGGTATTGTCCATCGGCTTGATATGGATACGACAGGGTTGATGGTTGTTGCGAAAACGATCATGGCTCAAACCGAATTGGTAACACAACTGCAAGAGCGCTCTATGGGGCGCGAATATGAAGCGGTTGTGAATGGTGTGATGACGGGGGGAGGTATGGTAGATGAACCGATGGGACGTCACTCCAAACACCGTCAAAAGATGGCCGTTGTTGGGGTAGGTAAGGAAGCGGTTACCCATTATCGCGTGCTGAAAAAATTACGTGCCCACACGCATATTCGTTTAAAGCTCGAAACGGGCCGTACCCATCAGATTCGAGTACATATGGCGCATATTAATTACCCTCTTGTGGGCGATCAACTTTATGGTGGTCGTTTTCGTCTGCCCAAAGGGTGTAGTGATGAGATGTTAAAGACCTTACGTGATTTTAAGCGTCAGGCTTTGCATGCGAAAAAGCTAGAACTCTGGCACCCTCATAGTGGTGAGTTAGTCTCTTGGGAGGTTGATCTGCCTGATGACTTTCAGCATTTGCTGCAAGTACTTACCGCGGATGCGGATGCATCCACCGATGAGATTTGATTTATTGTGGAATTTATAACCGCTCAATGGGATGCGCCTAAGCGCGTTCACGCCTTGACGACGACGCGCATTGGCGGTGTTAGTGAGGGTGTGTATCAAGGATTAAACCTTGGTGATCATGTATCTGATCGTGAATGCGATGTTCAGACTAATCGTCAGCAGTTAACAGCGCTATTGGGTTTGGCCCGTAGACCGCAATGGTTATCACAAGTGCATGGCGTTGAGTTGGTTAAGGCGATTGATGATGGCGTTAAGCGTGAAGCGGATGCCTGTTGGACCGATGAGCGCGGATTGGCGTGCGTTATTATGACGGCGGATTGTCTACCTGTTTTTTTTAGTAATCGTGAGGGTAGTCAAGTAGCGGTAGCGCATGCGGGTTGGCGAGGATTGCTGAATGGCGTATTGGAAAAGACATTAAGTGTTTTCCATGATCCTGCGGATCTACATGTTTGGTTAGGGCCGGCTATTGGGCCTAATGCTTTCGAGGTGGGTCGTGACGTTTATGAGCAATTTTGTAGCTATAGCCCAGAGGCGCAAACGGCGTTTATACCTCTGATAGATCGTGAGGGTAAATATCTAGCTGATATTTATCGTTTAGCAGCGCTGCGTTTAAAGCATGCAGGTGTGATTGATGTGACGTCTTCTGATCTGTGTACATATTCTGATGCTGAGCGTTTTTACTCCTATCGTCGTGATGGCGAGACTGGGCGTTTAGCCAGTTTGATCTGGATTGAGTAACCTTTGAGTGGACGTGAATGTAAAAGCTTTCTTGGGAGATGAGTTTGCTTGATGTGACCGCAAGACCGGCATCGTTTGTGGAGCTTAATACAGTGATCCCGAATGTAGTGGTGGAGCTTAAATATTTCACAGGTGATAACTTTGTCGGTTCTCGAGTTAACGGCTACGAACGCGAGGTTTGCCTGATAACACACCCGGCCGCACAAGCGCTTTTGAGAGTTCAGCATGAACTCGCCAGTTTTGGTTTAGGCCTTAAAGTGTTTGATGCGTATCGTCCGCAAAGGGCTGTAGATCACTTTATTGATTGGTGTCGAGAGGTTGGTCCTTGCGCTACGCAGTCACGTTTTTTTCCAGATTTAGCTAAAGGAGAGCTTTTTAGTAAAGGCTACTTAGTGCGCCACTCAAGCCATAGTCGTGGTAGTACCGTTGATCTGACGCTTATTGATTTAGTCAGCCAAACAGAGCTTGAGATGGGGACTGAGTTTGATTTTTTTGGGCCTGAATCATGGATTGATCATCAGCAGATACCACACCAGGCAAGAGCTAATCGGATGTTATTGCAAAAACTGATGATGCAACACGGTTTTGTACCTTACCATCATGAGTGGTGGCACTTTACCTTGCAGGGTGAGCTTTACACGGATACCTATTTCGATTTTCTAATTGCATAGCGAGGGTGAGCAAGCCCACCATGTTATATGTTTATAAGGCCATGCCCACTGTGTTGTGCGGCTAAATCGCACACCTTTTTCCTCCTTACGCCTGATAACTCCCCTCTATTGCTGGTACCCCTCCCGTTTTATTGATACTGGAGTGAGTGAATAAAACGGCCCGTTTTAGAGGCCTTATTTACGGGGATGTTATTTAAATCCTTCTTTCTACGGCAATCCCTACCGTTTTCCACTATATTTGTATTATTGAATAGTTGTTTTTTGTTTGAGCATGTAGCAGTGAGCGCCAGCGCAATTGACTTGCAACTTTTCTTGTTTAGGCTAAGAATTAGCTTGCTTCAAACGTACCTCCCACCTTAAACGCTATAAAGTGGCTACCACGGATATGGCTCAGGTATAGTTAATCTGTTCTGTGTAACAGTGTTCTATTGCTTCGTTTTGTATGCTGAAGCTATAAGGGATTAATAATGACTGATTATAAAGTTTTATTCACAGGCTCGGTGTGCTCAGGTAAGACCACGGCCATTCGTTCATTAAGCGACATCGAAACGGTTGATACGGATGCCCGAGTCAGTGACTCGGCTATTCGCCGTAAGCGAAAAACCACAATTGCGATGGATTACGGGGTACTGGATTTATCGGATGACGCTCGCTTGCACCTTTATGGAACACCGGGGCAAGAGCGCTTTAAGTTTATGTGGGAAGTGATGATGAGTGACTTAGTGCATGATGCTGAGGGACTGGTCTTGCTGGTGGATAATACGCGGAACGACCCATTTAAAGATATCCGTTTTTATGTGGAAGAGTTTCGTGACTTTATTGTGCGTCGTCGCTTAATTATTGCCGTTACCCATTCGGATGAACAAGCCGAACCCGATCACGATTACTATATGCAAGAACTGAAGGCGATGGGGTTGTTTACGACGGTCATCTTCATTGATGCTAGGGATCCCTCTTCGGTGTTAAAAATCGTTAAAGAGTTGGTTGGGCATAGGGAAAAAGAGATCGCTTGGTCGGAACTGGAAGAGCGCTTGGCTGTAAATAGTTCGATGCCTCAAGTCACCGAGGAAGAGCATGAGTCTTCTAGCGCTGACATGAGTGAGAATGTCACCCTCCTTGACGCCGCAATGAATACCCGAGGTATAACGGGGGCTATTCACTTAGGCGCGGACCGTAAAGTGCTTAGCTCTAATGTAAGCAGTAAGCAAAATAAAGAGTTGCTTCGCTCCATGATCAATCTCGTGACTGCATTAGAGACGAAAGCGTCTTTCTTAGGGCATATAGACGACCTGGTGTTATGTGGGCCGCAACAAGAAACCCTATCGGTTTTTGTGGAAAAAGAGCAAGCACTGGGCTTGTGTTCTGATAAAGAGTTAAGTATCAATGTAGTTAAACAGCAAGCGATGGATCTTTTGCAGTGGAGTCAGCGGTGAACGAATTGCTCGGTACAGTCGATAAAGAGAATATTGTTGAGAGTAGTTGCTTCTTGGAAGGTAAAGAGGTGACCGCGTCCTCTTTTTCTAAAGCGAATCGACATTACGAGACCGTTGCAAGACAGACCTTTAGCTATATCTTTTTAAATGTAGGGAAGCATAAAAGTAAGCACAATGAGGCGCATTTAGAGATAGGTGATAAGCGTTTAAGCGGCTTTCTGCTCAAGGCGAATCGGGTGTTGGTCTGCTTGTCGGCGAAAGATACCAATATTGTTGATGTGCGTGCGCATGTTCAACAGGTTCAGCGTTTAATGTTAAAGGCTGAAGTAGATCGAATGCTCGCTTAATTGAGCGTTAGCTTGATTATAGATCTCTATTTTTCTGTTCCTATCGGTAGGTCTTCGACTTATTCGTCATATCAATACATGATTAAGCATGCGATAAATGCCGTACTCTCGATAAAAATCTGAATGTTTTTTGAGGTGTTTTAGTTTCTGTTCAGCTCGATCTGGCTACACTGACACTATCAATATTCCTCTGACATAAGGACAGTATGCATGAAGGATTATAAGATCCTATTCACAGGGTCGGTTTGTTCAGGTAAAACGACAGCGATTCGGTCAGTGAGTGATATTGAAACACTGGATACAGATGCGCAAGCCAGTGATGTAACCGTTCGGCGTAAGAAAAACACCACCATCGCAATGGATTATGGTGTGTTAGATTTAAATGATGATACCCGTGTCCATCTGTATGGAACGCCAGGACAAGAACGATTCCGCTTTATGTGGGATATGTTAACCAGCGAATTTGCTCACGACGCCATTGGTATGGTGTTATTGGTTGATAACACCCGCAAAGACCCTTTCAGAGATATCCGCTTCTACGCTAAAGAGTTTGGCGATTACCTGCGCCAACGCCGATTAATTATCGCCGTTACTCACTCCGATGTGGAGCCTTCCCCTGATTACAACCGTTACCTAAGTGAGTTAAAAGGCTTAGGTGTGATGACAACGGTTATGTTCGTCGATGCCAGAGACCCCCGCGCTATATTGGGGGTGATTGAAGAGTTGATTTCAGCGGTAGAAAGAGAGATCGATTGGGATAAAGTATCTGATCGCTTGCTTGATACAAATGGCTTTTCGCTTGATTTCTATAAGCCCCTCTATGAAGAAACACTCCTCGATGCTGCGATGAATAAACGCGGGGTTTTAGGCGCGATGCATCTAGGGGATGCTCATGATGTATTGTGCTCAAATATAGACGATGCCTCCGTTAAAACATTACTACTGAATATTGATAGGCTCACGGGCGCTATTTCCGACAAGGCGAGTTTTATGGGCGCTGTGAATAACGTTGTTTTAGCGGGACCTGACGTTGATACCTTATCGGTTTTTAATGATCAGAATCAGGCCCTCTGTTTACGTTCAGATAAAGCGATATCACTGCCGGTATTAAAACAGCAAGCGAGTGACCTGTTGCAATGGAGTATCGAAAATGACTATATGGCATGATATGCAGGCGGCGGGTTTAATTCATTGCGGCTGCGTATTACTGAATGGGGAAGTGCAGCACTCCTGTTTTCCTGCTGAGTCTAAAAAACAATTGGCGGTTGCTAAACAAGCACTCATGTATGTTTTTCGTTCGGTGGATAAAAGCGATAAGGATTATGATGAAGCACATATCGAGATAGGCGATGCCTTGTTTAGTGGCTTTAAGCTAGATTCTGATAGGTTGCTGATTTTTTTGAGTGAACATGACACGAACACATTACAGATCCGTCAGTTTATTGATGACAATAAAGAACGCTTTCTACAGCTGTAAAGATAGCCTGCCTCGCTTTAATATAAGAATTATCTAATTTTTGTTTGCTCAGCTCTTGAAGCGAACCACTTCCACCCTCATATCATTGGTATAGATAAATTATTTAATCATCCTATCCTTTATAACGCGAGGATAATCGGTGTATTGGATTAACCAGCGGAGGGCATATGCGTCCAGATAAATTTACATCCCAATTGCAAGAAGCTCTGGCAGACGCGCAATCTTTGGCTGTAGGCAGAGATCATAATTATATTGAACCTGTTCACTTATTACATGCGTTGTTAGAGCAGAAAAAAGGCAGTGCTGTGCAGTTATTAGCTCAGGCGGGTGCAGATATGCAGCGCTTGCAGAGTCTGACAGCGCAATACATTGATCGCTTGCCGAGTGTGCAAAATCCTGATGGTGAGATTCGTTTTTCTCAAGATGTTGCGCGCGTTTTTAACAAAACAGATAAGATCGCCCAACAGCGGGGTGATCAATATATCGCTAGCGAGCTTCTTCTCTTAGCATTACTCGATGATAAATCAGATGCAGGTAAAGCACTGCGTGAATCGGGTGTTAGTAAAGATCGATTAGAAGCGGTTATTAATCAAATGCGTGGAGGGGAGTCGGTGCAAGATCCTAATGCAGAAAGCAATCGTCAGTCTTTAGATAAATACTGTATCGACCTCACAGAGCGCGCGGAATTAGGCAAATTAGACCCTGTTATCGGCCGTGATGATGAGATTCGTCGGACGATTCAGGTGTTACAGCGCAGGACTAAAAATAACCCCGTGCTTATCGGTGAGCCGGGTGTGGGTAAAACAGCGATTGTTGAAGGGTTGGCTCAGCGTATTGTGAATGGTGAGGTCCCTGAAGGCCTTAAACGTAAAAAGGTGCTTTCGCTTGATATGGGCTCATTAATCGCCGGCGCTAAATTTCGCGGTGAATTTGAAGAGCGCTTAAAAGCGGTTTTAAATGAGCTTTCTAAGCAGGAAGGTCAAGTCATCCTATTTATAGATGAGTTGCACACCATGGTTGGGGCAGGCAAGGGCGAAGGCTCTATGGATGCCGGCAACATGTTAAAACCTGCGCTAGCGCGTGGTGAGTTGCACTGTGTAGGTGCCACAACGCTGGATGAGTACCGTCAATATGTGGAAAAAGATGCTGCACTAGAGCGTCGTTTCCAAAAAGTGATTGTGGATGAGCCGGATGAGGAATCCACCATTGCGATTTTACGTGGACTAAAAGAGCGTTACGAAATTCACCATGCGGTAGATATTACCGACTCTGCCATTATTGCCGCCGCTAAGCTGTCGCAGCGATATATCACCGATCGTCAACTGCCTGATAAAGCGATAGACCTGATCGATGAGGCGGCGTCCCGTATCCGTATGGAGATGGACTCTAAGCCAGAGGATATGGACCGTTTAGAGCGCCGTTTAATCCAATTGAAGATGGAGCGAGAGGCGCTTAAAAAAGAGAAAGATGCCGCAGCTAAACAGCGCTTACACGAGCTGGAAGATACCATCGCTAAAGTTGAAAAAGAGTTTTCCGATTTAGATGAAGTGTGGAAAGCTGAAAAACTAGCGTTGCAGGGCTCGCAAAAAGTTAAAGAAGAGTTGGATCAGGCGCGTATTGAGCTGGAAAAGTTCACGCGAGCGGGTGATCTACAAAAAATGTCTGAACTGCAATACGGTCTAATTCCTGAACTAGAGAAGCAACTTGCTGCCGCAGCAGAAGCGGAAGAGGAGGGACAGCCAGAGACTAAATTACTTCGAAATAAAGTGACCGAAGAAGAGGTGGCTGAAGTTGTCTCTCGGTGGACGGGGATTCCGGTCAACCGTATGTTGGAGGGTGAACGGGAAAAACTACTTCGTATGGAGACTGAGCTGCATAAGCAAGTGATCGGGCAAGATGAGGCCGTGATTGCTGTCTCAAATGCGGTACGCCGTTCACGCGCGGGGTTATCTGATCCGAATCGCCCTAATGGTTCATTTCTGTTCCTTGGCCCTACAGGGGTCGGTAAGACCGAGTTGTGTAAAGCCCTCGCGAGCTTTCTTTTTGATACGAAGGACGCGATGGTACGCATCGATATGTCTGAGTTTATGGAGAAGCACTCCGTTGCTCGTTTAATCGGTGCGCCTCCGGGCTATGTGGGTTATGAAGAAGGGGGCTACCTGACCGAGGCCGTGCGGCGTAAGCCATACTCTGTCTTGCTGCTGGATGAGGTAGAAAAAGCACATCCTGATGTCTTTAATATCCTATTGCAGGTGTTGGAAGATGGTCGTTTAACGGATGGGCAGGGGCGCACTGTTGATTTTAGAAATACGATTGTCGTCATGACGTCAAACTTGGGGTCTGATCTGATTCAGAACTTCAGTGATGACGACGATTATCAGCTCATGCATAACGCGGTAATGGAATCGGTGGGTATGCATTTCCGCCCTGAGGTGATTAACCGTATAGACGAGGTCGTTGTGTTCCATAGCCTGAAGAAAAGTCAGGTGGCAGGCATCGCAACTATCCAGCTTCAGCATTTGCAGGATCGCTTAGCCGAACGGGAGTTAAAACTCACGTTAACCAGCTCCGCGATGGACAAATTGGTGGAGGTTGGTTTTGAGCCAGTGTATGGGGCGCGGCCTTTAAAACGTGCGATTCAACAATGGATAGAAAACCCGTTGGCGCAGCAAATACTGGCGGGTAAATACCTTCCCGGTACTGAAATTGCGGTAGATGTCGAGCAAGGGGAATTTGTGTTTAGATAGGTTGTATCAGTTTCGACGCGAAAGTTGAGGTTTTCTTCTATAAAAATGCTCGATGCATTGTATCGGGCATTTTTATATCTGCTATTTATTACCGCGTAGGTCTGTCATCTTCGTTATTGATTCACGTCCTATAGGTCCTCGACCGTGCCTCTTTTCGATTTTAAGTTCCAGTATGCCTTGGTGTGATTGTTTTTTCCGGCGATCTTTCTGTGGTTACGTAAGTAATGTCTCACTGCTTTTGCAGACTCAGATTCGAAAGCGGCCCAAACTACATCTATGTCAGTTATCTGTTTCACGATGGCTAAGATTTCAGTAGCTTGATTCTCGGGTGGGCATATTATTCTATGTATTTGGCCTGCGGCTAATTGGTCTTTATCCTCAAAATAGCACTGCTCATCTTCTGATTCGCTAATGATAATAATGTGAGGCGGTAATGGGTTCTGCCAATGCTCAAGAATGCCTGCCATTGCGGGATAAGCGGTTTCATCGGCAATAAGTAGGGCTTGCCCATTTGATAGGTGAGGATGTTTATCTTTGGCTTCCGAACGACTCATAATGATGTCGTCAGTGTTGAGCTCATTAGCCCATTGACTGCCTAGGGTCTCCCCATGCGTGAAGATGTCTATATATCCTTGATTATGAAAACGATCATTTTTATTCTTTTTCCAGGATTTACGCAGCGTATAAAGGCGAACATCTTTGTTCGCGCTTTGTAAGAGCTTTTGGCGATTTTTACTGGATAAGTACTTCATCAATGAGATAAAAACACGATCGAAAAGTTTTTTGCTCCAGTGTTTTTTATTCGATTCTGGAGTAGCTGGGAGGGGGCGTTTTTTAAGTGTTTTTAGCAAAAAAGCATAAGCGTAGCCCGGATAATATGTAGGAAGTTCGGTCGTGCTTTCAATGGTTAGACGCACTATATTAGTGGTGATTTTTTGTTTGTCTATAATCTTAAAAAAGCGTTTGCCTACGCCGCTAAAATCACGACCTTGTTGAATGATAGAGGCATAGGCTTGATAGAGAATTTTGTCCTCTAATTCACCTTCAATTTCAAAAGGCACAAAAATTTTTGTGTTCTGAGGAGTCGTCTTTAAGTGAACGCTAATGTCTATGCCTTCTTGGAAAATGTCTAGAACGCTTGCTGATCGAATATTCGTCTCGTGTGGGGATTTTGTTTGAGATAGATGACTTTTTGCAATCGCTAAAAGTTCTTCCGTATGATCTTGATTAACATGATCAATAATATCTATTTTTTGATCGATATCTTGGATAGGCGTGTAGGTGTCCATAGGTCTCGGTATTTAATTAGATAGAAGAGGTGTCATATAGAGGCGCAATGCGCCTCTATGATTAGGATGTTGAGGGGCTATAGCCTATTACATGCGGTAAGTTGCGCTAATACCTACAGATCGATCTTGACCTACTGCCGCCAAGGAGTCTGCTCGGTAATACAGGATATTTTCATCGGTTAGGTTTTTAATAAAGCCGTTAATCGTTAAGTCTCCAGTTACGTATTCAAAGCGTGCATTAGTAATTAAATAATCACCGGCCATATCATTAGTAGTGTTACTCAGATCAGAATAATATTCGCCAACATAAGTTATGTCGGCACCGAAGGACCATTTGTTGCCAATGTACTGGGTAAAGCCTAAACCTAAGTTCGTTTCGGGTGCGCCTGAAAGTTGGTTCCCTTTATCAGTGGTGTTTGATGCGTACTCATCGATTTCACTGCGTAGTAAACCAATAGAGCCCTGCAGTTCAAGGTTCTTGGAAATCCATGTGGAGGCTTCTAACTCAAAGCCTATCGTGTGTGCAGCATCTACATTGACCACGCTAAAGCCGGATAGAGCTTGGTAGTCAGAATAATCGTTGTAAAATAGATTGGCGCTTAACGTTGTGCCTTTACCAAAATCGCTTTTACTGCTTAATTCAAAGGAGGATACTTTCTCGCTATCAAAGGCAAAAACATCACCTGTTGTATTAATATAGGTTCCACTCGGGCTGTAGCCTTTGCGAATGCTGGCACCTAACGTGGTGGAGTTAGAGATATCATGCGTAATGGCGAGTTTCGGTAAGTAATAGGTCGAATCTGTGTTTTGAGCCACTTCGGTGCTCGAAAAAAAAGAACCAATCTTATCGGTATTTTCATTCTCAATACGCAATCCCGTTGTTAGCTTTGTTTCAGGGGAAAGTGCATAAGTCCCTTCACCATAAAGGGCTGTAGTAGTGGTGTTATAACTCGTATCAATATTAATCACTCCTTGAGATGCATCGATGACCGAGTCTTTATAAGCAGCAAAGAGCCCTATTACACCGGATAGCTTGGTGTTTTGATTATTAAAAATAATACGGTTTTCTAATGAGGTCGTAGTTTGTTCAATATCGTAACTGTGGGTGGTTGTGCCACTAGCCGAACCGTAACCATCGGCATACATATCTGAATCTATGTAGCTAATATGTAAAGCGTTAGTAATGCTGTCGCTGATCTGGTAATCGATATCTGTAGCCACACTTTTTTCTTTAGAATCTTGTACGCGGGAGACGGCACCACCAGCGTCAGCAATTGTCATTGTTTGTGTGGCGATACCTTCGGTGGTATTGCTGGCGAAATTAGCATGCTCACCCTTATTTTTAAGGTAATTTACGGTCAGTTTGGCTGATAATTCAGGGGCATCTGTGGGTTCCCATAGTAACTTGCTTCGCACGTTAAGACTTGTGGACTCGCTGAGATTGGGAAGATAGCCGCTGTAGCCAGATGTATCGTAACTCAGCCAGCCCTCCCCTTTTGTTTGGTCAACTGCGATACGGTAAGCAAGCTCATCTTTAATTAAGGCACCAGACGACATAACTGCCAAATTGTGTTTTAGGTTACCATTTTTATAGCTTTCTAATCCCGCTCGAATAGCCGCTTCATTTTCAAATGTTGGATCATTTGTATTAACGACAAGCGCGCCTGCGATGGCACTTGCCCCTTGCGTTGTAGACTGTGGACCACGGAGAACCTCTACTTGCTCAACATCCCATAAATTAGTAGGTGAAAAATTGTAACCTGACCAGTCTTGGGTGGTGCCATCTACCACGGTAGCGATACGAGCACGAGCGCCTGTCATTAGTGCTACGCCTCCTGTTGCAGCCCCTCCACCAGAAATGCCGCGAATAGCGATATGACCAAAGGTATCGGTAGTAACGTTAGGGGCGCTTGTCGCAATATCTTTGACTTGCTTAACCTCTCCTGTTCCTAGAGTTTTTTCAGAGAAAACAGTGACTGCTGTTGTTGTATCTTTAATATTTTTATCAATTTTTTCACCGGTCACCACAATGGCGTCTAGTACTACAGCTTCTGCATTCGCCATAGGGGAAGTTAATAAGCTGTTAATGGCCATAATGGATAACGCCATAAAAGAAAGTGTAGGAGGATTATGGGGGGAAACGGTGTTAGTTTTTCTAGCGGGATACATAATTTAGGTTTCCTGTACTTACAATAAAATAATATTAAAAAGGCTAATGATTCTTATTCTTTGATTTTGTTAGATATAGCTATTCATGCTCTTATCGAAACAGATAAGGTATTTAAAATACTATCGGATTTAGTAAATATAAAAATCTAACTGATTGATATTATTGAATATTGACTGGTTCTGATATTGTAATGACGCGTTTCAGAATGAAGCTGATAAATAAGGCAATACTAAAGCTGATTACAATACCGGCTATTACGACGGCGCTGTAACCAATATGTTTTGCCATCGCCATACTAATTGAGGAGTAAATAAAACCGAGTAGAGAGGCAAAACTAAACTGCAGTGTAAAAAAAGTAGCCTTATGTAAAGTTTGAGCCGCTTTATCCATGATTATTGTCGAGGAAACGACTAATAGAGCAGGGAAGCTGATAAAGTGTAAGGTAATCGCTGTGTATACCATAAGCTTACCGGTAAATCCGAGTGTTAGCGGTATCATGAGCAGTAAAGCTAGGACTTGAATAAACAGTACCCCAATAAAAGCATGCACGCGGCCAAACCGGGTAATAAGTGGGGTTGCAAGTAAGGCTGCACATAAACCCACGGCAGAGCCAAATATTTTTACTGCAAAGCCAACGTCCCCCAGTGCCCAACCACTGTCGATTAATAAAGGATTGAGTAAGGCAAAACCACAGGTTGAGCCGATGGGATAGAGCGCCAAGATGAAAAGCCAATACTTTTGCTCTGTGATAAAGCGTTTTATATCCTGCAAAAGGTGTCGAGGTTCTGTTGAATGGGCCTTGTTGCTAGGGATATCTTCAGGTTCGGTAAACAAGGTTATTTGTAACAATGAGATACAGGTTAGACCAGCTAGCAGCCATAATGAGCCCTGCCAATCAAGCCAAGGGTAAAACATGAGGATTAGGCCACCCCCAATAATGTTTCCCAATAAATTTCCTGAGAATTGAATACTACTAGCAAGTTTACGAGCTTCTGGGGCAAATAACTTGCAGGATAAGCCGTCGATAGCAACATCCTGTACGCTCATACAAAAAGCATAGAGTGCTAGGATGGCTATTATCCATGTAAATTGGTGTTGAAAGTCCATTGAGCCTGCCACGGCCAATAACAACGCCATACCGGTTTGAGCCATAATTAACCAGCTACGATACTTACCATGCAGCGATAAGCGATATTTATCAATTAATGGGGCATACAATACTTTTCCCATCAAAGGTAAGACTGCAAGATTGAGTAACGCTAACTTATCTAGGGCAACGCCTTGTTGCCGTAAAATCGCTACAGCCGCTGACAGAATAAATGCCACGCCGATATATTGGGTGATATATATGCTAGCTAGCATCCCCCAAGGGTATTGGGTGTTTAGCTTAAAGCGGTTTGTCATTACTCATTATCCTGCGTGCCTTCCGTTTGGGCGGAAGGCTAGTTTGATTTCTTTTAACGTTTTATTTTATTTTATTTTGTGCGATGCGATGCAGTGTCAGAAAATACTAGTCTTCAATTATTGATAACTTTGAAGTTTATCGATGAAAAGTCTTAATATCTTTCGGATAGGGACATGGGGCTTTCGAAAATAGATAATTTTTGCCTGATGTTTTTAGTTTAAAAAGTGCGGATGGTATAGCCTTAACTCTTTAATACGGTTTTCTGGTTTCAATCTCTCAGTATGTTAAGTCCAATGCTTTTAGCTTTTTACTAAGCGCTGCGTTGCATTGATAAAGATTGTCGATACTCACTAGGGGTAACACCTACTTCGCTTTTAAATAAGGTGGCAAAATGGGCTTGGCTTTTGAAACCGACATTATGGGCTATTTGGGTAATAGATTCGCGGCCAGCCAGTTGTTCGCGAGCGGCTTCAAGCCTGATGTTTTTGAGCCAATCCCTAAAGCTGGTACCTATTAGTTCTTTAATATCTTGTTTTACGTAGGTGCGATTACTCCCTGCCATATGCGCGACGGAAGAGAGCGACCAATCTTGGGCTAAGTTGGTCTGTATGTGGCTTAAAACATTCGATAACTGGGTGATTCGTGAGGTTGCGGGTACTTGATGTTGCTCATGTCGCTTGTGGAGAAAGAGCGCTAATACTTCTTGGGCTTTTGCTTTAATGAATAGCTCCCGTTCAAAGCCTTCAAATGCACAATCCCAAACAGCTTCGCAGCAGCGTAAAATATCAGCTGGAATGGGGCCTAACTCAGCAAAACGAATGTTAGGGATTGCGTCAAGGGCGTTGCCTGGTTGTTTGGGGAGGATGGAGCTTTCGTTGAGTTTATTGAGTGGAAGCATAATAGCGAATGTCTGCCAAACACTGTTGTGAGCAAAGTGTATTCGGCTAGTACTCGATTGATCAACTAAGGCAACCACATATTGATGATTATAATTACGTTGCTTGTCTGTCCCTTCGTTTAATGTTTCGCATTGGCACTGGCCCAGCATCGAAATATAAAGGCCGGGGGGATAAATATGTTCAATTACGGTATCTTCAGTAAAACGATGATTGACGAGTCGCACTGAACTTTGAGCATCTAAACCGAGGTTAAAGTGCTCGAATGTAGAAATGTTCTCAAGTGAGTGTTGTGACACGAGGATACCTCTTAGTAGGTGTAAAGCTTTATGTGGTTATCTGTAAAACTCTAGTTAGGGAACTATAGTATCAAAAAATGCCATAATTAATAATCATTATCATTATCATTTACGTTTTAGGTAATAGCAATGCTAAGTTTGGTTACGTAATGCTTAATAAGGATTGGAAGTGAAAGATTTGTCAGTGTAATAGTTACTTGTTAATTATTGCTTCAGCCTTAGTTGGCTGGCTCTAAATGTTAGGAGTTACTGCGAAACCTAAACACTAAGTAGTGAAGGGCGCTAGCCGAGTAAGAGGGGGCTCTTCCAAGGTAGTGCATAAAATTTTAGAGACTTCATTATTCTGTATGTATAAGTTCTTTTATTGATACGTTATGTTTAAGTTAGTTTAGTTTTTTATAGGATTGCGTTGATATGCGATTATGGTTTATAGCTTTTTTATTACTGACTGGATGTGCAACACAAAAACCGCAAGAGCAGGTTCCGCCCATTTCAAAGGTTACAACCGTCACGCCGATTGAGATCGGTTTACCTACACACTATGCCTATTCAGCTTATGCTGATTATCTATCGCCCCTCTTATCTAACTTGAACCAAGCACCGTTTTATCAATTAAGTAACCCCCAATTATTAGTTAATGCCTACCGTTATCATGATCAAATCGGTGCGGCTGACCCACGCAAAACGATCTATACATTTAAGAGCACAACAGATGATAGCTGGGGTTATGTTACAACCAGTGTAGGCCGCTCACCGATTGCCAATGGGTTTGTTATTGAAGGGAGTGCTTTAGGGACGGTATATGCGTTAGTGCTTAAGCAGACCAAACTTTGTTTAGCGACTCAAGCGAAAGGTTTGCCGGTGTTTGCAAATGGGCGTTGGCTGTTTAATGAGTCCCCCGGTTTTTTTGAATGCACAGGGTTAACCAATACGCGTATCTATAAAGTGGGTTCAGGTTTGCCGGGGCTACTAGGGCCTTACTTTGATGATAAAGATACCGTGTTTGTTTTTCGCTCACAGGGGCAGTTACAGCGGGTTGCGGTGGCACTTAAACAGCAGTTTCCTCAACTCAGCGTGCCCGATATTAGAAACTGATGTGTGCTTTTGTAATCGACTCAACTAGACTGAAAACGTTGTGTTTGTTATACCTGACAGGCTTACATATTTTTTTGTATGGGTTAACCGCCCAGTTTCAGTTAACGGGTTGTGTTGTAGAGGGAAAGAATGAGCCAAATTAAGGTGCTGATTGTAGATGATGCCCGCTTTATACGTGATCACGTTTCACGCATTGTAAGAGAACACTTTCCTGACTATCACATTGATTCCGCTGAAGACGGTGAAGTTGGTCGAAAATTGATGAGCGCGCAGGGGTATGATCTCATTCTTTGTGATTGGGAGATGCCTGGCATGTCCGGATTGGATCTTCTGCAGTGGGCGCGTAAGCAAAGTAGTTATGCCGATATTCCGTTTATTATGATTACGAGCCGCGGGGAGCGTGATTATGTTTTAAAAGCGATTCAGGCGGGTGTTAATGACTACATGGGTAAACCGTTTGAGGATGCGCAGTTAGTCGAGAAAATTAAAAAATATGTGGGTAAGCGCTTTGAGACAAGTGCTGAGTCTCGTCGTAAGGCGGCCCAAATGTTAGCGGCGGGTCAAACCGCAGCGGTGGCCAAAAAAGCGAAAAAGCCAAAAGGTCTAGCGCAGTTACGTGTGGCTGCGGGCGTGCTTCGTTGTGCGATTAAAGAGGTGACACTACAGTCGGTACAGGTGGTGGTGAAACGGGAAGATGGTATCCCACTGTTGCTTGAGCAGTCGGTGGTGGATATCGAGCAAGTAAGCGGTAACAGTGTTGCTCAGATGAATGGCTTTATCTCGGGTTTGCACGCTAATGAGAAAAGTACGCAAACAAACTTTATTAGCGTTGATATACAGTTTGTTGATAATGACCCCGAGAAGCTCGAAGTGTTAACCCATTATATTGCCAGCCTGGCTAAAAAACCGAGTTAGTGCTGAAGGGTTTTTTGCATAGTAAAGGCTGCGATGAAGCAGCCTTTAAGTCAATGAATAGGCGTCGATCGCTCGCTTAATATAGTGCCTTCTCATCTTTAATAACGTCGATCAGCACTTCAAGGAAAAGGCGATCAGCTTCGCTGTGTTCTAGCGGTATTTTAATGTTCGTGACTGATGATAGTTCATCCGCGATAACCACTGCTGCATTATCATCATTTATATGTTCTCGTGCTATTTTTAGCGCCGTTTCACAAATCTCGGGTTCAACAAGCACTTTTCGTATGAACGACATCAGTTCGTTAATCACGCGCTCTTTGTTCTTAATCTCAGCAATACTCATAGGGATCTCCTGTAAACGTATGGTCGAAGTGGGTCGGTTATTAGCACTTCGTCTCTGAGCTTTTTATAGCAAAACTATAACTCGATCTGCTTGTTCTGGATAGCATCTTGCCATAAACAGGCCGAATACGGCTGTTTTACCACCTTTTGGTTGAAAAAATAAACCGGTCTAGGCTACAATTACCGCCTCGAATTTTGAGACCTTGAGTATGTAGGTAACCCCGAAACTCAGGGAGACTGCTTTCTGTGAGCCGTTTCTCAAAGGTCTGTCGGTTAGGCGATCCCTAACACTGGCACACACCCGAACGTGAACCTTCGGCTCTACCCCTGGAATGGTTCAGAGTGAGATCGCTAGAGAGTCAAAAAATATTGTCTGGTACAGGCACGTTCAACGTTACAGAAACAAAAACTGTTAATTTCGTCAGTAACGAGACACTGACGTCGTTAGAGGGTGAATAAAGTGGAATTACTTTCAGGCGCAGAAATGGTTGTTCGCGCACTTCGTGATGAAGGCGTTAAATTTATATACGGATATCCTGGCGGTGCATTACTGCACATTTACGATGCGATCTTTACACAGGATGACGTCGAACACATTTTGGTCCGCCACGAGCAAGCTGCTACTCATATGGCAGATGCGTATGCACGTGCTACCGGTAAAGCCGGTGTTGCACTTGTTACTTCAGGTCCAGGCGCTACCAATGCCGTTACAGGTATTGCTACGGCTTACATGGACTCAATCCCAATGGTTGTTCTTACAGGTCAGGTTATGTCACACCTGATCGGTGAAGATGCTTTCCAAGAAACCGATATGATCGGTGTCTCGCGTCCTATCGTGAAACACAGCTTCAGTGTTCAGCGTCCGGAAGATATTCCAGAGATTATAAAGAAAGCGTTCCATATCGCTGAGAGTGGCCGTCCAGGCCCCGTTGTTGTCGATATCCCTAAAGATATGACAACACCCACAGAGCGTTATGAGTATGAATACCCTAAGAGTGTCAAAATGCGCTCTTACAACCCTATCTCTAAAGGGCATTCCGGCCAGATTAAAAAGGCTGTGGATATGCTGTTGGCTGCCAAGCGTCCTGTTATCTATGCGGGCGGTGGTGTCATTATGGGTGATGCGAGTCAAGAGTTGATCGCACTTGCTAAAGAGTTAGGTTGCCCCGTTACAAATACGCTGATGGGCTTGGGTGGTTTCCCAGGTACTGACCCTCAGTTTATTGGTATGTTAGGTATGCATGGTAGCTATGAAGCAAATATGGCGATGCATCATAGTGATATGATTTTAGCGGTCGGTGCTCGCTTTGATGACCGAGTAACGAACGGTACCGATAAGTTTTGTCCAACGGCAAAAATTGTTCATATTGATATTGATCCAGCATCGATCTCAAAAACGATTAAAGCCGATGTGCCAATCGTAGGGCCTGCGCAAGCGGTCTTAAAAGAGATGTTAGAGCAACTGCAAGCGGCGAAAAGCACGCCATCTGCTGAAAGCCTGAAAACATGGTGGGAGCAGATCGAAGAGTGGCGTGGTCGTCACGGCGGTCGTTATAACACCAATGATTCAGAACTCATGAAGCCTCAACAGGTTATTGAGATGCTGAGTAAAGTTACAAACGGCGATGCTTATGTTTGTTCTGACGTAGGTCAGCATCAGATGTTTGCCGCTCAGTATTATAAGTTCAACAAACCTAACCGTTGGATCAACTCAGGTGGTTTAGGCACGATGGGCTTTGGTTTGCCTGCTGCGATGGGCGTTAAGCTTAACTTTCCTGATGAGGAAGTGGTTTGCGTAACAGGTGAAGGTAGTATCCAGATGAACATTCAGGAGCTATCTACCATTAGCCAATATGGCATCCCTGTAAAAGTTATCTGCTTGAATAACCAATCCCTCGGTATGGTGCGCCAGTGGCAGGATATGAACTATGAGTCCCGCCATTCTCAGTCTTACATGAAGTCATTACCTGATTTCGTGAAGCTGGTGGAGTCGTACGGTCACGTAGGGATTAAAGTTGAGCGTTATGAAGATCTGGAAGGGGCGATGCGTGAAGCGTTTGCCATGAAGGATCGTATGGTATTCATGGATATCGCTGTAGATCCGTTTGAGCACGTTTACCCTATGCAGGTACCGCGTGGTTCTATGCGTGATATGTGGTTAAGCAAAACGGAGAGAACATAATCATGCGTCATATAATTTCTGTATTGATGGAAAACGAACCGGGCGCATTGTCCCGTGTAGTTGGATTGTTCTCTCAGCGCAACTTCAATATTGAGTCGTTAACCGTTGCACCGACCGAAGATGAGACGTTGTCTCGTTTGACGGTGACAACGATTGGCGATGACCGTGTGGTTGAGCAGATCACTAAGCAGCTAAATAAGCTGATCGATATCGTAAAGGTTGTTGACCTGACTGAGGGTGACCACCTTGAGCGTGAGCTTATGATGATCAAGATGAAAGCGAATAATGGTACTGTGCGCGCTGAAATTAAGCGTACGGCAGATATCTTTCGTGGCACCATCATTGATGTAACACCCAATACCTTTACCGTACAGTTGGTAGGTGCAAGCAGCAAGCTAGATGCATTTATCGAAGCCTTGGGTACCGCTAATATTATGGAAGTGGTGCGTTCAGGTGTATCGGGTATTGCACGTGGTGAGAAAGTTCTGAGCGTATAAATTCAGACAACGGTTAGAATCAAGCGGCATTCTGGTAACGGGATGCCGCTTTTTTTATGCCACAACCATATGTTTTGGTGGCGTTTTTAGCCTAGAGATCTTTAGTTATTATTGGAGAGGTGGCTGGTAACTGACCGAATGTTAGGCAATAAGGAGTTGTTTAAGCTCGGATATTTTCTCGCGAGAGATATCTAAATCAACTTTAATTGCCGTGTCGGCAGCGCGTCTTCGGGTCGTGTGATGTTTATCACAAGCAGATTTGCGGCGTTCAGGGCCGGGGTAGTTCACACGCTGTTGCTGAACAAACCAATCCTCAGCATGGTTAAGTGTGGGGAAGTAGGGGCTAACTTTACCCGCATCCTTCTCATACCAGTAATAAACAAATTGGTAGTTACGAAAGTCTTTGATGAGTTTAGGCATAATTTCTACAGCAGTGATACAAGGTATGTCTCTGTATTGTATCTGTAGAAAGCTGAACAAAAGCTGATAATTTTACAGGTTTATAAAATCTCGTATAAACCTGTAAAAAAAGGCGGCAGCTATAGATTAAGGTATCGGGTTTTACTGTGTGTTAAGCAGATGCTCATAACGTTTATCTGTGAGTGTTTTCATAAAGGCCACGAGTGCATCGATGCGTTCATCTTTGAGGGCAGGTCCTGTTTCTAACTCGGTTAATGATAAGTTTTGAGGGACTTCGGGTGCGCCCCAAGCCCGCCCTGTTTCAGGGTTGACCTGACGTTTACTGCTGCGGCTATTGTATTTATCGTAAAATAGAACAACCGTACGTAAGTCTTTAAAAACGCCATTGTGCATATATGGGCCGGTTACCGCGACATTACGTAGAGTCGGTACTTTAAATTTCCCCGCTTGTTTAGCATCATCAACCTGTGGATTGTTGAGTAAACCTGTATCCGCTGTATCAACAGGCACACCATTTTTCTTGCGCCCCTCAATGTTGGTTGGAACGCCAATGTTGTGATACTGGTAGTTAGTGAAGGTCTCTTGCGGATGACGTTGGGACGTGTTGAGTTGGTGACATAAATTACAGTTGGTGAACTGTTGAGAGAAGAATAGCGTACGACCTAACTCCTCCTGCTCAGTCATCTGGTATTCGCCTTTTAAATAGCGGTCATATTTTGAATCAAAGGGCGCGAACAGCTCAGTGCGCTCGAAGTGGGCAATACTGTCCGCCATTGCGGCATAGCTTTTTTCGTTGTCAGAAAAGATTGCCTCGCCATAAAGTGACTGTAGTGCGGCCACATAAGTGGGGTTTTCTTGTAGGCGCTCGACCATCGCCGCTTTACTCGGCATACCCATTTCGATTGGATTTGTGGGTGGGCCACCGGCTTGCCCCGCTAAATTATGTTCACGTCCATCATGAAATTGACCACCAACATACACCCCTTTTTCATTGACACCAAAATCAGGACTAAACATTGCGTAGGCGGCGGTGGGTGCATTTCGGTCACCGAGGGAGTGGCCGTCGTCGCCGAGAGAGTATGCGCCGTTGACACCATTATCGCGAGGGTCCACAAATGCATGACTTGGCGCATGACAGGTCGCGCAGGATTGGGTTCGGTTTGATGATAAGTTAGTGTCAAAGAACAGTTGTTGCCCTAACTGCTCTTTGCTTAGAGCCTGTTGGGTGTTATCGACATCATTATTATGGCCACAAGCGGTGAGCAGAAGTAAGGCGATGGACGATAAGAGTGTATGGCGAATATACATAGTAAATAGATTCAGTAATATAAATGTAATTGATAATGGTTATCGATAATAACCTGTTCTACTCGATTTTTATATTGATGCTTATCAAATAGTAGCGAGGGAGTGGGCCTTATTCCCTGTTTTACTTGGTATCTTGGGGGATAAGGCACTAAAATGGTCTGTAAAACGGTTAGGTGAGAGTTAGTGAAGTTTAAACAGCGGATGCTTGTGGTTGTTAGTCTACTTATTATCGTAGGATTTACGTTAACCGCCAGTGTGAGTTTTTACCTTTCAAGGCAAGCGGCTTTAGATTCCCTTGTTGAGCATGAGATGCCGTTAACCAGCGATAATATTTATGCTGAAGTACAACGGGATTTAATCAAACCGAGAACCGTTTCCTCATTTATGGGGAATGATACCTTTCTAGAAGATTGGATTTTAGGTGGTGAGCAGGATCCCACTTCGGTAACGCGCTATTTAAATGAGATTAAGCAGAAATATGGCGCATTTACTGCGTTTATGGTCTCCGATTTAACACGTAATTATTACCATGCCGAAGGTCTTCTTAAGCAGGTCTCCGAGAGCGACTCGCGGGATGATTGGTATTTTCATCTGCGCCAGATACCCGGTGATAGTGAGTTAAATCTTGACCCTGACTTAGCGAATGGCGATGAATTAACGATCTTTATTAATTTTAAAATTCACACCTCAGACGGCACATTTCTTGGTGCGACAGGGCTTGGCCTAAATTTAGCGAGTATCACGCAGACGTTTTCAGATTATCGTGAACGTTATGGTAATAACGTTTACCTTGTTACGCCGACGGGTAATCTTTTATTGCATGATCGCTCTACCCCTTTCTCGGAAACTCTCTTTCAAAAAATCGGCATACAATCAGTCGTTGATCAGGTTTTGTCTCAGCCAGAAGGGCGTTTCTCTTACGTGAAAGATGGAACCACTTATCTGCTTAATACGCGCCATATTGAGGAATTAAACCTGATTCTCTGTGTTGAAGCAGAGGAGGGGCAGGTTGATGATGCTCTTTTCCCACCGCTGTTTATTACCTTATTTGTCTGTTTTATTGTAACGGGTGTTGTGCTGATCCTGCTTCTTAAAGCGATTAATCATTATCAGCAGGAGTTAGAAGGGGTTGCTTGGCAAGACCCACTCACGGGGTTGCTTAATCGCCGCGCCTTCACTGAACGTTATGAGCGTATCAAAAGCAGTCACCTTAGGAGCGGTAAGCCTCTTGCTTTGTTAATGATCGATGTTGATCACTTTAAAGCGGTGAATGATCACGGGGGGCACGCCTTAGGGGATAAAGTCTTACAAACGATTGCACAGTTGCTTAACAGCAACCAGCGGCCTGCTGATTGTTTGGGGCGTTGGGGTGGTGAAGAGTTTATTCTTTTGTTGCCGGAAACGGACCTTGAGCAGGCGAGAGTGATCGCAGAACGTGTTCGCTTGAATCTTGAGACTGATGGGTTACTTGCTACGCTGTGCCCGCAGGGCGTGACACTCAGTATCGGTGTCGCTGTGGAGCAGGACGTATTTGATTTGGATGCCCATGTTTTAGCTGCCGATACGGCCTTGTATCAGGCAAAACAAGATGGCCGTAATTGCGTACGCACAGCGGAGTAATTATTTACGGTAGATCGTTTCGATTAAATGCCAACCAAACTGGGTTTTTACCGGCCCATGTACAACATGAAGCGGTTTTTTGAAGACAACATCATCAAACGGCTTCACCATCTGACCGCGTCGGAATTCACCGAGGTCGCCAAATCGTTTGGCAGACGGGCAAAATGAGTGTTTTTTTGCCAGTTTGCCAAAGTCAGCACCACGCTTTAACTGTTTTTTGATGGCTTCTGCTTGATCCCGTGTTTTTACTAATATATGCCGTGCGCAGGCGCGATTAGCCATGATGCTACCCCTTAAAATCTATCCCTTTATTTTACTGTAAAAGGGTACGTATTGCAGAAACATTCTGTCGGCGGCCGCAGGGCTTTATAGTAATGGCAGTGTTGCGGTGAGGGTTTCGCTAATGGGGGCGTTAATTTTTAAGTTGAGTAGCGGGTCTGCACGGGTGACGCCTAAGTTAAGTGCGGCAATCGGTTTATTCCATTCGGCTGCTTTTTTGCAAAACCTATAGCCGGAATAGACCATCAGTGAGCTACCTACGGTCAACAAAGCATCAGCGTTCTGTAAGGCATCTAACGCGCTAAATACGGTTTCTTTGGGGACATTGTCGCCAAAGTAGACGACATCTGGTTTTAATATGCCCCCGCAAGCCGAGCATTCCGGCACCTTAAAAAGGTTAAACTGTTCTGTTTCTAAATCGGCGTCGCCATCGGGCTTCGCCGCCACTTGGATCTGTTCAAAATGAGGGTTTGCTTGCGCACTGAGTTCATGGATATAGGTTCGATTGTAACGCTGTGCACATTGCATGCACTTTACTTTGTCGGAGCGCCCATGCAAATCGATAACTTGGTGACTGCCTGCTTTTTGGTGTAAACGGTCAACATTTTGTGTAATGAGCAAATGGATGTGACCTAATTGCTCCAGTTTGGATAGGGCTACGTGGGCAGGGCTTGGTTGGGCATCACGAATCGTTGGCCAGCCGAGTAAGCTCCGTGCCCAATAACGCTGGCGGGCATAATGACTGTTCATAAACTCATGGTGTTGTACGGGGGCGGCGTGCTGCCAGTTGCCCTGTTTATCCCTATAGGCAGGGATTCCCGAGTCTGTGCTCACGCCTGCACCCGTCAGGACGACTAGGCGAGGGTGTTCGCTAATAAAGGCAGCCAGTTGTTCTGCATGGGGCGTAATATTCATTAACATTTGACTCGTAAACGGTAACTGTAGTTTACCTTATACGAAAAAACCGCGCTCTCGGTTTAGAGGTGCGCGGTTTTATATGTTATTCAGTCGCTATTAGTGAAACTAATTATGCACCAAATTTTTCTTTTGCTTCGATACGACGACGATGAAGAACCGGCTCGGTATAACCGTTTGGCTGTTTGCACCCTTCGATAACGAGCTCACAGGCTGCTGCGAAGGCGATGCTGTCGTCAAAATTAGCGGCCATAGGACGGTAAAGAGGATCGTTTTCGTTCTGGCGATCCACAACGGCAGCCATGCGTTTCATGGTTTCCATTACTTGCGCTTCAGAGCAGATGCCATGACGTAACCAGTTAGCAATATGTTGGCTAGAGATACGCAGTGTCGCGCGATCTTCCATTAGGCCTACATCATTGATATCGGGCACTTTAGAACAACCTACACCTTGGTCGATCCAGCGAACAACGTAGCCTAAGATACCTTGTGCATTGTTATCGAGCTCCTGTTGAATCTCTTCTGCAGACCAGCTTGGGTTTGCTTCAACGGGAATGGTGAGAATGTCATCTAGGTTGGCACGAGAACGTGATTTAAGCTCGTCTTGACGGGCAAAAACGTCAACCTGATGGTAATGGGTAGCATGAAGAACCGCTGCGGTAGGCGAGGGTACCCATGCGGTATTTGCACCCGACATAGGGTGACCGATCTTAGCTTTTAGCATATTCGCCATTTGATCAGGGATTGGCCACATGCCTTTACCGATCTGCGCTCGACCTTGTAGACCACAAAGTAGACCGTTATCAACGTTCCAGTCTTCGTAAGCACCAATCCATGACGCGGCTTTCATATCACCTTTACGGATCATTGGGCCCGCTTCCATCGATGTATGAATCTCATCGCCGGTACGGTCAAGGAAACCTGTGTTGATGAATACCACACGTTCTTTAGCTGCGCGGATACACTCTTTTAGGTTGACCGTCGTACGGCGCTCTTCATCCATGATGCCCATCTTCATCGTGAAGCGTGCAAGGCCAAGCATATCTTCGATACGAGCAAATAGTTCATTCGCAAAAGCGACTTCTTCAGGGCCGTGCATCTTAGGTTTAACGATGTAGGTAGAGCCGGTTGTCGTGTTACTGAACTTGCCGGTGCCTTTCATGTCATGGATGGAGATAAGTGTTGTAACGACACCATCCATGATCCCTTCAGGTACTTCATTGCCATCTTTGTCCAAGATCGCTTCGTTTGTCATTAGATGACCTACGTTACGAACGAACATCAGGCTACGACCTTTAAGGGCGATAGTTGAACCGTCTAGTGCAGTAAACTCACGGTCAGGGTTAATACGGCGTGTAAACGTTTTGCCGCCTTTGTTAACCTCTTCCGTCAGGTCACCTTTCATTAGGCCTAACCAGTTACGGTAGATCACAACTTTGTCATCGCCATCAACGGCAGCAACGGAGTCTTCACAATCCATAATGGCTGTTAACGCCGCTTCCATGATGATGTCTTTAATGCCCGCAGCGTCTTCTTTGCCGATTAGACTGTCACGGTCGATCTGCACTTCAAAATGCAGGCCGTTATTTTTAAATAAGATAGAGAGTGGCGCAGACGTTTCACCGGTATAGCCGATAAGCTTTTCAGCATCGG
Organism: Neptuniibacter pectenicola; assembly: GCF_001597735.1. GTDB lineage: Bacteria > Pseudomonadota > Gammaproteobacteria > Pseudomonadales > Balneatricaceae > Neptuniibacter > Neptuniibacter pectenicola. The sequence continues at coordinate 219,398 of NZ_LUTS01000003.1, forward strand.
CCAATGTTGCTGTGCTGCCGTCGCGCATGGTGACAACAAGTTTACCTTCGGCAATCGCATAGGCTGCAGAATCTTTGTGCGATCCCGCTGCCAGTGGTGCTGCTTGATCGAGGAATTCACGTGCTGCGGTAATAACTTTTGCACCACGTGCAGGGTTATAGTCTGCTGTTTTTGCAGCGCCGCCCTCTTCAGATACCGCATCGGTACCATAAAGTGCGTCGTACAGGCTGCCCCAGCGAGCATTTGCAGCATTCAATGCAAAGCGTGCATTCATGACAGGGACAACAAGTTGAGGGCCTGCCATTGTTGCCATTTCTGGATCAACATTTTCTGTTGTCGCGGTGAAATCTTCACCTTCAGGCAATAGATAGCCGATCTCAGATAAGAAGCCTTTGTAGGCCTCTAGGTTGAAAGCTTGACCTTGACGTTCGCGGTGCCATGCATCGATCTGTTCTTGGATCGCATCACGTTTCGCAAGCAGGTCGCGATTTTTAGGTGCTAGGTCGTGAACAAGTGCATCAAAACCAGCCCAGAATTGTTCGCTAGTTACGCCAGTGCCTGGCAGTGCTTCATTGTTTACGAAATTATATAGAGACTCTGCAACTTGAAGGCCGCCGCTCTGTACCCTTTGACTCATAATTATTTGCCCCAGTTATATGTTCCGACAGTCCTGGTGCGAGGCAACCGGGAGCTGAGTGGAGTAGAAACTGCTTTTGATTGCAGTTGTCTTTGTGCAATGCAACAGTAGCGTAAAGAAGGAAAAAAGTCGCCTGACTAGACCCTAAAGTATGATAAGCAAGCCTTATGTTCGGTATAAGTTGAGCGAATGGCTATAGTTATACGTTAAGGTTAGGGGCGTGTTTTCGTTGTGGCGGTGTTATTTAAAGAGGAAGGGATGGATCTATTTGATCGCGAGATACTAATTAAAAGCTTACCTGCCTATCACGATGCGACGCCCGGTCTGCTCAATAGTCAGGTTAAGGGGTATTTACAGATGTACCAACTCTTACCTTTAGTGACGCGAGCGCATTATAAAATGGGGCGTGTGGTGTTGGATGGTATTGAGGTAACGCTTCAGTACTATGGGCAGAAAAAAAGAGAGACTGCGCGTGGAACCGTTATCATCGTGCATGGCTACATGGATCATGTAGGTCTATATCGACATGTCATTGAAGCGTTGCACGACGATGGTTTTGATCTGCTCTGTTATGACCTCAGTGGTCATGGTCTTTCTGGCGGTGAGCCTTTATCGGTGGATAGCTTTAAACATTATGCTACCCAATTAGCCGAACTGATCACTACTGTGGAAGAGGATATTGCTTACCCGCTGCACTTAATGGGGCAGAGTACGGGGGCTGCGATCGTGATGGCCCATCAGTTGTTTTTTATGCATGAAAACCGCGCCCCTATGGGTGAGCGAATTCTATTAGCGCCATTAGTACGTTCGACTTCATGGCGTTCAGTCCAGCGCAAATTTCGTTGGTTTCAGCATATAGTAAAGCAAGTGCCACGGGGTCATAGCAATAACACCCATGACCTAGGGTTTCGGCAATTTATTAATGAGTACGATCCTTTGCAGCATAAAAAAATACCCGTGAACTGGGTAGGGGCAATGTTGATCTGGGGAGAGTGGATCGAGTCACATGCGCCGGTGGCGGGGACGATCCATATGATTCAAGGAACCAATGATGATACGGTCGATTGGCGTCACAATCTGGTGGTATTAGGACGTTTATACCCCGATTTGGCATTAACGTTGATCAAGGGCGCTAAACACCATTTAGTGAATGAAACACCCGCCTATCGTCACCAAGTATTTACAACGGTGCGGCAGATTCTTACTCACTGGGAAAATAAAAACGGGCGCCTATAAGGTCGCCCGTTTTATGTGTCGCTTTATGTGCGCTTGCTGCTTAGAACAAACGACGGCAGCGAATAGTGCCTTCGATCCGTTTTAAGTTTTCTAACGCAACTTTAGAGCAGTCTGCGTCTACATCAATGACGACATAGCCTACTTTCTCGTTGGTCTGTAGGTATTGGCCGCTAACGTTAATGCTGTTTGATGAGAACACGTTGTTAATGGATGCCATAATGCCGGGTACGTTGTTATGAACATGTAGCAAACGGTGAACATTTGGGTACTCTGGCAGTGCCACTTCAGGGAAGTTAACAGAGGTAATTGAAGAACCGTTATCACTATATTTGATCAGTTTTTCAGCGACTTCATAGCCAATGTTTTCCTGTGCTTCCATAGTAGAGCCACCGACGTGAGGTGTCAGAATAACATTGTCATATTTGCGTAGTGGTGAGATGAACTCATCATTGTTAGAGCGAGGTTCAACTGGGAATACGTCGACTGCAGCGCCTAGTAAACGGCCTGAATCAAGCGCTTTACATAGATCGTCGATAACCACGACGGTGCCACGAGCAGCGTTTAAAAAGATAGAGCCTTGCTTCATCTCTGCAAACTGAGCTTCGCCCATCATATCTTTGGTTGAGGGTGTTTCAGGAACATGCAACGTCACAATATCACTAATATTAAGCAGTTCTTTTAACGATCCCACCTGTTTGGCATTACCCAGGGACAATTTTGTCACTACGTCATAAAAGTAAACATCCATGCCCAGCGCTTCAGCAATGATACTTAACTGTGAGCCGATGCTGCCATAGCCAACGATACCAAGCTTTTTACCACGAATTTCATAAGAGTTTTTAGCCGATTTCTGCCATTCGCCGCGGTGAGCTTTAGCACTTTTTTCTGCAACGCCACGCAGTAATATGATCGCTTCAGCAATCACTAACTCTGCTACAGAGCGTGTATTTGAGAAAGGCGCATTAAAGACGGCAACCCCATTGATGGTCGCTGCTTCTAAGTTCACCTGGTTAGTGCCGATACAGAAACAACCTACCGCTACTAATTTTTTAGCAGCATCAAAAACTTTATCCGTTAGCTGAGTGCGGGAACGAATACCAATGAAGTGAACATCTTTTACACGGGCGATCAATTCGTCTTCTGGTAGTGAGCCAGTTAGGAATTCGATATTGGTGTAACCATTCTGATTAAAAGTGTCCACCGCAGATTGGTGTACGCCTTCTAGTAGCAAGATCTTAATTTTGCTTTTATCAAGAGAGGTTGTATTACTCATGGTAGTAGCTCTTTAATTGCGTGGTGATCGCCTATAACAGGTGCGCCACAGGTTTAGTCGCTGAAAAATTATGCGGGCATATTATCACAGCCTAAGTTGAAAAGGATGAATGAACAGTCCAGATTGCGGGAAAAATATTCAACTTAAGTTGAGGCAGATTGGATTGAATCAGAAAAGGGCCCTATTCTTACAGGCGTCCACTCGAAGGGATATTTTTTCCCTTCGAGTGGGAAGGGTGCATTCAGTAACGGTTATTTAGCCGTAGAAGCATAAGTAGGCAGTCGGTTGCTCAACTTTTAGCTGGAAACGTTGGTTAGCCACAACGTTGAACTCAGTGCCTGTCGGGAACGACTGAAAGGCGTCGCTATCTGGAAGTTTTACAATGAGTTCGCCGCTGACGACTTTCATTAATTCGTCTTCGCTTGTGCCGAATTCATATTCGCCAGGTGCCATGACGCCTACGGTTGCTTTACCTTCAGTATTTGTAAAACCAATCGATTTGACGGTTCCGTCGAAGTATTCATTTACATCCAACATTATCGTGCTCTCCTGAAATTTTCGCGAATCATAGAGATAAATGCAGATCGCTGCAAGCTGAGCGTTTATCGTGCTTTATCTTGCTGCCTGTTTGTTTGGCTGTGCTCTAAAAGAAAGTCGACAAAGGTTCGGTTCGCCTGTGAAAGATAGCCGCCTTTACGCCAAGCAATCGATAGGTCTAGCCATACGGATTTGGTGAAGGGCCTCGCCACGAGATCAGGCTCATCTTGAATCACCATCTCCATTAAAGTGGAGATCGCAAATCCCTGTTTTACGATCGATTTAATGAGCGGGATTAGGTTGGTTTCAAAGCTTATATTAGGTGTGACACCTGATTCGGCGGCGATACGGTCTACAACGTTACGATGAAAGTAGCCGCTGTTAAACATGACCAGTTCTTCGGCGAAGAGCTGTGGATAACTAATACTCTTTAATGCGGCGAAGGGATGGTCTTTGGGTGAGACGACCATCATTTGTGCACGTAAGAAGACTTCTGTTTCTAAAAATTCAGATGTGGTTTCGTCTACGATAACGGCAAGATCAAGCTCACCGGTTTCAAGTAGTTGTTGTAGTTTTCCCGCCCCACCATCGATCACTGTTAGGTTTAACTGTGGATAGCGGTGGCGAAACGCCATCAGTATGGGAGGGAAATAATAGGACCCCAGCATACTAGGGATACCTACACGGACATCGCCTCGAATTAATCCTTTTAACTCCTGCATCTCCAGCAAAGCATCTTCTGTTGCTTGCAGAATACGGCAGGCATGTTGGTAAAGGTGTGTGCCCTCATCGGTGAGGCTTATTTTACGGTCTTGGCGATGGAATAGGGTGAGCTCTAATTCGGCCTCTAGCTTTTTTATGGCCATGCTGATGGCCGGCTGGGCTATATGAAGATGGTCGGCGGCTTTTGTAAAGCTGCTGAAGTCGGCTACGGTTTTGAAGTAGGTCAGGTGTTTTATATCCATGCATAATATTTTCTTATGAAATGTATAAAAAGTATATATTTTTATTATTACTATTAGGTTGCTAATCTACTTTGCATAATGAGAGGTGTAGAGATGATTGAAGCAGGTACAGCACAGTTTTGGCGGGCCACATTGGCGTTATGCTTGGGGTCCTTTATGGTTTTCTCCAATGTATATATCACCCAGCCACTGCTTCCAATGTTGGCGAATGAGTTTCAAGTCACACCTTTGCAAGCGAGCTGGAGTTTAACCGTGACAACGCTCACGTTAGGCATCTCATTACTGTTTTTTGGTCCCATCTCTGATGCCATCGGACGCACACAGTTGATGCTGGGCAGTATGGCTGGTGTGGTTGTATGCAGCTTTGCGCTGTCACAGGTGAGCAGTTTTGAGCAATTAATACTGTTAAGGGCGGTACAAGGGGTGTGCTTAGCAGGGCTGCCCGCGATTGCTATCGCGTATATGGGCGATGAGTTCGGCCGTAATGCCTTGAGGGTTGCGGTGGGTTTGTACATTAGCGGAAACACGCTAGGCGGTATTGGTGGTCGCTTGATCGGTGGTTTTATCGGTGATTGGCTGGGTTGGCAAGAGGCGTTTGCGCTGATGAGCCTGATTAGTTTTGTCTGTTTAAGTGTGTTTGCTTGGATGTTGCCAGTGTCTGAGAATTTTACGCCTTCCTTATTACGTCCTAAACGTATTGTGGATGATATGTTGTCACACCTGCGTAACCCGTTACTGGTGTTGGCTTATTTAATTGGTGGTTTTAACTTTTTTATTTTTATCAACCAATATAGCTATGCCACGTTCCTATTAGCGGAGGCGCCGTTTAGTCTGCCTGCTAGTTTGTTAGGTATGTTGTTTTTGACCTATTTAAGCGGGACATTCGGCTCGGCCATCTCGGGTAATATTGCGGCGAGAATTCCGCAGCCTTTGGTGATTGCACTGGGTTGTTTAATCTTAATGTTAGGGACGCTGGTTACGCTCATCCCGTCGTTATGGGCGATTATTCTTGGCTTCCTTATTAATGCGTTTGGCTTCTTTGTAGCGCACTCTAGCGCCAGCAGCTGGGTGAGTCAAAATGCGCGTCATGCTAGAGCTACGGCGTCCTCTATCTATCTTGTGTTTTATTATTTGGGTGCCAGTAGCGGAGGTTTTTATCTGGATCCGTTTTGGCACTGGGCGGGCTGGTCCGGTATTGTTGTCGGCTCATTAATGGTATTAGTGTTCACCTTTGTTTTATCTATAGGGTTGTATTTACGTTCACGCCCATCGCTAGCTACTGAGCAAGGGTGCGGGTAAACTTAGCCTCTAAATTGACCTTTGATATAGTTGGGGAGCACTGATGAGTTATCAACATCGTTTTATTGACGGTACACCTGCAGGTTTACCTACAGGTAAAGTAATTTGTGTGGGACGTAACTATGCTGATCATGCCGCTGAGCTAAATAACCCTATTCCTACTGAACCGATGTTGTTTATTAAGCCATCCACCAGTGTGGTTGATATGGCGCAGCCTTTTGTAGTTCCACAGGGATATGGCTCCGTGCATTTTGAGACAGAGATGTCGATATTAATTGGCAAACGGTTGAGTCATGCCTCTGAAGATGAAGCGAAAGCAGCCATTGCGGGTGTTGGTCTAGGTTTGGACCTCACGCTTCGCGACCTGCAGGGGAGGCTTAAAGATAAAGGTCACCCTTGGGAAAAAGCGAAAGGCTTTGATGGTGCGGCTCCTTTATCGGTATTTGTTGCGCCGAGTGAGGTGCCGGATTTGCAGAATGTAGCGATTAAACTGACGGTCAATGGCGAGCTGCGTCAGTCGGGTAATAGCTCACATATGTTGAATCGCGTTTTGCCCTTGATTAGCCACAGTAGTGAGTTCTTTACCTTGGAGCCGGGTGATGTAATCTTGACCGGAACCCCCGCTGGCGTGGGACCTATATTGCCTGGCGATCAGTTACAGGTGGAATTGGCTGACCTGTTGAATATATCAACCCACGCGATCTAATGTGTCGTCTGTATTGTCGTACGGTGCTTTTTTGGGTGCTGGGGGTTTGTTCGTTCACGGCCAACGCTGATTACCGCTGGCAGGACCCGCATTATTTAATTAAGGCTTTTACCCAAGTCGCGTTGCGTAATGAGTATTCTCAGCAAGGTCAAGTTGTGCGCCGTTGGGAAAAGCCTATCCGTGTCTGGTTGGATCACCACGTAGGTGATAAAGGGTTGCATACGGACTTAGTACGTATGCATATCACGCACTTGTCCTCATTAATGCAGCGGCCTATCAGTTTTGTTTCGTCACCTGAGCAGGCTAATCTCAAAATTGTCTTTACGCAGCAGCGGGATTGGAAAGCGCAGGTGCGTCAGCTGTTTGGTGAAAAAGCAGAGAAGGCTGTACATGGTGCGGTATGTATGGCGAATTTTCATGTGAATGGTCATTATGAGATTGAACGTGCGAGTGTCATTATTCCTGTAGATCAAGCGCGAATGCATGGAAAATTAGTGGCCTGTATAGTCGAAGAGATTACTCAGGTCATGGGCTTGCCGAATGATTCTGATGAGGTATACCCTTCAATTTTTAATGATAAAACGCCAGAAAGCCTGCTCTCAGGCTTAGACGGTTTGTTGTTAAAGATGCTTTATAGCCCTAAGTTAAAAAGCGGTATGACGGAGAGTGAGGTTAGGCCTCACTTGGAAAAAATGATTGTTCAGTGGCAAGGTGACGGTACAATCAAGGCTGCGAGCCGCGAGATAAAACGCGGTGAACTTTATCCTTTATTAGGTTATTAAGGAGACTCCCATGTTATGGGTTAAAACCTTTCATATTCTTGCCATGACGAGCTGGATGGCCGGTATTTTTTACCTGCCTCGTATCTTTGTGCATTATGTTGAAGGTCGTGAGGCGGGGCAAGATGTCACTCGATTGGAGATAATGGCCGGTAAGCTCTATGGCTTTATGAGTATTATGGCGCTGTTTACGCTGGCGTTAGGTTTATGGTTGTGGCTGGGCTTTGGCTTTAGTGGTGGCTGGTTGCACGCTAAGTTGTTTTTTGTCGTGCTGTTACTGGGATATCACCACTGGTGTAAAGCGTATTTGAAGAAGATGAGGGCGGGGATGTTAGACCGAAGTGGTCGTTATTTTAGGTTATTTAATGAGCTTCCTCTTTTGATTTTTATACCGATCTTGATTTTTGTGGTGGTTAAGCCTTTTTAATAAAAGGCTTAATTTTCAGCCAAGGTTAGCAGCCTTGGCTGCAATTCTCGCGCTCAAACGTTCTACGCGTTCTCTCAATGTGTCTACCTCGCTGTAAAATTTATTAACCTCAGGGCGGGTAGGTATTACTCTGAACTCTTCTTTAAGGTATTCATCTAAATTTTGCAGGGCGCTTGTACCTGCATTCTTGTACCACTGAGCCTTCCAGCTTGCGTACAGGGCTAACTGATGGGCGGGTAGTTCACCAATAAGGTTAGCGATCATCGCTTCCCAATCAATTTGTGCGTCAGCCAAAATCTCTTGTAAACGGGTTGCAAGTACAGTGTCGCCGGTGATCTGGATGGTTTTGCCAAACATCGCATCCGCGCGGTCTGCACGGGTGATCAATGTTAAAAAGTCGATAGCGCGTCCACTAAGGATTGTGTCTGGGGTGTCATTATAAATCGATTGAAGTTGTAGGCCGTCTGCATTGGGTAAGAGGAATAGGCTTAATTGAGGCTGTGTTAGCTCTATAGAGATCACTTTACCGCTTAATCGTTCGAGATGTTGAAGGGTAACGGGATCCCGTTTTAGTAGCTGGTTGCAGATCTCTTCAGCCGTCGTGAAGAGGGTTGCTTGTAACATCTCGATCATTAGGTATGAACCTTTAAGGTTTAATACCGGTATGAAGGGCGACGATACCGCCTGTCATATTTTGGTATTTACAGTGCGTTAATCCAGCGTCTTGCATCATCGATTTTAAGGTCTCTTGGTCCGGATGCATGCGAATCGATTCTGCTAAGTAGCGATAGCTGTCGGCATCGCCCGCAATCATTGATCCCATTTGGGGAAGGATGTTGAAAGAGTAAAAATCGTAAGCTTTGGTCAATAATGGATTGTCTGTTTTAGAAAATTCTAACACCATGACTTTGCCGCCGGGCTTTAATACGCGGGTCATTGAGCGTAATGCAGCGTCTTTATCAGTGACGTTACGTAAACCAAATGCAATGGTGATAACGTCGAAGGTGTTATCCGGAAAAGGTAGGGCTTCGGCGTTGGCTTGGACAAACTCTACGTTGCCAGTGACGCCTTTATCCATCAGCTTGTCACGGCCAACTTTAAGCATAGAATCGTTGATGTCGGCTAGTACAACTTTACCTGTAGGCCCGACTAAACGGGAAAAACGCATGGTTAAGTCGCCGGTGCCGCCCGCGATATCTAATACCGTATTACCCGTACGTACGCCGCTTTGCTCAATGGTGATACGTTTCCAGAGGCGGTGAACGCCGCCGGACATGAGGTCATTCATCAGGTCATATTTTCCGGCCACGCTGTGGAATACATCGGCAACACGCTGTACCTTTTCTTCTTTTTTTACGTCTTCGAAGCCAAAGTGTGTTGTGTTGTCATTGTGCTGGTCGGTCATTTTTAGATGTCCTGATGGTGGTCTGTAATAGGGTTGTTGGAATTGTACCTATATGGATCAGTATTGTCTTGAAAATGTCTTTAAGAATTGTCGTAACGAGCGGGGTGTTAGCCCCGTCCGATGGCGATTAATCCACCATCGCGACTTTCACCGGCCGCTTTAAGTTTAGCTAAATAGGTTTCCCAGTACTGGTCGTAATTGTAGGCGAGGTCGTGTAGGCAGTCCCAGGTATAAAGGCCGCTGTCATGCCCATCGTCAAAAACGATTTTTAGGGCATAGTTGCCCGTGGGGATGAGTTCTTTAATCCCGACGAGCTTTTTGCCTGTTTGTAATACGCCATTACCTATCCCGTGACCTCTGACTTCGGCGGAAGGTGAGTGCACACGAAGGTATTCTGCCGTTAACTCGAAACGGTCGTCACCGTAGGTGAGTTCCAGCGTGCGAGATTTTTTGTGTAGCTTTATCTCGGTAGGTAATGGCGCTTTGGACATGGTTATCTCCTTGTTTACAGGATGTAGTGACTTAAGTCTTCATCCTGACTCAACTCACTGAGTTGTTGGTCAACAAAGGCTTTATCTATTTTGATGGATTGGCCGGAACAATCAGACGCCGAGAATGATAGCTCTTCTAGTAGGCGCTCCATCATTGTGTGCAGGCGACGAGCCCCAATGTTTTCAGTGCTTTCATTCACTTGGAATGCGAGCTCCGCAATGCGGTGTATACCCTCGTCAGTAAATTCAACATTCACGCCTTCGGTGTTTAACAGTGCGATATATTGTTCTGTCAGTGAGGCGTTAGGTTCTTTGAGTATGCGGCGGAAATCATCCGGTGTCAGTGCTTTTAATTCAACACGGATGGGTAGGCGGCCTTGCAACTCAGGAATGAGGTCTGAAGGTTTGGATAAGTGGAAGGCGCCTGAAGCGATAAACAGAATATGATCGGTTTTAATCATGCCATATTTAGTGCTTACCGTGCAGCCTTCAATCAGAGGAAGCAGATCTCGTTGTACGCCTTCGCGAGACACTTCGCCGCCACTGCTGTTTGAGCCGTTTTTGCACACTTTATCAATCTCATCGAGGAAGACGATGCCGTGCTGTTCGACGAGTTCAACTGCATTTTGTTTGAGTTCATCCTCTTTAACCATGTTAGCCGCTTCTTCATCGGTTAACATTTTAAAGGCTTCTTTTATCTTCATGCGGCGCGATTGTTTTTTGCCGCCGCCCATGCCGGAAAACATGCTTTGTAGCTGGTTAGTCATCTCTTCCATGCCGGGAGGGGCCATGATCTCGACGCCAACTTGAGGCTGGGCTACATCAATATCGATCTCTTTGTCGTCAAGCTGGCCTTCGCGTAGCTTTTTGCGGAAGACTTGACGTGTTGCGCTATCTTCCCGTTCGGCGGGCTGTTGATCATTAAGGTTGGCTGGGCGAGCGGGCGGGAGTAGTGCGTCTAATACGCGCTCTTCTGCCGCTTCTTCTGCGCGGAAGCGGACCTTTTCCATCTCTTGTTCGCGCAGCAGTTTGATCGACATATCGACTAAGTCGCGGATAATGGTTTCTACATCACGACCTACATAGCCAACTTCAGTAAATTTTGTCGCTTCTATTTTGATAAACGGCGCATTGGCGAGTTTTGCTAGGCGGCGAGCAATCTCGGTTTTACCGACACCGGTTGGGCCAATCATTAAGATATTTTTAGGCGTTACTTCAGTGCGCAGCTCATCGTTTAGCTGCATACGGCGCCAGCGATTTCGTAGGGCGATGGCTACCGCTCTTTTTGCTTCGTCCTGTCCGATGATATGGCGATCCAGCTCGGAGACGATTTCACGTGGGGTCATGTTAGACATAGGTTCTTAGTTCCTTAGCTGGCGACAGAATCAAGTTCTTCAATGGTTAGGTTGCCGTTGGTGAAAACGCAAATGCCTGATGCAATGAGTAGGCTTTTTTCAACAATCTCTTTGGCGTTTAGCTCAGTGTTATCAACGAGTGCGCGGGCCGCTGCTAGGGCGAAATTACCCCCTGAGCCGATTGCAATCACGCCGTCTTCTGGCTCAATAACATCCCCACTACCGGAAATAAGGTAGGTTTTTTCTTTGTTCGCGACCAGCATGAGTGCTTCTAGGCGACGTAGTACTCTATCGCTGCGCCATTCTCGCGCTAAATGGATAACGGCATTAACAATGTTGCCTTGGTGTTTCTCAAGCTGTTGTTCGAATAGGTCACGGAGGGTTATCGCATCAGCGGTAGAGCCTGCAAAGCCAGTAATTACGGCATGTTTAGCCAGAACGTTGACTTTTTTGGCGCTGCCTTTCATGACCGTGTTGCCTAAAGAGACCTGGCCATCGCCGCCGACTACTACTTTGTCTCCACGACGTACGGATACAATCGTTGTCATCTTCTGCTCCTAATGGGAGATTTAATTACCAATAACACGCAAAAAAACGATGTAGCGGGCGTGATATTGCTTTCTTTAAGGGGTTTACAGAAAGATGGTGACGCTGAGATGAATTTCAAGGCTTAATTGACTAAAAAGCCCAGCTTTATCGCTGGGCTTTCTCGTTTGTACCTGTATTGCGCCTTATTGCTTGATGCGTAGGGGTTGGATATTGAGTTGCACCAGTTTGTCATAGGCTTTTGAAAGCTTGGAGCGGTTATCAAAAGGCCCTAAGCGAACACGATACCAAAGGGTGCCGTCTTTGTTTTTACTGGTGTCCGTATGGACGCTAGGTAAGCCTTGTAGAATGAGTTGAGCGCGCATTCTTTCTGCGTCGGCTTTTACTTTGAAAGAGCCGGCCTGAAGTAAGTATGAGTGTTCAGATTTTGCGTTTTTGGGCGTGGATTTATACACATCCACTTTAGCCGTTTCAACTTCGCTCTCTTTTAGCATCTCGTAAAATTCAAAACGGTTGGTGTTTTCGGTCGTTGTGGATTTTTCGATGACGGGGGGGTTGCTGGCAGCGGGAGTTTTAGGCGCTACTTTGGGGCTGCTCTTGGGTGCGGCTTTAGGTGCAATATGAGTGATCGGGGTTGCTTCTGAGCCCGGTGTGACTTGGGTTAGTTTGAATAGCCCATAACCAAGGCCTCCCAATAAGATAAGGGTGAGTGCAAGTAGACCTGTGGGAAAGCGCTTTTTAACTTTTGCAGGCGCTTTCTTCGGTGTCGGTCTTGAGCGGCTAGCGGATGCTGCGCCGCGTTTGTTTTTTGCATAGTCCTTACGGGAGGCCATAGTGTTACATCTGCTCCGGTGCGGTTACGCCGAGTAGGTCTAAGCCGTTGGCTAAAACGTGGCGTACGGCTACCGCAAGCGTTAGGCGGGCATTACGCACATTGTCATCATCGACTAAGGTTTTTTCCGAATTATAGTAAGTATGGAAGTCCCCTGCGAGGTCTCGAAGGTAGTTAGCAATTTGATGTGGCTCACGGGCATCGGCTGCATTTTTAACGACTTCAGGGTAACGGCCTAAATTGATAATCAGATTTTTTTCTGAGTCTAGCTCTAAAGCCGAAAGGGCGGCTTTACCGGTTTCAATATCCCACGTTCGGTTGTTTTCAGCCAGTTTGCGGAAGATTGAACATACGCGAGCATGGGCATATTGAATATAGTAGACAGGGTTGTCTGCCGACTGTGAACGTGCCAAGTCGATATCAAAGGTTAGGTGACTGTCTGACTTACGTGCGGCTAAGAAGTAGCGAGTTGCGTCACGTCCTACTTCATCGATGAGATCGCGCAGTGTTAAGTAGCTGCCTGCACGTTTGGATATTTTTACCTCTTCACCGCCGCGCATAACGGTAACCATCTGGTGAAGTACGTAATCAGGCCAGCCTTGAGGGATGTCTGCCTTGAGGGCTTGAAGGCCTGCGCGGACGCGGGTAATTGTACTGTGATGGTCGGCGCCTTGTTCATTGAGTACGCACTCAAATCCACGCTGCCATTTGTCTAGATGGTAAGCAACATCAGGTACAAAGTAGGTATAACCACCATCGGTCTTGCGCATTACGCGGTCTTTGTCATCCCCAAAATCGGTAGTACGTAACCAGAGTGCGCCACCGTCTTCATAGGTGTAACCGTTTTCGATCAGTGTTTGTACTGTGCGTTCTACTTTTCCTTCCTCATAAAGGGAGGATTCAAGGAAGTAAACATCAAAATCAACGGCAAACGCTTTGAGATCGAGGTCTTGTTCGCGTCTTAAGTAGGCAACGGCGAAATGGCGAATGGCTTCTAAATCATCAGCATTTTTCGTTCCAGTAAATGACTGGTCTTCAGATTCAACGGTGTCACCGCGCATGAAACTATCAGCAAGTTCGATAATATAGTCGCCGCGGTAACCATCGGCGGGCCAGCTTGCATCATCCGGTGTTAACTTTTTGCAGCGCGCTTGTACAGATAGCGCCAGGTTGTTGATCTGTTGGCCCGCGTCGTTGTAGTAAAATTCGCGGGTTACATCCCAGCCATTCGCATCCATGATACGGCAAAGGCAATCACCGACAGCGGCTCCGCGACCATGACCTATATGAAGCGGGCCTGTTGGGTTCGCCGATACGAATTCCACTTGGACTTTGCGTCCAGCGCCTTCGTTATTACGACCATAATTCTCTTTTTGCTCAAGAATCGTGGTGAGTAGACTGCTGGTTGAGGCTTCACTAATGAAAAAGTTAATAAAACCCGGTCCGGCTATTTCGGTACGCGTCAGGTTGTCTGATTGAGGGAGGGCTGCAACCAGTTTCTCGGCGAGTTGTCGAGGATTACAGCGTGCGGGTTTTGCCAGCGTTAGCGCGATATTGGATGCATAGTCGCCGTGTGACTTGTCTCGTGTGTTTTCAACCATAATGTTTGGTTGCACGTCGTCAGGCAAAGTGCCGTTTTCAATCAATGTTTTTAGGGCAGAATCGATAAGTCCTGCAATAACTTGTTTCATTAGCGTACATACTACCGTTTGAATGATTCGGTGGGCCTGAAGGCGTTTCTGGTTTTGGCTCGGGCGATCTTCTCCCTTGCTTGTTGCCGTCATCGAAGTTAGGCCGCTGAAGAACCGCGTATTATCCCTGTAAATCGGAATTTTGTTAAGGGGCAGAAGGGCTCTTCTGTTTAAAAAGTGTCTGCTGGATCGACATCTATAGACCAGCGGACCTTTCTAGACTCTTTATTTTGCTCTAAATACCAGCATAGGTTGGCTAATAGCTGGTGAAGTGCCTTTCTGTTTTCAGCATAGATCATGAGCTGCGCTCGGTGCATCCCCGCTCGCTTTTCCATCGGTGAAGGAAACGGGCCTATCCAGTGAACGTGTTCAGGGAGGAGTAAATCATCTTCCAGTTGCTGTCTGAGCGCCCCTAGAAAAGACTCGGCGCGGTATTTTGTGGTTGTTTCGGCGCGTAGCAGGGCGTAATGGGTGTAGGGGGGGAGTTGAGCCACTTTGCGGTTATGGAGTTCCTCTTGGGCGAAGGCGCTGTAGCCGTGTTCAACCAACGTTTGTAAAGTGGGGTGATCGGCGTGATAGGTTTGCATTAAGACGGTGCCTGGGTCTTCAGCTCTGCCCGCCCGTCCTGCGACTTGGAGTATGAGTTGCGCGGTTCTTTCCATGCCTCGGAAATCGGCACTAAATAAACCACTATCGGCGTTGATTATGGCCACTAAGGTGACTTTGGGAAAGTGATGCCCTTTTGCCAGCATTTGGGTGCCCACAAGGATGCAGGGTTCACCGGAGTTAACGCGGTCCATAATGTCATGCATCGCATTTTTGCGTTGGGTACTGTCCCGGTCAACGCGGATCACTGGGGTATTAGGGAATAGTTGTTGTAGTGCTTGTTCGCTACGTTCTGTGCCGACACCTACTGGTTGGAGCTGGTCGCTATTGCATTCAGGGCAGTGGCGAGGGATGCCGTGCTGTTTGTCACAGTGATGGCAGTGCAGATGAGGAGGCTCTCTATGCAGTGTCATGTGTGCGTCGCACCGGTCGCAATCGGCGATCCAGCCGCAATCATTACAACTCAGTGTAGGTGAATAACCGCGACGATTTAAAAATACCAACACTTGAGTGCCATTGGCCAAGTGTTGGCGCATCGCGGTAATCAGTTGTGTGGAAAGTCCTTCGCTTAGTTTTTCTTGGCGAATATCCAGCAGCTTAAACGTGGGGGCGAGTGAGGTGCCAGCTCGCTGGGTTATTTTCAACCATTGGTAACGCCCCTCTTTGGCGTTGTGTAACGTTTCCAATGAGGGGGTTGCGCTGCCGAGTATGATTGGTGTTTCCTCTGCTCTAGCGCGCATAACGGCCAGATCCCTCGCGGAATAACGGAACCCGTCTTGCTGTTTGAAGGAGGGGTCGTGCTCTTCATCAATGATGATAATGCCGGGATGTTTTAGCGGGGTGAAAATAGCGGAACGTGTGCCGATCACTATTTTTGCAATACCTTCTCTGGCCTGTAGCCAAGCATCCAGTCTTTGACGGTCGGTTAGGTTGGAGTGCAGCACAACGATAGGATTATTAAAACGTTGCCTGAAACGCGTTACCGTTTGCGGCGTTAAACCGATCTCAGGGACTAAGATTAAGGCTTGCTTCCCTTCATTGAGCTTTTTTTCGATCGCTTGTAGATACACTTCGGTTTTACCCGAGCCGGTAATGCCTTCGATCAGGTTGGCGGTAAAGCCTGGTAACTTATTGATTTGGTCCAGCGCGGATTGTTGTTCTGCATTAAGGGTTAAAGGCGCTTCGTGTAGGACTTGTTCATGATGAGATGGGTGTGTGCGTTGAAAGGATTCAACGAGTTGTTTCTCTTCAAGCGCCCGTAAGGTCGTGGTATTGCCTCCTTCCGCTTTGATGGCGTCGAGGCTTATGCCGGATGGGTGTTCGTTAACTAATGCTAACAGCTCAATTTGACGGGTCGCATTACTTTTGAGTGTATTCGGGTCTGCATCAGCGACAGCACGCCAAAGTATTTCGTGTTGGTATTCACAGGCATGACCCTTTCTGAGCAGTACGGGAAGAGCTTGTTGTAAAGCATCGCCTTCAGGATGTTGATAATAGGACGCCGCCCAGCGTGCGAGTTTAAATAAATGGGCGGGTAGTGGAGGCTGTTGGTCGAGAATTTTTTTTGCCCGTTTGAGCTTGCTTCTCTCAAACTGCGTCTCGTCTGTTATTTCGACTAAAATGCCAATTAGGTCGCGGTTACCGAAAGGAACGAGCACCCTGACGCCTAGCTCTACTGTAGCCAGTTCAGTTGCTGCGGGAGGCAGGTAATCGAATAATCTGCGCAGTGGGCTAGGTATGGCGAGGCGTAATATGGTCATAATTGTTATGGCTGCTCATTTTTTAAGCGTTATTATGTTGATTAGCTGTATGTGCATGCGTATAATCCGCCGCCTACTTAACATACCGGTGATTTTCGCTGGTAGTTTAAATCAATGCGGTACCTGGCAGAAGATCAGGTGGCGGCATGAATACTATGAGGTTTACCATGAAAGCGGATATCCATCCTAATTATGTTGAAATTTCTGCTACTTGTTCTTGCGGAAATGAGATTAAAACCAAGTCTACTCTTGGTAAAGATCTTCATCTAGACGTTTGCTCTTCTTGCCACCCGTTCTACACAGGCAAGCAGAAAGAAGCAACTTCTGGTGGTCGTATCGATCGCTTCAACAAGCGTTTCGGCGCTCGCGGCGTGAAAAAATAAAAAACGCTTAGCCAATGAGAATTCTAAAAAGGGCGCTTCCGTTATGGGGCGCCTTTTTTGTTGTCTTTAGTTTACCTGTTTACTCCCAGTGCGGTTCTGACTTGGCGCTTGAGCCGGTGACTGTGGCCTATGTTTATGATGGGGATACCGTTCGGTTAAGTGATGGGCGTCATGTGCGTTTAATTGGTTTGAATGCGCCTGAGGTGGCGAAAAATGGGGCTGGTGAGCCGTTCTCGGATGCTGCTGCCGCTCGATTGGAGGCACTGTTACAGCGGGGTGATGTGTTTCTTGCGTTAGGTGAGGAGCCTCAGGATCACTATCAGCGCTGGCTTGGCTATCTTTATGTGAATCAGCAGTTGGTTGCTGAGCAGTTAATACGGGAGGGGTTGGCGTTTCATATTGCTCTACCGCCGAACGTGCAGTTTTTGGATTGTTTGAAGCAAGCAGAGCGTGATGCAGCGAAGGCGGCACGAGGGTTGTGGCGTACCTTTCCGTGGCGCGATGTTACTCAGCTAAGTCTGCGCGATGTGGGTTTTAAGTTGGTGAAGGGGCGTGTTTCTTTGGTTAAGGCCGTTAGAACTGGCTGGATTTTAGAACTTGATGGGCTGCTAGCGTTAAAGATAAGTCGCTCTATCGGTGATGATTTATGGGTGGGTGGGGATATAAACGCACTCGAAGGTAAGCTTGTTTATGTGCGTGGTTGGGTCCGCCCTAAGCGATCATCGGCGCCTTCTCACTACTTACCTTGGTCAATGACACTAAGTCATAAGTCGCATATTCTGTTTAGTGCTTTAGGTTTGGTTGAGTGAAAAAAGATCGATAGAGTAGGCCCTAAGCTTGTCCGATACAGGGGTTTTCTATATAGTTCTGGGTTCGAAATTTTAACTAGATTGGAACAGCAGCTATGTCTGATGATATGAAACAAGCAGCTCTTGATTACCATGAGTTTCCACGTCCAGGTAAGATCAGCGTTGAGCTGTCTACACCAGCTGAGTCTCAGCTTGATCTTTCTTTGGCATATAGCCCAGGTGTAGCTGAGCCGGTTCGTGAAATCGCGAAAGACCCTGATAACGCATACCGTTACACAGCTAAAGGTAACTTGGTAGCGGTTATTACAAACGGTTCAGCAATCTTAGGTCTTGGTGATCTAGGTCCGTTAGCGTCTAAGCCTGTAATGGAAGGTAAATCATTACTGTTTAAACGTTTTGCTGGTATAGACTCAATTGATATTGAAGTTGATGCAGAAAGCCCGCAGGCATTTATCGATACGGTTGCTCGCATCGCTGAAACGTTTGGTGGTATTAACCTAGAAGATATTAAAGCACCTGAGTGTTTTGAAATTGAGCGTGCGCTTATTGAGCGTTGTAATATCCCCGTTTTCCATGATGATCAGCACGGTACAGCGATTGTTACGGCTGCAGGCATGATCACAGCATTGGAAATTGCGGGCAAAACGCTTGAGGAAGCTCAGATTGTTTGCCTAGGTGCGGGCGCTGCCGCAAACGCTTGCATGAAGCTACTTGTAAGCATGGGCGCTAAGATTGAAAATATCTTTATGATTGACCGTACGGGTGTTATCCATTCCGGTCGTGAAAACCTAACGCCAGAAAAAGCAGCCTTCGCTTCAGAAACTGATAAGCGTACGCTGGATGACGCAATTGATGGCGCTGATGTTTTTGTTGGTCTATCAGGTCCGAACCTACTTTCTGCTGAGCAGTTAGCTAAAATGGCAGCAAACCCAGTTGTGTTTGCATGTGCGAACCCCGATCCTGAAATTCGTCCAGAGCTTGCTCATGCAACGCGCGATGACGTGATTATGGCGACAGGTCGTTCTGATTATCCTAACCAGGTTAACAACGTAATCGGCTTCCCATTCATTTTCCGTGGTGCTTTGGATGTACGTGCTTCTGCGATTAATGAAGAGATGAAAGCTGCTGCGGTTCGTGCATTGGTTGATCTGACAAAACAGCCTGTTCCTCAGGATGTGTTGGATGCCTATGGATTAGATTCATTGGAGCTTGGTCCGGAATATATTATTCCTAAGGCGACTGATTCACGTCTGCTTGGTGCTGTATCTACAGCTGTGGCGCAGGCGGCGATTGATTCTGGCGTTGCGCGTTTACCGCTACCAGATAACTACCCGCTTTCTTAAGCGCGTTGTTATGATAAAAAAAACCGGCCTAGGCCGGTTTTTTTGTGTCTGGAGTAAGCTTTTCCGCTTTAGAATAACTCTTCAGTTACGTTGCTTTTACCAGAGCCTGCTGGTGCCGCATAGTTTGTAGGTACATTTTTTCTTCTGAAAAACTCATAGATTGCATCGCTTTGGCCGGGGTACGCAAGCTTGCCGCTTTGTGGATCTATTTTGACACTTACAATACCTGCAGGAGGCTTAGGTGGATTCTCCGGTGTGTCCTTCAGTGCTTCGCGCATAAAATCTATCCAGATAGGCAGTGCGGCGGTTCCACCAAACTCTCGTCTGCCCAGTGTCTTGGGTTGGTCAAATCCGACCCATGTTGTTGTAACAATAGATTGGTTGAAGCCAGAGAACCAAGCGTCTTTTTGATCGTTGGTCGTGCCTGTTTTTCCTGCAATGTCTTTGCGGTTGAGTACCAGCGCTTTTCTGCCGGTACCCTTGCGAATCACGTCTTGTAAAATGTTATAGATCAAAAAGGCGACTTGCTCGTTAAATATTCTTGGGGCTATGTTTTCTGCGCCTTCTGTTTCTGTACAGGGGTTGCATGCGGCTTTGGGTTGAGCGGTGAAAAGGACTTCGCCAAAAGCGTCTTCAACACGCTCGATGAAGAACGGCTCAACTTTAAAGCCTCCGTTTGCAAAGGCGGCATAACCCGCTGCCAGTTTTAGTGGGGTGACATCAGCGCTGCCTAGGGAGAGGGATAGGTTGTTGGGCAGTTTGCTGCGATCAAAGCCGGCGAGTTCGAGGTAGTCCTGTGCTGCCGGTATGCCTATCGCTCTGAGTAACCGGATTGATACTAGGTTACGTGATTTATAGAGTGCTTTGCGAAGGCGGGTAGGCCCGTAAAATTTTCTGCTTGAGTTTTCAGGTCTCCAGTTGCCCTCTAGGGAGGTGTCGTGGAAAACAATAGGTGCGTCATTTATAAGCGAGGCGGGTGAGTAGCCTTTATCTAATGCGGCAGCATAAATAAACGGTTTAAAGTTAGAGCCTGGCTGTCGAACGGCTTGGGTACTGCGATTAAATTTATTATGTGTGAAGTTGAAGCCGCCAACAAGGGATACGATTGCACCTGTTTTAGGGTCGAGCGCTATGAGAGAGCCTTGCACGTTAGGAACTTGTGATAGGTGAAACGTGCCCTCTTTTTCGCGTACTCTAACTAAATCCCCTATTTTCAAAACGTCAGCCGCTTTTTTGGGTGCTCGGCCTGTGCGGTTAACGCTTTTATAGGGTTTGGCCCACGACATGCCTTCCCACGCTAAAGTAATTGTTTGCTTATCTTTTAGTAGTAGCTCAGCACTTTTTTCGGACACGTTTAGGACGAGCGCAGGTTTGAGTACGCCATAGCTAATAATACCGTTTAGACGTTTCTGTAATGTCGCCTGTGGTTCAGTGATATCCCAGCTATCTTCTGCGCCTAAGTAACCATGTCTTTCAGAGTAAGCAATTAGGCCATTTGAAACCGCATTGTTTGCTGTGGTTTGAAGATTGCTCTTGAGTGTTGTATATACTACATAACCGTCGGTATAAAGTGCTTCACCGTATTGTTCGTAGAGCTGCTGTCTGACCATTTCTGCTACATAGAACGCTCTTAGTTCAATATCGCTCGTATGGTATTTTGCGCTCACTGGCTCGTTTTTTGCGCTCTCTAGTTGCTGATCGTTAATGAAACTGAGTGAATGCATACGTTTGAGTATCCAGTTTCGGCGCTCAATCGCTCTATCTGAATTGGTGATTGGATTGTATGCGGAGGGTGCCTTTGGCAAGCCAGCGATCATGGCGAGTTGAGATAAGCTCAAGTTTTTTATATCGGTGCCGTAATATACATTAGCGGCTGCTTGAATACCGTATGAGCGGTGCCCCAGATAGATTTTGTTAATATAGAGTTCGAATATCTCTTCTTTAGAGAGTTCCTGCTCTATACGGAGTGCGAGTAGTATCTCCATGAACTTACGGCTAAATGTACGTTCGCGGGTTAAGAAAAAGTTTTTTGCTACCTGCATCGTTATAGTAGAACCGCCACTTTGTATATGGCCGGTGGTAGCTAACTGAAAGGCTGCGCGGACAAGACCTTTGATGTCGATGCCGTGGTGATCAAAGAAGCGACTATCTTCTGCGGCGGTGAGTGCTTGAACAAATTGAGGGGGTATATTCTCAAAGGTGATAGGTGTTCGACGCTTTTCGCCAAATTCAGCGATTAGCTTATGATCTTGGGAATAAATACGCAGCGGGGTTTGGAAACGTATATCCCGTAATGTCTCTACATTAGGTAATTGTGGAGAAAAATAATAATAAGCGCCTGCAGCGGATATAAGGCCGATGAGGAAGCAAAAAATACCTAATTTAAACAAAAGTTTGAAAAGCGAAAACATAGGTGACATGCTAATCTGATAGTTGAGGATTTTAGTAAGGGTCTATTATATAGGCAGCTTACCACTTTGCTCTAGCGTATATTGAATTTTAATTTGTTCTAATACGGGTTAGAGTTAGGGAATAGAGTAGTAAACACACATTAACGCAGTATTAAGTTAGGGAATATATTTGTGTTTGGCTTATTGGGGAATAAATCGGGAAGCTTGGTTGGGCTAGATATTGGCTCGTCTTCGGTTAAGCTGGTTGCGTTGTCTAAAAATGGACAAAGCTATTCGTTGGAAGCTTATGCCGTCGTGTCTTTGCCTCCTACTGCTGTTATTGATGGAAATATACAGGATGTAGGTGAAGTTGCTGCTACCATCGAAAAAGCGATGAAGGTTGCAGGGGGGCGAATGTCGTCTGCCATTGCTGCTGTGCCGGCGTCCGCTGTCATCACTAAACGTATAGAGATGAGTAATGCCTTTTCTGAGTTTGAATTGGAAGATCAGATAAAAGTAGAGGCTGATCAGTTCATTCCATATTCTTTAGACGAGGTCGCATTAGATTTTGAAGTGCAAGGACCTGTTGAGAATAACGATCACTTGAATCGAGTATTGCTTGTTGCCTGCCGTAAAAGTGATGTAGAACAGCGAGAAGACGCAATCAACAGTGCTGGTTTGAAGTGCCAAGTGGTCGATGTTGATACTTACGCGGTAGAGCGTACCTTTCCTCTTATCTCCTCCGAACAAAGAAGCACTGATTATTTAATTGGTGTTGTTGATATTGGCGCTGCCACCTTGACCTTAAATGTGTTTAAGGGCGGTGAGATTGTTTATAGCCGAGAACAAGCCTTTGGCGGTAATGATTTGACGAACTCTATTCATCAGCAATATGGGATGAGTATCGAAGAAGTTGAACAGTCATTACGCCTTAATGATCTCTCGCCAGAGATTAATGAGATGGTGGTCCTTCCTTTTAGGGGAACGGTAGCACAGCAAGTATCTCGTTCATTACAGTTTTTCTATTCATCGGGTGCACATAGTGAGCTTTCAGCGCTTTATCTTTCAGGCGGTACAGCAACTATTGATGGGCTTGCAGAGCAGCTATCGGAAGAGTTAGGTATAGCGACTAAAATGGCTAACCCTTTCAACTCAATGGCTATTAATTCGAGAGTTAATCGATCTAGACTTGAACGGGATGCGCCTTCATTAGTGAAGGCTTGTGGTCTGGCGATGCGTGGATTTGAGGGTTAGGGACAGATGGCAACTATCAATTTAAGACCCTGGCGTGAAGAGCGCGCAGAAGAGAGAAAGAAAAATTTCGTGATGAACCTGTTAGGAACCGCGTTGTTTGCGGGGCTTATCGTGTTTGCGGTGGGTTACTATTTTGATGCGATGAAAGATCGTCAAAATGATCGAAATGGTTACTTAAAAGCGGAAACGGCAAAGTTGGATCGTGACCTTGCTGCGATTAAAGAGTTAAAGGAAAAAAGAGCAAAGCTTTTGGAACGCTTGACGGCGATTCAGGAGCTACAGGGTTCAAGGCCGCTTATTGTAAGGAATTTTGATGAACTGGTGAGGGTGATGCCTGATGGCCTCTACTACTCGTCGTTATCACGTAAGGCTAACAATGTGGTTATAGCGGGTTTGGCTCAAGATAATTTAGATGTATCTACTCTGATGAGAAACTTGGATACCTCAATCTGGTTTGGTGAACCTAACCTCAGTGGTGTTGGTAAAGGAAAGGATAGTTTGAATACATTTAACCTTTCGGTTCCTATTGCTAAACCTAAAGCGGATGAGGCTGGCAAATGAGTGCGTTACAGAATGCGTTTAAAGGATTTGATCCTAATGATATGGACTTCAACGCCGCAGGAAATTGGCCGATTGGGGTGAAAATAGTCTGCTATCTGATGGTGATGATTGCTATCGGTGCTGCGGGGTGGCATTTCTATATTACAGACAAGCAAGTGGCTCTCAAAAAAGAGATTGCTAAAGAGAGCGGCTTAAAAGCGGTGTATGAGGAGAAAGCATTCCAGGTCGCTAATCTTGCTGCACTTAGAAAACAGATGGAAGATGTAGAAGATAAGTTCACTGAGCTGAAAAAGCAGTTACCGACTGAAAAAGAGGTACCTGGACTTTTAGACGATATTACCAACCTAGGCACGGATAGTGGTTTGGATATTGGGTCGATAAAATTGGCCGCAGAGTCGAAAAAAGAGTTCTACATTGAGCTGCCTATTAATATTAATGTTTCAGGTTCGTATCATCAGCTTGGGCAGTTTGTAAGTGGTATTGCTGGGCTACCACGTATCGTAACCTTACATGATTACACAATAAAACCCTCAGGAACGACGGTCTCTATGCAGATTAGTGCTAAGACCTATCGTTATGATGAAACTAAATAAGGGGGGCAAGGATGACGCATCATAGTAGGATTATTATCTTGTCATTATTACTTTCTTTACTCACTGGCTGCGTTGAGTGGGTAGAGGATGACAGTGATTTAAAGGAATTTGTCACTGCCGTTCAGGCAAAGCCTGCCGGCTCAATTAAACCACTCCCTGAATTCAAACCGTACCATAGCTTTGTCTATAAAGGTGCGTCGATGAGGGAGCCGTTTGTTCCGCTGATTCCATTTTCAGTGAGTGCTGATGAGGATGAAGAGGTTAATGCTCAATCTGATAATGGTATAAAGCCTGATGAAGTGAGGGCGAAAGATTATCTTGAATCGTTTGCTGTAGATCAATTGGATATGGTCGGCACGATTAATCAAAAAGCGGATAATACATTATGGGCTTTAATTCGTGATCCTAATTCAGAAATTCATCGGGTTACTATCGGTAATCATATGGGTTTGAATTTTGGCGAAATCGTTTCGCTGGATGAGCGTAAAATAGAGTTAGTTGAAATTGTAACGAATGGGCGTGGTGGTTGGATGAAACGATCACGAAACCTTGCCTTGGCTGAGCAGGAATAAGGGATATTATTGTGAAAATTCGGGTCCCCATGATGACTGATATTAAAGTACGTGTTTATAAAAACCTCCGTTGGTTGAGCATCGCTTTGGTCAGTCTTTTATTGTCGGAGTGGGCGGCAGCAGATGTTTTGATGAAAAATGCTAATTTTGTGGCCCTGCCGGGAGGGAAGATAGAACTTCGTTTTGATTTCGATTCAGCACCTCCTTCTCCGCAAGCTTATATGATCAACCAACCCGCCCGCATAGTAATGGACCTATGGGGTGTTGAAAGTGAT
The DNA here is from genome assembly GCF_001597735.1 of Neptuniibacter pectenicola. Taxonomy (GTDB): domain Bacteria; phylum Pseudomonadota; class Gammaproteobacteria; order Pseudomonadales; family Balneatricaceae; genus Neptuniibacter; species Neptuniibacter pectenicola. The sequence continues at coordinate 244,123 of NZ_LUTS01000003.1, forward strand.
TTAGCCAGTCGTTCACTGGATGTTAAAACAGGTCAAGTGGATGGTGTCAGCTTCGCGCAAACGGATGGTCGTTTGAGAATCGTTGCTAATCTCTATGAGCCTTCTAGTTACAACACCTTCGCTGAAGGTAATAGTTTATTTGTTGTTGTTCAGAGTAAGAACGCTGGACTACCGGTATCAACATCGGAAACATCAGATAATGTAGTCGCTAAATCAGCGGATGCAGGGGCTAAAACGTCATTCGAAGAGACTCGCTCGAAAGTTCAAGGTATGGATTTTGAACGCATCGAAGGGGGAGCCGGTCGAGTAACCATTACGATGTCTGATGATAAAGCAGGCGTAGATATTCAGGAAGAAGGTAATAACGTTGTTGTTAACTTAGTCGGTGCGGATCTCTCTCGGGCGTTGGAGCAGCGGGTTGATGTGCAGGACTTTGTGACGCCGGTCATGTTTATCGACTCGATGGCGAACGGTGGCAATACCAGTATATTGATTAAGCCCAGTGCTGAGCCTTATGAATACCTTGCTTACCAAACTGACAACCAGCTCATTCTCGATTTTAAACCGTTAAGCCAAGCTGAAAAAGACGAAAGAGCGAAAGAGTTGTTTGAGTTTACGGGTGAGCAGATAGACCTTAATTTCCAGAATGTTGAGTTACGCTCGGTTTTACAAATTATTGCAGAGGTTGCTGAGTTAAACTTAGTGGTGAGCGATAGCGTGGGCGGAAATATCACCCTGCGTCTTAAAAATGTTCCTTGGGATCAGGCACTTGATATCGTTTTGAAAACGGAAGGCCTTGATCAGCGTACGGTCGGTAATGTTTTACTAATTGCACCTGCCGATGAAATAGCACAGCGAGAGAAGGCGGAGCTTGAAAGCTCTCAGCAGGTTGAGCAGCTTGCGCCATTACGGACTGAGTTTATTCAGGTCGATTACCGCAAAGCATCCGAGATGATGGGAACGATTCAGGGCGCAAAATTGGTTTCTGAACGCGGCTTTATCATGGCGGATGATGAAACAAATGTCCTAATGGTTCGAGAGACGACTAATGCCATTCAGGAGATTCGTGATACATTGCACCGCTTTGACGTCGAGGTTGAGCAGGTATTAATTGAGGCACGCCTTGTTAATGCTACGTCCAATGTAACGAAAGACTTAGGTATTAAATGGGGCTTTGGTTATAACGATGTTGATAACGGTAAAGGCTGGATTGTAAGCCAAGATCAGAGCTCAATTGATTTCTCCAGTACATCGCCGACCAGTGGTTTGAACGTGGATCTTGGTGCTACAGCAACTAATGTAGGGCAGATTGCAATTGGCTTTGCGCCAGGTGCAAGTACATTGATCGGTTTAGAGTTGAGTGCATTAGAAGCGGACGGTAAAGCTGAAATTGTTTCTCAGCCTAAAATTCTTACAACTAATGGTAAGAAGGCATTGATTCAATCGGGTTCTGAAATCCCTTATCAAACCGTTGAAGACGGTGAAGTGAGTATTGAATTTAAAGATGTTGTACTTAGTTTGGATGTGACGCCCCGTATAAACCCGGGTGACCGGATCGCAATGGAACTTGTTATTAAGCAAGACTCTATCGGTCAGGTTTTGGCTAACGGTGAGCTGAGTATTGATAATAATGAGTTGCAAACAACCGTGGTTGTGCCTGATGGGCAAACCATTGTGCTTGGTGGCGTGTTTAAAAATGAAACGAGCGATAGTGTTAACAAAGTCCCACTGTTGGGTGATCTGCCAATTATGGGTGCGCTATTCCGAAACAAAGAGAGCACTTCTGAGAAAACGGAGTTATTGATCTTCATTACACCGAAGTTAGTACGTAATTCCTTATCTCAGTAGTTATGGTTGTGTGATTTGAATATATTTCTTGTTGGGCCTATGGGTGCTGGAAAAAGCACCATAGGCCGTTTGTTGTCCCAGGAACTTAAGCTTGAGTTTGTGGATTCTGATCGCGAGATTGAGAAGCGCGCTGGTGCGGATATTCCGTGGATCTTCGATGTTGAAGGGGAAGCGGGTTTTAGAGACCGAGAAGAGGGTGTGATTGAAGCGCTCTCTTTACGTAAGGACGTTGTCTTATCTACCGGTGGCGGTGCTGTTTTAAGGCCTGAAAATCGGTCGGTGCTTCAAGCTAATGGTACGGTGGTCTACTTAGAAACATCGGTTGAGCAGCAATTAGACCGAACATCTCGGGACAAAAATCGGCCATTATTACAAACAGAAAACCCACGGGCTGTTCTGGAAGAGTTAATGTCTATTCGGCACCCTTTATACTTGGATACCGCAGATATTGTTGTAGTCACCGATAAACGTCATCCTAAGACCGTCGTTACAGAGATCATTCGACAGCTAAAGGCTAAGTCCCCTCTCGAAGTTGAGTAGTTTAAGTAGGTAGTATGCAAACGTTGAAAGTAGACCTAGGGGAGCGTAGCTACCCTATTTTTATTGGCCAAGGATTATTAGATAGAGGGCTGATGACGCCTTATATCTCAGGTAAACAAGTTCTTATTGTTACTAATGACACCATCGCACCCTTATATCTTGAACGGCTTAAGGCCACCCTAGATAAAAAGTTTCAGGTTGATGAGGTGATTCTGCCGGATGGTGAGCAGTATAAAAATTTAGAACAGATCAATACCATCTTTAATGCTTTGCTGGATAAACGCCATAACCGTACGACAACGTTGATTGCCCTCGGTGGAGGTGTGATCGGCGATATGACCGGGTTTGCCGCTGCGTGTTATCAGCGTGGAGTCGATTTTATTCAAGTGCCGACCACATTGCTATCGCAGGTGGACTCCTCTGTCGGGGGGAAGACGGGTGTTAATCATCCAAAGGGCAAGAATATGATTGGGGCCTTTCATCAGCCTCAGTGTGTTGTGATCGATACTGATGTACTTAATACCTTACCGGAACCTGAGCTTTCTGCCGGTATGGCTGAAGTGATCAAATATGGCCTGATCTACGACGAGGCTTTTTTGTGCTACTTGGAAGATCATATTGATGGCCTTATGGGGCTACAATCAGATCTTCTTGAGCAGGCGATCTTTAGGTCGTGTGAAATCAAAGCGGAGGTTGTTGCTTTGGATGAGCGCGAAGAGGGTATTCGTGCCTTGCTTAATTTAGGTCATACCTTTGGCCACGCGATTGAAGCGGATCAAGGTTATGGTGAGTGGTTACATGGTGAAGCGGTAGGTGCTGGCACCATGATGGCGGCAGATATGTCTTACCGTCTAGGCAATATTTCGGCGGCTGATGTGAAGCGTGTGAAAGCTATCCTTGAAGCGGCTAACCTTCCTATCTATCCGCCAGAGTCCATGAGTCCTGAGCGCTTCATTGAGCTGATGGGTGTGGATAAAAAAGTAATCGATGGCAGTATTCGTTTGGTGCTCTTAAAAGATGTTGGAAAGGCGGTAGTCACATCAGACTTTGCCGCCTCAATTTTGTTGGAAACATTAAGCGCTGGAAAGAAACTTGCTACCTGTTGTTAGTATTGGTTGGGCGTTAGTTTAATGGATTTCGAACGGATAAAATGAAGAAAAATATATATTTTGAACCGCCAAGTCGTCTTCAGCTTTTAGATAAGCTAAAGCATTTTATCCGTTTTTCTGATTTTTTGTTGCTGGTTTCTGGCGATAAAGGTACAGGTAAAAGTACGCTGCTGGCTCAGCTAAAGCCGGATACAGAAGACAGTACGTTGTGTTGTTGCTTTATCTGTCCTGATGCTGGATTGAATGAACAGCAGCTCTTGTCGCTTCTGATGCAGCAATTTCCCTCGCATGAACAAGAGGGTGCCAGTTTTGCTGACCAGTTAAAAATTTTTCATCACCAGTTAAAGTCGATAAAAGCATCAGGCCAGAAGTGTCTAATTGCGATTGATGATGCTGAGCATTTATCAGAAGACGCGCTGGTGCTACTGCTTAACTTACATGTTGCTGATGCACAAGTGTTGCTGACATCAAGCAATAGCTTTGTTGAGCAGCTGTTTGAGACTGGCGGGCTTAAGCATTTGGAAGGTAGGATCCATCACCTTAAGATTGATCCTATGAGTGCGATTGAAACGGCTGAATACCTCGAACTCTGCCACCCCGCAGTATCCTCTCTTCCTGAGAAGAAAAAAAATGAGCTGATCCGTTTGTCTGAAGGCGTGCCGGGCCGGGTAGAAACCTTATTAGCCGGCGGTAAAGTCTCACTCTCTTCCGCGCCGGCTAAGCGTTCACCTTTTCCTCTTCCTGCGTTACATATGCTCGGAGTAGGGGTGCTTCTAATTGGGATTGTTGCGGTTTCTCTATGGCAGTTTCTGCCAGAGAGCGCGCCACCCGCGCCAGAGGTCGTTTCCGATGAACGGGTGTCCGTACCGCTTTCTTTAGCGGTAACTGCATCGGTTGAGGGGCAAAAGGTTGATACATTAGCCGTCGATGAAGGGGAGGGTTCAGCTATCCCCACTGATGGTCCTGAAAACGGGGAAGTAGAGCCCCCGTTAAATGAAAATGAGCTTAATGAAGCGGTTGTTAAGACTGATTTAGCGCTACGGCTACAACAGCAAGAAGCGAAAATTAATAGTGAAAATCAGATCGCCTTGCAAGAAGCATCGCCGTCTATAAAAGCTAAGCCTTCGCCGCTTGAAGCGGAGCTTAGGGCCGTTGTCACTAATAATAGTTTAGCGGTTAACGAGGCGCCAAAGGTGGCGAAAGAGCAGTCACCTTCTGCTTCTCCAGTTATCAAAAAAACGGTGCAGTCCGCACCTGCTCAGGCTAGTCCTGTGGCGAAGAAAAAGGTGTCGAGTTCCGTATCGTCTGAGCGTGATCTGTTAGCGTGGAAATCATCTGATTATACGTTGCAAATGACAGGTGCTCGATCAAAACAGAGCGCGTTAGCGTTTATTGCCGCTCAGTCGGATCCTAGTAAGTTTTACTATTTTGAGACTATTTATAAAGGATTGCCTTGGCATGTGGTCATATATGGGCAGTACCCTAATCGTGATATTGCCAATGCGGCTATCCGAAAATTGCCAAAATCCCTCCAAAATGTAAAACCTTGGGCAAGAAGTGTTCAGGGTGTTCAGCTCGACATAAGAAAGAAAAAATCCTGATAAAACAACAAGCTATGCTTGATTAGGTTTCTTCTTTTAGTGATTTAATCTTTCCTTATCGTTGTTTGGAATTTGTTCCGGACAGACTTCGCGTGTAGAATAGCTGTCCCTTTTTGCTGACTGGCGTATATATTGCAGCAGAAAGATTATTAAGATGTTGATTTCGAAGTATTTTTAAGTGGGAATGGCTTATGAGCAAAGGTCTTTATTGCCCCGGTGAATTTAAAGATAACTGCGGCTTTGGCCTGATGGCGCACATGCAGGGTCAAGCTAGTCACGATTTGCTAGATAAAGCAATCGAAGCGCTTGCCTGCATGACACACCGTGGGGGTATAGCTGCAGACGGTAAAACAGGTGACGGTTGTGGCCTGTTGATGCAGAAACCTGATAGCTTCTTGCGCACAGTTGCACAAGAAGAGTTAGGCACCGAACTAGGCGAATTTTATGCAGTGGGCATGGTGTTTTTGCCGCGCGAAGCTGCCAAAGCAGAAGCCGCGCGTGCAGCGGTTAATACTGCGATTACTAATGAAGGTCTAGGGGTTGCGGGTTGGCGAGTGGTGCCAACGGATGACTCATGTCTGGGCCCTATAGCAAAAGATACGCTTCCTCTTATTGAGCAGGTCTTTATTACGGCTGGCGATAAGAGTGAAAGAGAACTGGCTATTAGTCTGTTTATTGCTCGTCGTAAATCTGAAATTGCGATGGTTGCAGATCCTGATTTTTACATCTGTAGTTTCTCTGACAAGGTTATCTCCTATAAAGGGCTTACCATGCCAGTCGATCTGCCGGTGTTCTATCAAGACCTAGCAGATCCGCGATTAGAAACCGCGGTATGTACATATCATCAGCGCTTTTCTACTAACACAGCGCCACGTTGGCCGTTAGCTCAGCCGTTCCGGTTTTTAGCACATAATGGTGAGATCAACACAGTTGAGGGTAACCGAAACTGGGCTAAAGCACGTGCAAGCAAATTTGCTACTGACCTGTTGCCTAACCTTGATGAGCTGCAACCTATCGTAAATACGACCGGTTCCGACTCCTCCAGTATGGATAACATGTTGGAGTTCTTGCTCGTTGGTGGCATGGATATCTATCGTGCGGTACGCATGATCGTTCCACCTGCATGGCAGAACGTTGAGACGATGGATGCAGATCTACGTGCTTTCTATGATTTCAACTCTATGCATATGGAGCCTTGGGATGGTCCTGCTGGCATGGTAATGACCGATGGTCGTTTTGCTGTCTGCATGCTTGACCGTAACGGGCTGCGTCCATCTCGCTGGGTGATGACGAAGCAGGGTTATATCTGTACCGCTTCTGAGATTGGTGTATTTAGTTATAAGCCTGAAGATATTGTTGCTCAAGGTCGTGTAGGGCCAGGCCAAATTTTGGCGATAGATACGGCGACAGGCGATGTGTTGCATACGCAAGATGTGGATAATCGTCTGAAAGCGGCGCAACCGTATAAAAAATGGCTGAAAGAGAACGCGCTTCGCCTAGAACAGACAATGAACTTGGATGAGGAGTCTAAATCATTTGTAGAGATGTCTGCAGATGAAGTTAAGACCCACATGAAAATGTTCCAAGTGACATTTGAAGAGCGTGAACAGATTTTACGCCCGCTAGGTGAAAGCGGAATGGAAGCCATAGGCTCGATGGGTGATGACAAGCCGATGGCTGTTCTGTCCCATCGTGTGCGCTCCGTATATGACTATTTCCGTCAACAATTTGCCCAAGTAACCAATCCGCCTATCGATCCTCTTCGTGAGTCGATTGTGATGTCCCTAGAGACATGTATTGGTGCTGAGCGAAATGTATTTGAAGAAACGCCTGAACACGCACACCGTGTGATTTTAACGACACCGGTTCTATCGGCGAGCAAATTTAATCGTTTGCGCGATAACCGTGAGCCTGGCTTTGACGTTATTCAGATCGATCTTAATTACAACCCTGAAAAGCTCTCATTAAAAGAAGCGATTGAAGGGATTGCAGATCAAGCTGAGCAAAGTGTACGTGACGGTAAAGTTATTCTTATCCTAACTGATGCCAATATTACACGCGGTCACCTGCCGGTTCATGCGGCTTTAGCGACGGGTGCTGTACACCACCGTTTAGTCGATAAAGGGTTGCGCTGTGACGCGAACCTTATTATTGAAAGTGGTACGGTCCGTGACCCACACCACTTTGCTGTTCTATTTGGTTTTGGTGCGACCGCCGTTTACCCGTACCTTGCGTACCGTGTGTTGAATGACCTGTGCTCTACTGGCGAAATCCAGATGGAGACGCTGCATTCCCATGAAAATTACCGCAAAGGTATCAATAAAGGTTTAATGAAGATCCTTTCTAAGATGGGTATCTCAACGGTAGCGTCTTACCGTGGTGCTCAGCTGTTTGAAGCGATTGGTTTAAGCTCTGAAATTGTTAGCTTATGTTTCAAAGGCGTAACAAGCCGTATTGAAGGGGCTCGCTTTGAGGACTTCCAATTCGAACAAGGCTTGTTGGCGAAAGAAGCTTGGACTGCGCGTAAGCCGATTCAAGCGGGTGGTTTGCTGAAGTATAAGCACGATGGTGAGTATCACGCATACAATCCAGATGTGGTGCGTACCATTCACGAAGCGGTACAAACCGGTAACCCAGAAGCCTATCAGCGCTATGCCGCGTTAGTAAATAATCGTGGTTATGCAACGCTGCGTGATATGTTGGGGCTACGCAAAGACGTGACCCCTATCTCTATTGATGACGTAGAACCGGTAGAGAATATCTTTAAGCGATTTGATTCAGCTGCGATGTCTTTAGGCGCCTTGTCGCCAGAAGCTCATGAGGCGCTGGCTGTGGCAATGAATGAACTGGGTGGCCGCTCTAACTCCGGTGAGGGTGGGGAAGATCCTGCGCGTCATGGCACAATGAAACGCTCTAAGATTAAGCAAGTTGCGTCTGGCCGTTTTGGGGTTACACCTGAATACCTGTCGAATGCTGAAGTATTGCAGATCAAAGTGGCGCAAGGTGCTAAGCCGGGTGAAGGCGGACAGCTACCAGGGGGTAAGGTGAACAGCCTTATTGCTCGGTTACGTTTCTCTGTACCGGGTGTCACGCTTATTTCACCACCGCCTCATCACGATATTTACTCTATCGAAGATTTGGCTCAGCTGATTTTTGACCTTAAACAGGTTAATCCAGAAGCGCTTGTGTCGGTAAAATTAGTGTCGCGTCCTGGTGTAGGTACTATCGCCTGTGGTGTTGCTAAGGCCTATGCTGATTTAATTACCATCTCTGGTTATGACGGTGGTACAGCAGCCTCGCCAATTACCTCTATCCATTATGCGGGCTCCCCTTGGGAGTTAGGTTTAGCGGATGCGCATCAGTCGCTTCGTGGAAACCAGTTGCGGGGTAAGATTCGTCTACAAACCGATGGCGGCCTTAAAACCGGCTTAGATGTCATCAAAGGTGCAATCTTAGGTGCTGAAAGCTTTGGCTTTGGTACCATGCCGATGGTTGCGTTAGGGTGTAAGTATCTGCGTATTTGTCACCTTAATAACTGCGCAACCGGTGTCGCAACACAAAACGAAAGACTACGTGAAGATTATTTCCGTGGTACGGTTGAAATGGTTAAGAACTTCTTCCGTTTTGTTGCAGAAGAAACCCGTCAGATTATGGCTCAACTTGGTGTACGCACTATGGAAGAGCTGGTCGGTCGAGTGGACCTGCTTGAAACGTTGGAAGGTGAGACGCCTCGCCAGAAAAATTTAGACTTGAGCCCTATTTTAGGCTCAGCCGGTGATGAATTCCCGAATACCTGCCAAGTTGAGCGTAACGAGCCTTATGATACGGCTCTGTTAAACAATCAAATGATTGAGTTAACTCAGTCCGCGATTGATGCGAAACAAGGGGGTGAATGGGCATTAACGATTACCAACTGTGATCGTTCAGTCGGTGCACGTACGTCCGGTGCTATTGCTAAAAAGCATGGCAACCTAGGTATGTCGGACAAGCCTATTACCTTTAATTTCAAAGGTCATGCTGGACAGTCGTTCGGTGTATGGAATGCGGGTGGTCAACACTTGTACCTTGAAGGCGATGCGAATGACTACGTCGGTAAAGGTATGGCGGGCGGTAGAATCGTTATCCGTCCATTTGATGAAGTAACCTTCAAATCAAATGAAACAGCCATTATGGGTAATACCTGTTTGTACGGCGCGACGGGCGGCAAATTATTTGCTGCTGGTCAGGCGGGTGAGCGTTTCGGTGTTCGTAACTCCGGCGCTCATGCGGTTGTTGAGGGGGCAGGTGATCACTGTTGTGAATATATGACAGGTGGTCTCGTGACGGTTCTCGGCGCGACAGGGTATAACTTCGGTGCAGGTATGACCGGTGGTTTTGCATATGTGTTGGATGTTGATAATAACTTTGTGGATAAATATAACCACGAGTTAGTTGAAATTCAGCGTATCCATACTGAAAGTATGGAAGCATATAAAAACCATTTACGTTCAGTCATTATCGAATTTACTAAAGAGACTGGCAGTGCTTGGGGTCAAGAGATTATTGATAATCTTGATGACTATATTGGCCGATTCTGGTTGGTTAAACCGAAAGCCGCTAGCTTAAATGACTTACTGACTAGTATTCGTACACGCCCTGAATAAGTGTTACGTACCGCTTGGTATATGAAGAATAATCTGCAACCACCTCGTTTATTGGGTGGTTGCTTTTGAGAGGTGAGGATTATGGCTGACCGTTTAAATAACGATTTTCAGTTCCTCGATGTAGGTCGTAAGGGGCCTCAGAAAATTGATGCAGATATCCGTAAAAAAGGATTTGGTGAAATATACGAATCATTTGATAAAACGGATGCATCTGAGCAGTCGCATCGATGTTTAGAGTGCGGTAACCCGTATTGTTCGTGGAAGTGTCCGGTACACAACCATATTCCTGATTGGTTAAAGCTAATTTCGGAAGGCAATATTATCGAAGCGGCTGAACTGAGCCATCAAACAAACTCATTACCTGAAGTTTGTGGTCGCGTATGCCCTCAGGATCGTCTATGTGAAGGGTCATGTACCCTGAACGATGGTTTTGGTGCAGTGACCATTGGTTCGGTTGAAAAGTATATTACAGATACTGCCTTTGCTATGGGCTGGAAGCCTGATATGTCTAAAGTTACAGCGACCGATAAAAAGGTTGCCGTGATTGGTGCAGGCCCAGCAGGCCTAGCTGCCGCAGATATTCTAGCGCGTAATGGTGTTAAAGCTGTCGTATTCGATCGCAACCCAGAGATAGGCGGACTATTAACATTTGGTATTCCAGAATTTAAACTGGAAAAAGATGTAATGTCTCGTCGTCGTGAAATCTTTACTGGCATGGGTGTTGAGTTTCAATTAAACACTGAAGTGGGTAAAGACGTGCTTATGCAAGACCTCATCGATCAATATGATGCGGTTTTCTTAGGCATGGGTACGTACACCTATATGAAAGGTGGTTTCCCAGGTGAAGAGCTGGAGGGTGTTTATGACGCACTTCCTTTCTTGATCTCGAATGTAAACCATTGCTTAGGGTTTGAAAAAGACCCTGCTGACTTTATCAACCTTAAAGGTAAAAAGGTTGTTGTGTTGGGTGGCGGTGATACGGCTATGGATTGTAACCGTACCTCTATCCGTCAAGGCGCTGAAGCGGTTATCTGTGCTTATCGTCGTGACGAAGAGAATATGCCTGGTTCTAAGCGTGAAGTTGAAAATGCGCGTGAAGAGGGCGTACAGTTTCAGTTTAACCGCCAACCTATAGAGGTTGTAGGTGAAAACGGCAAAGTCACTGGTATTAAAGTGGTTAGCACTCAAATGGGTGAGCCGGATGAAAACGGTCGTCGCCGTGCTGAGGTTGTACCGGGTTCTGAGGAAGTGATTCCGACAGATGCGGTATTGGTTGCCTTTGGTTTCCGTCCAAGCCCAGCACCTTGGTTTGCTGATTTTGGTATCGATCTGCATGATGATGGTCGAGTCAAAGCACCTGAACAGCACGCTTATCCTTTCCAGACTACCAATGAAAAGGTATTCGCAGGGGGGGATATGGTGCGTGGTTCTGACTTAGTGGTTACAGCGATTGCTGAAGGTCGTAAAGCGGCTGAAGGTATCTTGGATTATTTAGAAGTGTAAACTTATCTATGATCTAAAAAAGGCCGCATTAGCGGCCTTTTTTATTAGAAGTAGGTACCTGCGGTGACGATTTTTTGATGGATCGACATTAAAAACTGACTAATGGCGACCTCATCTCCTTCCGGTGTATTGGGGTAAGTCCCTCTAATTAACTCCCTATTTTGCCGGAGTATCGACAGTTGGTACGTGCGTTTATCACTGTCCGTATTAATTTGGCTGACAATAATCAGCCCATCGGTGGGCTGGTTGGCCGGATTAACCGTTTTAATATTATGAGCACCATACATCTTAAGGCGATCTTTCAGTTTAAGATTGAAGCGTTTAATTTGTTGGCTTTTAGCCGTATTAGCACTTGATGTCGTTAACCATACCGTTTCGTGAGCAAACACAGCTAAAGGTGCTGGCGCCAGCGGCGGCGCTTTTGTTGCTTGGCTTTGGCAGCCTGTTAAAAGGCTCAAGAGTAGTAAAAAATAAAGTGACTGCTTAATCTGTGTCATCAGTTATAAAAATTGTTTATTCATTTGCAGGTAATTCCTGTCAGAAATCGTTAGAATATCGGTCAATTCGAATTTACAAGATATAAGTGGCTGACACAAATGGCTGAACTCAAAAATGATCGTTTTTTACGTGCTCTTCTTAATGAACCTGTAGATGCAACGCCTGTATGGATGATGCGTCAAGCTGGACGTTACCTCCCAGAATATAGAGAAACGCGTGCTAAAGCAGGTGATTTCTTAAGCCTTTGCAAAAATAAAGAACTTGCTTGCGAAGTCACTATTCAGCCATTGGAGCGTTATGATCTTGATGCCGCTATTCTTTTCTCGGATATCCTAACCATTCCTGATGCTATGGGGCTAGGGCTTTATTTTGAAGTAGGCGAAGGGCCGCGCTTCAAAAAAATCATCCGCACCGAAAAAGATGTCGCAGACCTGCCTGTACCTGATGCAGTCACCGATCTAGATTATGTGATGAATGCCGTAAAAGAGATTCGTCGTGAGTTAAATGGACGTGTGCCATTGATCGGTTTCTCAGGTAGCCCGTGGACATTGGCCACGTATATGGTTGAAGGTGGTTCCAGCAAAGATTTTCGCCATGTAAAACAGATGATGTATGCAACGCCAGAGGTTATGCATGGATTATTGGATAAGTTGGCTCAATCGGTGACGACCTATTTGAATGAACAGATCCGCTCAGGTGCGCAAGCGGTACAGATTTTTGATACATGGGGTGGTGCGTTAAGCGGCCCGTGCTATCAAGAGTTTTCTTTAAAGTACATGAAGCAGATCGTTGATGGCTTGATTCGTGAGCATGACGGTCGAAAAGTCCCTGTTATTCTATTTACCAAAAATGGTGGGCAGTGGCTCGAAATGATGGCCGACACCGGTGCTGATGCATTGGGTCTAGATTGGACGACAGATATAGGTAATGCCCGGGCACGGGTAGGCGATAAAGTTGCTTTGCAAGGTAATATGGACCCAAGTGTCTTATATGCACCGGCAAGCCGTATCGAGCAAGAGGTTGAATTTATTTTAGGCCAGTATGGTAATGGGTCTGGGCATGTATTTAACCTTGGTCATGGTATTCACCAGTTTGTTGACCCGAAACAGCCTAAAGCGTTTGTTGATGCAGTACATGAACTAAGTGCTAAATATCATCAACAATAATCAACATTTTAAGAGGGCTTCGGCCCTCTTTTACTATCAGATGTGACGATGAAACGGCTAACTGAACTATTAGAAAGTAACCGCCAGTGGGCGGATAAGATCAACAAGGAGGATCCACTCTTTTTTGAAACATTGGCGCAACAGCAGGCACCTGAATATTTATGGATTGGCTGTTCTGATAGTCGTGTTCCCGCCAATGAGATTGTGGACATGTTGCCCGGTGAGTTGTTTGTTCACCGGAATGTTTCAAATTTAGTAATTCATACGGATATGAATTGTATGTCTGTCATTCAGTATGCGGTTGAGGTACTGAACGTTAAACATATTATGGTCGTTGGTCACTATGGTTGTGGTGGTGTTAAGGCAGCAATAGAAACAGAGCCTCATGGTTTAATTGATAACTGGTTACGCCATATTCGCGATGTGTATAAAAAACACCGTGAGCTGTTATCGGTATGGGATCATTCACATCAGCAGCTTGATCGCTTATGTGAGCTAAATGTTATTGAGCAAGCCAGCAATGTTTGCGAAACAACGATTGTTCAGGAAGCATGGTCGAATGAGCAGGAGTTGACGGTGCACGGTTGGATTTATGGGCTAAATGATGGTCTTGTTAACGACCTTGAATTTAACGCATCGTCTGCGGATGAAGTTGATGAGCAATATGGTTTAGCGATCAGTAAAATTGAGAAGCTGAAAGAACTTGCCCAAGGCTCAGACAAAGATAATCAAAATGCCCGCTCTTTGTGGGATAAGTTACGCGCGATCTTTAATTAAGCGTTGTTTGTTAGGTTATAAAAAAAAACGGTTGGCGCTTTTGCTCTCAACCGTTTTTTTTGTGCTTAACTGCGGCGAATAATCGCGCGCTGTTTAGCTATCTATCGCTGCCAGTGCTTGATCTAAGTCTGCAATTAGGTCATCGATGTGCTCAATACCTATAGATAAACGAATCATTTCAGGAGATACGCCTGCTGAGGCAAGCTCTTCATCATTTAACTGGCGGTGAGTTGTTTCTGCTGGGATCGATGCCAATGATTTACAATCCCCAATATTCACTAAGCGTAAAAATATTTGTAGCGCATCATAGAATTTACGTGTGCCATCCCGGCCGGCTTTGACGCCAAAGCTAAGAATGCCTGAGGCTTGGCCGTTCATATATTTTTGAGCGAGCGCGTAGTCTTTGTGGCTTTCGAGTCCTGCGTATTTTACCCAGCTAACCGCATCGTGGCTTTCTAAAAAGTTAGCGACTTTACGTGTGTTTTCATTCACGCGTTCCATACGAAGGCTGAGTGTTTCGAGGCCCTGCAATAATAGGAAAGCATTCATTGGGCTGAGCGCGGCGCCCATATTACGAAGCGGCACAACTCGGCAGCGTCCAATAAACGCGGCGGGGCCAAACGCCTCGGTATATATCACGCCATGGTAGGAGATGTCCGGTGTGTTTAATAAGGGGAAACGGTCGGCGTTGTCGGCCCATGGGAAGTTACCCGAATCGATGATAACACCCCCGATAGAGTTGCCGTGACCACCGATATATTTAGTGGCGGCCTGTACAATGATATCTGCGCCGTGTTCGATCGGACGCCACATCGCGGGGCTCGGCACTGTGTTATCAACAATAAGCGGGATGCCGTTACGGTGAGCGATCTCAGCTAAGGTTTCTATGTCTGCAATACCACCGGATGGGTTACCAACGGATTCACAATAGATACCTTTAGTACGTTCATCAATTTGTGCTTCGATAGCGGCTGTATCGTCTTTATTCACAAAACGGCATTCAATGCCTTGGCGTGGCAATGTATGGGCGAATAAGTTGTATGTGCCGCCGTAAAGTTCGCTGGTTGATATAAAGTTATCACCCGTTTCGGCTAACGTTTGTATGGTGTATGTAATAGCCGCCATACCTGATGCGACAGCCAGTGCTGCAACGCCACCTTCCATCTCTGCTACGCGTTTTTCAAGCACATCAGTGGTAGGGTTCATAATGCGGGTGTAGATGTTGCCGGCTACTTTGAGATCAAACAGGTCTGCACCATGTTGAGCATCATCAAAGGCATAAGATGTGGTTTGGTAAATCGGAACTGCTGCAGATTTGGTGGTTGGATCTACTTCATATCCGCCGTGTATCGCTACCGTTTCCAGCTTCATGTTTGTCTCCTAGGGCAGGCCTGAATTATTGTTAGGCCACTGATTGTAGTGCATCTATTAAATAAATGAAGTTTGCGCGCGTTATTTTTGTCTGTCGCGTCAATGATCAGTAGGTGATAGACGCGAGGTTGGGTAAAATTCATCAATAGGTTAACAGCGATGGAGAGTATAAATGGCACGTCAAAAAACAGCTTACGTTTGTAATGACTGTGGAGCGGATTTCACCAAGTGGCAAGGGCAGTGCACTGAGTGTCATGCGTGGAATACGTTGACGGAGGTCCGTTTATCGACGGCTAAGTCGAGTGCAAATGATGCGCGTAACGTCCGTTTTGATGGCTATGCGGGCGGGGCTAAGCAGCAGGCGGTTGTTAGTCTGTCGGAGGTTGCTCTAGAGGAGATGCCTCGCTTTTCATCGGGTGCTGGGGAGTTAGACCGTGTGCTTGGTGGTGGATTAGTACCCGGTTCTGCCGTATTGATGGGCGGGCACCCCGGTGCCGGTAAAAGTACCTTATTACTGCAAACTATGTGCTATTTGGCGGAACAGATGCCTGCCTTGTATGTCACCGGTGAGGAGTCGTTGCAGCAGGTGGCCATGCGTGCGAGTCGGTTAAACTTACCGACGGGGCAGTTAAAAATGTTGTCGGAAACAAGTGTAGAGGCCATTTGTGAAACCGCGCAAGCTTTAAAGCCAAAAGTAATCGTGATCGACTCTATACAAGTAATGCACATGGCTGAGGTGCAGTCGGCACCCGGCTCGGTCTCACAAGTAAGGGAGTCAGCGGCTTACTTAACGCGTTTTGCAAAGCAGACGGGGACGGTACTGTTTTTGGTTGGGCATGTAACCAAAGATGGCTCGTTAGCTGGCCCTAAAGTGTTAGAGCATATGATTGATTGCTCGCTTCAGCTTGAGGGGTCGGCAGACTCCCGCTTTAGAACCCTGCGCTCCCATAAAAACCGTTTTGGGGCTGTGAATGAGCTCGGCGTGTTTGCCATGTTGGGAAATGGTTTGAAGGAGGTCAAAAACCCGAGTTCTATCTTCTTGAGCCGAGAAGAGGGGCCAAGCCCTGGTAGTGTGGTCATGGTGGTTTGGGAGGGGACGCGGCCTTTATTGGTAGAGATTCAAGCGCTGGTAGATCAATCCCATATGAACAATCCACGACGGGTAGCGGTCGGTCTTGAGCAAAATCGCATGGCGATGTTGTTAGCGGTGTTGCATCGTCATGGTGGTTTAATGACAGGCGATCAAGATGTGTTTGTTAACGTGGTAGGCGGTGTGAAAGTATTGGAAACCAGCGCAGACCTTGCGTTGTTACTTGCCGTTGTCTCTAGTTTTCGAGATCAAGCCTTGCCCCATGATTTGATGGTCTTTGGTGAGGTGGGTTTATCCGGCGAGATACGGCCTGTACCTAATGGGCAAGAACGGATTAGGGAGGCGGCAAAGCATGGTTTTAAGCGTGCAATTGTGCCTAAGGGTAACGTGCCCAAAGACGTATTGGCGGGAATGGAAATTGTGCCCGTAACTAAATTAACAGAGGCTCTCGAAGCACTTTAGCGGGCGTCAGTGGCAAAAAAATGATCTAGTTCCCGCTCTAATAGGGTGGGATCGCCTAGATTTAGCTCAACGAGCCTACGTAATAGGGTGAGTGAATCAAGGTCTAAGTTTTCAATTAAAAAACCGTACTCCTGTTCATTCTGGTGTGTCAGTATTACCGGGGTACGTATGGCAACATCATCGCCCTGTAAGCGGATGGTTGCGAGTGCCTCATCACCTAGCGCCAACTTCAGAGGCGTATCACTTTTGACTAAAATGCCATTAAACGAGATATCCACCAAGGTGACCATGTAAAGGTGATCACCCTTCTGTAGTTCTGTGCTGGCATCAAAATCAATGCGCGTAAAGCGGCGACGCTCGTTATCAGGTGTAGTCACAATATTGGTTCCCTATGGTCCGTAGTGATAATGTCATCTTAGTATAGACATAAAGAGAAAAGAAACAGGTGGTGTAAAAGTATTAGGGCGGATCAACAGCGTATTGCGCGTCTAGTTGTTGAATAAGTGCTTATAAACTGAGCTATATCATAGTGGTTGGGCGTGTTTGTTTTTAAACTTCCGCACTCAAAACCATAGATTAAGTAAGGTTATCATGTTTTTAGAAACTCTGTTGGATGTGTCTAGTGGCAGTCGTCATTCGCGGTATTTTAATCAAACGCGTAGCTATTACTTGTTTCGGCGTATACGGGTTATCGCCCTATTGCTCGCGCTTATTCAGCCTGCCTGGTTTGTTGTTGATTACTTCTTGTTACCTGATGATATGCTGGACGCGATCGCGCTGGCCCGCGCTATAGGTGCATTGGGTTGTTTGCTTTTAGCATTGTGGACCTTCAAACGTTATAGCTTACGATTGGCGCAAGTGCGTTTAGCGATTCTTGTCATGCTGCTGTCAGGCTTTCAAACAGCGTCGAGTTCGCTGTTGTTGATACATGGTTATGAGTCGAATGTGGCGGGCTATCACTTTTTCCCCTTTATGATTATTACGATGATGGCTATTTTTCCACTCGCCATTAGTGAGGCCTGTTGTTTTACCTTAGGTGTGTTGTTCATTGAGCTTGTTACCCAGCTATTGAGAGGAACCGCAGGGAGTGTTGAGGCGATCAATAGTTTGTGGTTACTGGCGGTTTTGGGGTTGATCGCTGGCTGGGCGGCAGTGAACCAGTTGAATATGTTACTGGGTTTGTATCGGCAAGCGACCCGAGACCCATTGACGGGGTTAGCCAATCGTCGTCAGGCGCTGGATCAGCTATCCCTTGATATATTGCAGAGTCGCGAGCAGAAACAAGCGTTAAGTGTGTTGCTGTTTGATCTGGATAAGTTCAAGCACTTTAATGATAACTACGGCCATGCGGCGGGCGACCTTGTTTTAAAGTCATTTGCCAAAGTTATGCGCAAACAAGCCCGTAAACGTATCGACTTAGTGTGTCGGTATGGTGGAGAGGAATTTTTGATGGTGCTGCCGGGCCTGAACGCGATGCAAGCTAAAGAGGTGGCAGAGGTTATTCGGTTAGCGTGCCATGATGAAAAAGTGACCGCGCCTAATGGTAATAAAATTGGCTTTACTACCAGTACTGGGGTCGCAGAATTGACGGCCAATGATGATATAGAGTCGTTGTTAAGGCGTTCAGATGACGCACTTTATGCCGCCAAAGATTCAGGGCGAGATCAGGTGTTGGTGGCGGGCTGAGCGGCGGTATGGGGCTCCGAACCTTGTTACAAAAAAAAACCGAGACAGTGCCTCGGTTTTTTTAGGTGCGTCGTGGACTAGCCTAGATCAACCATACGTTTGTATTTAATACGCTCAGGCTGGTGCTCTTTACCATAACGACGTTTGTAGTCGTCTTGATACTCCGTGTAGTTGCCTTCAAAGAACTCAACTTTAGAGTCGCCTTCGTACGCCAACATATGCGTACAAATACGGTCAAGGAACCAACGGTCATGGGAGATCACTACGGCGCAACCAGGGAAGGCCAGAATCGCTTCCTCTAATGCACGTAAGGTTTCAATATCCAAATCATTGGTTGGCTCATCGAGGAGGAGAACGTTGCCACCCTCTTTGAGCAGTTTGGCCATATGTAAGCGGTTACGCTCACCACCGGATAGATCTTTGACAAATTTCTGCTGATCGCCGCCTTTAAAGTTAAAACGACCGCAATAAGCGCGTGATGGTGTTTGGTAGTTGCCGACCGTAATAATATCTTGGCCATCAGACAGTTCTTCAAACACTGTTTTGTCGCCATTTAGGTCACGGGACTGGTTAACGTAAGCGAGCTCAACCGTTGAACCAATTTCGATCTCACCGGAATCAGGTTTTTCTTCACCGCTAATCATTTTAAACAGTGTTGATTTACCCGCGCCGTTACCACCAATAATGCCGACAATCGCCCCTTGGGGAATCGAGAAGCTTAGGTTTTCAAACAGTACTTTGTCGCCATAGGCTTTAGATATGTTGACGGCATCGATAACTTTTTCACCTAAACGCGGTCCAGGTGGAATGTAGATCTCTTGGGTTTCGTTACGTGTTTGGAACTCTTTTGAGTTCATCTCTTCAAACTGTTTTAAGCGCGCTTTTGATTTTGACTGGCGCCCTTTTTGTCCTTGGCGAACCCACTCTAGCTCAGAAGACACCGCTTTATGATGAGCAGCTTCCTGTTTGGCTTCTTGCTCTAGGCGCTGCTCTTTCTGCTCAAGCCAAGAGGAGTAGTTGCCCTCGTAAGGAATGCCGCGTCCGCGGTCAAGTTCCAAGATCCAGCCCGCCGCGTTATCAAGGAAGTAACGGTCATGGGTGATCGCAACAACGGTACCCGGATATTCCTGTAAAAAACGTTCAATCCACGCAACGGATTCAGCATCCAGATGGTTAGTTGGCTCGTCTAGTAGCAGCATGTCTGGCTTATCTAAAAGCAAGCGGCACAAGGCGACACGGCGACGTTCACCACCGGATAAGTTTTTAACCTCAGCATCCCAAGGGGGAAGGCGCATCGCATCGGCGGCACGTTCAAGTGCGGTGTCTAGGTTATGGCCATCTTTGGCTTGAATCAGGTCTTCAAATTGTGCCTGTTTTTTGGCTAATTCATCGAAGTCTGCATCCGGTTCAGCATAAGCAGCATAGACCGCCTCTAAACCATCAAGTGCTTCCTTGACATCAGAAACCGCTTCCTCGATCACTTCACGCACGGTTTTTGTTTCGTCTAGCTCAGGTTCCTGAGGCAGGTAACCGATGTTTAGGCCAGGCATTGGCTGCGCTTCGCCGATGATCTCAGTATCCAGTCCTGCCATGATCTTCAGCAGCGTTGACTTACCGGAGCCGTTTAGGCCGAGCACACCAATTTTGGCGCCTGGGAAGAAAGAGAGAGAGATGTCTTTTAGAATTTCGCGTTTTGGCGGTACAACTTTACCAACGCGGTTCATTGAATAAACGAACTGAGCCATGCAGTAACCTGTCTGTTTTGTCAGAAATTAATGATGTAATTTTAACGGAAATAGACGGTAGAAGGCTATTGTCAGAGTGAATCAATAGGGAAAAGTAGAATTTATATTTATCTTTGGCTAAGAATCGCCCTAGATGTCTGCAAGTTGAGTGTAATTGAAGTGTTTTTGAGTCTGTTTCAAGTGTAACCCCGTAAATGTTTCGTTATAATACGCGCTTTCCCAATTCTTAACGTGTTCGTAGCTGTAATTAATCAGCGGTTTTACCGTTGCTGTTTTCAGTTGAACAGAGCCCATATTGTATTCAGGGGACATAAAGTACAATGTTTAGCAAAGATATGACAATCGCTGATTTCGACGCGGATCTATGGTCTGCCATGCAGGCTGAAACTGTGCGTCAAGAAGAGCACATCGAACTGATTGCATCAGAAAACTATACCAGTCCTCGCGTTATGGAAGCTCAGGGTTCTGCGCTTACCAATAAATACGCTGAAGGTTACCCTAACAAGCGTTACTACGGTGGCTGCGAACACGTTGATGTTGTAGAGCAGTTAGCGATTGATCGAGCTAAAGCGTTGTTCGGTGCAACATACGCTAATGTTCAGCCCCATTCTGGTTCGCAAGCAAATGCGGCTGTGTATATGGCACTTTGTAAGCCTGGCGATACTATTTTAGGGATGAGCTTGGCACACGGTGGACATTTGACTCATGGTGCAGCGGTATCGTTCTCAGGTCGTATCTACAATGCTGTTCAGTATGGTTTGAACCCAGAAACGGGCGAGATTGATTACGATGAGGTTGAGCGTTTAGCGCTTGAGCATAAGCCAACTATGATTGTTGCAGGTTTCTCTGCGTATTCTCGTATTGTTGATTGGCAGCGTTTCCGTGATATTGCGGATAAAGTTGGTGCATCTCTGTTTGTTGATATGGCACATGTTGCAGGCTTAGTGGCTGCGGGTGTTTACCCATCACCAATCGGTATTGCCGATGTTGTAACAACAACAACGCATAAAACGCTAGGCGGCCCACGTGGTGGTTTGATCTTGTCGGCTCGTGCTGATGAAGAACTACAGAAAAAGCTTAATTTCGCTGTCTTCCCTGAGTCTCAGGGTGGTCCTTTGATGCATGTTATCGCGGGTAAAGCGGTTTGCTTTAAAGAAGCGATGGAGCCTGAGTGGAAAGAGTACCAAGCGCAAGTGGTTAAAAATGCACAGGCGATGGCGGCTGCCTTCATGAAGCGTGGTATTAAAATCGTGTCTGAAGGGACAGACGATCATCTTTTCCTTGTTGATCTGATCGATAAAGAGTTTACCGGTAAAGATGCAGATGCGGCGCTAGGCCGTGCAAACATCACCGTTAACAAAAACTCTGTGCCTAACGATCCACGTTCACCGTTTGTAACATCAGGTTTACGTATTGGTACACCTGCGGTTACTCGCCGTGGATTCAAAGAAGCTGAAGTGACTGATCTAACAAACTGGATTTGTGACATTCTTGATGACATTAATAACGAAGCCGTGATTGCTCGCGTTAAGTCTCAAGTAAAAGAGATCTGTGCACGCTACCCTGTTTATAAGTAATCTGGGTAACTGGCTATAACTTATAGCCGGAAAAATGTACAATCGCGGGGCTGTCCTGAACTTGTTTACATGTTCATTAGGCAGCCCCTTTTTATTCCCTGAATTTTTTATAGAGGGGAGTAAATAAACGCACCTATATTCGGAATATGACTGCCTTTATTATCGGTTATATTCCTCGCTCTTTACGCAGGAAAAGTTGATGCATTGTCCGTTTTGTAATGCCAATGAAACCAAAGTAGTCGACTCTCGTCTGGTGGCAGAAGGCCAGCAGGTGCGTCGTCGTCGTGAATGCGTAACCTGTAGTGAACGTTTTACCACCTACGAAGCTGCCGAGCTTCTCATGCCCCGCCTAATTAAAGCCGATGGTTCACGCCAACCCTTTGATGATGAAAAGTTACGTGCCGGTATCCACCGTGCACTTGAAAAACGACCTGTATCCATTGAAGAAGTCGAGGCGTCAATCAGCCGTATCAAACACCGTTTACGCGCGACAGGTGAGCGAGAGCTGCCTTCTCGACAGGTGGGTGAAGAGGTGATGTCTGAACTGCGAAAACTAGATGAAGTTGCCTATGTGCGCTTTGCTTCCGTGTATCGTAGCTTCCAAGATATAAATGAGTTTAAAGAAGAGATCGAGCGCCTGTCTGAACAACATAAATCAGAAGGTGAAGGCTAAGTGTCGGACGAATCTCAGTGGTCAATTGCTGATCGTGAATATATGTCGCGGGCCATTCAATTGGCGCGTAAAGGTATGTATACAACCCATCCCAACCCCCGTGTAGGCTGTGTGTTAGTTAAGGATGGGGTCATTGTGGGGGAGGGCTTTCATCTGCGCGCAGGTGAGGGCCATGCTGAAGTGAACGCGCTGGCCCAAGCGGGTAGTGATGCCAAGAGCGCCACCGCTTATGTCACGCTGGAACCCTGCAGCCACTATGGCAGAACACCCCCCTGTGCCGAAGGGCTGATTGCGGCGGGTGTTACGCGGGTTATCTCTGCAATGGTGGACCCAAACCCACAAGTAGCGGGACGTGGCTTAGCGATGTTAGCCCATGCGGGTATTGATACCTCTGCCGGGCTGCTCGAAAGTGAAGCGCGGGCGCTTAACCCCGGATTTATCAAACGTATGGAGTCTGGCAAGCCCTTTATTCGGCTGAAGCTGGCGTCCAGCCTTGATGGGCGTACCGCAATGGCGTCCGGTGAATCCCAGTGGATAACGGGGCCTGCAGCACGCAGTGATGTACAAAAATTAAGAGCGCAGAGCTCAGTTATCATAACCGGTGTTGAATCGATTATTCATGATGATTCTGCGTTGACGGTACGTGCTGAGCAGCTTGCGCTGCCTGAGGCGCTTGAGATCACAAAGCAGCAACCTTTACGTGTGGTTGTTGATTCAGCGTTACGCACGCCGCTGAGTGCTAAAATTCTCAAGCAACCCGGACGTACACTAATAGCAACATGTTCAACGGATCAGTTGTTACAGCGCGCCTTATCCGATGCGGGGGCTGAAGTGATCAGCCTGCCGGAAGCGCAAGGGCGAGTCTCATTACCTGCCTTACTTGATTGGTTAGTCAGCAGTGGACAGTGTAATGAGGTGTTAGTGGAAACGGGGGCGACCCTCGCGGGTGCGTTTATGGCACAAGGGCTTGTCGATGAGTTACACCTGTATTTTGCCATGAAGCTGCTAGGAAGTGATGCTCGGCCCGCATTCTCATTACCTTTTGCTAAAATGTCAGAGCAGATCGAACTGAAACAGATCGATAGTCGAATGATTGGCAGTGACCTGAAACTGGTATTAACACCTGTTTATGGAGAGCAATAGATGTTTACCGGAATAATTGAAGCGGTGGGGTCTATCGCCTTAATCGAACAGCGGTCGGGGGATATGCGCTTATATGTGCGTACCGGCAGCCTAGACCTGAGTGATGTTAAGCTAGGCGATAGTATTGCAACCAACGGTGTGTGTTTGACTGCCGTTGAGTTACCCGGTGATGGTTTTATTGCCGATGTATCGCGTGAGACGCTTGCCCATACCCGTTTCCATACATTACGTGTGGGAGAGCGGGTTAATCTTGAAAAAGCCTTGATGCCGACCAGTCGTTTAGGTGGGCATATTGTCACAGGGCATGTCGATGGCTTAGGCGAGATTATCTCCCGTAAAGAAGATGCCCGTTCTATACGTTTTACGGTTAAGGCACCGTCGAACTTACAACGCTACTTAGCGGCAAAAGGGTCAGTGACGGTTGATGGTATTAGTTTGACGCTGAATGCTATTGACGGTGAGTACTTTGAATTGAATATTGTGCCTCACACTGCGCAAGAAACAATTATGACCGAGTATGTTCCGGGACGTTTGATCCATATTGAAGTGGATATTATTGCGCGCTACTTAGAGCGTTTGCTCGGGCATACTCCGGCGACTAATAATGAACAAAGCGATCAGGGTTTAACAATGGAAACCTTGATGGCTTGCGGCTTTAACCGCTAACGATGGTATAAATTAGATGAAACTGAATACACCCGAAGAGTTATTGGAAGATATACGTCAAGGTAAGATGGTTATCTTGATGGACGACGAAGATCGTGAAAATGAAGGTGATCTGATCATCGCTGCCGAAATGGTTCGTGCTGATGATATTAACTTCATGGCCACACATGCGCGAGGGCTTATCTGCTTAACATTGACCCGTGAGCGCTGTGAGCAATTAAAGCTTCCGCTGATGGTCCAGAGTAATGGTGCCCAGTTTGCGACCAACTTTACGTTATCCATTGAAGCCGCTGAAGGTGTGACAACGGGTATCTCAGCAGCGGATCGTGCACACACGGTAAGAACTGCAGTGAAAGCGAATGCAACCGCCGATGATATTGTGCAGCCGGGTCATATCTTTCCTTTGATGGCGCAACCCGGTGGCGTATTGAGCCGAGCGGGACACACTGAAGCGGGTTGTGATCTTGCGCGTATGGCGGGTTTCACGCCCGCGGCGGCCATCGTCGAAGTGATGAACGATGATGGCACTATGGCACGTCGTCCTGATCTAGAAGAGTTTGCGCAAAAGCACAATTTGAAGATCGGTACGATTGCAGATTTGATCCACTACCGTACAGCGAACGAACATACCGTACAGCGTGATGAGGCGGGTGTTATATCTACAGAGTATGGTGATTTCAACTATATTACCTACAAAGACGAGATTCAAAACTGCACACACTTAGCGATGACGCTGGGTGAGATCAAAGAAGACCAACCTACCTTTGTACGTGTACACAACCGTAATGAAGTCTTGCGCGATGTGGTGGGTGCGGTAGCGCCGGGTGAAGAGCCTAAATGGACGATGCGTAAAGCATTGGCGCGGGTAGCGAAAGAAGGCCAGGGTGTTGTGTTGTTGCTCGATAATGGCGAACTGGTTGATATGGGTGATTCACTTGAGCTTATGCTTAAAGGTCATCAAAAATCAAAAGTAGATGTGAGCGCATCGGGCGCCTACTTAACGGTAGGGACTGGTTCGCAAATACTGCGTGACCTGGGTGTCGGTAAAATGAACTTACTCAGTGCACCAATGAAGTTTAATGCGATCTCTGGTTTTGACCTTGAGATTGAAAAATATATTCCTTGTGAAGACTAATTAGACCGGTACTTGAATCATGGCTGTGAAAACCATTGAAGGTGATTTTGTTAACGCTGACGGCAACTACGCTATTGTAGTGGGTCGCTTTAACGCATTTGTTGTAGAAAGCCTATTAGAAGGCGCAATCGATACACTTAAACGTCACGGCGTAAGCGAAGATAAAATTCGTGTTATCCGTGTTCCTGGTGCTTTCGAAATTCCTTTGGCTGTTAAACGTATTGCTGCACAGAAAAAAGATGATGCAATTATTGCATTAGGTGCGGTTATTCGTGGTGGCACACCGCATTTTGAATATGTATCAGGTGAAAGCTCTAAAGGTGTTGCTCAAGTATCCCTAGATTACGATCTACCGGTTGCTAACGGCATTCTGACGGTGAATAGTATCGAGCAAGCGGTTGAACGCTCCGGTACTAAAATGGGCAATAAGGGTGCTGAAGCTGCGCTATCTGCCATTGAGATGGTTAGCCTGCTTAAGCAGCTTGAGGTTTAAGTTTACATGAGTGACAACGACAACAAACCGGTATCAAAGAAAAAAGCCTCCCTAACGACTCAGCGTCGTAATGCCCGTAGTTATGCGCTACAAGCGCTCTATCAATGGGAGATTGCAGGGCAGCCGGTACATGAGATAGAAGCACAGTTTAGAGTGGATAACGATATGCGTGATACGGATATCAAACTCTTTTCTCAGCTTTTACATGGCATTGCCGGTGCTAAGAGTGATTTGGATAAATCATACTTAGATTTTCTTGATCGCCAAGTTGAAGAGCTTGATCCTATCGAACTAACCGTACTTCGTATCGGCGCGTTTGAGCTGGCTCAACGCATCGAGGTACCTTACCGTGTTGCTATCAACGAGAGTGTTGAACTAGCGAAGAAGTTTGGCGCGACTGAAAGTCATCGTTACGTTAATGGTGTGCTGGATAAATTGGCTCAGCGTGTACGTATGGCTGAGATTCGAGATCAACGTCAGCGTAAGTCTTAAGCTTCATGTCACTGAGTGAGTTTGAGCTGATCCAGCGCTATTTTGCAGAAGCATCTACGGATGCTTCTGTTGCGTTGGGTATAGGTGATGATTGTGCCGTGCTGTCGGTGCCGACAGGGCAGCAACTCGCTGTCTCCATTGATTCCTTAGTGCAAGGGACTCACTTTCTTGAAGGAACCCCCGCCGATCTGCTGGCCAGCCGCCTTTTTGGTTCGGCATTAAGTGATCTAGCGGCGATGGGGGCGACACCGGCATGGTTGACCTTAGCCCTCACACTCCCAGAGCCCGATGAAGACTGGCTACAGCTATTTAGTAGCCGTTTAGCGCAGCTGTGTAATGAATACCATGTGTCGTTGGTGGGAGGGGATACCACAAAAGGTCCGTTAACATTATCGGCACAAGTACATGGTTTTCTACCGCGTGATCATCGCTTAACCCGTGCGGGGGCAAAGGTCGGTGATCTTATCTGTGTCAGTGGTTGTTTGGGAGATAGCCGAGGTGGTTTAGACGGTTTACTGAATGGTTTTGAGAATCATACAGAGGCTGGCTATCTGCTCGAACGCTTTTATGCGCCGACACCACGTATTGAGCTGGGAAAAATACTGTTAGGCAAGGCCAATAGCTGTATTGATATCTCCGATGGGCTATTGTCTGATCTGTCACATATTCTAAAAGCGAGCGGTGGTTTAGGGGCGCGTTTACAGTTAGAGGCTGTGCCGATCTCCTCTCAGCTTATCGCTACGTTTGGCGAGGAGAGTGCTCGACAATGGGCGCTGACGGGGGGAGAGGACTTTGAGTTGTGCTTTACGCTTCCGCCTAACTACCTCGCCCTTTTGTCGCAGCTACCGGTTCCTGTTACTGTCATAGGCAAAGTGACGGATCGGGCGGATATCGAACTATTTCTTCGTGGCGAGCCTTGTCAGATACAGGGCTCCGGTTACGATCATTTTCAGCGAACAGATGACTAAATGAGGAGTGTACGTGAATAAAGTACCGGCCAGTGTCTGGAAAAACCCTATCCATTTCTTAGCGTTCGGTTTGGGGAGTGGGGCAGCCCCTTGGGCGCCGGGCACGTTTGGAACACTTGCTGCCGTTATTCCTTATTTCTGGTTTCAACAGTTAAGCCTGCCGTGGTATCTGTTGATGTTAGTGGTAACGACGTTGATCGGTATCTGGCTGTGTGACCGTACCAGTAAAGATATTGGTGTGCATGATCATGGTGGTATTGTCTGGGATGAGTTTGTTGGGTTTTGGATTACGATGACATTAGCACCGGCGGGTGTGTTGTGGATTGTGATTGGTTTTGTGCTCTTTCGACTATTCGATATTATCAAACCGTGGCCGATAAAGTGGGCTGACCAAAAAGTGTCAGGCGGGCTTGGCGTGATGCTAGATGATGTTATTGCCGGTATTTTTGCCGCGATTGTCTTGCAGTGTATCGCTTTCTTCTGGTTGTAAACTTAGCGGGTCAACGCTTTCTCTATCGCTTGCGCTATGCCGGCTTGATCTAAACCGCATTCAGCCAGTTGCTCTTCTCGGGTAGCATGGCCTATCCATTTATCAGGGATACCTAAGGTTAACAGTAGCGTATTGCTTTGTATATGGTGTAAATGCTCACTTACCTCTGATCCTGCTCCACCTATAATGCTGTGATCTTCTAATGTGACTAGAAGCTGGTGGTTGTTCGCCAGTTTTTCCACCATCTTGCCATCAAGGGGCTTAACAAAACGCATATCCACTAAGCTGTAATTCTGGCTGTCGGCAACCGCCTGTGCTGTTTTGAGTAGGGGGCCAAAATTAAGTAGCGCGACCTTTTCTCCTTTACGTATTTGCAGGCTACGGCCAATCTCGAGGGGCTCCATTTCGCCTTCGACATGGGCGATCGCGGACCCTCTAGGGTAGCGTACAGCGGCCAATCCCTTGTAAAGAAACCCGGTGTATAACATGTTGCGTAGCTCTTGCGCACTTGAGGGCGTCATGATCACGGCTTTAGGTAAGCCGCGTAGCATACTGATATCGAGGACGCCGCTATGGGTTGCACCATCCTCACCCACTAAGCCTGCTCGATCTATGGCCAGTAGAAGGTCCAAGTCTTGAATCGAGATGTCATGGATTAACTGGTCATAGGCCCGTTGTAAAAAGGTAGAGTAGATCGCGACAACCGGTTTTATCTTTTGGCATGCCATACCTGCGGCAAGGGTAAGCGCATGTTGCTCTGCGATGGCCACATCAAAAAAGCGATTAGGGTATTGGGTGGCAAACGCAACAAGGTCAGACCCCTCTTTCATAGCGGGTGTGATCGCTGTTACGTGTGGGTTTGATTGCGCGATCTCACAGATCCAACGGCCAAAAATGTTGGAGTAGGTGACTTTTTTCTCTTTTGGCTGGTGGATAGGGCTTATTTTAGTAATTGCATGGTAACCCACAGGGTCATCTTCGGCGGGTTTAAAGCCTTTACCTTTTTTGGTGATGAGGTGGAGAAATTGTGGGCCGTCTTTGCTCAGGACCGCTGAAAGTTTTGACAGTAGCGTTGGTAGATCATGGCCATCTACGGGGCCGGTATATTCAAAATCTAAAGCTTCAAAGAGCGCTGCGGTGGTTTCGCCTTCACTTTTTTGTTTGATGTTTTTTGCTAAGTAGGTCGCCAAGCCTCCCTCATTATGTGATATCGACATATCATTATCATTGAGGATAACCAACAGATCGGTGTCGGTATGGGCGGCATGGTTGAGGGCTTCAAATGCCATCCCAGCGGTCATGGCACCATCACCAATGACGGCAACTGTTTTACTTTTTTGCCCGCGGAGTTTGTCCGCGATCGCCATACCCAACGCGGCGCTAATCGAGGTGCTTGAGTGGCCTACACCAAAGTCGTCATAGGGACTTTCTGATCGTTTCGGGAACGGGGAAGGCCCTCCTTTTTGACGGATATGGAGCATGTTTTCCCGTCGTCCCGTTAGTATCTTATGGGGGTAGCATTGGTGTCCTACGTCCCAAACGAGATGATCGTCGGGTGTGTTTAATAGGTAATGTAAGGCGATTGTTAATTCGACAACGCCTAAGCCCGCGCCAAAATGTCCACCACTTTGCCCAACGCTATAGAGTAAATATGCCCTCAACTGTTCTGCGAGCTCAGGTAGTTGGTCCGCAGGGAGTTGGCGAAGTTGTTTTGGATCATTAACCTGATCTAGTAGTGGAGTACTAGGACGAGACGCGGGGATCGTGAGAAACATAAAGGGTCTTTTAAAGTTAATGATCGCGGTGAACGATAAAATCAGCCAGTGCGTTTAATTCCGATGCGGATGAACCGAATGGGGCTAAGGCTTGGGTCGCATCGTCGTGTAGCTGTTGTAGTTTCAGCTTAGCACTTTCAAGCCCTAATAGGGCAGGATAGGTCGGTTTTTTTTGTGCTAGGTCTGAGCCTTGGGGTTTGCCGATAACTGCAGAGTCGCCCTCAATATCAAGAATGTCATCTTGCACTTGGAATGCTAAGCCTATGGCTTTTGCATAATCGGTTAACGCGCTGAGCTGGGCTTGGCTCGCTTTACCGCTGATGATAGCCCCCATAATAACTGAGCATTGTAAAAGCGCACCGGTTTTGTGTTGGTGCATGGCTTCTAATTGCACCAGATTCAACGGTTTTCCTACATTACGCAGGTCAAAGGACTGGCCTACCGCCATGCCTTGATAGCCCGAGGCGATACTTAGCTCTTTCACTAACGCGACTTTATCCTCAGCGTTAAGGTAGGGATCAACGGCGATCAGTTCAAAGGCGAGGCTCTGTAGTGCATCACCCGCCAGAATTGCGGTTGCCTCATCATAGGCGATATGACAGGTTGGCTTACCCCGTCTTAGGTCGTCATCATCCATAGCAGGCAGGTCATCGTGAACGAGGGAGTAGCTATGGATACATTCGATCGCGGCGGCGGCACTGTCAGCGTGACGCATATCGCCACCTAACATTGAATTTACCATGTGCACTAAGGTGGGCCTAACGCGCTTGCCGCCATTAAAAAGTGAATACAGCATCGACGCCTGTAAAATGGGGTCGATACTTTCTTGGCTGATGCATGTTTTAAGGTAACTATCGACACGCTCGCTGTATTGGTTGAGCAGGCTGCGAATGTCCAAGTTAGCTACCCTCTTCAGGATCAAAGGGTTCGGTTTTTAGCTCACCGCCTGATTCCATCAATAGTTGAACCTTTTGTTCTGCTTGGGCAAGGATATTTTGACATTCGCGTGTGAGGCTTACCCCTTCTTCAAATGCTTTAAGAGAGTCCTCTAAAGACAGCTCACCTTGTTCCATCTGTGTAACGATTGATTCGAGATCTTGTAAAGATTGCTCGAAATCGGTTGTTTTCTTTTTACGAGGCATGGGAATGAATCCACATTGAAAGGGCTAAACTTACCGAAGCATCGGTCTAGAATCAATTATACCTAAAGAATAACTGTTAAACCTATGAAGAGTGGGTGATTGTTTGTGCTTTTTTGCTATGATAAGCAGTTCGTTAGATAGGGCATGAACAGTGTTCATTGGCTGGTATGAGGGAGTACTGAGTGGATATAGCTACGCTCGTCGGTTTATTAGGCAGTTTCGGTATTGTCATCGCTGCGATTGTCACGGGTGGTGATCCAGGTGTTTTTATCAATCCACCGTCATTATTGATTGTTATTGGCGGTAGTATTTTTGTTGTGTTGATGAAGTTTACCTTAGGCCAGTTTTTAGGTGCAGGTAAAGTGGCCGCTAAGGCCTTCATGTACAAGTCTTTAAACCCTGAAGATATTATTGCTGAAACCGTTGAGTTAGCGGATGCTGCGCGTAAAGGCGGGTTGCTTTCGTTAGAAGATAAAACGGTTAGCAGTGATTTTATGCAGCGGGGTATTCAGTTATTGGTGGATGGCCATGATCCTGAAGTAGTTAAAACACTGCTCAAAAAAGAAGCGAAACTTACCAGTGATCGCCATGAATTTGGTGCGTCGGTCTTTTCTGCCGTTGGGGATGTAGGTCCTTCGATGGGGATGATCGGTACACTCGTTGGTTTAGTGCAGATGCTATCTAACATGAGTGACCCAAAATCCATTGGTCCCGCCATGGCGGTTGCGCTGTTAACAACGCTTTATGGGGCCATGCTCGCAACAATGGTTGCGCTTCCTATGGCAGATAAACTCAATGTCAGAAAAAATGAAGAGGCGCTCAATGCGTCTTTAGTGATTGATGGCTTATTGGCTATTCAAGCAGGTCAAAACCCGCGCGTGATCGAGCAGATGTTGAGAAACTATCTGCCAGAGAAAAAACGTGTGGCGGCTGAAGGTTAATTCGGTAAGGAGCTGAGCAATGAGTGATGATACCGAAGAGCAAGAATGCCCCCCCTGTCCTGCAGGGTTACCTGGTTGGTTAGCAACCTTCGGCGACTTAATGTCGCTGTTGATGTGTTTCTTTGTTCTACTTTTATCCTTTTCGGAAATGGACGTCTTAAAGTTTAAACAACTGGCGGGCTCCATGCGTGAAGCGTTTGGTGTGCAAAATCAAATTAAAGTTGAAGACATACCTAAAGGCACCTCGATTATTGCGCAGGAGTTTAGCCCCGGTCGTCCTGAACCTACGCCCTTGAACGAAATCCGTCAGATGACGGTCAATAATGATATGAATACATTAGATGTTCGTTCAAAAGAGGGGGAGAGTGATACACCGGATCAAGAAGCAGGCATTGATCAAGCACTGCAAAAAGAACAAGAGCAACAAGCAAAAGAGGATGCGGTCGAGTTCGCCGCCGCTTTAGCCGAAGAGATTGGCGAGGGCAGTGTTGAAGTTGAAACGGATGGTAAGAAAATTATTATTCGTATTAAAGAGAAAGGGTCTTTTGACTCAGGTTCTGCCGAACTGAAATATGAGTCCATTCCTGTCTTGGCGAAAATTAGAGATGTATTGCTGGATGTGAAAGGCAATGTCGCTATCGAAGGCCACAGTGATAATATTCCCTATGCGGGGCGTCGCTTTGAGTCTAACTGGGACCTTTCTGTTGCCCGTGCTTTAGCGGTGGCGCATGAGTTATTTGGTGACCCTCGGATTGAACAATCCCGCTTTAGGGTGTTGGGTTATGCGGATACAAAACCTTTAGTGCCAAACAGCACGCGTGAAAATAGAATCAAAAATCGCCGTGTAGAAATTATTGTGCAGAAAGGAAAAGACCAAGAGTTGTTAGAGAAATTGCAGGCGAGTCCCGAGGGCGATCCTAATGGTCAGTTGCGAGACTTATCGCCAACCGATATTTTTTAACAGTACTATAGAGACAAAAAAAAACCGCCTATTAGGCGGTTTTTTTATGCATGTAAATAACGCTTATTTAGAGTTATCTAACATGTACTGGATGGCTGCTTTAAGTTCGTTATCGTTACAGTCCATGCATAGGCCTGAAGGAGGCATAGCGCCTTTACCTTTTTTAGCTGTTGCCAATAGTGTATCAATACCCTGAGTCGCACGTGCGCCCCAATCCGCCGAATCACCTAGTTTAGGTGCGCCAGCATTACCTGAAGCATGACATACGCCACATTTAGTGTTGTATACCGTTAGACCATCACGCTCAGCCATGGCTGCTGCAGGTAACATCAGAGTCGCAGCAGCTGCTGCAATAAGTACTTTTTTCATTGTAATTTTCCTATAAGTGCTCATCAATTTTTTATTGGGACTAACGGGCTTTCCCCACAAAAATCAGCCTGCTACATCGTTAGGGATGTGTTTGCTTGTCCCTAGTAGCTAACATTAATACACCAAACAAGGTGAATTGTATCTGAATGAAATCAATAGAAGAAATGAATAATGCTAAAGAATATAGGAAAATGGTTCATAGGTAGGGTAGGTGGTTAAATTAACCACCTAAGCGCATAGCAAAATTTGCTTGGTTATGCTGTGTACGCAATGTTTGATCTTGAATCCGCTGATCTGCGTTGTATTCTGAAATAGCTTGATCGACTAAATGCTTGGGTGCAATGCCTAGATTAAGCACATCAATTTCTGAGTAACCACGATTCAGCAACTGTTTCAGCTGAGTTTTTAACGTATTTTCTGTCATTTATCTTCGCCTCTTTGTAAGTGAGGCTAATGATGCCAACGGATTGTTACAAAATTATGGCAGTGGCGCGGGTTAGTCTGATATCTTTATGCCTAAGGCTTGATAAGCCTCGCGAATCACGTCTGGGTCCACCGGTGGTGGGCTAATATCCATACCGTCGGATAGTTGAGCCGCGATGGTTTTTAAAACCTCTGTACGGGCATACCATTTATGGTTGGCGGCGATAATATGCCAAGGTGCCGCTTGGGTGGAGGTGTATGTGAACATATCGTTCATTGCCTCATGATATTCAGGCCACTTCATGCGGTTTCTAATATCTTCTGTGGTGAGCTTCCAGCGTTTAACCGGGTTGTTGAGTCGTTCGTCAAAGCGTTTAAGTTGCTCGTCTGGGTCGATATGCATAAAGATCTTAATGATCTTTGCGCCATCATCAATCAGGCTACGTTCAAATTCGTTAATCTCTTGATAAGCCCGCTGCCATGCGTGTTCTGATGCAAATCCTTCTACGCGCTCGACTAATACTCTGCCGTACCATGAGCGGTCAAAGATAGCGATGGTGCCGGCTTCAGGTAAGCGCGCTTGAAAACGCTGTAAGTAATGTTTGCTTTGCTCTTCAGGCGAGGGGGCGCTAATGGGGTACACTTTAACGCCGCGAGGGTCTAATTTTTCTGTTAAACGGCGGATGGCTCCCCCTTTACCGCTGGCATCCCAGCCTTCAAACACCAAAATAGCTCGACGTTTTTGATGGTAATAGGCTTGCTGTATGCTCAATATCTTCTTTTGTAGTTTTTTCTGTGTCTTTAAGTAGGCTTGCTTATCGGTTAACAGTGCATCGGTAAAGTCGACAGTATTCAACGAGGGCGGGTTTTCTTGCAGAATGATAGGACTAGGTTGATGCATGTTATGACTCCATAAAGGGACATCGGCGCTTGTTCAGGGTGCGTGTTTTATTTTACTGAAGAGTTTACGGCGCTTCAGCGCGTTGGTGTCTCTTTGTCTTTGTACATAGAGATATCCGCGTGGGATATCCATTGTTGAATATCAGTGATGCTGGAGTCGATCTCATAGACCCCATAGGAGATCCCGATAGAAAGTGGTGTACCTGAGAGGTTACAGGTCACGTCAATACTATTGCCCACTCGTGTATAAAACTCTTTAGCGTCACTGGCTGAGCTGTTATTTAACAGCACAACAAACTCATCACCGCCATAGCGCCCTAATACATCGGTCTGTCTAATGTTAGCGGATAATACCTTCGCTAACGTGACCAAGGTGTTGTCGCCGGTAATATGCCCGTGATTGTCATTAATCTCTTTGAACTGATTCAGGTCGATAAAAATTAAGGTTGCTGGGGTTTGATAACGGTTAAAGCGCTCATAAGCATCGCTTAAGTGCTCAATAAAGGCTGAGCGGTTTAAAGCACCCGTTAAGCCATCTTTCTGAGACAGTTCTTCTAACGCTTTGTAGGCCGCTTCCAATTTAAGTAGGGACTCATCTAGCTGCTGCTGACGGTTCATAATATCGGTGCGGTCGACCGCGGAACCAACCAGAAAGAGGGGTTCGCCATTTTGTATAATACCAAAACCGACATTATGGATATGGCGTATCTCACCGTCGTCACGAACAATACGGAAATCGATATTCCAGTTGCTGTCAGGGCTGAGGCTAAAGATCTCTTCGACGGCCTGTTTGTCGTCGGGGTGAACAATATCTAAAAAGCTTTTTGGGTCTTGATAGAGGGAGTCGACCGAGCGTCCCCACTGTTTCTCATAACCTTGGTTTACATAAAGCATCTCACGCATGCCGGTGGTCGACATCCAGATGACAACTTCATCAGAGACCGCCTCTACGATCGTTTTAAATTTCTCTTCTGATTGGCGAAGAAGCATCTCTGTGCTTTTTAGCTCGGCTATATCTTGAATGGAGGAGACAAAGTAATCGGGTTCGCCGCGCTCATTTTTAACCAGTATTGTAGTGAGTTTTGCCCAGATTAAACGTTTATCTTTATGGTAGTAACGCTTGATTTTAGAGAACTCCTCAACCTCTTCCCCCGCCAAAGCCGCTCTTATCCAGCGAAAACTGTCTTCTAGGTCTTCCGGTAATGAAAGGGCTTGAAACGTTGTAGCGAGTAGTTCGTCTTCGGTATAGCCTAAAAAACGACAAAGGTTGTTATTAACACGGATGAAACGGCCTTTTTTGTCAACATGGGCGAGCCCTATAGCCGCCTTCTCGAAGGTGTCTTGGAAGGATTTGTCGGGTTGTTGTTCTGTGTTGTTGGAGAGTAACCGGCGCGTTTTTTTAGAAAAATAATAATGGGGTAATAAACTGCTAGTGCCAGCAGCGATCAGTATTAACGAGGCGAACGAATCTTGGTGACTGATGTTTAAATACAGTCCCGCCATGACCATCAAAGCGCTCATTAGGATAAATGTGAAGCTTACAATGCGTCCACTATCCATGGTTTAACCGGGTGATTAACCTGCTGTTATTACTCAACGAGATATGCATCCTGTATATCTGATTTATCTACAATAATTATATTGTAGTAGCGGTTCAATAATTATTAACGAATACGTCGTTAATATGTGGGGTTAAGCGTGTTGATCTAGTGTGCCATGCTGAGTCAATGGTGCCCTACTCAATAGGCTTTCAGCCTGTTAGCTAGCTGAGAATATCTATAGGGCGATGACTAAGCTCGCGTCGTGCTGGTTTTAGTCATCATAATGTATCACTTAGTTTACGTTATACATTGTTTCTTAGTAGCTCAAGCATTTGTTCTTCTTTAACCGGCCGTGAGAAGAGGTACCCTTGTATCATTGGGGAGCCTAATTTTTTCAGTGTGGCTAATTGTGCTTGGGTTTCGACCCCTTCAATCACCGTTGATAGGGATAACGAATTGGCTAACGATAAAATGCCCGACACTAAGGCCAGATCATCAACATCAGTGACAATCTCATCGATGAATATTTTATCAACTTTTAGTCGTTTAATGGGGTATTTTTTTAGATAACTGAGTGATGAATAACCCGTTCCAAAATCATCTATGGCCAGCTCAACGCCCAGTGCAACAATGTTTTTAAGTTGCAAATAGATATCTTCCTGGTCGGAAAGTAAAAGATTTTCAGTAATCTCAGCGATTAAGTTGGCCCCTTTTAGGTTATTGTTTTCGAGTTCTCTTTTAATGATTTCAACAACGCCCCCTTTCATAAACTGAGCGCTTGAAATGTTGACGCTGATTGAGGGAGGGGTACCGCCTTCTAAGCTAATTTTGCGCGCAAACTTACAGGCTTCTTTAATGACCCATTCGCCGATTGCGATGATCTGTCCGGACTCTTCTGTGATCGGTATAAAGTCAGCGGGGGAGATGAGTCCACGGGTCGGGTGCTGCCACCTAATTAGGGCCTCAATTGAGTGTATATGCTGCCCATCAATGGACCAGATAGGCTGGTAGACGAGGTGAAACTCGTTTCGTTCGATGGCGCAGTAGATATCTTTTTCAAGTAAATTACGCTCTCTATTTTTGGCATTTAATGCTTCATCAAAAAATTCGTAGCGATTGCGGCCTTTGGTTTTGGCTTTGTACATTGCGCTGTCGGCGTTATAAATCAGCTCTTCCAATGAAATGTTGTCATTTGTATGCACCACGATACCAATGCTGCATGAGATGTATGCGTGGTTGCCATCTAAGACAAAGGGTTCGGTTAAGCTTGATAATATTTTCTTGGCAATCTTTTCAACCAGAATGGCGCTGCTGAGCTCGGGGATAATAATTGCAAATTCATCGCCGCCTAATCGCGCGACGGTATCACTTTTACGAATACAGGCGGTGAGGCGGGTTGCGACTAATTTAAGGAGCGTATCGCCTGCAATATGACCGAAGGTGTCATTCACATACTTAAAACGATCTAAGTCGAGAAAAAGAAGGGCGGCTTCTGTTTTATTTCTATCGCAGAGGGTTTTAGATTGGATTAGCCGGTCTTCAAAAAGGTTACGGTTCGGTAAGCCCGTTAGGGCATCGTAATTGGCTTGGTGGGTAATGACCGCTTGGTCACGTTTTCGTTTCGTAATATCACTAAAGAGAGCAACATAGCCCTCGATATTACCGTCTAAATCAAAGCGGGAGGAGATAACCAGCCATTCGGGATACACTTCACCGTTTTTACGCTTATTCCAAATCTCACCTTCCCAGAGGTGATGGGTCTTGAGTTGGTTGTAAATATTTTCATAAAACTCGGGGCTATGTTTTCCTGATTTTAACAGTGAGGGTGTTTTACCCAGAACGTCGGCTTCAGAGTAGCCCGTAATTTTTTGGAACGAAGGGTTCACCATCTGAATACGGTTATTCTTATCCGTAACTAATATCGCTTCGGCCGCCGTATTGAAAACATCAGAGGCTAAACGTAGCTTGTCTTGGAACTCTTTTTCTTCGGTGATCTCTTGTTTTAATGCAATAAAATGAGTGATCTCGTTATGATCATTAATCAGAGGGCTGATGGATGCCCTTTCCCAATAAAAGCGCCCGTCCTTACGTTTGCTCTGTAGCTCTCCGTGCCAGCTGTTACCGGTGTTAAGTGTGCGAGACATTGCCGCGTACTCTTGTTCTGACATCTCGCCGGACTTAAACATACGCGAGGTTTGACCTAGCACCTCGTCCTTTTTGTATCCGGAAATCGCTTCAAAACTATTGTTCACATATTGAATCTGGCCTTCGCGGTTTGTAATGATAATAACCGTAGGATTATTCTCGACCACCTCCGATAACAGGTGTACTTCCTCTTTCATTTCTAGCGCACTGTTATTGATTCTGACGATGTAGACCGTGCCAATAATCAGTGTTGCGATTGCCGCGCCTAATATTAATAAAAAGATGCGTTTTTGCTCGATCCATACAGCAAATGAACCCTTAAAATCGGTGACAATCGATACGGCGAGAGGGTACTTGGTTAGTAGACGAGTCGTGGTGATGTTGAGGGGGAGGATATCGTATGCCGTTGTACTGACGCCTTCATCCTTTCCGCTATGTAAAATAGTCGTTAAGTGAGCGATAACATTCTCTCTATTCGGGCCATACAGGCCTGTCTGGAGAAGAGCGTTTCCCTGAAAATCGGTTAAATACACCTGATTGTTATCATCGAGCTGTAAGTCAGTGATATAGCGTTTTACGTAGTGTGAGTTAAATGCTGCAACGATAAGTACCTTTTCACCCGCGTTAGTTCGGGTCCAAAAGCCAATGGGGATAAACTCTAGTTTTATTGACTCGTCTGGGTATGAATCGCGTAGGGGTAAAAACCGACCATGGAGGGCGGTGCCAATATGAAGGCCTAACGAATACGCATGGGGTGAGGGGGCTTGTAAGCCTAAGATACTTAAATTGATATTTTGAGGCTGGGACTGCTGAGTATCAATGAGGGTGTTGCTATCTTTAACGATGACGATCTGCCTAAGCTGGGGCGCAAAGGCTAAAATTTTGAGGGCTTTCTCACGAAGGCTTTGTAGATGAGAGGGGCTTAACTCGCCACCTTTTAAATCATCAGATAACGAGTGTAAACTGATCTCCAGTGCCTCAAAGGTTCTTGTCACTGTGCTTTCAATCATGCGAGCGTGAAGGACTGAGCGTTCAGTTCGTTCAGTGATGCTTTGAATGAGGCTAAACCAAAGTACACTGCCAATTAATAAGATTGAGCTTAAAACACCTGCAAAGATCCAGTTTGAAATGGATTGAGGGTTTATGACTTTATAATCTTTCATGCAGACTGAGCTCGCTAATAACTACCTTGGTAGTATAACGAAGAAATATCTTGTTGTGTTTACCAAAAGCAGTGAGCGCTAAAAAATATAACCTAAGGCTATTTGGAGCTAAGTTGTAATGTATTTCGGGCATAAAATCATTCATCTGGTGGTACTCCTGACTATCCTGTTATTCACACATACGACTGCCGCCAGTGTTCGAAGTGAGCAGATAATCGAACGAGGGGAGCTTAACGTTTGTTACTGGCCTGACTACTTTGCCATTAGTTACAAGAATCCTCGGACCGGTCGTTTAGAGGGGATCGATATCGATATGGCGAGGGAATTCGCCGTCTCAATGGGGGTAAAGCTGACGTTTGTTGAGAGCTCTTTTTCAAATCTAATAGAGAACTTAGCGAACAATGCCTGCGATATCGCCATGCACGGTATTGGGATAAGAGACAACCGTAAACCCTATATGACCTTTTCTACCCCTTACCTGGTGAGTGGTATTTACGCGGTTGGGGTAAAAGATAACCAGTATATAGCGAGCTGGGATGATATCGATAAACATGGTCATGTGGTGGTTGTGCAGCAGGGCACCTTTATGGAGCCCGTTATAAAACGCTATATTAAAAACGCCCAAGTGACCGTTGTGGATAGTTTTAAAGCGCGGGAGCAAGAGGTGCTGAGTGGCCGGGCCGACGTATTTATGGCGGACTACCCCTACGGAAAACGCATGACACAGCTCACCTCATGGGCGGTGCTATTTAAACCGAAGCAACCACTCGCACCCACTGAATATGCCTATGCTGTACCTAAAGGTGAACTAGATTGGTTGGCGGAGGTTAATGCCTTTTTGTTAACCATGAAACAAACCGGCAAACTTGCAGCGTTCGCTGAAAAAAACGGCCTGAGTGAAATTGTTGTGAATGATTAAAAGGTGATGGCCTAACCGCATTAAGCGTAGAACGCAGTGTGTGAGATAGGATCACCTCATTCCCATGCTCCTGCGTGGGAATGCACGTCAGCATCGGCTACCACGCAGAGCGTGGGAGACAGGTCGAAATTCAGGTTCACCTCGTTCCCATGCTCCTGCGTGGGAATGCACGTCAGCATTAGCTACCACGCAGAGTGTGGGAGCTAGGTCGAGATTCAGGATCACCTCGTTCCCCTGCTCCTGCGTGGGAATGCAAGTCAGCATCGGCTACCACGCAGAGCGTGGGAGCTAGGTTGAGATTCAGGTTCACCTCGTTCCCATGCCCCTACGTGGGAATGCACGTCAGTATCAGCTACCACGCAGAGCGTGGGAGCTAGGTCGAGACTCAGGTTCACCTCGTTCCCATGCTCCTGCGTGGGAATGCACGTCAGTATCAGCTACCACGCAGAGCGTGGGAGTCAGGTCGAGATTCAGGTTCACCTCGTTCCGGTGCTCTTGCGTGGGAATGCAAGTCAGCATCGGCTACCACGCAGAGCGTGGGAGCGAAGTTGTGTGTGAGTGTTTGAGATAGGCTAGATAACAAAAAGCCCCGATTAACGGGGCTTTTTGCGGTATTTGGTGGGATGGCGTCTAACGAATAACCTTTATAACTACATGTTTTAAAATAGATATGCTTGTTTTTTATTGTGCTTGTACCCCCAAATGTACCCCCAGCTTTGTATGGCTACCTACTTATTAGCTGCTTTCTTTTTAAAAAATGAATTCGCTGGTGGATGTCACAAAGTCTTATAAATTTACTGACTGTATCCGCTGGGCGGGTCTACGCCCTCGCATGGTTTTAAGGTTGTAGGAAGAACCTACTAGGGGGCTGGTGTTAATGTTGCATTGCTAGTGCTACGTTGCTTTGGTCTCGTTTGGATTTAATTTTTAATTTTGTCCATGTAAAAATCTATCTACAGTGGCGGTGTCCGAGTTGTAAGCGTATAGAGATTCTATCCCCCCCCATACCTTATTGTGTACGCTCGCTGATTCTATGTGCCTATGTGTTTGTAGATGATCGGTTCCTCATGTTGAGTAACCGTTATTACGTTTTGTTTTAGTTGGTTGTATAGAGTAAAAAGCACCACGAACCTGAAACGCTTGAAAGGCAGGCTGTAGCTATTAGAGAGCCTTCTTTAGTTCGTCCCATGACGGTGGTGCCGTTTTCTTTTGTACTGTGTTTGATGTCTCTGTCGGTAAGTGTATGGATTCGTTTTGTGGCTGGTGCTGAACGACTTCACTTATCGATTCTATTCTTGATTCTATTCTTGATTCGGGTGACATGGTGTCAGGGCAGGGATGACAATTTGTCACCCCTTCGGACATACTGTCACCCCTTAAAGACAAATTGTCACCCTTAGATTTGTTTGCCTGAGTTGGTGAGGGATGACATTTTGTCATCCCTACAGCACCCGCTGATTCACGGTAATCTATATTGAGTTTGTATCTTGTGGACCTCTTCCCCTTTCCTTTTTCAAGGACATCAATATATTTTAGCTTTACTAGCTCTTTGAGTATCCGAGGGATATTTCTCTCACTCATTCCGGAAAGTTTGGCAAGTCTTGAAGTGCTAGGCCAGCATTCAAGGTGTTCTCTTTGATCGTTCACATGTTTGGCGATGGCTAATAAAACCATTTTTGGTCCATGTTTAAGCCTAACGTTTTCCATGATGTGATCTTGTGATAAATAGCCCATCAAAGCAGGTCCTTAGCTGTTACGGATAGGGGCAGTTCGGGATTTGTAAGGGCGGACGGGTATTGAGCTAATAAGCTCGTGGTTTCAGCCCTATCTAAATGGGGTTCTCCACGCTTGCTTCGTAGTTGATTTAACATCTCTAAAGCCTGCTCTGCTTCTCTTTTACTTGGGAACCAGTACCAGCAAAATGGGCTATTACCACCAGATGTATTTATATGTGGTCGTTTCTCGCGTTCAATTATTAGCTTTCGCTTTAACCCAAGTTCAGAAATTGTCGTGTTTAGACAGGTATCATGATAAGTGTTCAGGACTATCAGTTGATTGATACCATTAGTTCCGGCCCTCAGTAATTCATGAATACATAGTTCATGCTTAGTAGGGGTTGAGGTAGACTTTTTTTGATTGTTTTTTCTGGTGGCACCTGTGGTAGGAGTTGCTGGCTTATTCATCGTTACGCCCCCCCTGCTTCTTCAATGCGTGCTTTGATCCAATCCTGAATATCTTGCTCAAGCCAGCCAACTAATCGCCCACCTAAAGGTACTGGCTGAGGGAATGTTCCTTGCTCGAGTCTTGAATAGATAGTGCTTCTGGATAATCCCACCAGCTTTTCAACTTCAGGGCGTCTTAGAATTCGAATAGTCATGCTCTGCTTTCCTATGTTGTTATCGGAAGAGAGCTAATACTAAAATATCTAAACTGTATGGATGTACAGATAAAAAGTGATCATTTTTTTTAGGTATGTATTTGGTTTATAGATATATGACTGCGTAGGTCGCTAAGAAACGGCTCGCTGATAGCCTCTCGAGCAAGAGATATGTAAACATCATTAAGCTTGTCGTAATCCACGCTCAAAAGCCTAGCAACTTCACTAGGTTTTATTGTGTGATTTTGTGTTTCTTGCCATATGAGTAGATCTAAAATAGGTAAAACATAGTATCGGCTAAGGTTTTGCAGTTTGTTGCCAATTGAAGGGGTTTTTGCTTTTGGGCCTTTTGACTTTAATTGTCTAATATATTTCTTAAATGCTTTTTCTAAAGTTGTATTTGGAAGTGATAAATCAACCTTCATGTAGTGTTCGTCATACGGGTAGCACATATAGCCTATGCGCATGCTTCCGTGCTTAGCGTGTTCATAAATATAATCATCAATACATTGTCGTCTATCGTGCCCTCCGTTATCTCTATAGGGGCCTTTATTTGTAATCCCTTCGCTTTCTGTTTCGCCTCTTTCCTTGATAATATGCTGTCCCATAACATGAACGAAACTAGTTCGAACGGGTTGAATTGGTGAAGTAAAAAAAACATCGTGCTTTTCAGGGTTTCTGGTTATAACTTCGAATTGTAATGGGTTGTTTAAATGATTCAGGAACCCTTCCACAAAGATTCCCTGCGTCCCAGTTTCTACTTCCCTTAATGCTGATCGCCTGTCACTTAAGGCAAAAAACCAATCCACTGGCGTATAGCTTTTTAGAGCATCATATTTAGATAAACTGAACCAGTCAGGAATAGATAAATATTCCATACTCATTTTCCATGCTTATTTTTTGGTAACAGCTTTGAGGTGGTTTTACGTTTCATCGCTAAGCCTTCCTAAAGTTGGCAGTAATAACGTTACCCGCCAACGCTTGAGCTTTAAGCTGATCTAAGTAATCGGCCCAACGTTGCATCATTTCGGTACGTTGTTCTAAGTGTTTAGTTCGGTTGTAGGCTCGCCCGTTGGCGTCTTTAACCGCATGGGCTAATTGCTGCTCTATCCATTCCACACGGTAGTTCAATGCTTCATCTAATAGCGTTCGGGCCATTGCTCTGAAGCCGTGAGGGGTCATGGTGTCGTTGTCATAGCCCATTGATCTAAGGGCAACCCTGATTGCGTTTTCAGACATACAGCGACTACGGCCACGGGCGGATGGAAAAATATATTCTCCCTTACCTGTGATGGGGTGGAGGTCCTGAAGTATTGAAATAGCCTGTTCACTTAATGGGATAATATGTTGCTGGTGGGTTTTCTCTGCCACCAGCTCAATGCGTAATTCATCATGGTTTATATCGGACCATTTGAGGTGACGAAGTTCGCCAGGTCGACAGAAGAAGAGAGCTGAAAGCTTTAGTGCTGAACGGACTACCTCAGTGCCTTGAAATAGGTCGATAGCGGCCATTAACTGACCAGCTTCTTTTGGTGTGGTGATCGCTGAAAAGTGTTTGGTTTTAGCTGGTTTTAAGGCCCCTTTTAGATCGGGGGTGGGGTCTCGTTCAGCTCGTCCGGTAGCAATGGCATACCTGAACACTTGCCCAGCAATTTGTTTATCTCTGTGGGCGGTTTCTATTGCGCCTCGATCTTCGACCTTTCTAAGGGCTCCAAGTAGCATGGGTGCTGTTACTTCGTTTATGGGGGTATCGCCAATAGAAGGGAATAGGTCGTGTTCTAGGGCGCGTAAAACTCGTTTTTGGTATCCAAGGGTTTTATCGCTTTGTTGTGTTTCAAACCATTCAAGAGCAATAGACTGAAAAGAATTAGTGGCTCGTAGTTTCTCAGAGGCTTTGTTTGCTTTCTTGTGGGCGGATGGGTCAATACCGTCAGCTAACAGTAAACGGGCTTCGTCACGCTTTTCTCTGGCTTTCTTTAGTGTTATTTCAGGGAATACGCCAAATGATAAAAGCTTCTCTTTCCCTTGGAAGCGGTACTTCATGCGCCAGTATTTAGCACCGTTAGTTTTGATCAGTAAAAACAAGCCTTTTTCGTCAGATAGCTTGTATTCCTTTTCTCTTGGAGTTGCTGCTTGCGCTTCTTTTACTGTCAGCGGCATACCCACGCCCTCTTGTGGAAATATCCGATTTTGGGGGTACCAACTTTTGGGGGTAT
Source organism: Neptuniibacter pectenicola (assembly GCF_001597735.1). GTDB lineage: Bacteria > Pseudomonadota > Gammaproteobacteria > Pseudomonadales > Balneatricaceae > Neptuniibacter > Neptuniibacter pectenicola. The sequence continues at coordinate 288,671 of NZ_LUTS01000003.1, forward strand.
AAAGTACCCCCAGATGTACCCCTAGATACGTGTTGTAGTTGGGGGTATAAGATGGAATTCATAGGAAGAGAGAATAGACCGCAAGCCTTGGTATTTCAAGGCCTGCGGGACCTGTTTGGAAGTTACAGGATTTGCGTTTGGTGGAGATGGCGGGGGTCGAACCCGCGTCCGTCAATCCTCCGCCTCAAGATCTACATGTTTAGGCTTCTCTATTTAATTAACCCGTCACGACCCGAGAGCCAGGGTGTTATGGGCGAGCTTCTTTAGTTTTAACCGTTCGGCTTGAAGCAAAGCGTCCGGGCGATTCTGTCTCGAATGATACCGCAAAATCCTTTAGTTACAGACACCTGAAGGAGCGGCACAAGCCGGCTTAAGCGGCTAGAGCGTAGTTATCGTCGTTTGCAACTATAACTGTGTAGTGAGGGATTTACGAGAATCACTACATTCTCGACATGCACCTAAGGTTTTGTAATCAGCGTCGAAGCCAAGTCATCCCCAGATGTGCGTATTATAGCGGTTGTTTCCGTTTGTGCCTAAGTCTTTCTTTAATAAATTTATTTATCTATTGCTGACGACCTAATTGGTCGCAATAGCTTTCTAGGTCTTTACTCGCTTTTGATGCGGTTTTATCCAGTGAGGCTAAGTTATTTTCAACAAAGGCGGCAAGTACCGCAGGTCTGGCGCTTTGTGGAATATTTTTCTGTTCCATAACGGTATCGAAGGCGGTTGAGAGCTCTTCGCGCTTTTCGGGTGTCATCGAATTAAGCTTTTCCCAAAGGGCAGTGAAGCCTGCGCTTTCGCGGCTTGAGGGGGCCAAAGCGCCGACCGCTTCTAGAATAGTAGATAAGGTCGCGCCGGCAATCTGGCCTCCTACATTTGATGTTTGGCCAATGAAGCTTCCCACACCGTTAGGAATTAATATGCCGGCTATGTAAGTACCGGTAGACCAGTTTTGAGACGAGGTTGCGCGCTCTATGGCTTGGTCGTCCATGATACCAGAGGCTTCGCCAATGCGGGCTTCATCGACTGCGCGGATAGATTGCAGTAAACCGGGGAGACCCATGACAGCACTGGTGCTAGCCCCTGCGAGTAGGCCTAGTACTAAAGGCGTGCTTGCCCCTCCTGTAATGATACCTACCGCTATGCCGGCCGTGATACCAGAAATTGACCGTACCCAACTTTCGGTACTGAGTTGTGATTCACCTCGGCTGACGGCTTGATTGATACAGAGAACAATAAAGCTGCTTTGGCTCGCGCCGAGTGAGCGGATAAGGCTCTCTTTTGCGCCGGGAAGCTGGGAGATAGTTTTAAACAAGTTTTGCGGGGCGATAATACGAAAGTTTTCGAGGGTGTCAGTTATAAGGCGGCTGGTGGCGCGAATGCCGCTTGCCATTCTATCGCTGCTGTCGAGGGCGACGACTGATTCTATTCCTAGCCCATCCATCAGCTGTTGTCCTGCTTGTTGCGTGGTTGGGTTGGATGAGGTGACCATGGCTCTTAGACGGTCTCTCCATGTGCTGAGTTGAGCTTCATTAGATGCCAGCGCATTGAGTGATCTAACTGCTTGATCCATCATGCTGACCGCTTGGGAGTGGGTTTCCCAGGCGAGTTGACCGCTTAACGAGTCTCTAACTTTATCGCGTAGGAATACATTAAGGGTGCCCCGATGATCTTGACTCATGTTCGCGTAGCGGCGTCCGATGGCATTCCAGATGTTATTGTTGACTTGGTCTTGAGTGTGGCTGGCCGCAAAGGTTCTAAATGCTTGGGCGCGAAGGGCTCGGTTAAATGAATCGGTATGGTCGACGTAGTGTTCAAGGCTGTTAACCGAATCCCAGAAGTAACCCTCATCAATAGGGTGCGCACTAAGCGTGGCGACAATGCGATCAAATGCATTAATCGTGAGTGATTGTTGGGGCGTAATTCGGTTGTTTAAACCATCGCTACCGGCGCGGGATAGGGCGGCCGAAACGTCGTGTCCTGGATTGCACATGTTGCCTCCTTATGGCGATTTATAGCCAAAATTTTTATCGTTTTTTACTGCATTTGATCCATCAATGTTGTGCTGAAAATGTTTCGTTTTAGCTAGTCAGTTATCTGTCCATTATTAATGGCGCGCTCTATGCTCGGTGTTAATTGCTCAGACAGTGAGCTGAGTTGGGACGCGTCTAAATTACTTAAAGCACTTAGTTTATGTAGGGAACCCTGTAAGGCTGAGCTGTCGGCTACGTCGTTTTGTCTAGGGTCGGAAAATGTAGTGCCAAGTGAACTTAATAGTTGTTCGACATTGGGTGTTGGCGGGCTCGATCCGTTTGGGCTTTGTGCGGGTTGCTGCGATGGGTTGGCAAGGCGGCGTAGCAGGTTAGCGAGCTGAGGGGCTGAAATATTCATCATATACACTCGCTAAATCTTTAGGGTTAAGACCTGATCAGCTTCTATCAGTTCACCTGCCTGAGGATCGGTGGTGGTGACGATTTTGCTATCAGATACGTTTTTAGGGCTGAAGTTGTAACTAATACCTAAGCGTTGGAGTAGCACTTTTGCGGTGGCTAAAGGTTGCCCGATTATATTCGGGACAATGTTAAGATCATCCACCTGTGTGGGGGCGGGCACCGGTAGGAATTTAATGGTTAGTTTGCTACTGGCCTGTACATTAAAATCATATTGATTCTGGTAGCTTGCATCGACCGTGGTGCCTTGTAGTTCAGTAGTTGTTTTACCATTGCTGTCTAAGGTTTGTCTAAGTGAGAGCGCCATATTGATCTCAGCGGTGGCCTCTGGAATGACATACCATGTTGGGCGATAGCCGATGTTTCTTAACTCAGTGATGGTTTCGTCATCACTGCGGTAGATTTCCTTCATGTTCTCAAGTGTTCTAGCATCGATGGCGTACTGAGCATTTGCGATGCCTGTACCAATTTCGGCGACCATGTCACCAAGGGGTGCTGCTAACACATCCTGAAAGATATTCTTTTGTGACATGTTTAAGCTCCTGTACTGGGGGAAACCCCGATAATTAACATGATTTCAGTGTCGGGATCGATTGCAGCGCCTGCTTTTGGCGCTTGGCTAATAATTTTTCCGGTTTCACTTTGTTGCTCTTTTGTCAGTTGCTGGTTGTACCACTGGGCATCGAGCTGCATCTCTTCGAGTCTTCGGTTTGCCAAGCTGCGGGTGTAGCCTGTTAAATCCGGCATTTTGGTTTTGTGTGGCGTAACCGTTTCTTGATGGCCTGGCACGTCTAAGTCGAGTATCAGTGTTGAGAGCATGGCGGGGTCAATTAGGGTCAGGCTGTTCGAGTCTTTAACCAGTCGTATTTTGTCTTTGCTGCTGCCGGGCAGTACTTTTAGATCCATGCGTGCACTTTTTAACTGGAAACGCCCGTTATTGTCATGGTCCGCTTTGTTCAGGGCGGCCATGGCGGATGAGATCATTTCGTCTTTACTGAGCTCTTCTGTTTTTAAGGTTGCTTTGGCATTGGGGTCGATTCGTTCGAGCTCTTTAATACGGTTCTCTTTGCCTTTGAGCTGTTCGGTTAGGTTTTTGTTGTGTAGCTGAAGCGTCGACAGTTGCTTTGTTAGGGCAGGGTCTATTTTTGGGTTTTGAGTGACCTTTCGTAACTGGTCAATTTCAAGTTTTAGCGTAGATTCCGCTTTTTTACTGGCTTGTAGCTGTTTTTCGAGTGTTTGATTAGAGACTTTAAGCGTGTTTAGTTGTTTTAGGCTTTCGGGGTTAGCTTTAGTTGTGACGCCAGTTATTGATGATGGAATCGTATGAAAGATGGTGTTGGCAACGGTTAGAACGGGGGTGAAGCTGACTTTTACGTTTCCAAAATCCAGTTTGCTGCTGCTGTAGCTTTTAGGTGTGTTGGTGAGATTTAACCAGTTGTTCTTATGCAAGGTACGAAGAAGTACACGTGGTAAGTAATCACTTACTTTCGTGCTGCTTTGGGCTTTAAATTGACCATTTGCTAGGGTTTTTCCTGAGGCTATACTTTTTATACGGCCGTTTGCCGCGTAGAAACAGACATCTACTGTGGCATTGTTTAAGGCTTTGCCGTTACTATCAAGAAGTTTGGCTGTAATTGTCAGTGCCATTATTTATCTCCTATTGATGTCTGTATAGCAGTGTTTCGGTTTGCGAAAACAGGTCGGCGCTGATGGCGATAATCTGGTTTTTGGGTTCGGTCTTGGCTATGTTGAGTTGGCATGAGGCGTAGCCTTGGGCGTCCAGTGTTAATGTGGCCAAACTGAGCTGAGTCCCTCTATTTAGCCCGCCTCGCTGCTCCTGTTTGTTGAGCTTTGCGGAGAGTTCGCGGTCGATATTTATTTCGACCACACTGTTACTTAACGGCTCTCCTAAACTGTTGCGGCCACGTACTTCTAATTTGACGCGGGAGGTGGATGATTTTTCCGCTGATAATATGATGACCGGGGTTGGGCGACCTGAGTCTATAGGGGTGGCGACCATGACGCCGCGAATGACACTGCTGGCGCTTTGGGTCTGGTTTGTGGGTGATGATGGCCTAAACGCCAGTTTTGTTTTACTGCTTTGTTTTGCGCTCGATGATGAGGTTGAGGTCATATCTAGCTTTAGCTCAAATTCCATTTTGGGAATATGGTAAACCAGTGCCTCTTGACCGTATGCATTGAGTACAGGTGCGCGATTAAGCCGACTTTGCGCTTGGGTTAGGCCGTCAGCCAAGTTGATCAGGAAATCATCTAAATTTTGCCCTTGGGCAACCTGATTTGACATGTTATCTACTCCACCAATTCATTGGATCTAAAATCCCCAGCGGGCACTTTCAGCTCGCTTGTCCATGTGTTTTTGCAGTGCGCGTTGTCGCCGTTTCTCATCGTTTAGCTGCTGTTGGCGCTCTTCTTCTTTTCTGCGAGCTACGCGTTCTTGATGTCTGTTTTGCCGTTGTTCGAGTTCTTTATCCGCCGTCATTTTTTTAGTGTCGAGTGCAGAATCGATCGGTTTTTGTTTGAGCCTTTCTTCCCGTAGTAGGTAGTCGGCTAAACGTTGTTTGTTTTCTAATGCCACTTTTTGCGCTTGCTGTTTTTGCATCTCTATACGTTGTTGCTCAGCGGCAATACGTTTTAATGCGTCCTGTCTTTGTTGCGCGAGGCGTTGCTGCCGTTCTCGCTGTAATGCTTCGTTGCGTTGTCGTTGCAACTGTTGTTGACTTAGGGCCTCACGTTTTAGCTGATCCAGTTTTTGCTGGCGCTGTTGTTTGTTTTTATGCTCAATTTTTTTGCGAATGAGCTGGTCCATCTTTAGGGCTTTCGCTTGGTTCTCTTTTTTCTCTTCTTGCTTACGTTTTAGCTTTAATTGTTCCAGCCACCTTTTTTTCTGCTCGGCTTGTAGTAGTTCTATTTTTACCGCTTGCTTGTCTTTTAGGCGTGATTTAGCTGTGTGAACGGGCATGGGGAAACGTAAGCTGTCCCAGCTGTTCTCCTCTGCTTTTGATCGGCCTAATAACTGACCCATCTCCTGCTCAAGGGTTTGGTGGTGAGCGATGAGTTGTTTTAGCTCATCTGAAACCTGATCCAGTTGAAGTAGGTCTGAGAGTGACTTTTTATCGCTGTCGCCAGGTAGTGCAGGCGAAGAGAGAGGGGAGGGGGTACCCTCCTCTTCCAGCAGGTCGTTCCAGTCTAGATAATCACTCATCGTTTCGACTTCTTACTCTGCGTCAGGTTTGTTACGTTCAACAATCGCCCTAATGCGTTCTTCTAAAACGGCAGGGGGCGGTGTCGGCATAATGCGGCTTCGCATTAAGCTAGAGCCTTCTGCCGAGTAGTTGTATTTGTTGGCATAGCGAGCACTGACGGAGGTGGTTCTCACTTTGGCATGTGCGCCTATGATAAAACCGGTCGCTGTCGCGCTTACCGATTTGCTCGAACTCTTACGTTCGAACTCGGACTGTTCGGTAAAACTGATCGAGATTTTTATCTCTATGGTGGTGTCGGTAAATTGATAAAATGTTGGGGTGAAACCAAGTTCAATTAAGGACATTTTCTGGCCATCAAAATGAACAAGGGATTCCTTTTTGGTGACGGATGTGGTGCCTGTAATGGGATCTATTTCGGTGACTTCATATTCACCGCTCATCATCTGGGCAAGGCGTAGACCGCTTTCATCCATGGCATATTGTGCTTCTGCGATCGCCATTCCCATACCGGTGATCATTTCACCAAAAGGGACATCACTCAATTCACGTCCAATGCTTCTGCGAGGCATAATCTATTGCTCCTATATTAGTTTGACATTAGGTCTCATCGGATAGGTTGTCATTATCGAGTAGCGCACGAACACGCTCTTCAAACATAGCCGGTGCAGGAATTGGGACTAAGTTACAGCGCAGTAAACTGGCCCCTTCAGCGCTGTAGTTGTATTTGCTTGAGTAGGTGGCATCGACGGTGGTTGTCCCCACTTTTGTTTTACTGCCAAATAAGCGACCAAAGAAACTTGAGCTTTTTTTGTAGTTGTCTCGGCTGCTATTGGTTGTGGTTGTACGTTCAATTTCACGGGACATTTTGATCGCAATTTTTACTTCAATAATATTGTTGGTGAACTGGTAAAAGGTCGGCGAGAAACCGAGCTCCATCATGCTGAGTTTTTGTGATTTACCCTCTTCATCTTTACCAAAATAAACCCGCGTATCTTCTGTGCCGGTGATGTTGCCGTTGTCATCGAGTATAGGTAATCGTCCGCCCATCATTTGGGCTACATGTACACTGGCTTGGTCGAGTTCATATTGTGCATCGGCAATGGCGAAAGCCATCTCTCGGATCATCTCCCCCATGGGGACATTTAGTAGATCTCTTCCTATGTTTGACATGATTTAACTCCTGTAAATATGCGCTAATTTATTCGTTAGTATCATTATTGGTTGAGGTTGATTGCCGACTGGCAAGCCAGTTTTGAAAAGCGTTTGGCGGTGGAATGGATGAAATACGTGCTGTAATTGAGCTGCTTGCTTCAGAAGAAAAGCTGTACTTGCTACTGAAGGATGCGCTCACGGTTGCAGCAAACATGACGAAATAGGCGGTTCCTCCGGCCATAACAGAGGTGCCAAAACTGGCTTCTGTGGTGGTTGAAGAGGAGAGGGATACTTTTAGATCGATGGTGGCTTCGGTGAAGTGATAAAACACGGGGGCAAAGCCAAGGCTAATCAGCGATTGTTTTTCGCCATTACCGACATCGACACCGTGACCTTCAGCATCGCCGAGTTGCATCGCCATATTAATGGAGTTGAGATCAAGCTCACGCTGCGCTGATGCGATAGCCGTACCTAATTGGTTAAGGAGACCGGGCAGTGGAGATTGTTCTAAACTTGCCATCACTTTGTTATGTGACATTTTAGTGCTCCAGGTTAGCCGTCGGTATCCGTGTCGCCATTGTCGGTCGGTGTGTCGTTATCTGCAGGTGTATCACTATCAGCTGGGTTAACCGGAATAGGGTCAACTAATGGCGCAGGGTTTGGCTCGGCTGAAATACGGCCACCGCCGTTGGCTGCGTGTGTTTTTATCGCATCCAAAAATGCTTGTGGAGGTGGTACTGAGCGCATGGTGGTTTTAATACGGGAGACGGCTTCCATATCAAACTCATATTTGTGGTGTAGGTCGAAAGAGATGCTGCCTGCAAATGCGACAGGGAAGCTTGAGTTTTCTTGTGTACCTGCTTCGAGCTCACCACCAATATCTATCCCAGATTCAACGCGTACTGAAATGGTAACTTTGAACTCCATCTCTGTTTCAGTGAAGTGATAGAACTGTGGGATAAAACCGAGCTCAAGTAAGCTCCTGTCGCGAGGTACGCCTTGGGCATCGTTAAAGGTGACTTGTGTTTCACTAAGGAGCGTGGCGGCGCGTACTGAGGTTGCGTCAAGCTCATATTGTGCGGAGGCAATTGCTTTGGCTGTGTTCTCTATCAGTTTAGGGATAGGCACGTCCATGAGGGCCTGCCCCGGTGTCATGCCGGCGACTTCATTATCAAAATTCATCATACTCTCCCTTTCTTGATCAGCGCGGAGCTAATCGCTTGATCTATACAGATCAATTGCGTTTGTTACTGCGGGTATGCAGTAAGAGAAATCCTTTCTACAGCAATGTATACATTCGTTTCAGCGCAAAAGCTGATAGGGCTAACTAAATGCTTTTGCGCCCTCCCGAACAAGTTGGTCGGAGAGATGGAATAGCCCCAAGCTTTGTTGTTCTTGTGTTAAACGGCCAGAGGATGCACTGCTATATCGGTTGATACGATTGATTACGGGTTGCAAACTGGTTTGTTGTTGAGCATTGCAGAGCGACAGAAGGTGTTTGTTTTGTGTGCTGAGTTGATTACGCATATCAAGTTTTATCAGCAAACACAGTTTTCTCATCTCAAGTGCAATGAGGTCTTTTTGGGCTTCGGCTGACAGTTCATCCGGCGCGTCTGTGTATTGGGCTAGGCTGTGTTCACAAATGTCGAGCGCGGTGTTCAGCTGCCCGCACAGCTCTAAAGATTCCATGCTCAATTCGGCCAAGTAGCGTTGCAATATTAGTTGAATGTTTTGCCGCATTGCCGCTTGGCTAAGTACATGAATGGCTTGTACTGCGGGCTCGTACTGTCGTCTTTTTAACAGCGAGGCGATCTCTTCTAGTGCCTTCGCGAATGTATTGGGTTTGGCATCCATGACACTATCTCCCTTTTTTCTCATTGGACGGAATTAAGCGCGCCTGCAAGCCGGTTTTTTTAGCTTCATGGGTAATCCAAAGGCCTTGGTGGGTATTGGCGGATAACGGAATGAGCTGCGGGCTTTCGCCTGTTTTTGTTATAGGGATTGTTCGTCCCATGATGCTATTGCATAAGTGCTCTAAGGCTGGCTTTACCTCGGGGGGTAGGGCTTTAAGTTCGATATTGTATTTCTCGCCTGCGACCGATATGGCGCTGCCTTTACAGCCGAGGGTATGCATTTCGGCAAGTCGTTGTTGTGCTTTCTCAAGGGGAATTGAGCGTTCTAATATAATGGGCAGGGCGTTTATCAGTTTGTTATGTATTTGGGTCGGGATCGAAAAGCTGTCGGTTAACCATTGGGATAGTTGTTCAGTGTTGATGTCGGTTGATGTGCTGTCCATCGATAAGTTGAACCGGAAGTAGTCATGATTTTGAATAATGACGGGGAGGTGAAGTGCGCTTGCTTTTTGCCATATAGCTTGCGCTGAGGCGTAACTTAAATTATTAGCCGACCATTGTTCGCAGGTGATTTCGTTGTTGTTTGGTTTAAGGCCGAGGCTAATGTATTGGCTTCGGACCGACTCGTTGTAGCTGGGCATAAAAGCCATCACGGTATAAAGCGCGGTTGCGGGGGCGGATGCAATGAGTTCTATGCCCGGCCTACTGAAGCGCTCTATGAGGTCATCAGCCACGGTTTTGGATAGTCGGCCTAAAAGGATGGCGGGGACTTGGGTTAAGCTTTTAATGATCTCTTCGCCGGTTTGCCCTGTGAAGGCTGCTATCTCAGCGGCAAATTCGGCGGCGTAATCAAATTTTGTGATGTGTGCTGCGAGTTCGTAGCGCGCGTTGTCTGTGGTAACGGTGGCATCATTGTCGACGATCTCGCAAGGGAGCTTAAAATCGCTTAGGGCCGCTTTTAGTTGTAGTGCGCGCTCTTTGCTTAAGTTTGACTGCAAGATTGAAGGTGAGGTGAGAATGCGTTGGATACACTCTTGTTTTGATAGGCCGAAGTGATCATGGGCTGCACTAATCGTAAGTGCATTGGCGTCACCTATTCCGTTGACCTGTAATTGGTATCCTTGTGATTGCACAGTATTCTCCCTGAATTCCCGAGTGCAGTCAGCCTGCTGGGGTGCTCGTTATGGAGTAAACTATTGCACTAGAAATAACCAATATCAAGAAAGGTAAACGTTTATTTAAAACAGGTGTTTTGTTTTTTTGTGAGGTACTTTTAACGAAAGCGGAAGGAGATTTTATTAAGTTGTTGATTATTCGACGGGTTGTAGATTGTTACGTTGCAGTGCAGCGTGACTCGTCTTCATTAGATCGGAGGATGACGTGAGAAAAAAGATACTTGGCAGATGTTAGGTGCCCGAGTGAGCACCTTGACCGATTTTATCGTGCAGACATGAGGCGTTGTTTTTGCAGAGCCCAGTCTTTATCTTTATCCGCAGCACGTTTGTCATGCTGCTTTTTACCTTTGGCTAAGGCGATTTCACATTTAATGTGATTACCTTTCCAATAGAGCGCAAGCGGGACGCAGGTAAGGCCCTTTGCATTGATTGCGCTAATGATCTTAACCAACTCTCGGTGATTTAAGAGTAGCTTTCTTTGACGTGTAGGATCAGCGACCACATGGGTGCAGGCTGTCTTTAACGGTGTGAAATGGGCGCCAACAAGCCACGCTTCTCCCTTATGAATATTCACATAAGATTCAACGAGCTGTGCGCGACCTTCGCGTAAACTTTTTACTTCCCATCCGGTCAGCACTAAACCCGCCTCGAATTTATCCTCAATAAGGAACTCGTGACGTGCTTTTTTGTTTTGACAGATGGTGTTGCCTGATGGGGCTTTTTTCTTTTTAGCCATGGCGGGCGATTATATAGTGAGGCTCACAGCAAAGAAAGCAGTTCTAATAATATTTACCGTTGTGTTAAATGGCGTTGCTGTACTTTATTTAATGGATGGCAGTGATTATTTTTCGTTGTGCTTTTGAGGTATAGATGAAAGAATTTCGCTATCTGTTGATCATAAGAAGAAATAGAGAGCTATCAGCTTATGCAAGACAAAACATCTATTCATGGTGCTTGGACATCTCGTTGGATCTTTATATTAGCGGCTACGGGATCGGCTGTAGGCTTAGGTAATATTTGGAAGTTTCCCTATATTACGGGTGAAAACGGGGGTGGGGCGTTTGTTTTAGTTTACCTCTGTTGCATTCTGCTGGTGGGGGTTCCCATCATGATGGCCGAAGTGCTTGTGGGCCGTCGTGGTCGTCAAAGTCCTATCAATGCAATGAAAGATGTTGCCCTTGAGGCGGGGCGCTCCCGTTACTGGTCGTTGGTGGGCTGGATCGGTGTGCTGGCGGGCTTTATGATTTTTTCTTTCTATTCGGTTGTCGCTGGTTGGGTGTTGTACTACATCGCCGGTATGGGTGTGGGCGATTTTATCGCTATCGGTAGTGACGATGCGAACGGGGTGTTTAATGATCTTTTAGCTAATCCGCAGACCTTAATTATCTGGCATTCTATCTTCGTTATGATGGTGATGTTGGTGATTGTTGGGGGGGTTAAAAAAGGATTAGAAAACGCTGTTAAGTTTCTTATGCCTGCGCTATTTGTGCTGCTGTTGGTCATGCTTGCTTACTCCTCTCAAACCGAGGGTTTTGCCGCAGGTTGGGATTTTCTGTTCCATTATGACCCTTCGGAGTTAACTGCAGAATCTGTGCTGGTGGCGCTAGGGCACTCCTTCTTTACCTTGTCTTTAGGTATGGGAGCGATCATGGCCTATGGGTCATATATGCCGAAGAAAACATCCATAGGCAGTGCCGTCATCTGGATCGCCATCATGGATACGCTTGTTGCGTTAATTGCCGGGTTGGTTATTTTTCCCATTGTCTTTACCAATGGCATGGACCCCGGCAAAGGCCCTGGCCTGATGTTTGTTACCTTGCCTGTTGCGTTTGGGCAGATGCCCGGCGGTCAGATCTTTGGTTTTGTCTTCTTCCTGTTAGTGGGGGTTGCCGCATGGACGTCCGCGATCTCTTTGATGGAGCCCGCAACGGCTTGGTTGGTCGAGAAGTTTAACTGGCACCGAGTGCCTGCCTGTATTGTCCTTGGTCTTATTGTCTGGGGCTTAGGTGTTGCGGCGTTGGGCTCATTTAACTTTATCTCCGATGTGAAATTGGCCGGATTTAGCATCTTTGACTTCTTAGATTTTGTGACGGCGAATATCATGCTGCCGTTGGGTGGTCTGTGTATTGCGATCTTTGTTGGTTGGATTATTACACGTAAAATGGCCGCCAATGAGTTGGCAATCTCTTCCCCTCTGCTGTTTAATGCGTGGTATATTGCGCTGCGTTTTATTGCGCCAGTAGGCGTGTTGGTGATCTTTATTTTCAGCTTAGTTGAGAAGTTTAAGTAAGGGGCGTTTTGCAGGTATGGCTCAGGTAGATCGCAGTGCATTGGTATTGCACACAGCAGAACAGATGTTTGATCTTATTAATGATGTAGAACGATACCCTGAGTTTTTACCTTGGTGTGCAAAGACCGAGGTTGTTAGCCGCTCTGATGATGCAGTGGTGGCAACGCTTTACTTAGCTAAGGCGGGACTTAAATACAGTTTTACCACACGGAATCAGCTAAAGCGGCCTGTTCAAATGACGCTGGAGTTGGTCGAGGGGCCATTTTCTTCTCTTGTCGGCGTTTGGGACTTTAAAGTACTCAGTGATGAGGCTTGTAAGGTCAGCCTTAATCTTCAGTTTGAATTTTCTGGTAAAATTGCGGCGATGGCGATGGGAAAAGTCTTTAACCAAGTAGCGACCACGCTGGTTGATGCGTTTGTCAGTCGCGCTGATGAAATTTACGATTAAGAGCTCGATATGATTGTAGAAGTTGCGTTTGCCCTACCTACCGAACAAAAAATCATCTCTTTGAATGTGCCGGACGAGTGCACCGCTTATGAGGCCGTGATTAAATCCGGCATTGTTGATTTTTTTCCTGAGATCGACCCCGAAACAGCGCCTATGGGGATTTTTGCTAAAGCGATTAAAAATCCTAAGGAGACTGTTCTGCGTGAAGGACAGAGAGTAGAAATTTATAGGCCGTTAATTGCCGACCCCAAAGAGGTGAGAGCAAAACGCGCAGCTAAGATGAAAGCAAAAAAAGAGGCTGAAGAAGCCGCTGCGCGTTAGTGTGTGAAATTAGTTTTCGCTTTTACCACCTGGGCGGAAGTCGCCATTTAGGCCGGATAGTTTGCCGTCAGTGAAGTAAAGGGATATACGTTCGCGGATATAACCACCATCGCCTTCTGACCCGCCTTTCTTGCTATATAAATAATCCCAGCGGCCTTCGTGGAAGGTGTCGGTCATAAGCGGGCTGCCCATAATGAAACGGACTTGGTTTTCAGTCATTCCAGGACGTAATTGGTCAACCATCTCTTGGTTCACAACATTGCCTTGTGGAATATCAATTTTATAAACCCCAGGAAAACCGGAACAGCCAGACAGTGCTATAGTGAGTACTGCGACAATAAGTAATTTTTGCATCTGTTTTTGCTTCCACATTTGTGCGTAAATGCGGATAATAAAGTTTCGTACGCATTTGAACAAGTTATTAAGCTTGTTATGCCTACTTGTTATCACCAAATAGCCTAGAGAATTATTATGTCACTTGAAAATCAGGAACTTCGAAAAGCAGGCCTTAAAGTTACCCTGCCTCGTGTAAAAATCTATCAAATACTGGAAAAGGCAGGTGAGGGCGATCATTTCAGTGCTGAAGATATTTATAAGTTGCTGATGGAAAAGGGGGAAGATGTTGGCTTAGCGACGGTTTATCGAGTACTCACTCAGTTTGAAGCCGCCGGTTTAGTGACACGCCACCATTTTGAAGGTGGGCACTCTGTCTTTGAATTAGCGCGCGATGAAGCCCATGATCACATTGTGTGTGTTAAAAGCGGTATGGTAAGAGAATTTAACGACCCTCGTTTGAATGTTTTATTAAACGAAATCGCCGAGTCTATGGGATTTGTTGTGACAGATAGAACACTTTATCTTTATGGCATCCATAAAGATTCTATCGGGAAAAAATAAGCAGCAAGCTCTCAGCTACGGTGAACACTAAAAGACCAGCGATTATGCTGGTCTTTTAGTATCTACTATAACCTTCTATTTCATAAGGTTAAGATTGTAGGTCTAGCATCTCTCTCGCATGTTCTATTGAGCGTTCCGTAATGGATATGCCGCCCAGCATGCGTGCGATCTCTTCTATCCGTCTTTCTTCTGTTAATTGATCTATCTGTGTATGGGTCTGCTGCTTGTCGCTACGCTTGCTAACAAACAGGTGCTGATGCCCTTGGGATGCAACTTGTGGTTGGTGTGTGACGCACAGGATCTGAGCGCTCTCCCCAAGTTTTTTCAAAAGCTTCCCGACAACTTCAGCGATCGCGCCGCCGATACCTACATCCACCTCATCGAAAATGAGTGTTGGCGTGGTGGATGTTTGTGCGGTGATGACTTGAATAGCAAGACTGATACGGGATAACTCACCGCCGGACGCTATTTTTCCTAGCGGTTTAGCGGGCTGACCTTGGTTGGTTACGATTAAGAACTCCACATCTTCCATACCGTGGGCGGTTGGTCGCTCAAGGGGTGATAGTTGCACGGTGAGGGAGGCGGCCGGCATACCTAAGCTATGAAGTTGTTGGTCTACTAATTTGCTGAGCTGTTTAGCCCCTTTGCGTCGTTTTTCACTCAGTTTATTTGCGCACTCAATCAGCTGGGCATAAGTGGTTTCGACCGCTTTCTCTAACTGCTCAAGCTCTTCATCGGTGCGGCTAAGGGATGCAAACTCCTGTTGGAGAGTTTGGTGGAGTGTCGTAATCTCGTCCGGTTTAATGCGATGTTTGCGCGCGATCTCAAAAATGGTTGAGAGGCGTTCTTCAACCTCCAGCTGGCGCGTTGGGTTAACCTCTACTCTTTCTAAGTAGTGGCGCATCTCAGTGCTAGCTTCCTCGACTTGGATTAGTGCGGAATCGAGCATCTCAGCAGCTTGGCGTACGGAGGGTGATTCTGATTGAATATTGGCAAGAAGTTGGCGGCACTGGTTGAGTGACTGAACGCAGTTACTGCTTTCGTCTTCGCTTGCAAGACTAATAAATTGGTGGCCCGTGCTGAGGATCTCGCCAGCATTGGCTAAGGTTTTTTGTTCTTGCTCAAGCTGCTTTAGCTCATTCTCGTGTAACGCCAGTTGATCGAGTTCTTCAATTTGGTAGCTGAGTAATTGAATGCGTGCTGTCTGTTCTGTGCTTTGTTCAGAAAGATGGGTGAGCTCTGTATTGAGCTTTGACCAGTGTTGAAACGCCTGACGGGTTTGTTCAGCGAGCTTTGTGAGCCCAGAAAAGTCGTCAAGGAGTGTGCGGTGGTGATCTTTCTTTAATAGCCGCTGGTGCTCATGTTGTCCGTGAATAGCGATTAAGTGTTCCCCCAAGGCTTTAACGCTATTGGCCGGTGAGGGTCGACCATTAATGTAGCAGCGAGAGCGCCCCTCTTTTGTGATGACGCGTCTTAATATGCATTCGCCGCAGTTATCAAGATCATTATCACGTAACCACTGTTCAGCACTTGGGATCTCAGCAATATTAAAGCTTGCTGTAATGTCCGCTTTTTCGGCGCCTAAACGAACGGTGCCGGTTTCTGCGCGGTTGCCCAGCGTGAGGCCTAGCGCGTCCAGCATGATGGATTTACCGGCTCCTGTTTCTCCGCTCACCACGGTCATGCCTTGGTTAAGTTCTAAGTCAAGGCTTTCAACAATTGCAAAGTCACGAATAGTCAGTTGATTCAGCATAATTAATTACATGTGTTTTTATACAGTACTTTTATATAAGCTTTTTTTGATAGTGATGCAATATTTATCTGTTTTTTACTTAAAAAAAGCGCTTTTAAGTGTTGAAAGGTGTGTTTATGACCCCATATATGCTGCAAATGAAATTAATACCTAGACTTCCCGTGGTATTAACACGGAGCTGGCTGGAGAGTACCAATGGCACATGAAGAAAAGACACCACAAGATGAACAGCAAGCGAAACCGGTAAACGATGAGCAGGCTGATGCCGTAGAGGCTTCAGCTGAAGCACCGGCTGAGGAGGGCGCAGCAGCCGACGAATCAATGGATGCTGAGCAACTGGCTAAAGAGTTGGCCGCTGCGGTTGCAGAGGTTGAGTCTTTAAAAGATCAGATGCTTCGTACCCATGCTGAGGCTCAGAATGTTCGCCGCCGTGCTGAACAGGATGTAGAAAAAGCGCATAAGTTTGGTGTAGAAAAATTTGCCAATGAGATGCTGCCTATTGTGGATAGCCTTGAGCGCGCAATAGAAGCGTTTGGCGATGATGAAGCATTGCAGCCTATGCGTGAAGGCGTTGAGATGACGATGAAGATGTTCTTGTCGGGGCTGGAAAAGTTCAAGATGGAACAGGTTACTCCGTTAGGGGAAACGTTTGATCCCGCATTACATCAAGCAATGTCTATGGTCGATGCACCCGATGCAGAGCCAAACAGTGTCATTGCAGTAATGCAGAAAGGCTACACATTACATGGTCGTTTAGTACGTCCTGCAATGGTTGTTGTTGCCAAAGGATAATAATTTTTTCGTTTTGTGCCCTTGAAACCTCACAAAACGTACTTATATAGATTGCATAGCATGAGAGATAGTTGGGAGCACATATGTGCAACTATCTATTACACGTATTAAAGACTGCTCGTCATACTCGGGCAGCGCGAATTGGAGCAGATACAAATGGGTAAAATCATCGGTATTGACTTAGGAACCACAAACTCTTGTGTTTCTGTTTTAGATGGTGACACAACTAAAGTTATTGAAAACGCTGAAGGCGATCGTACAACACCTTCAGTTATCGCTTATACAGAAGATGGCGAAATCCTAGTAGGCCAGCCGGCTAAACGTCAGGCGGTTACTAACCCAAACAACACATTGTTTG
Source organism: Neptuniibacter pectenicola (assembly GCF_001597735.1). Taxonomy (GTDB): domain Bacteria; phylum Pseudomonadota; class Gammaproteobacteria; order Pseudomonadales; family Balneatricaceae; genus Neptuniibacter; species Neptuniibacter pectenicola. Next base: position 305,384 of record NZ_LUTS01000003.1, read on the forward strand.
CGATCAAGCGTTTAATCGGTCGTCGTTTCAAAGATGAAGTTGTACAGAAAGACATCAAAATGGTGCCGTACAAAATTATCGAAGCAGACAACGGTGATGCTTGGGTTGAAGTAAAAGGTGAAAAACTAGCTGCACCTCAGATCTCTGCTGAGATTCTGAAAAAGATGAAGAAAACAGCTGAAGATTACTTAGGCGAAGCGGTAACTGAAGCCGTGGTTACAGTACCTGCGTACTTTAACGATGCTCAGCGCCAAGCTACTAAAGATGCGGGCCGCATTGCCGGTTTAGACGTTAAACGTATCATTAACGAACCGACTGCCGCTGCACTCGCTTACGGTATGGATAAGTCTAAAGGCGATAAAACAATCGCGGTTTATGACTTAGGTGGTGGTACGTTTGATATCTCTATCATCGAGATTGCTGAAGTTGATGGCGAGCACCAGTTTGAAGTGCTATCAACCAACGGTGATACATTCCTTGGTGGTGAAGACTTTGACTCTCGCTTGATCGAGTTCTTAGCAGCAGAGTTTAAGAAAGACACAGGTATTGACCTGCACAATGACCCTCTAGCGCTACAGCGTCTTAAAGAGGGTGCAGAGAAAGCTAAAGTTGAACTGTCATCTGCACAGAGCACTGATGTTAACTTGCCATACATCACAGCGGATGCATCAGGTCCTAAGCATCTTAATGTTAAAATTAGCCGTTCAAAACTTGAATCTTTGGTTGAAGAGCTGGTTGAGCGTTCACTTGAGCCTTGCCGTCTAGCACTTAAAGACTCTGGCTTGAGCATGTCTGAAATCGACGAAGTTATCCTTGTTGGTGGTCAGACACGTATGCCAATGGTTCAGGCGAAAGTATCTGAGTTCTTCGGTAAAGAGCCACGTAAAGATGTTAACCCTGATGAAGCAGTCGCTATGGGTGCTGCAATTCAAGGTGCGGTACTTGCGGGTGATGTTAAAGACGTTCTACTACTTGACGTAACACCGCTAACACTGGGTATCGAAACAATGGGTGGCGTTGCTACGCCAGTTATTGAGAAGAACACGACTATTCCTACGAAAAAGTCTCAGATCTTCTCAACTGCAGACGACAACCAGAACGCTGTGACAATCCATGTTGTTCAGGGTGAGCGTAAGCAAGCGGCACAGAACAAATCACTAGGTCGCTTTGACTTGGCTGAGATTCCACCGGCACCACGTGGTGTTCCACAGATCGAAGTAACATTTGATTTGGATGCCAACGGTATCTTGAATGTATCGGCTCAGGATAAAGCAACAGGCAAGCAGCAATCGATCGTGATCAAGTCGTCTTCAGGTTTGAGCGATGATGAAATTGATCAGATGGTTAATGATGCTGAAGCGCATGCTGAAGAAGATAAAAAGTTTGAAGAGCTAACTCAGGCTCGTAACCAAGGCGATGCCATGGTTCACTCCGCTAAGAAAACAATGGAAGAAGCGGGTGATAAAGCGACTGAGGAAGAGAAAGCGGCTGTTGAAGCAGCGACTGCTGAGTTGGAAGAAGTCTTGAAAGCGGATGATAAAGACGCGATCGAAGCTAAAACCACGGCATTAACTGAAGCGGTCTCCACTGTTGCACAGAAAATGTATGCAGAAGCAGCACAACAAGCTGAAGCAGCTCAAGGTGCGGCAGGAGAGGAACAGACCGGCGGTAACGATGATGCAGTAGATGCTGAATTTGAAGAAGTGAAAGACGACAAAAAATAAGTCGTATTGACGCTGATTTAAAGGCTCTATTTAGCATTGGCTTTCCGGTTTTTATAGCCGGAAAGCAGATTTACTCGGCACCGCGGGCTTTATGCCCGCGTTGTCATATCCGGCATTAAGCCCTGACAAGTGTTGTGACCATGTCGAAACGAGATTATTACGAAGTATTAGGTGTTTCCCGAGATTCATCTGATCGGGATATCAAAAAAGCTTTTCGCCGTATGGCGATGAAGTATCACCCGGACCGTAATCCGGATGATAAAGAGTCCGAAGATAAGTTCAAAGAGGTGAACGAAGCCTACGAAGTCCTTTCGGATGCGCAGAAAAAAGCAGCTTATGATCAATACGGTCATGCGGGTGTCGATCCGAATATGCGTGGTGGTCAAGGTGGCGGCTTTGACGGTAACTTCTCAGATATCTTCGGTGATGTCTTTGGGGATATCTTTGGCGGCGGTGGTGGCCGTGGTGGTCGTAGCTCCGTGCAACGTGGCGCTGATCTACGCTACAACATGGAGATGACACTCGAAGAAGCGGTACGCGGTGTTGAGAAAAGCATTCAGATTCCTACGCTGGTGGCCTGTGAAACTTGTGACGGTACGGGTGCTAAACCAGGAACCTCTGCCAAAGTGTGTGGTACCTGTGGCGGCCAAGGCCAAGTGCGTATGCAGCAAGGCTTCTTCTCAGTACAGCAAACCTGTCCTACCTGTCATGGTGAAGGTAAGGTTATCTCTGATCCATGTAATGACTGTCATGGTCATGGCCGTAAAGAGAAAACTAAAACCTTATCCGTTAAGATCCCAGCAGGGGTTGATACCGGCGATCGTATTCGCTTAGCGGGTGAAGGGGAAGCGGGTACACATGGGGGCCCTGCGGGCGACCTATATGTACAAGTGCATGTTAAAGATCATCCGATCTTTGAACGTGACGGTAAGCACCTTTACTGTGAAGTGCCGATCAGTTTTGTTGATGCCGCCTTGGGTGGCGAACTTGAAGTTCCAACCTTAGATGGCCGTGTTAAGCTGAAAGTGCCGACCGAAACTCAAACCGGAAAAATGTTCCGTTTGCGTGGTAAAGGAATTGCACCGGTACGCGGTGGATCTGTTGGTGACCTATTGGTTAAGGTTGTTGTTGAAACACCGGTTAAACTAAGTAGTCGTCAAAAAGAGTTGTTGCGTGAGTTCCAAGATGAGATGGAGCAAGGTACACGTAAACACAGTCCTAAAAAGCATGGCTTCTTTGATTCCGTGAAGAAATTCTTTGAAGACATGACCTAATGTTGTCCTAAATACTCAAGTGGGTAGACGTTGTTCTACCCACTTGAGTATTTACTAGATCATCGGAGATGGCATGAGCCTGAATCCAGAATGCCGAGATTGGCTTTGGCAAGAGATTACCGCAGAAGCCGAACAGGAAGTTATTGATGAGCCTGTTTTAGCGGGTTACTACCACGCCAATATATTGGGCCATCAAAGCTTATGCTCTGCACTTGCCTACCTATTAAGTCGAAAACTCTATGACGACGCAGTACCTGCAGTCACGTTCCGTTTAGTCATCGAAGAGGTTTTTCGTGATGCGCCGGAAATTATCGCGGCTGTTTGTGCTGATATAGCGGCGGTACGTACACGTGACCCTGCTATCGATAAATATTCTACTGTTTTACTCTACCTTAAAGGGTTTCACGCTATCCAAGCCTACCGTGTTGCGCATTATATGTGGAAGCAGGGGCGTAAGAGCATGGCAATGTATATTCAAAGCCGTGTCAGTAGTGTGCTTCAGGTGGATATACACCCCGGTGCAATCATCGGCCAAGGGGTTATGTTTGACCATGCAACCGGTATTGTTGTGGGTGAAACGAGTGTGATTGAAAACGATGTATCGATTTTACAGTCGGTTACTTTAGGTGGTACGGGTAAAGCTACGGGCGATAGGCATCCTAAGATCCGCGAAGGTGTCATGATCGCTGCAGGTGCAAAGATTTTCGGTAATATTGAAATCGGTGCAGGTGCTAAAATTGGCGGCGGGAGTGTTGTGCTTGATGATGTCGCTGCACATACCACTGTTGTTGGCGTACCCGCACGGGCTGTCGGTCATCCATCCTGTGATAAGCCCGCACTGGATATGGATCAAAATATTCTGCATGACAAAGACTAATGGAATTAACGCATGATTAAAGTAGCAGTGACTGGCGCAGCTGGTCGAATGGGTAAAGCGAATATTGAAGCTATCCAAATGACTGAGAATGTAGAATTAGGTGCGGCGATTGTCGAGCCTACAAGTACATTGATCGGTGCGGATGCCGGTGAAATGGCCGGTGTAGGTAAATTAGGCGTCACCATTAAAGGCTCTTTGGCTGATGCGGTCGATGACTTTGATGTGCTTATCGATTTTACGGCACCTGAAGTAACACTGCAGAATGTGGATTTTTGTGTCGAAAACGGTAAACAGATTGTTATCGGGACGACGGGTCTAAACGATGAGCAAAAAGCGATATTACAAGATCGCTCGAGCAAGGCTGCGATTGTTTTTGCACCGAACATGAGTGTCGGCGTGAACTTATGCTTTAAGCTGCTAGAAGTTGCCGCTCAGGCATTAGGCAATGATGATTATGATATTGAGGTGATCGAAGCCCATCACCGTCATAAAGTGGATTCCCCTTCCGGCACTGCATTACGTATGGGTGAAGTGGTAGCCGACGCACTCGGTCGAGATTTAAAAGAGTGCGCAGTTTATGGTCGTGAAGGAATTACCGGTGCGCGTCCTCGTGGCGAGATCGGCTTTGAAACCATCCGTGCAGGTGACGTTGTGGGTGATCATACAGTGCTGTTTGCTACGGAAGGTGAGCGTATTGAAATTACTCATAAAGCCAGCAACCGACTGACCTTTGCGAAAGGTGCAGTACGTGCCTGTAAGTGGTTAGAGGGTAAAAAATCCGGCCTGTTTGATATGCAGGATATTTTAGGCCTGAAATAAAACAGACAGATAATAGATAACGAAAACCGCTTTTTAAGCGGTTTTTTTATGCCTGCTGATGGGGATTTTAAAAATTAGCTAAATCTAATCTTCTTGCGCTTAATTATGGCCAATGGGGTAGGAGTAGTTTACTCTCAAAGAAGATACAAACTTGGGAGTCGTTTATGGAGAGGCAAGCCCCACGTTTTTTAGCCCGTCAGAATTTTCCACTACTGCTTGAGCAACTGGTGGAACATGGCTATCGCTTACACGGCCCTCAAGTGCGTGATGGCGCGATTGTGTATGATACCTTTCACTCGGTTGATCAGCTGCCTAGAGGGGTTCAAGATCAGCAGCAGGTTGGCTCATATCGCCTTATAACATCCTCCAATAAGCGCCTCTTCCATTGGGCCAACGGCCCGCAAGCGTTAAAACCCTTATTGCAGCCCGCACGTGAGGTCTTATGGCAAGCGAAGCGTGATGCCAACGGCGCTTTGGCGTTTATGGTTCCTGAATCGTCTATCGCTAAGGTTGCTGTTATTGGTGTTAAGGCCTGTGATATGGCGGCATTAGCGTTACAAGATCAGCACTTTTTACAGGGTGAATATGAAGATCCCGGGTACAGAGCGCGCAGGGAGGGTTTGTTTCTTGTAGCGGTTGATTGTAGCTATGCCGCAGACACCTGTTTTTGTGCGTCAACGGGCGATGGCCCCTCCGCTCAGACCGGTTTCGATCTGGTATTAACGGAGCTTGAAACGGGCTATCTCATCGCCGCAGGGTCGGATAAAGGCCTGTCGATTTTACCTCATCTACCTTTACTCGATGCGCAGCCTCAAGATTTGGATATAGCACAACAGCAGCATGCCGATGTTGTCGCGATGCAGTCCCGTGCCCTTCAGCCTATCCCCATTGGTGGGCTTGATCGTCAGCGTGGGCACCCGCAATGGCAAGATATTGCAGATCGTTGTTTAGGTTGTGGTAACTGCACTATGGTTTGTCCTACGTGTTTTTGTCACCATCAAAAAGATGAGTTGGCGATAAAAGGGGATGAAAGCCAGCATGTGCGTGAGTGGGATAGTTGTTTTGGTGAGTCCCATGGTGAACTGACGGGGTTTCAAGTTAGAAAAACCATTAAACATCGTTATCAACAGTGGATGATCCATAAACTCGACAGTTGGCAGGAGCAGTATGGACGTTCGGGTTGCACAGGGTGTGGTCGTTGTATGAGTTGGTGTCCCGCTGATATCGACTTTGTGAAAGAGGCAAACGTGCTGGGGGGTGGGTCGGAATGAGTCGCGACTATCAGACGCAGACGCCTATCGCTGCCCGTGTGGTGGAATTTATCCAAGAATCGGACGCTATTTTTACCTTACGTTTACAGCTAGAGGATGCCGCTGAACGGGCGCGTTACCAGTTTATGCCGGGGCAGTTCAACATGTTGTATCTGTTTGGTGTAGGCGAGGTCCCCATCTCTATTGTGTCTGATCCGTTAGATGACGACATTATTGATCATACTGTCCGCGTTGTTGGTCGTGTTACACGGGGTTTGGCACAGTTAAAAAAAGGGGATCGCTTAGGTTTGCGGGGACCCTTTGGTCATGGTTGGCCGTTAGCACTTGCGAGGGATAAAGATCTTTTAATTGTGACGGGTGGCTTGGGGTGTGCGCCGGTGGTATCGGCGATTAATTATGCCCTTAAACGCCCAGAACATTATCGAAAGCTAAGTATTGTGCAGGGGGTTAAGCATGCGAATGATCTTATTTGGCAGCACCGCTATGATGATTGGCGTGAACGGGAGGGTGTTGAGGTGCTACTTGCCGCAGATGAAGCGGGGCCCGCGTGGCCGTTTCATGTAGGACGTATCACGGAGCTGCTGGATCATGTGACAACGGCGTATGACAACTGTGTGGTGATGATCTGTGGACCGGAAGGGCTTATGCAGCGCGCGGCTGAGTTGTTGCTTGAAAAAGGGGTGCCGCCTTACAGTATTTACCTGAGCATGGAGCGGAATATGCAATGTGCTGTTGGGCATTGCGGCCATTGCCAGTTAGGTGCTGATTTTATCTGTAAAGATGGCCCTGTGTTTGTCTATCCGGATATACGTGAACGGCTATTACAGGAGGGCGTTTAATGGCGACAAAACCCACCGTTGCGATCCATAAGTTCAGCTCCTGTGATGGCTGTCAGTTAGCCCTATTAAATATGGGTGAGGCATTGGTCGATCTTACGGGCAGGGTGGATATTAAACATTTTGCCGAAGCGGGGGTGTTGGATGAATCCGCCCATGTGGATATCGCTTTTGTTGAGGGCAGCATCGTTACAAAATTGGATACCCAACGTATTCAACAGATTAGAAAAAACGCCCGTTACCTCATCACTATGGGGGCGTGTGCCACATCGGGTGGTATTCAAGCACTTAAAAATCTAGCCAAACATCCGGCCTCCTGGCCTGCCGATATTTATCCACAACCTGAATTTATTGACAGCCTTGACCGTTCCGAGCCGATCAAAGCCCATGTGAAAGTTGATTTTGAACTGTGGGGCTGTCCGATTAATAGCCGTCAGATATCGGCGGCAATTGGCGCTATGTTAGAAGGTGTCATGCCTCGAGATGATCGGGAAAAACTCTGTATTGAATGTAAGCGTCAAGGGCATGTCTGTACTTTGATTACCCAAGGTGAGCCGTGTATGGGACCGGTGACACGTACAGGGTGTGGTGCGTTATGTCCTGAGTTTGGGCGGGCTTGCTACGGCTGTTATGGCGAGTCTGAACTGCCGAAAAATGCAGTTTTAGCACGTCGTTTTTTGGGACTTGGTTTGTTAACCGATCAGGTTGAAAGGCGATTCCAGCTGATTCACCCAGAGCCTGAGCGGACGCTGGGTTTAGGTCATGGGGGGCAAGATGACTGAGCGACGAGTAACAATAGATGTGCCCTCATTGGCCCGCGTGGAAGGGGAGGGGGCGCTTCATCTAAAAATTGAACAAGGGACGTTACAGCACCTGCAGTTCAAAATTTATGAGCCACCACGCTTTTTTGAGAAGTTTTTAGAAGGGCGTCACTACTCTGAAGTGCCAGATATTGTTGCCCGTATCTGTGGTATTTGCCCCGTGGCATATCAGGTCAGTGCCGTGAATGCGTTGGAGTCACTCTTTGAGGTGGAGCTGACACCGTGGATAAAGCAGATGCGCCGTTTGCTCTATTGCGGGGAGTGGATTCAAAGCCACAGTCTGCATATTCACCTGTTGGCTTTACCCGATTACTTTCATGAAACCACTGTATTAGGTTTAGCTGCTAAGCAGCCGGATGCGGTGAAACGGGGCTTTTTTATTCAGGAGGCGGGTAACCGGTTAATTAAATTTTTGGGTGGCCGCTCTGTACATCCGATTGGTTTACAAGTGGGCGGCTTTCATAAAGCGCCGAGCCTTGCTGAGGCCGCAGAGTTACATAGGTATATTGAATCGGCCCTGCCAGAAGCGATCGCCATGGCGGAATGGGTGGCACGTCTTGATATGCCGGATGAGCAGCAATCGTTTACGAGTGTGGCTTTAACCTCTCCACATTACCCGTTAGAAACGGGGCGCTTAAAAAGTGATAGGGGACTGGATATAGGGGTCGATGATTATGAAACCTACTTTACTGAGTCTCAATGCCCCCATTCCACTGCCTTATGGAGTTTATTAAAGGGCGAAAACTATCTTGTTGGCCCGTTAGCGCGTTTAAATCTTAATGTTAACGGCTTGCCGCCATTTTTAGATAGGTTATTAGCGAAACTCGGTAACCCTTTCCCAAGTCAGAATATGTTTCATAGCATGTTGGCTCGGGCTGTTGAGATCTGTTTTGCCCTGCATGAGGCCTCTGAGCTCCTGCGTAACTATAAGGTGCCTGATACTCCCTCGGTTCCGGTTCGTGTTAAGGCGGGGGAATGTTGTGGTTGGAGCGAGGCGCCTCGGGGCTTGTTGTGGCATCGTTATCAGGTGGATGCTGAGGGTATTATTCGGGCAGCAAAAATAGTGCCGCCAACCAGCCAAAATCAAGCGCGCATTGAACAAGATCTCGCTCAGTCATTACAGGCGTTTGGGTTAGAGCACTCGGACGAGGCGTTGCGTTTACACAGTGAGAAAGTGATTCGTAATTATGACCCCTGTATCTCATGCGCAACGCACTTCCTGCGCTTTTCGGCGGAGCGAAGCCCTTGACTATCGGTGTAATTGGGGTGGGTTCTGCCCATGGGGATGACCAAATCGCTTGGTATCTTATTGATCAATTAGCCGCGCGAGGGGTGGCCGATAATATTCACTTAGAGAAGGTGCTTGCGCCCGCTGTATCCCTTATCCATAGTTTGCAGTGTTATGAGCGGGTCATTCTTATTGATGCGGCTGATATGGGGTTAGGCGCGGGTGAATGTACCGTTATCTGTGATGGCGCTAATGTTTTATCAAGCCAACTTCAGGGCGCTGAGTGTCATTTTAGTAGCCACCATATGGGGGTCGCTGAAATGTGGCAACTCGCGCAGCAACTTGAGTTATCAATGCCGCAGATCAATTTGTTTGCTGTCCAGATCGAGCACACTGAGACCCTATCGCCTATCTCTCATACGTTGCGTGATAGGCTTCCTCAGTTAGGGGTTGAATTAGACGCATTATTGGGTAGCTTACAAGCAGGGCTGGCCCATCAACGTTGAGATAAAAAGGTAACGATGCGTGTATAAACTGAGTTTTTTTGTACCAGAAGATTATCTTGAAACCGTTAAATCGGCCATATTTGCAACCGGTGCTGGTCGTATTGGTAACTATGATCACTGTTGTTGGCAGGTGTTAGGTCAAGGGCAGTTTAGGGCCTTAGAGGGGAGCGATCCTTTTCTTGGTCAGCAGAATAAGTTAGAAATAGTAGCTGAATGGAAGGTTGAACTGGTGTGTAGTGATGAGTTGATTCAACCGGCCGTAAGGGCACTCAAACAAGCACACCCTTATGAGGAACCGGCTTATGATGTGTGGAAGCTGGAAGTATTTTAACCTCATTATTTGTACAGTCGTTATAGGGAGAGCGCGGTGACGCAATTACTGGTTAGGTACTCACGAATTCTTGAAATCGTGGGCGATATAGTCAAAGTTCATGTGCCGTTGTCTGACGAAGGGATATCGCCTATCTGTTTCGGTGATTTGGCGTTGATCGAAAATGATGAGAATCGCGGTCAGCACACCAGTTTGGCGCAAGTTATTTTACTTGATAGGGATGAAGTCTCCCTTCAGGTGTTTAGTGGCACCAAAGGCCTGTCTACCCACTCTGTTGTTCGCTTTCTCGGTCGCTCAATGGAGGTGACTTTTTCACCCAATATTCTGGGCCGTGCGTTTTCGGGCACAGGCCGGACGATCGATACCGGCCCTGCGTTAACGGAAGAGCCAAAAATTGAGATTGATGGGCCAACGGTTAATCCTGCGCGACGCGTATTAGCGTCACATATGATTCGTACCGACGTGCCGATGATCGATGTATTTAACTGTTTAGTTGAAAGTCAGAAGATCCCTATTTTTTCGGTAGCGGGTGAACCTTATAACCAACTGTTAGCGCAAATCGGCACCCATGCTGATGCTGATATCGTTGTGTTTGGCGGTATTGGTTTAATCTTTGACGATTATTACTACTTTCGCCAAGCCTTTGAAGAAGCGGGGGTGCATGCGCGCACGGTCATGTTTGTGCACCAAGGGTCGGACCCTACCGTTGAGGCGTTGCTTGTCCCTGATATGGCGTTAGCGGTAGCGGAGCGCTTTGCCGTTGAAGAGGGTAAACGGGTACTGGTCTTACTGACGGATATGACCGCTTATGCCGATGCATTAAAAGAGGTGGGCATCTCTATGGAGCATGTGCCTTCTAACCGTGGTTATATTGGTGATCTTTACTCACAGCTCGCGCGTCGTTATGAGAAAGCATGTGATTATAAAGGTGCAGGCTCTGTGACAATCTTATCGGTAACAACGATGCCCGGTGATGATGTGACTCACCCTGTGCCTGATAACACCGGTTATATAACGGAAGGTCAGCTCTATTTACATAATGGGGTGATTGATCCATTTGGCTCCTTATCACGCTTAAAACAGCACGTTATCGGCAAAGTGACCCGTGAAGACCACAGTCAGATTATGAATACGATGGTGCGTTTTTATGCCGAGGCCAAAGACGCAGCTCAGAAGCAGGCCATGTCATTTGAGCTGAGTGAATACGATGAACGCCTGTTGAAGTTTGGCGACCTTTTCCGTGAACGGTTTATGGGTATCGATGTTACGTTGCCGCTAGAGGATGCGTTAGATCTTAGTTGGGCAACCTTAGCTGAATGTTTTCATGACCACGAGCTGCTCATGAAGCAGGTGCTAATTGATAAATATCTTCCGAAAACGGCCCCTGTGCCTAATCGTGAAACCCTTTAAGCATCAGGTGGATAGAGAGTGGCAAAGTTAGCGCTGAATAAAACCACGCTTAATAATGAGGGGCGACGCCTAAAGGCGTTTAAACAGTTTGTGCCTGCGCTGGATCTGAAGCGTAAGCAACTGTTATCGGCTCGACAAGAAGCGGTTGCCGCGTTAGCGCATAATCAAGCGCAATTGGCGCAGTTACAGCAGGAGGTTGTTGAACAGTTGCCTATGTCTGCTGACTCCGCCATCGACCTTAATGCGTTGATCCAGATTAAAACGTTAGATATTCGTTATGCCAACCTTGTTGGGCTGGAGCTCCCTAAGCTGGCGGCATTTGAGGTTGAAATCGCTAATTATTCAACGCTGCTCCTTCCCCATTGGGTTGATGCCTTCTTAAATCTACAGAAAAAAGCATTAAAAACAGAGATCGAAGTTCAGGTCTATCAGCAACGGTTAGCACTATTGGAGGCGGGGTTACAAAAAACCACTCAACGCCTAAACCTGTTTGATAAAGTGCTGATCCCTGAAGCACAAAAAAATATCCGCAAGATTCGCATCGCCCTCTCCGATGCAGAAAGGGCGGGGGTTGTTAGAGCAAAAATTGCGAAGAACAAGCGCAGGAGAATACAGCTATGAGTATTCTGGCGTTAAAGAAAGCCACCTTGGTTGGGTTAACAGAAGACAAAGCTCAGATATTGGATCAACTCCAAGCGTTAGGTGTAATGCATATTATACCGCTGCAAAAGCTGACATCGTCGACCCCCTCTTCACACCTTAATACCGACGGATTAAACGTAAGCCCAGAGCAACTGTATGAAAGTTTACATTACCTCTTAAACTGCAAACAAAAGCGTAAGCAGGTGATGAGCGAACGTCATTTCAATCTGCTATCGGTGATTCAGCAGGTAGAGAAAAACCGTCGTCTTCGTCTGGACCTCGTTGAGCGGTATGATTTTTTACAAAAAAGGATCGAGGATTTAACCCCGTGGGGCAGTTTTATCTTACCGGCTGAAAACGAATTTTATGGCCAGCGCTTTTGGTTTTACTTAGTGCCTAATTTTCGGATGAAAGAGGTACAGAAAGTCGATCTTCCTTGGCAGTTGGTACATCGCGATAACCGGCATAGTTATATTGCGGTGATCGCAGAACATGAACCGGGGATCAATGCGCTGCCTGTCGTTCGGACACACACCGGCGCGATCCCTCTTGCCCAGCTCAAACGGGAGTTAGAGGACATTGAAATTGAGCTTGAAACCATTGAGGCAGAGCGTGAAGGTTTTACACGCTGGATCTATCTATTGCAGCGCTCAATCGCCGGTACCGATGATGCCGCACAGTTGGCTGAAGTCTCTAGCCAAACCTTAGATCGGGATGAAATCTTTGCTGTTCAGGGGTGGTTAGCTGAAGAGGATGTGGAGCAGTTGGCCTCGTTGGCTAAGGCGCAGGGGCTTGTGCTTCAACTTGAAGCACCTAGCGAGGATGAGCTTCCCCCCACGTTACTCGATAACCCTACGGCTGTGGCAGGCGGCGAAGAAGTCGTTAATTTTTTCCAGATGCCAGGCTATCGCAGTTGGGACCCTTCGCGGGTTGTGTTCTTCTCCTTTGTGTCGTTTTTTGCCTTGATTATGTCGGATGCTGGCTATTCCTTATTACTGGCCGCCATCCTGCTCTTTTACTGGCAACGTATGGGTATGACCGAGAGCGGTGTGCGATTACGAGCGATGGGGTGTGCATTAGCCCTCGCTGGTTTTATATGGGGTGTGCTGGTCGGGAGTTATTTTGGTGCCCACGCGCCATTTGAGTGGTTACAAGGTTTGAAAATGTTAGACCTTAATGACTTCGATAGCATGATGTTGCTGTCTATTACCGTGGGTGCTCTACATCTCATTTTAGGTAATTTAATGATGGCGTGGGTGCGCAGACGCTCCCTACAGGCGTGGGCTGCAATCGGCTGGGCAACAAGCCTAGCGGTGGCATTAGCGGGATGGATTCAAGGGTTTACGCCGGCGCATTGGGTGTTTTTTGCCGCAGGACTGGTGCTTGTTTTATGTTTCTCTTCCGCCCGCAGCGGTTGGAGCGGGATGCGCTTGGTGGATGGTTTGTTAGCGTTGACCGGTATTACTAAGCTGTTTGGTGATGTACTGAGTTATCTGCGCTTATTTGCCTTAGGTCTGGCCAGTGCTTCACTTGCCATGACCTTCAACAAGCTGGCGGTGGATGTTGCCGCGGCGTTACCGGCCATTGGGCTTCTTTTTAAGGTGTTGATTCTATTGGTCGGGCACCTTTTGAATTTCGGGCTGACGGTGATCAGTGGAGTGATCCACGGTTTACGTCTAAATTTGATTGAGTTTTATAACTGGAGTTTGGCTGATGAGGGATACGCCTTTCAGCCGTTCGCTAAACAGGAGGTTTCACCTTGGATAACCTAATCATTGCTTTGGGTTGGGCTGGTTTATATGGGCCTATGGCGTTGGGCGCTATTGGTAGCATGATAGGTTGTGCCCTTGCAGGACAGGCTGCATGCGGTGCGCTGTTAGAAACAGAAACGGGGCATGGGCGATACATTGGTATTGCTGCGATGCCGTCATCGCAATCGATCTACGGTATTGTGGTGATGTTTGCCTTAAATCGAGAGATTACCGTTGCGAATGCCCCTGGTTTAGCCGCGATTGGTCTGCTGTGTGGTTTAGCGCTGTTATTTAGTGCTGCGTGGCAAGGGCGCTGCTGTGCGTCGGCTATTAATGTCGCAAAAATCCGACCGGAAATTTTTGGTATGTCGTTAGCGCCCGCTGCGATTGTGGAAGGCTTTGCTGTTTTCGCGTTTATTTTTGCATTAGTTATCAGTGCCGGTGTGCCAGCTTAGGTGGTCAATATGAATGACGAGCATAAAACACAGGCCTCCTCCGGTGTTGAGGAGCTGATTGAAAAGTTACGCCTACAAGGTGTGCAGAAGGGTCAGCATGAAGCGGAACAGCTGGTGGAAGAAGCTGAACGTCGCGCCGATTGGTTGTTAGCTCAGGCCAAGCAGGAAGCTGATCTTATTGTCACTCAGGCGAAGAAGGAGGCTGCCCAGCTTAAGCAAGCGGGCGAGGATGCCCTACGCATTGCTGTTAGGGATATGCACCTTGAAGTCAGGGAAACGCTGTCCCACACCTTTACTGATCAAGTCGAACGCTTAGTCTCCACTCAAATGGATAATGCCGCATTTATGCGTAGTTTGATCTTAGAGCTGGTGGCGAAGGTCAGCCATGACCAAGGGATTGAGCAAGCGAAAAATATCGATGTGTTACTGCCGGAAGACTTTATCGGTTTAGATGAGCTGCGCCGTAACCCTAAAGAGTATCGGGAAGGTAAGCTTAGCCAGTTTGTACAGTCGTTGGCGGCTGAGCAGATGCGAGAAGGTATTAATTTTGAAATCCATGATGGCAAAGGGATTCGAGTTTGCCTAAGTGGACAAGAGGTTGAAATTGATCTCAGTAGTGAAGCGGTCGCTCAGCTTCTGTTAAAGCATTTGCAGCCTAGGTTTAGGGCGATCATTGAGGGAGTGATTCGATAGTGTCGGATTACTACACGCTAATGACTGCACTGCCGTGGCTGCCGGATCTGGAGCAGTGTACTCAGCTGCCGATTTCGCGCATCGCTTTAGATCGTCGCCTAACGATGCTGTCAGAACATGACAGTGAGCAGTTAAGTAAAATTGAAGCAGTTTTTAACCCTATTATTGATCAGCATATTAGTTTGACGGATAAGGATTTTATAACCCAGTGGAAGGCGACGGTACAGCAGGTTGAGTCGCCGAGGATGTTGGCATTAATCAATGATCAAATGGAGTTAAAAACCTTGCTGGCGGCTTTAAGGTGTCGGGCTGGAGGCTTAGAAGATCCCTCTCAATTTTATGGTGCAGGGCGTTGGGTGCAGTTAATTAAGAAACATTGGTTTGAACCTGGTTTTGGATTAGATCGTGTGTGTCCGCAACTGTTGCAGTTGCAACGCTTAATGGCGAAAGAGAAGCCGATGCTGGTTGAAGACTATTACAATCAGCAGCTCTGGACGCGTCTGCGCCAAGCAGAACATTGTGTTCAGTTTAGTTTTGAGGCCTTGGTCTGTTTTGTCCTACGTTGGTCAATTGCGGAACGCTGTCTTCGATATGATGGCGATAAAGCCGTTGATACGTTTAATCGTTCGCGCAGTGCATTGTTAGATCGTTCGGGTTTGAATCAGCAGTTATTACAGGGGAATCGTTAGTGAGTCAGCATATTACAGCGCAAGTTGTGGCCGTCAGGGATGATATTGTTACTGTCAAACTGCTCAAAGGGAGCGATGGCGATTATTACCCTATTTTAAAAAACGAGATGGTTCATATCTGTCCGACACGGCGCGGAAAAAAGGGTCGGCAGGAAGCGCTACAAGCGGAGGTGCTCCGTGTACGCCATGGTGAAGCGGATGTGCAGGTCTTTGAAAATACGCGTGGGGTTGCTGTCGGGGATGATGTAAGGCAAAGCGGCCATATGCTCTCTGTGACTTTAGGACCGGGCCTATTGGGCCAAGTTTATGATGGTTTGCAAAACCCGCTTGAGAAGATAGCGTCACAGCATGGCTTCTTTTTACCGCGAGGTTTAGAGGTTGATGGGATTGATCGACAACAGCATTGGGCATTCCAACCGAGTGTCAAAATTGGTGATTACGTAGACGCCGGCGATGTTATTGGGCATGTCCAAGAGGGGCGCTTTAAACATCATATTATGACGCCTTTTGATTTGCAGGGACGTGCGGAGGTGAGCTGGATTCAGGAAGGCTCGTTCACGGTGGATACCCCCGTTGCGCGTCTGCGTATTGAGGGCGAGGCTGAAGAGATCGAAGTCTCTATGCAACAAAAATGGCCAGTCCGTGTACCGGTTAGCCAGCCCCTATTGAGAAACGGTAAAAGTGTACGCCAATACCCAGATGAGCCGTTGCTAACATCAATACGGTTGATCGACACCTTCTTTCCAATCGCACGGGGCGGCACTGCCTGTATCCCGGGGCCATTTGGTGCGGGTAAAACGGTATTACAAAGTTTAATCTCTCGCTTCTCTGATGTGGATATTGTCGTCATTGTTGCCTGTGGTGAGCGTGCGGGTGAGGTGGTCGAGACTATCACTGAGTTCCCCAATATGCCCGACCCTAAGGGCGGCTCTCTTATGGACCGTACCGTTATTATTTGTAACACCTCCTCTATGCCGGTGGCCGCGCGTGAAGCCTCTATTTATACCGGTATCACCATCAGCGAATACTATCGACAGATGGGGTATAACGTCTTAGTGATTGCCGACTCAACCTCCCGTTGGGCGCAAGCTATGCGAGAGACGTCCGGTCGTTTAGAGGAGATCCCAGGTGAAGAAGCATTTCCTGCGTACTTAGACTCTGCTATCCGTGCGCTTTATGAACGCGCTGGGGTTATCCAGAATAATGCAGGGGATTTAGGCAGCCTAACGTTGATCGGAACGGTTTCCCCTGCGGGGGGGAACTTTGAAGAGCCGGTGACGCAATCTACACTACGTACCGTAAAAGCCTTTTTAGGTTTGAGTGCGGAACGTGCTTATAAACGTGCTTATCCCGCCGTTGATCCTTTGATCTCATGGTCACGTTACTTAGATCAGGTCTCTGGATGGTATCAAACCCACTTAGGTGAAACTTGGGTGGATCAAGTTAAGGAGATGCAAGGGCTACTGCAAGAGGGCGAATCGGTTCAGCAGATGATGCAAGTTACCGGTGAAGAGGGGGTTACGTTAAGTGACTATGTGCTCTATCACAAATCCATCTGTTTAGATCAGGTCTACCTGCAACAGGATGCATTTGATCCGGTTGATATCTCTGTGCCACTGTTAAGGCAGAAAGACACGTTCCAGCTTTTGCGGGCCTGTTTGTTTGCACCGGTGACGTTCAACGATAAAGATGAGGTGCGTGAGCACTTTGTTAAGTTGACCAGTTTGTTTAAAAACTTAAACTACAGTCGCTCGGATGGCCCCGATTTTCGCCGTTATTATGCAGAGATAGAGCACTTTACAAAGGCCTAGTCGGCTTTCGTTGATCTATATCAATAAACAAACCGACCATTCATCCTTAGTGTGGAGCGCTTCTGATAGAATCGCAAATTCGGGCCTGCATAAAGCAGATCTTAAACGCGCGCAGGAAGCGTGTTTAATAAGGCTGTTATCGTAGAAACGACATTAAGCTGCCTTTATTGGATCGGTGTTCTATTAATTTATGCCTCAAAGTCAATTACATACTTTTCCCCGATTCCTAATGCTGGGTACTGTGGCGATCGCCGTCGCACTATTGGTCATTGTTGCGTCCCACTTTCTGCTGAAAAATCATGCGGATAATAGCCAGCGTTTAGCTGCGCTGGAGCAGGAGTTTCTGCAAAAGGGACAAGACCGTGTGGTGCAGGAGGTAGAGAGTGCGCAGGACTATATACGTTACTTTGTTGCCCAAGCCGAAACGGTTCTGAAAGAGCAAGCCCGTGCTGAGGTTTTAAAAGCCCATACCATAGCAACCACCATTTATGCGCGCGAGCATGACCGCCGACCTGAAGCGGAAGTTAAAACGTTAATTACCGAAGCCCTACGCGGCATTCGCTTTTTTAATGGCCGTGGTTATATCTTTATAGATGATAGCGCTGGCACCTGCATCCTATTACCGACCTCGCCTTCGGTTGAAGGCACCTCCCTCTACGACAGCCAAGATGATACGGGCCATTACATTATGCGGGGGTTGCTGTCTGCGGTTGATAATACACAAGGCGAAGGTTACTCCCGTTACCGTTGGTATCCCCCTCAAAGCGAAGAGCAGATGCTTGAAAAGCTGACGTTCGTGAAAAAATTTGAACCTTATGGTTGGGTGATGGGGGCGGGTGATTATCTTGCCCATATTGAAGGCGACCTAAAAAAACAGGCGATAGAACGTTTGCAGGCGATCCATTTCGGTAAATATGGTTATATTTTTGTCATGAGTCAGCAGGGGGAAATACTGTCGACGTCAGGGGTAAGTTATCAGGTTAGTGAACCTTTGAATAAAGAAGCCCAGTTATTAGAAAAACGAATTATTGCTAAGATCCGCAATAAGGCAAAACAGGGCGGTGGTTTTATTAATTACGACTGGTTTCTGCCAAATGGTGAGGGGCCTTACCCTAAAATATCCTTAGTAAAAAACATTGAAGCATTGGACCTGATCCTTATTGCAGGCTTTTATCCACAAGAGGTTAAAGAGCTGCTTCAGGAACAGGTGGAACTTCTATCCCAAACTCAGCAAGAAGACCGGGATCAGTTATACCTTTTCCTCATCATTGTCGCCGTTATAACCTTAGCCTTATCGTTTATTTTTTCCCAATGGATGAAGCAAAAGTTTGCGCAATACCATCAAGATATAGAGCAAAAGAAGCGCGAACTTTACCGAAATGAAGATCAATTACAGTTAGCCTCACGGGTGTTTGATAATGCCAGTGAGGGGATTATGGTGACGAACGCGTATAACCGAATTATTGCGGTTAATGACGCCTTTGTGGCGATTACCGGCTATTCGTCCCATGATGTGATGGATAAAAAACCTAACTTTCTTGGCTCAGGCCGACATGATGAAACCTTCTATAGCGATATGTGGGCACGGTTAGAGCGCGATGGGCAGTGGAGCGGTGAGATCTGGAACCGACGCAAGAACGGTGAAGTATTTCCACAGTGGTTATCGATTAGCACCTTTTTAGATGAGAAAGGTCAGGTACGTAACTACATTGCCTCGATTGCCGATTTGACGGAACGCAAAGCGGTTGAGAAAAAGTTAGAGTTTCTGTCCGATTACGACCCTTTAACCAACCTCCCTAATCGACGCTTGGTGGGTCATCGGGTTGATCAAACGATCAACGTGAATAAGCAGAATAATGCGAAACAGTTTGCACTGCTCTATATAGATTTAGACCATTTTAAGAATATTAATGATAGTTTGGGCCATGGCTTTGGGGATGCAATCCTACAAAAAGTGGCTAAACGGTTAAAATCTCTGCTTAGAGAGGGGGATACGGTCAGCCGTTTAAGTGGGGATGAGTTTATGATCCTCATGTCTGATTTAGACTATGTGGAATTAGCGGTTAATCTCTCTGAGCGCATTCTGCACGAAGTGTCTAGACCATTAGAAAATGATAGCCATTTAACGGTGACGCCGAGTATTGGTATTGCGGTTTATCCTAATGACGGTTTAAGTTTTGATGAGCTATTAAAAAATGCAGATGCAGCGGTTCACTTTGCTAAAATGCAAGGCCGTAATAACTATCAATTCTTTACCACCGAGATGAATCATCAGGCCTCACAGCGCCTGCATATAGAAACTGAACTTCGTAAAGCGATAAAGAACAACGAGTTTGAGCTTTTTTATCAGCCCCAGTTTGATTTAAAAAATAATCAATTAGTTGGCTGCGAAGCGTTGATTCGTTGGCAGCACCCTGAGCAGGGGCTTGTCTCTCCCGATGCGTTTATTCCGTTGTCAGAAGAAACCGGGCTGATTATTCAAGTGGGTCGTTGGGTCTTACAGCAAGCGTCTATGCAGGGGGCTAAATGGATCAGCCTGTCCCAAACGATGGTGACCATGTCTGTCAACGTTTCGGTGCGCCAGTTTAGACCTGAGCTGGTGGATGAGGTACGCAGTGCTTTGATGGAATCAGGGCTTCCTCCCCATGCATTGGTGATTGAAATTACAGAAAGCACCTTGATGCATGATGAAGAAGCGACCTTAGTGCTACTACAAGAGCTGAAAAATATTGGTGTACAGTTATCCTTAGATGACTTTGGAACAGGCTATTCAAGTATGGCGTACTTGAAGCGCTTTAATCTTGATCAGCTTAAAATTGATCGAGCCTTTATCAGTGACCTACCGAATGATAAAGATGATGCGGCGATTACCTCTGCGATTATTGATGTTGCACATCACTTTGGATTAGTGACGGTGGCTGAAGGGGTTGAGACACCTGAACAGGTCGCGTTTCTTGCTAATGTGGGATGTGTCGAAGGCCAAGGCTTTCTGTACGAAAAACCTATCCCTGTAGGGGTATTTGAAGAGAAATATTTCGCGTAGTAATACGTCGCCGTATGACTCACTGTTATAACTCGCCACACCGCTTCCTGCTATCGCGGAACAGCGTTTAATGTTGGCTGTGACCAATTGTCACATGTGGCATTGGGTCACATTTCTAATGGATGATCTTTAGTTAAAATCGCCGCAACTTAACTGTTGTGGTTGTTTTTCTATGGGTCAATATCTTGCGTGTCTTCTTCTTTTTGTAACAACGTCTTCCATGGCCAATATCTATTGGCAGCCGATCAAACAGGATCATTCTGGGGGGCATGGGCGTCAGGCTAAACAGTTTCAATTAAAGGGAGAGCAGCCTGCGCTTAACACCACCATTGAGTTTATCCACTCGGACCTAGAATCCGCAGCGTTAGAACAGCAGGATGGAATCGTTACGCTGAAACCGACCGGTAAAAATAACTACCATGCCCTTATCGCACGTCAAACGAGCGCTGATTTTCAGGGGTTAGCGGTGCGTTATATTTACAATAATGGCCGCCCAGTTAATACCTCCCCCTCAGATCTTTTAGCGCTTGAATTAGGTGGACTACAGATCACTCCTTCGCCGCTACCGCGAGAGCACTGGGAGTATGAGAGCCTTAAAACCTATTATTTTAAGGTGATGCTAAACGGCCGCCCTTTGGCTAATCATCCGCTGTTAGCGACCACCGCATTGGGCAGCAATAAGGTCGTGCATACCGATGAGGGCGGTGTCGTAGCGCTGCTGATTCCTGAAGATTTCCCCACCATTACTCCCCAGCGACGGGCCACCCCGCCTGCCGAGTTGCAGTTGTTTAGTTCCCTCGAAAAAGATGGAATAACCTATGAAACAAGCTTTACGTCGGCCTATCACGCCAGTGAAACCAGTTGGAAAAGTGTCAGTTTAGGGGCCGGTGTCGCGTTTGCTGGGCTGCTGTTTGGTTTTGTTGTTAATCGCCGCTTACCTGAGCATAGCCGGAGAAAAGCGAAGTGAATGCATTGAAAAATTTAACCGTACTGCGCCGTTTTGTGCAGTTATTCATGTTTGTTTTTTTGGTTTATGGATCGACGGTCGTTGGCTTTTACGCGGCAGACAAACTGTCGGGTGCGCTGCCATCGTTGAGTTGTGCTTATGACACAATGAATGCGGATTACTGTGCTTTGATCCCGTTGCAGCATCAATTTCATCATCGCTTAGGCCCTGCGGTTGATAGCGGTGACTATTTGAAATTATTGCTACCGGTCGGCACTACGATTGTGACCTTCCTGATGATGTTTGTCCTTTTAAATAAGGCGTTTTGTGGTTGGGTTTGCCCGTTAGGTTTCTTCCAAGAGGTGATGCAACTGATTGGACAAAAACTCGGGCTACGCAAAGTGGATAGTTTGTCCCATGGGGCTGTGGATAAGGTTAGGCCGATCAAATGGTTGATGCTGGGCGGGCTTGTGTTTGGCTTACCCGCGCTGACCAGCTTGGGCTTTCTTAGTGATGAGTGGGGTGACCCGTTCTGCCAGATATGCCCCAGTCGGATTATGACCACGCTTTTTACCGGCAGTGATGACGAGTTATTTGTGGATACCTCTACGCCGAGTTATATGGTGCTGTCTATTTTAGGTGATTTTCTGTTTGGTCTGGTTATCGCGATGTCGATGACACTGCGCCAGCCGTTTTGCCGTATCTGCCCTTTATTAGCGATGCACGCGGTATTTAGGAAAATAGGGTTTGCGCGGTTGGTTAAAAAAGGCAGCGCTCGTTGTGATAAATGTGGCCTGTGTGCTGAGGCTTGTCCTATGGATATTAGAGAGCTGCAGACCGACCATAACGCAACCGATAAGGTTAAGGACATTACACTGCCCGACTGCACCTTGTGTGGCCGGTGCGTAGAATTTTGTCCCGATAAAGATGTATTGCAGATTCGTTATCTAAATATTCCTGTATTTAGTGCTACGCCCCAGTATTTTAAACGACGTAAAAAGGCTCAGACCGAATGGGACAAGGTTAAGCTCATTGGTTTTGATCATCGTTTGGCTAAACCGGTAAAAGTAAAATGATGAGTACAGAGCTGTTGCAGTTAGGCTTTGTCGCGGCGACCTTTTCCGCTTTTTTAATAGGCCTTAGTTTTGGTACGGGGCCATGTAACTTAAGTTGCTTACCTTATTTGGGCCCCGTGTTACTCGGGCCTGGGGCGCAGCGACCGTTTGTTGAAGTTGTACTGCCTTTTATGTCAGGTCGGCTTTTGGGTTACCTATGCATGGGGACGAGCGCCGCACTGCTTGGCAGTATCATAAAGAGCTACCTTGCTCACCCCTTAGTACCCATTTTCGCGGCGGTGGTTAGCTTATGGCTGGCCTTAAAGATGTGGCGACAAGCGGGTGAAAAGCGCTGTTCTAGTGAGAAAGTACACCGCCCCTCTCCCTCTAAACAGAGCAATCTTATCGCCTCTGATGCACAGCCAGTAAGTGAACGTAACGCATGGCAGTTAAGTATGCTCGGCTTCTCCTTGGCCTTAAATCCTTGTATCCCCTTGTTGGGTTTGCTGGCGGCGGCTGCGCAAAGTGCCGATCCGGTTTGGGGTGGGGCGATCTCTCTCAGCTTTGGTTTAGGCGCCATTGTGATCCCTAGTTTATTGGTGCGTTATGGCGTGGCTTTACTGGGTAAAGAGTTGAGGGCGCAGTTAGTACAGTGGCAGGCGGGTTTAACGCGCACGGGGGCATTGATGTTGGTCTTGGTAGCGATTAATACAGCATGGCGGGGTATTCCGGGGTGATGTGGATAGATAAAGGTGGTCCAATTGTATGGATTTTAGTGGCGTACTCTGTGATTGGTTTCTCCATTCTGGCGGGGCGTTATTTACAACTCATGTTTACCCGGCGGGCAAAATTAGCAAAGCCTGTTGAGCAGTGGAAGGAAACGGCCGAGAAGAGAATCGTTGTTAAATTGCAGCAGAAGCAAAAACGCCATGGTCATGGTCCTGAGCTTCGAGCCGCCGCAACTCATCTGATTTATAAAGAGATGAAGGTGTTTGAAACAGGCCTTAAAACCGTGTCAATCTTAGCGAATACCGCTCCCTTGT
The DNA here is from genome assembly GCF_001597735.1 of Neptuniibacter pectenicola. Classification (GTDB taxonomy): domain Bacteria; phylum Pseudomonadota; class Gammaproteobacteria; order Pseudomonadales; family Balneatricaceae; genus Neptuniibacter; species Neptuniibacter pectenicola. The sequence continues at coordinate 328,609 of NZ_LUTS01000003.1, forward strand.
TAGGTTTGCTGGGTACCATTTCCGGCATGATCAAGGCGTTTCAAGTGATTGAAAATGCAGGGGGAAAGGTTGATGCAACGGCGTTAGCTGGGGGAATATGGGAGGCGATGCTGACAACGGGTGTTGGGCTAGCGGTGGCGATCCCTCTGTTGATCTTTTTACACTTTCTTGAATCTGCGCTGGCGCGCTACCATTGGCGGCTGCAAAAAGCGGCGGCACTGGTATTAGATCATCATGAACCGCAGGCGTTAGGTTCGTCGAGTCTCCCGGAGCAAAATGAAGGGCCTGCCGGTGCACTATAAATCTCCTGTACAACAGCATGCGATCCTAAATTTAACCCCCTTAATTGATATTGTTTTTCTGTTGTTGGTGTTCTTTATGTTGACCGCGCATTTTGTCGATGAAAAGCAGATTGCGCTGCAATTGCCTAATGCGGACAGTGCGACAGACCTGAGTGTTGAGTCGATTATCACCGTGAGTGTTGACGTTGCTGGGATCTATTACATTAACGGCGAAGCAGTCCATGCTCATGCATTACGTGAGCGGTTAACTGTGGAGTATGGTAAAAATCCTAAGCTTATTTTGCAGTTAAAAGCTGATCAACAGGTGAGCTATCGTCACGTTGTTCATCTGTTAGATGATGCGCGGTTGGTGGGAATAGCTAATATAGATATAGTGACAGAGTCGCCTTAATGCTGGGTTCTGCTAAACGTTACCGCCGCCTGCTCTTTGCTGTGGGTGTTCTCTTGTCACTTGGAACCCATGGGGTGATTGGGTACAGGTTACAACGTACTGATCTGGATAAGACACCCGATCTGATGCCCAGTTATGCTGCGGTGCGCATCAATATGTCTACCACAGCGCCGAATGAGGCTGTGCCGGTAAAAAAAGTGACTCCCGTTGCTGAGTTGCCGCCCAAAATTGAAAAGCCAAAGCCAAAGCCAAAGCCAAAGCCAAAGCCAAAGCCAAAGCCAGTCGAGCCGTTAAAGCCTAAAGATAATCGGGCTGTTCAGCCTCAGCCTCAGCCTCAGCCTCAGCCTCAGCCTCAGCCTCAGCCTCAGCCTCAGCCTGCGCCCATGGTGCCGAACGAGATGCCGATTATGAGTAAGGCGGAACACCGCGATCGTTTATTGGCCGAGTTGATTAAGCGAATAGATAACAATAAAGAGTACCCCCGCCGTGCGCTTAAACGCGGTATTCAGGGCCGTGTGGCGTTTCGGTTAACGTTGAGCAAAGAGGGGTACTTGCAGCATTTCCAATGGCTAGAGGGTAATCGTCTGTTTTATAAAAGCACCTTGGCGTCGATTAAGCGCTCTCTGCCGATCACTATCCCTGCTGAGTTATCCGGCAGTGCAGCCGCGTTTAATTACGAGTTGGCACTGCAATATACCATCGTACAATAAGGGTTTAACGCTGAACGCGTGTTGGTAAGTGCGACCGATAGTCGCTTATAGACGGGTGTTCTCGTGGCTATTTTTGCTGTTCTGTATCGTTTTGTTCTACTCGCGTCTCTGCACGGTTCTTCTACATACTTCTTCTACATAGTTTCCTTGCATTGTTGGTCGGGGCTTTTCGTCGTTTCTTTTCCGCCTTATTCCTTTTCTATCGTGGTTCTGCTCTTCGCTTCTTCTCTTCCTTTCCCTTTTTCATGGCTATCTTGATATTAATTTTGTTTTGATTATTCATAGCTATATTTTGACTGTCCTTTATTTACTTTTGCTCATTCTTTTTGTCTTTTTGTTGAAAATGTTTCAACTCATCCCGCCTCATTTAAGTCCTTATATTTCAATAGGTTACGTGTGTACATGAAATCCACCCTTTTAGGTTAATGACTTTGTTTTTTCTTGTTTAATTTCAATGGGTTACGTTCGGCAAACGGTCTTTGTTTAATTGTGATTATTCATTTTTTAATATATAATAATCATATTAAAATAAAGACAATTCATTAAGGAGTTATGGAGATGCAAGAAAAGGAAGTGAGGCTGTTATTTAAGGCAGGAGTGTTTGATTCATGCCAGGCAATACCCATTTCTATGGCACGGGGATGGACGCTGAAATTTGTTACAAAGCAGGAGGAGGTTTTTACGCTGGAGCTTCAACGCTCTAAAAAAGAGCGTGAGTTTAAAAGCTTAGATGGTGCAGCGGCCGTGGCTAAACGAATAGGGTTTGAGTGGTTAAAAGTTCAGATTGGCGATCTTGAATGGCAGGAGAAAGTTAAATAGGTGGGGTATTATTTTATGCCACGGCTTAGGGGGTATGATGCTTTTATCGCGCGGGTTGGGCGAGGCCGAATGGGTTGTGTCGGTGCGTACGGCGTCGGTTTGTAACGCGAACGGTATTGTTAATAAGGTCATAAAAAAAGCCACCGTAGTGGTGACTTTTTGGGTGGGGGTTTAAGGGTACGGTTTAGAACTGATAACGATAACTCAGCATGGCTGATCGCGGCGCACCGGGTGTGAAGGTTTTGTCACCACTGGTGTCTTTTTGCGCTTCAACGGCATAACGCTTATCGAATAGGTTCTGGATATTTAGGCTGACGTCATGGGGCCCTTTTGTGTAGCCAATATTAACGCTCGTGACAAAGTCATAACCGCCGTATTTTTCGCTATTGGCGTTATCGAGGTAGTATTCGCCCCAGCTATCAGCTTGTAGACGTGCTTTTATGCCTGATGGATGGGTGTAGTTTGCATTGATGCTGTAGTAGTGTTTAGGCACAAAAGGTAGTTGATTGCCGGAGCGGTCAAAGTTGCTCGGTGGGCCCATGCTGTAAACGACTTCTGAAAATTCATTATAGGTATAATCGCTGTAGGCGTAGTTAAAGCCTAGCGATAGCACGCCCGGTAGCTGCTCTTTGAATACCTCCAGAGCGCCGCTGAACTCGATCCCTTTTTTGTCTGTACTGCCTGCATTTTGATAGATACTTTCGCCATTGGTGCGGACGTTAATAATCTCATCTTCCACTTCACTGACGTATGCATTTAGGTCGAACTGCCACGCTGCAGCACGACCTTTTAGGCCAACTTCAACGCTACGGCTGACGGAGTTTTTAAGGTCTGAATTACTCTCCAACTCGCTTGCAAATGGGACCTGTTCACCTTGGGCTATATTGCCGAACAGGGTGAGGTTTTTATTCAACTTGTAGCTGACGCCAATACGAGGGGAGAAGAGGTCGAAGCTGTGCTTCATCTCACTGTTGCCGCCGCTTCCCGGAACCGTTAGATAGCCACCCATGCCATAATTATAGGCGGTGTCGCTATTCCATGTTTTCTGTTCAACGCTAATGTGATCGAAGCGGAAGCCGGCATCAATCAATAGTCTATCGTTCGGGCGTAGGTTTTCTTGCAAGAAGAAGCCGTGAACCGTATTGATCTCATCTTGCTCTTCGAGCAGTTCGCCTTTTCTGCTGGATAAGGTGCTGACCAAGGCTGGGCCAGCCGTGACTATATCTGCGTAAGCATATTTCTGTGCGCCGATATTACGGTCTTGGCGGTAGGTGATGCCGCTTACCAGGCTGTCTTTACCCACTAAATTGTGGTCATAGGCGAGTTCTAGATCGGTTCCCCAGATATCGACGCCGGGGGTGTCATTGATGACGCCGGTAACAGGATGAAAGTGACTCCAGTGGTTGTAGTAAACCCGTGGTTTTAGCGTGAGCGCACCTAAATCAACGTTAAGCCGGCTGTTGAAAAAAAAGATTTCGGAGTTGCGAGCTGAGTTTTTAAAGGCGTCGTTGTTATCGGTTTGTTTGCCGGTCTGTTTATACGCTTCAAACTGACTTTCGCTCATGCTGCCGGGCAGGTTGAGTTGTGCTTTTGTGTAACTGAACTCCGTTTCTAATTCGCTGTTATCTGAAGGGAGCAGACCGCCCTTAATACTGAACTGATTCGATTCGAAATCATTATGGTTACGCCACTCATTATCGGCCTTGCGGTGGGAGGCGGTAATGGCAAGGGCGTTACCCTCTTCGGACATGTAGGATTTGCGTAGGTGGAGGTTGCGTTGTCCAAACTCACCTGCGCCGAGTCTAAGCTGATCACGGCGATCATCAAAAACCGATTTTGAGATAATATGAATAGCTCCGCCGGTGGACCCCGCAGCATAAATATTCCCCGGACCTTTACTCACTTCTATCTGTTCAATATCTTGGGTATCGATAAAGTCCATGCGGGTAAAGCTATCAGGGTCAGTAATGGGCACGCCATCCCTAAGCACCATGATTTCTCGTATGCCGTACTGTGCTTTTAACCCAGCTCCGCGCACAATCATGCGTGAGCTGTAACCTCCGCTCGTCGATTCAATCAAGACGCCCGGTGTGCCTTTAAGGGCGTCGGCGATGTTGGTCATCTTTTCCTGTTCAAGTCGCGTTTGGTCAATGATCGCAATACTCTCTGGAACCTCAGCCGAGCTTCTTTCTGCGCGGGTTGCGGTCACGGTAATCGTATCGGGGATTGTCTCAGCGGTTGTGTCTGAACGCGATTCCTCCTCAGCCGCTACGGATAGTGGGGCAATCATCGTGGCGATTAACATAGCTATTTTTCGGGTAGGGAAGGGTGGGTGACGTCGTGGCATGTGATTTCCGTCCTAAATATATATTGGCGCGGAAAATAGGTGATTTTTAAGCGTTGGACAATGTGGCACAGTGTCGCGCGGCATCCTGCCGCATGTGGCTTTTTGCCACGTTTATGAGTGGTTGTTGCAGCGGCAGAGGTGATTTAATCGTTATTACTGTTTAGGGTGATTTCTCGTAAAGGGAACTTTCCGAGCCGTCGGTCTTCAAAGTAGAAGTTGAGGGCGTTTTTAATAGTGGAAAAAGCTAATTCATCCCACGGAATATCTTTCTCGCTGAAAAGCTGAACATCGAGTGATTCATTACTGGGCGCGTATTCAGGTTTTTCCATATGCGCGAGGTAGATAAGCTGCACCTGATTGACGTGAACAATAGAGGTTAAGGTGTAGAGATGGCTGATTTCGACGTGAGCATTGGCTTCTTCGTAGGTTTCCCGTAACGCGCCTTCCATGGTGGATTCATTATTCTCCATAAATCCTGCGGGCAGTGTCCAGTAGCCTTTTCTGGGTTCAATTGCGCGTTTGCAGAGTAAGACCTTATCTTGATAAACCGGTAAACAGCCGGTGATAACTTTAGGGTTGTGGTAATAAATTGTATCGCAGTTATCACAAATGTGACGTGGTAGATTGTCTTCGTCGGGGATGCCTAAGCGAAGAGGGTTTGCGCAATTGGAACAAAATTTCATCCTACATCCTTAAGCGTGCTGCTGAGTGGTTTGCGAGTCTATAGGTTATAAATATCGCAAAGAGATAGAGAGTCTATAAAATCTTACTTAATTTGTCGCTGTGCTTAGGGGTATGATTAAAGCATAGCGAATAATAATGATATTTATATGATAACGACCATACGAAAACGTTTAACTGAATTAACCCCTGCTCGGTTTCCATCAAACCGGCCGCAAGCGAGTGTGCTTATCGCACTCACTGATCACGATGATCCGGAAGTGATTTTAACCAAACGCGCCGCGACACTCTCAACCCACAGCGGCGAAATCGCATTCCCCGGCGGTAAATATGATGAGACCGATACAGATCTGCTGTTCACCGCTTTGCGTGAAGCCCATGAAGAGGTGGGTTTATTGCCCTCATCGGTCGATGTGATTGGCCCGTTAGGACAGGTGCTTTCTAAGCACGGCTTACAGGTGACGCCTTGGGTTGGCGTGGTGCCTAAAACGGTTGAGCTGGTGCCGAACCCGGGTGAGCTTGATGAGGTTTTTAGTGTGCCTTTAAGCTTTTTCTTGGCGGATCAGCGTTACTCAACAGATGAGATCCGTTTTAAAGGTAAATCGCTTTATGTCCCCGCATGGGAGTATCAAGGGCACATTATCTGGGGGCTGACGGCGTATATGCTGGTTGAGCTTTTAAATGAAGGGTGTGGTGCTGACATTCCCATGAAGCCAAGACCTGAATATGCAGTGAGACGTTTTTTACGTGAGTCGGAGGAGCAATAATGTTGTATTCCCTTGAGGGGCAGACGGTCGCGTTGCTGGGTGACGAGCATTTTGTGGCACCGAATGCGACAGTCATCGGTAATGTTGAACTGCATGATTGCAGTAGTGTTTGGTTTAATGTGGTGATTCGTGGCGATAACGATCCCATCATTATTGGCTCAGGTTCAAATATTCAGGACGGTGCGGTTTTGCATACGGACCCAGGGTTTACCTTGCGTATAGGGTCAAATGTGACGGTTGGACATCAGGCGATGTTGCATGGTTGCGAGGTAGGCGATGGCTCCTTAATCGGTATTAATGCGGTTGTTTTAAATGGAGCGAAAATTGGTAAAGGTTGTTTGATTGGGGCGAATGCGCTGGTCACTGAAGGTATGCAGGTTCCAGATTACTCTTTAGTGGTTGGTTCGCCGGCAAAAATAAAACGGACCTTATCTGCTGAGCAAGTGGCGGGGTTACAAGAGAATGCTCTGCATTATGTTGAAAATATGCGCCGTTATAATCGGGCGTTAGAACCACAAGGGTAAATTATGACAGATCTGAGTGATAAGCCTGTTCCCAATCCTTGTGTTGGGGTCTGTGCGCTTGATGAACATGATATTTGTATTGCGTGTCAGCGGAGCGGTATCGAAATTGCTGAGTGGGGTGTTTTTACCCATGAAGAGAAGCTTGAAGCGTGGCAGAAGATTAAGCAGCGAGAAGCGGGTGATTTTTCTGAGTAGGTTGAGTGGGTGTTGGTGATGAATGTAATGATTGATATTTGTATCGTGCCTCTAGGTGTCGGTGTTTCAGTTTCCAAATATATAGCGGCCTGCCAGCGCGTTCTTGACGATGCTCAGCTAGCGCATGAGATGCACGCCTATGGTACCAATGTGGAAGGGGATTGGGATAGGGTCATGGCGGCGGTTAAGCGTTGCCACGAGGTTGTACATCAGATGGGCGCACCGCGAATCACAACCTCTATGCGTTTAGGTACCCGCACAGATCGTGAGCAAACCATGGACGATAAAATCCAAAGCGTAAAACTGAAGTTGGCGTCTGAATAAGGCGGGGTTGAGTGCTGATCATCGAGCACCGTGTTCGTCGGTGCTCAACTTTTAGCTAAACCGGATGAGGATTAATCATCCTGCTTTTTTTTGAAGGCGATGATTCGCGCCGTCTTGATGACATTATCGCTGACTTGAAGGGTCTCTATACGATAATGCATTAACTGCAAACAGACATTGGCTTCAGGAATCGACTCCAACGTTTCTGTAATTAAGCCATTCATGGTTTTTGGCCCATCGGTGGGTAAATTCCAATCCAGTGCTTTGTTTACATCACGAATGTAAGCGCTACCTTCAATGTAATAGCTGCCATCCTCCTGCGGGAAGATATCTTGGTCGGCATCCCGAGGACTCGAGGATAGCTCGCCAACAATCTCTTCTAATATATCCTCTAAAGTCACGATGCCTTGAATATCGCCATATTCATCCACCACTAAGCCGATACGACGGTTTTGTGACTGAAAGTGTACCAGTTGGGTTTCAAGGGGTGTGCTTTCAGGTACAAAGTAAGGTTCGCGTATCACTTGAAGAATCGCTGCTTTTGTTACTTTCCCCTCATGGAAAACCTGTGCAAGGTTCCGCATATGGAGAATACCAACCACTTTGTTAAGCTCACCTTGGTAAACCGGTAAACGAGTGTGCTCAGTATTGCTCAAGCGCCCGATGATCGTATCAATATCATCATCTAAGTCGATCCCCATCACTTCGTTTCGAGGGATCATAATGTCGTTAACGGTGACTTCAGATAGCTCTAAGACCCCTAACAGCATACTTTGGTTATTTTGTGGCAGTAATGCACCGGCTTCGTTGACGAGGGTTCTAAGCTCCTCGGTGCTGAGGTGATGATTGTTATCACCGGTCACATTGATGCCAAAGATGCGTAAAAAGGTGTTTGTAATACCGTTAATCACCCAAACGAGAGGGTAAGAGATCTTTAGCAGTGGGGCTAATAGGTACGCGGCGGGAAACGCCACTTTCTCAGGGTAAAGGGCCGCCAAGGTTTTTGGCGAGACTTCAGCAAAGATAAGAATAATAACTGTTAGGCCAAAGGTGGCGATCATAATGCCGGTGTCGCCCCATAGGCGTACGCAAATAACAGTCGCGATAGCAGAGGCTAAGATATTAACAAAGTTATTACCTATCAGAATAACGCCAATCAGCCGGTCTGGGCGCTCTAATAGTTTACTGGCCTTACGTGCGCCACGGTGCTTTTTCTTGACGAGATGTTTCAGCCTATATCGGTTGAGCGACATCATCCCCGTTTCTGAACTAGAGAAGAATGCAGAGCATAAAATTAAGAAACAGAGTATTCCAAGGAGGAATCCTATCGATGCGTCTTCCAAGACGGTATGCCTATCTTATGAATGGAGCGTCATTTTCAAATGTGGCCCCTGACCTGTCAAGGGCTATTACCCCTACATTTTGTCTATTTAGACGAATATAGGTCGTTATCTCGCATAAGTCGGCTTACATGAGTAATTCAATCACTAATTTACTGCCAAAAAATCCGAGGGCGAGTGTAATAAAGCTCGCAATTGTCCAGCGTACGGCTGTGTTGCTACGCCAGCCAAAACTGATACGTCCAAATAATAAGGTCGCGTATAGACACCAAGCGCAGATGGAAAAGGCGGTTTTGTGAACCAGATGCTGAGCAAACAGGTCATCAAAAAAGATAAAACCGGTCACCATTGAGGCGGTTAATAGCACAAGGCCGGTCCATACCATCTCAAACAGTAGGCACTCCATAGTCTGTAGAGGCGGGAGAGAAGATACAAGCCCGCGCGTATGGTGCTGTTTAAGCGCGACGATCTGGCGAGAGAGTAATATGGCTTGCAGCGTTGCAACGGTAAAAATACTGTAGGCTAAAATCGATAATAAAATATGGGCAATCACACCGCCAGTATAGACTTTTCCCTCGCCTACGCCGGTCACCAGTGTAGCGAGCGCCGCGATGGCCGCCATAGGAAACACACCGATAAAGAGGTTGTCTACATTTTGGCGTAGGCTGCTCAGCAGAACGATACTGGCGACAAGCCATGAGATAAGTGAGCTAACACTAAAGAAACTTAAGTTGATCCCGTTGGGTTGATGCAGGACTATATACAGCGCCAACGTGTGTGAGCATAAGCCGAGTAGACCAAGTAATTGGTTGAAATGGCGCGGCTGTTGACGACGTCCACGCATAACTTGCCACTGTAGGGTTCCAGCAGCGCTATAAAGCATGACGGCAACAAGTGTTGATATAGCTAGCATCTAAGTCTCTTCTGTCCAGCGTTCAAGTAGAACAGTGTTATGGCATGAGGCGATAGTTTGTCACAGAAAGACCTTGGATTAAAGAAGTGCAATAGAGATACAAAGAGTAATTTAAGGGGGCTGCTCAGGATGGCCCTTGTACGGTATAATGCATCCATAATTAACTTAGTTTATCTTTTTCCCTTAATTGTAGGCTGATCTACACAGCGCTTTCGCAGGGGGAGAGTCGAGGCAGGACATGTTTGAGAATTTAACAGAACGACTTACGCATACGTTACGCTCAGTGACCGGTCAGGCGAAACTGACGGAAGACAATATTAAAAGTACTCTGCGTGAAGTGCGTATGGCTTTGTTGGAAGCCGATGTTGCACTCCCTGTCGTTAAAGAGTTTGTTAACAGCGTTAAAGAGCGGGCTGTAGGGACAGAAGTTACTAAAAGCCTTACGCCGGGACAGGTCTTTGTAAAGATCGTCAATGAAGAGATGGTCAAGGTGATGGGGGAGGCGAATGAAAAGCTGAACCTGGCTGCCGTCCCTCCAGCTGTTGTTATGATGGCCGGCCTTCAAGGGGCGGGTAAAACCACCTCTGTTGCAAAACTGGGTCGCCACCTGCGCGAGCGAGAAAAGAAAAAAGTCTTAGTGGTGTCCGCTGACGTATACCGTCCCGCTGCGATTAAACAGCTTGAAACCCTTGCGGCGGAAGTTGAGGTTGATTTCTTTCCCTCATCTGCAGATCAAGACCCTGTCGATATAGCGAATGCAGCAATTGCCCATGCGCGTATTCAACACCACGATGTTGTCTTGGTGGATACCGCAGGCCGTTTGCATGTTGATGAAGACATGATGGGTGAGATTAAACGCCTACATGAAGCGCTTAATCCGATTGAAACCCTGTTTGTTGTCGATGCGATGACCGGTCAAGATGCGGCCAATACAGCAAAAGCCTTTAATGAGGTGTTGCCGTTAACGGGTGTGATCCTAACTAAAACCGACGGTGATGCCCGAGGTGGTGCTGCACTGTCTGTACGTCAAATCACAGGCAAACCGATTAAATTCTTGGGTGTGGGTGAAAAGGTTGATGCCTTAGAACCGTTCCACCCTGACCGCGTTGCGTCCCGTATCTTAGGTATGGGTGACGTACTTTCTCTGATTGAGGAAGCGGAACAGAAGATTGATAAAGCGAAAGCTGAAAAATTTGCCCAGAAGATTAAAAAGGGTAAAGGCTTCGACCTAGAAGATTTCCGTGAACAGATCACCCAGATGAAAAACATGGGGGGTATGGCGGGCATGCTCGATAAACTTCCCGGCATGGGGCAATTGACCCAAGCGGCCAGTGCCGCGAATGCTGAGAAGGGGATGCACCAGATGGAAGCGATCATTAACTCAATGACCGCGATGGAACGACGCAAACCCGATATTATTTCCGGCTCTCGTAAAAAGCGTATAGCGAAAGGGTCGGGTACCCAGATTCAGGATATAAACCGTCTGCTTAAACAGCACAAACAGATGTCGAAGATGATGAAAAAATTCAGCGGCAAAGGCGGTATGACAAAGATGATGCGGGGCATGAAAGGCATGCTACCACCAGGTATGGGTGGTGGTCCTGGCGGCATGGGCGGTCCTGGTGGCTTTCCAGGGATGTGATCCTTTTTAATTAATCGCTAAAAAGACTTTATTAGGGCGGGTAATTCTAGTAGAATTTCCGCCCTAATTTTTAATGGTGCAGTCTGCCTCAAAAACAGATTGTTTTTCTAACTGTGGGCGATATTAAAACCCACTCAATAAAGGGATCTAACGCATGGTAACTATTCGTTTGTCTCGTGGTGGCGCTAAGAAGCGTCCGTTCTATCACATCTCAGTAGCAGACTCGCGTAATGCGCGTGACGGTCGCTTTATTGAGCGTGTGGGCTTTTTTAACCCAACAGCACGTGGTCAAGAGGAAGGTCTTCGTATCGATCTTGATCGTGTTGAATACTGGCAGAGTAAAGGCGCACAGCTATCTGAGCGCGTTGCTAAGCTGGTTAAACAAGCTAAAGCAGCTAAATAATTTTTAGGTTTTTGGTCAGGGTTAAAGATGAGCAGTGATCCAAGTAATGAATATCTCATTGTCGGAACGATTTCTGCAGTCTACGGGATTAAAGGTTGGGTAAAAATTTACTCAAATACCGACCCGATAGATAACATCTTTTCCTATAAGCCATGGTTAGTAAAAATTAACGGTGTATTAAAGCCTCTTGAGGTGGAAACCGGTAAGCGCCATGGCAAAGGGCTAGTTGCAAAACTGGTTGGAGTAGATGATCGAGAGATAGCGCGCAAATATTGTGGGCTGGAAATTTCGGTCGATGCAAGCCAGCTTCCTAAATTGGAAGCCGGTGAGTACTACTGGAGTCAGTTGCAAGACCTATTAGTTTATACCGAGTCCGATCAATTATTGGGCAAGGTAAGCCACCTGTTAGAAACTGGCTCAAATGATGTGCTAGTTGTGAAGGGAACGGCTGACAGTATCGATCAAAAAGAGCGACTGTTGCCCTATCTTCCTGACCAGGTGATAAAAAATATTGACCTTGAAACAGGTACCATGCGGGTCGATTGGGACCCGGGATTCTGAACCATGTGGTTTGGTGTGGTGACTCTTTTTCCTGAAATGTTCGATGCAATTAGTTGCTACGGCGTGACGGGGCGAGGAGTAAAAAATGGTTTGATACAGATGCAGTGCTGGAACCCTCGGGATTTCACGCACGACAAGCATAAAACTGTAGATGACCGCCCTTATGGTGGCGGCCCAGGTATGTTGATGAAAGTTCAACCGCTTAGGGATGCTATTCATGCGGCAAAAGACGCTGCGGGTGATGAGGTAAAAGTTATTTACCTATCCCCACAGGGACGACGTATGGATCATAAAGGGATGCAGGAGCTAGCTTCTCGCAAGAGGCTGATTCTGGTAGCAGGGCGTTACGAAGGTATTGATGAACGCCTGATAGATGCAGAAATTGATGAAGAGTGGTCGCTAGGTGATTTTGTACTTAGTGGCGGGGAATTACCCGCGATGACCATGATTGATGCAGTTTCCCGTTTAGTTCCTGGTGTTTTAGGACATCAAGATTCAGCTACCGAAGATTCCTTTTGTGATGGGTTGTTAGATTGCCCGCATTACACTAGGCCAGAGCAGTATGAGGATATGCAGGTACCTGAAGTGTTGCTGAGCGGCAACCATAAAGAGATCAGACGCTGGCGTCTGAAACAACAGCTGGGAAGGACTTGGCAACGCCGACCTGACCTGCTCGAATCTCTTGAGTTAGACGCTGAGCAAAAGTCATTGTTAACCGATTTTATCCGGGAGACCCAAGGGTCCGAAGGTTGAATGTTTAGGAGCAAGCGATGAGCGGCAAAAACCTAATTATTCAGCAGCTTGAAGCTGAACAAATGAATAAAGATATACCAGAATTTGCACCAGGTGATACTGTTGTAGTTCAGGTAAGAGTTGTAGAGGGCGAGCGTACTCGTCTACAGGCGTTTGAAGGTGTAGTTCTAGGTAAGCGTAACCGCGGCCTAAACTCTGCATTCACAGTGCGTAAAATTTCTCACGGTGTGGGTGTTGAGCGTACTTTCCAAACTTTCAGTGCTACAGTTGATAGCATCGAAGTTAAGCGTCGTGGTGCGGTACGTCAGGCTAAACTTTACTACTTGCGCGAGCGTAGTGGTAGATCTGCACGTATTAAAGAAAAGTTGGGTTAATCGCCTTTCCTTCTTTAGCAAAAAAGCGACTTCGGTCGCTTTTTTTGTGTTTGCCGTTTACCTGATCTCAATATCTGTTATAAACATGAGATAAAGTTGAGTATCTGCAGTCATCGTATTAGGGTTGACGTACAGACCCGTTTTACAGGTTGTTGGATACAGGGAACCTACAATTAGGTCAGTTTATGCAAAAAACTATCATCAAGCGTATCGCCTTAATCTGTGCTGTTATTTTAGTGCCTGTCATACTGTTCGCCGGAGCGTACGGATTCGTTTGGTGGAAAGTATCTGAATTTGCCGATGATTTTTCCCGTGATATCTCCCCCTATGCAGAGATGAGCTATCAAGGTGTTTATATCGACCTGTTTCAATCCGAGGTTGGTTTGCGCGGTATGCGTTTTACTCCGGCAGGGATGAAAGGCGACATAGGTATTGATGAGACAACCTTAAAAGCGCCGTCATGGGGCTTTATTCTGAGCTTAGATGAGCAGTTATCCCAAGGTGAGCTGCCCGAATCATTTAATATTGATATCAAAGGGATCGACCTGAACCTGCAAAGTGGTTATATGCAGGACTGGGGGCGCATGGCCGCCGATATGCAGCGCCAAAGCGGACCAAGCTACGACACCTTAGCATGTGGTGATCGACACTATTTCTCCATCGCTGATATTCGAAAAATGGGCTATAACCATATTCGCAGCGACCTCTCTATCCAATACAATTTTGATCGTATCGACAAACAACTCAATTTTAATATGCAGAGCAAAACGGCGAAGATGGCCGATGTGAGTATGTCGTTGAGTGTGGGTGTAACAGGCGATACTTTGAATATGCAGACCTTAGCGTTTGCTCAGCCTCAATTAAAACGTATCAAAACCCGTTTTTATGATCGTGGCTATAACCTACGCCGAAACACCTTTTGTGCTGGGCTAAATAAAGAGCCGGTTAAAGAGTATCGTCAACGTTATAGCACGCTGCTAAATAAGCGTTTAAGTTATGAAGGGTGGACAATACCTGATCCGCTTTTTGACGCGATCGATAGCCTCAATAATCCCGGTGGCTCTTTTTATCTACGCGTCGATATACCGCAAGGGTTTGGTATGCAATCTATGGCTTTGATCCAACAGCCAACCGATCTGTTAGATGCGTTAAACCCGTACATTGAATTTAACGGTAAGGCGGTATCCTGGGAAGGTACTATGTGGTCGGAGCCCGACCCTGAAGGTCGTCGCTTACTGCATGAGTTGAATATTGGTACCGGTGTTGAGGACGATGATAACAGTGATGTCGCTGCTATCTCTGATGATGACGCTGAGCCGCAAGAATCAGACAAGTTTGCACATCCCGTTTATGAGCGCCGCAGTGCTTATGCGCAGCGCCGGGCAAAAAACAAAAAAGATGAAAAAGCCTTTAAAGTCGTGGACGTGCCTAATTTAGCGGCACACCTTGGTGAGCCGGTTATCTTATATACTTATTTTGGCCGTAAAGTTGAAGGTCGATTGATCGATGTGGACGATAAGGTGATTACCGTTGAGCATCGTTTGGTGGATGGGCGCGGAACGGCTACCTACCCGATTTCCCGTGATAAAGTGCAAAGTGCGCGTCTTTATTACTAATCAACATTGTCCGTTTATGTATCAACCTCTTTTTGGACGGGGTAGCTATGCCTGCCTCGCCTAAACGTTCGCGCGTGCTAGATGAGCGTGATCGTCAAATCATTGATACATACCTCGATGCCATATGGATGGAGAAGGGGTTAAGTGAAAACACCTTATCCTCTTACCGCCGTGACCTTAATCAATTTGGCTTATGGCTGAACCAGCGCGGAGGTCATTTGATCGCCTGTGTTCGCTCTGAACTACAGCAGTATTTAGGCTGGCGGGTAAAAGAGCGTTTACGTGCCAGCTCCACCTCGCGCATGCTCTCCTGTTTACGGGGATTTTATCGCTACCTTTTACGTGAAGAGTTAATTAGCGAAGATCCGGTGCTGTTAATTGATAGCCCGAAAAAAGGTCGGAATCTGCCTAAGACGTTAACGGAAGATGATGTTGAGCGGCTGTTAGATGCGCCCGAGCTAAATGATCCGATTCATTTTCGTGATCGCGCCATGTTGGAAGTGCTATACGCCACAGGTTTGCGCGTCACTGAATTGGTCAGTTTGCAGCTGTTTGAAGTGAACTTAAATCAGGGCGTGATTCGCGTGATGGGTAAAGGTGGCAAAGAGCGTTTAGTGCCGCTGGGTGAAGAAGCGATCAGCTGGGTGCAGCGTTACATTGCACAGGTCAGGCCGCTGTTGTTAGGTGAAAATGTTAGCGATGTGCTGTTTCCGAGTCGACGGGGGCAGCAGATGACACGACAGACTTTTTGGCATCGAATAAAGCATTACGCCTTAGTGGCGGGTATTGATAAGCCCTTATCGCCCCATGTCATTAGGCACGCTTTTGCAACGCATTTGCTTAATCACGGGGCGGACCTTAGGGTGGTGCAGATGTTGTTGGGGCACAGTGATCTATCAACGACACAAATTTATACGCACGTGGCGCAGCAAAGATTACAGTCTTTGCATCAGGAGCATCATCCACGTGGTTAATAACGGGAACTTAGCTGCGTAAATCGAGTCCTAACATGTAATATGCCATGTAGCTGAGACTATGGCGGTAAAATAGCTTGAGGGAAATGATGAAAAAATTATTGGTATCGACACTGTTGTTAATGGGCGGTATGAGCATGCAGGCTCAGGCGGCGGGTTCTGAAGCGTTAATTAAGCAGAACCTGCAAAAGGTTAATGCGCGCATTCAGGTCGAATCGATCAGTGAAGCCCCCGTAAAAGGGATGTATGAAGTGATGCTTAATACGGGTGAAGTACTGTATTCAGATGAAAAAGGTGAATATTTTTTACTCGGTAAACTTTATCAGTTTAGTGAGCAGGAAGGTTTTGTTGACCTAACTGAGCAAAAGCAGAGTGCGTTACGTAAAGAAGCCCTTGCTAAAATTCCCGCAGAGCAGATGATTGTATATCCACCTAAAGGTGAAGTTAAAGCCACAGTGAATGTGTTTACCGACGTTGATTGTCCATACTGCCGCAAGCTACACGCGGAAGTGCCTAAATTGAATGCGATGGGTGTTCAGGTGAATTACCTTGCGTTCCCGCGTCAGGGTGCCGGCACAGCGACCTATAGAGATATGGTATCCATCTGGTGTGCAACGGATGCAGCCGCTCGTCGAAAGGCGATGGATATGGCGAAAAACGGTGGTGATTTAGAGGCGAAGACCTGTGATGACCCCGTGCTAGACCAGTTACACTTAGGGCAAAATATGGGTGTAACAGGTACGCCTGCTATCGTACTGTCTGATGGTACTTTACTGCCAGGCTATGTTCCTGCTGCGCAGCTGGCAAAAACATTAGAACTGAACTAATTCTCACGACCTGTTAAATAAGGGAGCTTTTTAGCTCCCTTATTTATTTGTTTCGTTAGAGTGGTTGCAGAGATAGAGCTATTGTATTGTTTTGGCTATAATACCCGGCTCATTTTTACGGAACTTATGTAAGTAGATCAATTTGCCATGTTTCAAGGTTTATTGGCTAAGTTGGTTTATCTGTTTCCGTTAGATTTCTTAATCACAGTTATGACTCAATAGGTATATATACTGTGGGAAATAGTTGTTCAACAGCATGCGAGGTGCAAGTTTGAAACCGGTCAAAGTAGGTATCTGTGGATTAGGTACAGTCGGTGGTGGCACATACAATGTGCTGAAGCGAAATGCCGAAGAGATTGCTCGTCGGGCAGGACGTAAAATCATAGTGGAAGAAATTGGTGCGCGTCACACTAATCCGGACTGTGATACCAAAGGTATACAGCTTACAGATGATGTTTTTGCGGTGGCTAAAAACCCAGAAATTGATGTGGTTGTCGAGTTGATCGGTGGTTATGACGTAGCAAAAGAACTTGTGCTAACGGCTATAGAGCATGGCAAACATGTTGTAACTGCGAATAAAGCCTTAATCGCTGTGCACGGTAATGAGATTTTCGAAGCTGCGCAGAAAAAGAATGTCATGGTTGCATTTGAAGCGTCGGTTGCCGGTGGTATTCCGATCATCAAAGCGATCCGTGAAGGCTTGTCTGCGAATAAGATTAATTGGTTAGCCGGTATCATCAATGGTACAGGCAACTTCATCATGACTGAAATGCGTGATAAAGGTCGTGAGTTTTCCGATGTATTAGCCGAAGCTCAAGCACTGGGTTATGCCGAAGCAGATCCAACGTTTGACGTTGAAGGCATCGACGCTGCGCATAAGTTAACGATTTTAGCCTCTATCGCGTTCGGTATCCCTTTGCAGTTCGACAAAGCCTTTACTGAAGGCATCAGTAAAATCACCCGTGATGATGTGCAGTATGCTGAGGAACTTGGCTACCGTATTAAACATTTAGGTGTGAGCCGTCGTACCGATAAAGGCGTTGAGCTGCGTGTGCATCCAACACTGATCCCTGAGTCTGCATTGATTGCGAATGTAAACGGCGTCATGAACGCCATTTTGGTGGATGGCGATGCCGTTGGCCAAACAATGTATTACGGACCGGGTGCCGGTTCTGAACCGACGGCTTCCGCTGTCGTGGCTGATATTGTTGATGTTGTACGTACCTTGACCGCTGATCGTGATAACCGCGTACCTCATTTGGCCTTCCAGCCATCTGAACTGTCGGATATGCCGATTCTGCCAATGGATCAAACTGAAACTGCATACTACCTACGAATGAATGCTCAGGAGAAGCCAGGTGTCTTGGCGATGATCACGAGCATTCTTGGTGGTGAAGGTATCAATATTGAAGCGATCATTCAGAAAGCAACAAGCGAAGATCAGGTGCCGGTTATCATTTTGACCCAGTCGGTGCTTGAGCAGAAAATGAATGATGCAATTGCAAAAATCGAAGCGTTAGATGAGATTAACGGTAGCGTTACTCGTATTCGCGTTGAAAATTTTGGCCGTTAAGGAGTAATCCCGTGAAATATATTTCTACCCGGGGAAAAGCGCCGGCAATGAATTTTGAAGAAGTTCTTTTAGCTGGCTTGGCGAGTGACGGTGGCCTATATGTGCCTGAAACCTTGCCAACCTTCAGCAAAGAAGAGATCGCCTCTTGGGTAGGTCTGCCCTATAACGAACTGGCTTATAACGTGATCAAGCCATTTGTTGATGACTGTGTTGCTGATGCTGACCTTAAGCAGATGATTGATGAAACCTATGCGGGTTTCAATCATATCGCTGTGGCACCGATGAAAGAGCTCGGCACGAATGAGTGGATCCTAGAGCTATTTCACGGCCCAACACTCGCGTTTAAAGACTTCGCCCTTCAGTTGTTAGGTCGCCTGATGGATTACGCGCTTGAAAAGCGTGGTGAGCATCTTGTGATTATGGGGGCCACTTCAGGTGATACCGGTTCAGCTGCGATTGAAGGTTGCTGCCATAGTAAACATCTGGATATTTTTATTCTGCACCCGCATAACCGCGTATCAGAAGTGCAGCGTCGCCAGATGACGACCGTCATTAAAGACAATGTGTATAACATTGCGCTAGAAGGCAACTTTGATGATTGTCAGCAGATGGTTAAAGACAGCTTTGCTAATCAAGACTTCCTTAAAGGGATGAAGCTAGGCGCAGTCAACTCGATCAACTGGGCGCGTATTATGTCCCAGATCGTTTACTACTTCTCTGCTTCACTGGCTATCGGTGGTCCTGAGCGTGAAGTGAGCTTCTCTGTACCGACCGGTAACTTTGGTGATATTTTTGCCGGTTACCTTGCTAAACAGATGGGCTTGCCGATCAAACAGTTGGTTGTTGCCACAAACCGTAACGATATTCTGCACCGTGTTATCTCCGGTAACGATATGTCCAAAGGTGACTTAGTGCATACGCTATCGCCATCGATGGATATTATGGTGTCATCAAACTTTGAACGTATGTTGTTTGATGTATACGGCAAAGATGGTGCCGCGATTGATGATCTAATGGCGCGCTTCTCGAAAGAATCGGTTGAACTCGATTCAGATCGTTGGGATAAAGTACGTGAACTGTTTGATAGCTGTGCCGTTGATGATGACGCGACCTGCGAAACCATCAAACAAGTGTACGCTGAGACAGAATACCTACTCGATCCGCACACAGCGATTGGTGTTAAAGCCGCGCGTGAATGCAACCGTGATAAATCTGTGCCTATGATTACACTGGCGACAGCGCATCCGGTTAAATTCCCAGAGCCTGTTGTTAAAGCCGGTTTGGAATCACCTCAGTTGCCAGCCCATATGGTTGATCTATTTGAGCGTGAGGAAAAGTTAGACGTATTAGACAATAATCTAAATACCGTCCAGCAGTTCATTGCGAGCCATGTTCATACAGAATAATTAATTGTGTGAATATGCTACTCTCAAAACCCGACGCGAATAACGTCGGGTTTTTTGTATCTGGCAATTGATCGTTTTATAGTACAGCGAAGGGGAAACTGCGATGACCGATCTATTTTTTTACCTCTCAAAAGTCTTTTGGGTGATCGTCCAGCCAGATCATTTTCTATTATTGGTTCTTGTGCTGGGCTTGCTGCTTTGGCGCAGGCTTTCAGGCGTGATCATGGTCTGGGGCTCCGTGTTAACTATGCTGGCTTTAAGTGTCTTCCCTATCGCTAATTATCTGCTTGAGCCTTTAGAACAGCGTTTTCCTAAGCCTGATTTAACCCAGCTTGAAGCGCCTATCGCCGGTATTATTGTGTTGGGGGGCGGAGAGGAACCTGAACGCTCTGCTGTGCATAAGATGCCCCAGTTTAATAGTGCGGCGGAGCGGTTGATGGTGTTACCTTCCCTGATGCTGCGCTACCCTAACGCTAAGGTTATTTTTACCGGTGGCTCAGGCTCATTGTTACGTCCTGAATATCGCGGGGGTGATGTGGCTAAACAGTGGCTGACTGAGCAAGGTTTAGGCGCGCGGTTGATTGTAGAGCGAGATGCCCGAAACACATTTCAGAACGCACTATATAGCCGTGAAATCATTAATGAGCTTCACGCTGCGGGTGAGTTAGACGATGCCAATCAGGGCAAATGGCTATTAGTCACGTCGGCCTTCCATATGCCACGGTCGGTTGGCGTCTATCGTAAGGCCGGTATCGATGTGATCCCGTACCCGGTGGATTACAGACAGTTTAATAGCACGGTGCATCTTAGCCTGAATGCTAACATGGCAGAGTTGAACCAAGTGGTCCGTGAATGGATCGGCTTAGGTGCTTACTATTTAACAGAAAAAACAACAGAACTTATCCCCGGGCCATTAGCTTCAGCGCCTTTACTGACGGGAACCCTAGATAATTAATGAAAGCGTTAGTGATTAATCGACGTGAAAGCGCCGACCCAAACTTACCTATATTTAGTCAAGCAAACCCTGTCCTTGCCCGCATCTATGCGTCACGGGGTATTCATGATTTAGACGGGTTAGGACGTAACCTGAATGAACTCCTACCCGACAGTGGTTTAGCGGGTATTGATGGCGCGGTTGCGCGATTAGTAAGGGCGCTTCATCAACAGGAACGGATCATGATCATCGGTGATTTTGACTGTGACGGTGCCACCAGTACCGCGGTTGCTGTGCTCGCCCTGCGCATGATGGGCGCCGCCGACGTTTGCTACCTTGTTCCTAATCGCTTTGAGTATGGGTATGGCTTGAGTCCTGAAATCGTCATGGAAGCCTTAAAGCAGGCACCAGACCTGTTGATTACCGTTGATAATGGTATCTCTAGTATCGAGGGGGTGGCTGCCGCCAAGATCGCTAACCTCGATGTGGTCGTCACTGACCATCACCTTGCGGGCAGTGAACTACCTGATGCCTATGCCATTGTGAACCCTAATCAGCCCGGCTGTCATTTTAATGCCAAATCCACCTGTGGGGTGGGGGTCATCTTTTACGTGATGATCGCATTAAGACGCAAGCTGCAAGCGATGAACTGGTTTGAAGAGCAGGGCCTGCCGGTACCAAACTTAGGCAGTTTGCTCGACCTGGTTGCCTTAGGTACGGTCGCCGATGTGGTGCCTTTAGAGCAAAATAACCGTGTCTTAGTGTACCAAGGGTTACAACGCATCAAAGCGGGCCGTTGCCGTCCTGGTATTAAAGCGTTGATTGAACTGTCGGGGCGTCAACAACATAAAGTTGCCTCCTCTGATTTAGGCTACGCCTTAGCCCCGCGCCTTAACGCAGCGGGTCGCCTTGAGGATATGTCGATCGGGATTGAGTGCTTATTAACCGACTCCGAGCATAAAGCAAAAGAGCTGGCCGCCACCCTGAACGACCTTAACCAAGAACGAAAGGCGATTGAGCAGGAGATGCAGCAGCAAGCGTTAGACCTGTTGGCGCACCTTCAGCTGGATGACGAAGCCTTACCGTACGGGTTGTCGCTCTATGAGCCCGAATGGCACCAAGGTGTGATTGGTATCCTAGCGTCCAGAATAAAAGAGAAAACCCATCGTCCGGTTATCGCGTTCGCCCAAGGTGATGAGGGTGAACTAAAAGGGTCCGCGCGCTCCATTAGTGGATTCCATATTCGTGATGGCCTAGATGCGATTGCGGCGAAACACCCTAGCCTACTGCGTAAATTTGGCGGCCATGCGATGGCGGCGGGATTAACCATTAGCGATAAAGACCTCGGGCTGTTTCAACAGGCCTTTGATGAAGAGGTTAGGCGGCAACTCTCCGAGGCCGATTTACAACAGCAAGTGATGACCGATGGTGTGTTAAATGCCGATGAGATGACCATTGAACTGGCTGAAATGCTCCGTGATGCAGGCCCTTGGGGGCACCAGTTCCCAGAACCGTTGTTCGAAGGTGAATTCTCCCTACTACAACAACGAATCGTCGGCCACCGCCACCTCAAGCTGGTATTGATGGAACCTGCTTCAGGATTAGCCATCGATGCGATACAGTTTAATGCCGATATGGACCAATGGCCGGATGAGTCACAGACCCACGTACGGGCTATCTATCGCTTAGATGTCAACGAATTCCGAGGCCGCAAAACCGTACAGATGCTCGTCGATCACCTATTAATCCCCGATCAGTAAAAAGTGGAACCCTAACCATGAATGAATTTAACTTAGACGAACTTAACCTTCTCTTGAGCGTATTTGAAAAAGCCGGTATCAGTACTGATCAAAGCGCAGAAGGTGAAATGCTACAACGCCTAAAAGCCGCCCAAGAAACTCGCCAAGAGCTAGACAGTATGGACTTTGATGACTGCCTAGGCGGTGCCTGTAAGTTATAAGCAAGAAGACTCACCCTTTGATCTGATCGTTCAGGTCAAACGGGTGCCTGCTATCGCCCCTGTATCTGATGGTTGTCGACGCCCATCGGCCTGTGTAGGCGCTCACCCCGTGAGCGAACAGTTAAGATTTTCTTTTTTCTATGGGGGCGGTGCCCGCGATCCGTGATTGCGTATCGACTGTAGAAATGGGAAGACGTGCTACATTCTTATTCTGTTTTTATGTACAGTATTTAATCCGTTAGATCTTTATGTAAGGATAGTAAGACAACGATGTAATTTTCTCCAAGGATGAGAAATCCTCAAGTAAGGAAAGCAGATGAAATTCAATGCGTCACACCCCCTTCTTAATATCCTTTCTCGGAGATATATGACAACTTGTCGTGTTTAATCGCGACAATCTGTCATATATTTAGCTGTTATAAGCCTTAGGAGAAATCGTGCACTTGGTCATGTTTGATATAGACGGGACTTTGGTTAAGTCATACGATTTTGATTCCGAGTGCTATAAATTGGCGGTCTTTGACGTACTTGGGGTTGAAGTCAATTCAGACTGGGGGCAGTATCAGCATGTGACAGATGCTGGGATTCTAAGAGAAATAATTGAGAGTCGATCATTGCAGAATGAGTACGAAAGTATTTTTACTGAGGTTAAAAAGCATTTCATTCTGCGCGTTAGAAAATATATTTCAAATCACGAGGTGTTGGAAATTACCGGCGCAAGCAAATTTTTATCAGTGTTAGCCTCGCGTAGGGATGTAAAGATTTCCCTTGCAACAGGTGGGTGGTCAGAAACGGCCAGAATGAAACTGGAAGCCGCAGGCATCAACCACTCGAATATACCTATCGCTTCGTCTTGCGATCATTATAGTAGAATAGAAATAATGCGAGTCGCAGAAACCCGTTCTGGTGAACACCGGTTCAAATCTAAGACGTATTTTGGTGACGGTTCTTGGGATAGGAAAGCCTCAAAATCATTAAACTATAACTTTGTAGCTGTTGGATCTCGGATCACAAACTCAAAGTCAATCCATGATTATTGTGATTCACAAGAGGCACTAAGATGTATCGGCTTATAACAAACGGCTTCACGCAGACGCCCAAACCTGCGCATCTTTTGTGGGTTTCGCTGCGCTACACTTTACCACAAAAGCCTCTCCGGTTTGGGCGCTGGTGAGCCGGGCGTTATATTCAACTCACATGGAGTTAGTTATGTTAAACGTTATATTTACTAAAAAAGCAGAATCTGAAATAGGCAATGATAATGGAGTTTGCGATTTCTCTATCCCTGAATCATTCTCAATAAATGACGAAATAACACTTAAATTTAAGCCTTCCAATAATACTATTAGGTTTGTATGCCTAGCTCGCCATTTTGATTTAAACGAAGAGGGAGAACATATTCCTGTTTACACTCTTGATTCCTTGTAGGAGCTGAGCAACACAAGAAACCATCTTTATTTCTTACTAATGGAATTATCATAATTTCACCTATTCAATTAAGTTAAATATAACAAGGCGTTGCACTGGATAAACCAGTGAACATCGGCGTTATGTGTTTAAAACTAAAGGGAAAGAACCTTTAAAAATTAGTGCTGAGTGTTTCGCCATTTTAGGTTTAGTCGCATCCACTAATAAGCTTTACGTAATACCAAAACAAGTTTTGTGGTAAAGCTATTATTTCGTTTTAGTTTGGGCTTAAATGGCTCAAAGGTAATTTTAATTAAGGGTGGCTTCGTTATTGTTCGGGTTAAGTTTTTAACTTCTCTTCCACATAACAAGTTGCTCAACAGGACAAAATACAGTTTGCTCGGCTCGTACCTCGCCAATTTTAGCAAACGGTATTTTGCCCATTAGCAAAGCGTTAGGCAGTAAAAGGAAGCACCACTCGTGAAGTATTACAAAAAGCTAATCCCAGAAAAGTGGCAAGTCTTTGCATTTGAAGAAGATGGCTCACAAGACTCTTACGTCATTGAAGATATGATTGCCATATCACCGGAAGAAGCAGAAATTATTGCACAAACACCGCCTCAAGACCCACTTGTGCTAGATATTCTTCGCAGTGGTTCAACTGAGCGAAACTGGTCATGGCCACCCAAAGCTTATCAAGAAGCAATAGGCCAAATTTCTGTATGCTCATCAAGTATAGAGGTTCTCATTCGAACAGTTATTTGGCATATCGCAGGTTTAGACAGCATTACTGGTCGAGCCTTTACCGGGAAAGCTCGAATAAATGAATTAACTGAGATGCTAAAAGCCTTGATTGAATCCAAGGCACCGCAGTTAAAAGATGACGCCGTAGAAATTAGTAGTAGAATTAAAGATGTTTTCGCGCGTAGAGCAGTATACGTACACCAAGTCTGGACGATGATTGACGGGGCACCAGCGGTTGGTAAGCTATTCATTGAGCGATATGAAAGACTGGAGAAGCCAAAACCTGTTTCACTCAGTGAAATGTACAAACTTGCCGATGATATGAATCAGATTCAATCTGACTTAATGGTATCAATCCTGACTCCATTACTCTCTAGCAACACACCATGAAGTCGCATTTTTTACACTTCAATGGTGAGGTTATGCCTAATCGGGTAGCCGAGGGTCTCTAACCCTCAGCCCCCACAACACCCTGCATGCGGATCCGCACAGGGCGTTTCACTGAGAATGGTGAAGCTTGATCCATCCATCGCGCAATTCATAAAGCCCCTGAGATTTTAAGTAAGCATTGGATAATGCCT
>NZ_LUTS01000029.1 GCF_001597735.1 Neptuniibacter pectenicola
AGGCATTATCCAATGCTTACTTAAAATCTCAGGGGCTTTATGAATTGCGCGATGGATGGATCAAGCTTCACCATTCTCAGTGAAACGCCCTGTGCGGATCCGCATGCAGGGTGTTGTGGGGGCTGAGGGTTAGAGACCCTCGGCTACCCGATTAAATGCGGCTAGCACGGAATCACCGAGAATGCTGAACCTACGGCATTTGCTATGCCATTTATTACTTCAGTTGTGACTCTAGCTTTATTAAGCGCTATATCCACCAATACGCCAAATAATACAGCGATATAAGCTAAGTACCCAAACCCCATATAGTCATTATATAGAATGGTGTAGAACCAATCTTGGCCAAATATGTATATCGCTGACGCCAGAATGGTAGCTGTAAGCAAAAGCACTCCAGGCAAAAATAAGTGCGCAATCGCTTTCGGCTTGGCTAAAGAAACGCCAAGTAGAATCAAAAACATCAAAAAGTTTGATCCAAGAAATATACGAAGATCAAGCTTCAAATTACTAACAATTTCAATGTACTTTCCCTTTATAAGATTACCTAGAGTATCTTGGGCGATTTCAATGCTCTTAATGCGATCTAAGTATCCGGAAGTAATTGACTGAGCTAACGCTTTTTTTCGCTCGCAATCATAGCCACACATTGAAGCGATAACACTAGCGATTTTTTCAGGGAGATCGTTGGCAAGGTCTTCTTGGATTTGCTCAGACTCTACTCCGAGCCTTTTGGCAATACTTAGAGCCTTGTTTGTAACGCTAGATTCGCTTATACGCTGCTGCTTTTCCCGCACTTCTTTTTCTATCTGGTATTTAACGAACCCCTTTGCGGATTTTTCAATTTTTTCCGGCGATACGTATGTAACGGCGAATAAAACACCAAAAAGTAAAATTCCAAATAATCCGATTGATCGTAACGTAGTACTCATAGCTTCCTTAGCATTTAACGCCCTGCAGCAGCAGCCGGAGTGCAGGCGATTGATTTTGTGTAAGCGTAGCGACCAACACAAAAACAAGCGCCGAAACGGAGGTCATGCTGGCTGAGTTGGTTATGTGCTACCACCACAGTAATTATTCACCCACAAATTTTGACAAGCCAAAACAACTGGCGCCGATAACTAAGAATATGACCCCAACCCTAACTAAATTTACACCATCTACAGGCACAACCTTATAGAACTGTTGATCGCTACCACCCACTCCCGAGCTATTAAGGCTAATCCCACCTACTGGTAGAAAATCACTTCCTATCGCCAGCACACCAACAAATAGCATTACAGCAGCAAAAACCTTTAAAGTAACCCTTAACACCTTAATACCGCTCCAATTTTGAATTGCACTTACTGTTTTTAATTGGCCACATAACGCCTTTGGCATGGGCCGCATTGCTGCGAAGCAGCGTATTTAGCGGTCCAGCACGCAGTGCGAATATGCCCAAATTTGTTAAATGTCTTTACCACAATGCTTATTATCCAATTTGGTAAGTTTTGACTGATACTCACTTATTGACTCTGATACCAGTATCTCAAAGTAATCCTGATTGAAATTACCTTTTATAATCCTATCTTTAAGTACGCTAATCGCTTCGCAGAACTCAGACTTGGCTATTTGGGACCTTTTTGATTCATCGCTTTCATTTAGTATGAGCCCTAAGGTAGAAATCTCCGACGCATAGACCGACATAAACACTGCTTCATTCCCCTTGGATACCTCTTTACTCAACAGGTATATACCTACACTAAAGACAACAGAGGCAGTTACAAAACCCAAAAAGAATGAGACTTTCTTATTCATAGACATTTAACGCCCAACATAAAGGGCCGCAGCGCAGCTGCGGTCCAAGCCCGTAGGGCGACTTTTGATGTTTTTGTTATGTGTTTTTATACTTGCGAGCACAATATGATTCCCAGACTCTATAAACTAGATATGCCCCTATTAAACCAACCTCTGTTGAGGCTTTAAAACCATCTTCAGGGTTTGAGCTTATCAACCTGCTGCCCGAGATTTCTAAGTAAAGCGAAACTGATACTGTTGCAGCCACTCCCAACCAGAAGCCAAATGAATTGCCTCTAGCTGTATAAAAAATAAATGGGAACAAGAAGCCAAAATAGACCATGAACTCGGATATGTACGCTGTATCTGCAAGACCTACAGTGAAAAGTTTAAATACTACAGCAAAAAACCCACAGGCAAAGAGCTGCAAGCTCCTCCTTCGGGTATCAAGTTCCTTTTGGTTAATATCGCTCAAATCGTAATTCCAAGTTATTCAGACACATAACGCTTACAGCAGTTGAGCGCATTGCGCATCAACTGCCTGTTTTTGTGTACGCCCAGCATGGGCATGAACTAATGAGGTGAAAGTCCTCTGTAGGAAGGTCACCATCCATAGCGATTTATATC
>NZ_LUTS01000030.1 GCF_001597735.1 Neptuniibacter pectenicola
TGGCTCCCTGAGCTGGACTCGAACCAGCGACCAATAGATTAACAGTCTACTGCTCTACCAACTGAGCTATCAGGGATCTGTACCTCGAAAGTGCGGCGTATCTTAATGACGCAGGGGCAAACCGTCAAGCGATTTTTGCCAATTTTTTAAAAGATTATCCATGTTGGTTGATACTTAAACAGCAGTTGTTGGGATTGGTTATTTGTTGCTCAGACGGGGGCTGGTGTTGTGTTTTTTTGTTCGATCACTCAGCGGATGCTTTTTCTCTATCTATATAAAAAATATATAAAAATCCTCCACAAAAGTAGATACCTGTACCTCGGTACAATAGTTTTTGGTGTCTGTAATCACTATAAAGGTGTAATCACCCAAAGTTTTTAAAGGATTTTATTAGATATGAGTGTTATCGGTACAGTTTCACACTTGATTGGTCGCGCAGTAGCCATTAAATCTGACGGTACAGAACGTATCTTAGCCTTAGGCGATCAGGTCTATGCTGATGAGATGGTTCGTGTCGCGCCTGATGCCTCAATAGAAATCGCTATGGATAGTGGTGATCTAGTCAAACTTGATGGTGGCCAAAACTGGTTAGCAAGCAGTGAAACCTACTTAGAATCTGATAGCTTTGATACCAGTGAAGCGGCAGCTGATGCCGAATCTATTCAAGCAGCAATCTTGGCGGGTGCCGATCCGACCGATGTTGCAGAAGAAACTGCTGCGGGTGGCGAGCAGGCTGTAACAGGTAATGAAGGTTCCACTACCGTTAATATCCAGCGTACAGCGGAAGAGGTTGATCCAAGTGCTGGTTATGAAACAACAGGTTTTGGGCAGGGTGATACTGAACAACCTATATATGACGGCGATGAGATCGTTTTGGTTCAGCCAGTAATTAGTATCAGTGGTCCGAGTACAGTGGTTGAGGGTGAAATCGCTACGTACACGATTAGGGTCAGCCAGCCTGTACTAACCGATATGACAATTAGTGTTGTGACAGGGCATGTAACTACAGATGATGGCGATCTGGTTCCTGTAAGCATGGACGTGACCATTCCAGCAGGTCAGAGCTCTGTTTCTTTCGACGTTCAAACAAATGATGATTATTTTGCAGATAGTGGCGAGCAGTACAGCGTGTTTTTTGACACGATTGTGGGCGGCGGCTATGAAAATATAGCACTTGATGGCAGTTCTGTTACAACAACAATCCTGGATCAAGTGGGCAGTGATAACCCTCCAGGGGATGAAGATACAGTCGTTCTTAATGTTGAAGGGCCTGATAGGGTTGTTGAAGGTGAGGTAGCAACATATACGGTTACGGTAAGTAATCCACCATTAACAGATCTTGTTATTAGTGTTGTGACTGGCCACATTACAACAGAAGACGGCGATTTCGTTCCTGTTCGTTCAGATGTGACGATTGCCGCAGGTACTGTTTCAACAACATTTGATGTTGTAACGACCGATGATTCATATGCAGATAATGGCGAACAGTTTAGTGTGAGCATCACCGGAAGCACGGGTGGTGGTTATGAAAATCTGGTGGTTGGTGGCGGAAGTGTTACCACTACAATTGAGGATCAAGTAGGTTCTGATAACCCGCCAGGTGACGAAGATACTGCGACCGTTTCACTTGCCGGTCCATCTAGCGTTATCGAGGGTGAGACAACCACACCTTACACGGTTACTGTTGATCAACCCGCAGTCAGCGTTACTACGCCGATTACCGTGACATTCACTTACAGTGGTGTTGCGAAAGATGGCGAAGATTTTACCGGGCAGGCCTCAGTTGAGATTCCAGCAGGTAGCAACACTAAGACCTTCACTATTGCGACCTTAGATGATGTGTTGGCGGAAGGGGTGGAGAATTTCACCGTTACGATCGATAGCATCACGGATACAAACTTTGAACATATTGTTGTGGATGCGAGCAACGGCAGTGTTGAAACGCAGATCACTGATGATACTGATCCGAATACCACTGAGCCGACCACTGAAACAGCGACGGTTTCACTAACGGGTCCAGCAACCGTGGTTGAAGGCGAGACCACAGCACCCTATACCATCAGCGTTGACCAGCCAGCAGCTGATGTTACGGCACCGATTACGGTGACATTCACATACAGTGGTGTTGCGAAGGATGGCGAAGACTTTACCGGCCAAGGCACTATTGATATCCCCGCGGGTAGCAACAGCAACACCTTCACGATCGCAACCTTAGATGATGTGTTGGCGGAAGGGGTTGAGAGCTTCACTGT
>NZ_LUTS01000031.1 GCF_001597735.1 Neptuniibacter pectenicola
GGTCACTACCGAACTGGCAACAGGTCGATATACGCCCTCACCGGTCAGACGCGTTGAAATCGATAAACCCGATGGTGATACTCGCCAACTGGGGATTCCAACCGTCTGTGATCGAGTGATTTAGCAAGCCATTTCCCAAGTCCTCACGCCCATCTTCGACCCGGAGTTCTCAAACCATAGTTTTGGTTTTCGTCCGGGCCGAAATGGGCAGCAAGCGGTTAAACAGGTACAAGGCATTATCAAGGAGGGACGCAGCATCGCGGTGGACATAGATCTCTCCAAGTTCTTTGACCGGGTTAATCATGACCTGCTGATGACGCTCCTGGGTCGCAAGATCAGGGATAAGCGTTTACTCAGGTTGATTAAGCTCTACCTTCGAGCTGGGTTTGTCGAGAACCAGTTCTATGGTGAGAGCCGAGAAGGTGTTCCTCAGGGAGGCCGGCCCATTATCTCCCCTGCTGGCTAACATCATGCTCGACCCTTTGGACAAAGAGCTTGAGAAGCGCGGTCACAAGTTCGCCCGCTACGCCGACGACTTTACGATAGTGGTAAAGAGTCAGCGAGCGGGTGAACGCGTATTGCGCAGTATCAGTCAGTACTTGCAAAACCGCTTGAAGCTGGTCGTCAATACCGATAAAAGTCGCGTCGTTAAAACCAGTGAGAGTAAGTTCTTGGGGTTTACCTTCAAGGCTGGTCGTATTCAATGGCATGAGAAAACGCTACTGAAATTTAAGCAGCGGATACGCATGTTAACGAATCGTAACTGGGGGGTGTCGATGAAATATCAGCTCTTCAAGACCAGCCAATTTATACGTGGCTGGATTAACTATTTTGGCATCGCCAATTGCTACCAACTCTGCGTCGATCTAGATCATTGGATTCGGCGCAGAATAAGGATGGCTTACTGGCGGCAGTGGCGAAAGCCACGCACCAAGGTAAGGAACCTGATGAGTCGAGGCGTCCACGTACAGGCGGCTGTTGCGTGTGGCATTACCAGTAAAGGCCCATGGCGAAGCTCTAAAACACCGGGGATTAATCAGGCATTATCCAATGCTTACTTAAAATCTCAGGGGCTTTATGAATTGCGCGATGGATGGATCAAGCTTCACCATTCTCAGTGAAACGCCCTGTGCGGATCCGCATGCAGGGTGTTGTGGGGGCTGAGGGTTAGAGACCCTCGGCTACCCGATTATGTGTTTTTCTCACGGCGAGAACCTTCAAAAACATATTTAACTACCAACAGTAACGGTAACAAAACAACCGACCAAATAGTTGAAAGGAATAGGATTGCCATGAGAATGGATATGCCGCCTCCCTCAAGCTCAAAATTAATGGCGTATGCGGTAACCAAAGATAAAACCACGCACACAAACGTCATTTTAATAGGCGGAAAGTAATACTTTTCAGGCAGCCATTTGGCTGACAATGACCAGACCAACAAACATGGGCCTGCCGAAAGGCATGCTAATAAAGCTACAATCCCTGCAAATATTATTATTTCCAACTACTGAACTCTCCCCGACACATAACGCTTAAAGCAGTTGCGCGCAGAGCGCGTCGAAATGACTTTTCTTGTGTACGCCCAGCATGGGCATGAACTAATGAGGTGAAAGTCCTCTGTAGGAAGGTCACCATCCATAGCGATTTATATCGTTTATTAGATGATAACTACTAGCGAATGGCAAGGGCCAACCTGCGAGGGACGGTCTAAAGGAAGCCTGACGCAAAACTGCGAGCTGATGAACAAGAACATCATATGAGGCGTAGGCTGGAGGCGAGTTGGCA
>NZ_LUTS01000032.1 GCF_001597735.1 Neptuniibacter pectenicola
ATCTATGTAGATACAATTGAGCACTTTCTTTCCCTTCCCTCTTCCTCCCCTCTTCCTTTCTCTCTTCCTCCTCTTCCTCCCCTCCTTTCCTTCTTTCCCCTTCCCTCTTTCTCTCTTCTTTTCCTCCTCTTTTTCCTCTTCCCTTCTCCTCTCTACCTTCTCCTTCTTCAACTCTCCTTTCTCCCTTACCTCCTCTACTTCCACTTCCTTTCCTCTCTTCCCTCCCCCTCCCTTTCCCTTTTCTTTCCTTCTTCCCTTCTTTCTTTTTTTCCTCTTTCTTTCTTTTCCCTCTTTCTTCCTCCCCTTCTTTTCTTTCCTCCCTTTTCTTCCCCCCCCCCCTTCTCTTCCTCCCCCCTTCCTCCCCCTTCCTTTCCCTCCCCCCCCTCTTCCTTTTTCCTTTTTTCCCTCTCCCCCCCCCCTCTCCCCCTCTTCTTTTCCTTCCCCTTTTTCTTTCTCCTCCTCCCTTTCCCCCTTCTTCCCGTTTTCTTCTCTTTCCTTCCTCCTCTTTTTTCCCTTTTCTTTTTTTTCCTTCCTTTCCCCCCTCCTCCTTTCTTCTTTTTTCTCCCCCTTCTCTCTTTTTCTCTCTCCTCTCTTTCCCCTTCTCCTTCCCCTTTTTCTTCCCCTCCTCCCCTTCTTTCTCCCCCTCCCTCCTTTTTCCCCCTTCCCTCCCCTTCTCTTTCCTTCTCCTCTCCCTCCCCCTCTCCCTCTTCTTCTCTTTCTCCCCCCCTCCCTCTTCCCCTCTCTCCCCCCCTCTTCCTCCTCCCTCCTCCTTTCTCCCCCTCCCCTCCTCCCTTCCCCTCCTCTCTTTTTTTCTCTCTTCTTTTCTTTCCCTTCTTTTTTCCTCTCTTTTCCCTCTTCTTTCTTTCTTCCTTTTCCCCCCCTCCCCTCCTTTTTTCTCCCTTCCTTTCCTTTTCCTCCCTCCTTTCTTTTTTTTTCTCTCTCTTTTTTCTTCTCTTTCTTCCTTTTTTTCTCCTTTCTTCTTTTTCCTCCCTTCCCCCTCTTCCCTTCTTTCTCTCCCTCCTTCTCTTCCCCCCTTTCCCTTTCCCCCCCTCTCTCTCTCCCTCTCCCCCTCTCCTTTTTTTTCCCCTCCCCCCTTCTTTCTCCTTTTTTCCCCCCCTTCTTCTTTTTTCCCTTTCTCCTTTCCCCCTTCCTCTCTCCCCTCCTTTTCCCTTTCCTCTTTCCCCCCTCCTTTCTCTCCCCCCCCTCCTCTCTCTCTTTCTTCCCCCCTCCTTCCCTTCCCCTCTCTCTCCTCTTCCCCCCCCCTCTTTCCCCTCTCTTTCCTCTCCCCCCCCCTTCCCCCCCCCCTTCTCCTCCTTTTCCCTCCCCCCTCTTTTTTTCTTTTTCCTCCCTTCCCCTCCTCCTTCCTCTTTTTCCTCTTTCCTCCCCCCCTCCCCCCTCCCCTCTCTTCTCCCCTCCCTTCCTCCTCCTCCCCTTCTCTCCCCCTCTCTCTTCCTTCTCTTCCTTCCTTTCCTTTCTCTTTTCTTCCCCTTCTCCCTTTCTCCCTTTTCCTCCTTTCTTCCTCCTCCCTTTTCTCTTTTTCTTTCCTCTCCCCTCCTTCCTTCTTCTTCCCTCCCTTCTCCCTCTCCTCTTTTCTCCTCTCCCCCCTCTTCCCCCCCTCCTTCCCCTTCCTCCTCCTCTCCCTTCTCCTCTCCTCTTTTTTCTCTTTCCTTCCCCTTTCTCTCCCTTCCTTATGCCTCCTTATCAGCTAACGGCTTTTCAAATTTCAAAAGATCTTGAATTTGGCGATCATCAATTTCTAAAGAACCGTAACCG
>NZ_LUTS01000033.1 GCF_001597735.1 Neptuniibacter pectenicola
CACAGGCTGTGTGAAAACTAACAAAACCCTTCCCGGAGCTTACACAGGCTTAAGTTGGTAAAATGGTCAGCGAATTCATCAAGGTTTCGCTGATATGTCATCCCACATTCAAGGCTTGGGCCGATCACAGGTCACGTTGTTTCCTGAAGTTCTCGACGACTTCATATCAGAAGATAATCCGATCAGAGTCATCGATGCCTTTGTAGATCATCTTGATCTTCACAGTCTTGGCTTTCAGCGAGTAAAAGCTAAATCTACGGGGCGTCCCGGGTATCACCCAGCTACACTCCTGAAGCTCTATATCTACGGCTATTTGAACCGGATTCAGTCATCAAGACGGTTGGAGAAAGAAGCCAACCGTAATGTCGAGTTAATGTGGTTGCTAGAACGGCTAACACCCGACTTTAAGACGATTGCTGATTTCCGAAAAGATAATGGCAAAGGCATTAAAAATGCCTGCCGCTCCTTCATCGATCTGTGCCGAAAGATGAACATGTTCTCAGAGGCGGTTGTCGCTATCGATGGCAGCAAATTCAAAGCGGTAAACAGCAAGGAAAATAACTTCACGCCTCAGAAATTGAAGTTCCATATCGACCGGTTTGAAAAGCATATTGAAGCGTATTTAACGAAGCTAGATCAGGCTGACGAAGCCGATCCGAACAGTGAGGGCAAAACAACCATCGCCCAAAAAATCACTTGGATGAAACAGCGCCTGGCTGAACTGAAATCAATGGAAGAGAAGGTCCAAAACCACCCTGATAAACAGGTATCAACGATAGACCCGGACTCCCGTCTACTAAAAACCAAGGGAATGACTCGAGCCGTGTGTTACA
Organism: Neptuniibacter pectenicola; assembly: GCF_001597735.1. Taxonomy (GTDB): domain Bacteria; phylum Pseudomonadota; class Gammaproteobacteria; order Pseudomonadales; family Balneatricaceae; genus Neptuniibacter; species Neptuniibacter pectenicola. Next base: position 834 of record NZ_LUTS01000033.1, read on the forward strand.
ACGTCCAAAGTGCTGTTGATACCAAACATCATCTCATCATTGCTCATGAGGTGACGAATACAAATGATCGAGGTCAGTTCACTCGTGTAGCCGAACTAGCTCAGTCAGCCCTTGATAGGAAAGATATCACGGTTATAGCAGACAAAGGCTATTACAGCCGTCAGGACATTAAAAATGCCCAGGATACTGGCGTAACAGCTTTTGTTCCCAAGGGGGACACATCAGGTTCTGAAAAGAACAACATCTTTAACAAATCACTCTTCAGGTATGAGCATGACAAGGATACTTATATCTGCCCTGCGGGGAATGAGCTTCAGTATCGATTTGAAAGTATTGAGAAAGGACTGCCGCTGAAGGTGTACTTTAATATCGCAGCCTGTAAAAGCTGCCCGATCCGTAGCCGGTGTACACGGGCAAAGAGGGATCCCAGGAAAATGAGACGATGGGTTCATGAGGAAGAGATGGAAGCCATGCAGCAGCGCTTAAATGCTGTACCTGATACCATGTTGATCCGAAAACAGACGGTTGAACACCCCTTCGGGACGATCAAGGCATGGATGGGATCGACTCACTTCCTGACAAGGAGATTTAAGAATGTCAGCACAGAGATGAGTCTGCATGTACTTGCCTATAATCTTAAGCGAGTTATCAATGTGTTGGGCGTGAAAGCATTAACAGGAGCAATACAGGCCTAATAAGAGCTGTCATTTTGCCGTACAAAGCCTGTAGGTTTGCAGTGGATAGATTAGGCACTAATCTGGCTTTACCTGAAAGTGAGCCCCAAAGATGGCTCATTATGGCGATCAGAATGGATAATCCCTTAATGGTTGAAGGCTTATCCTCAATCAGACTTTTCACACGGTCTGG
>NZ_LUTS01000034.1 GCF_001597735.1 Neptuniibacter pectenicola
AATAATGAAAGTACAAGTATTAGGCTCAGCTGCTGGCGGCGGTTTTCCTCAGTGGAACTGTAACTGTCGTAACTGTGCAGGCGTGCGTGCCGGCACTATCAATGCAAAAACCAGAACACAATCCTCCATTACCGTCAGTGTTGATGGCGAGAATTGGATCCTCTTTAATACCTCTCCAGATATCCGTGAACAGCTTGCCAGCTTTGGCCCTATGCAACCGAATCGTGCGATTCGCGATACCGGTATTGCTGCGATCGTTTATATGGACAGTCAGATCGACCACACCACCGGCTTATTGATGCTGCGTGAAGGGTGCCCCCATAACATCTGGTGCACCGAGATGGTTGAGCAGGACCTGACCTCAGGCTTTCCTACGTTAAACATGCTTAAACACTGGAATGGGGGTAACCACGTTAACCGTATTCCAATCAATGAGGGCGATGAGGCGAATGAGTTTACCATTCCCCAAGTGCCTGAGTTGAAGTTGACCGCGGTTCCGTTGTTGAGCAGTGCGCCTCCGTACTCGCCTCACCGTGATGATCCGCACCCGGGTGATAATATCGGTATGCAAATCGAAGATACCCGCACAGGTAAAAAATTGTTCTATGCACCTGGCTTAGGTCAGATTGAACCCCATTTACGCGCGTATATGGAATCGGCTGATGTGTTGCTTGTTGACGGCACTATTTGGCAGGAAGACGAGCTCATCGTTACCGGAGTCGGTGACAAGCTTGGCGTGGCAATGGGGCATCTACCGCAGTCAGGTAAGGGTGGCATGATTGAGTACTTAGATACGCTGGAAAAACCGCGCAAAGTGCTGATTCATATAAACAACACCAACCCGATACTGGATGAAGACTCTGCAGAGCATGCAGAAGTCCTTTCCCATGGTATAGAGATCTCTTACGACGGTATGTCCATAGAGCTTTAGCCTACCAGTGATGTGTAGAGGCCATAATGATGACAAGTAAAACAAACGATAAATTACCCATGAGCCGCGATGAGTTCGAAGCGGCGCTGCGTGCTAAGGGTGATTTTTATCATACGCAACACCCTTACCATATCGCCATGTATGACGGTAAATGTACCCCCGAACAGATTCGTGGCTGGGTGGCGAACCGTTTCTATTATCAGATTAGCATTCCCGTCAAAGATGCCGCGATTATGGCTAACTGCCCTGATCGTGATGTGCGCAGACATTGGGTGCAACGTGTATTGGATCATGATGGCTACAACGGTGCTGTCGGTGGGATCGAAGCGTGGTTATGCTTAGGCGAGGCCGTCGGCTTGAGCCGTGAAGAGATACTCTCCTGTGAGCATGTTTTACCCGGCGTACGCTTTGCGGTAGATGCTTACATTAACTTTGCCCGTCGTGCGTCGTGGCAAGAAGCCGCTAGCTCCTCACTAACCGAGATGTTTGCGCCAACGATTCACCAAAATCGTTTAGATACCTGGCCGCAGCATTACCCTTGGATCAAAGCGGACGGGTACCAGTACTTTAAAAACCGCCTAACCGAAGCCCGTCGCGATGTAGAGCATGGGTTAGGTATTACCCTTGATCACTACACCACCCGTGAGCAGCAAGAGCGTATGCTTGAGATCCTCCAGTTTAAACTGGATGTCCTTTGGAGCATGCTGGATGCAATGACCATGGCGTATGAGCTGAAACGTCCACCGTACCATAC
>NZ_LUTS01000035.1 GCF_001597735.1 Neptuniibacter pectenicola
TTATCCTATCGTGGCAACTTTCTGACCTTTTTCGACAACATCATCCACATCACTAATGAGGCTTAGTTTGCCGCTTGCTGGTGCTAGAAGTTCATACTGAATTTTTTCTACCATTAGCTCAGCAATTACATCGCCTTCACTAACATCGCCTCCATCACTCGCTAACCAAGAGGTGATTACTGCTTCAGATTCTTCTTCCCATAGATCTACTGGAACGATTACATCAGTCATTGTTTATACTTCCTTCATTTTGTTAAAAGCTTCAATAATTTTCTCTGGGCTTGGAAGCGCCCACTGTTCCATAGGCGGTGTAAATGGAATTGGAATATCCGGGTAAGCAACACGCTGTGGGGGCGCTTTTAGCGGCACACCCGCCTCAACGACGGTTGCAATAATTTCGCCGGTCATTCCGTAACTATGGTAATCCTCATCAACAACGATCAGGCGGCCAGTCTTTTTCACCGATTCAATAACGGCGTCACGATCCAAAGGCACCAATGAGCGAAGGTCGAGCACCTCAGCACTTACACCTTGTTCTTCAAGAATACGCGCCGCTTTAAGACCATAATGAACACCCGATGTAATACCGACGATAGTGACATCAGTCCCTGGGCGAGTAACCACTGCTTTACCTAAAGGCACTTCATAATCGGCTTCAGGCACATGAACAATGGCGTCTTTCTCCGTGCCCAACCAGCCCATACCTTGCAGCGCTTTATGGAACATAAACACAACTGGGTTGGGATCACGAATCGCCGCGATCATCATCCCTTTTGCATCATAAGCATTAGAGGGCGCGACCACTTTCATACCCGGCAGATGGGCAAACGTGGCATGTACACACTGGGAATGCTGACCCGCATCGGAATAACCACCCCCTGTTGATGTCATCAACACCATAGGTACAGTAACGTTACCCCCTGAGAAATAGGTATTTTTTGCCATCATGTTGTAGATAGCGTCAAAGCACACACCAAAGAAATCGACAAACATCAATTCCACAACAGGCTTCATACCATCCGATGCAGCACCGACTGCCGCACCGATAAAGGCCGTTTCTGAAATAGGCGTATCACGCACACGTACTGGGCCAAACTCTTTGTACAATCCACGCGTATTACCAAATACTCCGCCGAGCTCACCGATGTCTTCACCCATGACAAATACTTTTTCATCGGTACGCATTTCCTGTGCGATCGCTTCAGCCATTGCGCGGGCGATCGTTAACTTACGTTCTTTTTCTTTTACTTGAGTCATCTCTATCTCCTAAACCTTAGTCCTGACCTGAAGGGCTTCACATAACGCCTTAGACAAATACTTTTTCCATCGCTTCTTCAGGCGCCGGGTACTCGCTATCACGCGCGAACTTGATCGCCTCATCAACAACCGCATGCGCATCTGCCACAAGCTGTGCATCGTCCTCATCGGTCCAGCTATAAACGTCAGCCAAACGTGCTTTCATGACAGGAATGGGATCGACTTTCAGTAACGCTTCTTTTTCACCAGCGGGACGGTAAGCTTCACCATCACCCATGAAGTGGCC
>NZ_LUTS01000036.1 GCF_001597735.1 Neptuniibacter pectenicola
TCATCTTGTGGTTAGGTTGGTTCTTTTTCCCCTTTTTTTCTTTCCTTTCTCCTTCCTCCTTTCCTCCCTCCCCTTCTTTTTCTCTTTTTTTCCTTCCCTCCTTTCTCCTTTTTCTTCCCTCTTCTCCTCCTCCTTTCTCTCCCTTCCCTCTTTCCTCCTCCTCCTCCTCTTCTCTCTTCTTCTCTCTTTTTTTCCTCCTCCTTCCTCCTCCCCCTTCCCCTCTCCTCCTTTCTTCCCTTTCTTTCCCCCTCTCCCCCTCTTCTCTTTCCCCTCCCCCCTTTTCCCCTTTGTTTTCCTCCCCCCTTTCCCTCCCCCCCTCTTTCCTTCTCCCCCCTCTTCTTCCCTCTTTCTTTTTCTCTTCCCCTCCCTCCCTTCCTCTTCTCCCCTTCCCTCTCCCCCCTCTCCTCCCCCCTCTTTCTTCCTCTCTTCTCCCCCTTCCCTTCTCTCCCCTTTCCTTTTTTTTCTTTTCCCTTCCCTCTCCCCCTTCCTTCTCCTCCCTCTTCCCTTTTTTTCCCCCCTCTTTCCCCCCTCCTTCTCTTCTCTTCCCCTCCTTCCCTTCTCCCCTCTTTTCCCTCCTCCCCCCCCCCCCCCCCTTCCCCTTTCCTCCTCTTTTCTCCCCTCTCCTTCCTCCCTTTTCTTTTTCTTCCTCCTTCTTTTTCCTTCCTCCCTCCTCCTTTCCCCCTCCTTTTTTCCTTCTCTTTTTTTTTCCTTTTTTTCTTTCTTTTCTTTTCTTTTTTTCCCTTTTCTCCCTTTTCTTTTCTTCTCTTCTCCCCTTTCTTTTTCTTTTCTTCCCCTTTCCTCTCTTTTCCTTCTTTCCTCCCCTCCCCCCCTTTCTCCCCCTTCCCTCCCTTCTCCCTTTCTTCTTTTTCCTTCCCTTTTCTTTTCTTCTTTTCCTTCTGCTCTTCCTTTCTTTTTTCCCTTCTTATACTCTTTTCTTTCTTTATTTTCTTCTCTTCCCTCCTCTTCTCTCTCCCTTCCCTTCCCTTCCCTTTTCCTTTCTCCTTCCCCTCTCCCTCTCCTCCTTCCTCTTTTCTTCTCTCTTTTTCCCTCTCCCTCCCCTCCCTTTCCCTCTTTCTCTTTCTTTTCCCCTTTTTCTTTTCTTTTCTCTTTCTTTTCCTTCCCCTTCTTCTTTTTCTTCTTTCTTTCTTCCTCTCTCTTTTGTGTTTTTCTTTTTTCTACCTCTTTTTTCTTTTCCTTCCCTTTCTTTTTTTTTTCTTCCCTTTTCTTTCTTCTCTCCCCTTCCCCCTTCCTCTCCTTCCTTTTTTTCTCTCTTTTTCTTCTCTTTCTTTTTTTCCTCTCTCCCCCCCTTCCTTTTTCCCTTTTCTTTCTTCTTGTTTTCTTTCTCTTCTCCCTCTTTTCCTTTCTTTCTTTCTCTCTCTCCCTCCTTCTTCTTCCTAATACAATCTTTCACCATCTATGCTTCGAGAAGGAATTACTAGCGGCTCGATTAGATCTCGAATTAGACGTGTAAAATCAAGGGAAAATACAGTT
>NZ_LUTS01000037.1 GCF_001597735.1 Neptuniibacter pectenicola
GATATAAATCGCTATGGATGGTGACCTTCCTACAGAGGACTTTCACCTCATTAGTTCATGCCCATGCTGGGCGTACACAAAGCTGTCATAGGGACATTTTTTACTTCGCTCCTTTTTGGGGTGGCTTCGCCACTTTACCCCAAAACTCCACTACGCAAAAAATGCCCCATACAGCGGCGTTATATACCAACTAATTTAGGAGTTTTAAAATGATAGGGAAATTTAAACTAATTTCTATCACTGCCTTAATTTTACTTTGTACTGCTTGCTCGGCACCGCTGACTAAGACTCAACTTGAGTCTGCAAAAACGGCAGGGGTAGTAAATAATTTCCCAAAAGAACCAACATTCAATGTCATAGGTACAACTGTATTTAACAATGAATACGCTTCTATCACTGACTCTTCTTTCCACAATAAAGTGACTGAAATCGTTACCAAAAGGCTGGAATCTAGAGGCTTCAATGTCACTACATTCGAACAAGATGATGAAGACAATAAATCTAAAGTAGATTTGTTGATTAAGATAATCCCTAGAGAGGTTTACCAAATACCAGGAACTTATGGTTTTGGTGTAAACCAACGGTCTTTTCTGGGTAAAAAAGCTTCACCGATCGTCTACGTAGCTCTAAATATTTCTCCATATCTGCATGGGGAAAGCAAAGGAAATGCATTCTACCTTCAGAACTTGGAACAGCTAACTTTTGATGATTTGGCTGAAAGCTGGGACTCTCTTCCAACTGATAAGAAGGAAGAAATTATCACTACCTTAAACACTAAAATAGAAAGCACAATCAACGAGTTGCTGAATAATGTTGGTATATAACAAGGGTGGGCACATACGCCAGCAAAGCTGGCTAGGACAACCGCTGCGCGGTCGCCTGTGCCACAAGCGTTATGTTTTTAAATGTCCTTACCGAGACTTAGTTTAATGAAGCTTTACCTCAGTCTTATCATCGCCACCTTATTTTCTTTGCCCGTACTGGCTAATGAAAGTGTGGAAGAGCCGCAGTACATGGCTTTTGGAATGGGTATTACTAATTGTGTCGAAGTAAATCAAAACTTTGATAAAGAAAATTTTCAGTTCGTATTAAAGGTTTGGCTAACGGGGTACATGACAGCTGTTAATAGCGTATTGAAAGATCAACCAATTGGTCTTAGTTCTTCAGATATGGACGATTCTCTTAAAAGTATTCGTTTATTTTGTACAGATAAATCAAATATGCAGGCCTCTATTGGCGAAGCTGCCGAAACATTTTGGCGGGTACGAGTAGCTGAATTAGCGACAAAAGCAGCTAAATGATTCGATACTTTCAAAACATAATCGGGTAGCCGAGGGTCTCTAACCCTCAGCCCCCACAACACCCTGCATGCGGATCCGCACAGGGCGTTTCACTGAGAATGGTGAAGCTTGATCCATCCATCGCGCAATTCATAAAGCCCCTGAGATTTTAAGTAAGCATTGGATAATGCCT
>NZ_LUTS01000038.1 GCF_001597735.1 Neptuniibacter pectenicola
GATACCCGCGCTGATCATATTCTTACGATTGAAGATCCAATCGAGTTTGTACACGAAAGTAAGAAATGTCTGGTGAAGAAGAGAGAAGGGAAGAGAGAGAGAAAGGTAAGAGAAAGGGAAGGAGAGAAGATGGAAGGAGAAAAAAGGAAGAGGAAGGGGGAGGAAGGGAAAGGAGGGAAAGAAAAGAGAGAAAAAGGGGGAAGGGGAGGGAAAGGAGAGGGAAAAGGGGAAGGAAGGAAAAGGGAAGGAGAAAGGAAAGGGAGAAAAAGGGGAAGAAAGAGAGGGGAGAGGGGGGAAGAAGAGGAAAGGGGAAAAGGAAAAAGAGGGAGAAGAGGAGAGAAGGTAATGAGGGGGGAGGGAGAAAAGAGAGAAGGGAGGAGAGAGGGGGGGGGAAGAGAGGGGGAGGGAAGGAAGAAAAAAAGGGAAGAGAGAGGAGAAAGAGGAGAGAAGAGGGGGGGGAAAGGAAAAAGGAAAGAGGAGAAAGGAGAAAAAGAGGAAGGGGAAAGAAGAGGGGGGAAAAGGAGAGGAGGGGGGGAGAAAAGGGAGGGGAGAAGGGGAGGGAGGAGAGGGGAAAAAAGGAGAGAAAAAGAAAGAGGAGAGGGAAGGAAGGAGGGAGGGAAAGAAAGGGGGGGGAGGAGGAGGGGAAGGAGAGGGGAAGAAGAGAGAGGAGGGAGGGAAGAGAAGGGGGAAGAGAGGCGAGGGGAGGGGAAGAGGGAACAGGAAAAGGAAGAGGGGAGGAGGGGAAGGAGAAGGGAGAGAGAGGAGGAAGGGGGGGAGGGAGGAGAAAAAAAAGAAAAAAGAGGAAAAAAGGAGAAAGGGGGGGGGGGAGAGAGAGAGGAAGGAGGGAGGGAAAAAAAGAGGGGAGAAAGAGGGAAAGGAAAGGAAAAGGAGAGGAGGAAGAAGGAGAAGAAGAAAAGAGAAGAAAGGGAGAAGAGAGAAGAGGGGAGAGGAGGGAAAAGGGGGGGGGGAGGGAAAGGAGAGAGGGGAGAGAAAGAAGGAGAAAGAGAGAGAAGAGGAGGGAGGAAAGGGGGGGAGAGAAAAGAAAAGGAGAGAAGGGGAAAAGGGAAGGAAGAGAAGAGGAAGGAAAAGGGAGAAAAAGGGAAAGAGGAGGAAAAAAGAAGGGAGAAAAGAGGAAAGAAGGAGAGGAGGAAGAGAGGGGGAAAGGAGGGGGAAGAGAAGAAAAGAGAGAGGAAAAGAGAGAAGAAGGGAAAGAAGAGAGGGGAAGGGGAGAAGGAAAGGGGGAGAAGGGGAGAGGAGAAAGGAAAGGGGAAGAAGGGGGGAAGAGGAGGAAAAAGGGAAGGAAGGAGAGAGAAAAAGGAAAAAGAAGGGAAGGAAAGAGAGGAGAGAAAAGAGGAGAGAGGAAAGAGAGGGGAAGAAGAAAGGGGGGAAAAGAAAAGAAGAAAAAAAAGAAGAAAGGAGAAGGGAAGGGAAAAAGGAGG
>NZ_LUTS01000004.1 GCF_001597735.1 Neptuniibacter pectenicola
GCCGATGGTAGTGTGGGGTTTCCCCATGTGAGAGTAGGTCATCGCCAAGCATTTATTTAGAGAAACCCCGGTTACTATGTAGCCGGGGTTTTTTGCGTCTGGTGCTTTATTAATGACTGAGTGTTAGATCGGCCATCCTGAAACCCACATTGCTTTGTGATTAAAGACTGTTTTTCGTCAGGGTAGGCGTTTATAGTTGATCTCTTTTATGGTGAAGGGTGAACTGTTTGTTCAGTTTTGACGATACCTTTACAACGATAAATTTTACTTTACGGTAGACGGTTTTAATTTTATGTCTAAAGAATATATCTACTTTCTTACAGCGCTTTTGCTATGTGTGTGTGTGGTTCTGTTGATCTATATCCAGCGGAAATTTAAGCAGATGAAAGCGGTTAAGCGTGAGGAGGAGCTGCAGAAAAAGCGGGTAGCTGAGCGCTACAAGGAGCAACGGGCATACCTTATTGAGAGTATAGGGGTGATTGCTAAAGCGTATGGGAGCGATGAGCGTTTGAGCTGTACTGAAGCATGTATGCGTCTATCGACCTTATTATCTGCATTGTCTCCTACATTATTAGATAAGCCTGAGCTTTCTGTGATTCGTGAAGTGCATCGTAAAACTGAACATATACCGGTTAAGGATAAATGGAAAGCACTCTCAAAGCAGGAGCGCTGGGGCTTTAGTAAGGAGATGGCTAAGGTTGAGTCCGAGCATGAAACTGATGTGATAGCCGCTGCTACATATTTGACGACCTATGACTTCGATTTAATTGTGCACTAGTTGTATGGAGTTTATTTTAGTTTTTGCGATTAGCTTATTTGTTTTGTTAGGTGTGGCGTTAGCTTTGGCGTTTGGCCAGGCACCTACATACCGGCCGAGCAGAGAAAGCGTATTAGCATTGCTTGTCGATGTAATGGAAAAGAAGTCATCGGTAGAGCGTTGGGAGATGTTTTTATCCTTACCGATTAATCATGACCCAGAGTTAGAACAGATTCGACAGCAATGTTTAGTTTTAGCGAGTGGTTGGGAGGGTGAGTTGAAAGAGGGAATCAATGGTGCCTTGTTAAATAAGGCGACAATGGAAGAGCTTAGGGTTATTAGTGCTCGTTTACATCACCTTATTAAAGCCGCACCGACCTCAAGGCTCTTCTGAGAGGTCGCAGGGATCTTGTCCAATTATACGTTTGATTTGCCATAATGCTTTCCAGATATTTCTGTAGTTCTCTTCAAGCAGACTCCCATGTAAATTATGACTAGCCGCTTCCAGTTCTGGCATTTGGTAGAGTCCAGAGAGCCCTAAAAGTTGATGGCAGTGGTGCCGCATTAATTTACTATCCGTGTTGATAAAACCAGACATTAATCCCGATAACTGTTTGGCTAATTCGTCTGTTAAGTCGTCATGTTGTAGCGCGTATTTTTCTAATTCTATGGGGGCTTGTTGGCTTGCGGGCAAGGCGGGGACCGCATGATCGGAGAGAAAGCGTTCTATCGTGTGGCACAGTTCATGGTCATTTATGGGTTTGAGCAAGACATGGTTAACGCCAACATTGATCAGCTTCTGATGTTCACTGGTGATAACATTTGCGGTGAGCGCAATAATGGGTATTTTTCTATCCAGCAGGCGTATTTGTCGGGTTGCTTCTATCCCATCCATGATCGGCATGTGTACATCCATTAAGATTAAATCAGGGTGGTGCAGCAGGGTTTGTTGTAGGGCTGCCTCGCCTGTTACGGCTTCAATCACATTGACGTCGGCTTGCTCAAGAATTTTACGGACGAGTAAACGGTTAAAGTCATTATCTTCAGCGACCAATATGGTGCTTTTCTTTTTGACGGATAAGCATTGTCCCTTATCTTGCTGCGGCAGCTTGTAGGATGCAGGCGAAAGCGCATTAAGTAGTAGTTGAGTTCTCGCTGGTTTTCTCAGTTGTATTACATTATCTCCTACCGATAGGGGGAGGGGGTGTCCGCTCAGTAATATCAGGGTTCCATTGAAGGTGGTCAATAATGTTTGAATGTTATTGAGGCTGTTGATGGATACCTCTTTTGTATTTAATCCCCAGATAATGGAGTGACTCTCTTTCAAATCTTGTCGCTTGAGGAGTTCTTCTTCGCTCGTTACTTCGGTGACCTGCGCATTAAATTGCTTAAGTTGTTGTTTTAGACCGGCTCGAACTAATGGGTTTTGGTCAAACAGAACAACGTTGTCCATTTGCTGGGATGACGTGTATTTTTGACGTGGACTTACCGTGAACGGAATATTTAAGCGTACACGGGTTCCTTGCCCTTCCTGGCTTGTTAGAGTGATTTTTCCTGCCATGAGTTCAGTTAAGCGTTTGGCGATGACTAAGCCTAAGCCCGAGCCCCCAAAGCGCCGTGTTATGGATGTGTCGGCTTGGCTAAACGCTTGGAATAGGCCGTTTATACTCTCTTTTGGAATCCCTTCGCCTGTATCTTCAACGGTTATTTCTAGTTCCGTTTTAATGGCTTTGTGGCTTTTTACTTCGACATGTATGCAGACATATCCTGTGTTTGTGAATTTAACAGCATTACTCACTAAGTTGGATATGATTTGTTTAAGCCTGACGGGGTCGCCAATTACATATTGTGGTGTGTTAGAGGCGAGGTTGGTAATGAGTTCGAGTCCTTTTTCGTGAGCGACAGCGGTTTGCATCTCGAGTACATCGAGTATGCAGGCTTCAAAATCAAAAGGGATCTCTTCCAGTATAACGGCATTAGACTCGAGTTTTGAGTAGTCGAGTATGTCATCGATGATGGATAGCAGTAGACCCGATGTTAAATTAATAATTCGGGTATATTCTTTTTGTTCTAATTTGAGCTCGGTTTGGTCGAGTAGGCGAGCGAAGCCTGAAACCGATGTAAGCGGCGTTCTTAACTCGTGGCTCATGCGTGCTAAAAACTCATCCTTGGCGAGGTTTGCACTATCGGCCCGTTTACGTGCTTTATCTAAGGCTTGGTTCTGTTTTTCAAGATGCACGAGTGTTGATCGGAGCCTTTTTGTGGCTTTATCGACTCTGCTTTCTAAGGTTTGGTTGGATTCTTGTACTCTCTGGGCAAGCCGGTTTATGCCTTGGGCTAAAGAGCGAAGTTCTCCTGTACTGGACAAGCTTGCCCGTGTTTCTAAGTGACCGTGTTGTAGCATTTCAATAACATGTGTCAGGCCGAGAATAGGGTTGGTTATGCGCTGGCCAAAACGTGAGGCTATGAATACGGTAACGAGTAAGCCGATGAAGGCGAGGATAATCCCTTTGATTAGGATCTCGAACTGTCGTGCTTGTGTAGGCTTTTCAGACAGTACGATAACAACCCAGCCGATAAATTCTGGCTCTTGCTCTTCAATAAGAAAGTCGGGGGTATCGGTTATATCAACGCCAGTGGCGACGACAGGGTGGAGAAAATAGACCTGATTATTTTTGCGTAGAGGATAGCCCGCATTTTTATTTAGGGGCTCACCTTCCGTATTGCCTCTAACTAAGGTTTCAAATGTAGGGGTAAGGAAAACAATATCGTCGACCTCATTGGTTTTGGTCGATGATCTTATTAACCCCTGCAATATTTCAGTATTACCAACCAGTAAACCAAACTCGGCTGAGGTAGCCATCATTTGAGCCATTGTTTGGCCCTTTTCAATTAAGGCGCTCTGCGCGTCATCGAGTCGAGTGTTGATGAAGTAGCCGCCGAGTAACAAGGTAATCATTGTTAAAGGCAATAAGGTGATGATGAGGACTCGTTGCCTGATGCCAAATGAATAACGTCTCATTTTTCAAGCTCGATCAGTTGTTTTGTGAGCGTTTCCTCTGAGGGAATATTCAAGTGTAATGAATGAGCGGCGGTTGGATTGGTGGATACATGGAAATATTGTGGATAAGTCGGTTTGGGTAATGGCGCGGTGTTTGTGTACTGGTTAGCGAGTTCTGCTGTTTGTCGGCCTAAGTCGGAGGGTGAAGAATACACCGCCGCTAAAGCACCCGCTTCAACGTATTTTTTAGAAAAGCCTATCAATGGGATACGCTGCTTAAATGATATATATAAGATCCATTTAGCGGTTGTTCGGTTAAAAACTGATTTATCGGGCAGGGATAAAAAGATATCTGCGCTTTTTATTAAGGGTTGTAGCTTATGAATGGGGTTATCTGTTTCTTGCAGGGTTTCATATTTTAATTCTAGGTTGTGACCCTGCGCGGCGCTTCGTAACAGGTTAAGGTCATTGGCCGAATGAGGGCCTAAAGCTGTTGCAACAGACTTTGCTTGCGGTGCTATCAGCTTGGCTAATGCTAGCTGTCGCGAGTAGGGTTGGTCTAGGTAGATGGCTGTGACCGCACCGTTTGCTACGCGTGGGTGGTTTTTGTGTTTGAGTAGCAGTGCATTGTAGGTCTGCCTAGGGATGAAACTGATAATTAAGTGCTTGCCTTCAGGCACGGTCTGAAATAGGGCATCCCCCGCACTTGCACCTAAAGCGATTACTTGCTGATATTTGCTATAGTCATAGTTCTGACGTTTAAGTTCGGATAGGGTTAATATCTTAGAAGGTGTTGTGAGCTTAGATGCCAGTGTATCGGCGACTTCTTGATAGCTTGGGAGTTGGCGACTGAGCACAATGAGATGATCAGCCCTTGATTCAGGTACGGCGAAAACACAAGACAAAACAAAGCCAATCAATAGGGTTAGCCATTGATGAAGGGTGGGCTTTTGCTGATATCTATGGTTCATCTACAATCCATTGTAGTTATAAAAAGATAATTAAAACTCTAGTTGGAACTCAATATAGGCTCTTCGATCAAAAATATTGTATTCATAAAAATCTTCATAGGGATCATCAAAAATGTTTTGTACGATCAACCGTGCATTTAATGATGTATTTTTCAATTTAAATGAATCACTTATAATTAAGTCGGTTCGGCGATATTGTTCTCTATAACTCCCCTCTAGCCAATTTACATTAGACATATAATATTGGGCAGCACTAATTGATAATGTGTTAGTTGCTTGCCACGCCGTAAGCAAGGCTGCGGTATGCATCGGGGTTCTATCATCTAATGAGTCTATGCCCCTACCATCACCGCGGTCACGCTGGCCTTTTGTGTTGATATAACTGTAGTTCGTTAAGATTGAAAAATCAGGGTGGGGCTGAAATTTAAATTGGAACTCGGCCCCGAGGTTTTTCCATTCAGCTGAGTTTGTTAAAACGCGATAGCCGTCATCAACATCATCGACCCCGGATACATTTAGGTAATAGCTGTTAAAGGCGTTATCAATTTTCTCAGTGAATACACGTATATCTATAAAGCTGCCCGTCTCTTTCCATTGTTGAAAGTAACCGAGCTCATATGAGGTGAGCTCTTCGGGTTCTAAATAAGGGTTAGGTAGACTAATAAGGTCATAGTAACCACCACTATCATTAAGGAAGGCCGATCGGCTATTTTTCTCTAACAATGAGGGGGTTCTATAGGCCTTGGTGGCGGAGGCCCGTAGGGTGGAATTTGGGGTCAGTGCATAGTTTACAGCAATGCGTGGTGAGAATACCGATGCCGCAATACTGGTAGATTCGAACATGCCACCAATGTTTAAGGCGAGTCTTTGTGCAGGTTTCCACTGCATGTTGCCAAATAAACGCCATTTATCTTCTGTAACGGTGCCTTGGTTTAAGAGCAGGGTATCACTTTCTGCTGACTCGCTTCTGTAACCTACGCCCCAAATTGTCGAGAGGGTTGAGTTTGGCTTGAAACGGTGTTCTAGCTCTAAATCATAAAGGTTCATCGTCCCATGCTCAGAACCTAACGGCTGTATAGGCGCTAAGCCAAGTCCCGCTGCAATAGCATCAGCATTAGGGTAAAGGTTAGAGGGAATCAGTTGGTTGAAAATTAATGCATCACCCGCTGATGCGAACTCTTCGTTTAAGTCTAAATAGTTGTGTGTAAAGCTAAGCCTTAACTCATTTTTGTCATCTAAAATTCGGTTCCAGCGAAGGTGCTGGAAGTTCGAACTATGTTTGCGTGGCGAGAAGTTATTATCGATATTGTCGCCTTGGCCTAAATAAATAAAACCACTGCTAAAACCCATATTAAAATCGATGGTGTCTGAAAAAGAGGGCGTATAAGTACCTGATAGGTTTACGACACGGTTGAGAAAGCCATCGTCGTAAATGTGGTAGCCATCATTTTCTTCGAAATGTGTTGAGAGTCTATAGGCAACGGAGTCGGATGTTTCGCTGTGCGAAAAATGATATTTCTGTGTATTGAGGGCGCCTTGGGTCGTGCTGAGTTGATTGTTTTGGTCGGCAATGGGGCTTTTCGTTACTATATTGATGGCGCCTAAAAATGCATTAGACCCATAAGCTGGCGCGTTAGAGCCGCGAACAACCTCGATATAGTCTATGTCTTGTATGGTTATACCTATCGTTTCCCACGCAACGGTAGATAACAGTGGTAGGTAAACCGAGTGGCCATTGATCATGACTTCCATACGGCCGGGGTGATCATCGGACATGCCGTGATAGGTTGCTGCAGAGCGATTAGCGACTACGTTGTAACTCTGCATTCCTGGCACCATGCGTAGTACGTCAGTAATCTGCATAGCGCCCATTGCGCGTATATCTTTTTGCGAGAGGATAGTAATAGAAGCGGGCGCTTCCGTTAATTTTTGTGTCTGTCTTGTTGCAGAAAACACCTGTGGGATATCAATGAAAATATCCTCTTCGGTAAAGCCGGGAAATGGGCTCTCTTCAGCCGCGACCACAATGGATGATGACATGATAAAAAGAGGCAGTAACGCGCTGTATCGAGCCTTTCTTACTATCCAGTCTTGATTCATTTTTTGCTTTTCCAATTCGCTTAAGCGGATTTATGGGGCCAGTGGTTTGGTTGTGTGCCCATCTTTTTTTATTGTTTTTATATTTTACGACCGATGTAAATAATGATGATGCCCATGATGATCGCCTCAAGGATAAAACCATTGTTTTCTAGTATCCAGGTCATAATAGTTATGCTTTGTGAACAAACGAGTTACCTATAATAACGAATTCTTACCCCTAATTGTATATGGGTTTGTTTGATTAGCCGAATGGAGCGTTAGGAGCTGTAAATGAAGTGAATAATTGGCTGTTTTAACGCCGAAGGTTAATAGAGAGATCGCTAGGATCGATGTATATTGTAGATATAGTGAGTAGTCAATCATTTGGAGTGTTTTATGTGGTCGTTACAGGGGCGGCAAGTTGTTCATCAGTCGGGGCTCGTGGTCGAGGTCACGGAGGGTAGTTTTAGCAACCCGATGGATCTGGCGATAAAAGGGGGTAATGGGTTTGCCGCGAGAGAGTTGGCGCTATTGATTCGGGAAGGGATCGATTTTGCTACGCGGCGTGAAGAAGATAGACGTTGTGTGCGACCCCAAACACCTAAGCGGCCTATATTGAAATTGAAAAGAGACTCGTAGTTAGTAAGCAGTAAACTACATTATTACTTAAAAGGATTTATAGAGCTCAAAGTTATTCTCGGGCATGCTCTTGATTGTGAGTTATATCGATCACTGCTTCCGTAGCCATTCGTATCTGCTTCACTGTGCACTGAACTCTGTGGGAACTCTTCCTGCAAGTGCATCACCCCAGCAATATGTTTGACCGTGATATGAAGGTCACCCTTCCAAACGCAAAAGTTGTATAAGCGAATAGAGTCAGGTTTATAAGGATAAAGTTGGTTGGACAGATACAAAAAAGCCCCGTTGTAAAACGAGACTTCTTAGTAATGGTACCAGCGGCCGGAACTGGTACTAAACATGCTCAGAGGCCTTCTGAGGCGCTCGATGCCACTAAATCAATAGGTTAGGTCTATTAAAGTCTGACACTCAGCTCTGTCACCAGAGGCTGAAAATGAGTATTCCATTCACCTATAAAGACTCGCATGGAACATACTATGTACGGTATGTTATTCCATCTCGTATACGTAGACAGCTGCCGGGGTTACGGCGGGATTTACGTAAATCACTCAGGACAAAAGATCGACACCAGGCCCGCCTGATAAGTCGCAGGTTTATTGTCGAGATCGATCGTCTTATAGGAGAGTTTGAATTGCAGGGGTTCCGGGACAAAGCATATTACATGGCTTTAATCACAACCATTGATCCGTTTGGGAATGAGATAAAAATTGAAGGCAAGGATCTTCAGGAAGAAACGCAGGCTTACATCGAGCTACAAGCGGCTTGGGCTAATATGAGCCAGAGTCACAAAGATGCGGTTCAGAATGCTGATTACTTTCGTGCCTACCCAGAGTGCCAGAGGGGAGCTCAGTCCATCGACGATATGATTGATGTTTTCTTTAGGGATAAGAAGGGGAAATTGAAAGAGAACTCTCTGACAGAGCTATTTGGTTCATTGGAATTATTTCGCAAATTTGTTGGTAACAGACCGATTAGGTCGTTAACTAAAGACGATATGCGCGATTATCGTGAAAGTGTGCCGAAGGTACCTTCGCGTTACTATCAAAACAAAGGCCTGGCACAAATGACATTCGAGGAACTGGTCGATAAAACTGAGAAAGATGGCCTTCCAAAGCTCAGTGCTCGCACTGTCGGGAAAAAGATAGAGGCTGTGCGTCAGCTCCTTACATGGGCCTATGAATCTGCAGATTTCTTGGCTGAAGACCTTTCTGGCCCCCTTAAGTGGAAGTATGTTGATACTACTCAAAATGCTGAGTCAGGTACCTACATAGCATTTACTGACCAGCATCTCGAGAATCTTATAGGAAGCTACCTTTACAAGGGTGAAATTCCGAAAAGGCTGCATCAGATGTCAGCGTTTAAGTTTTGGCTGCCATTGATTGGTATGTATTCAGGAGCTCGTTTAGAAGAAATATGTCAGTTGTATCTTCAAGATATAGTAGTAAAAGATGGCCTATATATGATCCGTATATCCCCTGACGACGATGAAGGTGTAGGCAAAGAAGTTAATATCAAAAATAAAGCTTCGCACCGTAATATTCCGGTTCATAGCGATCTCATCAGAATTGGCTTTCTCGATTATGTTAATGAGTTGCGAGCTGATGGTGAGATCCGCCTGTTTCCTGATCTCAATAAGGACAATCCGAAAAAGCGCTTTGGATACTCTGTGTCAAAGTGGTTCGGAGATACGATGCGTAAAACTATTGAGTATGAGAAGAGTTGTGGCTACGGTATTCATAGCTTCCGGAAGCTGTTTGTTCAACGGCTTCAGAACGTTACTGATGTCCCCCGAGAAGTGCGGATGGCCTTAGTTGGGCACTCGGTTGGCAAAGGTGATTCACATGAGATCTACGAAGGTGAATACAGCGCAGAAGTTTTGAAGCGCAATATTGAAATGCTTACTTATGATGAGCTTGATATGAGTTCGGTCAGTTGGCAGGATTTTAAGTCGCGAGTAGATGATTGGTGTAATCGTAGACGCAAATAGTTTTTGTTAAAATGCGAATGTTAATTGTGCTTGTATTCTTGACTCAGTGGAGGTTTATACGGATGATAATAACCAATAGTTCCTAATCTAGATTATTATTATGTTTAAACAACTCAACAGACCTCTCGTGTACATTCGTGTTTCTTCAAAAGAGCAGGAAGGTAATACTTCTATCGAGTCTCAGACTTCACGAATTGATGAGTTCGCGAGTGTTCATCAATTGCAGATTGAACCCGATGATCGCTACATCGAAATTGCATCAGGTATTCGTCAGAATCAGCTTACAAGGGTTGGAGAGCTTCGACAGGTAGTTAAGCGTGCTATTGAGGAGAAGCGACCAATAATCGTTACTCACATAGATCGCTTGACTAGATCTATTGATGTTGTGAATGAGATTTTTGATGCCGGTATCACAATTATTGAAGCGAAATGTAATGATACTATCAATCGGGAGCGGGCAATTTCTTACCTGAATGGAACCGTTATTGAGCGCGAGAAGAAGACGGAGAACCAGCAGATAGCGTATGACCGGAAGCGTGCGGCAGGTGAGCCAATGGGAAACCCTGATATAGATAGTGTTCAAAAGCTTGGAGCCGCTTCTGTAAGGAGCAAAGCCGATCTGTTCATGCAAGAGATGATACCGCTAATTCAGCCCCTGTTGGATCAGGGTATGAACCCCAATCGCATTGCTGCTGAACTTAACAACCAGGACGTACCCACACTTCGCGGAGCCCCATGGAGCCGTAATGCAGTTGTTAACATCATCAAACGTCACGAGAAGGCGCTGCAGGATAGTCAGCCGGATAAGTATACTCATGATTTGGATTCAGCTGATTACGCAGATCATCCTGAATATGGATTGTTCTCGTAACTCTTCTAGTTCAACTAGTTTGAGGTAGCAATACATCATCCCATCCGGCTTAAGAGATCGAATCAGAGCAGACATCGAGTCTGCAGGCTCGCTTCTAGGAATATGTAAAAGAGAGGCGCACGCCCAAGCAGCATCAAACTCTCCCTGCCGCTTTATCTCATTGAAACGCATAACATTTGCGGCTTGAGTAAGCGCCTCTGAGGCAAGCTTACAGAGCGTTTCAGACGCATCAAATGCAGTGACTTTATAGCCTTTGTTTCTAAAGAAAAGAGCATCACGCCCTGACCCACATCCGGCATCCATTTTGGCGATTCTTCTGCACAACTAACAGACAACACCATCTGTCATAGTCTTAGATGAGATGAAAGAGGTAAGACCCGGGTGAGCCCTGTCTGCATGGAGGTTACAGAGCAACCCTTATAGTAATGAATCGAGGAATAAGTTGATAAAAGGTTGTCGAAAGTTGTCGGGTTTTTGCGTTTTTATCAACATTCCCCTAAGAGCCAAGTATAAAAAATTACCCAGATCAGGGTTGTTTTCTTCTGGCTGATGTCAGCCATGATTTTACCCTTATATTTACTAAGTATGTGGTCTGAACCCTCATGGTTAAAGGGAAGATAGGTGGCCAGCCCGTACGTTTAGCTGTTTTAGGCGCCCTTTTAGCAAACTTAAAACAACTTCACATCAACTGCGTAGACAGAAGTTGGTGACTGAGCAGAGTAGATAAAGGTATAGTTTGATCCTGATTTAAGTCTTCATTTGAGCATAGTGGAACGATAACGGCGCTATGTTTTTCACCAGTATAGGAAGCTCGTTAACAAGGATTGGCATGTCATTATCGCTTTATCAACTCGAAAGCTATCTATATAAACGGATTTCCACAAGCAGGGCTGTTGCGTGTTTAGCTTTAAAGCCGCTTTGGCAACGCAGGGTAACGGATTGTAACTGGACAGATAACAGGAAAAAAGTATGACAAGCTCACAACAACGCGCTGCCCTGCAACGTCAGATTTGGGCCATTGCCAACGATGTACGCGGTGCGGTAGACGGCTGGGATTTTAAACAATACGTTCTGGGTACTCTGTTTTATCGTTTTATCAGCGAAAACTTTGCCGCTTACATTGAGGGCGGCGACGACAGCGTCAACTATGCCGAATTGCCCGATAGCGTGATCACGCCCGACATCAAAGACGACGCCATTAAAACCAAGGGCTACTTTATCTACCCCAGCCAGCTGTTCGCCAACGTGGCGAAAGATGCCAACAACAATGAAAGCCTGAATACCGATCTGGCGGCCATCTTTGCGGCTATCGAGGCTTCGGCCAGTGGTTACCCTTCCGAGCAGGATATTAAAGGCCTATTTGCCGATTTCGATACTACCAGTAACCGCCTGGGCAATACCGTAATAGATAAAAACAAACGCTTAGCTGATGTACTCAAAGGCGTGGCCGGGCTAGAGTTCGGTGACTTTGAGGGCAGCCATATCGACCTGTTTGGCGATGCCTACGAATTCCTTATCTCCAACTATGCTGCCAATGCCGGTAAATCCGGTGGTGAGTTCTTCACCCCGCAGCATGTGTCTAAACTCATTGCGCAACTGGCCATGCATAAGCAAGCCAGCGTCAATAAAATTTATGACCCGGCGGCGGGTTCTGGCTCGCTGTTGCTGCAAGCCAAAAAACACTTCGACGCCCACGTCATTGAAGAAGGTTTCTTCGGCCAGGAGATTAACCACACCACCTACAACCTCGCTCGTATGAACATGTTTTTGCATAACATCAACTACGACAAATTCAATATGCAGCTGGGTAATACCTTAACAGGCCCGCACTTTCTGGATGACAAGCCTTTTGATGCCATCGTCTCTAACCCGCCGTATTCGGTGAAATGGATAGGCAGTGACGACCCAACCCTGATTAACGATGATCGTTTTGCCCCCGCCGGCGTGCTCGCGCCTAAATCCAAAGCCGACTTTGCCTTTGTGCTGCATGCGCTCAGTTATCTTTCCAGCAAAGGCCGCGCCGCCATTGTCTGCTTCCCCGGTATTTTTTACCGAGGCGGTACTGAGCAGAAAATCAGAAAATATCTGGTGGATAATAACTACGTGGAAACGGTGATTTCGCTCGCACCCAACCTGTTTTTTGGCACCACCATCGCCGTTAATATTCTTGTGCTCTCTAAACACAAAACCGATACCACTACCCAGTTTATTGATGCCAACGGTGAGGCCTACTTCAAAAAAGAAACCAACACCAACGTACTCACCGATAAACACATTGAAGACATCATGAAGGTGTTTGATAGTAAAAAGAACGTTGAACACTTTGCTCTTTCCGTGCCCTATGAGCAGATTGCCGCCAACGATTACAACCTGTCAGTCAGCAGCTATGTAGAAGCTAAAGACACCCGCGAAGTGGTGGATATCAAACAGCTGAATGCCGAACTGGAAACCACCGTCGCAAGGATTACCCAGCTGCGCAACGACATCGATGCGATTGTGGCGGAAATTGAGGGTGAGGAGCCCCGCGACCAGCTACTGAGTTTTGACGAAGGGGAAGTGGAATGGAAGACGTTGGGAGAGTTATCTGAGAACCTCGACTCAAAAAGAAAGCCAATCAAGAGTGGCTTGAGGGAAGCAGGAGACATTCCTTATTACGGAGCTTCAGGAGTCGTTGATTACGTTAAAGACTACATTTTCGATGGAAACTTTTTACTCGTTTCTGAAGATGGTGCTAATCTATTGGCGAGAAATACACCGATAGCGTTCAGTATCAGTGGCAAAACTTGGGTTAATAATCATGCTCATGTGCTTAAATTCGATACCTATGCGGAGAGAAAGTACGTTGAGTACTACCTGAATAGTATTGATTTGACGCCCTATATTTCCGGTGCGGCACAACCGAAACTGAACAAGAAAAACTTGGAGAGCATCCGCATTCCAAACCCGTCACTTATCGAGAAAGAAGGAATCGTCGAAATTCTCGATAAATTCGACGCTCTGACCAATTCCATCAGCGAAGGCTTACCCCGCGAAATCGAGCTGCGCCAGAAGCAATACGAGTATTACCGAGATTTGCTGTTGAGCTCCCCTAAACCGGATGCAGAGGTGGTGGCCTGATATGAGCATGACGCTAACGGATATAGCTAAGCAGTTGAGTGAGCCAGTAACCGTCACTAAGAGGGTTAAAGCGAAAGGAAAGAAAGGCAAGGTTCAAGTGAAAGAAACAAAGCCTCTCCCTAAAGTGCAGCTCATTTATGCATTTAATGGATCAGGTAAAACCCGCCTTTCGCGTGAGTTTAAACAGTTAGTTGCGCCGAAAAACGCTTATGAAAAAGATGGTGGCGAGGCAGAAAAAACGGAGCTGTCGCGTAACAAAATACTCTATTACAACGCCTTCACCGAAGATCTCTTTTACTGGGATAACGATTTAGAGGCTGACTCAGAGCCTAAGCTAAAAATACAGCCAAATACGTTTACAGGCTGGCTAATTGAGCTGCTCCAGGAATTGGGTGAAGACGGCAATATCGTTACGAACTTTCAGAGATATACAGGCAGCAAAGCCACTCCGACCTTTAATGAAATGTATAAGCACAAGACTAAATACTTCAGTGAGAAAGAAGTGGAAATCACTATCCCTGCTTTTTCTGAAGTTACCTTCCAAGTAGCGGCTAACCAACCTATTGAATCTGATAACCCAAATGTAACAACCGGCGACGATAATGGAATTGTTCAAGGGCAATACGAAAGAATAAAAATCTCTAAGGGTGAGGAAAGTAATTTTGTTTGGAGTGTTATATACACTCTTTTAGAACAGGTAATATCTACGCTTAATGAGTCTGATAAAACAAACAGAATAACTGATAAGTTTGATGGCCTAGAATACGTGTTTATTGATGACCCGGTGAGCTCTCTGGATGATAGTCATCTAATTGAGTTGGCGGTCGATCTGGCTGGATTGGTCAAGTCGAGCAAATCTGATCTTAAATTCGTCATCACAACTCATAGCCCACTATTTTACAACGTGCTGTTCAATGAGCTGAGCAACAAAGCTTATGAACAGCAGGCTGATGGAACATACAAGCTTTCTTACAACGCGAATAAGGAATTTAAGAAGCACCGGTTAGAAAAGCAGGCGGATGGTAGTTTTGAACTGTTAGAGCAGCGAACAGATTCGCCTTTCTCTTATCACTTGTTTCTGCTATCCGAACTTCAGAAAGCCATTCAGAACGGGCAGGTTAGGAAATATCACTTCAGTTTTGTTAGGAATGTTTTGGAGAAAATGGCAACTTTCCTTGGTTATAACCACTGGCCTGCTCTGCTACCGAAAACAGCTGAAGATAAGCCCGATCCATTTGCCAATAGAATTATAAATCTATCCAGTCACTCTGCTCATGCTGGAGAGGAGGTCGCAGATGTTGAAGATGAGGACAAAGAAAAGCTGAATGAGTTAGTGAACCATCTGATCGACACATATGGTTTCAACAAGCAGGGTGCACTATGACCAAGTACAAAACCATCGCCGAATCGAACAACTTCATCGTTCTGGATAAATACAAAAAAGAGTGGAAAGTGGCCGAGAGCTACCAGAGCGAAGATGCGCTGGAGCGCGAGCTGATTCAGGATTTGGTGAATCAAGGCTATGAATACCTGCCTGCGCTAAATAACCCCGAGGCGATGCTGGTCAATGTACGGGCTCAACTGCAACATCTCAACAACGTCGAGTTCTTAGAGGGTGAGTGGAAGCGCTTCGTAGAGACCTATCTAGACAAGCCCAGCGATACTATCGTCGATAAAACACGCAAGATTCACGACGACTATATCCATGATTTTGTTTTTGACGATGGCCGCATCAAGAATATCTACCTGGTGGATAAAAAGAACATTGCCCGCAACAAAGTGCAGGTGATCAAACAATTTGAGCAAACCGGCAGCCATGCCAATCGCTACGATGTAACCATTCTGGTGAATGGTTTGCCCTTGGTGCAGATCGAACTGAAAAAGCGTGGCGTTGCCATTCGCGAAGCCTTTAATCAGGTGCATCGCTACAGCAAAGAGAGCTTCAACAGCGAGCATTCGCTATATAAGTACTTACAGCTGTTTGTGATTTCTAACGGTACGGATAGCCGCTATTTCGCTAATACTACCCAGCGCAATAAGAACAGCTTCGACTTCACCATGAACTGGGCAAAGGCCGATAACAGTCTGATTAAAGACTTAAAAGACTTTGCCGCCACCTTCTTCCAGAAGAATACCTTGCTGAATGTACTACTGCACTATTCGGTGTTTGATGTCAGCGATACCTCGCTGGTGATGCGCCCCTATCAGATAGCGGCCACGGAGCGCATTTTGTGGAAGGTGAAAAGCGCGTTTGAGGCCAAGAATTGGAGTAACCCCGAAAGCGGCGGTTTTATCTGGCATACCACAGGGTCGGGCAAGACCTTAACTAGCTTTAAAGCGGCACGCCTGGCGACGGAGTTGGAGTTTGTCGACAAGGTGTTCTTTGTGGTCGATCGTAAAGATCTAGACTATCAGACCATGAAGGAATACCAACGCTTCTCCCCCGATAGCGTGAACGGTTCGGACAGTACGGCAGGCCTCAAACGCAATCTGGATAAAGACGATAATAAAATTGTTGTTACCACCATTCAGAAGCTCAACAACCTAATGAAGAGTGAAGGCGACCTGTCTATCTACAGTAAGCAGGTCGTGTTTATCTTTGACGAATGCCACCGCAGCCAGTTTGGTGAGGCGCAGAAAAACCTGAAGAGGAAGTTCAAACGCTTTTACCAGTTTGGTTTTACCGGTACGCCCATCTTCCCGCAGAATGCCTTGGGTGCGGAAACAACCGCCAGCGTGTTTGGTAGGGAATTGCATTCTTATGTCATCACCGACGCCATCCGTGATGAAAAGGTGCTCAAGTTCAAGGTGGACTACAACGATGTGCGTCCGCAATTCAAGGCAGTTGAAACCGAGCTGGATGAGAAAAAGCTCAATGCTACGGAAAACAAGCAAGCACTGTTACACCCTGAGCGTATCGGGGAAATATCTCAGTACATTCTGCATAATTTCCGTCAGAAGACGCACCGATTACAAGCTAATGCTAAGGGCTTTAACGCCATGTTCGCGGTCAGTAGTGTGGATGCCGCCAAGCTGTATTATGAGTCTCTGAACAAGTTGCAGGCCGGCAGTGATAAGCCGCTGAAGATTGCGACCATTTTCTCTTTTGCCGCCAATGAAGAGCAGGATGCGGTGGGTGATATTCTGGATGAAAGCTTTGATGTCTCTGCTATGAACTCAAGCGCCAAGGAGTTTTTAGACGCGGCTATCACTGACTATAATGCTTTCTTTAAGACCAACTTCAGCGTGGACAGCAACGGCTTCCAGAACTACTATCGCGACTTGGCCAAGCGGGTAAAGTCCAAGGATATTGATCTGTTAATCGTAGTGGGTATGTTCCTTACCGGCTTTGATGCGCCAACTCTGAACACCTTGTTTGTAGACAAAAACCTGCGTTACCACGGTTTGATGCAGGCTTATTCGCGCACTAATCGCATTTACGACGCCACTAAGACCTTTGGCAACATCGTCACCTTCCGTGATCTGGAGAAGGCTACAGTGGATGCCATCACCCTGTTTGGTGATAAAAACACCAAGAACGTGGTGCTTGAGAAGAGCTACAAGGAATACATGGAAGGCTTTACCGATGTCGTTACGGGTGAGGCGCGTCGTGGCTTTATGGATGTGGTAAGTGAGCTGGAACAGCGCTTTCCTGATCCTTCGGCTGTTGAAAAAGAGTCAGATAAAAAAGCCTTTGCAAAACTCTTTGGCGAATATCTGCGTGTAGAGAACGTGCTACAAAACTATGATGAGTTTGCCAGCCTTAAAGCCTTGCAAAGCGTGGATATTAGCGACCCAGAGGCGCTGGAAGTATTCAAAGCCGAACACTATCTGGATGATGAAAAACTGGCAGACCTGCAAACCATACGCTTGCCCGCTGAGCGCAAGATTCAGGATTACCGTTCATCCTACAATGACATCCGCGACTGGCAGCGTCGCCAAAAATCTGCTGAAGAAAAAGAGCAGTCCACCATCGACTGGGATGACGTGGTATTCGAAGTCGACCTTCTTAAATCACAAGAGATCAATCTTGATTACATTCTAGAGCTGATCTTTGAGCACAACAAAAAGAACAAGAGCAAGGCTGATCTGGTGGATGAAGTCCGTCGCGTAATTCGTGCAAGTCTTGGGAACCGTGCTAAAGAAAGTCTGGTGGTCGACTTTATCAATCAAACTGACCTTGATCAGATTGGAGATAAGGCCAGTGTCATCGAGGTCTTTTTTGCCTTTGCACAAACTGAGCAGCAGCGCGAGGCGGAAGAGCTGATCAATGCAGAGAACCTCAATGCGGAAGAAGCCCGTCGCTACATCACTACTTCGCTCAAGCGTGAGTATGCCAGTGACGCAGGCACAGAACTGAACGCCCTGCTGCCTAAGATGAGCCCTTTAAACCCGCAATACCTTACCAAGAAGCATAGCGTGTTCCAGAAGATCGCAGCGTTTGTTGAGAAATTCAAAGGAGTGGGCGGAAGCGTTAAGCAGCAGTAAGTCACTGAATACTTAGTTGTTTTTTTGTTGTTCTGATCTATCGTAATCCATGGGTTAATAATGGAGTTATGATGGATTCACTTTATCAGTCAGGTCTAAAGGTAGTTGTTACTGCGCAAGTGCGTTTTCTTGAAGCGTTGCTTCGTCGGTGGCTAATCGGCCAGGGAGACCTGTACGGCCATATAAAGTTTCTTTATCGGATTGAGTTCGAAAAGGATGCGGCGGTTTATGTCGGTACTGGTTCAGCAGCTCGTCTGGCTAGTCGGGTATCTGGCAAGGTGCTGCAGTACGATAACCCAGATCTGGAAGCCCACACTATTGCGGTGCTTGAAGCTGGGAAAGAACGGCAGCTTGTATGTGCAGGGTTATTTCAGGTTCGATACCCGAGCGATGTTGGCTCAGACATAGAGCGGTTAGAAAAAAGTAGACTTCGGGATGCCGGATTAACTTTATTGAACAGGTATGACCTGTTCAAGCCTATTGACGACTATCAGTTAATCAGTAGACAGGTCTGGATGAGCGAATCTGAAATGTATCTATACCGCCGACTTGGAACAGGTGAAATAAAGCTTCGTGATGCTCTTCGGATGTAAACCGAAAAAGCCCGCATTCCTTCTGGCGGTGCTGTATCGTTCTGTTAAATGTTCGTTTAACTGTTTGATACACACGCCGGAGGCCAGGAATGAATGACGATAAATTGATCGCCTACTACAGGGTTTCAACGTCTAGGCAGGGCAAAAGCGGTCTGGGTCTTGAAGCGCAGCGTCGTGATGTTGAAGCGTTCGCTGAAATGACCGGTCAGACTGTCAGTGCCGAATACACTGAAGTAGAATCAGGTGGCAACAGTGATCGTCATGAATTACTGGCAGCAATTGAACGGTGTCAGTTGATTCGAGGCCGCTTAGTTATTGCGAAGCTGGATCGTTTATCTCGCTCTGTTGGATTTATCGCACAACTTCAAGATTCCGGAGTTCCGTTTGTAGCCTGTGATATGCCAGAGGCTAACGAAACGATGGTTCAGTTGATGTCTGTAATGGCTCAGGCCGAGAGAAAGGCTATCTCGATCCGAACTAAAGCTGCATTGCAGGCTGCGAAGGCGAGGGGAGTGAAGTTAGGTAACCCTAAACTGTCAGAGGCTCGAGCAGCGCGAATAGGCGACGTAACTCTGAAAGCTCGTACAGTTCGTTCAGAGAATGCGGAGAAGCATGCTTCGCTGGTGATGCGTGAAATTCAGCGAGCACGAGCGGGAGGGATTTCGAGTTTGGGGCAGTTATCAGACTGGCTCAACCAGCAGCAAATCACTACGCCCAGAGGGTGTTTATGGACAAGAACTGCAGTAAGTCGAATATTAAAACGGTCTTCGAAACTAAGTTGATTAGGAGAAACTAATACGTATGCCAATTTTTATAAGCTACTCACACGAAAATAAGGAGTTTGTGGACCAGTTGGCGATGCAGCTGGTGCAAAGGAATGTAAATGTGTGGCTTGATCGCTGGGAGTTAAGCATCGGTGATTCGATTATCGATAAGGTGCAAGAAGCGGTTGATGGGGCAAGCGCGCTTCTAGTTGTCCTATCCAAGGCTTCGATTGCATCTGAATGGTGTAAAAGAGAGCTATCATCTGGTTTTTTGAGAGAGCTGGAAGAGAAGCGTGTTGTTGTCATGCCTGTACTGCTTGAAGACTGCGACATACCTCTCTTTGCCCGAGGTAAAATGTATGCGGATTTTCGAACGGATTTTGATGAGGGGCTAGGTACCGTAGTGGCGGGTATCGCGAAAGTTACCAGCCCTTTTCTCGCTAGGGCAAAAGAGCCGGATTACCATGTGGATTGGTCTGTTGATTGGGGTGATGTAGATGGATTGTTTGCCGTAGTGTTGAACTTTGTTGAGCAGGCCCAGAATCAGCCATACTCATGTCTTACCAATATTGAGATCCTGTGTTCCCCGGCGGCAACACAGAAATATGAAGCTAATAAAGAATTAATGGGTGAGGAGTTTGCTCGAGCCTATATCGTTAAAGTGATTAATGATCATTTTCAAAGTCGTTCAGATTTTCGCCCGTTGCTAGTATCTGAAAGAGAGAAAGTTGAGATAGTCCTGGTTGATGGGGATGGTTTGGGTGAGGAATATAGCCTTAGAATTGGTGCTCGCAGGCTTGGAGAAGATACTGGGCGCGATGTGTTAGTAAATACGACTACTTTAATTGCACAATCATACGAACATATAAGTGCTGTTTTAAAACAGAAGGGCTGAAAGTTGGCATGGTACGGGTGGGCGTTATATCCCTCCGCCATGTGCTAGAGGTAAATGTCACAAAGTATGAAACTAGGTTTAAGAGGGTGATGAAAGGAACCTTGCACTGGTACCAAACATCTATAAAGATAATAAGACGAATTTCTAACTAAAGGCTGAGTGCCGGAGACTGACATAAACGTCTGACACTGTTGATATATGGGGTATTCTGAAACGCCACAGAACTCGCTGTCTGGGACGTTTAGAATTTTATGGTACCAGCGGCCGGACTCGAACCGGCACGTCCTTGCGGACAAGGGATTTTGAATCCCTCATGTCTACCAATTTCATCACGCTGGCACTAAGGAGAGGCGTATTATAGAAATCTGAGCGCTTTCGTCAATCAATACCGACGAAAAACTGAAAAAAAGTCTTCTTTCCGTTACAATCCGCGCCCTCTGGTTACATTTTAAACTTTATTGTGAAGAATTCTCCGCATGCAGGTAAAAGATTTTTATTTTGAGCTTCCTGAAGAGCTTATTGCAAGCTTTCCGCTAAAGGAACGCAGTGCTAGTCGTTTATTATCCTTAAATGGGGAGAGTGGCGAGTTAATACATGGTGTCTTTCGCGATGTTCTGCAATTTATACAGCCTGGGGACCTGATGGTTTTCAACGATACCCGTGTCATACCCGCGCGCTTATTTGGTCAGAAAGCGTCCGGTGGTCGGGTGGAAGTGTTGATTGAGCGGGTTTTGGATCGTCAGCGGGCATTAGCGCATATTCGCTCGAGTCGTTCGCCTAAGCCTGGAACCCGGTTGACCCTTGATGGGGGAATCAACGCTGAGATGGTTGCACGCCATGACAATCTGTTTGAACTCAAGTTTTTTATTGATGGCAATATTGTCGATCTATTGGAAGAGCACGGGCATATGCCTTTGCCTCCCTATATGAAACGAGAAGATCAGCTATCAGACCGAGAACGCTACCAAACGGTTTATAACAAGAAGCCCGGCGCGGTTGCTGCACCTACGGCAGGATTGCATTTTGATGATCAGCTATTGGCTGATTTGGATGCTAAAGGCGTCAAACGTGCCTTTGTTACGTTGCATGTTGGCGCGGGGACCTTTCAGCCGGTTAAAGTGGATAACATCGATGAGCATGTTATGCACTCTGAGTATATTGAAGTGAGTCCCGACGTTTGTCAGCTTGTGCGTGAAACGCGCGCAAACGGAGGCCGCGTTATTGCGGTAGGGACAACGAGCGTACGTAGTTTAGAAAGTGCTAGCCAAGGGGGTGAGATTGAACCTTTCTTTGGTGACAGTGATATTTTTATTTTTCCCGGATACAGGTTCAAATCCGTTGATGCCATGATCACTAATTTTCATCTGTCTGAATCAACGTTACTGATGTTAGTGAGTGCTTTCTCCGGCTATGAGCATATTAAAGCGGCGTATAAAGAAGCGGTTGAACAGCGATATCGCTTTTTTAGTTATGGCGATGCTATGTATTTAACACGAAAATTAGATTCGCAATCGGAACTGCAAGGTTAAGAGGTAATGATGACTAGACAATGTTTTATGCAGTTTGAAAAGATTGCGGAAGATGGTAAAGCGCGACGCGCACGTTTGACGTTTCCCCGTGGTACGGTTGAAACGCCTGCATTTATGCCAGTAGGTACTTACGGTACCGTAAAAGGTATGACTCCACGGGATATTGAGGCGACGGGTGCTCAGATTCTTTTAGGTAATACCTTCCACTTGATGCTGCGTCCAGGTACAGAGATCATTAAGCAGCACGGTGACCTACATGATTTTATGCAGTGGAAAGGTCCAATCTTGACTGACTCTGGTGGCTTTCAAGTTTTCAGTTTAGGCAAAATGCGTAAAATTACAGAAGCAGGGGTTACGTTTCAGTCTCCTGTTAATGGCTCTAAAGTGTTTATGGGGCCGGAAGAGTCAATGCAGGTACAGCGTGATTTGGGTTCCGATATCGTTATGATATTTGATGAATGTACGCCGTATCCTGCGACAGAATTGGAGGCGGCAGAGTCCATGCGCCTTTCTATGCGTTGGGCTAAACGGTCAAAAGATGCGCATGGCGATAACCCTTCCGCGTTGTTTGGCATTGTTCAAGGTGGTATGTATCCCCATTTGCGTGATGAGTCGATGCAGGGCTTGGAGGCGATTGGTTTTGATGGCTACGCGATCGGTGGCCTTTCCGTCGGTGAGCCTAAAGATGAGATGGTCAAAGTGCTGGACCATCTTGCACATAAGATGCCGACAGATAAGCCGCGTTATTTGATGGGTGTTGGTAAGCCAGAGGATATTGTTGAAGCGGTACGCCGTGGTGTTGATATGTTTGATTGTGTCATGCCTACGCGTAATGCTCGAAATGGGTTCTTATTTATCGATACCGGTGTGGTAAAAATACGAAATTCAGTCCATAAAACGGACACGAGCCCGCTCGATAGTACGTGCGATTGTTATACCTGTAAGAATTTCAGTCGGGCTTACTTGCACCATTTAGATAAGTGTAAGGAGATTTTAGGCGCCCAATTAAATACTATCCACAACCTGCATTATTATCAGGTACTTATGGCTGGATTGCGTCAGGCCATTGAACAGGGTAAATTGGGCGACTTTGTGGATGAATTTTATAGCAAGCGAGGGCTTGAAACTCCTCAGCTTGACTCCATATAGATTTAATAGTTTATAACGATAATATTTATATTTTACTTTTTAGGAGTAACGAATGAGCTTCTTTATCTCTCCAGCTTTTGCTGAAGGTGCTGCCGGTGCCCCAATGGAATCTGGTATGTTCAATATTTTGTTTTTAGTGGGCTTTGGTCTTATTTTTTACTTCTTTATGTGGCGCCCTCAGGCTAAACGTGCCAAAGAGCACAAAGAGCTATTGAATGGCATTAGCAAAGGCGATGAAGTGATCACAGCTGGCGGTGTTTTAGGCAAAGTGGTTAACCTGAACGATGATTATGTTGTCCTTGAAGTGTGTGAAGGTACGGAATTAACGTTCCAGAAATCACATGTATCAGCGGCTCTGCCAAAAGGCACTCTTAAGAGCATTTAAGCTAATTCACAGGCACCGCCCACCTAAAGGTTGGCGGTGTGTCTGTTTCTAATTGGGAAAGGGCACCCATGCTCAATCGATACCCCCTCTGGAAAAATCTTCTTATTCTATTTGTTTTGGTTTTTGGCGGTTTATATGCAGCGCCTAACCTATACCCTGATGACTATGCGGTACAGTTAACAGGTAGCCGAGATGTTTTCCAAGTTGATCAAGTTTTATTAGATAAAGTTACGGCTTCACTGCAACGTGAAGGTGTTACTGTTAAGTCTTCAGAGCTTAGCAAAAATGCTGGTTTAATCCGTTTTCCTACAGGCGATGACCAGTTAAAAGCTAAAGATATTATAAGTAAGACTGTTGGCGACGATTATATTGTCGCGTTGAACTTGGCACCCACAACACCTAGCTGGTTAACAGCGATAGGTGCAGGTCCTATGAAATTAGGCTTGGACTTACGTGGTGGTGTGCATTTCTTGCTTGAAGTGGACCTACCTAAAGCGGTCGCGCAAAAATTGGAAAATTATGCATCTGAGATTAAGGGGCGTTTTCGTGAAGAAAAGCTTCGTTATCGCAAGATGGATAGCTTAGATAATGGTGCTTTAGCTGTTAAATTTACAACAGCAGAATATCGAGATAAATCGATTGAGTTGCTGCGTAAAGAGTATCAAGAATTTACGGTTTCAGGTGAAGATCGCGATGGCGATTTCTACACGATCATTAATCTGACCGAACAAGCTGTACGTGATATCGAAACCTATGCGATCAAGCAGAACTTAACCACACTGCGTAACCGTGTGAATGAGTTAGGTGTGGCCGAGCCGTTAGTACAACGTCAAGGGCGTAACCGTATTGTTGTTCAGCTACCCGGTATTCAAGATACAGCCGCAGCAAAACGTATTATTGGTAAAACCGCAACGCTTGAGTTTCGTTTAGAAGCTAAAACCGCTGCAAGTTCGGCCAGAACCGAGGTCTATGAGTTTCGTAATGACCTAGGGCGTAAAGCAACGCTAGAAAAAGATATCATCATCAAAGGTGATAACGTTGCTAATGCGCAGTCATCGTTTGATGAAAATGGTCAGCCTCAAGTTAATATTACCTTGGACTCTAAAGGTGGTGAGCTTATGGCTCGAACCACTAAAAATGCCGTTCAGCGTCGTATGGCCGTTCTCTTTGTCGAAGATAAAGAGCGGACAGTTTACAAAAATGTCGGTGGGGAGCAGGTTGCTGAAACGATTCGCTACCAAGAGAAAGGCATTATTTCTTTAGCGACGATTCAATCAGTACTGGGAAACCAGTTCAGAATCACAGGGCTTGATGGTGCGGGCGAGTCGTCAGAGTTGGCGCTTTTACTCCGCGCGGGTGCACTTGCAGCGCCGATCTACTTTGTAGAAGAAAGAACCGTTGGTCCTAGCTTAGGTGCTCAAAATATCGAGATGGGTGTCATGTCCGTTCAGATTGGTTTAGCACTTGTGCTTATCTTTATGATTCTTTACTACCGAGTGTTTGGTCTGTTGGCTAATATCGCGTTGGCTTTTAACTTGATGTTATTGATTGCCGTTATGTCGATGTTATCAGCCACACTGACGTTGCCCGGTATCGCAGGTATTGTGCTGACCGTGGGTATGGCCGTTGATGCTAATGTGTTGATTTTTGCGCGTATCAAAGAGGAGCTGGCGAATGGCTTGCCGCCTCAGTCAGCAATAAATTCGGGCTTTGGTCGTGCATTTACAACCATATTGGATGCCAATATCACCACGTTACTGGCTGCGGTTATCTTATTTGCGATGGGCACAGGGCCAGTTAAGGGCTTTGCGATCACTCTATCCGTAGGTATTTTAACCTCTATGTTTACGGCCATTTTGGTTACCCGTGGTTTGGTTAACCTTACTTATGGCAATCGTCAGCTCACTAAGCTGTCTATTTGAGGGTCTGATGATGTCTACATATAAAATATATAACTTCATGGGGCTGCGTAAGGTAGCCGTGTTGTTTTCCATTATTATGCTAGTGGTGTCTATCGGCGCCTTAGCGGTTAACGGTCTTAAGTTTGGCTTAGACTTTACCGGTGGTAGTTTGGTGGAAATTGGTTATGAGCAATCGGCTGATCTGAATAAAATTCGTGATCAACTAAAAGTGGTTGGTTATAACGATGCGGTTGTACAAACCTTTGGTTCACCTACCGATATATTGATTCGTTTAGGGCAGGATCATGATCCTAAGCTGGGCGATAAAGTACTTGCCGCACTGCAAGATGGCGAAACACAAACGCTAACATTACGTCGTAATGAATTTGTTGGTGCTCAAGTAGGTGAAGAACTGCGTGAACAGGGTGGTTTAGGCATGTTGCTTGCCTTGTTCATGATCATGCTTTACGTCGCTTTCCGTTTTCAGCTTAAGTTCTCTATCGGTGCTGTTGCGGCGTTGGCCCATGACGTATTGATCGTGCTGGGTTTCTTTGCCCTCTTTAAGCTTGATTTTGATTTAACTGTATTAGCCGCAATTCTTGCGGTTATTGGTTACTCGCTTAATGACACTATCGTTGTGTCCGACCGTATCCGCGAAAACTTTCGCAAGATGCGTAAGGAAAGCGCGATCGAGATCATGAACGCCTCATTAAGTCAGACGCTTGGGCGTACCGTGGTTACCTCATTAACCACATTGTTAGTGCTTGTTGCGTTGGCTGTGTTTGGTGGTGAGATGATACATGGCTTTGCGGTTGCCTTGCTCGTAGGTGTGTTTGTGGGTACTTATTCATCGATTTATGTCGCAGCCAATGTGCTGATGGCTATGAATGTATGTAGGGAAGACCTTATGCCGCCGGAGGAAAAAGAGCAGGAGATCGATGATCGTCCTTAACCCTTTAAAAAAGCCGGCAAAATAGCCGGCTTTTTTAATTTCTGCTATTTTATAACCATAGTGATTGCTTTTAATACAGCATGCTATGCTGCAATGATTAGAGCCCTTTTGATTCTATTTGCTTTGAGACTTTTATGAGTAACGATTGGACTAAGAATGATCCCCAGGCCGCATCCGAAGCGGAAAAATACAGTAACCCGGTGCCAAGTCGGGATTTTATTTTGCAGTTTATGCAAGAGAGAGGTGCGCCGCTAGGGCATGCTCAGCTGTGTGATGGGATGGGGATTAAAGAAGAGGAAAGTCGTGATGCTGTTTTTTTCCGTCTGAAGGCAATGTGTCGAGATGGGCAGTTGATGACCAATCGACGCAATGAATTTGCGTTAATGGATAAGATGTCTTTTATCAAAGGGCGCGTGATCGGCCACCGGGATGGGTTTGGTTTTGTGAAGCCCGAAGATGGTAGTGACGATTTAAAACTGAGCCCTCGGCAGATGCGCCAAGTTTTCGATGGGGACCAGGTCCTAGTGCAAGAAACAAACGTGGACTTCAAAGGGCGAAGGGAAGGTAAAATTATAGAGGTGTTGGCGCGTAATACCCGTAAGCTCGTTGGGCGCTTTAGTGGGCAAGAGGGGTTTGGTTATCTGCGGCCAGAAAACCAGCGCATTACGCAAGAGATCATGATTGTGCCTGATCCAGAAACGCCTGTGACTTATAAAGACGGCCAGTTAGTGGTTGCAGAGTTGTTGAGACAGCCGGGCAAAAGAGATCTGCCTCAGGCGAAAGTAGTGGAAGTGTTAGGTGACCACCTTGCGCCGGGGATGGAAATCACTGTTGCTATCCATAATTATGAAATACCGCATGAATGGACAGATCAAGTTCGTCAAGAGATCGGGGAGCTTTCCGCTGAGGTGGAAGAGAGCGCTAAAACAAACCGAGTAGACTTGCGTGACCTGCCTCTCGTAACGATTGATGGCGAAGATGCAAAAGATTTTGATGATGCGGTGTACGCAGAGAAAAAAGCCGGCGGTGGATGGCGTTTATGGGTCGCGATTGCTGACGTATCTTGGTATGTGAGACCTGGCACAGAGTTGGATAACGAAGCGTTTCAACGCGCGAATTCAACTTACTTCCCCGAATTTGTTGTACCTATGCTGCCGGAACTGCTCTCTAATGGCCTATGCTCGCTCAATCCTGCGGTGGATCGCTTAGCGATGGTCTGTGAGATGACGATTAGCGAGAAGGGGGTTCTATCAGGGTATAAGTTTTATGAAGCTGTTATCTGCTCCCATGCACGTTTGACCTATACAAAAGTGGGCAAAATGTTGATGGAGCCTGATGAGGGCGAATCTAAACAGCTGCGCGCAGAGTACGCCCATGTTGTCCCTCACCTTGAAGATCTGTATAGCTTATATTTTGCCTTACGTAAGGCGCGGGAGATCCGCGGCGCGATTGATTTTGAGACCACTGAAACGCGCATGGTCTTTGGTGAAAACCGTAAGATAGAGCAGATCATTCCGGTTCATCGTAACGATGCGCATAAATTAATAGAGGAGTGTATGTTATGTGCCAATGTGGCAACCGCACGCTTCTTAAGTAAATTAGATATCCCTGCAATTTACCGTGTACATGAGGGGCCAAAAGAGCAAAAGCTAGAAAATCTAAGAGCTTACCTAGGCGAGCTGGGGTTGAATTTGGCGGGTGGGGATAAACCAGAGCCTAAGCATTACCAGGAGCTGGCAGAATGGATTGAGGGGCGCCCTGATCGTCATCTAATTCAAACGATGATGCTGCGTTCCATGCGGCAAGCGGTTTATAGTCCAGATAACCAAGGCCATTTTGGTTTGGCTTACCCAGCCTATACACATTTCACTTCACCTATTCGCCGTTACCCTGATCTGCTTGTACATCGCTTGATTCGATCAGCGATACATTCGAATAAAGCAGATAGCTCTATCCAGCGACCAGCAGACTTTGTCGCTAATGCTGACTTTGTTTGTTCTTATAGCATGGAGCAACTGTTAGCCTTAGGTGAGCATTGCTCTATGACTGAACGCCGCTCGGATGATGCAACGAGAGATGTGGTTGCATGGCTTAAGTGTGAATACATGCAAGAACATGTTGGCGATGAGTATGAAGGTGTTATTGCTGCGGTAACCGGCTTTGGTGTCTTTGTTGAGCTGGATGAGCTATTTGTTGAAGGGCTGGTGCATATTACTGCCTTACCGGGCGATTATTATGTGTTTGACCAAGCGAAGCAGCGTTTAGTGGGTGAGCGCACACGTAAAACGTTTAAGCTAGGTGATCGTCTAAGCGTTAAAGTGGTTCGTGTCGACCTTGATGAACGTAAGATCGATTTTGAGCTTGCAGATCAGCAGCGGGAAAAGAAAAAGACGACCCGTGAGCTTTTGGCTGAAGGAAAAATAGGGGATCAGAACGGGAAAGGAAAATTACCTGGGCAGCGAAATGAATGGGGTAATCGTCCGATGAAAAGCGGTGATGATAAGTCCCATCCACGCAAAGGTTCTCAGCGTGAGGCGCTGGCGAAGTCACGTCGTAAAAGCGCCGCGTCTGATGATAACGGCCCGAAAAAACGTATAGCGCCGACTAAAACGAAACCTTCGGCTAAAAATGCGCTATCGCCTGCAGAACAAGAGTTGATGGCGTTTAATGCAGGAGAAAAAGGGCGCAGTAATAAAGCGAAAAAAAGAAAAGTCGCCGCTAAGCCTAAGTTGAAAGGTAAGCAAAAAGGGCTAAAGGTTAAACAAGAAAAAAGATAAAGACGTTATTACGGATGTAATAGGCCCTGCATAAGGGCTTTGATATAATCAGCGCCAATATAAGCTTCCACTGGAACCGCTTTTGATGAAAGAGATTATTCTGCTTAATATCTCGGGTGACGATAAGCCCGGGGTTACCTCTGCTATTACCAATATACTTGCGCAATTTCAGATCAATATCTTAGATATAGGTCAGGCGGTTATTCATGACACGCTGTCGTTAGGCATTTTGATCGAAGTGCCTAAAGCCGCCGAGTCTTCACCGTTGCTGAGAGATATTCTTTTCAAAGCGCATGAGTTGAATATGAATATCCGTTTTCAGCCAGTTGATGAGCGTAATTATGAGGCGTGGGTTGCGGGCCAAGGTAAGTCACGTCATATCATCACCTTGTTGTCACGCAAGCTAAGTTCGGTTCAAATTGCACGGGTCACCGAAATTGCGGCGCTCCATAGTTTGAATATCGATAATATTAGTCGTTTGTCCGGTCGTATTAGTTTAAGTGATAGCTGTGAACAAACGAAAGCCTGTGTCGAGTTTTCAGTACGCGGTGCCCCGGCTGATGCGGCTAAATTACGATCAGAATTTTTGACAGCGGCGAGCGATCTTGATGTGGATATCGCCTTCCAAGAAGATAATATCTACCGTCGTAATCGCCGCTTAGTTGTGTTTGATATGGACTCTACGCTGATCGAAGCGGAAGTGATTGATGAGCTAGCCAAAGAGGCGGGTGTCGGTACTCAGGTTGCTGAGATTACGGAAGCAGCCATGCGTGGAGAGATTGATTTTAATGAAAGCTTCCGCCGTCGTATGGCGCTTCTAAAGGGCTTAGACGTCTCTGTACTGGAACGTATTGCTGAGCGGTTGCCGATGACTGAAGGGGCCGAGGAGTTGGTTTCCAACTTGAAGGCGTTAGGCTTTAAAACAGCGATCCTATCGGGCGGTTTTACCTATTTTGCATCCCGTTTGCAAGATAAGCTAGGGTTTGATTATGTGTATGCGAATAAGCTTGATATCGATGCGGATGGTAAAGTAACCGGCGAAGTCAAAGGCGTGATTGTGAATGGCGAACGTAAAGCTGAACTGCTACGTGAGATCGCGCAGAAAGAGGGGATTCGCTTAGAGCAAACAATTGCGGTCGGTGATGGTGCTAATGATCTACCTATGCTCTCTATTGCGGGGTTAGGGATCGCGTTTCGTGCTAAACCTTTAGTGCGTGAGAGTGCGAAGCAAGCAATTTCCACATTAGGTTTAGACGGCATTCTCTATCTTATTGGTTTTCGTGACCGAGATACGCTGCAAGAGTAAGACGTATATCTATTAAAAAAAACAGCCCTTCATAGGGCTGTTTTTTTATGGGCGCGCACCCGTTTAGCGGGTTACTGCTCGGCGAAAAAATCATAATCCATTTTTTCTTTGGGCGGCTGTAAATAGTTACCCTGTACGTAATCGACGCCGGCTTTCCACAATGATGCCATTGTTTTTGTATCTTCTACCTGTGGGGCTATAGATACTTTCTCAAGGCTGGATAGCTGTTGAATGAGGCTATAAAACTGCTCATCCAGTTCGGGTGTGTTGTTCAGATCTTGTATATAAGATGCGTCTAGTTTTACAAAGTTAGAGCGAACCATTGAGAGTATGTCGTTGGCATTGAGGGCGTTACCAAAATGCTTAATACAGACTCGGCAGTGGATCTTATGTAGCTTCTCAGTAAATGCCTGTGCTTGGCGTGGTGAGATCGCTATGTCCGATTCGCTAATTTGGAAAACAAGTCGGTCGGCGGGGATCTTATTCTTCCGTAACACACCAGAGAGCCAAGTGAGGAGT
Organism: Neptuniibacter pectenicola; assembly: GCF_001597735.1. Lineage (GTDB taxonomy): Bacteria > Pseudomonadota > Gammaproteobacteria > Pseudomonadales > Balneatricaceae > Neptuniibacter > Neptuniibacter pectenicola. Next base: position 30,681 of record NZ_LUTS01000004.1, read on the forward strand.
TTCGCATCACTTAAGGCTTGGGCCGAGATGTTGAGAAAGAGTGTGTTTTTGACCTTACTGTTAAGGGATCGTTTTAATTGTATCAGGCTATGTTCAATCACCCAGCGGTCAACTTTTATCGCTGTCTCTGAGTCTTCTACTGTATTCATGAAGTCACAAGGTGCAACGAGGCTTTGGTCTTCATTGAGAAGGCGTAGTAGAACTTCGTAATACTGCTCATTATGGTCATCCGACGTAAGGTTCACGATCGGTTGATAGAGCAGCTTAAAGTTTAGGTTTTCTACCGCGCAGCGAATCGCATCAAGCTCATCATCTTTCTCTTCAGTGATGGCTGCTTGAGGTATATGGAGTTTTACGCCATTTCCGTTGCCGGTTTCTTTTCTTAGGTCACTAATGGCTGCCCTCGCACGGTTTAACAGCTCGTCCTGGGGCGGTGTGCTGTCGTTAATAATAGTGATGCCTATTGAGCAGGTAGACTGTACTTCGACGCCAGCGACCGTTGAGCAGGTGTTTGCGATGCATTGGCACAGCTTTTTAGCAAAGGCTTCTGCCTTCTCTACGTGGGGGTCTTTGAAAACGATAACAAATGCATTTTCTTCTGGGTGGGTTAGTAGATGGGCTTTATTTACTTTCTTATGTAACAGCGCCGAAACATCACGTATCAGTTGGTCACTGCCTTCGTGGCCCCGTTTCTCTTTTATTTGTTCAAGCTGGTCCAGCTCAATGTAAAGTAAAGAGCAGTCATTGCCGCCCCGTTGCGCCCGTTGGGTTATCTGTTCAAGCTGTTTATGGAGGTGGTGTTTGTTAAATAGACCTGAAATATAGTCTAGGTCTTCGTTTAATAGTCCGCCTACATGATGGTCATCGACTCGGAACAGCACACGAATAAGCGGCTTCTCGTTTCGCTCGATAACGGAAAGCTCTACGTTTGCTGTAAATTCTGTGCGATCGCTTCTCTGCACATTGAGCTGTAACTCTGATTCGTTTAGATGCTGCGCATCCATTTTATTCAGTTGCTCTGTAAATTTTTTCCGGTCCTCAAAGTTGAGGAGGTCAATCAGAGGTTTTCCTTCTACTTGTTCATTGCTTTCAAAGCCAAAAAGATCAAGAAAGCTTTCGTTAATACAGATAAGTGTGCCTTGGTCGCAACATGCAATCGCGTTTTTCGAGCTGAGCATCAGTTGCTCAGCACGCTTTTCTGCTTCAGCTAATGCCACTTCGGCGACCCTTAAGCGGCGGCGGTTATCGAGATGGTCAAGCTCTCGTCTAATGTTGATTAGCACAAGCTCTTTTTCATCTAATGGGACGACCGCCTGAATATGGTTCTTTAATCCTTGCAGCAATAAATGGCTATCTGAGCTAGGAATGATCTGTATAACGGGGATGTCTTTGTCTAAGCGCTTCAAATGGCTGATCGCTTGTTTAGAGGTGAACTCGCCTCGATCTATAGTGCATAGAATTAAATCCCAAGAACGCTCGCTGAGGGCGCTGAGGAACTCTTGTTCATTATTGATCTGCTTGCCGCGGGGAGAGATTCTGGATGTTCTTAATAAGGTAATGAGTGGCGCGGTCTCTTCAGCGGATAACCCGAGGAAAAGGAGCTGTACGTTTCTTCTTAGGCGCTGTTTGCGGGGCTGATTGCTACTATATTTTTCCAGCAAGGTGCTGTCATCAACTTCAATAACCTGAGACATGTGTACATAAGCTCCAGAATTTAATTCCTTTAAAATCTACCAGCCCATTAATCATATGAGCAATGTTAAATATATCCGGTTTATTGGTTGTTGTCAGGTTTCTAAAGCAGATAGAGGGGTCAAATTGTCGATGCTGTTTGAGGTGGGCGATAAATGGCTGGGGTAGGAGGATTCGAACCTCCGCATACTGGTATCAGAAACCAGTGCCTTACCGCTTGGCGATACCCCAACAAAGACTACGTAGAACAGCAGATGATAAGTTTATAATCACGTTAGATTTAAAACCTATATCTATTTTAGGCTGAGAAGGTCTACACATCGAAGGTGTTAGTGTAAACACTAACAGAAGATTTCACGTCGGTTGTTAATCATAAGATTGTAACCAGTTGAGTGTCTTGCCACTCAGATTAACTCTTAGAGTTAATGTATAAATAGTGGCTGGGGTAGGAGGATTCGAACCTCCGCATGACGAGATCAAAACCCGTTGCCTTACCGCTTGGCTATACCCCAGCATTATCTGAAACATGGTGGCAATAGCGGGACTCGAACCTGCGACCCTCGCATTATGAATGCGATGCTCTAACCAACTGAGCTATATTGCCAACGCTTCAGAGGCGCGCATTATTCGCTTTTTCGGTTTATCTGTCAATAGGTTATCTAGGAAAAAATAAGAAAAAAATGAATAAAAAAAACCGGCAATCAATGCCGGCTTTTTTTGGATGTTTTTTGTTCAGACATTAAAGCGGAAATGAACAACGTCGCCATCTTGGATGATGTAGTCCTTACCTTCGAGACGCCATTTACCGGCATCTTTTGCGCCGTTTTCGCCATTGAATTCAATAAAATGTTCATAGCTCACAACTTCGGCACGGATAAAGCCTTTTTCAAAGTCGGTATGGATAACACCGGCGGCTTGTGGGGCTGTTGCGCCAACTTTAACCGTCCATGCGCGAACCTCTTTTACGCCCGCGGTGAAGTAGGTTTGTAGGCCTAATAAGTTGTAGCCTTCACGGATAACACGATCTAATCCAGGCTCTTCCATGCCAAGGTCTTCAAGAAACTCGTTACGCTCTTCGTCATCTAGCTCTGAAATCTCAGCCTCAAGCTTGTTGCACACCACGACTACACCTGCTTGCTCTGTCGCGGCTAGTTCACGTACTTTATCTAGATGAGGGTTGTTTTCAAAACCGTCTTCATCAACATTGGCAATATACATGGTGGGTTTAACGGTTAGCATATGGAACGTCTTGGCGATGGCCATTTCGTCATCGTTAAGGCCGAGCGCACGAACCGGTAGCCCTTCCTCTAGATGAGGAATTAGGCGCTCTAAAATAGCTTTTTGTGCGACGGCTTCTTTGTCGCCACCTTTCGCTGCTTTTTGGATACGCTGTAGTTGCTTCTCTGCTGAGTCTAAGTCAGCTAAAGCGAGCTCTAAGTTAATGATTTCTATGTCAGCTAGGGGGTCGATACGGTTGGCAACATGGATAACATTGTCGTCTTCAAAGCAGCGTACCACGTGTGCAATAGCATCGGTTTCGCGGATGTTAGCCAAGAATTTATTGCCTAGCCCTTCACCTTTTGATGCGCCCGCTACGAGGCCTGCGATATCGACAAACTCCATCGTTGTGGGTAAAACGCGTTCAGGGTTAACGATGAGCGCTAATTTATCTAAACGGGGATCAGGCATTGCAACCGTGCCTGCATTCGGCTCGATGGTGCAAAATGGGAAGTTCTCAGCGGCAATGCCGTTTTTGGTTAGCGCATTAAAAAGTGTAGATTTGCCTACATTAGGCAGGCCAACAATACCGCATTTAAAACCCATGATTGATTCCTGTAATTGAAACTAGCTGGCTGAAAAACTGTGTAACTGGTTCATTGCTTTGGCCCAGTCGCCAGTAATGGCTAACTCCAAGTGACGCTCCGCTTCATCTATGGCTATCAGAGTGGCATCGCGTTCTTTTGCTGGAGCTCTATTTAATACAAATCCACTCACTTGGCTGCTGTGACCTGGGTGGCCAATACCAATACGTAAGCGGTAAAAATTCTTGTTGTTGCCTAGTTTACTGATGATATCCCGTAAACCATTGTGTCCACCGTGTCCGCCGCCTAGTTTAAAACGGGCAACACCTGGGGGCAGGTCAAGTTCATCGTGTGCGACTAAAATTGATTCGGGTGGGATCTTAAAAAAGTTAGCTAATGCTGAAACGGACTGGCCGCTCAGGTTCATAAAAGTCGTAGGTACAAGTAGGTGTACAATGGAACCCTTAATATTAGCTTTAGCGTAAAGCCCATGGTATTTCTTTTCGGGCTTTAGGGGGGCGAGATGTCGAGCAGCAAGCTGCTCGACAAACTCTGCACCAGCATTGTGACGAGTTTGTGCATATTTATCGCCCGGATTACCGAGGCCAACAATTAGCTGGATCTTGTCTTTCATGCTAGTGCATTGTTACCGGTAAATTACTTGTTGCCGCGAGGCGCGTAAATGTAACCGATACCTTGATCATGGTCACCGCCACGACGAAGAGATACGATCTCAACACCTGCAGGCAAAGTGATGTCTGATAGGTGAAGTACTTTGTCTGTTTCGCAATCAGATAGGTCAACAACCAACGTATCTGGAAGGTCTGTTGCTAGGCAAAGGATTTCAACTGTGTTTTTCTCAGATGCAAATTTGCAAGCAGCTTTAGATGCAGGTGATTTTTCAAAGTTGATAAATTCAACCGGAACAGTAATTTTGATCGGGCTGGATTTAGTTACACGTTGAAAGTCAGCGTGTAGTACAACAGGTTTAGCTGGGTGACGCTGTAGATCTTTTAGGATCACTTGCTCATCTTTACCATCTAGTTTTAGTGTAACAATAGATGAGTAGAAAGCATCGTCTGCTAGTAGTTTGATTAGCTCGTTGTTTGGCATAGCGATGGCAGTTGGCTTTTTGCGCTTATCACCACCGTAAACGATACCAGGAACAAGACCTGTGCGACGTAGGCGGCGGCTCGCACCTTTCCCTTCATCTTCACGTGCTACTGCATTTACTTCAAAGTTAGACATTTTAATACCTTTAAATAAACAAACTGCAAAACCTTGCGACCAAGTTTTGCAGTATTTGGCCCTTTGTGGGCAATATGCTCGTCAGTGTGTGGCGAGCGCTGTATCAGCGATTGTTGTAAGTGTTACCTTAGCGGAACATTGCGCTGATAGATTCTTCGTTGCAAACACGGCGAACGGCTTCTGCAAGCAGTGGCGCGAGTGTTAGCTGGCGAATTTTATTGCAGCCTGCAGCTGCTTCAGAAAGAGGAATTGTGTCAGTGACAACAAATTCATCTAAATCTGAATTAGTGATGTTGCTAACAGCAGGGCCCGAAAGAACCGCGTGAGTCGCGTAAGCAACAACGCGTGCTGCGCCGTTTGCCTTCAGCGCTTTGGCGGCTTTACATAGGGTGCCTGCGGTATCACACATGTCATCGACAAGGACGCAGGTACGGCCTTCAACATCACCTATAATATTCATAACTTGTGATTCATTTGCCCGTTCGCGACGTTTGTCGATAATGGCAAGATCACAATCAAGTTGTTTAGCAACCGCTCTGGCACGGACTACGCCGCCCACATCTGGCGAAACAACCATGATATTGTCGTATTCTTGGTCAACGATATCATCCAGCAGTACGGGTGAACCGTACACGTTATCCACAGGAACACTAAAGAACCCTTGGATCTGGTCTGCATGCAGGTCAACCGTAAGCACGCGGTCGATTCCAATAGCATCCATCATGTCGGCAACCACTTTTGCCGTGATAGGTACACGAGCAGAACGGGGACGACGATCTTGGCGAGCGTAACCAAAGTAAGGTACAACCGCTGTAATACGTGAAGCTGATGCCCGGCGAAGAGCATCCGCAAGTACAATCAGTTCCATTAGATTGTCGTTCGTTGGCGCGCAGGTAGATTGTATAATGAAAACATCTTTTCCTCGGACGTTTTCTTGAATCTCGACGCTTACTTCGCCATCACTAAAACGACCAACATTTGCTTTACCCATAGGGATATCAAGGCGATCAACTACTTTTCGCGCAAGTTCCGGGTTAGCATTGCCGGTGAAGACCATCATCTTGGACACGGCGTGCACCTTTTCGAATATAATTTGTTCGGAATCTATAGATTGGGAACCGTTCATAGGCTTTTTGGCTGGGGTAGGAGGATTCGAACCTCCGCATACTGGTATCAGAAACCAGTGCCTTACCGCTTGGCGATACCCCAACATATTCCTCTTGGAGGACCGGCCTCCCATTGAAAGAGGCGCAGATTATCTAGGATTGGCTTTTTAATGTCAAACCTTAGGCGGCACTGAAGGATGAATATTCTTTATCTAAGGGGGTTGTGCCTTACTGTTTAATCCAACTATTAATAACGACCGTTATTTTTAGGTCGTTTCTGGATAGGCTTAGTTTGTTCGGTAAGGCGGGGGTTAGGCTGTTATAGCGCAGATATTGAATCTCCCAACCATCTTGCTGTAGGTTTTTTAGTCGATTGTTTTCAAGGCTATGTGTATAAGGCTTTGCTGGTGAGGGTAGGCCGCGTATCCACCAGTAAATGTCGCTGATGGGAAGGTCCCAGCCGAGCTTCTCATATAAAATTTGCTCAGGGCTGACCCCTGTATACTGTTTGTCACCGGATACGTTAACGGTCACTTCACCTGGCATACCCGCAATCGATGCGCCACCTTGTCCCCAAGGGCCATGAATATCAATTTGGTAGGTCTGCTTTATTTGTAGCCATTTAAGGCTAGCGGTTTGGTTGTCTTCGGGGGTGCGAATGCCAACCTTTCCGCTGAGTTCCCAGCTCGCGTACTGTTTTAGTAGGGCTTGGTGATCTTGCCAGGATAAGGTTGGACCAAGCGGTAAAGCGGGTTGTGTCTTTTGTAGGCTACAGCCCGCTAAATAAAGGCAACCGAGTGCTATGAATAGGTGTTTCAACATATATGTTTAATATCTGTTTGGTTAAGTAATGGGCTATTGCGTGTTAATAGCTTGCATTGCTTCATCTAAAAAAGGGTTGTCGGGGTTATCTTTATGCGCTGCTTCCAGTAGAGATTTTGCTTTCTCTTCGTGGCCGGTTGCCCAGTACACTTGGATGAGGTGGCTAGATACTTCTGGATCTGAGTATAGCCCGTGCGCTTTTTCAAGATAGGGAAGTGCTTCGTGTGAACGGCCCATTTTGTGTAATACCCACCCCATAGAATCTAAAATGGCAGGGTCTTCGGGCTCCGTGTTCAGTGCAGATTGAATCAGCTGGTGCGCTTCGTTAAAGCGATCAGTATGAAGGAGTAAGGTATAGCCTAATGCGTTTTGGACTGTCGCATTGTCGGGCTCGAGTGCTAAGACTTGGCGTAAATCTTTTTCGGCCTGTGGGAAGTCGGTTGACTCGATCATCATCGCACGAGTATAGAGCAGTGTCGTATCGTTTGGCGTGATGCTTAACGCATCTTCAATTAAGGTAAACGCTTCATCACTATAGTCATGAAGGTTTAGCCACTCGGCTTCTATGGTAAATATTTGAGTAGCTTGCATTGGTAACGAAGCACGGGCATCACTCAGTATTTGTTGGACGCGCGCTTTGTCGTCAGCATTTTTTAATAATGCGATTGCGCGGGTTAAGGCCTGTAATACATTCGGGCCATCTTCAACGGCTATATAGTGCTCAATGGCTAATTCGTGCTCTTTTTTGGCTTGTGCGATGTGGCCAAGATAGAAATGGGGTGAGCTATCACTCTCTTCTAAGGTAAGTAGGTGTTCAAACGCGCGCTGGGCACCGTTTAATTGCTCATTCTCCAGCAGTAGTAGTGCTAGATAGTAGGTGAGCTGCTGGTCTTGAATGTTGTGCACTAACAGGCTCTTTGCTTGTTTTGTGGCGTCTTCAGTATGATTTGTTTGGAAGAGCAGCTGTGTATAGAGAATATGAAGCTGTCTGTTTTCTGGTTGTTGTTCAAAGGCTGATTGGATCAGCGCAAGTGCACCCGTTAAGTCTTGCTCTAAACGTAGGAGCTCGGCTTTTTGTATTAACGCTTCAGGGTTCTCTGGGTTGATCAGTAGGGCGCGATTAAATGCAGCCAGTGCCTGCTCTGTTTGATTCGATGTTCTATAAAGTAGCGCCAGTGTCAGCTCAAGGTCGGACCGTGGTGCGTGGTTTTTTTTGTAAGCTTCTAGCATTGAGATGTAATCGGAACCGACCTGTGTGTCGATCTTTTCACTTTGGCCGCGAATAAGCGCTAAGGTGCGCAATGCATCGTATTCGAGCGCTTTTTCGATTAAAGGTAGCGCGGCTTCATATTGGCCTTTATGCAGCAGCATATTGGCTTCGATCTGGTAGGGCTCAGGATTTTCGGGTGAAATTTCACGCCACAGGCGGGCGCTACTGATAATTGTGTCACTGTCTCTAACGTACTGCGCGATGCGAGTGGCTCGCTCGGCAACACCGGGATCTTGTGTCTTTTGGGCTTGTACTGAATAGTTTTCGAGGGCGACAGGAAAAAGTCGACGCTGTCCTGCGATCTCTGCAAGTAGAAGGTCATACAGAGACTCTTGATTGAATTCCCCTGTGACGTAGGGTGTAGGTTCTGGCGCCACGGTTTGTTGCGGCGTCGGATTGCTCTGGCAGCCGGGCAAAATTAGCAGCGTTAAAATAATAAATATAAAAGATCTATTCATTGAGAAATACACTTAATGTCTATGCCATCCCTGTAATTGTTAGGTCACTATAGTTGAATCAGCAACTGCTTGTCAGCTACTTGAGTCGCTTTTACCTAGTATTAAGGGGCTATTTCTTACAATAAGTTCCCATAAATGTTCTGTGGTGTTTTAACCTTTGGGGTAAAGCGTTGTATCATAGCGCGCTTATTTGGGTTAGTTACCATCAGCCTGTTGTAATTGCGTCTTTATGGCTATGGGTAGTAGTGGCGGAAAAAATGGCTTTATTAGCATTAGGCATCAATCATAAAACTGCACCGGTTGAAGTGCGTGAGCGCGTAGCGTTTGCGCCTGAACTCTTATCGGATGCGATGCTGGCTGCTCGGGATTTTGCAAGTCTTAAAGAGATCGCTATTCTTTCAACTTGTAATCGAACCGAGCTGTATTGCTCTTCGGGTATTGAGGGGAGCCGTGCTTTATTAGAATGGTTAGGTGAGTATCATAACCTGGACGCTAATGAGTTACAGAAATGCTCCTACGCACTTTGGGATGAAGATGCGGCACGGCATATGATGAGAGTGGCCAGTGGGCTGGATTCTCTGGTGTTGGGTGAGCCTCAAATACTAGGGCAATTGAAATCGGCCTATAGTCTGTCTCAAGAGCATGGTCATGTCGGTGCGGAACTCGGGCGCTTATTTCAACAAACGTTTTCTATTGCTAAGCAAGTACGTACTGATACCGCGATCGGTGAAAACCCTGTGTCAGTCGCTTATGCTGCGGTGAGCTTGGCTCAGCATATCTTTGCAAATTTAAGTGAGAGTAAAGCGTTACTGATCGGTGCGGGCGAAACGATTGAGCTGGTGGCTCGTCACTTATCTCAAGCGGGTGTTAAAGAGCTTACGGTGGCCAATAGAACATTGAGCCGTGCGTTATCGTTAGCGGAAGAGTTTGATGGTCAGGCGATTCTGCTCGGTGATATACCTGATGCTTTAGCTAAAGCGGATATCGTGATCTCTTCTACCGCGAGCCAGTTGCCGATTTTAGGTAAAGGTGCGGTTGAGGCGGCGCTTAAAAAACGTAAGCACCGGCCTATCTTTATGGTTGATATTGCCGTGCCTAGAGATATTGAAACCCAAGTCTCTGAATTAGACGACGTATATTTATATACGGTGGATGACCTCAAAGAGGTGATCGAAGAGAATCAGCGCAGCCGAGAACATGCGGCGCGTCAAGCTGAAGAGATTGTTGAGAGTGGTGCCCATGAATTTATGCGCCAACTGCGCTCTTTAGATGCTGTTGATCTGTTAACCGCTTTTCGCAGTCAGGCCGAGGCGGTACGTGATCAGGAAATGGAAAAAGCGCTTAAGCAACTCGCGAATGGTAAACCCGCTGATGATGTAATACAGATGTTAGCGCGCGGATTAACCAATAAGTTGCTCCACCATCCGACAATTCAGATGCGTAAAGCAAGTGCTGAAGGTCGTACTGATCTATTGGATCTCGTGCAGGAATTGCATCAGATCAGTGATCCCTTTAAAAATGAGAAACAATGAAAGAATCAATCGTAAGTAAGCTCGAAAAACTCAGCGATCGTTATGAAGAGCTTGCGGCTTTGCTGTCAGATGCTGACGTGATTACAGATCAAAATAAATTTCGTGATTATTCGAAAGAGTACTCCGAGCTTGAGCCCGTTGTTCAGGCGTTCTCTGCGTATAACCAAGCCGCTGACGATATGGTTGAAGCGGAAGCTATGATGAATGATAGCGACCCTGATATGCGTGAGATGGCGAAGGAAGAGTACCCAGAAGTTAAAGCGCGCATTGAGCAGCTTGAGGCTGAGCTGGAAGTCTTGTTGCTGCCAAAAGATCCAAACGATTCGCGCAACGTGTTTTTAGAAGTGCGAGCGGGTACGGGAGGAGACGAGGCTGCTATCTTTGCGGGAGACCTGTTCCGTATGTATTCTCGTTTTGCCGAGGTGCAAGGCTGGCGTGTTGAGATCGTAAGCGTCAATGAAGGTGACCATGGTGGTTACAAAGAGGTGATCTCGCGTATTGTCGGCACCGATGTTTATTCTAAGCTGAAATTTGAGTCAGGTGCTCACCGTGTACAGCGGGTACCTGAAACGGAGTCTCAAGGGCGGGTTCATACCTCTGCTTGTACGGTTGCGGTGATGCCAGAAATGGATGAGTCAGCTGAGATTGAAATTAATAAAGGTGATCTGCGTGTTGATACATTCCGCGCCTCAGGTGCCGGTGGTCAGCACGTCAACAAAACAGACTCTGCTATACGTTTAACTCATATCCCTACAGGGGTGGTCGTGGAGTGTCAGGAAGAGCGTTCGCAACATAAAAACCGTGCGAAGGCGATGTCTTTGCTGGCGTCCCGGTTGCAGGCGGCTGAAGATGAGCGTAACGCGGCAGAGATGGCGAGTACACGTAAAGGTTTAGTGGGTAGCGGAGATCGTTCTGAACGTATCCGTACTTATAATTATCCACAGGGCCGAGTAACGGACCACCGTATAAACCTGACACTGTATAAGCTACAAGAGATTATCGGTGGTGAATTACAGCATGTGGTTGATCCGTTACTGCAAGAATATCAGGCCGAGCAGTTAGGGGCTTTGTCGGAAGAAAGTTAAATGTTAAGGGCCATTATGGCCCTTTTCGTTATCTGGGTTAATTAGGTGTGATGTTATGCAGATCCAGCAAGCACTTGCGTTGCATACGCAGTTAGCGCATCAGTCAGAATCCGCTGCACTCGATATTGAATTGATGCTGTGTGCTTTATTGGATAAGCCCCGTAGTTATCTTTTTACTTGGCCAGACAAAGTACTGCCTGAACCTGTTGTTACTCAATTAAACCGAATGATTCAGCGCCGTTTAAAAGGTGAGCCTGTTGCCCATATTTTGGGTACGCGCGGTTTCTGGGATTTTGACCTAGACGTTTCGCCTCACACTTTGATTCCTCGTCCAGATACGGAGTGCTTGGTAGAACATGCATTGACGCTTGCGTTGCCGTCCTCTGCGCGCGTGGCAGATTTAGGTACAGGGAGCGGCGCGATTGCATTGGCGTTGGGTTGGGAACGACCTGAGTGGGAGGTTGTGGCCTCGGATTATATCGCTGATGCAGCGGCTCTTGCCGAACGAAACCGTTCCAAGCTCCAGCTCGATAATGTCAGGGTGCTGCAAGGGAGTTGGTTTGAACCTCATGTAGGTACTTATGACCTGATCGTTAGTAATCCTCCTTATATTGATCCCGATGACCCGCATTTGACGCAAGGTGATGTGCGTTTTGAACCGTTGTCTGCATTAGTGGCGGATAACAAAGGCATGGCGGATATTGAGTTGATCAGTGATCAGGCGCGTGCCTTTCTTCGATCAGGCGGCTTTTTGTTGTTTGAGCATGGTTATGACCAAGGTGACATGAGTCGAACGCTTTTAACTGAATTAGGTTACGAAAAAGTGGAAACGCTTCGAGACTATGGCAATAATGAACGGATAACTTTTGGGCAATGGCTTAAAAGTTAAGCCCTAAATGTAAATAAAAAGCATTGTTGGAGAGCCTTAATGCTGAGTGATGAGCAGTTACTGCGTTACAGTCGTCAAATTATGTTGCCTGATGTGGATATTAACGGTCAGGAAACATGGCTGAATTCAACTGTTTTGATTGTTGGCTTAGGTGGGCTAGGTAGTCCAGTTGCGATGTATCTGGCAGCGGCAGGCGTTGGCGAGCTGGTTTTGCTCGATGATGATGATGTCGAACTGTCTAATCTCCAGCGTCAGGTTATACACAATACTAAACGTATTGGTCAGCCTAAGGTTGATTCTGCACGGAATACGATTGCCGCGTTAAATCCTGATATTCGTGTTAAAACTATCTATGAGCGTTTAGATGAGAGTGCGCTTCAGCGTCTCATTGCGACAGTCGATCTTGTGGTGGATTGTACGGATAATTTTAGTACGCGCTTTGCGATTAATCGGGCCTGTTTTCAGCACAAAAAACCGTTAGTGTCCGGTGCGGCTATTCGTATGGAGGGACAGGTCGCTGTGTATGACCCGCTAACGTTAGGCTCACCTTGCTACCAATGCCTGTATAAAGAGGGAAGTGATGAGGCGCTGACCTGTTCTGAATCGGGTGTGCTGTCTCCGCTGGTGGGTATTATTGGATCGATTCAAGCAATGGAGGCGTTGAAGGTGCTGGCCTCTGTGGGTGAAAGCCTAGCGGGACGATTAATGCTCTTGGATGCTAAGTCTATGGAGTGGCGAACGCTAAAATTGCGTAAAGACCCGCACTGTACGGTGTGCTCCCATGCCGCGATGGCTGTTCATGAGCATAAGCAAGGAGATGACTAGGCCCTCCTGTCTAGTTTGAAAAGTAAATGACCCGTGAGCCTAGGGCAGTGAGCCCTATCTTGAGGTTAAGGTTTTATCGGCCGTACGGGTTTCTTCTACAGAAACATCTGTCTGATTTTCAAGTCATCTACACATTTTTTCGCGTACGTTAGTATATCCTCACTTACGTTGTTTTCATCATACTGCGTGGGTAATGTCGCGCCAGAATTAAGTAGAAAATGTATGAGGGCTTGCTCGCCTAACTCTAAGGCTTTGATGACAATACTGTCGCTTATTTCAGCACCGTATTGCGTCAATAACGCGATATGCAGCATCAGCTGGTTGGTTGGACAGTATTCGAAACAGGCCGTCATTAATTGGTTTTTATCTTCGCTGTTTCCGGCCGCTAAGAGTGCGGTAAGGAGCGGCAAGCTCTGTTCCTGTTGGAGTGAGAGTAAGCCGAAAGGTTGTGCGTGAGCATTATGGCCGGATGCTGAAGCGCCATAGTCGAGGACGAGTGACAAGTGTTTAGGCTGTTGCTGGAGAATACAGGTTTCGACTAAGCTCGGCGCTGTGCTAGAGGCTGGCTTATCAATATCGGATGGCTTTATTCTCTTTAGTTGTTTAATGAGCTTGTCGCGGTCATCACTCAAAATAGCATTGTGGGCTTGAGCTAAGGGGTCGCTTCTAAATAGATTTAGCACGGATATTAGGCCTGTTTTTATCAAGTAAGTTTAGCTTAAATAATAGCAGTGACTCTGAGAAGGTAGATACCTGCACTGAGTGTAAGTACCGCCCCTAATGTGGTCATCAAAATGATATTGGCTGCAAGTTCAGCATTACCTCCCATACCTTTTGCCATAACAAAACTCGCGGCGGCCGTTGGGCAGCCGAATAGTATCATCATCATGGCCAGATCTTGTCCTTTAAACCCGTAAACCCATGCGGCAAGGGTGAGCACAAGTGGGATAAAAACCAGCTTGCTAAGTGTGGCCCATGTGGCTTGTGATGAGGTGTTTCTTAGGCTGGTGAGGTTGAGTGAACCACCGATAGCTAAGAGTGCTAAAGGTAAGGTTAAATTAGCAAAGTAACGGCCTGTGTTTTGTGCGATTTCAGGTAGTTGAAAGCCAAAATAAGAGAATGGCAGCGCAAGCAATACGGCAATGATTAATGGGTTTTTGATGATCTCATAAAGGGTGCTGCCTAAGCTTGAGGCACCGCTTCTTTTAGCGGGAATACTTAAGGCAACAATAGATAATACATTGTAAAGCGGGATGACTAAGGCAAGTAGCAGAGAGGCTTGCGCCAACCCTGAGTCTGAAAATAGGTTGTAGCTTACCGCGAGTCCGATGATGCCGTAGTTGCTACGAAATGCCCCTTGAATAAAAACCCCAAGATCTTCTGGTCGCTTAATCCAATATTTACCCGCCCCCCACAGTGCGACAAACGATGCAAAGGTACCCATTAAAACAAACCCTAGTTGCTGCGGGTTGAATACCGCATGGAAGTCGGTACGTGCGATCGACATAAATACGAGAGTGGGCAGGGTGATGACAAAGACGAGCTTTGACGCGGTATGGATAAAGGCCTCGTCGATTACTCCCATACGTTTGAGTAAGTAACCTAAGAATACAATAAAGAAGATAGGTGCAACGATGTTGGCAGTAAAGCTAAGGGAGTGAAGATAAAGTTCCACTGTGGGCTACCTTATGAGTAAAAAGTGCCGCTATTTTAGCATAAGTGATTAATGCTAAGGGATAGGTTTTCGTGATTTGCCCCAGTGTGTAGGGGCTATTTTACTCGTGTGTGTGTTGATGTTTTTTAGGGTAATCGAACAGGGTTAGTGTGGCACAGCCATCCGCGAGTTCGTGCCAGTTTTTAATGCTTAAATGTAAGTGAATCACTGCTGCGGTCGGAAACTTAGTGATCGATTGTTGGCATAAGAGAGAGGCGAGTCGCTCTAAGCCGGGGCTGTGACCTACGAGCATGATATGTTTGTAAGACTCAGACATGTTTTGTAATACGAGTAGGAGTGTTTCGGCGCATGACTCGTAGAGTTCAGGTATTTCAAGGATATGATGCTGAGGTATCGCCAGTCGGCTGCTAATCGCTTTTGTGGTAAGGATTGCACGCGTTGCACCACTACTTAGCAAGGTGTCGGGTATCAATTGGTGGTTCGCCAAGCGTTCAACCATGGCGGGAAGGTCCCGTTTTCCTCGTTTGTTGAGTGGTCGCTCGAAATCAGTTAGTTCAGGATGCTTCCAGCTGGATTTTGCATGGCGAACTAACGTGAGCTTTTTCATTTAAAGGTACTCAAAGGTTCAATAAACGTGTCTTGTTAAATCTTAATTGATATTTGTGTAAATGCGAGCCTTCTTCGATTTATTTAGTGGGCTATGCTGATTTTTCTGGATTGATACCATCCAGAAAACAGGGGGGTAGTTAGGCAGGCCGTTTAGTCTGCCTGGTAAGTGCCCCTGTTTTCTTTTGATAGGTGTGGTAATGCTTACCCTCTGCACAATAGCGCGGCACAAGCGTTATATAGATAAGCAGTTTATTGACACCTAAATGGATGGACGGTTCAGCATCGCTTAGTTGGCGGTTTTTATGGCCAAGGGTGATGGGTAAGGTCGTTCTAAAACCTTTTTCATCAGCGAGCGCATCTGCTTCATGGAGCGGCTGCCGGGGTGCTCTAGGTGCATCGGTTTTTCTTGGAAAAGCCGCGCATCCATCAAGGTTAAATCATCATCAATTAACGGCACAAACTCCATGTGATCTAAAATATCGGTTTGTAGGTCTACTCCGGGTGCTATTTCAGTGAGTAATAGGCCTTTTTCGGTGAGTTTGAAAACTGCTCTTTCGGTGATGAAAGTGACTTTTTGCTGGCACTCAATAGCGTAGTGGCCATTAAACGTGATCTGCTGCACGGCTGTTTTGAACTTTTTCAAAGGGCCGTTAGTGATAATGTTGAGTTCGCCATTAATAACGTCTAACTGCTGTTTGCCGGAGGTGAATGTGCCTAAAAAATAGATGTCGTTTGTGTTCTGGGTTATGTTTATAAACCCTCCTGCTCCTGCTAATTTAGTGCCAAAACGACTGACGTTTACGTGACCTTCTTGGCAGGTTTCCGCAAGTCCAAGGAACGCTTGATCTAGCCCGCCGCCGTCGTAAAAATCAAATTGAGCGGGTTGGTCGATAATCGCTTGGGCATTGCTGACGGCACCAAAACTTAGCCCGCTTGCGGGTTGCCCGCCAATGCCGCCGGGCTCTACCGTTAAGGTAAAGTCGTTAATTTTTCCCTCTTCGGCTGCAACTGTCGCAAGCATTTCAGGCATGCCTATACCTAAGTTAACAATCGCATCTTTTTTTAATTCGATTAAGGCGCGACGGGCGATGATTTTACGGGCGTCTAAAGGCGCATGTGCAGATTGTTGTGCGGTTGTGCGGGTTTGCCCAGAATAGGCAGGATTAAAGGCCTCGGCAAAGGTTTGCGGGTGATCTTCAGGTGTTGATAGTACAACATGGTCAACAAGGATGCCTGGAATACGCACGCGATCAGGTGTGAGTAGGTGTTCGTCGGTGATCTGTTCTACTTGTACTAAGACGGTACCGCCGCAATTTTTAACGGCTTGAGCGATGGCTAAAGAGTCGAGGGGGAGTGCTTCCCGTTCCATCGAGATGTTGCCATTTTTATCAGCGGTGGTTCCGCGAAGGAGTGCAATGTTGAGGGGGACGTGTTTATAAAGCAGGCACTCTTTGCCGTTTATATCGAGAAGTTGAACCATCTCTTCTGTTGAGCGGGCATTGATTTTTCCGCCTTCAATACGGGGGTCTACGAAGGTATGGAGTCCAACCGTTGTTAATGTGCCCGGCTTGCCTGCCGCAATATCTCTAAACATGTGGCATATGACGCCTTGGGGTAGGTTGTAGGCTTCAATTTTATTCTCTATAGCGAGCTTTCCAAGGGTGGGCGCCAGTCCCCAATGGCCGCCGATCACGCGTTTTACCATGCCGGGGTGGCCAAAATGGTTTAGCCCTCGGTGCTTAGTATCTCCCTGTCCTGCGGCATAGAGAAGCTGTAAGTCATTGGGTTGCCCTTCATCTAAAAAGCGCTTTTCAATAGCGGTGGCTAAGGTTTCAGCGAAGCCAATGCCGATAAATCCACCGGTCACGATCATGTCATTAGATTTTATAAGGCGGGCGGCTTGTTGAGCGGTAATTAGCTTATTTTTGCTTTGATGCATAGGAGAACCTAAGGTGTTTATTATTATTTTTAAGAGTGTGTATAGAGCAAATGCAAGGCCAGTAATTTAAAGTGTTTTAAAAACAGTAGGTTAATGTTTTTGTGAAGGGTGTTATATATCGGATATGTCTATTTTTGTATACAGTGTCTGTTTTTGTGTCTTATTTTATAGACGCTTTTTGTTTGAGGTGTAAATAGAGGCTAGCCCTTGAGATGCCAAGCAGTTTTGCGGCGGCTGTTTTGTTGCCGTGGCAGGTTTGAATTGCCTGTTCGATCGCATCGATCTCTAGTTGTGCTCTTTTGCTTTTTAGGTCAGTGGCTTGGGTTGTGGGTGTGTGTGGTAGATCGTCCAGTGCACCAAGGTCTTTGGCTTCTATACAGGCACCCTCAGCCATGACGCAGCCGCGCTCAATTCTATTTCTTAACTCTCTAATGTTGCCGGGCCAATGGTAGGTGTGTAGCCATTGAAGGGCCTCTGGTGAAAGGGAAAGTTCGGGCAGCTGTGATTGGTGTTGAATCTGTTGCAGCATATGTTGAGAGAGCTCATTTATGTCATCGAGCCGGTCGCGTAAAGGGGGGAGCTTGATAGGTAATACATTAAGTCGGTAATAAAGGTCCTCTCGGAAGGTGCCTTGATCTACGAGTTCGCGCAGGTTTTTGGCGGTGGCGGCAATGATGCGGACATCGACTTTTTCTAACCGATTGGAGCCGAGTGCTTCTACTTCTCTTTCTTGGAGGACCCGTAATAATTTTGCCTGCATGGCGAGTGGCATCTCGGCGATTTCATCAAGGAAGAGGGTGCCGCCATCGGCGAGTTGTACTTTGCCTATTCGGCCTTTGCTATTGGCACCCGTATAGGCGCCGGGTGCGCTGCCGAATAATTCCGCTTCAGCCAGTGCTTCAGGCAATGCACCCATGTTAATGCCAACGAAAGGTGCGCTTCGTCGGGTGGATGCGTGATGGATGCCCTGTGCTAGGAGTTCTTTTCCTGTGCCGGTTTCTCCAAGCAGTAGAAGGGTTGTGTCTAATTGTGCTGCGCGTAGTGCTTGTCTTCGTAACAGTTCGGTGGGATGGGAGTGGCCGAGCATATCATCTAAAGCATACCGGCTGGGTCTGAGGATTTTTTCATCCTCAAATTTACGGCGTAAGCGTGCAAATTTGTCGAATAGGGGTTGTAGGCTATCTAAGTCATCATAAAAGACAAAGCCGATTGCACCGATGGTTTGTTGGTGTTCATTTTTGATGGGTAGGCGTGTAACGACGCACCAGCGCTGTTTAATCTGCATTAGGTCAACAAAGCTGGGTTTGCCGCTTTTTATAACACGTGGCAGTTTGGTCGTTGGGAGGACTTGCTCGACGTGGCAGCCAGTAGGATCCGTATCTTGCGGTAGGTCGATCAGCTCTTTATAGGCATCGCTCATCCATAGGATGTTGCATTGCTCATCTACAGCAATAGACCCTTGGCATAGGCTCGACAATAGATCTAAAAGATTATGGTTGTTATCTTGATCGATCAGTTCGCGTAGAGAATCCATAAGTAGCGCAGTTTTATCCTGTTTCAAATAGGGATAAAACTACGCGTAGAGATGCTCGCTGCCAAGCTGTTTTTGCAAAAAGTAATGATTAAGCGGCGTTTCTTTTATTCAGCTTTTGGCGGCGAGAAACAGAACCTTTAAGTACTATTTCCCATTCGCCAGCGGTGCTCATGACTAAAGAGCCGCATTCACCACACTTGCATATTTGTGAGTGGCCAAGGTCGCTGACGGTTTTTAATGAAGGGTGTTCTTTCCCTGTTTTAACTAACTCAAAACAATGTACACAATCAGTATTCACGCTTTATTCTCCTTCCCTGTATTAGGCATGAGAGGCTGCTTTGAAAGTAATTATCGGACAGACTATCAAAATCTTTAGAATAAAATCCATAAAAAACAGAAAGTTTTTGATAAAACTTGTTGTTATTTATAGGGTTGTCGTGTAACTAATTGATAATTAATGTTTTTATATTTTGTCTGATGCGCCATCCATGATGCTGCCACCTGAACCATTTTTAGCCAGTTCGCCAATCTCTTTATCAATAAAGAATAAGCCTTTGCCATCTTCGCCAATAATTTTGATTTTATCCAAAATGCCATTGAAGAGTTTTTCCTCTTCATGCTGTTCTGCAACATACCATTGAAGGAAGCTGAAGGTAGAATAGTCGTGGTGTGTAAATGCGGTATGGGCTAACTCATTAATTTTTCCAGTAATAAAGCACTCATGCTCATAGACTTTATCGAATAGGTCTTTAATTGAGTTGTATTCAGCACTGGGGGCGTCAATTGCGCCGATCATCGCAGTCGCGCCGGTTTCATTCACATAAGTGAATAAGCGCTTCATGTGCGACATCTCTTCGTCGGCATGCTTATATAAAAATGCGGAGCAACCTTCAAAACCTTTAGATTCAGCCCAAGCACCCATCTGAAGATAGAGGTTGGAAGAGAAAAACTCTAAATTAATCTGTTCATTCAGTTTTTCAAGCATTGCTGGGCTTAGCATAATAGTTGGATCCTTTTGAATAAGCTTTAGCGGATTTTAAATCATTTCTGGCTTGCATAACCACTTTTTAGCGTTAGCAGAGCGTGCGCATTTCTTGCATAAGTAGCAGCTTGAACGAGTATAGCTTGCGAGCGTCTTAAATTGCTCTTCTATATCGGCCTTTTTAAATTTACATAAGGTTTTTGGTTTTGACATAGAAAGCTCTACCTAATTTTTGTTAATGATAATCAATCTCAAGCAGTATGTGAAACACTATTTGTTAATAGGTCGTTAGGGGTGTTGTTGTGAAAGTGAGGTTGAACCCTATTGCTAATACACTTGGGTTTTATTGTATGGCAAGGCGTGTAAGTGTTTGCTGTGAGGGCATGAATAGCGCGATTCATTAGCGGATATTGTTATAGTGACCTATATTGTTAGTCATTATGGGAAAGAATGTTATTGCTGTGTTTACGTTAAAGGTGGATGCTTTTTAGCTATTAAAACTCCCGACAAAAAAATAATAACTGGGCTTTAGATGAGCAATATAACGTTTTCTTACAGTGTAATCTTTGGCTGCCTCTTAACATTATCTCAATGGATATGGGCGGATCGTCTTTTTCAGCCTGCGATAGAGCAGGCGGCACCGGAGCGTTCGCTCTTACTTGCTATTTCGCGGGCGGGTGATCGATTGGTTGCGGCGGGTGAGCAGGGTGTCATTATTTATTCCGATGATGAGGCCTTAACATGGCAACAAGCCCGTGTGCCGAGTAGTACCCTGCTTACGGCAGTGCACTTTTTTGGTAAGCAAACAGGGTGGGCTGTTGGTCACGATGGTGTGGTGTTGCATACGCAGGACGGCGGGCAGTCTTGGGTGATGCAGTTGGATGGCGCTAAGGTTAATCAGCTTAGAGTTGATGCTGTTACTGCGGAATTACAATATCAGAGGAGCCTGGAAACGGTCGATCCTGAACGGCTTGAGAATCTTGGTTATCAGTTAGATGATGCAAAAGCCGCGTTAGATGGAGTGCCAAGTACTCCGCTACTGGATCTGTTTTTTGTCGATGCGCAGACAGGGTATGCGGTAGGTGCTTACGGTTTGTTTCTGGTAACCCATGATGGTGGACAGCATTGGCGTTATAAAGGGCAGATATTGCCGAATCCTGATAGCTTGCACCTCAATCGCATTATTAAAACAAAACAGGGACGCTTACTGATACTGGGTGAGGCTGGGTTGTTAATGCAGAGTGAGGATAAGGGCGAAAATTGGCAAGCGATCGATCTACCTTATCAAGGGTCGTTCTTTTCGACCGTGGAGGCGGACGATGGTTTGTATCTAATGGGGTTGCGAGGAACTGTTTTGAAACGCTCAGTGGATAATGAGGGTGTGACGGTTTGGGATTATGTGGATAGTGGTTTAACGGCGACGATTAATGATTCCGTTATTATTGGTCACCATGCCTACCTTGTGGGTCAAGGTGGCGCGTTATTAAAAAAACAAGGTGATTCGTTCGAGCCCTTTTTGCAAAGGGGGCTGAGAAGTTACAGTGCGGTTGAGTCGGTCGGGCATTATCTCGTTGTCGTCGGTGAAGGTGGTGTGTCCCGCATCGATGTAAGTGGAGGGGCAGGCAAATGAAACGTCTTTCCTCTATCTTGTTATGGCCAATTAATACCAGTGAGAAATTGGCAGAATATTTCCTGTTTACTTACCGAAAAATGTTGTTGATCTTTTTTCTGCTCGCCACGGTGTTTTTTACGTGGCAAGCATCACACATTCGTCCCGATGCGAGTTTTGTGAAAATGATACCTGCACAGCACCCGTTTGTTGAGAATTACATACGTTATAAAGATGACTTGGCGGGTTTAGGTAACAGTATTCGTGTTGTTGTTGCTGCAAAGGATGGCGATATCTTTAGTGCAGAGTTTCAGTCGACCTTAAAGCAGGTGACCGATGAGCTGTTTTTTATTCCTGGGGTCGACCGTTCTGCGTTGAAATCTATCTGGACGCCTAATGTTCGTTGGACGGAAGTGACTGAGGATGGTTTTGTCGGTGGTCCCGTGATTCCGGCTAAATATGATGGTTCAAAAGAAAGTTTAGAGTGGGTGCGTACCAACATACTACGCTCGGGTCAGGTGGGGATATTAGTCGGTAATGATTTTCGCTCGGCGATGGTGCAGGTGCCCCTTTTTGATAAAGACCCAGAAACAGGGGAGAAACTTAATTACAAAGCGTTTTCAGCTCTGTTGGAAACGTTGGTCAGGGATAAGTACAGCTCTGATACGGTTAGTATTCATATTACTGGGTTTGCAAAAATTGTAGGCGATTTGATTGATGGTGCGTTTGAGGTTGCCCTGTTTTTTGCTATCGCGTTTGTTATTACTATGGTTCTGCTCTACCTCTACTCAGGTAGTGTGATGGGGACTATTATTCCTTTAGTGTGCTCCCTTGCAGCGGTGATTTGGCAGTTAGGCATATTGAACTTACTGGGTTATGGCATTGATCCTTATTCCATGCTTGTGCCGTTTTTGGTGTTTGCCATTGCCGTCAGTCACGGTGTTCAGATTGTAAATACTATCACGCTTGAATCGGCCATTAATGGCGCTGAAAAGCTGCCGGCGGCAAAGCATGCGTTCAAAACCATCTATATTCCGGGTTTAACCGCACTGATTTCAGACGGCATTGGTTTTATTACGTTAATGGTTATCGAAATCCAAGTGATACAAGATCTTGCTGTCGCTGCTTCTATTGGTGTTGCGGTGATTATCTTGACCAATTTAATGTTGCTTCCTTTGTTGATGAGCTATGTGGGCGTGGGTCGTAACGCTATCGCTAAAGCGAAGCGGGGGATTGAAAAGAAAAATTCCCATTGGCACCTGCTGAGTGTCTTTGCGACCAAAAAGGGCGCTATCGTAGCGGTTCTGGTCGCGATTGGTTTGGCGGTGTTGGGGCTGTATGGCAGCAAAGGGCTGCAGATCGGTGACTTGGATGTGGGGGCGCCCGAGTTGCGCGCTGATTCCCGTTATAATATTGATAATCATTTTATTACCTCTAATTACTCTACGTCGAGTGATGTCTTTGTTGTGATGGTGTCTACGCCCGAGGAGCACTGTAGCCGCTACGAGACCTTGGCCTTGGTTGATCGTTTTCAGTTTTACTTGCGAAATGTCTCCGGGGTGCAATCCAGTATTTCGCTGGTGGATGTGTCGGAACGTGTAACAGCTGGATTAAATGAAGGAAGTCTTAAGTGGCGTTCGGTGATACGAAATCAGTATGTGATCAATGCCTCGCTTTCATATGTGCCTGCAGGGTTGATGAACAGTAGTTGTTCGTTGTTACCCGTGATTATTTTTCTTGATGATCATAAGGCGGAAACACTAAAAGCAGTGACGGTGGCTGTCGATCGCTTTGCCGCAGAATATGAGACCGATGAAATAACGTTCAATATGGCGGCGGGGAAAGCGGGTTTTGAAGCGGCAACGAACGAAGTGATTGAGATGGCCCAGTATGAGATGTTGATTTGGGTTTACTCTGTCGTGAGCTTTTTATGTTTACTGACGTTTAGGTCTCTGCGTACGGTGGTCTGCATTATCGCGCCATTGGTCTTAACATCCATCTTGTGTCAGGCATTAATGGCGAAGTTAGGTATTGGCGTGAAGGTGGCAACATTGCCGGTTATTGCGTTAGGTGTAGGTATAGGTGTGGATTACGGTATTTATATCTATTCCAAGATGCAGACTTACTTGCAGCAAGGGCATAGCTTACCAGCTGCTTATCTTGAAACGCTACAAAGTACAGGTAAATCGGTTGCGTTTACTGGTCTGACGTTGGCTATAGGGGTTATTCTTTGGACATTATCCCCTATTAAATTTCAGGCGGATATGGGGGTTCTTCTGACCTTTATGTTTATCTGGAATATGCTAGGTGCGTTGATTCTGTTGCCTGCAATTGCCTGCCTATTACACCCCAAAGAAGCGGTTATAGAGACTGCTGATTAATGCGTCGCTAGTGTCTTAGTCGCGATAATAGATAGGGGCGTCACGATGCTGGGTCCCTGTCTATTTAAGTGCATTTAACATTTTTTGCATTTTTGCGCCCTGTCCCAAGGTCTTTTTCTCTTTCACCAAGGTTTTTTTGAAGTCGTTCGCTAAGCTTATTGTGCGGTTGTTGGTTGCTTTGATCTCTAATAGCAGTGTGCGTAGTTGTGCTTTTATATCCTCTTCAGCTTCGGTGAGCATGATGGTTTCAACCGTTTTCGTGTGAACCGCCTGCACGTCAGTTAATTCATCCCATTTCCCCTGTTGCGCACAGGTTTCCATATGCGTGGATTGTTCTAGCGCTTCTTCTGCGAGCTTTATTAAAGGGTTCATGCTTTTCTCCAAAAAATATTAATGATCAGTGTGAGGGTGCCGATAACAAAAATCAACGAGGCATTGAAACACTTCAAAAAATGCTTGGGAAAAAAGTGAATATTTTTTCTAAAGGGTTTTTGTAAGCGGTCGATAACCTACACAAGCTTGGATTTCCTCTCTCTTGAAAGTGGATGTTCAAAAAGAAAATATTTTTATTACGGTCGGTCAAATTCGGCTGAGTATGAGGAGAATAAACTCATGTCAATGGTAATTAATTCAAACATCATGTCGCTGAACGCTCAGCGTAACCTAACGCTTTCACAGAACGATCAGAACCAGGCAATGGAGCGTTTATCCAGTGGTAAACGTATCAACTCTGCAGCAGATGATGCGGCGGGCTTGGCAATCACTAACCGTATGACCTCACAGGTTCGTGGTTTGGATCAGGCTGTACGAAATGCAAACGACGGTATCTCTCTAATTCAGACGGCTGAGGGTGCGTTGGACGAAACAACTAACATTCTACAGCGTATGCGTGAGCTATCTATCCAGTCTGCCAACGGTACATACGATGATGGTAACCGTTCTACATTGGATGCAGAGGTTCAGCAGTTGATTGCTGAGATCGATCGTATCTCTGAAACAACTAAATTTAACGGCCTTAATATTCTTGACGGCACGTTAGGTCAAGTTGATCTGCAAGCCGGTGCTGATGCCAACGAAACTATCGCGCTAAACATTGGTGCGACAGATACTCAATCTTTAGGTAACGGTACTGGCGCATCGATCATTGGTGCAACAGATTCGGGCAATGATCTATTGACTCAGCTGCAGACATTCGATGGTACAGAGACAATGTCTATTAACGGTATCGATATCGGCGACTTGTCTGCTGAAACAGTTCTGCAGGATGCTATTGATACAGTTAACTCGAACGTTGCTGGCGTGACTGTGGGTACATTGGCTGAAGCTACAGCGACGACATCGGGTGATGGTATTGTTGCTTCAGGTGAATACATTCAGTTTGCAGTAACGATGGCGAATGGTGATGTGCAGACGTTCCAGGTATCTGAGACGGGTTCTCTTCAAGAGCTAGCAGATAAAGCTAACGAAGTATCTAACGGCCTTATACAGGCTGAGATCAATGATGATGGTTACCTGACTGTATCGGTAGAAGGTGCTGATAATGTTGCGCTTACGGCAAATGGTGCAACGTTAAATGATGCGATCGGTACATTTACGAATGCAACGTTTGAAGCTGCGCTTACCATCTCTGCAGATTCTGGCGATGCTGTAACCATTGAATATAATGATGCCGCTCATGCCGATACTGTTGGTTTAGATACACGTTTAGAAGCTGGCACTGTAACAGGCTACCAAGCACAAGCGCAGGCTGATGTTGATGCGGGCCAGGTAACTATAAACGGTGTTACGCTGGGTGAGTATGACTCAAGTGTTGATTATGACGGTAACAGCACTGCTGGTGAAGAAAGTGACTTGGTTGCTTGGTTGAACTCGTACACAGGTGAAACGGGTGTGACAGCATCTCTAGATGGTGCTAATGGCATAACTGATGCATTAAAACTGACCTCCGTTGATGGTGGTGATATCTCTATCTCATACAAAGATGGCGATGAAGCTGCAATGGAGACTATATTTGGTCTTAATGAAACAAATGCTGCAGCGGGTGCAGGTGGTAGTGTCTCTAGCATCGATATTTCGACGGCTAATGGTGCACAGGAAGCTATCGACATTATTGACTCCGCACTTGAGCAGATTAACGCTACCCGAGGTGATTTAGGTGCGGTAAGTAACCGTCTAGACTTTACTGTGAATAACTTGTCAAACGTATCTGAAAACGTATCGGCTGCCCGTTCACGTATCGAAGATGCTGACTTTGCTTCAGAATCTGCTGCCCTATCAAGAGCTCAGGTTCTACAGCAGGCAGGTACTGCAATGTTGGCTCAGGCTAACGCTGCACCACAGCAAGTACTATCTCTACTTCAGTAAGATAGCAGCTATACTATTAAATAAAGTACCTAGTAGAACATGGATCCCCCTGAGTCTGTAAAGATGACGGGGGTGTTCTCAAAGGGTTAATTAAGAGGATTGAGTTATGGCTATTGAGTCAATAGGAGCAGCCGCTGCTAATGTAATTCAGCCGACACAGCAGACTCAACAAACCGGAAGTCAGGTAGCTAAACCCCAGCCCGTTGAAGCACCGCAAAAGAATGAGCAGTTTCAGCAGACTCAAGAGGTTTCAGCAGAGAAGTTAGATGCGGCTATTAACCGTCTTAATGAGATGATGGAAAGTAGTCAGCGCTCTTTAAGTTTTTCCGTTGATAAAGCGTCAGATCAAGTTGTTGTTGAGGTACGTGACCTAACAACGGATAAAGTAATACGTCAGATTCCAAATGAAGAAGCCTTAGCGTTTGCCGAATCATTGGATCGGATGATAGGATTCCTTTTTGACAAGAAAGCCTAAACGTTAAGGGCTTTCTTCCACCCACTTAAAAACCAGAGGCAAAGGCCATGAGTGATAGTATTATTAGCTCACTGGGAGCCGGTTCTGGTATCAATACCTCCAGCCTTGTTTCCCAGCTTGTAGATATCGAGAAGGCTCCTAGAGAGGAGCGTTTAGATGCCACAGAAGAGAAACTGGAAGCGCAGATATCAGCGTACGGAACGTTACAGAGCAGTTTATCTGAGTTAGCCGCAGTACTTGATCCCCTATCGGATAACGACACCTTTAATGCGCGCACCGTTTCATTTCCTGATACCGATGTGATTACCCCTAACTCGGTCGACCCCGGTGCCCAGACAGGTACCTATCAAATAGAGGTGGTCGAAGTCGCACAAGCACAGTCTTTAGCGACGGGTGCGTACTCAGATAAAGATCAGGCGTTGAATGAATCCGGAACACTGACCATTAGTTTTGGGACATGGACTTATGATGAAGATGCCGACCCTGGTGCGGATGCCGATGCTGATCAAGACCCTTACTCTTTTGCGACCAACGATGAACGCGCTTCGCTAAACATTACCGTTGATGCTGGAGATTCTTTACAAGATATTGCCGATAAAATTAATGATGAAGATGCAGATGTTCAGGCATCGGTATTATTGGTTGATGGGCAGTATCAGCTGTTATTAACCGCCCCATCGGGCGCCGATAATGCGCTTCGAGTGACCAGCGATGATGCCACTAAAGGTGACACCACGGGGTTGAGCGTTTTTGAATTTAATGAAACTGAGTCATCACAAGTCACTGAAACTCAGCAGGCAAAAGATGCCGAACTAAAGGTAAATGGCCTTAGTGTTTTCCGTGAAACAAACGAAATTGATGATGTGATTCAGGGGTTTAGCTTTTCATTAAATAAAGCTGAGCCGGGTAGTAGTTTTACGTTTACCGTGAGTGAAGATACCTCTATAGCAGAACAAGCCATAAGAGATTTTGTTGAAGCGTATAACCTGTTTTATGAAACGGCACAAAATTTAACCGGCTATAGTACGGATGAGGATAACCAGACTGTAAAAGGTGACTTATCCACTGACGGTACAGCCAAAGCACTGCTTAATCAGATTCGATCAACAATCGGATCCTTAGTGCCAGGGATTGATGAAGGTTTTACTGCGTTAACGAATGTTGGCATACGTACCGAGCTCGATGGGACACTGTCTATTGATGAAGATGACTTTAGTCGCGCAATGGATGAGAATTTTGACTTGGTTGAAACCCTATTTGCCACTAATACAGGGTCATCTAATGGTGAAGTGTCTGTTTCGGTTGGGAGTTATGCTTCTGGCACCGTTCCAGGTAGCTACGATGTTGTTATAACCACGGATCCAGAAAAAGCATCGGTGAGCGCTGACGCGATGGCTGATGGCGGTGCAATTGGTTTTGACAGCGCAGCTGATACGGTTGCTATAGCCGATGCAAGTTTGTTGGATCTATCCTTTAAGGTGACGGTTGATGGTGTTAAGTCGGATACGATTACACTGACGGGTAGTTATACTAGCGCAGACGAAATTAGAGCGGATTTACAGTCATTGATAAACGGTGATAGTAATCTTAGCGGAGCTAACGTTGCAGTTGATGTAGCCTATGATGAGGCGACTGATCAATTCTCTTTTACCTCTAGAAGTTATGGTATCGCGTCTAGCGTCGTTTTTGATGCGACGGATTTCGGTGCGGATATTGCGGAACTCGGATTTATTACACAGTCGGACAATGGTGTCGATGTTGTCGGTACTATTGACGGTGTGGCGGGGTTTGGTTCAGGTAATGTTTTATTGCCAGCGATCGATTCCGACCCTTATGGGTTGAACTTTACGATCGGTGAAAATGCGGTTGCTGCGGGCACAACGACAATTGATTTTTCCCGTGGGTTTGCCGGAGAGCTTGATAAGCTTATCGCAAGTTTTCTGTCGTCCTCAGGGAGTATTCAGCTACGTGAAGACAATATTAATCAAGCCTTAGAAGACGTTGCTGATGATCGCATTGAATTAGATCGTAAAATGGAAACACTTGAGTTACGTTTATCGGCACAATTTTTAGCGATGGAACAAATTGTAAGTAGTTTTCAAAGTACAGGTAACCAATTAGACGGTATACTTGATCGCTTACCATTTACCTCTACAAGTGGTTAACACGCGTTTATTGTTAAGCACGTTTTTAGAATATTTTATTAGATAGGTAGGTTTTATGAGCGTCAATTTAAACGCCCTAAAAGAGTATAAAAGTGTGGATCTTAGGGCAACCGTAGAAACAGCGAGCCCACATAAACTTATTTCCATGTTGCTAGAAGGCGCATTAACTTCTTTAGCTAAAGCGAAAGGCTCTATCGAACGTCAACAGATTGAAGAGCGAACTACGCACCTTAATAAAGCGTCAGATATTATTGTTGGCCTGAAAGGCTCGCTAGACCTTGAACAGGGTGGCGAGGTTGCGCTTAACCTTGATGAGCTTTACAACTATATGATACGTCAGATAGTGCTTGCGAATCGTGAAAATAGCGCTGATAAGGTTCAAGAAGTTATGAGCTTGATTCTAGAGATAAGACAGGGCTGGTCGAGTATGCCGGTTGAGCTTCAGAACGATTAATTTTCAGTTTGTAACATGATGTGTAGTAATTGCCTGTGAATCAGAAAAATGATCTTGTAAAGAAGGCTCTCGCGCTTGGGGTTTCAAGTTACCAGAGTGCAAATTTCCCGCAGGCAAAATCGTTATTTCAAAAAGTACTTCAGCTTGATGATAATAATTTTTATGCACTTCACTTCCTCGGCATCATTCTTCTTCAAGAGCATAATTATAAAATAGCGCATCTACTGTTGGTAAAAGCCCAGAGCTTGAAACCAAAGGATGCCGAGGTTGCTCACCACTTAGGTTTAGCATTTAAAGGCCTAGGTGATGCAAATAAAGCGAGTTATTGCTTTGCCAAAGCGGTGAAGTTGCAGCCCTCTTTAGCGGTAGCGCATCTAGGTTATGCGGATGTCGTATCGAGTATGGGGCGATATGAAGAGGCGATTAAGGCTTATCTCGCGGCCTTAAAACACGATTCAACGCTTATTAAGGCCCATAATAACCTCGGTACTGTCTACCGCAAAAAGGCGGACTTGGCTTCAGCAATAGCCTTTTACAAATCTGCATTAGTCTTAGATTCTTCGCGACTGGATATTCATAGTAATTTACTCATGTGTATGGCTTCTAGCGATGGTGTTTCTCCGAGTGAGTACTTGAAGGAAGCGCTTTGTTATGGCACTCAAGCACAGAAAACAGCGGATTCTTATACTGATTGGCCTTTATTGGATAAGTCGTCGGGTAAAACATTAAATGTGGGCTTTGTCTCAGGCGATCTTCGTAATCATCCGGTGGCAGCGTTTATTGAAAGCTTTATTGGCTGTTTTGATGACGGAAAAATATCTCTTACTGCTTTTTCAACAACATCTCAAGTTGATAAGGTTAGTGAGAGGCTTAAAGGCTATTTCAAGGATTGGCATTGCATAGAAGCATTAACGGATAAGGACGCAGCTACGCTTATCTATCAAAGTAAGGTGGATATTCTTATTGATCTATCGGGTCATACGGCTGGAAATCGGTTGTCTCTTTTTGCTTGGAAGCCCGCGCCAATACAGGTGAGTTGGATTGGCTATTTTGCCAGTACAGGGGTGTCCGAAATAGACTATATACTTACAAGTAACGCGCTATCTCCTCCAGAATATGAGTCGCATTATATTGAGCAGCAGTGGCATATTGATTCTGCTGGTTGCTTGAAGGTTCCTAGTGTTGATGTAGTGGTTGAGTCATTGCCTGCACTGAAGAACGGTTATGTAACGTTTGGTAGCTTTCATAGTTTGGCTAAACTCTCAGATGCGGTTATTGAAACATGGTGCGAAATTTTACACAGAGTACCTAATTCAAAGCTGTTTTTTAAATGTAAAGAATTAGTTGATAGTGCTTTTAGAGAGCGCTTAATTGCGAAATGTGAAGGCTTTGGTATTGACGGTAATCGTTTGCTTTTAGAGGAAGCATCTCCGCTACCTGAGTATTTCGAAGCATATAATTCTATCGATATTGGTTTGGATCCATTTCCTTATAACTCGGGTACTGTCAGCTACCATAGTTTGTGGATGGGTGTGCCTTATATTGCCTTGAAAGGGGATAGAATTTTGTCTCGGATAGGTTTTGCAAACCTTTCTCAAGTTGGGTTGGGGGCCTTGGTTGCTAATGACCGTGAGGGCTATGTGGAGCGTGCAGTTCAGTTCGCATCAAATATTGAAGAGCTTGCCTCTATAAGGGCTGGCTTGCGTGAAAAAGCGGTTCGTTCTGGGCTGTTTGATGGTCTAAAAATAGCCAATGAACTCGAGCATGTCTTCAGGGATATGTGGCAATGTCATTTACAGAAAGATAATAAATGAAGATACTTGTGACAGGTGGTTCAGGCTTCATTGGTTCTGCATTTATTCGTTATTTAATGATGCAAACCCAGCATGTTGTAATTAATGTAGACAAATTAACTTATGCTGCTAATAGTGCTTGTTCAGTTTATGAAGCTAATCTTCAACGTTATCGCTTTTATCAGGCAGATTTGACTAACCTCTCAATCATCACGCAGGTCATTGAGTCAGAAGCACCTGATCTGATTATTAATTTTGCCGCAGAAACTCATGTTGATAGATCTATTCATGGTCCTAATGCTTTTTTTCAGTCCAATATCGTAGGGACATATAATCTATTGCAGGCTGCTTTAGCCTACTGGCAAAGCTTATCAGTCACCAAACAGGCTAGCTTTCGGTTCCATCAAGTTTCAACTGATGAAGTCTACGGTGAGTTGATTAATGAGTTTGATCCCCCATTTACGGAGTTATCACCGATTAAACCAAGCTCTCCTTATTCCGCTTCTAAAGCAAGTGCGGATAATTTAGTACAGGCTTGGGGAAAGACGTATGCTATGCCTACTTTAATTACACGTTCATCTAATAATTACGGCCCATGGCAATATATGGAGAAGCTTATTCCCGTTGTTATTAACTGCATAGTAAAGCAAGAGCCTATTCCTATTTATGGAAAAGGAGACCAGCAACGTAATTGGTTACATGTGGATGATCATGTCAGTGCGCTTTATTGCGTGCTTACACAAGGCGATGTGGGACAAATTTATAATATAGGTTCAGAGGATGAACTGAAGAACATAGACCTTGTAAAACGCGTGTGTCGAATATCTGCATCACTGTTGAAGGCAGAGATCGACGATGTCCTTAAATTAATTACACATGTTGATGATCGCCAAGGGCATGATTTCCGTTATGCTTTGTCCAGTGAAAAAATAAAAAATGCGTTAGGCTGGGAGCCCACCATTAGTTTTGATGCAGGCCTTGCTCAAACCATTGAGTGGTATCTTGCATATTATGATGAGCGATAAGGCTTAGTGCCACAAAGGGTCTAGTTATGAAGGCTATTTTATTGGCAGGGGGGTTAGGATCGCGTTTATTTCCTGCAACTAAAAATATATCAAAGCAGTTACTACCCATCTATGATAAACCGATGGTTTATTACCCGCTATCGTTGCTCATGTTGGCGGAAATTCGCGACGTTCTTATTATTACCTCACCTGAGGATAAGCATAGTTTTGTGAGTATGCTTGGCGATGGTAGTCATTTAGGTATGCGATTGGAATATGCGGTTCAAGAAACCCCAAACGGTATAGCTAAAGCCTTTGAGATCGGAGCCGATTTTATAGGCAATAGTAATGTATGCTTAGTGCTAGGCGATAATTTATTTTATGGTCATACGCTCAAGCCTTTAATGCTGCAAGCTAAAACTGTTCAGCATGGCGCGACTGTATTTGGTTATAAAGTACCAGATCCAGAAAGGTATGGGGTTGTGGCATTTGATCAGTCCTGTAATGCAGTGTCGATTGAGGAAAAGCCGATTGATCCTAAATCAAACTTTGCAGTGACGGGGTTATATTTTTACGATCAAAATGTTGTCAGTATTGCTCAACAAATAAGCCCTTCTGCTCGAGGGGAATATGAAATAACGTCTATTAATCAAGCTTACTTACAGGCAGGTGCATTACGAGTAGAGTTATTAGGCGACGATGTGTCTTGGTTTGATGCGGGTACCCATGAAAGTTTACTCGCGGCAACTAATTTTGTGGCAGACGAACAGCGTGATGAATGTAAAATCATAGCAAGCCTTGAAACGATAGCTTTCCAAAATAATTGGATAACAAGAGGTGACTTGCTATCCCTTGCTGATAGTTATCCCCAGAGTACTTATAGTCAGTACCTCAAAGAAATTGCCTTGAATGAAATATCAGTATTATAAGCCTGCGATTCTTAATCACACGAAGCTTATTCAATATATTGAAGGCATCAACGATCGTCGATGTTTTACTAATAACGGCCCGCTTGTTCGAGAATTAAAAGAGCGCCTCGAAGCATACTTAGGTGTAAAAAATCTATTACTTGTTTCAAGTGGGACGGTTGCATTACAGGTCGCTTATAAAGCGTTAGGGTTAAAAGGTAAGATTATTACAACGCCTCTTAGCTTTGTTGCAACAGCTAGCGCATATAAATGGCTGAATCAAAACCTTTGTTTTGCCGATATAGATCTAGATACGCTTAATCTAGATCCTAGCGGTGTTACCAAGCATACCTTTCTTAGCTGTGATGATGCTGTTGTTGCCACTCACTTGTACGGTAACCCTTGTGATATTGCTTCTTTTAAGCGACTTTCTCTGCGTTTTGAGAATAAAACCATTTATGATGCTTCTCATGCGTTTGCAACACGTTATGGCGGGAAAAGTGTGCTATCTGAAGGCGATGCTTCAGTGATTAGTTTTCATGCCACAAAGCTCTTTCATACCATTGAAGGTGGGGGAATTGTTTTTGCATCCAATGAAGATTACAAACGTGCCGAAAAGATGGTTAATTTTGGTTTTGACCATCAAGGTCAGGTAATGGAGGTTGGCATTAATGCAAAAATGAGTGAGCTCCATGCTGCTGTTGGCCTCACGGTGTTAGATGATATTGAATTAATGGTTGATCAGCGTTGTGAAATGGTGGAGCACTATTTAACGTGCTTGGCGTCCTATGGTATAGCGTTTCCAAAACGGCAAGAAGGCGTTGATCGATATTCGCCTAGTTATATGCCTCTGATATTGGAGAGTCCAAAAGAGCGTGACCTTTTATGTAATATGTTGCGTGCGGAGGGTATTGAGACACGCAAGTATTTTGAGGGTTTACTCCATAAACAGACCGCTTTTACCCGTTTGTCGGTTAACTTGCCTAAGGCTGAGATAATCGAGAATAGGCTGCTTTGCTTGCCGTTGTATATGGACCTCAAAAAAGCTGATATTACTTATATATGTGAACAGGTTGTGGTGATACTAAATAAAATTAGGCAAAAACGGCTAGCCGAGAAAACGTGTAAGGGCCTTTGATGAGGGTTATTTTGTTATCGATTAGAGTAACTACTTATGCTTAATATAGTTGTTGTCGGCCCCGGCTTGATGGGAAAACAGCATATAGAAAGGATTGAGGCGACATCGGGTATGGTGTTGTCTGCGGTGGTTGCTCCAGCGTCCTCAGTGAATCGCGATTATGTGGCTAGGCTGAACGTTCCTATGTTTAGTGACTTAGGCCGTTGTATCGAATTTCAGAAGCCTGACGGGGTTATTATTGCTAGCCCGAATAAGTTTCACACAGAGCAAGCAATCGTATGTATAAAACATGACATTCCGGTATTGATAGAGAAACCTTTATCGACCTGCCTTAAAGAGGGTAGGCGTATTGTGGATTTTGCTAAAGAAAGGGACTTTGTTCATAAAGTGATGGTTGGGCATCACCGTGCTTATAGTCCATTGATTCAACATGCGTGTCGAATTATTGAAAGCGGACGTGTAGGTAGTCTTGTGACTGTGCAAGGTAGTGCTCAGTTTTATAAGCCTGAGTATTACTTTGTAGAAGGGGAGTGGCGTACACGTCTTGGTGGCGGTCCAATATTGATCAATATGATCCATGAGGTTGGTAACCTACGTAAACTCATTGGTGAAATAGAATCGGTTCAAGTCATTAGCTCTTCAGAAAGAAGAGGTTATGAGGTCGAAGATACAGCAGTGATGAATTTCCGTTTTGAAAATGGAGTCCTTGGGTCATTTGTACTATCTGATACGGCGGCGTCAACTCAAAGCTGGGAATTAACATCAGCCGAAAATCCAAGTTATCCACATTATGCGGAAGAGAATTGTTACTCAATATCAGGGACATTAGGGACACTTGATATCCCTACTATGAATATTAAAGCTTATGCCTCTTCTGATACGGCTTCTTGGATGGAAGCTTTTGATGAATATGATGCTCCTGTGGATCGACAAGATCCCTTGTTACTACAGTTAGAACATTTTAAACAGATGCTAAATGGCGATGAAGGTCCAGTCGTTTCTGTTTGGGATGGCTATTGTAATTTAGCGGTTGTTGAGGCGATCAAACAGGCTGAAGAAAGTGGTTGTCTTGAGCGAGTGGTATATTAAATATGTCTCAGAAAGTACTTTTAGTTGATACGGGGTTTTCTTCGCAGCCAATTTACCAATCAATACTTGATTTAGGTTATGACGTTCACGTGGTGGGTGGGCGACCCGATGATGCGTTGGCTAGAATTGCAGAGCAATATTGGTGTCTAGACTATTCCGATACCGATAAGCTATCAGAGCTAATCAAGCAAGAAAATTATCAATATATAGTGCCTGGGTGTACTGATCGTTCTTATACTTCATGTTCTGTGGTCGGGGGGGATGGCGCTTCTCAAGGCATCGAACCACCAGAAAATGACGCAACGATTAATTTAAAACACTGCTTTAGACGTTTGTGTAAAGATTTGCGTATATCAATTCCGGAGGTGGTTACCCAATTTCAGCACCACGTCTTTCCACTAATAGTGAAACCAGTAGATGGCTATAGCGGAAACGGTATTTCTATTGTCGACAGAACAGAGAAAATGGAAGAGGCAATTGCGCTAGCTACATTGGCGTCTCCCACCCAGCGCTATGTATGCGAACAATACATAAAGGGGCAGCTCTTCAGTCATTCTGCTTTTTTAGGACAGGGGCGGGTCGTACAGGACTTTATTGTTCAGGAAGACTCCACGGTTTCCCCTTTTGCTGTTGATCTGAGTTTTGTGATTCATGATTATCCTAAAAAATATTTAGACCACCTGAGAGAATCGGTAGAAAAAATAGCAGAATATCTTGGTTTGCAGGATGGTTTGGTACATACACAGTTTATTCAATCAGGTGATCAGCTCTATCTGATTGAAATGACACGACGTTGCCCTGGGGACTTGTATAGCCAGTTAATTGAACTTCAGACTGGATTTCCTTATGTGGAAAATTATGTAAGGCCTTTTCTTGGCATGGAGCTTAATATTGCCCCTTTGAGTAGTGAGCCGCATTTTGTAATAAGGCATACAGTCTCTGCTAGCCAAGGGCAGGTTTTTACTGGGTTAAAGTTTAGTGATGATTTTAATCTCGATCGGTGGGTGCCATTGGCTGTTGCGGGGGATTGGTTAGATGAAGGGCCTCGAGGTCGAGCGGGTATTGTGTTTATTGGTTGTAAAGATAATGATGACCTGAAAAGTACCTATAGCAAGTTTAGTGAACGAAAGGCGTATCAAATGCTCTGATTCATGCGTTCTTGATTGATTTATATAGAGCATATAAATGTTTGCTGGTTTTTTTAAATAGAAATGACTTAACGTTAGACTTTAAAAGCGATCATTTAGTACTGTCCGTAAAGCTCCGTTTGAGCGTGCGTTTTTAACATAATTGATAAACCGGCTGTGGTGGTTTCTTGTAATGTTACTCTCCATTATTGTTCCAACATATAATCGTGCTGATCGCTTGTGTGCCGTAATTCAAGCTTACTTGAATCATATCGCCGATGCCTTGGGGGGTGAACAGTGTTTTGAGTTGATTCTGGTGAATGATGGATCAACGGATAGTACCGCTTCTCGAATAGAGCAGTTGAGTGAATATGAATCAGCGATTATTTCAGTCAATTTATCGACTAATCAAGGTCCTGGATTAGCAAGAGACCAGGGTTTAAAGGTAGCTAGCGGTAAATGGGTTTGGTTTTTAGATGATGATGATCAGCTTCTCAAAGGTTCGCTCCATGCCTTGCTAGACCTCCTTTTAAACGTATCTGAAAGCACCACAACCATTGCACACTCTCTGAAGCAAAATTATTCAAAAAATAAATGTGGAGGCAATATAAGCTTTGGGCTTATATCAAATGTTCTGAACTATCAGGAGCAGCAAGAAGTTTTTAACTTTGTTATTAAGCGCCAGATAATATTGGATAATAATATAAAGTTTAGTTCGGGAGTACATGAAGATATTCGTTATGTTTTTGATGTGCTTCGGTTCAGCTCTTCGATTACCGTTCTGGAAGAAAAGGTTGTTGAGAAAAAGTGCTCGGATGATTCTATAACATTGGGGATGAGCACTCGGCGTATATCCGGGTATTTGAATGCGGTAGCAGAGGTGGTTCTCAATCTTGAGCTGTTGCATTTAAAAAGTGGTATGGAGTCATTAAGCCTTAACTCTATTTTGACCCAAACCATAGGTGTTATTCTCTATCAAATTGATAAAGAAAAGACTCAAAATGTAAGGGTTAGCTTATATCGATTTCTGGGAAAGGCTCTAAGGTCCAAAAATTTTTCTGCCTTGATGCTAGACGAATTGAGTCTAATCCGAGATGAGCCTCGAAGGGCTAGTACAACTAACTTCAAATTAGCAACGTGCATTTTTTTGGAGTATATAAATACTCTGTCGCCACAATGGAGTAAGGTCGATACCTCGATTAAAGATGTTTATGCGAGTAGGTTATCGTGTCGTGATTTGGACAAGTCTATCTTCCTTGGGCCTAATGAAATTCGGGCTTGCTGTAAGCGCTTTTATTTTCGGGGTAAAAGGGAGGGGGATGTTGTACTTCTTAAGTCAAACTCGGATGTTACGTTTGAAGATGTCCAAAATGCTAAGTCGGATCTGCTGTCAAAGATTAATAGTGGTGAGCCTAATTCCTGTGATGGATGCCCATACCTTGAGCGTAGAACGGTTGAGAACGAGCGCATTAATTACATTTCATTAGAGAACTTTTCATATTGCAACATGCGCTGTGATTACTGCTCTCCAAAGTATTATGGTGGCAGCGAATCGAGCTACTCAGCGTTGGGTATGGTTAAAAATCTTATGCGTGATGAATCTTTATTAGATGAGCGCTGTCAGGTGGTTTGGGGGGGCGGTGAGCCAACGCTTAGTCCTATCTTTAAAGATGTAAACAGACAGTTAGTTAGTAGCGATAAAATACAAAAAATCCGAGTTTTGACAAATAGCCTGAAATTCTCAGAAGAGTTATTTAGCCTTTTGGAAGATCCCCGCGTTCATATTGTGACAAGTATTGATGCTGGCAGTGAAGCAATATTCCGTAGTATACGAGGGCGCGGAACGATTAATGCTGTCTTGGATAATTTGCAAAAATATCAACAGGCAATGAGTGATATTCGTCGCCTCACCATAAAATATATAGTCCGCTCTGATAACTGTAGTAGTAGTGAGCTTGAAAATTTTGTTGCAAAAATAGTGAGTCAAAATCTGATTGGGTCCGTTTTTCAGATTAGTTGTGATTTTCAGCTTAATCGGGCAGGCATGGATGTGATTAAGGGGATTTATGAACTTTCAACACGCCTGTTGAGTGCTGAAGCTCATGTGGTCGTTTTTGATGATTTAATAAGAGACCGGGTTTCAGTGAATAAAGCCCAGCTGCACGAAATAACGCGGCATTTGGATTCCTTAGGTTTGAATAACCGTTTTTTAGTGAGCGCGGATCATCCTCAAGAGGTTGTACTGTGGGGAGTAGGTCTACAGTCTGAATGGTATCAGAATCATACGACAGCGGGCGACGCAGGGCTGTTGGATGCTGCTGTATATAATCAAGATGATCTGACAAAACTAGGAAGTGAATTTCTTAAGAACGAAGCGCTAATCCTCCCCTGTGGAGTGCAAAGCTTATATGAAATCCTTCAGAATATTGAGACAGGAGGACTTTCATCAAGACTGGCGCGAGTCGTTATTGCATGATAGTTAATATATTATTTTTTAGCCGTGACTTTTCAGGTACGCATCACTCATGAAGTTATTAGTATTTCCAACAGACTGTGAAGCAAATACTGAGTTATATGTACTCCTGGAGAGGCTAGGTATACCTGTGGTGGGGGCGAGCTCAACCAAAGGGCAGAATTTTCTAGGGAAGCATACATTCCCGCTTCCATACATTACCGCTGATGGATTTCTGGAAAAAATTAAGCTTTTAGTCTGTGAACATGAAATTACGCATTTCCACACATCTCATGCGGGAGTTTGGGGGGTGTTAAAGGGGCTTGTAGAGAGCAATGAACTTTCTCAAGAGGTTACTCTTTGCTCAGAGTTTCCTTTTGATGCTGAGTGGTTAAGATTCGAGAAATATGCGTTTTGGGCTAAAGCATTTTTACGGCATCAACATCTTTCCGGTAGTCACTGCACCTTGAGAGAGGATGAGTTGGCGGCTTTATGTAAACAATATAATGAAATCCCTGGACAGTGTGACAATCATAAATTGGAATCATTAATTTCAATTGCACCAAAAGTCCCAGTAGGGGATTGGGTTGAAATTGGCTCCCTGTATGGGCGTTCATCTTTTGCTCTGGGCTTTCTTGCCCAGCATTTCTGTCAAGCCAGCCTTATCTGTGTTGACCCATGGGACTCAGTTGAGGTTTTAGGGCAGAAGGGGAAGGCTGAAATATTGGATAAGCAAGGGGCCCAGATTGATTACAGTAAGATTTTTAAAATTTTTCAATCGTCAATCGGGTTGTTGAGAAATGTAAGTTATATAAAAGCGTTGTCAAAGGACGGAATTAAACGCTACTTGAAATCTGATTTGGATGGGTCGCCCGTAAATATTGATAAGGAGATTGCATTTTTACATATAGATGGTAACCACCACTTCGATGAGGTGAGTAAAGACATTGCTCTGTGGGAACCTCACGTATGTGTAGAGGGTTGGGTCGCAATCGATGATTACCTTTGGGC
This sequence comes from Neptuniibacter pectenicola, assembly GCF_001597735.1. Classification (GTDB taxonomy): domain Bacteria; phylum Pseudomonadota; class Gammaproteobacteria; order Pseudomonadales; family Balneatricaceae; genus Neptuniibacter; species Neptuniibacter pectenicola. The sequence continues at coordinate 70,119 of NZ_LUTS01000004.1, forward strand.
TTTTGGGGATGGGCCTAAGAGGGCTGGAGACCTGCTTCTAGCAAGTAAGCGCTTTGACCTAGCTTTTGTTATGGGTGACACCTTATATATGAGGAAGTCACAAAAAGAGTAAGTGACAAAAAACAGGCGCGTATGTTTTTTTGTGGTCTTTGTGCCATTTATTTGACATTTTGTCGTGCGGTTGCCACTATTGCTCTATCTAAAGCAGACAGAGATATGCAGGAATGGCTGCCCAGCCCCAACTATTAATTATTGATGATGACCTAAGCCGCAGGGAGTTGATCTCCGCTGCGCTTTCCTTCTTAGGTCGCCCTTTCAAATTTTATGGCTTTGTTGACTGGTTGCAGTCGGATGATCAAGCGTTGAGTGGCGATATCGTTTCTTTGGTGTTGCTTGGGCAGAGTCAATTACCGATCTCGTTGGAAAAGTTATTACGGAACCTACAGCAGAAGACCCCTTATGCGGCGGTGGTGACGTTGGGGGAATGGTCAGAAGTTGCTGAACTATCAGATGATTTGAAAAACTGCGTAACCGGGCAGCTAACGGTTCCGTTTAGCTATCAACAGCTGCTTGATCAGCTGCACAAAGCGCAGTTGTATACCCAGCACTCGCTGGGTGGCGAAAACGCAAGTCAAGTGAATTCACGGTTATTCTCTAGTTTAGTGGGCACCAGTAGGCCGATGAGGCTTGTTCGCCAAGCGATGTCCCAAGTCGCAGGGCGTGATGTTAATGTGTTGATTACCGGTGAATCGGGGACGGGCAAAGAGGTCGTTGCCCGTAATTTGCATGATTATTCTGTGCGTAAGGGCGGGCCATTTGTGCCTATTAACTGCGGTGCAATCCCTGCGGACCTTTTGGAAAGTGAACTGTTCGGCCATGAGCGGGGTGCGTTTACGGGGGCGATTTCTAGTCGTGCTGGACGATTTGAGTTGGCCCAAGGGGGAACGCTTTTTCTTGATGAGATAGGGGATATGCCTTTATCTATGCAGGTTAAGTTGCTGCGTGTCCTTCAGGAACGAAAGTTTGAGCGCATCGGGGGGACCAAAACCCTTGATGCGGATATTCGTGTGATTGCCGCTACACATAAAAATCTTGAGGATATGATAGAGGCGGGCACTTTTCGTGAGGATCTCTACTATCGACTCAACGTTTTCCCTATTGAAATGCCACCGTTAAGGGAACGCACAGAAGATATTCCATTATTACTTGAGGAGTTATTGGGTCGTTTAAAAACTCAGGGCTTTGACTCCGTACGATTTCAAGCCAGTGCTCTAGACTCGTTGAAGGCCCACCCTTGGCCGGGCAATGTACGTGAACTCTCAAACCTTACTGAGCGACTTGCGATTCTCTTCCCTAATGGGATTGTGGGTGTATCAGAGCTGCCCAAACGTTTTCAGCATATCGAGGAACCTGATCCAGCACGATACAGTGATGCCAAGGCCGTTGAAGAGCAAACTAATCAAAATAGTATGGCGGCTGGGCTCGCCCCGCTTGATCGCTTACCCGAAGAGGGGTTAGACCTTAAAGCTCACTTAGAGGCGATTGAACGGGCATTGATTGAGCAGTCATTGGCGGTACATGACGGGGTTGTTGCTAGAGCGGCTGAACTGTTAAATATTCGGCGAACGACGCTCGTAGAAAAAATGCGTAAATATGGGATGCAGCGTAAGTAATATGAATGATATTGAACCTTATAAGGCCCGTATTGCGGAACTAGAAGAGGCGCTGAACCAAGCGCAAGAATCGTTGTTAAATGAGTCTCTTCAGCGGCAAAAAAATGAAGATAAAAATGTTGGGCTGAGCGATCGTTTCCAGAACCTATTATCAATTTTGCCCGCCGGGGTTGTCCTAATTAATGGGGCAGGCAAAGTGGCGGAAGCGAATCCAGCGGCTGAGAACTTTCTGGGTACGCCTTTGATTGGTCAGCCTTGGTTTGAAATCATCAGTCGCAGCTTTGCCCCGCGTGGTGATGATGGTCATGAGGTGTCGTTAAAGGATGGTCGCCGCGTGAGCTTAATGACACGAGCGATGGATAGCGAACCTGGTCAGTTAGTGTTACTGACGGATCAAACCGAGACACGGTTGCTACAAGGGCGTGTTTCACATTATCAGCGTCTTTCGGAGATGGGGCGGATGATGGCGTCGCTCGCACATCAGATACGAACGCCGCTATCGGCAGCGCTGCTCTACGTTGATCACTTAATGCGTCCCGATTTAGTGCTTGAGCAACGCCAGAAATTTGCCCGTAAAGCCAAATCACGATTAACCAACCTTGAGCAGCAAGTCCGAGATATGCTGATCTTTGCGCGGGGCGAGATGCGGTTAGATGACGTGGTTTCCTCCGCTGCATTTATGCGAGAGCTAGAGGATATGCTTGACCTGCCTCTGGTGAACTATGATGCCGATTGCGATTGTATTAACGAAGTGCCCCATTATGAGTTTCAGTGTAATAAAGAAGCGTTACTAGGGGTATGCATAAACTTGGTAGAAAACGCCTTGCAAGCCAGCGGTAAAGGCGGGGAGTTAACGATTCGTTTTACTGATGAAGCGGGGCGTATAGGTCTTCATATTATCGATTATGGTCAAGGTATGGAGCCTGCACAGATTCAGCGTGCGTTGGAGCCGTTTTATACCACTAAGTCACATGGTACTGGGCTTGGCTTAGCTGTTGCTCAGGTGGTTGCTCATGCTCATCACGGTGAATTTAAAATACAGTCGGTTCTGGGGGAGGGCACAGTGGCAACGATTCTGCTGCCCTGTCTGTCAGCTAACTAAGGTTAATGTCTAAGCGATAAACAACATGCCTAATAAAATAATGATTGTTGAAGATGATAATGAGTTGCGCGAAGCGTTGTGTGACACATTAGAGCTGGCAGGTTTTGCATATATAGAGGCACCTGATGCTGAAGAAGCGTTGGTGCTGCTGGCGAACCATCAGGTGGATATGGTGATCACCGATGTCAATATGCCCGGTATGGATGGTCATCAACTCTTAGATGAGATTCGCAAACTACACCCCGGGCTCCCTGTGATGTTGATAACGGCATTTGGTCAAGTGAGCAAAGCGGTTGATGCGATTAAAGCGGGTGCGGTGGATTACTTGATGAAGCCTTTTGATTCCGAGGCGCTTATCTCGGCTGTGCGTCGTTTTGCCTCGGGGACGGTTGTCGCACCGGAAGCGCAGCAGCCTATTGCGGAAGACAGTAGTAGTAAGCAGTTACTACAGTTAGCAAGACGCGTTGCCGCCTCCGACTCGACGGTGCTGATTTCAGGCGAGTCAGGTACAGGTAAAGAGGTGTTGGCGCAGTATATACATAATCATTCGTCACGCTCTGATAAACCGTTTATCGCGATCAACTGTGCGGCTATCCCAGAAAACATGCTAGAAGCAACGCTGTTTGGTCATGAAAAAGGCGCATTTACGGGGGCCTACGCGAGCTCTCCCGGTAAGTTTGAGCAGGCAGACGGAGGAACATTGCTGTTAGATGAAATCTCCGAGATGGATCTGGGTTTGCAGGCGAAACTATTACGTGTTCTGCAGGAGCAAGAGGTTGAACGTATTGGCGGGCGTAAAGTGATCTCGCTTAATGTACGTGTTGTTGCCACGACAAACCGCCAGTTAGATGCCTATGTCTCTGAAGGTAAATTTCGTGAGGACCTTTATTATCGACTCAATGTGTTTCCGCTGCAGTGGCGGCCATTAAGGGAGCGGCCTGCGGATATTGTGCCATTAGCGGAGCTGTTATTTAGTAAGTACTGCCAAAAAATGCAACGCTCCCCAGTGAGTTTGTCGGTTGAGGTGGTGAATGCTTTGGTTGACTATTCGTGGCCGGGTAACGTGCGTGAGTTAGATAATGTTGTGCAACGTGCGTTGATTTTGCAGGCGGGCTCTGAGATTAGAATGGCCGACCTTATGCTGAACCCGTCCGATATTTCTGCGTGTGAGATATCAGAGACCGAGGCTTCACTGGACGAGGACGATTTAGTGGGGCAGTTAGGTGAAGGTATGCGCCAGCATGAATTCCAATTAATAATCGATGCCTTAAAGGCAACCCATGGAAGTCGTAAAGATGCAGCCGAAAACTTAGGGATTAGTCCACGAACATTACGTTATAAATTAGCAAAAATGAGAGAGTTGGGTCTAGACTTGGACAAATTACTTGGTCGTTAGGCTATAAAGCGCAGATAATAAAATTCTTTTAAATCAATTGGTTGGGTGTTCGGCGAGACTAAGGTCTTATCTTGGATATACCAAGGTCTAATTCAGGGTATTGCTCTCCCTTCTGTATAAACCTATAACAGATATTTAACCTCGTTTGCGTCTGATAATAAAAAAATACGGAAAACATAGACGATCTGAGGGTATTTGATAATTACAACAATCAAGCTAAGGGCATCACGATGAGTGAAAAAATATATCCAGTTAGTCCGGAGATTGCGGCGCAGGCGCACATTGATAATGATAAATATTTAGCAATGTATGAGCAGTCTGTAACTGATCCCGACACATTCTGGGGTGAAGCAGGTAAACGCCTAGATTGGTTCAAACCATATACTAAAGTAAAAAATACATCGTTCGATCCACATAATGTTGATATTCGTTGGTTCGAAGACGGTACATTGAATGCATCTTATAACTGCCTAGATCGTCATCTTGAAACACGCGGTGATCAGGTTGCTATCATTTGGGAAGGCGACGACCCAAGTGAGTCCGAAAATATCACGTATCGCCAATTACATGAACGTGTTTGTAAATTCTCAAATGCGCTAAAAGCACGCGGTGTTAAAAAAGGCGATGTTGTAACGCTTTACATGCCAATGATCCCTGAAGCTGCTGTTGCTATGCTTGCATGTACGCGTATTGGTGCGGTGCACTCAATCGTATTTGGTGGCTTCTCACCAGAAGCACTTGCAGCGCGTATCGAAGGTGCGGATTCCCGCGTTGTTGTTACGTCAAACTATTCACTACGTGCAGGTAAATCTGTACCGCTTAAAGCCAATGTTGATAAAGCATTAGAGCATGAAGCAGCGAAAGAGCGCGTTGAAAGCGTTATCGTTGTTAATCGTGTCGATAAAGACGTTGCTTGGAATGACAAAGTCGACGTTTGGTATGAAGACCTTGTAGCGGATGCGTCTGCTGAGTGTGCACCTGAAGAGATGGAAGCCGAAGCGCCCATGTTTATCCTTTACACATCAGGTTCTACTGGTGCGCCAAAAGGTCTTGAGCATACAACAGGCGGTTACATGGTTTACGCGTCTATGACGCATGAGTATGCCTTTGACTATAAAGATGGCGATATCTACTGGTGTACTGCCGATGTAGGTTGGGTTACAGGCCACAGTTACATCGTGTATGGACCGCTTGCTAACGGCGGCACATCCTTGATGTTTGAAGGTGTTCCAAGCTACCCAGATAACAGCCGTTTTGGTCGTGTTATTGAAAAGCATAAAGTTAACCAGTTCTACACTGCGCCAACCGCTATTCGTGCGTTGATGCAGCAAGGTGAAGATGTTCTGGGTGATTCAGACCTATCTTCATTGCGTATTTTAGGGTCTGTAGGTGAGCCAATTAACCCAGAAGCGTGGGAATGGTATTACCGTGTTATCGGTCAGAGCCGTTGCCCTATCGTTGATACATGGTGGCAGACTGAAACGGGTGGCATGATGATCTTGCCTCTACCTGGTGCGACTGCGGCTAAGCCGGGTGCTGCTTCTCGTCCATTCTTTGGTGTTCAGCCTGCATTGCTTGATGCGGATGGTAAAGAGCTTGATGGTGCTACAGATGGTAACTTGGTCATTAAAGATTCATGGCCGGGTCAGAGTCGTTCTATCTGGGGCGATCATGAGCGCTTTATTCAGACCTACTTCACTACGTATAAAGGCTACTACACTACGGGTGATGGCGCGCGTCGTGATGAAGATGGCTATTACTGGATTACGGGTCGTGTAGATGACGTGATTAACGTATCGGGTCACCGTATGGGTACAGCTGAGGTTGAATCAGCACTTGTGGCGCACCCTGCTGTAGCTGAAGCTGCGGTTGTAGGTTATCCGCATGAAGTTAAAGGCCAAGGTATCTACGTATACGTGACGTTACAGTCCGGCTTTGAGCAGTCTGATGAACTACTAAAAGAACTGCGTATGCATGTTCGTTCAGAGATTGGTCCGATTGCGTCTCCTGACTTGATTCAGTTTGCACCTGGTATGCCTAAAACACGTTCAGGTAAAATCATGCGTCGTATCTTGCGTAAGATTGCCGAAGACGATTTTGATGCACTAGGTGATACGTCAACGCTTGCTGATCCATCTGTTGTAGATGATCTAATCAACAACCGTATGAACCGTTCTAAATAATATATTTTTAATATTTAGTCTAAAAACTCCCGTAGGACTCGGAATACCCGAGACTTGCGGGAGTTTTTTGTTTTATAGTAGTAGCTACATCACTGGAAAACCGTTCCATTTGCGGTCGGCGTTCGAGTAACAGTTTCTTAAGGGGGAATTGAACGCATGCAGTTAGCTCAAAAAATTATTATTGCAGATGATCATCCACTATTTCGTGCGGCCTTAAAGCAGGCCGTGGCTCAAGCGTTACCTGGTGTCGAGACTATCGAGGCTGATTCGTTACCGGCGGTGCAAGAGGCTGTTGATCAGCACTCTGATGCTGATCTTGTTTTGCTTGATATTCATATGCCGGGAACAAATGGTTTCTCGGGCTTAGTTTTTCTTCGTGGTCAGAACCCAGGTATTCCTGTGGTTGTGGTTTCTGGGAGCGAACAGCCGCATATTATGAAACGCGCGATAGATTATGGTGCGTCTGGCTTTATTCCAAAATCGTCTTCTCTTGAAACAATTGCTGACGCTATTGTTGCTGTACTTAAAGGGGAAGAGTGGCTGCCACAGGAGGTTGCGGATAACCTACCTGATGTCAGTGAAGATGATCAAAAATTTGCTGTTGCCTTGGCGGCGTTGACGCCACAGCAGTTTCGCGTGTTAACCATGTTAACTGAAGGTTTGTTGAATAAGCAGATTGCGTATGAACTGAGCGTTTCAGAAGCCACAATAAAAGCGCATGTGACAGCTATTTTACGTAAGTTGGGTGTTCATAGTCGTACGCAGGCAGTCATCGCGGCACAGCGTTTAGGTGTAGAACCACCAAAAACGGATCTTGAATGATCTTATTTTCTAAATAATGTTAGATTGAAAAGGCGCTCTGAGCGCCTTTTTTATGGCAAAAATAAGTTATGCCGTGGGGTGTACTAACTTTCACTGGCCCGTGCTGTTGCAATGGTTTTGTTAATCATTGCGCGGAGTGCCGCAGGCCTTATGGGTTTAGTGAGTAGTTGTGCGCTGTGGGATGCAATCTCTTCTTTCACCTCTTCTGTGCGATCCGCGGTAATGATAATGGCGGGTACTTTTCTGCTTAACAGTGGCTGGATCTCTTCGAGTGCCATAATGCCAGTGAGGGTTTCTGAAAGGTGGTAATCCGCTAAGATGATTTCGGGCTCGAGCCCTTGGTTAATTTGCGCTACCGCATCGATCGTTGATAGGGCGGTATGGACCTCGCACTCCCAGCCATTAAGGAGCGCTGACATCCCTTCAAGGATTTTCGGTTCGTTATCGATCACTAATGCTTTGATGCCTTTGAGCCCTTTACTGTGTATCCAGCCGCGCTTTTCAGGTTTAGGCTTGATTGCCTTTTCGGGATCGCCTAAGGGTATCTCAACGCTAAAGACGGTGCCTTTGGTAGGCCATGAGCGAACATTTAATCGATGACCTAGCATGTTAGCTATACGCTCGGTGATGGCTAAGCCAAGCCCTAAGCCCTGCACTTGGGAGTGGCGTGGATTATCAATCCGTTTGAACTCTTCAAACACTTCATTGAGCTTGTCTTCAGCAATACCGACACCGGTATCCCAGACCTCAACCCTAAGCATGTTGTTGTCCCTACGGCAGCCCAGCAGTATCTTGCCCTCTTGGGTATAGCGAATGGCGTTAGAGAGAAAGTTTTGTATTATGCGTCGTAAAAGTTGTTGGTCGGAGTGAACCACTTTCTTACAAGGAACAAAGCGAAAAGTGAGGTTTTTCTTCTCTGCAACGGCAGTGAATTCAGTGTTTAACGCGTTAAACATGTCACTCAAACTGAAGTCGCTGACCGATGGAACTAAGGCGCCTGCATCAAGCTTAGAGATGTCTAAGAGTGCAGTGATAAGCTCTTCTGCTGCGGTGAGTGAGCCGTTTAGGTTCTCTACAAGCTGACTTGTTTCTTCGCTGTTATGGCTCTGTTGCGCTAACGCTGATGTAAAGAGACGTGCGGCATTGAGAGGCTGAAGTAAATCATGGCTTGCTGATGCTAAAAACCGTGTTTTACCGATGTTGGCATCATCTGCATCGGACTTGGCTTGGCGAAGCTCATCTTCCATCAATGAACGAATGGTGTTTTCTTTCCGTAGCTCTTTGTTGACAACGGAGAGGGCGTGGGTTCGTTCTCTTACCCGCTGCTCTAGGGTTTCATTGGTTTCTTTAAGTGCTATCTCGGCGGTTCTGCGCTCTGTAATATCTTGGTACAGAGAAAAATAACCTAACACATCGCCATAATCGCCAATATGCGGTATGTATTTGACCTCTGCATAGCGTTTGCTGCCGTCGCTGGTGGGTAGGGTTGTTTCAAACCGCTGCTGCTTACCTTTCAGTGCTTCAGTGATATAGGGGCTTCTTAGTTCATACTCAGCGTCAGACATAATTTCATAACAGGGCGTGCCTGAGATGGACTTGCGATCTAAATGGAACGTTTCCGCATAGGCTTTGTTGATAAAGAGATAGCGTCTTTCTGGGTCTAAGTAGGCGATGAGGACCGGTACATTGTCAGTATAAATACGAATGTTCTGTTCGCTTTCTCTGAGTGCTTCTTCAACATGTTTGTAGGTCGTGATATCCATATAGGTATTAACATAGCCGCCGTTGGGCATAGGATTGCCGCGGACTTCGAGTACGGTGCCATTAGGGCGGAAACGTTCATAGCTATGACGCTGGCTTGATTTGAGCAGTGATAAGCGTTTTTTGACTTGCTGCTCGTTGTTGCCGGGGCCGTACTCCCCTTGTGCGGCATTAAAGCGGAAGACCTCTTCTATTGGGCGTCCAACACAGATAAGCCCTTCCGGGTAATCAAACATTTCGACATAAACCCGGTTCCATGCAACAAGTCTCATCTGCTGGTCGACTACGCTGATACCTAAGCTAATATTTTCGATGGTGGATTGTAGGAGTGAACGGTTAAAGCGTAAGGCCTGTGACGCTTCATCAACGATGGTGACCACGTCACCGATATGCATATCTTTCCCGCGCAGGGTGGAGACTAATACAATGCGGGCAGACGAGGCACCAATAACGCCGGCCAGTAATCGTTCTGTAAATTGGATGAGCTCGGGTGTCGCCTTATCATCGGATAAGGGTGGATCCTCGTCCCGCTGTAGCGCAAATCCGGTAAATGCGTGCTGGGTACGGCTAATGCCGAGAAAGCGTTCAGTAAGCATTTGGAGGTCGCCGACTGTGACCTGCCCGTACTGTCGTGAGCTTTCGGTTAAATCTTTGTTGTAGACGTCAACAAACGCGCTGGCTTGTATGCGGTCCACAAGGCGGGGGGTTGCATAGCGCGAGATGAGCACATAGAGGCTCGTGTTGACGAACAGTGACCAGAAAACACCATGGGATAAGGCATCGAGGCTGTCGACGCCGAATAGGCGGGTTGGGGTTAGCCAGTCGATATTGAAAATACCACTATTCAGATACTCAGGGCCTAAGAGTCCGGCTTCACTGAATGAGGGTAAGACAAGGGTATAGAGCCATAGGATAAAGCCGCCAATTAATCCTGCTAATACGCCATTTCGGGATCCAGCTTTCCAGTAAATACCGCCAATGATGGCGGGTAGGAACTGTGCCGCAGCGACGAAGGCGAGTAGGCCGAATGAGGCGAGTGGTGATTGATCACCAAGAATACGATAGTAAAAGTACGCAAGAATCATCAGGCATAAAATGGTGATGCGTCTTACGCGAAGCAGCAGGGAACCGACATCTTTATTGTCGGAGAGTCGAAGCCAAGAGATTCGGAAGAGCAATGGCATGATGATGTCATTGCACACCATCGTAGCTAAGGTGATGCTGGCAACGATCACCATGCTGGTGGATGCGGATAAGCCACCAATAAACGCGAACGTTGCGAGCTGTTTGTAGTCAGCGGCTAGGGGCAGCATGAGTACGAATGTATCCGCATCCACATTAGTGCCATCAAAGTAGAGCACCCCGGCGGTGGAAATGGGGAGGACAAAAGCGGACAGCAGAATGAGATAGAGGGGAAATAACCAGCGGGCGAGCTTTAGGTGGCCGGCATTGGTGTTTTCCACGATAGTGACGTGAAATTGACGCGGCAGGCAGATGACGGCCGCGCAAGCCAGCAGTGTTTCTGTCAAAAAACTGCCTTCAAGGAGCGAGGTTGTGTAATTGTTGTTGTTATTGAGCTGTAGGGCGATATTGTAGGCTAGGTCATCAAACCCGTTAAACACTTCAAATGTCACGAACAAGCCGACCGCGATAAATGCGGCAAGTTTTACAATAGATTCGAAAGCCACTGCGAGCACTAAGCCTTCGTGATGCTCGGTGGCGTCTATCTGTCGCGTACCAAAAAGGATGGCGAAGATAGCCATGACAATGGCGACAAAGAGCGCCGTGTCGCTCCCTTTACTGATGACCTCCTCTGTTCCAGGGGTTAAGGCGTTGTAGCTTATCGCTACCGCCTTAAGCTGCATAGCAATGTAGGGCATAGTGCCAGTGACAGCGATGATGGTTACAAGTACGGCTAAGGCCTGACTCTTACCGTAACGGGATGAGATGAAATCGGAGATGGTTGTTATATTTTGCTGCTTACTGATCAACACCATCTTTTCAATCAGCTGCCAGCCAAAAATAAATACGATAACGGGGCCGAGGTAGGTGGCCAGAAATTCCCAACCGTTTGTGCTGGCTCGGCCTACCGCGCCATAAAAAGTCCAAGAGGAGCAGTAGACGGCAAGGGAGAGTGAGTAGATGACAGGTCTACTGACAGATCGGATGTTGCTGTGGGCTTTTTTGTCACCGTAGTAAGCGATGGCAAACAGCAAGCCTAGGTAGGCAAGCGATATAAGAATTATCGACCAACCTGAAAGCATAAACGAAATTCCTTGGTGAAATTATCAAGTGGTTAGTTTACTTGTTTTTGGCAGGAACCCAATATTTACCTGATTTTTGCAGAATAACTCAGATATATGTATCTAATTGACTAATACTTTTGTATAGGTGGTTGTTGTTAATAGGTTTTTCTGTTCTGGGCTGGACTCGGCGGAAAACGGTTAATCGGGGGTGATTGATGGGGAATAAGGTTATATCGAGTCGACTAAAGTTTAGCTTTGTTTGGCGGCGCTGTCTGATAGTCTCTACCTGTCTTAAATTTTCACCAATTTTTCAATAACAAAAATAAGGATGGTGTTATGTCAATTAGTAATGAGCAGGCGCAAGCCTACTGGCGCGAAAATTTGCGCATCATTATGACTCACCTTGCGATCTGGTTCGTAGTTTCCTACGGCTGCGCAATCCTGTTCGTTGAACAGCTTAACGAAATTCCGTTCTTCGGTTTTCCATTAGGTTTTTGGTTCGGCCAACAGGGGTCAATCTTCGTATTCGTCGTCTTGATCTGGACTTATGTGTTCAGTATGAACAAGCTTGACGAGAAGTATGACGTTCACGAATAACAATAATAATTTCAATTAGGACGGCATTGCTATGAGTCTCGACGTTTTAACTTTTCTCTTTGTAGGTGGCTCCTTTGCGCTATATATCGGTATTGCGATATGGGCGCGTGCAGGATCAACCAAAGAATTCTACGTGGCAGGCGGTGGTGTACCACCAATTGCAAACGGTATGGCGACAGCCGCTGACTGGATGTCTGCAGCTTCGTTTATCTCTCTAGCCGGTTTAGTTTCCTTTATCGGTCGTGATGGTTCAGCTTATTTGATGGGTTGGACTGGCGGTTATGTACTGCTAGCGCTTTTGTTAGCGCCTTACCTACGTAAGTTTGGTAAGTTCACAGTGCCTGACTTTATCGGTGATCGTTACTATTCACAGACTGCTCGCGTAATTGCAGTAGCATGTACAATTGTAATCTCTTTCACCTACGTTGCTGGTCAGATGCGTGGTGTTGGTATCGTGTTCTCTCGTTACCTACACGTTGATATCAACACGGGTGTCATTATCGGTATGGCGATCGTATTCTTCTACGCCGTATTAGGTGGTATGAAGGGTATTACTTATACTCAGGTAGCGCAGTACTGCGTACTTATCCTTGCATTCACCGTACCTGCACTTTTCCTATCTGCACAGGTTACAGGACATATCCTGCCTCAGATCGGTTTGGGCGCAACACTCGATAATGGTATGTCTGTATTGGCGACGTTGGATCAGCTTTCAGTTGATTTAGGCTTTAGTCAGTATACTAGCGGTAAGAAGTCTACGATTGATATCTTCTGCTTAACGGTTGCACTAATGTGCGGTACTGCAGGTCTTCCTCATGTAATCGTACGTTTCTTCACTGTACCTCGTGTTAAAGATGCACGTATCTCTGCAGGTTATGCATTGATCTTCATTGCACTTCTTTATACTGCGATTCCTGGTGTAGCGGGTTTTGGTCGTGTAAACCTTATTCAAACACTGAATGGTCCTGATGGTTCTGGTGCGTCTTATGAAGCGCTAAAAACCGATGCTAAGTGGTTCCAGCAGTGGGAAAATACAGGTCTGATCGGTTGGAATGACCGTAACGGTGATGGCAAAGTTCAGTATGCTGCTGGCGATGCGTTTAATGGCGCTAAAGGTAAGCCTGCGTTCCTTGAAGAGCGTGGCGAACACGGCCAGCGTCTAGCAACTAACGCTAAAGATGATGCTAACTTTGATCCAGCTAAACAGCCGTTTGCTAACGAAGTATATGTCGACCGAGACATTATGGTGTTGGCTAACCCTGATATTGCGCAGCTTCCTAACTGGGTAATTGCGTTAGTAGCAGCGGGTGCGGTTGCGGCAGCACTCTCTACTGCAGCGGGCTTGTTGTTGGTAATCTCAACAGCTATCTCCCATGACTTGATGAAGAAAACTATCAATCCGAATATCAGTGATAAGCAGGAGCTTCTTTATGCTCGTCTAGCTGCGATTGTTGCGATTTGTATTGCCGGTTACTTCGGTATTAACCCTCCAGGCTTTGTGGCTCAGGTTGTTGCCTTGGCATTTGGTTTGGCGTGTGCATCAGTATTCCCTGCAATTATTATGGGTATTTTCTGGACGCGTCATAACTCACAAGGTGCGATTGCCGGTATGCTTGTAGGTCTGGTATCTACAATGTGCTACATGTACTACTTCGCATTCGGTAGTGGTACGCCTGACCAGTACTTCTTGGGTATCTCCCCAGGTGGTTTCGGTACGGTAGGTGCGGTGCTTCATATCGTTGTTGGTTTCGTAGTATCTAGTATGACTGCGGCGCCACCAAAAGAAATTCAGGAGATTGTAGCGGATCTACGTATTCCACGTGGCGCTACTGAGGCTCATGATCATTAAGATCGAGTAATCACCTTACTGAAAGGGCGCCCAGCGTAGAGTTGGAGCGCCTTTTTTTGTGAATAAAATAAGGATTATAGATATGCCTGATTCTTTCAAAATGACAAATCTACCGTTTAGTTTGTTGGATGAAAAAGAGGAGCAAACCCTGCGCTCAAGTCTGGATATAAGTTACTACCAGAAGGGCGAAGTGATTATGGCGGCCGGTGAGGAGCCAGAAGGTGTGTTCATCATTTTGAAAGGAAGGGTGGGTGAAAGTGAGGTTGTTGAAGAGGGTGAGACGAGCCGTGAACAGATCTTTGTATATTACACAAATGAGGATTATTTTGGCGGATGGTCAGCCATTCGTGGGAAGGCGATTCACAATTTTATAGCGGAAGAGGAAACGATCTGCCATATCCTACCCACGAAAACATTATTGGATTTAATGTCCACAAACAGCCTGTTTGCTGATTATTTTCAGCAAAACCTTTCCGCTAAAACTGAAATCATGCAGCAGCATGGTAGTAAAGATCAGGATATGGCTGAGTTTATGCTGGCTAAGGTGTCTGATGGCTTAGTACGTGAGCCGTTAGTGATTGTGGAAGGCACCTCTATTCGCGAAGCAACGCTGATTATGCGAGAGCATAAATCTGACTGTTTGCTGGTTAGGCGTGGAAGTCGATATGGCATGGTGACCGGCACCGACTTGCTGGATGCGGTGATTGTCAATGAGATGCCGATGGACACAGACCTTGCCGAGATTGCCAGTTACCGTCTGATAACAGTTGAGCCGGATGACTATCTTTTTAATGCCCTAATTATTATGACTCAACAGCGTATCGAACGTGTTGTGGTGATGGCGGGGGCGGAGATGAGTGGGATTGTAGAGCTCACTGATGTATTGAGTTATTTCTCTAGTCACTCCCACGTTATTGGTTTGCGAATCGAGCGAGCACAAACGGTTGAGGATCTTAAAGAGGCCGCGCAAGGTTTAGATGATTTAATCAAGGCCTTAGTTTCACATGGTGTTAAAACGCGTTTTGCTATGGATCTATTAGCCGCCATGAATGGTCGGATCATCGCTAAATTATTTAATATCATTATGCCTGCGGATATGCAGCCTCACGTCTGTCTTTTGGTCATGGGATCGGAGGGGCGTGGTGAGCAGATAATGAAAACGGATCAGGATAATGCTGTCATCTATCGTGATGGGTTAGTTTGGCCCAAGATGCAGGATACATTAAATCGCTTTAGTGAGACTTTGATCGGGTTCGGTTTTCCTCCCTGTCCGGGTAATATTATGGTGTCAAACCCAGCTTGGGTTCGCTCCTTAGGTGAGTGGACGCAGATGTTGCGAGAGTGGGCTGATAAATGTGATAGTGAGTCGCAGATGAACTTGGCGATAGCGATTGATGCTAAGCCGGTAGCGGGTAACCCTGCTATATTTAAAGCGAGCCGAAATTGGTTTATGCGTCACCTGCGTAACAATGATGTTTTTTTCTCTCATTTTGCAAAAGCGTCGTTAGAGTTTGATACGCCGCTAACATTCTTTGGTAATTTAAAAGATAAAGGCCATTTAGATATTAAAAAAGGCGGCATATTTCCTATTGTGCATGGCATTCGCACAATTGCGCTTGAGTACCGTATTAAGGCAACCAATACCTTTGAACGGATAGAGGCGTTAGTTGAGCAAGAGCAGTTACAGCAAAAGCATGGTAGTGAACTGGCTGAGGCGTTAAGTTTGTTTATTAGTTTACGGTTGAGGCAGCAAATTAAGCGAATAGAGTGTAGTGATACGGGGCATGATCAGACACCTAACTTAATTGAGTTGCAGTCGTTAGATAAAATGGAGCGTGATCTGTTGCGAGATGCTTTGCATATAGTGAAAGGTTTTAAAAAGCATCTTGAGCTTAGATATCACCTCGGGGGTTAGTTGATGATAATACCCAGAGCGGTTAGACGAATAAAAGAGAAATATGACCATAAATCAGGCCCGTTTGCGCACCTGTTTGAGTCTTATAATGGTGATGAAGTTGTATCGCTGGATTGCGAGACGACTAGCTTAGATGTAAAGCAGGGCGAGATCGTATCTATAGGTGCGGTTAAAATTAGGGGACGCAAGGTACTCACCAGTGATCGGCTTGATATTAAATTAAAACCGCCAAAATCACTGACGGGCGATTCAATAAAGATCCATAAAATCCGTGAAAGCGATTTGGCTGAAGGGATTGATATCCAAGATGCTTTGCAGCAAGTGCTGGAGTTTGTCGGTAATCGCCCTATTTTAGGTTACTACGTAAATTACGATATTAGGATGCTAGACAAATTCATCAGGCCGTTGTACGGGTTTGGTTTGCCGAACAAGGCGGTTGAGTTGTCTCATGTCTATCACGATATTATTAAATGGAAGTCTGTCGGCGGAAATGTTGATTTACGTTTTGACACTATATCCAAAAAATTAGACATACCAATGCTTGAGCGCCATACCGCTATTGGGGATGCGTTAACCGTGGCGCTGATGTATGTGCGGTTAAAATACGGTGATCCGCCTGAGGCGCATTACTAACAGATTGATATGTCAAAAGATTAACGGGCCTAATGGCCCGTTTTTTGCTTTATTTGTACCATAAGTGCTCATTAATGGATTAAATAGACAAAATAATGACATTAATTTGTTATCCTCTATTGATGAAGCGCTAAGTGTGATTATAATGTCAATAAATTGCCGCTTGGTGTTGGTATGATCGAAAGAGCAGATATAAACAGCGTTCTTATGCAGATGCGGACGATTAAAGCGCAAGTTCAGGCTACATCTTCAGACGTTTCGCATGTGGCGCCCCAAGGCTTGAAAGAAAGTAATGGTATTGGGCGTACATCGTTTGGCGATATCTTAAAAACAGCGGTTGATGGTGTTAATGATGCGCAGGCAGATGCCAAAAAGTTGGCGGTCGCATATGAGCAAGGTGATTCGAGTATTGATTTACCGCAAGTAATGATTGCGGCCGAGAAGGCTTCTGTGTCTTTTCAAGCTATGACTCAAGTAAGAAATCGCTTGGTGTCGGCTTATGAAGATATTATGAAAATGCCTATCTAATAAAAATAGAAATTCAAGGTGAATGGCTGTGGCTGGTGGTCCTGAAACGTTAAGTGGAAACCCAATGCAAGGTTTTAATAAACTGGGCATTGTACGTCAAATTGGTTTGATGGTTGGGTTGGCTGCCAGTGTTGCTATCGGTTTTGCTGTGGTTCTTTGGTCACAAAAACCGGAACAGCGTGTTCTCTTTAGTAACCTTTCTTTTTCTGATGCGAATCAGATCATCGAACAACTTCGTTTATATAATGTACCTTATAATTTTGATGCGGATGGTCGAGCCATACTGGTCCCTGATGAGTATGTTCACCAAGCGCGTTTAAAGCTAGCCGCTGAAGGTTTTACCGCCGATAAAACGGTTGGCTTTGAAATTATGGATAAAGAACAAAGTCTAGGTACGAGTCAGTTTATGGAAACGACACGTTATAGACGAGGTTTAGAAGGTGAGTTGGCGCGTACTATATCCAGTATGACCTCAATTCGTAATGCGCGTGTTCATCTCGCTATACCTAAAGATACCGTGTTTATTCGCGATACCCGTAAGCCTACGGCTTCTGTTTTTCTAGAGCTTTTTTCCGGTCGAGCACTAGAGCGTGATCAAGTTGCCTCGATTGCTAACCTTGTGGCCTCCAGTATTCCTTCGCTTAATGTTAAAGACGTGACCGTTGTTGATCAGCGTGGTCGCCTGCTTAATATGCGTGATAAAGATGTGAATGTGGTTTTAGCGGCAAAGCAGCTTGAATATACGCGCAGTCTTGAAGGTACGTTGCTAAATAGAGTTAACAGTATTCTGCAGCCGGTTGTAGGTATGGGGCGCTTTCGTGCAGAAGTGTCAGCAGATGTCGACTTTACAGCCGTTGAGCAGACCGATGAACTTTATAACCCTGATCTGCCTGCGCTGCGTAGTGAGCAAACCATGGATGAGTCGCGTGTAGGCGGTAATGCTGCGGTGGGCGTGCCTGGTGCGCTTTCTAATCAGCCGCCGGGGCCAAGTAGTGTGCCTGAGCAAGCGGGAGCGGGTGAAGGTGGTGCTGACGCGGTTGGTGCACCGGGCTCTGCGCGTAAACAAGCGACGCGTAACTATGAATTAGATCGCACGATTAGCTACACAAAACACCAGCAAGGGCGTGTAAGGCGCCTAACGGTAGCAGTAGTGGTCGATGATCTCTCCAGTATTAATCCAGAGAGTGGCGAAGCGGTTAGAACGCCATGGGATCAGAATGAGCTTCAGCGGTTACGTATTCTTGTCCAGGATGCGGTTGGATTCTCTGCGTTACGTGGTGATAGCGTGAATGTCGTTAATACCCCGTTTGTTGCTGAAGAGCCGATAGTGACTGAAGATACGCCCATTTGGAAACAGGATTGGATTTGGGATATTGTTAAGCAAGCGATGGCTGTTATTTTTGTTCTAGTGTTGGTTTTTGGTATTTTAAGGCCGATTCTACGGAACTTAGCAACGGCAGGTACCGCTGGAAATGTTGCAGGTTTGGGTGCGGCGGGTGATGTGAGTGCCGAGCTTGCTGGTTTAGATGGCGCTGATTTTTCTTCCGATTCAGTGACCTTTGGTAGTGATGATGAGCTGTTGCCTACGCCCAATGAAAGTTTTGATTATCAGTTAAATGCAATTCGCAGTATGGTCGCTGAAGACCCTGCAAGAGTGGCGCAGGCTGTTAAACAGTGGGTAGGTGATAATGAGTGATGGAGCAGATCAGGGCGGAGGTGAAATTGATAAAGCCGCCATTCTGCTGATTAGCTTGGGTGAAACCGATGCTGCAGAAATCCTCAAGCATATGGGGCCGAAAGAGGTCCAAATGATTGGGGAGGCTATGGCTCAGTTAAACAACGTCCCCCAAACCAAAGTGGAGTCTGTTATTGGTGACTTTATGGGGTTGGTGAGTGATCAAACGGGTATAGGTATTAATAATGATATCTATATTCGTTCTATGCTTAACCAAGCACTGGGTGAAG
This sequence comes from Neptuniibacter pectenicola, assembly GCF_001597735.1. Lineage (GTDB taxonomy): Bacteria > Pseudomonadota > Gammaproteobacteria > Pseudomonadales > Balneatricaceae > Neptuniibacter > Neptuniibacter pectenicola. The sequence goes on from NZ_LUTS01000004.1 coordinate 88,789, forward strand.
AGAAAGCGAAAACCCTTCTTGATCGTATTCTTATGAGCACAAACACATCTGGCCTTGATACGCTACGCTGGATGGAGCCTCGACAAATTGCAGAAATTATTCGTTATGAACATCCCCAGATACAAGCGGTTGTTGTGGCGTATCTTGAGCCGGATGCGGCAGCGGGTGTTTTAGGTTGTTTCGATGAAAAGCAGCGCCTTGATATTTTAATGCGTGTGGCCGCGCTAGATCGTATTCAGCCTCAGGCATTGCAAGAGTTAAACGATATTTTAGAGCGCCAATTTGCGGGTGCCGGTGGTTCAAGTACTGCCACTTTAGGGGGCGTTAAATCCGCCGCTAATATCATGAACTTTATTGACTCAAGTATTGAAGTTGAGCTGATGGAGAGCATAAAAGAATCGGATGAGTACCTTGCGTCGAGTATCTCTGATTTGATGTTTGTTTTTGATAACCTGCTTGATGTTGAAGATATGGGTATTCAGGCGATCTTGCGTGAAGTATCGACCGATGTCTTAGTGGTCGCACTGAAAGGGGCAGATGTCGCCTTGCAGGATAAGGTCTTTAAGAACATGTCTAAACGTGCAGCTGAGTTGCTGAAAGATGACCTTGAAGCGAAAGGGCCTGTGCGTGTAAGTGACGTGGAAGGGGCACAAAAAGAGGTGCTTACCATTGCTCGCAAGCTGGCTGATGATGGTGAAATTATCCTTGGCGGCGGTGGCGAGGCAATGGTGTAATTAATGTATGTCTAACGAAACAAAGGCGTATAAGCGTATTAGGGCTGAAGATGTCCATAACGCTCAAAGTTGGACCCTCCCTCAGATGGGGCGGACTACCTCAACCCAGTCGACAGCGCTTCAGCATAAAAAAATTACTGAAGTTACCGTCGTGGATGAGGTTATCGCCGCCGAAAAAATCACGGTCGCTGAGCTCGAAGCCATTAGAGAAACTGCTCGTATTGAAGGGCTGGCTGCTGGGTTGGAAGAGGGGCGAAGCCAAGGTCGAGATAAGGGGCATGCCGAAGGTTTGCTGGCTGGGCGGGAGCTCGGTTATAAAGAAGGGTTTCAGCAGGGCGAAACCGAAGTGGCTCGTCTTCAAGCGCTGCTTCAGGATCTGTTGGCCGAGTTACAGACGCCGCTAGAAAAATCGACGAGTGCTGTCGAGGACGCGTTGGTTAAGTTGGTTGTTTTATTGGCAGAAAAAACGGTAGGCGTTGAGCTGGAAACGCGGAAAGATCTCTTGCTCGCCTCTATTCAAGAAGGGATGCAGCAACTACCTGAACCCATAACGACCGTGCTTGTAAAGGTGAGCGAAGATGATGTTGAATTTGTCCGGCAGTCTCTCGTTGTGCCAGGTGCCTCTCTTGTTGTTGAGTCCGCAGCAGATATGACTTCAGGTGGGTTCCGTCTTGAAACTGAAAATACCTTGATTCAGGATGAGGTGGAAACACGTTTTTCCAATGTTGTAGAGCAATTCTATAATAATCTTAGCCATGAAGTCGCTGGCGATCATGAGTAAGCTCCTAGAAAAACTATCCCGTTATTCCCAATACCGAATAGATCCTCCCTGCCCACGTGTCGAAGGGCGCATCACCCGTATGATCGGCTTGACGATTGAGGCTGTCGGTATTAAGTGTGCTGTGGGGGCATGCTGTTTTATTGAGTTATCCAAAACAAATAAAGTTGAGGCTGAGGTGGTGGGGTTTTCGGGCGATCGTATCTACCTAATGCCGTTGTATCCGATTGATGGGTTGCAATCAGGCACCCGTGTGATTGCCTCATCTGAGTCCGGTAAAGTCCCCGTTGGAATGAATCTGCTAGGCCGTATCCTTAATGGGGTAGGTAAACCTATTGACGGTAAGGGGCCTTTGCAGCCAGAAGCTGAAACCGGCTTGGCTGGGGAGATTATTAACCCGCTGATGCGTGAGCCAATAAAGCAGCCACTTGATGTGGGTATTCGTACGATCAATGGCTTACTGACCGTGGGTCGGGGGCAGCGAATGGGACTGTTTGCTGGTAGTGGGGTCGGTAAGTCGGTTTTACTGGGGATGATGACACGCTTTACCGAGGCGGAGATCATTGTTGTTGGTTTGATTGGTGAACGAGGCAGGGAAGTAAAAGAGTTTATTGAACACAGCTTAGGTGAAGAGGGGCTCAAGCGTTCCGTTGTTGTTGCCTCCCCGGCGGATGACTCGCCGTTGATGAGATTGCGTGCTTCACAGTTATCTACGCGTATCGCAGAATATTTTCGTGATCAAGGTAAAAATGTACTGCTGTTAATGGACTCCTTAACCCGTTATGCCCAAGCTCAGCGTGAAATAGCCTTGGCCGTCGGGGAGCCGCCCGCAACGAAAGGTTATCCACCATCGGTATTTGCTAAGATCCCTAAATTAGTTGAACGAGCAGGTAATGGTGAGGAGGGCAGTGGTTCTATTACTGCGTTCTATACTGTATTGACCGAGGGTGATGATCAGCAAGACCCAGTCGCAGACTCGGCGCGTGCAATTTTAGATGGGCACATTGTTTTGTCACGCCGTTTAGCGGAGCAGGGGCATTATCCAGCAATCGATATTGAAGCCTCGATCAGTCGTGCGATGCCGCAAATTGTAGAGCCCGACCATCTTCAGATGGCTATGCGATTTAAGCAGCTATACTCAAAGTATCGTCAAAATGAAGACCTGATCAATGTGGGTGCTTATGTTAAAGGGAGTGATCCTGATACGGATTTTGTGATGGAGAACTTACCGTCCATTGGTGCTTACTTGCGTCAGGGTATGAATGAGTCCTTCACGCTGAAAGAGTCGATGCAGCAGATGATCATGGTTATTTCGGCACCGCCGACACCGCAAGCTGAATTAAATCAGCAGATTCGTCGACCCGTTAGTAATGGTTTACAAAAATGAGCAAGCGTTCGAAAAGACTACAGTTGGTGCTTGATCTTGCTGAGCGTAAAAAGAAGCAGGCGGATCAGTTTCTTGCGGCCAGTCGTCAGAGGGTTGAGCAAGATAAGAAAACGATGGGTCAGCTTGATCAATACTTATCTGAATACCATCAAAATTATCTGGGCGTCAATGCCGAAGGCTGTACGGGTGCACAGCTGCATGCGCAGCAAGCTTTTATGCAGAAAATACAAGATGCGAAGGATACTCAAGTGAACGCAATGGCTCAAAACTTGAAAGAGTTGGAGGCGGTTGAGAAGCACTGGAAAACATCATATGCCCGCATGAAGGGTATGCAAAAGTTGACCGATAAAGCGCTTGAAACAGAGATGCAGGCGGAAGAAAAAGCGCTGCAAAAACAGATTGATGAGCGCGCTCAAACAATGATTAACCCCTTTCTATAGTATTGGCCCTTTTTTTGCTTTTATTGTTTTAGGCATATTCATAGGAGCCTAGAATGAGCGAGCAAATTTCAATGCCTGCCGGTGGTGGGCTATTAACGTTAAACCTTTCTATATCTTCACAAGCGGGTCCTCCTCTAGGCTCCAGCGGTGCGTTTTTTGGCGGTTTTGGTGCGGTGCTGGGTCAGCAGTCTGGGCAAGGGACCGAGTTAGCTGCCGGCGCTTTCTTGCCGCAATCGGGTATCTCTTTGCCGCAATCTGTTGAAGACGGGGTCCTTCCTGACGTAACGATGCAGCAAAAAATGCTCTATATTGCTCAAATGTTAGAGCAGCAGTATGGCGACGGAGCTGAGCTTCCATCTGAGATTACCGCTGAACTTGCTCATGCGCTCAAGCAGTTCGCAGAACAGCAGTCTCCGTTATCCTCTGATGAGATTGATGGCGCGGTCTCTGCTGATGGTGTGCAGGATGATATGGCGACGGCAACGGTCGTTGGTCCGCCTATATTGTTATCAGACCTAGAAGCGCGTTTTGGCAGTAGTGCTCTATCAGACGCCATTAAAGCAACGTATAGCGAGATGGCGAGTGCTGATGCGGATGGATCAGATTCGTCTGAGGTGCTTGAGTTTTTTAAGGGTATTATGGGGCAGGCCGGTGCTGCGCGTGGCACGTTGGCTGAAGAGGGCTTCAATCCAGCACCTAATGCTGGTTTGCTTGATGCTCAGGTGTCCCAACGTTCAGGTGTTGAATCTGCGCTGTTAGATGCTGAGCAGTTAGCTCGTTTAAAGGGTGATGAGGGTGAGCGTGCGGCTCAGATTCAAGCGCAGCGGACGGTAACTGACACATCTGATGTTGCTGTGCAACCTCTGCAACCTCTGCAACGTTCGATTGATGAGGCGAATAAAGCTAACAAACCTGTCACTCCGTTTGTCGCTCAGCAAGCGTCGACTCAGTCTAATAATGAAAAAACACCGAGTACAGTCGTTTCTCCGTCGATCAGTGACGGTGTTGAAGGTGTCGTTGATGTACAGGCTAAAAAAGAACCCCCTATTGCTGGACGCATGCCTGAAACGGTTGACTTGATGGCGGCTAATCGTCAAAAAGAGATCGCGGCAGAATTGAATGCTAAATCGGACACAGCGGTGAAATCGACCGCTAGCAATCTGCTGCCTGAACGGTTTGAATCTGCTTTAGAGTTATCTAAACAGTTGTTGCAAAAAGTAACCGCGAACGAAAAGGCCTCAGACAGTAGTTTTAGTCAGCGTATGGAAACATTAGCGCTGGCCCAGAATCAGACCCAGCAGTCAGTGGCTATGGCTCAGCCGAGCCCAACGCAAAAGGTGGTGGCGGACGCTCAGAACCTTATGATGCCGCAGCAGGTCCAGATTAATACGCCTGCGTGGAAAAATGCATTAGGTGAGCGGGCGATAATGGTGTCTGCGCAAAACGTAAATGTTGCTCATATTCAATTAGATCCTCCTGAACTTGGTTCTTTGAGTATTAGGGTTCATATCAATCAGGATCAAGTTAGCCTTAGTTTTACATCACCCCATGCACATGTCCGTGACGCAGTAGAGCAAAGTTTGCCGCGATTACGTGAGATGTTTGAGGAGCAAGGGTTGTCTTTGCAGGACTCATCAGTAGATGATCAATCGGCGGATCAGCAGCGAAGAGAACAGCTTGCTGAGCAGAATGGTGATGCTGCGGGAGGGTCATATATGGGAGCCGGTGAGGTTGGTGATGACACAGGGGTATCCCCGTCTGCGTCTAAACCACTCTCGTTAGTTGATTATTACGCCTAGTTGCTTTGTTAAAGGACGGGAGCTGCCCCGTTCGGTACATGACTTGCCGAGGATCTCAGCTACCTAGGTAGGTCGTTTAATGTAAAAACAGTAGTTTTTGTTGTTCTTGATCTTCAGCCTTAAAATCAGTGTGTTATATTAGGCATAATACTATTTTTACCATAGGGCAGTGGTTAACAGTTTGCCTAGATGTTGTTGAGGATCTATAGATGGCTGAAGAGCAAGGACCAAGTGCAGAAGAGGGCGAAAAGCAGAAACCGTCTAAGTTGAAACTGATTATTATTGTTGTACTTGCGCTCGTTGTTGTCGGTGGCGGTGGCGCTGCTGGTGCTTGGTTTTTCCTGAGTGGGGATGACGCCCAAGAAGAGGTTGCGCCAGCTGAAACGGTTAAGGCTGAGGCTATTTATACGAAAATTAGAACCATGAATGGGAAACCCATGTTTGTGGTGACGCTCCAGTCCGATGATAATCGCCCCCATTACATGCAGCTTTATGTTGAAGCGAAAAGTCGTGAACAGGACGTGGCTGACGCATTGACGCTTCATATGCCCTTGATTGTGTCTAGACTTAATAACTTGTTTAGTACGCAGGATTTTAGAGTTTTGCAAACGTTAGAAGGTAAGCAGGCCTTGAGAGAGAGCGCAACCGATTTAGTGCGTGAACTTATGCAAGAAAAAATAGCTAAACCCGGTGTTGAAGCCATTCTCTTTACTAATATGGTTATGCAGTAATGGGATTGTGTGTGATTGAGGAATCTTGCTAGATGTCAGTCAAAGACCTACTTTCACAGGATGAGATCGACGCCCTTTTACATGGGGTGGATGATGGTGATGTTGAAACGTCGGAAGAGGTTGAAGTTGAAGAGGGTGATGTTCGCCTTTATGACTTGGCAAGCCATGAGCGTATCGTTCGTGGCAGGATGCCTACCCTTGAGATGGTTAACGAGCGTTTTGCCCGCTATACCCGTTTAAGTCTTTTTAACCTGTTACGCCGCGCGGCGGATGTCACTGTAGGTGGTGTACAGGTTATGAAATATGGCGATTATATTCATACGCTATATGTGCCTACCAGTATGAACCTTGTGCGCGTTACTCCTTTGCGTGGCACCGCGCTTTTTATCATGGATGCTAAGTTAGTCTTTAAATTAGTGGATAACTTTTTTGGAGGGGATGGCCGCCATGCCAAAATTGAAGGGCGAGAGTTTACACCAACAGAAACCCGTCTTATTCATAAAGTATTAGAACAGTTCTTTTTGGATTTAGAAGAGGCGTGGCATCCTGTTAAAGAATTAAGCTTCGAGCACCTCGGTCATGAAATGAACCCTGCGATGGCTAACGTGATTAATCCGACTGAAGTTGTGGTTGTCAGTACGTTTCAAGTTGACCTTGAAGGGGGCTCTGGCGAATTTCATGTGGCGATGCCTTACTCAATGCTTGAGCCGATTAGAGATCTGTTGGTCTCTGGTTTCCAAAATAACGAAGATGAAAAAGATGAACGCTGGCAGATCGCCCTTCAACGCGACATTTTGATGGCTAAATTGCCATTAGATATGGTTGTGGCGCAGCAAGAGATGACCTTGCGTGATGTGTTGGAGTTGGAAGCTGGCGATGTGATCCCTATAGAGTTGCCGTCTACGTTTGAGTTAAAAGCTAACAAGGTTCCCGTATATCATTGTACTATGGGCGTTGCTCGGGGTAACTTGGCTGTAAAAATTGTTGATCAAATAATACGCCCTAAATAAACGGCTGATAAGATCATTAGAGAGCAAATAGATGAGTGATGAAACTGAAGACCAGCAAGCGTTAGCTGATGAATGGGCTGCCGCGATGGAAGAACAAGTCACCGAAGAGGGTGGTGACACGGTTGATCCGGATGCCTTGCTTGCTGCAACAGGTGTTGTTGGAACATCGGTTGAACTTGATGAATTAAAGGATGAAGGTACGCCCGTATCTGACCCTAAATTGGATGTAATTCTTGATATTCCAGTGACCTTGTCAATGGAAGTAGGTCAGACTGATATTCCAATTAGTAATTTATTACAGTTAAACCAAGGGTCTGTTATTGAACTTGATCGCGTTGCGGGAGAGCCCCTAGACGTCATGGTCAATGGAACCTTGATTGCGCATGGTGAGGTTGTTGTCGTCAATGACCGCTACGGCATCAGACTTACGGATGTTATTAGTCCGCAAGAACGTATCAAGCGACTGAAATAGCAGGCTATGCGTTCACTATTTTTTCTAGCGTTCTTAGCGATATCGCAACAGATTTGTGCAGAGGGGAGCGCCTCCTCTGCTCAAATGTCTACGCAAACAGCTATCCCGCCTGCATTTAAAGAACCCTTCTCTGGAGAAGCCCTCATCCAATTGGTGATAGGGTTGCTTGTCGTTGTTGTTATTATCTTTGTTTTATCGTGGGTGGTGAAGCGTTTTTCTGGTATATCACCTCTCACAAAGAATATGCGTGTTGTGGGTGTCTTGCCGTTGAGTGCGCGAGAAAAGGCGGTACTGGTCAAAGTGGGTCAACAGCATTTGTTGCTGGGTGTTGCCCCTGGTCGGGTGTCACGTCTTCACGCTTTTGAAGCGGGTGATATTGAAGAGTCGAGTGATAAAAAAGCAGACAGTTTTTCCCATCGCCTTGCTGATGTGATGAAGCAACGTCGAGCATCAGAACATAAAGCTGGGGGCGAAGATGAGTAAGCTATTTTCTGCTCTTATTGTGCTTGTTTTTGGCTCGATGGCTTTTACAGCTGAAGCTGCAGATGTCGGTATCCCTGCCTTAACACTAACAACGGGTGAAAACGGCGAAACCAATTACAGCGTAACACTGCAAGTGCTTGCGTTGATGACCATGCTGACGTTCTTGCCAGCGATGGTGATGATGATGACGTCATTTGCACGAATCATTATTGTTTTTTCAATTTTACGGCAAGCGCTGGGTCTGCAACAAACGCCTTCTAACCAAATTATGGTGGGTATGGCGATGTTTTTGACGTTGTTTATTATGACGCCTGTTTTAGACAAAGTGTATGTGGACGCGGTACAGCCTTACGCTAATGAAGGGATGCCGCTGCTGGAAGCATTTCAGAAGGCCAGTGTTCCGTTTCGTGAGTTTATGATGTTACAAACCCGAGAGAGTGATCTTGGGTTGTTTATGAAGATATCAGACACACCTGAAGTGAATAGTGCGGATGAGATTCCGTTTACCGTGCTGGTACCTGCGTTTGTCACCAGTGAGTTAAAAACAGCATTTCAGATAGGTTTTATGCTGTTTATTCCTTTTTTGGTGATTGACCTTGTGGTGGCGAGTGTCTTAATGGCAATGGGTATGATGATGCTCTCGCCGGTAATTATTTCCCTTCCGTTCAAGATAATGCTATTTGTACTTATAGATGGCTGGGCGCTAGTGATCGGTACCTTGGCGGCGAGTTTTGGAATTTAAAAGCGTAAAATCAGGACGTCTACTATGACCCCAGAAGTTGTCCTTGGCATATTTGGTGACGCTTTTTGGCTAATTGTTTTGTTGGTCTCGGTTATTATTGTGCCGAGTTTGATTGTTGGTTTGATTGTTTCAACGTTTCAGGCGGCAACACAGATCAATGAGCAAACGTTAAGTTTCTTGCCGCGCTTATTGATGACCATCCTTGTTATTATGTGGGCGGGTCCTTGGATCCTGAATACCTTGATGGAACATTTTTCAGGGTTGATCAAAAACATTCCTTATCTTATAGGTTAGCCTCTTGTTTGAACTCGATGTTCTACAGATTGAACAATGGGTCTCAGCCTTACTTCTGCCTTTTTTCCGTGTGGCTTCATTTTTCATGGCGGTTCCTTTGCTGGGTAGCCAGTTGATTAATGCCCGTGTCCGCTTAATGCTTGCGTTAGCTGTATCCTTTGTTGTTGCGCCATTGCTGCCTGCTATGCCAGCGATTGATGGGTTGAGTATCAATACCTACCTAGTGATCGGTCAGCAGATTTTAGTTGGTGCGATGTTAGGCTTTCTGTTTCAGGTTTTTTATCAAGTATTCGTCCTAGGTGGACAGATTATTGCCATGCAGATGGGGTTAGGTTTTGCATCGATGACCGACCCTACTAACGGTATTTCTGTTGTTATGCTTGGGCAATTTTATCTCACCTTAATTATGATGATATTTATCTCGCTTAATGGTCATTTGGTGATGGTTGAGATTTTAGTGCGAAGTTTTGATGTTGTGCCTGTGAGTTTGTCCGCTTTAGATCGTGAAAGTTATTGGAAGATAGCGATGGCGGGGAGCTGGATGTTCTCTGCTGCCATGTTGATGGCGCTTCCTGCGGTGACCGCGTTATTAGTGGTTAATATGGCGTTTGGTATTATGTCCCGTGCGGCGCCGCAGTTGAATATTTTGGCGGTTGGCTTTCCCTTTACGATGGTATTGGGGTTGTTTATTAACTGGGTGAACTTGGGAGGCTTTCTCGATCAATATATGAGAATCTCTAGTTTTGTATTAGATTATATTGAGCATTTGTTTCTTTAAGAGGTCTTCATGGCAGAAGATTCCGGCCAAGAGAAAACAGAAGATCCCACCCCCAAGCGAATACGTGAAGCTCGGGAAAAGGGCGATGTTCCGCGATCAAAAGAGCTGGCGACGACGCTGGTTTTAATGGCGGCTGTGTTCTCCGTCATTATTTTCGGTGCCCAGCTTGCTGAGCATCTTCTGGGGATGATAGAAAGCAACTTTGTATTGGATCGCCAAGCCATTTTTGATCCGAATAAGATGCTTTCGCATTTTGAAGTGTCGGTTTGGGAGGCGCTGTTAGGGTTGGCTGGCGTGTTTTTCTCTTTAGTTGTCGCTTCTATCGTTGGGCCTATCGCCTTAGGGGGGTGGAACTTTAGCGGCGATTCCATTCTGCCGAAAGGTAGCCGTATTGACCCGCTTGCGGGGATAAAGCGGATGTTCTCACTTAAATCCCTTGTTGAGTTGTTCAAGGCCATTGCAAAGTTCTCCTTAGTGGGTGGGTTTGCCATTCTTATATTGTGGAATATCCGAGGGGATATTTTGGCCTTAGCGACATTTGAGCCGCGACCGGCAATCGACTCCGCACTAGAGATCATTATCTGGGTGTTTATGGCCTTGAGTGCGGTGCTTATATTGGTCGCGTTGGTTGATGTGCCTTATCAGCTTTATGAATACACAGAAAAAATGAAAATGACCCTTCAAGAGGTCAAGGATGAGTTAAAAAATACGGAAGGTAAGCCTGAGGTTAAAGGGCGTATTCGACAGTTGCAGCGTGAAATAGCGCAAAGACAGATGATGACAGCGGTGCCTGATGCTGATGTTGTCATTACCAACCCGACCCATTATGCCGTCGCTCTGAAATATGAAGGCGATGATCGTAATGCGCCGATTATGGTGGCTAAAGGCGTAGATTTTGTTGCCCTGAAGATTAGAGAGATAGCGGAAGCGAACGACGTGCCTATACTCTCAGCGCCCCCCTTGGCGCGTGCGATCTACAACTCTACTGAAATTAATGATGAGATCCCTTCTGGGTTGTACATGGCTGTCGCTCAAGTGTTGGCTTATGTCTTCCAGCTTAAGCGATTTAAGAGTCGCCAAGCGGAGCGGCCTACCGAAGTTAAGGTTGATGAATTGCCCATTCCTGATGAGTTCAAAGATAACCTCTAAGTGGCTCGAAAATTGCATTTTCTAGCCATTGTTTAGTCATTCGTCAAAAAAACAGCGTATTTTTCCTTTGTCTGTGTAAGTATGTGCTGTATTGGTCGAGTGGTCTCTTTTTGTGATGTTTTTTTGACGGTCTGGAGTTTGGGTGGATAAAGCGGTAATTCTCGATAATGTTCGCGGATTAAGTAAAGGCAATATAGGTGTGCCTTTGCTGCTGCTTGTTATCTTGGCAATGGTAACGCTGCCTGTCCCGCCTTTTTTATTAGATGTGTTATTTACGTTTAATATCGCCCTTTCTATTGTTGTTCTGCTGGTCTGTGTTTACTCCGATCGCCCCCTCGATTTCGCTATTTTCCCAACCATTATTCTGATTGCAACCTTGATGCGGCTCTCGTTGAATGTGGCGTCAACGCGTGTGGTGCTATTGGCGGGGCATGAAGGGGGTGATGCGGCTGGTAAAGTGATTGAAGCCTTTGGTGAGGTGGTTGTTGGCGGTAACTATGTTGTTGGTTTTGTTGTTTTCCTTATCCTGATTATTATCAACTTTGTGGTAGTGACGAAAGGTGCTGGCCGTATATCAGAAGTAAGCGCTCGATTTACGTTGGATGCGATGCCGGGTAAACAGATGGCTATTGATGCCGATTTAAATGCAGGGCTTATTGGTCAAGAAGAGGCGCGTGCGCGTCGTCAAGATGTAACCCAAGAGGCTGACTTTTACGGTTCAATGGATGGTGCTTCAAAATTTGTTCGTGGCGATGCTGTAGCGGGTATTTTGATTTTGGTCATCAACTTGCTGGGCGGTTTGGGTATAGGGATGCTTCAGCATGACCTAGATTTTGAAACCGCTATGCGTTTCTACTCGTTGCTGACCATCGGTGATGGCCTGGTCGCACAGATCCCATCATTGTTACTGTCTACTGCTGCTGCGATCATGGTAACTCGACAAAATGTTTCCCATGATATGGGTAAACAGGTTATCTCGCAGATGTTTGCTTCGCCTAAAGCGCTTGCCGTTTCTGCGGGGATTATGACCATTATGGGTATTATTCCGGGTATGCCCCATGTGGCTTTTTTGTCATTAGCAGCGGCGTCGGGTGGTGGTGCATGGTGGATTATTCAGAAGGAAAAACAGAAAGTTTCTGATGAGGCGCAGTTGGCGCAAGAGCAAGCAGAACTGCCGCTGGATGATGAGGCTGAGAAGAAAGACCTGGATTGGGACGATGTGATGCCGGTTGATATGATCGGCCTTGAGGTGGGTTATCGTTTGATCCCTATGGTCGACAAAATGCAGGGCGGACAGCTGCTGAGTCGTATTAAGGGTGTGCGTAAAAAACTATCCCAAGACCTTGGCTTTTTGGTCCCATCTGTCCATATACGGGATAACCTTGATCTGTTGCCCGGCGCTTATCGTATCACTTTGATGGGTGTGGTTGTCGGTGAATCAGAGGTCTACCCTGACAGGGAACTGGCGATAAACCCCGGTCAGGTTTTTGGTAAATTACAAGGTGTTGAAGTTAAAGACCCTGCTTTTGGGCTTGATGCCATCTGGATCGAACAGTCGCAAAAAGAACAGGCTCAGTCGCTAGGTTATACCGTTGTTGATGCATCTACCGTTGTAGCTACCCACCTTAATCAACTACTTCAGGTTCATGCCCATGAGTTGCTGGGCCATGAAGAGGTACAGCAACTGCTTGATATGTTGACTAAGACGTCACCTAAGTTGGTTGAAGAGCTGGTGCCAGGGAAGGTGTCTTTCAGTGTGTTATTGAAGGTGCTGCAGAACCTGTTGATGGAACAGGTTCCGTTAAAAGATTTCAGAACGATCGCAGAGTCGTTAGCCGATGCAGTGAACCGTACACAGGACCCGCTTGGATTGACGGCCGCGGTGAGGATCTCCCTTGCACGTTTGATCGTGCAGAATATCAATGGATCAGAAGCGGAACTGCCTGTTATTACATTGGCGCCGCAGTTAGAACAGTTGCTATTAAACTCTGTTCAGCAGGGGCAGGATAACGGTTTAGTGTTAGAGCCGGGCATGGCTGAACGGTTGCAATCGTCCCTTTCTGAAACCGCGACGCAGCAAGAGATGATGGGACGCCCATCCGTGTTGTTGGTGGCGGCTCCGGTACGGCCGTTAATGTCTAAATTTGTTCGTTATGGGGAGCATCATATCCACGTGCTTTCCTATCAGGAAATTCCTGAAAATAAAAAGGTCACTATCGTTGCGACGGTGGGAGGTGAAGTTAATGGTTGAGTATAGTTTAGCTACGCCTTATGTGGCCGATAAGGAATTGATATGAAAGTAAAACGTTACTTCGCGCCAGATATGCGACAAGCCATGCGTAGGGTTAGGGATGAGATAGGTCCTGACGCTGTGATCGTATCGAACCACCGTGTCGCCGGTGGGGTTGAGGTTGTTGCTGCCCATGAGAATGATTACGAAGCGGCGCAACAAGCGTTCTCGCGTAAGAAAAAGACTGAGCAAAAGCGTCAAAGCCAAATTGATGTTTTAACTCAGGGGCAAAACAGTAACCTTGCCAGTGAGTTGCAGAAAGCGCGTATGCAGATTGCTGAAGCAGAGATGGGAGGGAGTCAAAATTATGACACCTCAGGCAAGGTCAATCGGCAGCTGGATAATGATGATGAAGAGCTGCGTGCCATTCTGACATCGCTTAAACAGCGACAGAAAGAAAAAGCAGATGCAGCCCACCGAAATTTTATGACCAGCTCTGTGCTTGATGATGCTGATCTGGGGCTTGATTTACGTGAAGAGCTATCCATGCCACCGCCTCAAGAGGAGGTGGGGGATAACTTGATTCGTTCTATGCAGAATGAGATCGAACAGCTAAAAAATCTTTTAAATCAGCAAGTGTTAGCGACAAAAAATGTCGCGCCTTCCGACACTAAGCCGCCGTTGCAACGAAAATTAGAGATGCTAGGTGTGAGTGAGAAGTTATCAGCTCACCTACTAGGCTCTATGGAAGTGGGGCTTCCGCCGAATAAAGCATGGAAAAATGCCCTGTCTCGCCTGTCGGATTCAATACCTGTTTTGGGCGAAGACTTTATTGAACGCGGCGGAATGATCGCGTTCGTTGGGCCTACCGGTGTGGGTAAAACAACCACTATAGGTAAGCTGGCGGCGCGCTATGTGTTGAAATATGGCAGCTCAAGTTTAGCCTTAGTGACGACGGATACGTTTCGTATAGCGGCCCATGAGCAATTACGTACATTTGGGCGCATTTTAGATGTTCCGGTTAGGGTTGTTGATGCGGCGAACAGTTTAGATGATGTGCTGCACTCGTTGAAAAATAAACGTTTGGTCTTAATCGATACAGCAGGGCTGAATGCCCAGGAGCCGCACAGCGAAGCGCAGTTAGAGATGCTTGAAAGTGTGACGTTGCGGTTGAAAAAGTTGTTAGTGGTTTCTTGTAGTAGCCAGCGGCGGGTTGTAGAACAGGCCTTCAATGTTTATAAAAGCTTGGGTCTTAATGGGTGTGTTTTAAGCAAGATGGATGAGTCGGGTAGTTTGGGTGAGGCGATTTCGCTTATTGTTGAAAAACGTCTTCCTGTGACCTATGTCACCGACGGTCAGCGTATACCGGATGATATCGATATTGCCCAAAAACATGAACTCGTCAGTCGAGCTGTAATTACGGCGCAAAGAGCAATTGAGGCTGAAAAAAATACAGTAGCGTTAGATTCAGCTTATAAAATGGGTTAGTGGTGAAATAATGATAGATCAACATAGGCCCGTTAAGGTAATTGCTGTAACTGGCGGTAAAGGCGGGGTTGGTAAAACGAACGTCTCTGTTAATTTAGCGATCGCATTAAGTGACTTAGGGCACCGTACGGTTTTGATGGATGCCGATTTAGGCTTGGCCAATGTTGATGTGTTGCTGGGTTTGCGTCCCAAAAAGAATATTTCAGATGTGTTGAGTGGTGAGTGTGGCTTAAAAGAGGTCATGCTGGATGTCTGTGAAAATTTAAAGATCGTTCCTGCGTGCTCCGGTACGCAAGAGATGACGGCTCTTTCACCCCATGAGCATGCTGAGCTAGTGCATGCGTTTAGTGAAGTTTCTGATGATATTGATGCGTTAATCATTGACACTGCGGCAGGTATTTCGGATTCTGTGGTTAGTTTTGTTAAAGCGGCTCAAGAAGTGTTGGTGGTTGTGTGCGATGAACCTACGTCAATTACAGATGCTTATGCTTTAATTAAACTGTTAAATCGTGATTATAAGATGACCCGCTTTCGTGTTCTGGCCAATATGGTAAGAACGGATACCGAAGGTAGAAACATGTTTGGTAAGTTATTAACGGTTACTGATCGGTTTCTTGATGTCACGCTTCAATATGTGGGTTCAATCCCTTATGATGAAAATGTTCGTAAAGCGGTACAACGCCAAGTAGCTGTTTTAAAAGCTTTTCCAAAGAGCAAAGTATCCTTGGCATATCGTCAATTAGCGAATAAGGTAAACGGGTGGCCAGTGCAGACTGTGCCCCGGGGACATTTAGAGTTTTTTGTTGAGCGGCTTGTACAGGGAGCGCGCCCATCGGATTGATAAAGAGGCAGTATGTACAACCAGCTGCAATTACAATCGAGTGATGAGTTAATTCAGCAGTATGCGCCGCTAGTTAAACGTATCGCCCATCACTTACTGGCAAGGCTGCCAGCGACAGTGCTGCTCGATGATTTAATACAAGCCGGTATGATTGGCCTGCTTGAAGCGGCTAAGCGATATGATGCTGCGAAAGGTGCTAGCTTTGAAACTTATGCAGGGATCCGCATTCGTGGCTCCATCATTGATGAAGTGCGTCGGGGTGATTGGACTCCGCGGTCAGTGCACCGGAATAGTCGAAGGGTAACTGAAGCTATTCAGCAAGTAGAATCACGTACAGGCCGAGATGCCAATGACGCTTCTGTTGCAAAAGAGCTTGGGATATCTGTGGATGAATACCATAATCTTTTAAAAGATACCCTCGACAGTCGTTTATTTAGTTTTGAGGAGATGATTAACCCTCAAAACGAAGGCCCAGGGGAGTCATTTGCTAATGACGATCCGGGACCTAATCAGCTTTTTGAGCGAGAATCGTTTCTCAAGGCACTTAGTGGCGCTATAAATAACCTACCTGAACGGGAAAAGTTAGTATTAGCACTCTATTATGATGAAGAGCTTAATTTAAAAGAGATTGGTCAGATTTTAGGGGTTAGTGAATCTCGGGTAAGCCAGATTCACAGTCAAGCAGCATTGAGATTGCGTTCGCGATTAAGCGAATGGCAATGATTGCTTGCGAAGACTCAACGTAATTGCGGTAATTTAGTGTAGACTCAATGGGTTGCGCAGTGTTAATTGGAGGCTGGTCTTGAATAAAGACATGAAAATTCTTGTGGTGGATGACTTCTCCACGATGAGACGAATTATAAAAAATCTATTACGTGACTTGGGCATGACTAATGTTCTTGAAGCGGATGATGGGCAGACTGCTCTACCAATTCTGAAACAGGGTGGTATTGATTTCTTAGTGACTGACTGGAATATGCCGGGTATGACTGGAATTGACCTTCTGAAAGAAGTGCGTTCTGATCCTAACCTAGCTGCTATGCCTGTGCTCATGGTTACGGCCGAAGCTAAAAAAGAACAAATCATTGCTGCTGCTCAGGCTGGGGTGAATGGTTATGTTGTTAAACCGTTTACAGCTGCAGTACTGAAAGAGAAGATCGATAAAATCTTTCAGCGCCTGGGTTAAATAACAAGAAGGTCAGTTTTAATGATTTCAGATACAGGCAGTGGATTGAGTCACTTCGAAATGGAATTGCAGTTGAAGGCACAGGAACTTGTTTCTGTCCTCAACGAAGGCAAGCTATCTGATGCGATGGAAATTATTCGCGAACTTCATGAATTTCGTCACCAAACTTTTTTTAGTGAAGTTGGGCATCTTACCCGCGGACTCCATGAAGCGATAAAATCCTTTTCAAGTGAGCTAGGACGTAGTCTTGATGTTGATGGCACACCTCAAACTGAGACTGATGCTGCCGAACGCTTGAATTATGTTATAGAAATGACAGAAAAAAATGCCCACGAAACGATGGATCGTGTTGATAGAGCCCTGACATTTGTTGATAAATTAGATAAACAGAGTGAGCGCTTTAAAGATCTATTGTTACTCGTTGGCCAGTTAGAAAAAGAACATGACTCCCTCAATGGCGTTTATGATCGAACATGTGCTTTAAAAGAAGAATCAGAACAAACAATTAGCACCCTACGTGAAGAACTAACGGATATTGTTGTATCTCAGAGCTATCAAGATATTACCGGCCAGCTAATTCGTCGTGTCATTAACCTCGTTACCAATGTTGAAGACCATCTTGTTGCTTTAATGGGCATGGCGGCGCAGGTTGAAAGAATATCAGGCGTCGAAATGTCGGCAGAATCTGAAGATGAGCAAACCAATAATAAGAATCCTATTCAGGCTGAAGGGCCACAAATCAAGAAAGAACGCGCTGATGTAGTCAGTGACCAAGATGAAGTTGATGATTTGTTATCCAGTCTGGGTTTTTAAGAGGAGCGCCATATGAGTTTGGAAGTGGATCAGGAAATTCTTGAAGACTTTCTTGTCGAAGCAGGAGAGATCCTCGAGCAATTATCCGAACAGTTAGTCGATCTGGAACAGCGTCCAGACGACAGTGATCTGCTCAATGCAATTTTCCGAGGTTTCCATACGGTAAAAGGCGGCGCAGGTTTCTTGCAGCTAGAGCCGATGGTAGATTGCTGTCACAATGCTGAAAACTTGTTTGATATGCTGCGTAACGGCGATATCAAAGTTACCTCTGAACTCATGGACGTAGTGCTTCAAGCGTTAGATAGCGTCAATGTTATGTTTGAAGCTGTACGTAATGGGGAGGTTCTCGCACCCGCTGACCCACAATTGATTCAGGCCTTGATCGCTTGCACGAAAGGTAGTGCCCCTCAAGCAGCACCTGCTGCTGAAACCGTTGCGGCGGTCCCTGAGCCTATTGCGCAAGAAACACCCTCAGTGGCAACAGATTTACTTGATCCAACGATTGATGAATTTGATATGTTGTTAGAGGATATTGGTGATGTGCCTGAGCTTAACGAGCCACTTATTGACGATTCCCCTGTAGATGATGGTCTAATTACCGATGATGAGTTTGATGCCTTGTTGGACGAACTGCATGGCCCCGGTAAAGGCCCTAATGTACAGGTAGAGACCAAACAGCCTACGGTTGAAGCAGAGAGTGCTGAACCTGAACTGATTACTGATGATGAGTTTGAAGCACTGCTTGATGAACTTCAAGCGCAAGGAAAAGGTGCGTTTGTCGAAGCGCCTGTAGCGGATAGTCCCGTGGCGCCAGCATCGACCCCAGCACCGACCCCGGCCCCTGTTGTTGCTCAACCCGCTCCCGCCCCAATTGCACCTGCCCCGGTGGTTGCGAAAAAAGAAAGCGGAGTGGCAGCGGCGGTTAAAGCGGCGCATCAACAAGCCAAACCTCAACCGGAGAGTAATGTACGTGTAGATACGCGGTTGCTCGATGAAATTATGAATATGGTTGGGGAACTCGTACTTGTCAGAAACCGACTCGTTCGGCTTGGGGTGAGTAGTGAAGACGAGGATATGGCAAAAGCGCTAGGCACCTTGGATATGGTGACGGCTGATTTGCAAATGTCGGTGATGAAAACCCGAATGCAGCCGGTGAAAAAAGTATTTGGTCGCTTCCCTCGTTTAATTAGGGACCTTTCTCGTAACCTGAAGAAAGAGATCAGCCTTGAGCTTCGTGGTGAAGAAACCGATTTAGATAAAAACCTAGTGGAAGCGCTGGCAGACCCGTTAATTCACTTAGTACGTAACGCGGTTGACCATGGTATTGAAGCACCCGATGTCAGGGCGGCGGCCGGCAAACCTCGAGAGGGGCATGTACTGCTCTCTGCGGAACAAGAAGGCGACCATATTCTGTTAATTATACAGGATGATGGTGCGGGCATGGATGCAGAAAAACTGCGGCAATTGGCGATAGATCGCGGCATGATGGATGCTGAAGCCGCTCGTCGATTAACGGAGCAGGAGTGCTTTAATCTAATCTTTGCTGCGGGCTTCTCAACCAAGACAGAGATTTCAGATGTGTCAGGCCGTGGCGTCGGCATGGATGTGGTCAAAACGAAGATTACTCAGCTTAACGGTACATTGAGTATTGATTCTGTTATCGGCCAAGGCTCACGTATTGCGATTCAGGTTCCATTGACCTTGGCGATTATGCCAACGCTGATGGTTATCTTAGAGGAGCAAGCTTTTGCGTTGCCGTTAGTGAATGTAAACGAAATATTTAACCTTGATCTAACGAAAACCAATGTGGTTGATGGTCAGCAAGTGATCATTGTGCGTGACCAAGCGTTACCGCTGTTCCACCTTAAACGATGGTTAATCGAAGGGCAGAAAGGCGCAGACCTCCCAGAGCAAGGCCATGTGGTGATTGTCACTGTCGGTACTCAACGGGTTGGCTTTGTGGTCGATCAGTTGGTAGGTCAAGAAGAGGTCGTGATTAAACCATTAGGTACGATTTTACATGGTACGCCTGGTTTATCAGGCGCCACGATTACCGGGGATGGTCGTATTGCATTGATTATTGATATTCCTAACTTACTTAAACATTACGCTTCTTGATAATTTCCGATAGGAGCGTGATTTATGCCGGTTAGAGTGTTAATTGTTGATGATTCTGGGTTTTTTAGGCATCGCATCAGTGATTTGCTATCTGGAGATAGTCGTATCGAGGTTGTGGGTACGGCTCAAAACGGTAAAGAAGCGGTAGAGCAAGCGAAAAAATTACGTCCTAGTCTTATTACCATGGACGTTGAAATGCCTCAGATGAACGGCATTGAAGCTGTCGGCATCATCATGCGTGAATGCCCAACCAATATACTCATGCTTTCCTCACTAACGTCCGAGGGAGCGAGGGTTACCTTGCAAGCACTTGAGGCAGGAGCGCTTGATTACCTGCCGAAAGATATGCGTGCTTGGATGGCGCATTCAGGTTCACTAGAAAAGCAGTTACGGGATAAAGTAGTGGCGCTCGGTCGCTCTACGCATGCTCGCTTACGGGGTACGTTTACTGATCAGTCTTCATTAGCACAGGCGAATAAGTCTAGAGTCTTTAGTGCTGAAGCCTTATCAACATCAAAAGCTACGTCCACTGCGTCGACACCTGCATCGACACCCGGCCGAGTCAGTTCAACGGATCCACAGCGCTTGCCGGCCACGGGTGGGCTCCGTAAACCTTCAGAGCGTTCGCTCAGTAACATAAAAATTCCTGACTGTAAGGTGGTGGTTATTGGTGCATCTACCGGTGGGCCTGCCGCTTTGCAGCAAATTTTGACGCAAATTCCCGCTAACTTTCCCCATCCGATCTTATTGGTACAACATATGCCGAAAGCGTTCACAACGGTTTTTGCAGCGCGCTTGAATCAGCAATGTAATATTGAGGTGAAAGAAGCCGAGGACGGCGATAAATTAATACCGGGCCGAGCTTTGCTTGCGCCGGGTGGGCATCAGATGATCATCGATCCGCGTAGTACGGATAAAATTAGAATTATGCCTGGAGATGAACGACTTACCTATAAGCCCAGTGTTGATGTGACTTATGCATCAGTGGGGAAAAGCTTTGGGAAAAAAGTATTGGCGGTCATTTTGACCGGTATGGGGGCTGATGGTTGTGATGGCGCGGGGATATTGCGCCAGCAAGGTGCAACCATTTGGGCTCAAAATCAAGACAGTTGCACTATCTACGGTATGCCTAAAGCGATCGTTAATGCAGGACTGGCTGATGCGGTTCTGGACCTCAATGAATTGACTTCTATTTTTAGTGGTAAAAGGCCTTAAACGATGGATTTTACAGCAATACTCGGTGTGCTAATTGCCTTAGGCGCTGTTCTTGGTGGTAATTTCCTAGAAGGGGGACAATTACAAGAGTTACTGAACGTGCCTGCTGCCGTGATTGTTATTGGCGGTACGTTGGCTGCGGCAATCATTCAATCGCCTCGTAAAGATGTTGTTAGGGCGTGTAAGCTTTTAGGGTGGGCTTTTGGTCGTAATCAGCCTGACCTTAGTAAGAATGTGGACAATCTTGTTAGCTGGTGTGTAATCGCGCGCCGCAAAGGTTTGCTTGCATTAGAGGCAGAGGCGGAGAAAGAGAAAGACCCTTTTGTTCGGGTTGGACTTTTTTTGCTTGCGGATGGTAAAGGTCCTGACATTATTCGCAGTACCTTAGAGGTTGAGCTTGTAACGCAAGAGCAACGAGACCTTCAAGGCGCTAAAGTGATCGAAAGCATGGGCGGCTATGCGCCGACCTTGGGTATCATTGGTGCGGTACTGGGATTAATTCATGTGATGAGTAATCTTTCCGACCCTGCAGGGCTCGGTGCCGGTATTGCAACGGCGTTTGTTGCTACAATATACGGCATAGGTATTGCGAACCTGTTTTTGATTCCGGTCGCTAATAAAATTAAAAGCTTAGTGTTAATGCGTTATCAACACCAAGAGATGGTTTTAGATGGATTGATGTCTATCGCAGAGGGGCAGAATCCAAAAGCAATTCAGCAGCGTTTACAAGGGTATTTGGATTAACCTATGCCACGTCGACAACAGATAGATAGCGGCCCAAGAAATGACCGATGGGTTATCTCCTATGCGGATTTTATTACTCTGCTGTTTGCGTTTTTTGTTGTCATGTATGCGATCTCATCGGTAAATGAAGAAAAATATAAGCACTTAACGGAAGCGCTATCCGGTGTTTTTGTCGGCGTAGATCAAGGAAAAAAAGAGAACCAAACCTCTACGGATGGAAGTAGTAATAGTGGGTTTGGGGTGTTTACGGGTGGAAAAACAACGGTTGATGCCCCTGAAATAACCATTTCTCGACCTGATCAGAAAGAAACAGATGCGTTAAAAGCTTTGCGCGAGGAGATGGAAGTTAATTTTGCCTCGTTGATTGATGAGGGGCGGATTAAAGTCACCGGTAATGATCTTTGGCTTTCCATTGAATTGCGCTCAAACTATCTCTTTCCGTCCGGTGGCGCATTGCCAGATGCGGCGGCAGATAGCTTGTTAGATGCGATCGCTCAAATGTTGAAGGGCAAGCAAAACCCGATTCATGTTGAAGGTTTTACGGATAACCAAAAAATATCGACCGATGCGTTTCCGTCCAATTGGGAGTTATCATCCGCGCGTGCTGCTGCGGTGGTGAGGTTGCTTGCCTATTTTGGCGTAGAGCCTGAACGTATGGCTGCTGTAGGTTACGGTGAGTATCAGCCGGCTTACAGTAATAGGACAAGAGAGGGGCAACGATTAAATCGCCGAGTGCTTATTGTCGTTTCCCGAGATGAAAAAGTGCGACGAACAGTCTCTTCATTTGGTAGTCAGCAAGTAAGTGCTGATGCCGTCTCAACTGTTTTCGCCAATCCAGATAAAAAAGAGATGCCTGCTATCGAACAAGTTGAAACCGATGGCGGAGATGTTTTATTCAGACAAGCTGAACCCGATGCTTCACAGCAGGAAGAAAGATAAATGCATGTATGGTCTGTCGCCAATCAGAAAGGTGGGGTCGGTAAAACAACGACCGTCGTAACAGTAGCTGGACTACTGGCCGAGGTCGGTTATCGTGTTTTATTGGTTGACCTTGATCCTCATGGTTCGTTAACCAGTTATTTTGGCTACGACCCTGATGAACTAGAGCATAGCGTGTATGACCTGTTTGCCACTAAACATAAAATCAATCGGGAAGGGGTTGAGCGTTTGCTGCTCAACAGTAGCCACGACCGTATTGATCTCATCCCTGCATCAACCGCCATGGCAACCTTGGAACGAAAAGCGATAGGCGAAGAAGGCATGGGGTTGCAAGTGGCGAAGGCATTGGCACAGGTCCGTGATAGCTATGATTATGTTTTAATTGATAGTCCCCCCGTGTTGGGTGTGCTGATGGTTAATGCGTTAGCGGCCTGTCAGCATCTATTAGTGCCTGTACAGACGGAATTTTTAGCGTTAAAAGGTTTAGAGCGAATGGTACGCACCATTAGCATGATCAACCGAGCGCGTAGCAAAAGTAAAAAGTTATCCTTTACGATTATTCCCACGTTCTATGATCGGCGCACGCAGGCTTCTGTTAGCAGTTTGCGCGAATTACATAATAAATACCCTAATGAAATATCGAACGCTGTTATACCGGTTGATACTAAATTTCGTAATGCCAGTATCCGCGGGCTGGTTCCCTCGGTCATGGATTCTAGTAGTCGCGGAGTTCACTCATATGCGCGCTTACTTCGTTCGTTGCTTGAGCGTCAAAAGCAGGAGGTTCTATGAGCAAGTCTAAAAAGAACCTAGAGGCATTGGATGAAGTGCACGGCGTTCAGAAACTGGTTTTTGATTATTTAGAGTCGCTTCTTTCTGATCCCGACGCGGGCATTGATACTGAGGCTGAAATTGCGGCAATCAATGCGCAAATGGCGGCGGACAATGACGAAATTATCGATATTGCAGAAGAAATACCTGTTGTTATGGCCGCACGGGACAATACTCTTGTAGAGCCAGAGCCAGAGCCAGAGCCAGAGCCAGAGCCAGAGCCAGAGCCAGAGCCAGAGCCAGAGCCAGAGCCAGAGCCAGAGCCAGAGCCAGAGCCAGAGCTGATATTGGAACCGGATCCACCTGAGCATGCGGGTTTCTCAGGTGCGACGAGTCGAGAGATTAACTGCGTGTTGATAAAAATGCATGGGCTTAATTTGGCCATACCTTTTGATCATATCGAAGGGGCCGTGCATTTAAATTCAGTGGCGCTTACGTTAGATGGAACCCATGATTGGTGTTTAGGGCGCGTGGCTGGAGGTATGGCTGCGGAGACGAATGTGATTGATACCGCGTTATGGTTAATTCCTGAGCGTTATAAGCCAGAGCTGGCGAAATATAATGAACTGATTATTTTACGTGGCCGTCATTGGGCCTTAGCATGTGATGAGCTCGTAAAGTCAGTGCGTATACCAGCAGATAAAGTATCTTGGGCGAGCAGTGACAATCCTCGCGCATGGTTATGGGGAACGTACATGGAAGAGCGTTGTGCGATCCTTGATATTCCAGAACTTATGAAACAGTTTGATCAGTCTTTCTGATTAAGTAGCTAAAACAACGTTAGGGAAATAATGACAGTGTCTTGGTTGAGTGTGGCGTCATTGATTATAGCTTTGGGAGCGAGCGCTGCCTGTTTCGTTTTATTTCGTCGTTTACAGCAGCATGAGCGCCGTCACCAAGCACTGATTAATGTGCTTAGGAATGAAATACAGGCGATGACAAATAGCTCAATTGGTATGGGGCGCCGTTTAATCGGCGTGGAGCAGAAGCTAAACCTTACCGCAGATAAGCAGTTAGAATTAGAAAATCGTGATCCATCAGCGCTGGCCTATAATCAAGCAACACGTTTGATGGAGATGGGGGCTGATGTCGACGATTTAGTACAAAATTGTGGCATTGGTCGTCCCGAAGCGGAGTTGATGGCGTTGTTACATAAAGAGCTGCATGCACCCCATCAGTCGTTAGGACGAGATAATTAAGCAGATTCGCTTACTTCTTTGAGTTTTGTTCTATCACTTTGTTTATCATCTCTTGGCTATCATGTTTTAGACTGTAAGCAAATGCGATAACTTCGGCGATAGCGCGGTAGAGTGATTCAGGGATCTCATCGCCTAGCTCAAGCCTAATTAATACTTCAACGAGCTCAGGACTTTCGTGGATATGGATATCATTTTCGTCGGCTAGCTTAATGATCTGTTCCGCAATCTCCCCCATCCCTTTGGCTACAATCAGTGGCGCTTTACCCGCACCTTGATCGTATTTAAGCGCAATTGCTTTTTTGCGATTGGCTTCAGATGCTTGATCCGCTTTAGAAAACTTCATGTATGTAGGTCAACAAGTTGTTTATGGATGGTTTGCTTCTGTTCGGGGGCCGTTCCTTCGTGCCAGTTTACCTCAGTGCTATCAAAACCACATTGGCGTAAACGCGCAGAAAACTCATCCGAACGTTCGCGCAGCTTATCTGCGGTCTCCTTTAGCTCGCACCAAAAAAGCGCACTGATCTCATGACCATCTGTCAGGCGGATCTCTGCATCGACACCCCCTTGATCTTCTAAATCGAAATGTAAGCGAACGCGCCACACTGAGATCATCTCACCTGCCGCGTTGGTCCCGCCCTCTCGGCTTAAGCGTAGTTCAAGGTTATCCCAGTGTTCGCCATTTTTAATGGGTAGATCAAGTTGAAATACACGTTCAAAGCCGCCGTCAGGCATCTCCCTCCATTGTTGTAGCGAGGTAAGTTGCTGGCTTGTTACACGTGAGTGGACGCCTTGTAGTAGCTGTTCTAAACGCTCTTTCTGTTCGGCCGGTAGCGTGTCAGCGAGCTTCTGCAGTTGCTGTAACTGGTGCTTCATATCTTGCGGGTGTGGGGCTAAGCCTTTGCTTAAATTATGTTCTGTGGATAAGCCGCCTAACTCAATGTTCTGTTTGATCTGTGCGGGCGCCTCTGGGCTGCCGGGACGAACACCAAATAACTGGAGCATGGTTTTTACGACACTACTAATTTGAGATGCTTGTGGCCCTTGCGCCTGCGAAGCCACTTGAGAGAGTTGGCTAAATGCATCTGCAGTAGGTAGTTGAGAGGGCAGGGCGTTACGTAGGGTTGCTTGTATTGCCGGTTTTTCGAGGGCTGAGGCGGGCGTGCTTTCTGGTGTTCTTATTTGCAGAACATGCACCTCATTGCTTGCTGTTTTTAACAACTGAAGCTGCGTACCTTGTACTAATGGGCGTGGTGACGCGAGTTCTACTTTACTGCCATCGGGGAGTGCGAGCGTCAGCATGTGGTGTGATGGCGGACCTATAGGGCGGCTTGTCGCATTGTTGGTTGGGTTCGCTATATTTTTGCCATCACTGATTAGGGGCGCGGGCGCGAGGCCCTTCGCCGCTGTGTCGGTGTTGGCTGATTGTGCGTTGGGCATGCTTAGCGTGTTTTTAAGGGATGAATCGGTCGCTAAGGGGGTTTTGCCTTGTATCGTTAACTCAGGAGTACTTGCGGTGGTGGCTACCTTAGCTGTACTGGATGGAAGCGGTAGCGGTGTGTGTGTGGCTGCGGTTGTCTGCATCGCCGCGGCTAAACTGTTTAATGATGTACCCGCTGCGGTGGTTGTACGGTTTGTTGATGGCTCTGCAACGGTGGTTAGCGGGCCTGTTGTTTGGGCGGGTACAGTATCCGCCGAACGTGTGAGCGGGCCTGTTGTTTGGGCGGGTACAGTATCCGCCGAACGTGTGAGCGGGACGCTTGTGTTGGTGGGTGGGCTTGGGTTGTTGCTGGTGTAGATCGGGCGGCTGCTAATCACTGCGGCCAAGGTTTTTATGTCTATTGGCAGCTTGGCGCTATTGTCTGTGGTTTGTAGGTTGAGCTTAAGGATCGGATCGCTCGGGCCCTTTGCTTGGAGGGCTGCTGCGCTAGGGTTGTTCGGTGCCGCCGCTGTTGTTGCTGTGGCAGCCGGCGCTTGCTTGCCCGATGAGTTTTGGGGTGTAGGGAGTGTTATCTGAATTTGACCGTCGCTTTGACGGTTAACGTTAATCTTTTGCCCGACAGGGAGTGCTTGAAAAACACCCATTTGGATTAAGCGATTATTGACCTCCAGCTTTAAGCGGAAAATCTCAGGTTGCGTTTGATCGCGACTCACCGCAACGACAGTCGCGCTTACATTTCGACCAACGGGCAGCAGGGTGTTCAGATTGCGTGACGAATCTGAGCTGGCATCAGTTGTTTGTAGCGGAATACCTGATAATTGAGGCAGCAAATTAGAACCTATGTAAGTAATGTACAGTCACACAATAAGCGTTAGGGCATCAGACTAGATCTAAATGAGGAGATGTTTCCTGCTTTTAGAAAGCAATACAACAGTGCAGAGCTATCTGATATTCGTATATAATCACTCGTTTATTAATCGGCCGATGTCAGTAAAAGTATAGTTTACGGTAAAACGTGCTTTGGAACTAAGCCGCAGATGATTCTGTTTTTGGAGAACGGTTTGAGTACAGCGCTGTTACAGGTCGAGCAACTTTATTGCGAGCGCGATGACCGTATTTTATTTGAAGACCTTAGCTTCACTGTTAATGCGGGTGAAGTGATTCAAGTAGAAGGCCAAAATGGGAGTGGTAAAACCACACTCTTAAGAATCCTTAGTGGCCTCTCTAGCCATTATGAAGGGGCGATTTATTGGAAAGGGTCGCCGCTCTCGGATGTTCAAGACGATTTTAGACGTGAGCTGCTTTATTTTGGTCATCATCCCGGTGTTAAAGCGGTTCTGACACCGGAAGAAAACCTACAGTGGTATGCGGCTATGCATCCTGCAATTAACGGTGAAAATATTGCCATGGCCTTAGATAAGGTCGGTTTGCGCGGTTTCGAAGATTCACCTTGTCATACCTTATCTGCTGGGCAGAACCGCCGTGTGAGTCTGGCGCGTCTCTATCTAACCCATGCGAAATTATGGATTTTAGATGAGCCTTTTACCGCAATTGATAAAAAAGGTGTCGCGCAGAAAGAACAATTGATCTTGGACCATGCAGCGAAAGGTGGATCTGTTATTTTAACCACACATCATGAATTGGCGATTAGCGAAAAAGTTCGTCGTTTCAATCTTGACGAATTAGCAGGAACTTAATGGAAAAAATAGTGACAAACGAACAGTCCGGCTCTGAGGGTAGTTCTGTCTCGGGTCTTTTTGGGGCTGTTTTAAAGCGGGATTTAATGTTGGCTTATCGCAAAAAAAGCGATTTGTTTAACCCGTTGATATTTTTTCTAATGGTGGCGACTTTATTTCCTCTGGGGGTAAGTCCGGAACCTGAATTTTTGGCCGAAATTGCCCCCGGTGTTGTCTGGGTGGCGGCTTTGTTAGCGACGTTATTGTCGATGGATGGGTTATTCAAATCCGATTTTGAGGATGGCACGTTAGAGCAAACGCTTTTAAGCCCACAACCTTTATTTGTTGTTGTATTAGCTAAAGTGTTAGCCCATTGGATGATGAGTGGCTTACCATTGGCTTTATTAGCGCCTTTATTGGCGGTGATGTTGTTTTTGCCCGCCGAGGGGATGTCGGGCTTGATGTTAAGTTTGTTGCTAGGTACGCCCACGTTGAGCTTAGTCGGCGCTATTGGCGCTGCGTTGACGGTGGGATTACGCAAAGGCGGCGTACTGATATCCTTGTTGGTTTTACCGCTTTATATTCCGGTGCTTATTTTTGGTACAAGTGCGGTTCAAGCGGCGGTGACAGGTTTGCCCTTAGCCGGCTTTTTTGCTTTGTTGGGCGCCATATTGGCATTGGGCTTGGTTTTAGCGCCGTTGGCGATCGGTGCTGCATTACGAATTTCCGTCAGTGGATGAGTTAAGGTTCTTATGAGTGAGAAAAAGAATTGGATGCCGCGTTGGTTCTATCAGCTCGCATCTCCCCGTTGGTCTTATGACATTATGGGTAAGCTGCTGCCTGGTTTTACGGTGGCTGCACTGTTGTTTCTTGTTGTTGGTACAGTGTGGGCATTAGCCTTTGCTCCATCCGATTATCAGCAGGGTAATAGTTTTCGTATCATTTATATTCATGTGCCGTCCGCTGTTTTAGCTCAATCCTGCTATATGATGATGGCAATTGCGGGCGCTATAGGCTTGATTTGGAAAATGAAAGTGGCCGATATGGTTGCGAAATCCTGTGCTCCTATAGGCGCTACTATGGCGCTGTTGGCGTTAGCGACAGGCGCAATATGGGGCAAGCCTACCTGGGGGTCTTGGTGGGTATGGGATGCGCGTTTAACATCGATGTTGATCCTTCTCTTTCTCTATTTGGGGGTGATTGCACTCTATTCTGCTATTGAAAATGAAGCGATGGCTGCTAAATCAGCCGCCGTTTTAGCGTTGGTTGGATTAGTGAATATCCCTATCATTAAATACTCAGTGGATTGGTGGAACACGCTTCATCAGCCCGCCACTTTTAAATTAACAGAGCGTCCCGCAATGGCCACGGAGATGTGGCTACCGTTGTTGGTGATGGTTATCGGTTTTTATTGTTTTTTTGCTGTTTCGCTAATGATGCGAACACGGAATGAGATTCTTGTGCGTGAGCGCCGTGCAAGCTGGGTGAAAGAGTTAGTCGGAAAGCAGTGAGGCAAATTAAGTGAGTTTTGAAAGCTTTTCAGAGTTTATTGCGATGGGCGGGCATGGTTTCTATGTCTGGCTGAGTTATGCCATCGCACTGATCGTAATTGTAATTAATATTGTTAATCCGGCACGACAAAAGAAGAAAATCGTTTCTGATCTTGTTCGTCGCCTGCGCAGGGAGAATAAATCTTCATGAACCCTAAACGCAAACAACGTTTGATCATTGTTTTGTTTATTGTATTTGGTGTGGGTATTGCTGTTGGGCTAACCATGTTTGCCCTCAGTCAAAATATAAATCTATTTTATTCACCCACCCAGATAGCATCCGGCGAAGCGCCGCATAATACGCGTATTCGCGCCGGCGGCATGGTTGTCGATGGGAGTGTCGTGCGTGATCAACAGAGTTTAAATGTTACCTTTGATATTACTGATTACGATCAAACGGTAACGGTTCATTATGATGGCATTTTGCCAGACCTGTTTCGTGAAGGTCAGGGGATTGTTGCGCAGGGTGAGCTTGATTCTAATAATGTATTTCAGGCGTCAGAAGTGTTAGCGAAACATGATGAAAATTATATGCCGCCTGAAGTGGCGGATGCTTTAGAGAAAAGTGGAAATATGCCGAAGCCTGAAGCTGAGGTGTATAACAAATGATCCCTGAATTAGGTCAATATGCACTTATTCTTGCGTTATGCATGTCTGCGCTGCTTGCCGTAGTCCCTATTGCTGGAACGTATAGTAAAAATACATTATGGATGGGCTATGCTCGGCCGTTAGCTACCGGAATGTTCGCATTTTTATTAGTGAGCATTATTTGTTTGGGTTATGCCTTTGTAACGGATGACTTTTCGGTTGTGTACGTTGCGACTAACTCAAATACCGCCTTACCTATGTATTATAAAATTAGTGCGATATGGGGTGGCCATGAAGGCTCCCTATTGTTGTGGGTCTTTATTCTTGGTGGCTGGACATGGGCTGTTGCGTTAAAGAGTGACAATTTACCACAGGATATTGTTGCACGCGTACTGGGTATTATGGGGATTATTGGTGTTGGTTTTATCCTCTTTACCTTAGTTACCTCAAGTCCATTTGAACGTCATCTACCGCGCTTCCCTATGGAAGGTGGTGACCTCAATCCTTTATTACAAGATATTGGTCTTATTATTCATCCACCTATGCTTTATATGGGATATGTGGGTTTTTCAGTTGCGTTTGCTTTCGCTATCGCCGCGTTGCTTAGTGGTCGTTTAGATGCGGCATGGGCACGTTGGTCTAGACCTTGGACAATTGTGGCTTGGGCTTTTTTGACGTTAGGTATCGCCTTAGGCAGCTGGTGGGCATACTACGAGCTTGGCTGGGGCGGCTGGTGGTTTTGGGATCCCGTTGAAAATGCTTCTTTCATGCCTTGGTTAGTGGGGACTGCGCTTATTCATAGTTTGGCCGTCACTGAAAAGCGTGGTGTCTTTAAAAGCTGGACCGTTCTCTTAGCTATTTTTGCTTTTTCCTTAAGTTTGTTAGGGACGTTCTTAGTACGTTCGGGTGTTTTGACATCGGTTCATGCGTTTGCGACTGATCCTGAACGTGGTTACTTCATCTTAGCGTTGTTGGCGATCACTATTGGTGGGTCTCTTTTGCTTTATGCAATTAAAGCCGCACATGTCAAAAGTGAATCACGTTTTGAGCTAATTTCTCGAGAAACATTGTTGTTAGGTAATAATATCCTATTGGTTATTGTTGCTCTGATGGTATTGCTTGGGACGCTCTACCCATTGCTGATTGATGCATTAGGTAAGGGAAAAATATCTGTAGGACCTCCTTATTTTAACGCTTTATTTGTTCCGTTAATGTCTGCTTTAGTGGTGTTAATGGGCGCAGGTATCGTGTCTCGCTGGAGGCAAACTAAAGGCAGCTATATTGCTAAGCAGCTATTAATTCCAATGGTGTTCAGCCTGGTATTAGGTGCGAGTTTTTCTGTTGTCTATGGCGATCAGTTTGATTGGAGTGTCACCCTTGGAATGGTGTTAGCCTTCTGGATTGTGTGCGTTTCAATAAAAGATATTTGGAATAAAGTCGCGAATAAGTCTAATCCTTTTAAAGGGTTGAAAAAGCTCTCTAGAAGTTATTATGCGATGGTTTTGGCGCATGTCGGTGTGGCTGTAACGATTGTTGGTATGACGTTGGTGACGGTTTACAACGAGGAACGTGATTTAAGGATGGCGCCGGGCGATACCCTAACCTTTAAACAGTACGAATTTATTTTTGATGGTATTAGTGTGGTTCAGGGGGCTAATTTTGAGGCTGATCAAGCGCAAATTCGGGTATTGAAAGATGGCGAACCTTACGGTTCACTGCATCCAGAAAAACGTTTCTACAAAGCGCGTGGCAATGTGATGACGGAAGCCGATATAGACCCAGGTTTAACACGAGATCTATATGTGGCATTGGGTGAGCCTCTCGATGGCGGTGCATGGGCTGTCCGCATTCAGCATAAACCTTTTGTCCGTTGGTTGTGGTTAGGAGGCTTGCTGATGACGTTAGGTGGCTTGTTAGCCGCTACAGACCCTCGATACCGTAAACAAGCTAAACGTGAAGTGAAGACGGTTTAATCGTTAGCTCGAGCTATTGTATCTACGTTGTTGGAGATTTGTTGTGCGTCGATTTATTTTATTTATTCCCCTCGTTATTTTTATCGGGATGGGAGCATTTTTATGGAAAGGGCTAGCGCTAGACCCTACTGAGCTACCTTCGGCGTTGCTTGATAAGCCCTTGCCCGCCTTTGAGCTTCCTTCGCTTTTAGATCCTGAGCGTCAAGTGACGGAGGCCGACTTAAAAGGTGAAGTGGCATTAGTGAATGTGTGGGCGACATGGTGCCCCTCTTGTAAAGAGGAACATGCACAGTTAAACCGCATTAAGGCGGAAGGCTATAAAGTTATAGGTATTAATTACAAGGATGATCGGGAAAAAGCGGATATATGGCTCAAAAAATATCTGAACCCATACGCGTTTAACATCTTTGATGATAAAGGTAGCCTAGGCTTAGATCTTGGGGTTTATGGTGCGCCTGAAACGTACGTGATCGATGCTGAAGGTATTATTAGATATAAGCATGTCGGCGTTGTTGATCAGCGTGTTTGGGAAACATTAAGAACCGTAATGGATCAGCTCAAACAGAGTGGAAAGGTGTCAGCAGAATGAGATATTTAGTGGCGCTTATGTTGGTTTTTATCCCGCTTAGTGTTTTTGCGGCGATAGATACTTATGAGTTTAAGGATGAGGCAACACGCGCACGTTTCCATACGTTAACCTTTGAGTTGCGTTGCCCTAAATGCCAAAACCAAAATCTTCAAGACTCTAACTCCCCGATCGCTGCCGATCTTCGAAATGAAGTGTATAAGATGGTGCAGGCTGGCAATGATGATGCTGAAATTAAAGCGTTTATGGTGGCTCGTTATGGCGAATTTGTACTGTATAAACCGCCGGTAAATGAGACCACGTATATATTGTGGTATGGCCCATTTGGTTTGGTGGTTATCGGTATTATTGTGTTGGTAGCCGTTTCTAGGAAGCGTAAACGTCACGAAAGTGAAGTGGATGACTTGGAAACTCACCTAAATAAAGACGAGACGGATCGATTGAACGATATTTTGGGTAAAGGTGAGCATAAATGATCGAGTTATGGATTGGCATTGCGGGCTTAACGTTGCTTGCAGTCGCGTTTGTTTTTCTTCCTTTTGTGCGCGCTAAACGTGTTGCTGAGAGTGTGTCGGCAGAAGACCGTGGGCAGCAAAATATTGAGATATTTCGTGAGCGTTTGTCTGAACTCGAGCGTGAAAAGGCGGCAGGCAATTTAGATGAAACGGATTTCGTTACACTAAAAACGGAATTAGAGCGAAATTTACTGTCTGATGTTGAAAGCTCAGGGCCTGCATCTGGCAGTGTTCAGCTGACAAAACAGGCCTTAGTGACGGTAACGCTTTTAGCTATGCTAATTCCTGCATCAGGTATTGGTTTGTATTCTGTTTTTGGGCGTTCAGCTGATTTAGAGATCGCCTTACATCAGCCAAAAGATCCGTTTAATGGCCAAAAACCAACACTTGAACAAGCCATTGCTCAGCTTGAGAAAGAGTTACAGTTGAATCCGGATAACCCTGAAGGTTGGTTCCTGTTATCGACAACATATATGAATCAAGGGCGCTACGCTGAAGGTGCCGAAGGGTTTAAGCGAATATTAGATATCCTACCGGTTGATGCACCTCAATATGCCAGTGTTAATGGGCAGTATGCGCAAGCGCTGTTTTTTGCCGCGGATAGCAAAATGACGGATGACGTGCGTGCGCAGATAGAGAAGACATTAGCGATTGAGCCTCTCGAGATTACTGCACTAGGGTTGTTAGGTATCGAAGCTTATGAAAAGCAAGATTTTGAAGCCGCTTTAGAGCATTGGTTGTTAGCGCTGAGAAATGCAGAGGGTCCAACAGCAGACTCACTGCGTTCAGGTGTGCGTAAAGCTCGGGATGAGTTGATCGCGCAGGGCAAAAATGTGCCTGATATTCCTGAGCTAGATATTGCATCAGTCGCTTTAAATGTTGACCTAAGTCCCGAATTAAAAGCAAAGGCAACGCCCGAACAAGCGGTTTTTGTATTTGCTAGAGAGGTTGGGGGTAAGATGCCATTAGCAGCGGTTAAGCTTAGTGTATCCGATCTACCAACTCAGGTCGTGTTAGATGATACAATGGCAATGAATCCCCAAGCGACACTCTCGTCAGTCGCTCAAGTTGAAGTCTCGGCTCGAATTTCTTTATCGGGCCAGCCTCAAGCGCAAAAGGGTGATTTCTACGGTATTATCTCGCCTGTAGAGGTGAGAGGGGCGAAAATACCTTTGATGTTGGTTATCGATAAGGTTGTCGAATAAAACCAGCTCTTTTATAGTTGTATGATTATCGATAATCACAAGAGAAAGGGGCGCGACTAGGCACATGGAAATCGGTCTGCGTGAATGGCTGATTGTTGGCGGTGTAATATTAATACTGCTAATAATTATAGACGGATGGCGACGCATGCAAAGCGGGCGTAACCGTCTTAAAATGAACATTGATAAGAACTTTGTTGATGCGCCTCCCCCTGTTGATAATCAAGCCTTTAATCCAGAGTTACCGGGTGGTGGTGCGCGCCGCGTTGCGTTAGACAGCGACCCGCTTTTTTCTGACCACCGCCCAGAGCTAGCACCTGATAAAGATGCTATGTTTACGCCCCATTCTGAAACGCTTCAGCAGCCTGACAAGCATGATTGGGACGATAACCTATCCCTCGATGACGGAATTGTCAGTCCTGTGAGGACAGTTACCTCCGCATCGGCTGATGACGATATCAGTTTGCCCAATGACTTTATGGCTTCAGGCGCGCCTGAAACCATGCCAGATACTCAGGCGACACCCGCGCCCTTCGGTTTTTCTGAAGATGGTATCTTAGGTCCTGCGCGGGTTGTTCCTACTCCAGCTGTAGAACCAGAACCGCCATTAGTAGAGATAGAGCAAGAGCCTTCTGATATGACACTTGGGTCATCGGTCGATACGGTGCAAGATGCTATAGAGGAACATGATCCTATTGACGAGGCTGAGTCAGCAACAAAATCTGAGATGCTTGATGTTATTGACCAGTTAGTCGAAGGCATGAAAGATGTTGAGCCAGAGCCAGAGCCAGAGCCAGAGCCAGAGCCAGAGCCAGAGCCAGAGCCAGAGCCAGAGCCAGAGCCAGAGCCAGAGCCAGAGCCAGAGCCAGAGCCAGAACCAGAACCAGAACCAGAACCAGAACCAGAACCAGAACCAGAACCAGAACCAGAACCAGAACCAGAGGTCCGCGCCGCTGAGTGGCAGCCTACGCTGATTCCTGACGAGCCTGCTGCAGAGGATATGGATTTCGAAAAACCGATCACTGTACTTATGACAGAGATGGGTGACGAGACTGGTTTTGACGAAGAGGAGCATCAGACACCTGATGCCTTCCCTGAGCTTGATTTAGCCGGGGTGGAAGCAACAACGCCTGTGGAGGTCGATGCAGGTGAACAAGCAACGCTTGCTTTTGATTTTCCTGAAGAGGCACCTGAACCGCCATATGATCCGTTTGCCGGGTTAACATTGGGCTCTGCGTTAGATGAGGGTTTGAATGAATCGACAACGGCGCGAGTTAAGGCTGAAGACGTGTCCTCTAACATCTCCGCCCTTGATGAAACGCCGGTTGAAAGGACCTGGTCTGAAGAGCCCCCATTTGATGATGGCTTTGCGGCAGAAAATCATGATGTTATGGATGAGGCTCCATTAGAACCAGCCCCCGTAGTGGGTGCGTCCGTTGCTGATGCGCCTTCACGGCGTAAAGTGTTGGAAAAAGAGCCCGATCCCGAAAACGTATTAATCATATCGGTTATCGCTAAGTCGACTGACCAGTTTGATGGCGCGGTATTACAAAAAATCATTGATGCTTGTGGTATGAGCTTTGGTGATATGTCTATCTATCATCGCTTTGAAGATGAAGAGGGGCC
Source organism: Neptuniibacter pectenicola (assembly GCF_001597735.1). Lineage (GTDB taxonomy): Bacteria > Pseudomonadota > Gammaproteobacteria > Pseudomonadales > Balneatricaceae > Neptuniibacter > Neptuniibacter pectenicola. The sequence goes on from NZ_LUTS01000004.1 coordinate 124,344, forward strand.
GAGCGCAGTTCAATTTAGTATGGCTAATGCTTTACCTCCGGGGACCTTTGAACCGGATGATGCTCAGAGCTTAACGACTAAGGCCGTTATGTTCTTTATGTCCATGGAAGAGCCTCGTGATGTGATGGATGCGTTTGAGTGCATGTTGGCAACCGCTGAGACCGTAGCCAAGCATTTAGGCGGGGAGATGCTCGACGAAAACCGATCGGTCTTGCGCACCCAAACCATGGAGCATTACCGCCAACGCGTGCGTGATTTCGAAATGAAAAACCTTAAAAAACGCGGCCGTTAAGCCGCGTTTTCTTCTTTATTAAGTCGAGCTTTCATAGTGTCTATTGAACAACAGATTCAGCAGTTGCGAGAGCAGCTAAATAAACATAACTATCGTTACTATGTGCTGGATGATCCTGAAGTACCGGATGCTGAATATGACCGTCTGTTTCAACAGCTTAAATCACTAGAAGCGGAACATCCGAGTTTGATTACGCCTGAATCACCTACCCAACGGGTGGGCGGTGCGCCTTTAGCCGCGTTTAAGCAAGTTCAGCATGAGCTACCCATGCTGTCCTTAGATAATGCATTTAACGCTGAGGATATGCAGGAGTTTAATCGTCGTATTGTTGATCGGTTAGCGTATCCCGCGGATACTGAGATCGGTTACGCCTGTGAGCCGAAGTTGGATGGTATTGCTATCAGCTTACTTTATGAAAACGGCGTGCTTATTAGGGGCTTAACGCGTGGTGATGGTTCAACGGGCGAAGATATCACGCTCAATGTTCGAACCATCCCTACGATTCCTCTCAAGCTTTCAGGCAGTGACTATCCAGAGCGGTTAGAGGTGCGTGGTGAAATATACATGCCGAAAGCCGGCTTTAATGCGCTCAATAAGCGAGCTGAGCAGCGGGGAGAGAAACCTTTTGTGAACCCTCGCAACGCAGCCGCGGGAAGCTTACGTCAGCTGGACCCCAAAGTAACCGCCTCTCGTCCTTTAGAGATGTGTAGTTACAGTGTAGGGGTTGTTGAAGGGGGGGAACTTGCCGATGGTCATGCTGCTATTTTACGGCAGTTAAAAAACTGGGGGTTTAAATTGAACCCACTGCTTGAAGAGGTGAGTGGTGTTCAGGGATGTCTAGATTACTACACGCGGGTAGCGGCGTTGCGCGACACGCTACCTTATGAGATAGATGGCGTCGTTTTTAAAGTTAATAACTTAGCATTACAGAAAATCTTAGGCTTTGTCTCTCGCGCGCCTCGTTGGGCGATAGCCCATAAGTTTCCGGCTCAAGAAGAGATGACCGTCGTTAGAGCGATTGAGTTTCAGGTCGGTCGAACGGGTGCGGTGACGCCTGTGGCACGTCTTGAACCGGTTTTTGTCGGTGGTGTAACGGTGTCTAATGCGACCTTGCACAATATGGATGAAGTCGAGCGTTTGGATGTGCGTGTAGGCGACAGTGTCGTTATTCGACGTGCAGGAGATGTTATCCCTCAAGTGGTGCGTGTCATCATTGAGAGGCGACCTGATGCCGCTACGCCGGTTGTTGCACCACTAACATGCCCTGTTTGTGACTCTGATGTTGAACGCCTTGAAGGTGAGGCGGTGGCGCGTTGTACCGGTGGACTTTACTGCGCAGCACAGCGGAAGGAGGCGTTAAAGCATTTTGCCTCCCGTAAAGCGATGGATATTGATGGCTTAGGTGATAAGTTGATCGAGATGTTGATTGATCTCGACCTTGTACATAACCCTGCAGGTCTCTATCAATTAAGAGTCGAACAGCTGGAAAAACTTGAACGCATGGGGCCTAAATCGGCAGAGAATTTAGTGAACGCAATCCGCGTGAGTAAGGCAACGCAATTTCCTCGTTTTCTTTATTCACTCGGTATTCGTGAGGTAGGTGAGGCGACGGCCCGGGCATTAGCCCTGCACTTTGGTGATTTAGATCCATTGATGGCTGCAACGGAAGAAGCCCTATTAGAGGTGCCTGATGTGGGGCCGATTGTTGCTAAACATATTATCCGCTTTTTTGCAGAACCCCATAATCGTGAGGTTATAGCGGACCTGCTTGATAAAGATAAAGCGGGCGTGCATTGGGATATTATTCAGCCTGTAGAGCGTGAAGCGCTCCCTTTAGCGGGTAAAACATGGGTGTTGACCGGTAAGCTTGAGCAGATGGGGCGGAGTGATGCGAAAAACCATTTATTGGCCCTAGGTGCTAAGGTTGCAGGCAGTGTCTCTGCAAAAACGGATTGTGTCGTTGCGGGACCTGGTGCAGGGTCGAAATTAAAAAAAGCGGCCGAATTGGGCATTGAAACAATGGATGAAATGCAATTTATTGCGTTTCTTCAACAACATGGAATGGCTGACGTATGATGATTCTGAGTAAAAAAGTATTTTTTCTACCTGTTATTGTATTGATGTTGAGTGGTTGCTTTGGTTCCTCTACTAGGCCGGCGTTGCTGATTTGTGAGGAACTTGATGATAATGAGGAGTGGGTTGAACCAGCGGTATTGGCGCAGCAAAAATATGGTACGCCTATCTCATTGTCCTTAGTCCTGCTGGAACTGCCTTTATCGGACCTAGATAAAAAACATGTTAGGCCGCGGAGTGCCGATTGGGATGAGTACCGTATTCGCAGTGAACGTTGGGATGCTTCACCACAGGTCCCAGCCGATGCGGTTGATTTCATCGGTTGGTTTACCCAGCAGAGTGTGAAGCGAAATAATATTGCTTGGCAGGATGCGGGTGAGCATTATCTTGCTTTGCGTTTAGGTCACGGTGGTTATCATCGTTTTGAAGCAGATAAATACCCAGAGCTAGCGCAGCAAGCCAAAGGTGTTGAGCTTAGAGCGCAGCGCTGGTCAAACGAGTTACAGGCTTGTAAAGGGCAGTGGCAAGGTGAAAGCTGGTTTAATAAGTTAAAGCTTTGGTAGCTGTGGATACGCCTAAATGATCATTCCTTATGAACAACTTCATCCTGATACGCTTAATGCGCTTATCGAAGAGTTTGTTAGCCGAGATGGCACCGATTATGGCACGAGCGAGATCTCGCTTGCCGCGAAAGTTGAGCAGGTTCGATGCAAGCTGGCTGCCGGTGAGGCGGTGATCTTGTTCAGCGAGAGTAAAGGCCTTTGTAATATAGTCCATAAAGATATGTTATGAATCGGGCTGGCCTGTAACATCGTTTGTCGCTGAGCCCAATTGAAAAGAGGTAGTTCAAATGGATCAGCTTGAGCAGACTATCAGTGTTATTGCACTGACGATGGGTGTGGGTTGGGCAAGCGGTATTAACCTTTACGCCACTATCTTTATGCTTGGGTTACTTAACAATATGGGCCACATTGCACTGCCTGAAGAGCTTCAAGTGGTGGGTGATCCTTTAGTTTTGATGGCCGCGGGCTTTATGTATTTTGTCGAGTTTTTTGCCGATAAAATCCCAGGTGTCGATAGTGGGTGGGATGGTTTACACACCTTTATTCGTATTCCTGCGGGGGCTGTTTTAGCCGCGGGGGCTGTGGGTGACATGTCGATTGCCGTTGAACTGGCGGCAGCGCTGGTTGGTGGATCCTTAGCGGCGGGGAGTCATGCTGCTAAAGCGGGGAGTCGGGTGTTGATCAATACCTCCCCTGAGCCAGTGACAAACTGGACGGCATCGATCAGTGAGGACCTGCTTGTGATCGGCGGCTTATGGGCTGCGTTAAATCACCCTGTTTGGTTTTTAGCGGGTTTAGTGTTGTTTCTTCTCTTGCTTGTGTGGTTGTTACCCAAACTATGGCGAGGGATTAAAAAAGTCTTTCATTTTATTGCAGGGCTATTTGGCGGCGCACAAGATGAGCCGAAAGGGCCTTTGCCGACACTCTCAACTAAACCCAGCGCTCCAAATGAGGTCCGCTAACCAGTAATCGTAGTAGATCGGTACGGCAGACGATACCGACTACTTGATCTTCATTATTGACGACCGGTATTGAGTTAATATCGTTCTCGATAAAATTGATGGCAACGCTTTGGATTAATGTTTCGGGTGTTGCTGCAATTAATTTCTTTGAATAAATCTCACTAATAAGCGAAATTGAATCGGTACCTGCTTGGACTAAATCGGCTTTAGATATGAGTCCGAGCGGCCGCTTATCCTCATCGGCAACCACTAAATGGCTGATCTCTAAGCTGAGCATCCTTTTCCATGCAGTGCTCACAGTTACCGTCGGTGGAATCGTGTGCACGGGGGAGACCATAATGGTTGATACCGTTAGCTGGGCGCTTTCGTTCTCAGTTTCAATGCCCTCTTCATGTGCTGTGTATGCAAGGGTTGCCGCATCATGGTTGGTATGGGGTTTCCCGGGGCCTGGGATAATAAACTTTTCACCGTCCGAATGAAGTTTATCTTCTGTGTCAGCGCTTCTGTGTGTATGACGACTTTTTAATACCGAATCTACACCCCGTTTAGGAAACAGCGCTTCCTTCGGTGTCTGTATGCGATAACCGTGGTCGTATACGTAAAGGGCCATAACAGCTCCATCTTCGTTTTTGTTTAAGTATCAATCGATACATGTGTTTAACCTAACACACATACTCTTTACTTATATCGCCCGCTTTATCAAGTTCTTAATAATAAACCGCGCAGGGTTAATCGAATCTATTAGAGTCTTAGGTAGGGGTAAAGGTTCATTACAGATCATAGAGGCAAGCAATTCTGCGGAGATTGGGCAGGTTATGAGCCCTTTAGATCCGTGACCTGAGTTTACATAGAGATTGGGGTAGTGTTGGGCTGTTGCACCCTCAAATCGCCAATTTTTGTCCTTTCTTAAACGGGCATATGTGTCTATGTAATCAGAAAAAACAGGGGCTGGGCCGACGACGGGCATGTAATCGGGTGTGCTGCAGCGGAAAGCGGTTCTTCCTGAAAGTTGCGCTTTTTTCTTGAGTAGCGCGTGATGAAATTCTGGAAGCGCGTCGGCTAGTTTTGTTAGGTTTTTATCGTGGTCATGTTGAGTGACATCGCGTTGTTTGCCTTTAAGATCAAAGGTTGCGCCAAAGCAGAAGATCCCTTCTTGTGCCGGGGAAATATAGCCCTCACCACAAACGACAGTGTCAAGTTTGGGGAGGTCTGCATTATCCGCAGTGAGGGACACTTGTCCGCGTATCGCTTTGAGTGGCAGGTGCTTTGTTTGTTCAAACTGGCTTGCCAGTTCGGCATTACAGATGACCAAATGAGAGCAATGTAAGCGCTCACTACGGTTGTTAGTCAATGTCCATTGCTGATCAGTGTACTCAATTAGCTTGATGTCATGTTGCACAATATTGATATTTGGGTGGTTGGCTAGAGCATGACAAAAGTCTACCGGTGATACCCAGCCCGCGTCAGGGAAAAATAGCCCACTACTGGACACAGCGGTGCCACTAATGGCGGATAACTCGGCGGCGGATTTCTGTTGTACCAGTGAGGTCGGGTAGTGTTGGTTATCGATTAACTCTTGCTGTCTGATCTTTTCGTTTTCTTTTGTCGCTAGCTGAGCAACGCCACATTGAGACCAAAAGGATTGTGTTGGGTCTGTTTGTTTAAGTAGATTAGTCGTATGCAAAAAACCGGTTAGATGTAGCTCACCCTGTTTGGTGGGAGTAACCGGAAGCTTGGCATAAAGAGCGCCCTGTCGATTACCCGATCCCGCTGTGGCGAGGCGCTTCTCTTTTTCAATGATTGTGACCTTAATGCCCCGCTGCGCAAGCGAATAGGCGGTCGAACAGCCTGATAGTCCCCCTCCAATAATGGTGACATGTGTTGGCCGCGCCGATTTAGGGAGTGAGAACCAAGGTTTTGTATCTAGAGTTGGCGTTTTATGTTCGATGAAAGTGCCCGCTATTATTTCTCGTTTAAGCCCAAAACCTGAGCGCTTTTTTATATCAAAGCCAACAGCCTGTAATGATTTTCGTATTTTGCTCGCAGATGTAAATGTAGCCAGCGTCGTTGAATGAGGAGTGCTAAGTGATGCTATTTTCTCAAATAGTTCACTTGTCCACATGTCAGAGTTTCTGGAGGGGGTGAATCCATCTAAATACCATGCATCCACACTAGCAATCAGCTTTGAAAGACATTCTGTTGCATCACCTAGCAGTAGAGTGAGTTGTATATTTTTGTCCAAAAAGCTTATGCGATGAAAGCCTGTAGTGTGGATGGGATATTGAGCTAAAAGTTGTTCTGTGAAAACATTGAATTGTGGCCATTTCACATAAATTCTTTGTAAGTCACGTTTTGTAAGCGGGTATTTTTCAGCAGAAATAAAATGTAACTTGGTTTGAATATTTTTATGTTGAATAATACGGTGCGCTGTATTTAAAAAGTTAAGTCCGGTTCCAAATCCTGTTTCCGCAATGACTAAAGGTGAGCTTCCTGATAAGCGTGCATCAATATTATTTCCTTCTACAAATACGTAGTTTGCTTCCTCTACGCCATCGATCGTATTGAAATAAATATCATCAAATTCTGTAGATTTTGGACTACCGTCAATCCAGTCAAGTATAGCGTTTTGAATAAGCAATGTTGTTAATCTCAGATGTTTTTGGGTCTAAAGAGTCGATATAGAGACGGGTTAATCTAAAGCTTTGGAGGCTAATAAGTTATGAATATTATAGAGCTTAAGTGGGGATTGGGCTAGAATTGGCCAGTATATAGGAAGGTTTTTTCTTTGAGCTGTATATCAAAGTGTTTCATTTAATTTCCGCACATCGAAATCCCTTATCGTCAATGCAATCCTTGAATAGATTGCATCCGCTTTTTGTTTTTTTATTAAGCATTATTAATTTCATTACTCACATTAGATGTTACTGGCCATGAATATTTTAGAACTTATAGGAAGAAGTAAAGCGCTATTTAGTGAAGATTTAGCAGTTTGCGAAGAAGAGCTTTGCCGAATTGTTAGCCAGTCATCTTTTCTTGTCTTAGGTGGGGCAGGTTCTATTGGCCAGGCAGTGTCTAAAGAAATCTTCAAAAGAGACCCTCGTAAGCTTCATGTCGTTGATATTAGTGAAAATAATTTAGTTGAGCTTGTGCGGGATGTTAGAAGCTCACTTGGTTATATTGATGGGGATTTTCAAACATTTGCGCTAGATATCGGTTCAATTGAGTACGATGTTTTTTTTGCTGCTGACGGTAAATACGACTATGTATTGAATTTATCTGCATTGAAACATGTACGAAGTGAAAAGGATCCGTATACATTGATGCGTATGATTGATGTTAATGTTTTCAATACCGATAAAACAATAGCTCAGGCGATCAGCGCTGGGGCGAAAAAGTACTTTTGTGTATCCACAGATAAGGCTGCTAACCCCGTGAATATGATGGGTGCATCGAAGCGGATTATGGAGATGTTTTTAATGCGGCGTAGTGAAGACATTAACATCTCTACTGCTCGTTTTGCTAATGTGGCCTTTTCTGATGGGTCTTTACTTCATGGATTTAATCAACGCATTCAGAAGTCGCAGCCATTGGTTGCACCTAGTGATATTAAACGCTACTTCGTAACACCAGAAGAGTCAGGGATACTTTGTTTAATGTCATGTGTCTTTGGCAATAATCGTGATGTTTTTTTTCCAAAATTGAGTGATTCTTTACATTTGACGACGTTTTCTGATATTGCAGTAAAATATCTTGCGCAGCAAGGGTATGAAACGTATGAATGCGATAATGAAGATGAAGCTCGAGCGTTAGTGCATACGCTTCCGCTGGAAGGGAAATGGCCTTGTTTATTTACAACCAGTGATACTACAGGTGAAAAGGACTTCGAGGAGTTTTTTACTGAAAATGAAGTATTGGATATGGAACGCTTTGAAAATCTTGGCGTTATTGAAAATACACCTGGGTTTGATGCTAGCCTGATTAATAAATTTGAGGTTGCTATTGCCGCTATGAAGGCTAAGAAGGCCTGGACGAAGGGCGAGATAATAGAGCTATTTTTTGACATGATTCCAGGTTTTGGACATAAGGAAACAGGTAAATACCTTGATGGAAAAATGTAAAGGCGCTTTGTTGCATGGCTATTAATTTATCGTTTGGCGACAACCTAGTGGGTTTTGTGCGTGATATCTATCACACTGATGAGTTTATCCCCCTTCATGAGCCTACTTTCAGTGGCAATGAAAAAAAATATGTTCTAGATACGATTGAAAGCACTTTTGTTTCGAGCGTTGGTAAGTATGTTGATGATTTTGAACGCAGAATAGAAGCCTATACAGGTTGTGGTAAGGCTGTGGCTACTGTAAATGGTAGTGCCGCCCTGCACGTTGCTATGCATATGGCGGGTGTTCGCGCGGGAGACTTGGTTTTAACTCAGGCGCTAACTTTTGTGGCAACATGTAATGCTATTTATCACATGGGTGCGAATCCAGTATTTATTGATGTTTCTAAAGTGAGCCTTGGTTTGTGCCCTGTCGCGATGGAAGCGTGGTTGTGTGAAAATGCTTTTTTGAAAGATAATGGTGGATGTTTTTATAAAGATGGAAAGCAGCGTATTAAAGCGGTTGTTCCAATGCACACATTTGGTCATCCTGTTCAAATGGATGAGTTGCTGGCTGTTTGTTTAAAATGGAATATTACAGTAATAGAAGATGCAGCAGAGAGCTTAGGGTCTTTGTATAAAGGAAAGCATACAGGGACGCTTGGGGAATTTGGCGCTATCAGTTTTAATGGCAATAAAATTATTACTGCTGGCGGAGGCGGTATGGCTTTATGCAAAGATGTAAACGTGGGTTTGCATGCTAAGCATATTACAACAACAGCAAAAGCCCCGCACCCTTATGAGTTTTATCATGATGAACCAGGGTTTAATTATAGAATGCCGAATTTGAATGCGGCCCTTGGTTGTGCTCAAATGGAGGTTTTGCCTGCATTTCTTCAACAAAAAAGGGGACTTGCGGGCATGTATGAGGAGTTCTTTGCGGGTACTGAGTACCGCTTTGTATCTGAACCTTCTTACGGCCATTCGAATTACTGGTTGAACGCAATTATGTGCCCTGATCAGGAAGCACGTAATAATCTGCTGGAACTGACGAATAGCAAGGGTGTTATGACTCGTCCTGTTTGGGCATTAATGCACAGGTTACCCATGTTTGCGAAAGCATATCGTGACGATTTAATTAATTCTCAATGGCTAGAACGCATTATTGTTAATCTACCGAGTAGCCCAAAGAGCTAAGGAGTTAAGTGTTCATGCAGATTGCAGTAGTGGGCAGCGGGACGATGGGTTTAGGTATAGTCTCAGTTTTTGCTCAATATTCTGAAGTCTCAAGCATCCTGTGGTGGGGTAGAGAGAGTGGAGCTATTTGTTCTCGAAAGGAATCCTTGGTTCGAGAAATTAAGAAGATATGCCGTAAAAACGGGTTTGCAAAAAGTGATGCAGATACTTTGTTATCAAAAGTCGAAGTAATTCACTCTTTTGACTCTATCGGCGCTGCAGACTTTGTGATCGAAGCGGTTGCTGAAGATATGGATGTAAAGAAAACTCTGCTAAGCGATTTGTCTAATTATGTTTCTGATAATGCTGTTGTCGTAACAAATACATCTTCTTTATCTATTACTGAGTTGTCGATGTGTTTTCGTAATCCGGAACGTTTTTTGGGTATTCACTTTTTTAACCCTGCCAATATTATGAAATTGGTTGAAGTTGTTGCCGGTTTAGCAACATCGAGAGATGCTGTTGATCGAGCTGTAGAGGTTATCGAGGGTCTAGGGAAGGAGGCTGTTATTGTAAATGACTCTCCAGGGTTTGTTGTGAACCGGATGCTTATTCCAATGATAAATGAAGGGATATCAGTTATGGCTGAGGGCGTAGCGACAAGGGAAGATATTGATAAGGCGATGAAACTCGGGGCTAATCATCCAATTGGGCCTATATCTCTTGCTGACTTTATTGGTACAGACGTTTGCTTATCTATTATGGATACACTGCATAAAGAAACTGGAGACCCTAAATATCGTGCACACCCACTACTTAGAAAGTATGTGCGTGCAGGGAGATTGGGGCGTAAAGTAAAACGAGGTTTCTATGACTATTGAAAATAGATTAGAGATTCTCGATATAGATGATTCTGAACTGTTGAAAGCTTACTTTCCGGCGATACAGAAATTGTTTATTGATGCTTTTGGAAAGCCAATAAGTAAAGAACTTTGGGAATGGGCTTATGTGGAAAACCCGTTCGGCTCACCTAAGGTCTCTTTGGCTTTTGATGGTGAGCGATTAGTTGCTCATTATGCGGTAATCCCTATGAATCTTTCCTCTCTTGAAACAGAATTGCAGGGGTTCTTGTCAATGACAACAATGGTTGCTAGTGACTATAGGCGCCATCAGCTTTTCCAAAAAACGGCTGAGCGAGTGTATGCTCGCATCGAACGTAGTCAAAAACCAGCTGTTGTCTTTGGTTTTCCTAATGATCAGTCTGCACCGGGTTTTCGGAAAAGGTTAGGCTGGGATATTTTAGATGATTTTACGGTTGTAACGTTGACACCCGAAGATATTCCTAAGGCTCAGGATGTTTTAAATATCATATCAGCTAGAAGTTATTTTCTTAATCTGAGTGCGAAAGGGGTTGCTGATTGGAGGTGTGCTAAACCAGGTCAAGAGTGGATTTTTAGGGAAGATATTAGCATTAAATCTCATGGGCAGGAGCATGATGTTATGTATATTGCTCCAGGTTGTACTCTTTCAGGGTTAGATGACTTAAATAGCTTTAATATGATACTGCCAATCTCTCGATCTCAGGCTATTGATGCTGGTTGGGATAATGCTTTTACCTATCGTTTTGGTTATAGGCAATTTAATATGGCTGATAAGTTAGAATTTAATGTGCAAATGTGTATGTCGGACGTTTTTTGATGAAAATAATAGCGTTAACATCGATACGTTCTGAATATGACCTATTAAGTGAGTTATACCGATCTCTGGATAGGGATAAGGATATTGATTTTCGACTCGTTGTTGGTGGGGCGCATAACTCATTGCGTCATGGCAATACATATGAAGATATAGTTAAAGATGGTTTCCCTATCCTTTGTAAAATTGAAAGTTTACTTGACTCTGATAGTGCTACATCAAGGATTAAAAGTGCATCTATATTATTGCTTTCGATTATTGATATAGTAAATGGTTTTTGTCCGGATTTGATTGTTTATGCTGGCGATAGAGAAGAGGCCCTCATTGGTGCCATGCTAGGTGCTTATTTAGGTGTTCCTACCATGCACTTTTTCGGAGGGGATCATGCTGCCGATGGCCATGTTGATAACCCTGTACGTCATGCAGCGTCAAAATTATCTACTTGCCATTTAGTTAGCACTTCTGAGCATAAAAAAAGACTTCAAGCTATAGGAGAGCCTGACTCTAGGATTTTTAATATAGGTAGTGTAGCCCTAGATAAATTTGTTAATACGAAGGTAATTCACAACGTTGCAGATAGCATTCATGGGGCTCCAATTAAGAAAAAAATTGCACTATTTATTTTCCATCCAGTGAGTGGCGAGTTGGCTTGCGTTCGGCAGATTATCAATGATGCGCTAAGAGCTCTTTTTGATTCTGACTATCATGTATTTATAGGCTTCCCTAATAGTGATCTAGGTAGTTCTGATATATCTAAGGCAATAGAGCAAGCGCTTGTTGATAAGCATGATTATACTTTTTATGGGAACCTTGATAGAGAGAGATTTATTAATCTATTTCGTTCCTCCTCCCTTATTGCGGGTAACTCTTCTGCTGGAATACTCGAAGCTGCCAGTATTCCAATACCATGTATTAATATAGGGCAGCGACAGAGAGGGCGGTGCTCGGGTAATAATGTTGTTTTTGTTGATGCAGATTACTGTTCAATTAAGCAAGGGATTGACGAAGTGAATTCTGTTGCTTTTATCGAGCAACTCTCAGGTGTGAAGAATCCATATGGTGATGGCAAAGCGGTAGATAAAGCTATGGCGATTATCAAGGGAAGTGATTTTAGAACGATGTTCGAAAAAAAAGAGGATCCGCTTAGTGTCCAATCGTGAAACTGTTTTGGTAATAGCCCCGCACCCTGATGACGAAACATTAGGATGTGGAGGAGCTCTTTTACGGCATCAATTTGAAAATCATGAGGTTCATTGGTTAATTGTTACCGGTATGAGCTCTGAAGCCGGGTTTAGTTTAGATCGTATAAAGCAACGCTGTCAGGAAATTAATCAAGTTGCTGATTGTTATGGCTTTCATTCGGTACATGAACTAAATATGCCTCCTGCAGGGCTTGATGATATTCCGTTAGGGGAGATGATTACCAGAATTAGTCACGTTGTTGGCTTGGTGGAGCCTACGCAGGTTTATGTTCCATTCCGTAATGATGTGCATAGCGATCATAGGATGGTCTTTGATGCGGTTATGTCGGCTACAAAAAGCTTCCGTTATCCGTTTATAAAGCGCATTCTTGCTTATGAAACTATTTCGGAAACCGATTTTGATCTGAAGCCTGGGGCGGCGGTTTTTAGACCAAATTACTTTGTAGCTATTGATGATTTCCTTGCACGCAAGCTAGACGTTTTATCTATTTATCAGTCGGAGTTAGGTCCATTCCCGTTTCCTCGCAGTATTGAGGCAGTAGAGGCATTGTCTAAAGTTAGGGGTGTTCAATGTAATAGTCGTGCAGCCGAAGCGTTTATGCTACTTAAGGAGATTGTTTAGGATGTCTGTATTCGTAATAGCAGAGGCTGGTGTTAACCATAATGGTGATATTGATATTGCTAAGCGTTTAATTGACTGTGCTGCATCTTCTGGTGCCGATGCGGTGAAGTTTCAGACCTTTGTAGCTGACCTACTTGTGACTAAAACGGCCAAACAGGCTAGTTATCAAGAAAAAAATACGAATAGACAAATTAGTCAGCACCAAATGTTAAAAGAACTTGAACTAAGTTTTGATGCATATCAGAGGCTATCTGAATACTGCAAAGAGGTTGGTATTGAGTTTATGTCAACCGCATTTGATAGTTTGAGTTTGAAGTTTTTAACTCAGGATATTGGGCTTAATCGATTAAAAGTACCTTCTGGCGATATTACGAATGCTCCATTTTTGTTTGAGCATGCTAGAACTGGAGCTGATTTAATTTTATCGACAGGCATGAGTACTATTAGTGAGATACGATCAGCGTTAAGTGTAATCGCACTTGGTTATGCTGGGTCAGGTATTTTAACGGGTCGTGGGGAAATACCGATTCTTGATCGTAATGATATTCAGGCCCAGTTAGCGGAAAAAGTTGTCTTGCTTCACTGTACTACCGAATATCCAGCACCGTTGGAAACAATTAATTTAAAAGCTATTGGAACACTCTCTGCGGAATTTGGTTTGTCTGTAGGTTACTCTGATCATAGTGAAGGGGATCTTGTTTCTATTGCCGCTGTTGCGCAGGGTGCGCAAGTAATAGAGAAACACTTTACATTGGATCGCGAAATGGAGGGGCCCGACCATAAGGCATCAATGGAGCCTCAAGCTTTACGCAAATTAATTACATCTATTCGTGAAGTTGAAATCGCGTTAGGTGACGGTATTAAAGCTCCTCTAGGTATTGAGAATCAAAATAAGAAAGTGGCAAGGAAAAGTCTTGTTGCTGCTGCAACTATTAAAAAAGGTGAACCGCTCACAGAAGATAACATGGCGGTTAAAAGGCCGGGAACAGGGGTAAGCCCTTTTGAGTATTGGTCTATGTTAAGTATGCAAGCTCATAGGGATTATGCCGAAGGGGACTTGCTTGAAAAAGAGTAATTGTGCGTTTCTTTGGTTAGCATCGTTATATGAGTATTGAGCGATACAGTGAATATGAATACAAAGTGGAAAAAAGTAGCAATTGCTCAAAATGATACGGTTTTATCTGCCCTAAAGTTGATTAATGATGAGCCTCTTAAAGTGGTGCTTGTGGTTGATGAGAATGATGGGTTGCTGGGTGTAGTGACGGATGGTGATATACGGAGAGGACTTTTAAATAATTTACAGTTATCGGACCCTGTTTCATTGGTAATGAATGCCGAGCCAATTATTGCTTCTTTAAATGCTTCAAGTGATGAATTAAGAAACTTGATGGAGTCTAGCGGCGTTCTAATGATTCCTATCATTGACGATGGAAAGGTTGTCGGCTTAGAAACGCTTCATCACTTATTGGCTAAACCTAAATATGACAACCCCGTATTTATTATGGCAGGAGGCTTTGGTACACGTCTTAAACCGCTAACTGATGATTGCCCGAAACCTATGCTGAAGGTCGGTAAGAAACCTATCCTTGAAACGGTATTAGAGAGCTTTATCAAAGCAGGATTTGTTAATTTCTATATATCTACTCATTATATGCCTGAGAAAATTCATCAACATTTTGGTAAAGGCGAAAAGTGGGGTATTAATATTGAGTACATACATGAAGAGTCCCCCTTAGGCACAGGTGGAGCGCTTGGCTTGTTACCTCCGGACCTTCCAGATTTGCCTATTATTATGATGAATGGCGATGTGCTAACTAAAGTGGACTTTGGGCACTTACTTGCATTTCATAATGAGTCAACAGGTGATGCGACGATGTGTGTACGGGAGTATGAATACCAAATTCCTTACGGTGTTGTCAAAGGCGAAAAAAATCGAGTTGTTAGTATGGTAGAAAAGCCAATACAGCGTTTTTTCGTTAATGCAGGTATCTATGTTGTTAGCGCTAACATTGTAAAGTCTATACCTAGGGATTATGTAATTGATATGCCTACTCTGCTGGAAAATAAAATGGCCGAAGGGGGAGATGTTCTGATGTTTCCTGTACATGAGTACTGGTTAGATATTGGTCAAATGGATGACTTTAAAAGGGCTCAAAGTGATATATTGTCATTAGGATTTGATTGATGGACGTAGCTGCGGTTATTGGACTGGGTAATATTGCTAAGCGTCATCGAGCCAATATAAGGAAAATATTTCCTGGGTGTCAGATTGTTGCCATGCCGTCCAGCAATCGGCATGTGCCGGAAGATGTTCCTGATGCTGATATTGTAGTGAAAGATATAAATGAGTTATTAGCTTATACCCCAGAGCTGGTCATTGTCGCCTCTCCAGCAACTTTTCATCAGCAGCATGCCTTGCCATTTATTGGGCTGAATGTGCCTATCATCATTGAAAAGCCGCTGAGTCACAGCTCCTCCGAGGCCGAGCAGATTGTTATGGCTACCAATGAGTACTCTTCCGATATAATTGTTGGTTATTGTCTTCGCTTTTTACCTTCCACTCAAGTTGTCCGAAAACTAATAGATACTGGGAAAATCGGTAAAATTTATAACGTGTATGCTGAAGTAGGGCAGTATTTACCTGATTGGCGACCCAGTATTGATTTTAGAAACTCCGTTTCTGCAAAAAAAAACTTGGGTGGGGGGGCATTGTTAGAATTGAGCCATGAACTTGATTACTTAGCTTTTCTTTTTGGTTCTGAGTTTGAATTCAAGCATGCGATTTTAAGAAAAAGTGCAGAGCTTGGTTTGGATGTAGAGGATCTCGTTGATGTTGTTTTTTGCTTTAATGAGGAGGTTGTTTGTAACCTTCATATGGATTTTTTACAGAAAAAGCCTCAACGATTTTGCAGATTGATTGGGAGCGATGGACGTATCGAATGGGATCTTATTGAAAATAAAGTTGTTTCTTATACATCTGAAGGGGAATGCGTAGAGTATAATTCGCCTTCATGGGATAAAAATGAAATGTATATCGCGTTGATTGATAGCTTAATGAATAAAGAGCTATTGAGTGAGGTGAGCCCTGCAACTGTGGCGGAAGCGAGCAGAGTAGTGAGTTTCATTGAGATTATTAAAGATAAAGCAATATGGATGAGTTGAAATGAAAGTCTTTGGCTTTATTTTTGCGCGTGGGGGGTCGAAGGGGCTACCAGGGAAAAATGTTAAAATGCTTGCTGGCAAGCCAATGATTTGTTATTCGATAGAGGCAGCTCTCGCGTGCGCTTGTATCGATCAAGTTTTTGTATCCACGGATGATAATGAAATAGCTGAAGTTGCCAAGAATACAGGGGCCGAGGTCATCCATAGACCTTCTACTCTTGCGCAAGATAATAGTGATGAATGGCTGGCTTGGCGCCATGCTATTCAATGGGTGAAAGATAAATATGGGGATTTCTCTATATTTGTCAGTTTACCTGTAACTAGTCCTTTGCGCAGTGTTGATGATATACAAAGTGCAGTAGAGCAGTTAATACAGTCTGGAGCTGATATATGTATATCGGTTACAGCTGCCTCGCGAAGTCCTTTCTTTAATATGGTGACGAAGCATGATGGCAACGTTTCTTTAGTAATAGAGCCCAGTACAGATGTATATCGTCGTCAGGATGCTCCAGAAGTGTTTGATATTACGACTGTTGTATATGCGACAACTCCTCATTATGTGATGACTCAAGATCGCTTGTTTAGCGGGAAAGTAACCGCTATAGAGGTTCCTAAAGAAAGAGCTGTAGATATTGATGATATCTATGATTTTAAATTCGCAGAAATGTTGATAAATGAGATGCGTTTATGATGTTGAATGGTAAGACAATCCTTGTTGTAGGCGCTGCCGGACTACTTGGGGGGGAAGTGGTTAAGGGGTTATTAAATAGTGGAGCGCACGTTATTGCTACAGACATCTCCATTGATGCTATGGACGATCGTTTCAGTAAGTTAGATATTGACTATGATGACGAGGTACTCACATTACATCAGTTGAATATTCTGTGTGAGCAAAGTGTTAAGGAATTTTTTCAATCATTAGACGTGCTTGATGGTGCCGTCAATGCGGTTTATCCACGTAATAGTAATTACGGAGCTTCATTTTTTGATGTTAATTTAGCTGACTTTAATGACAATGTGAACTTGCAGTTAGGTGCAATGTTCCTTTTTTCACAGCAATGCGCTGCATTTTTCATGCGCACGAAAAAACCATTCTCGCTTGTGAATTTTTCTTCTATATATGGTGTAGTTGCTCCTGATTTTGATATCTATAATAACACTCAAATGACCATGCCAGTTGAATATGCAGCGGTAAAATCAGCTATGTTACATTTAAATAAATATATCGTTAGTTTTGTGCATGACTCAGATTTTAGAATAAATAGTGTAAGCCCTGGTGGGATCTACGATTGGCAGCCTGAAGGTTTTGTTGAAAATTACCGAGCTAAAACTTTGGGTGCAGGTATGTTAAACCCTTCAGATATGAATGGCTGTGTGGTGTTTCTTCTATCGGAAGCATCTAAATATATTAATGGACAGAATATCGTCGTGGATGATGGTTTCACCCTTTAGGTCAGTCCGGAGAGAAAGAAATGACAGAGAAAGTTTTTTGGTGTAATTCATGTCTTAATATGTCTACGCGTCCCAGAATAGAATTTGACGAAAACGGCATTTGTAATGCATGTAATTGGGCCAAGCAAAAGAAAAGCATGGATTGGTCTAGCAGGCAAGAAGAACTTCAAGGTTTGTTGAACAAGTACCGCTCAAAAAACGGAGATGGTTTTGATTGTATTGTGCCAGTGAGCGGTGGTAAAGATGGTTCTTATGTTGCTTATATGCTGAAACATAAATATGGGATGAACCCGTTGGCTGTTACGGTGCGTCCTGCTCTGAGCTTGGAAGTAGGTGACCAGAACTTAGTTAATTTCATTGAGTCGGGTTATAACCATATACACATATCTCCAGATACAAGAATCATGCAAAAGCTTAATAAGCATGGTTTTATAGAAAAAGGTTTTCCTTATTATGGCTGGTTAATTGCTATCACTACGGCAGTGATTCAAACCGCCCATAATTTTAAAATACCATTAATTTTTTATGGTGAGGATGGGGAAGTTGAATATGGGGGGTCTACGGAGAGTAAGAGTAAAGCACTTTATAATATTGAGTATATGAAGCGGGTTTATTTTGAAGGTGGTTATGACAAAGTACTAGAAAAAGTGTTGGCAGAAGATGATGTTGAAGATAAAGATTTAGCATTTTGGCGGTTTCCTTCAGATCAAGAGGTGGAAGATAGTGAGCTTGCCTTTACTCATTGGTCTTACTACGAAAGCTGGGATTCATATCGTAACTATCTTGTCGCAAAAGAACATTGTGGGTTAAAGGAAAAAGAAGAAGGTACTGCAGGTACATTCACGAATTTTTCCCAAAATGATCAGGCTTTATACGCTCTACATGCATACTTGATGTATCTTAAGTTTGGTTTTGGTCGTGCGACCCAAGATGCGGGTATTGAAATTAGAAGGGGAGCTATGACCCGTGAGCAGGCTCTGAATTTAGTAATGGCTTATGATAATCAATATCCGCATGAGTTTCTCGACTTGTATTTAGACTATTACCAGATGACAAAAGACGAGTTCGATGAGGTGCTTGATAGATACGCGAATAAATCACTATTCGAAAAAATAGATGGAATTTGGCAGCCAAAATTTTTAGTGGGTGAAGACTTCCAAATATGAAGCTAGCAATCGTTGACTATGGGATGGGTAATCTTCATTCATTGGTTGGTGCATTAGATTATGTATCGAATATTGACGTGCTTGTCTCTTCAAATATAAAAGACCTTCGTCAAGCGGATAAATTGATTTTGCCGGGGGTAGGACATTTTTTGAGTGCAATGGCATGTATTAAAGATCTTGGCTTGGATGCTGTACTTAAAGAGTTGGTGATAGAAGAAAAAACACCCATATTAGGCATCTGTCTGGGTATGCAATTATTGACTGACTCTAGCGATGAGGGTGGCTATAGTGATGGCTTAGGTTTTATTAATGGTCGAGCCACTAGGTTTAACTCTAATGAACTACCTGTTCCCCATGTAGGGTATAACCAAGTAAACGCAGCCGTTAATTCGCGATTATATGACGGTTTTGGGCCTTCGCCTGATTTTTATTTTACACATAGCCATCAGCTTCAAAGCGACTGCTCGATAGGTCAATCTACATGTCATTATGGGAATGATTTTATAGCTAGTTTTGAGTATGAGAATATAGCCGGTGTGCAGTTTCATCCTGAACTAAGTCAAACAAATGGCTTGAAATTGTTAAAAAACTTTGTCGAGTTATTTTAATGTTAAGAAATCGACTGATATTTAGCCTGATCTACTCGGATGGCTTTTTCATGCAAAGTAGAAATTTTAGGCTCCAGCGAGTGGGTGATATAAATTGGCTAGAGAAAAACTATCGTTTTCATGAAATAGCATTCTCTTTAGATGAGTTAATTATATTAAATGCGTCTCGTACGGGGAAAGATATTACAGAGTTCAGCAAAATTGTTTCTAGGCTGGCCTGTAAGGTTTTTCTGCCGATTACCGCGGGAGGCGGGATTCGTCAAATTGGGGATGCTGAGCAATTGTTTAATAGTGGTGCGGATAAGCTCTCACTAAATACAGTATTGTATTCAGACCCCGTATTAGTTGATTCAATTGCAAAAAAATATGGTCAACAGAGTATTGTTGCAATTGTTGACTATAAAATCGAAGGCGACACGCCTGTAGTATATATAGATAATGGTACTCAAAAGCTTAATATTACGTTGCTTGAGTATATTAAAAATATTGAAAATATGGGTGCTGGTGAAGTTGTTTTAAATAGCATAGATAAAGATGGCACTGGCTTTGGTTATGACTTAGACATAATTGAACGATACAAGTCACATATAAATGTTCCTTTAGTGGTATCAGGTGGTGCTGGAAATGAGCATCATTTAGCTGTTGGTTTGAATGTAAACGGTGTTTCGGCGGTGTCCACGGCTAATTTATTTAACTTTATAGGAAATGGGTTACCTAATGCTAGATCTTACTTGATTAAGAACGGCTTCAATCTAGCGGATTGGCGTAAGTGAGTCTATGACGTTGCTACATTTGATTGGATTAGTATGAAAATTTTGATTACAGGTGGAGCTGGTTTTATTGGCTCGAACGTCATTCATTATATGATTGGCCAGACTGACAATAGTGTTATTAATGTTGATAGCCTTACTTATGCAGGGAACCTTGAATCCCTTTCAGGTATTTCCGGGTCTAGTCGTTATGATTTTGAGAATGTTGATGTATGCGACAAACAGTCGCTTAGGGATGTTTTTGATACATATCAGCCTGATGCCGTAATGCACTTGGCAGCCGAAAGCCATGTTGACCGGTCAATAGATGGGCCTAGTGTTTTTATTCAAACTAACATTGTAGGTACGTATAACTTATTAGATGTCAGTCTGTCATATTGGCAGCAGTTGGATGCAAAAGAAAAATCGGCTTTCCGGTTTCACCATATATCTACAGATGAAGTTTATGGGGATTTAGATTTCGGTGATGCGTTGTTTTCTGAGAAAACACCTTATGATCCAAGTAGTCCATACTCTGCTTCGAAGGCAGCTAGCGACCATTTGGTAAGGGCATGGCATCGAACTTATGGATTGCCTGTGCTGGTAACCAATTGTTCAAACAATTACGGCCCCTACCATTTTCCAGAAAAGTTAATTCCCTTAATTATTATGAACGCCCTAGAAGGAAAAGAGCTTCCTGTATATGGGAAAGGTGAACAAGTTAGGGATTGGTTATACGTAGAAGATCATGCAAGAGCATTATTTACTGTTTTGACACAAGGGCGTGCAGGAGAAACATACAATATTGGCGGCCATAATGAAAAACAGAATATTGAGGTTGTTCTTGCTATCTGTGCTTTACTAGAAGAATTGGTTACAGATAACTTACAAGAGCAATTGAAGAACAAGTATGGGCTTAATGTTCTATCAACAGGATATGAATCACTGATTAGATTTGTTGCGGATAGGCCTGGGCATGATAAGCGATATGCTATAGATGCTAGTAAAATGAGTCGCGAGCTTGATTGGCATCCAGTGGAGTCTTTCGAGTCAGGGCTTAGAAAAACAGTGAAGTGGTATTTGCAAAATATGGATTGGTGTTTACGTGTACGAGACGGAAGTTATCAACGATTGGGTTTAAACCGTTCAGAGTAAGGGCTACAAATCTACAGTGTTAAAGAGCTTCTATATAAGATAGTGAATTGATTAAGCTTCTCACAGCATATTTGGAATGAATGATGAAAATAATTGGTATTTATGATGGACATAACTCTTCTGTAGCTTTGTCAGTTGATGGGGAAATAGTTTGTGCGGTACAGGAAGAGCGTTTTACAAAAAGAAAGAATGAAACAGGATTTCCTAAGAATGCATTAAAGTATTTACTTGATAAGTATGAGTTGACTAATCAGGATATTGATTTGGTTGCGATGTCTACGATAGAACGAACAGATATAAATAATTTTCAGTACCCTATTGATGCTGTTTTTAGTGTGGAAAATTATATAGATCTGATGGAATATTATTGGAAGCCGAAACTATCAGGTAAAGAGTATACAAAAGACTACGCTAAACAGTTTTTTGAAGAACATTTCCCAAATGAAGATACATTTTATAGTATTCCTGATTCTTTCTATGAATTAGATACAGATACACTGCAAAAGAAAATGATTGCAGTAACGACCAGTGATGTTGCTCGCTTTATTGGTGTAGATGAACAAAAAATAAAATTTTATGATCACCATACATGCCATGCTATGTATGCTTATTTTGCTAATCCGAACAAAAAAAATAATACAGTAGCTATTACTGTGGATGCGTATGGGGATAAGCGAAATCAGACTGTATGGCGTATTGTTGATAATAAGTTCGAATTAGTAGTCGATAGTGCTCAATGTGAAATTGCTCGTTTATATCGAATGGTTACTCTTTATTTACGCATGAAGCCTTTGGAGCATGAGTTTAAAGTGATGGGGTTAGCTCCCTATGCAAAAACTCACTACTTTAAGGAAATTGAAGCTGTATTTGAGGAGTTAATGGTCTTTGATGGCTTGAAGATCGTACATAAGAACCGACCAGATAATATGTATGAATACTTGTCAGAAAAGTTAAAGTATTTCAGGTTTGATAATATCGCTGGAGCGATTCAGTCTTATACTGAGAAAATGCTAATTTCATTGTTTGAAAGGTCTTCGAAAGAGATTGGTTTTAACAACTTTGTCTTCAGCGGCGGAGTAGCAATGAATGTTAAAGCAAACAAAGCATTAGGGGAGTTAGATTGTGTGGACGATTTGTTTGTTGCAGGCTCCTCATCCGATGAATCTCAAAGTATAGGTGCTTGTTATTATGCTAATTATGAAAATAACATCAAGAACCAACCATTACATGATTTATATCTAGGCACCGAAAACACAGATGCCGAAGTTTTAGCTTTTATTGAAAAATCTGGGCTTGATACGAAATATAGAGTCAAAGAAGTAGAAAATGCCGAATTAGCAAAATTACTAGCGGATGGCGAAGTTCTCGCTCGTGTTGTCGGAAAAATGGAATTTGGATCTAGAGCCTTAGGTAATAGAAGTATTTTAGCTAACCCTTCCAACCCTGGTATTATTCAGCATATAAATGAGCTTATTAAGGGGCGAGATTTTTGGATGCCTTTTGCAGCTACAGTCTTAGATTCATATCAGGAAAGGTATTTGGAAAATCCGAAAGGCTTCGAATCGAGATATATGGCTGTCGCAATGGATACCAAGAAGGAATTCTTAGGCGAAATTAAAGCAGGTACGCATCCTTACGATGAAACTATTCGGCCACAGATTTTAACAAAGGATCAAAATCCAGGTTATTATGATTTAATTGAGAAGTTTTCAAAGTTAACAGGCATTGGTTCACTTCTGAATACCAGTTATAACTTGCACGGGCTTCCTGTGGTAAATGATATTGCAGATGCCGTGCATGTATTTGAGAATTCTGGATTAAAGTACTTAGTGCTTAATAACTATCTGTTATCTAAGATTTAGTTTTGAGCGCCGATAGCCTTAATAAACGTTATAGCGTAAAACTTGTATCAAGTATTATCTCCGGTATTGTGAATGCTATAATTGTTGCGCTGGTCCCCTCGGCTATGGGACCAGTGGCTTATGGGCAATTAACTTATTTACAGCAGATCTTTAATCAAATTACTTCTTTTGCTGACGCAGGGACGTCAACAGCTTTTTTTACTAAATTATCAGCGAATAATAATAGAAAAGAACTGATATCTCACTATTTTTTCTTTTCTATGCTGCTTCTAATGCTGTTGTCCTCTGCTCTTGGGGGAGTAGTTTTTTTTGGGTTTTCTGATCTACTGTCCAAGGAGATATCAGCACTATCTTTTTATTTAGGACTGTTTTTGGGATTTGTTGTCTGGTTTACTCAGGTTGCAATTAAAATATCAGATGCGTATGCCCTAACTGTTACAGTTGAAGTCTTGAAGATAGTTTATAAGATTGTTTTTTTACTGTTTTTAATTCTTGTTATTTATAGTCTCACGCTAACTCTAGATGTTTTCTTGTTTTTTCAAATCGTGGCGGGAGTGTTTTTTTTAGCCATATTGTTTTTTTATTTTTATAAAGAAAATATATTGTCAGGTTGTTTTGAACGAGGCTTTTCCGGGATTAAGGCGACGATTGATGAGTTTTTTGTTTATGTGTCGCCTTTGTTTGTATTTAATGCGGTTAGTATTGTTATCGCGTTCTTTGAAATATGGCTTCTTCAGTATTTTGGTGGTGCAGAGTCAGTAGGGTTTTATGGGCTTGCATATTCGATTGCTGCCATGTGTTTTGTTTTTACAAGTGCGATGACGCCTGTATTAACTCGTGAGTTTTCTCGTCTCTATGAGATAGGTAGAAATGATAAAATTCTGAAGCTATTTTATACATATTTGCCTTTGTTATATTTTATTGCTGCTTATTTTGGATTGTTTATTGCCTATAATAGTGAATATGTATTGTCCGTTTTCGCCGACGAGCGATTTAGCAGCGCGGCTTTAACATTATCAATCATGTCGCTTTACCCTTTGCATCAAACGTATGGCCAAATTACGAGTTCACTTTTTTTTGCTTCAGGGGAAACGAAAGCGTATAGAAATATAGGGCTGCTCTCAGCCTTGATAGGCCTAGTGCTAGTTTTATTATTTGTTTTCTTGTTTGATATGAAAGATGTCGGTTTTGCAATAAAAATGCTGGCGGCCCAGTTCATAGGAGTAAATATCCAACTGTATTACAATTGTCGAATGCTAAAAGGTAACTTTCCTAAACTTTTCTACGCTCAGTTAAAACCGCTGTTTAGTGTTTATTTAATAGTATTGATTTCTGACTGCTTGAACCCCTTCGGTAGTGAAACCTTTTTTGGTTTTTTTGTTTTTGGCATTATATATTCATTGTTGGTTGTTTTTGTTGTCGTTTATAGGGGCGATGCCTTCGGTCTCTGTCCAAATGCAGTATCGGCTCTTGTTCGAAAAATAAGGAATAAAGTTTTGGGTGGTAGATTCTTTTGATGGAAAATAGTTTATCTTTTAAAAGTTCTTATAGATTTGTATATATAGTTGACACACTTGGTATCTGGTGTGCGTTAGATTTTAGTTATGATCCAAGTCTTGACTTGGTATTGACCTATGACTTTTCTTTAAAGTGTCATATTCGCTCGATGGGCGGTGATGTTTTCTATGTAGATCATCTTGTTGGTCAAGAAGAAATGCATGAAAATAATTTCATTGTCTATAATTTCTTCAAAGAATGGCATTTAGATAAAAATGGTAATGACCTTTTCTCTTATCGGGGTGTGCCTTTTGGTTTTTCGTTCAGGTTGGAATTTTGGAATGATTATGTATCTTTTATGCGATTGTATTTTTCTATTTCAAAATTAAAAAATATTTCGTATCAGTCTTTAATTGTTTCAACCTTAGATAATAATATACATGATGTTGTGAATGCTCTTGAGCTTCGTGCTGAAGTGGTAGAGAGTCATGATAAGCGAGAGGAGGGGTTTTATTTTCCTATCCATAAATGGATGGATGAACAAATACGACCTAGTAAGATTAGAGGGCTGCTTTACAAAATTAGAGCTGTCGTGACTGCGTTATATGGTGGGATAGGTCTTTTTTTAGATGGTTTTTTTGTAGATAAAAATAAACATACTGTTTTTTTGCAAGAATACCATCCAACTAAAGATATTTTAAACACTCTCCGCGCTAATAAAAAGGTCAGATTAGTATTGTGTAACTTTTCGCGCGGTTCTAGTCTTAGCTTAAAACTAAAAGAAAGACTCTTACCTATATATAATGTTAAGTCTAATTCTGAAAACTGCGCAGTAATATTCGAGCACTACAAAATAAACAAATATCATAAATTAGTTGTTGATGGTAAAGATGTTAGCTCTATTGCGTATAGGATTATAGAAAATCGCGTACAGGCCTGTTTGCCAAAAACAGTGTCTACATTGGATTCATGCATAAACTATTTAGAAAAAACAACAGTAGATTTGGAAGTTCTTATTGCGAATATTGGTTTTACTGCCACTTTATTTGATTGTGCATGTAAAGCTAAAGGAGTCCCTAGCTTTCTGATTATTAATGGTTTGTTAGGTGCTGAATATGTTGATGATAGTAAATATGCTGATTTTATAAATTCATATTCTAAGAGCATTCGAGATAACTATTTTAGAGGAACTGAAGATGTTTACCCTTTAGGGGATCCTCGGATGGATATGTATTCAGTACAGGATGTGAAGAAAATCGTTCGAGATTTTCCTACTATTGTGATCGGGGCTTCAGGTTTTAATTCAGTTGATCTGAATTCATTTGTTGCTGTTGAGTTCGAATTTTTATCATCGGTGCTCTGTTCTTTTCAAAAACTTCGCTCTAATGGCTATCACTTCAAAATAATTGTAAAAGTTAGACCCAACGGCTATCTGGCTCAGTATGAGCGATTTGTGGCTAAGTACTACCCAGATATTGTTGATGAAATTATCGATTCAGCGCCGATGAGGGATGTGCTTTTAAAGGCCGATTTTTATATTTCTATATATTCTCAGACCCTATTTGAAGCTTCTTGCTTAGGAATTCCTGTTGTTTATTATCGAGCAGATAATGAAATAAATTTTCCCCCATTTGATATGAAATCTGAATTAGTAACGGTATGTACGGAAGATGAGTTAGTTGCTGCTTACCAAGATTTTATAAATGGTTCTGCTCGATTTTCAGCATTTCTTGATCGTAAAGTCATGGAAAAGTATGTTGGGCCTTTGGATGGCCAGAACTTAGAACGAAATATGGCATTTATTTATAGTCTTCTTGAGAGCAGGGGAAGTAATGATAAAAAAAATAATTAAATATTTTTCATATAAATATAAATATGCTCAAGCGGTTATCTATTTTGGTGCAACGGTTAGTAAATCCGTCTTAGAGAGAGGCGCTGTGCTTTTTTCTCGCGCCCAAGTGATCGATTGTGAAGTTGGTGCTTATAGTTACATACAATCCAGATCAGTAGTTGTGAATACTCGCATAGGTCCATATTGCTCAATAGCATCGGACGTCACTATAGGGCTTGCTACGCATCCTATTGATTTTATTAGCACTAATCCTGTTTTTTACGATAATACTCAACCGTTACCAGAGAGCTTTATCGCTACACCTAAATATGAGAACCACATAGCTCCTACAGTAATTGGGGCTGATGTATGGATTGGTCAGAGAGTATTAATTAAGGCCGGTCTTAATATAGGGGTGGGAGCCATCATCGGGGCGGGTGCTATAGTTACAAAAGATGTAGAGCCTTATTCAGTTGTAGCTGGAGTGCCTGCTACATTCTTAAAATGGAGGTTTACTCCAAAACTCTGTTCGTTACTGCATGAGTCTAAGTGGTGGAATACTGATACGACTGTACTTCGAAAACTCTCAAAATACTTTGATGACCCCGAAGTGTTTGTGGCTAAGCTTCAAGAGGTTAAGCTGAAAGATGTTTAAACATAGCTTTTATAAGCGTTGCTTTAATTTTTTGAATCGCCAAATATTTCGGTTGTTGTTCGGTCGCTCATTTCAATTTTTTGGACGTAAAGTATCTCTTGTAAAGCCTGATATTATTTTTGGAGAGGAATACATATCTCTGGGAGATAATGTCAAAATTGGTTCAATGTGTTGGTTGCTTGCGCTTCATGACGAGCGAGAGCAAGGCGGACCTATTCTTAAAATTGATAGAAATACCACTATTGGGCGTTTTGCGCATATCGTTTCTGTGAGATCAGTTGTTATAGAGCAAAATGTTTTAATTGCTGACAAGGTTTATATTGCTGATAATTCGCACGATTTTGAATCGGTGGATACTCCTATTATCAGTCAAAGAGTTCTATTTAAAGGTGATACATTGATCCGAGAGGGGGCTTGGATTGGTGAAAATGTTTCTATTATAGGGGTTGTTATAGGGCGAAATTCAGTTGTAGCGGCTAATTCAGTTGTGCTAACAGATGTGCCTGACTATTCTGTTGTCGCAGGGATTCCCGCTAAGGTGATTAAACGGTATGACTCTGAACTTAAAAAATGGATGAAAGTAACGTGAATCTCGCTGGTAAGCGTATTTTATATATAGGGCCTGAGTTTTATAATTACCATGTTAGCGTAAACGAAGCGCTAGTTCGCTTGGGAGCAACGACTCGCTTTCATTCAGAAATGGAATATGGCCTCTTATTTCGCCTTTTAGCTAAGTTGTGTAGGCCTTTAGCTGCAAAGTTAGTTCGACAGCACTTGGATATGATTTTGAGAGGTGAATCATCATCTAACTATGATGTTGTTTTTGTTATTCGAGGTGGGTTTTGTGATAGTGAATTTGTGCAAAAACTAAAGAGCTGCTTACCCGATGCCCGTTTTTATATGTATCAATGGGATTCTCTTAAGCAAAATGACTATTCACATTTGATAGCTATGTTTGACAAGGTAATGACCTTTGATAGCCTTGATGCAGCTAAATTGAATATACCCTACGAACCTCTTTTTTATACTTCCGAGTATTCGAACTTACTTAATGAGCGGTTAGAGCCTCTAAAATACGATCTGGCTTTTGTTGGTGCCTATCATAGTGATCGTTTAGAGGTGGTCAAAAAAGTAGCCGCATTCTGTGACCGAGAGGGCCTTGCTTTTAGATTCCACCTATTTATCAAACGATTACCGTTAATGAGAATGTTACTAACGGGCCGGCTTAAAGTAGCTGACCTTAGGTATCTGTCAACCAAATCATTATCTTTACCGGAAGTGTTAGATATTTACCGGGAGTCGCGTGCAGTTTTAGATATTGAGCTGAATATTCAGAGTGGTTTAAGTATCAGAACATTTGAGGCACTTGGCGCTGATCTCAATCTTGTCACAACTAATAAACATGTTATGTCGGAGCCATTTTATGACCCGAAACGTATTCTTGTAATTGATCGTGATAAGGTTGATTTGAATGTGGCTTTTTTCACCGATAAGACGGTTAAAAAGCCGTATAATGATATTGATAGATATTCGCTCGATAAATGGCTTTGTCGTATTTTTGAATAAGTTGAGGTGAACATGAAAGGCATCGTTTTAGCGGGTGGTAGCGGCACAAGGCTATACCCAATTACTAAAGGCGTCAGTAAACAACTTGTGCCTATCTACGATAAGCCGATGATCTATTATTCGTTGTCTGTGCTAATGCTGGCAGGAATACGCGAAGTTTTGATTATATCCACGCCGCAAGATTTACCAAGTTTTAAGTCCTTGTTAGGTGATGGCTCTTCAATCGGGATGCGCTTTGAGTACAAAGAACAGCCTTCACCAGATGGACTGGCACAGGCCTTTACGCTGGGTGAAGAGTTTATTGGTAGTGATCCTGTTTGCTTAGTACTAGGTGATAATATTTTTTACGGGCATGGCTTAACAAACTTGTTAGCTAACTCTGTAAGAGCAGTGTCAGAAGATAATAAGGCAACCGTGTTTGGTTACTACGTGAAAGACCCAGAACGGTATGGTGTAGTTGACTTTAATAAGCAGGGCGTTGCTCAAAGCATTGAAGAAAAACCTGACAGCCCAAAATCAAATTATGCTGTTGTTGGGTTGTACTTTTACCCTAATTCTGTGATCGATGTAGCTAAAAGCGTCAAGCCGAGCTCGCGTGGAGAGCTTGAAATAACCAGTGTTAACCAACACTACTTAGCCCAAGGTGATCTGAAGGTCGAAGTAATGGGTAGAGGGTATGCCTGGTTGGATACAGGTACCCATGAAAGTCTTTTAGAGGCAGGGCAGTTTATCCAAACTATCGAAAATAGGCAAAGTTTGAAGGTTGCTTGTCTTGAGGAAATCGCTTTCGAAATGGGCTATATCGATGCTGAGCAATTAAGAGCACTGGCAGCACCTTTAAGTAAAAATCAGTATGGTCAATACTTATTAACAAGGGCCAATCAAGGGCGAGTTTACAATGAAGTTTGAACGAGCTGAGATAGCGGATGTTGTTGTATGTGAACCCGTGGTGCATGGCGATGATAGAGGCTATTTCTTTGAATCATTTCGAATAGATAAACTGGCAGATTTTCTGGGGTTTAAGCCTGAATTTGTTCAAGATAATGAGTCTAAAAGCTCACGAGGTGTTTTAAGAGGATTGCATTTTCAGCTACCCCCTCATGCGCAAAGTAAATTGGTGAGGGTAATTGAGGGGGAAGTTCTAGATGTGGCTGTAGATATGAGAAAAGGCTCTCCTACATTTGGGCAATCCGTGTCTTTACTGCTAAGCGCTGAAAACAAAAAGCAGCTATTTATTCCTCGTGGTTTTGCTCATGGCTTTATCGTATTGTCTGAAAAAGCTATTTTTTCTTATAAGGTTGATAATTACTATAACCAATCATCAGAAAGAGGGGTCGCTTATAACGATCCCTCTATCAATATAGATTGGCATTTGATGAAAGATGAGTTTTTAATGTCCACAAAAGATCAAAGGCTTCCTTTACTTGAAGATGTGACAGAGTTGTTCTCATCAACGGTTAACTACTATGACTAATATTTTAGTGACAGGCGCTGCTGGGTTTATTGGTTCAGCTTTAGTCAGCGCGCTGATCTCTCATGGTTACAATGTACTGTCTTTTGGGCGTAGTAATACTGCTGAAGAACTGGATGGTTGTCTTAAAAAAGCAGATTTTATTTTTCATTTGGCTGGTGAAGTAAGGCCTGACAGTAGTGAAGAAAGTTTCATTGAGTCAAACACAGGGCTAACCGCTTTGATTGTAAACCGTTTAATGGAACTAAATTTAAGCACACCTGTAGTTTTTTCTTCAACTGTTCATGCGATTCAACCTAAAAATGCATATGGACAGACAAAGCGGCAATCAGAAGAGTCGCTAGAGCACTATGCTCGCTCAACTAATGCTTCCGTTATTATCTTTCGGTTACCTCATATGTTTGGTGAAGGGTGTAAGCCTAATTATAACTCGGTTATCTCTACATGGATTTATAACCTTGTGCATGATTTGGATGTTGTCATCTATGATAGAAAAGTAATGATGAATTACTGCTATATAGGTGACTTTATTCAGGATTGTTTGGCTTTATTATCAAGTAAACCAACAGGCTGTCAGTTTCTTGCGCCATCGGTGGTATTTCCCATCAGTTTAGGGGATGTGTTTGATTTATTACACAAAATACATATCGAAGCGCCAGATAGAGGGGTGATTTCGGATGCTTTTAGTGAAAGGCTGTTTTCTACTTACCTATCTTATCAGAAGGATTAATGCCCCATCTGCCTCGTCTAAATAGATATATGTATCATATCTGGATAGAATTAGGCATATATTTGGTGCTTTTTAGTTCATAAATAGCCCGTATAAATTAATGGGGCTGTTCTGGAAACTTATTGGAATTTAATATGAAAGTTTTGTTGTTAGCAGGTGGGTTCGGGACGCGTTTAAGTGAAGAAACTGATATTCGGCCAAAACCTATGGTTGAAGTCGGCGGTAAGCCTATCTTGTGGCACATCATGAAGATGTATTCTCAGCATGGTTATAATGACTTCGTCATTCTGCTGGGCTACAAGGGTTATTACATCAAAGAATATTTTGCAAATTACTTTCTTCATCAAAGTGATGTGACAATCGATTTATCTACTAATGAAATGCAGATTCATAAAAATTCATCAGAGCCTTGGACGGTAACGCTGTTAGATACAGGCTTGCACAGTATGACTGGTGGGCGAGTCAAGCGTGCGAAAGAGGTGGTAGGGGATAACCCCTTTATGTTGACTTATGGTGATGGCGTTTCAGATGTCGATATTACTAAGCTAGTCGATTTTCATAAGGCTCATGGTAAAGCTATCACAATGACGTCGGTGCAGCCTGACGGCCGTTTTGGTGCAATCGAAATTGAAGGCGATAAAATAACTAATTTCCTAGAAAAACCTAAAGGCGATGGGGCTTGGATCAATGGAGGCTTCTTTGTTTGCCAGCCGGAGGTTTTTGATTATATAACCGAAGGTGATGGGACTGTTTTTGAGCAAGGGCCTTTGCAGAACCTTGCAAGAGATGGTGAACTTTACTCATATAAGCATGATGGTTTTTGGAAGTGTATGGATTCATTGAAGGATAAACAAGACTTGAATGCAATGGTAGAAAGTGGACAAGCTAAGTGGAAAAGTTGGGATTAATATGTTCGCTGATATCTATAGAAATAAAAAAGTGCTGGTTACTGGGCATACGGGTTTTAAAGGTAGTTGGTTGACGACATGGTTACTTGAATTAGGAGCAGAGGTGTGTGGTGTTTCTAAGGATATCCCTACCTCCCCTTCTATGTTCGAAGAGCTAGAGTTGGAATCAAAAATTGAACATAATTTTGTAGATGTTAGGGATTTTGAGAAGCTAAAAGAAATTGTTCAACATTATCAGCCCGATTTTTTGTTTCATCTCGCTGCACAGCCGATTGTGTCAGCTTCATATCAAGATCCACTTGAAACAATTTCGACCAATGTTATGGGTACTGCGAATGTGCTTGAGACCCTTAGAGGACTTGATAAACCTTGCTATGCGGTCGTTATCACCAGTGATAAATGTTATGAAAATGTAGAGTGGCTTTGGGGTTATAAAGAAACTGATTCGCTAGGCGGCAAGGATATTTACAGTGGTTCTAAGGGAGCTGCTGAAATCATTTTCCATGCTTATCAACAGTCCTTTTTTGCAGATCAAGATGGCTCTGTTTTGATGGCTACTGGGCGAGCAGGTAATGTGATTGGTGGTGGAGATTGGGCTCAAGATCGTATTGTTGCTGATTGCATGAGGGCTTGGAGCAAAGGAAACCGAGTTGAAATTAGGTGTCCTGATGCGACCAGGCCTTGGCAGCATGTATTGGAACCACTAAGTGGTTATTTATTATTAGGCCAAATGCTGTCTCAGCAGTCATCATTACATGGTGAGCAGTTTAACTTTGGGCCTAGGGCCGAGCAAAATCACACAGTTAAAAATTTATTGCATGATTTAAGCCGCTATTGGGACTTTGATCATTCAGACCAAGCCTATGTTGTTACTGATAATGTTCCATTCCATGAAGCGGGTTTGTTAAAATTAAATTGCGATAAAGCGTTATTTAAGCTGAAGTGGGAATCTAATTTAAGCTATCCCGAATGTATCGAGTTTGTGAGTGAGTGGTATTATAAGTTTTATGACGAAGAGCCGGATATGTATAGCGTAACGACCTCTCAAATTGCTCAATATCATCAGTATGCAGTAAATAAGTCGTTGATTTGGTGTAATTGATGATTGACGGTGTTCAAATATCTTCTTTGAAAAAAATCAGCCACCCTAAGGGTGATATTTTTCATGCTTTGAAGCAAACCGATAACAGTTATAACGGCTTCGGTGAAGCATACTTTTCATTTGTAAATGAAGGTGCCATAAAGGGTTGGAAAAAACATACGAAGATGGTGTTGAACTTAATTGTGCCACAAGGTGCGGTTAAGTTTGTTATATATGATGATCGTGAAGACTCCCGAACAAAGGGAGTGTTTATGGATGTTGAGTTGTCACCTATGAATTATCAACGGCTTACTGTGCAGCCAAACCTTTGGGTTGCCTTTCAGGGTAAAGGGCCTGGGCATAACATGTTGTTGAATGTCGCTAGTATTGCTCATGACCCAAGTGAAAGCTGTAATGCGGAGCTTGGTGTATTCAATTACTGCTGGAGCTAGGTAGTGAAGATCTTAGTGACCGGTGGGTTGGGTAATTTAGGATTATGGTTTGTAGAATATTTTTTATCGATTGGTTATGACGTTACAGTTATAGGGCGAGTTGAGAAGGTTCTTATTAAGCATGAGCGTTATACATTCCTCAAAGCTGATGTTACTGATTTGGACTGTTTGCAAAGCGTGATAGGTTGTTATTACGATTGTTGTGTCCATACGGCCAGTTTAAATGAACATTTTTTAGATAACTACTCGAAAAACGCTTTGTTAGTTAATGCATTAGGGACAGATAATCTGTGTCATGCGCTGTCTAGATTCGGTGTTGGCAAGTTAGTTTATTTGAGTACGTTCCATGTTTATGGCGTGGTATCTGGACGAGTTACAGAGCAAACACCTGTTAGGCCCCTTAATGACTATGGCCTCACACATTTTTTTGCTGAAAAGTATATAGAGAAACATCATCGTAACTCGGGACTTAATTATTGTATTTTCCGGTTAACTAATAGTTACGGTTGCCCAAAAGATAAAAATACAGATAAGTGGTATTTACTGTTAAATGATTTGTGCCGCGCGGCTGTAGAACATGAAAAGTTGGTATTAAATACTGATGGTAGTGCGCGAAGAGATTTTATTTGGATGGATGATGTAGCGCGTGTCGTTCATGAAGCTTTGTCACCAGAGCGTTTTTTGAGCGATTGTTATAATCTCAGTTTTGGGGAATCGTTACAGATTGCTGACGTAGCAAAAGCAGTTGTGTCTGCTTATGTAAGTGAGTATTCAAAATTGTTACCTATTAATATAGATCTCGCTAGCGTCCCTGAAACGGATTCCTTAGTCGTTGATAATAGTAAGTTATTATCTGAAATTAATTTTGTTTTTTCAGATAGGCTAGAGAGAGAAGCACGACTTATTATGACGATGCTAAAAGGAGCGAATGATGGGTAAGGCGCCTCTCGTTAGTGTTATCATCCCTTTATACAATGCCGAAAATTATATTTTAGAAACGCTTGAGTCTGTAGCTAATCAAACGTATACGAATATCGAAATCATTATTGTTGATAATGCGTCTACGGATAATAGCACGATGCTGGCCAAGCAATTTTGCATGTCTCATCCTCAAGCTAGGTATTACTCTACGCCGGTTAACTCGGGCGGCCCTGCGGTGCCTAGAAATTTAGGTATTAATGTAGCAAAAGGTCGTTATATAGCTTTTCTCGATTCTGATGATGTCTGGAGCCCCGATAAATTGGCATGCCAGGTGAATTTGATGGAGGATAGTAGCGTCAATTTTACATGCACAGCGTCTTCTCTTATTGATGAGAACTCTGTTCGAATCGGAAAAGTAGCAAAACAGGGGACAAAAAAAACGCGGGCCTATGGGATCAAATCACTTTTGTTTAGAAACACAATAACAACTTCTTCTGTTGTATTAAGTGCGGACCTGCTAGGGGACCGTCGTTTTAATGAAAGCGCAGAGTTTGTAACTGTTGAAGATTATCACTTGTGGATGACATTGATTGCTTTGCCTGAGTGCCAGTTTCAACATATCGATCGCACGTTGTTGGACTATCGCTATATGTCGGCATCGTTAGGTCAAAAAGAGGGGAGGTACCGCTTTTTAGCAAGGTCTCTGCTAGCTAGTTCTATGTTCTTAGTGCAAAGTAAACAGTACACTTTAATGCCAATTTCGTTGCTTTCTCACTTAATTAGAGCGGTGTTGCTAAAGCTTAAAGGCTTGGATAGTTAATTAATGAAAGTTTTAGTGACGGGTGCTACGGGCTTTATAGGTGCGGTTTTAGTTAAGGCGCTGCTTAAAGAAGGTCATGCTGTTTCGGTTATTAGCCGGCGAGACTGTGATTTTGATCCCCAGGTTACGGTCTATCAAATGGATCTATTAGAGAGTGATTTCGGTGATCTAGGTTTAGCGAGTTTCGACGTGATCTTTAATTGTGCAGGGGAGCTTAAAGTTAGTAGTAGGATGAAGTCTCTACATATAGATATGCCTCTGAAAATGCTTTCTTTTTTGAGGGGAAGTTCATGTCGTTGGGTGCAGTTAAGTAGTGTAGGTGTTTATGGTAAGCAGATGGATGGTGAGGTTGATGAGACTACACCATTTAACCCTTCAGGTGATTATGAGGTAACAAAGGCTGATGCTGAGCATCAAATTGTTTCTTATTGTCGTGCTAATGATATAAGTTATTCAATTTTACGTCCGTCTAATGTTTTTGGTGAAAATATGCCGAACAATTGGATGAGGAGCTTAGTCAAAACTATTGTGAATGATCGTTTTTTTTATATGGCTTCACCTTCTGAGGTACAGATGAACTTTGTGCATATTGATAATGTCGTTGCCGCATTATTGCTATGTGGATTTCACTCTAGGGCGATTGGGCAAGCCTTTAATATTTCAGATCATTTATCACAGAATGTATTTGTAGAGTGTATTTGTCTGGGGTTAGATAAGCCCATTCCTAATAAAAATGTACCTGCGATTGTTGTTAAAATAGGTGTGCACTTATTGGGCTGGCTGCCTAAGTTCCCTTTCGGTATCGGAGCTATTAATGCTTTGACGACTAGAGCTGTTTATTCAACGTTAAAAATTGAAAAAGAGTTAGGGTTTAGGAAAATAAAACCTCTTTATTTCGCTTTAGATGAGTTTGTTAAGTCGTATAAGTGAAGAATGGATTGATATTAATGAGGGAGCAGTATTCTTTTGAACAAAAATATCTGTTTTGTGACTGCAACGTCAGCAACGGTTGATGCTTTTTTAAAAGGGCATATTAACCAGTTAGCTAAGCATAACAATGTTACTGTGGTAACTTCTTTAGGTGAAACACCGCTAGCCCTCCCAGAAAATGTTGAGCAAATTAATATTCATATATCTAGAAAAATTTCCATTTGGTCTGATATAAAATCACTGATATGCCTTTGGAAACTTTTTTTTAACTCAGATTTTGAGCTTGTAGTGTCTGTTACCCCGAAAGCTGGATTACTTAGTATGATGGCAGCCTTTTTATGTCGTGTTCCAGTACGGATCCATTGGTTTACTGGTCAGGTTTGGGTTACTCAGTCGGGTTGGATGAGGTCACTGCTTAAGTGGTGCGATAAGATTACAGCGCTGGCTGCGACAAATATACTGACGGATAGCCAAAGTCAGATGGAGTTTATTATAAAGGAGGGGGTAACGTCCGAAGATAAGCTTCAAATTATTCATCAAGGCTCAATTTCGGGGGTGGATCTTGATAAGTTTAGCCCTGATGCACAGCAACGCTGTGTTGCCCGTGAAGAAATAGGAGTGGGAAGCAATGATACTCTTTTTCTTTTTTTGGGTCGTTTGACGCAAGATAAAGGGGTGTTAGATTTAGCTGTAGCCTTTCAGCAGTTAGCCAAAGTTGAAAATGATGTATTTCTTGCCTTTATTGGCCCTGATGAAGATGGATTGCAACAGGAAATCCTTTCAATCTGCAACGACTGTTCAGACAAAATCTACTTTAAAGGATTCACCGATAAGCCTCAATATTATTTTTCTGCTGCAGATGTGTTTGTGTTACCTAGTTATAGAGAAGGTTTTGGTACCTCAGTAATAGAGGCAGCGGCAATGTCTGTTCCCTGTATAGGGAGTAATATTTATGGGCTGTCTGATGCGATAATTGATAAAGAGACAGGTGTTTTATTTCCTTGTCAGGATACAGCTGAGCTGCAGCATGCAATGAGCCGCTTAGCGCAAAATCCGGATTTACGAAAAACGATGGGGCGTGAGGCTCGGTTGAGAGTTCAAGCTGAGTTTAGCTCAGAGTTGGTTACAGAAAAATTTGTTAGTTATATACATAGTAAAATGGGTCAATAGCGTGAAGGTATACTGTTTTTTTCGTAGATTTTTAGATGTTGTTATAGCACTGTCTTTAATGGTTTTGCTGGCACCTGTGCTCATGGTTACAGCGCTTTTTATTAGAGTGAAACTGGGTTCCCCCATATTGTTTTGCCAGCTTCGCCCCGGATTGAAGGGGAGCCCTTTTAAAATGTATAAGTTTCGCACTATGTTGGATCAATGCGATGAAGCTGGGGTGGCGCTGTCAGATGATCAACGCCTTACACAATTTGGTAAAACGCTCCGTTCAACGAGTCTTGATGAACTGCCTGAGTTATATAATGTTTTGAAAGGGGATATGTCTCTTATTGGGCCTCGACCGTTATTAATGGAATATTTACCGCTTTATAATGAGAAGCAAAAACGGCGTCATGATGTAAGGCCCGGTATTACAGGTTGGGCTCAAGTTCATGGTCGTAACAACCTGAGTTGGGAGGAAAAGTTTAACTATGATGTTTGGTATGTGGACAATTACTCCTTCAAAGTTGATATAAAAATTATTTTGTTATCAATCAAGGCCGTATTATCACGAGAAGGTGTAAGTGCCGAGGGACATGTTACAGTAAAAAAATTTATGGGTAATGAAAAGTGAAACTGGCGATATATGGGGCTGGAGGACATGGGCGAGTGGTCGCAGATGCTGCTGATTTAAGCGGTATTTGGTCTGAAATAATTTTTTTTGATGATGCCTATCCGGACTTCAAATGTAGTGGTCGTTGGCCTGTTATAGGTAGGTTGGTTGATTTAATGTCTATAGTGTCAACCTATGATGGTATTGTTGTTGCTGTGGGTGCGTGTGATGAGCGGCTCCGTTTATTGGAACTCATTCAAGCCGGTGGGGGGAATATTGTGTCTGTCGTCCACCCTAGTGCGGTTATTGCTTCGGACTGCTCGTTGGGTGATGGTGTCGTTGTTTGTGCTCTTTCGGTTATTAATACGGGCTCATCTATCGGTAATGGCGTTATTATCAATACGTCAGCAACTATTGATCATGATACGCACCTCGCTGATGGGGTTCATATCAGCCCAGGTGCTCATCTGGCTGGGGGGGTAACTGTGGGGTTGTCTTCTTGGATAGGCATTGGCGCAATAATTAAACAGCAAGTAATTATCGGTGATCAAGTTGTGGTTGGCGCTGGAGCTGTTGTTCTTAAAAATGTACAGTCGGGGCTTACGGTTGTAGGTGTCCCTTCGACTCCAATTTATAGTGGTTTAGAATAAATGTTAAATACTCCGTTCTCCCCTTGGCCGTGTTATACCGTAGAAGAAGCTAACGCTGTTTCATCGGTACTTTTGTCTAATAAAGTGAACTATTGGACAGGTGAAGAAGGGCGAGCTTTTGAAAAAGAGTTTGCTCAATGGTGTAATTCTAATTATGCCGTTGCTGTTTCAAACGGTACGGTTGCACTTGATTTAGCCCTGATGGCACTGGATTTGCCTCCAGGTGGAGAAGTGATTGTAACTTCTCGAACATTTATTGCATCAGTGTCAGCTATTGTCAATGCTGGCCTCAGGCCTGTTTTTGCGGATGTAGATACAGATACACAAAATATCTCAGCTGACACTATTGCTAATGTTTTATCTTCCGATACTTGCGCAGTTCTTTGTGTCCATCTCGCAGGGCTGGCTTGTGATATGGATCCTATTTTAGAGTTAGCAAAAGAATGCAAACTGGCCGTTATTGAAGATTGTGCTCAAGCGCATGGTGCAGAATATAAAGGTCATTCAGTTGGTTCATTTGGTGATGTGGCGTGTTGGTCGTTTTGCCAAGACAAAATCATGACAACGGGCGGTGAAGGAGGGATGGTCACTACAAATAGTGAATCTGTTTGGCGTCGAGTCTGGTCCTTGAAAGATCATGGTAAAAATTGGGATAAAGTTTACTTGCCTCAAAAAAAACAAGCCTTTCGTTGGGTACATGATTCTTTTGGAACAAATGGGCGTATGACAGAGATGCAGGCAGCTATAGGGCGACTACAGTTGTTGAAAATGCCGAACTGGCATCGAGCACGGACGAATAATGCTAATCGAATTATATCTGTATGCAGGAAGTTAAAAGGTCTCTATGTTCCTGAAATAAAACCTGATTTTAGGCATGCTTGGTATAAATGTTATGTATATGTCTGCCCCGAAGAGCTTTCGGAGGGGTGGAGTCGAGATAGAATTGTCAGTGCAATCGTTTCTGCCGGGGTGCCTTGTTATAGTGGTTCGTGCTCTGAGGTTTACTTGGAGGAGGCGTTTACTGATTATGATTTTACCCCTTCTCCTCGGTTATGTGGTGCTAAAAAGTTGGGCGAAACAAGTTTGATGTTCTTAGTGCACCCGACATTAAAGCCCGAAGAGATAGAGAAGACAGTTAACGTTATATCAAGTGTTATGTGTGAGGCGACGATTTAGCATGCTGCCCTCAATATTAAATTTGTCTCGTAATAAAAAAAGAACGCTGTTTGTTGTTTTTGATATCGTAGCCTTAATTATGTGCTGTTGGCTTAGTTTCGCACTGCGCTACGAAGATTGGGGGGCAAATAACTTTGCTCACTGGCCTTCTTATTTGTTGGCCCCAATTGTATCGATTCCCATTTTTGTTCGTTTAGGCTTATATCGCGCAGTTATTCGCTATATAGGCTATAAAGCTTTATGGACTGCGGTAAAGGCGATTACTCTTGCGTTACTAGTATGGGCAGTTGCAACTTATATTTTGGGGCTAAGTGTTACGGTTCCACGTTCTGTTATTTTTATTTTTTGGTTTATTTCGATTGTCGTTGTTGGCGGCGCGAGAATGGTTGCACGGTGGGTTATCCTTCATCAGTTTCCTGGGGGTGAGCAGAAAGCAAAATTAGATTCTGAAAGAGTAATAATTTATGGTGCTGGCGCATCTGGGCGTCAATTAGCAGAAGCCTTGTATCACTCTAAAGAGTTTATAGCGGTCGCCTATGTAGATGATAATTCCAAGCTGCAAGGGCTGGATGTGAACGGTATTTGTGTGTATAGCCCAGATGAAATAGATTTATTAGTTGAAAAATATGGTGTAAAAACTGTGCTTTTAGCAATTCCATCGGCTTCTCGACAGCGGCGTAGAAATGTTGTGGATAAGTTGTCTGTCATTGCAGTTAAGGTATTAACTCT
The DNA here is from genome assembly GCF_001597735.1 of Neptuniibacter pectenicola. Lineage (GTDB taxonomy): Bacteria > Pseudomonadota > Gammaproteobacteria > Pseudomonadales > Balneatricaceae > Neptuniibacter > Neptuniibacter pectenicola. Next base: position 164,358 of record NZ_LUTS01000004.1, read on the forward strand.
GCCGGGGTTGACTGATTTGGCCGGCGGAAAGGTTAGTGTATCTGATGTTCGAGAAGTGGACATAGCTGATTTGCTTGGGAGAGAAGAGGTTCGTCCTAATCAAGAGTTACTTGACGCTTGTATTCAAGGCAAAAGCGTTTTGGTGACCGGAGCTGGCGGCTCAATAGGGTCAGAACTTTGTCGTCAGGTCTTGAAGCAAGGTCCTTCGGTTTTAGTGCTGTATGAGATGTCTGAGTTTGCTCTTTATAGTATCGATAAAGAGCTTTCAAGTCTTGGGTTGGATGTTGAGATTATTTCGATTTTAGGGAATGTTTTAGATGGTCAGCACCTTACTATGGTTTTGCGTGAATATAATGTTAATACTATTTATCATGCCGCTGCGTATAAACATGTTCCGTTAGTTGAAAACAACAATGTAGCAGGTATTAGGAATAATCTTATAGGGACTTGGAGAACGGCTGAAGCGGCTCTAGAGTCTAAGGTGAATAATTTCGTACTTGTTTCTACGGATAAAGCTGTGCGGCCGACTAATGTAATGGGGGCAAGTAAACGGTTTTCAGAACTGGTGCTGCAAGCGATAAGTGATAGGGAACACGGTAGCTCTAATACACGTTTCACTATGGTTCGATTTGGCAATGTTTTGGGTTCTTCTGGCTCAGTTATTCCTTTATTTAAGGAGCAAATTAAACAAGGTGGCCCGGTCACTGTTACGCATCGAGATATCACTCGTTATTTTATGACAATACCTGAGGCTGCTTCGTTAGTTATTCAAGCGGGTTCAATGGGGGCTACCGGTGATGTATATGTTTTGGATATGGGGGAGCCTGTTAAAATTGAGAACTTAGCAAAGCAGATGGTCAATTTGACAGGTTTGTCTGTGAAAGATGCTGATAACCCTAATGGTGATATCGAAATCCAATATACAGGCTTACGGGATGGTGAAAAATTATATGAGGAACTGTTGATCGGAGATAACGTTCTTAGTACTGACCATCCAATGATAATGCGAGCACAAGAAGAAATGATAGAATGGAATGAATTATCTATAATATTGGTGCAGTTGCAGCAGGCGCTAGATCGATATGATCATCAAGAAATTAGGGATATCTTATTAGACAATGTATCTGGTTATCGTCCCCAGCATGGCATTAAAGATATTCTTTATAGTCAGCGAACGCCTTAGCAAATAATCTGATTTGCGTATTTTTATGGGGATGTAATGTGCCCCGGACCGGCTTTTTTATCGGCTGTATTTTTATGGCTGTATATTGTTGTTTTGCCTTTCTAGTTTTTTATTGGTTTATACGAGTAAATTCACTTGGATTTAAAATTTGACTCTCTAAATATACGAAAGTTCCCACTATATTTATGGCTTTTGTTTTTTATATATTCTGTTCTTCTGGCTTCGTTGTTCCAGAATTATATAGTGCCTACCTTTCTGAACCCTGGCAATCAGTTATTAAGTGGTGATGCGGTCCTATTTGATCAAGTTGCGTGGTCTATGGCTGAAAGGATAAAGTTACATGGTTGGTCGGAAATTTCTCTGTTTAGTAACTCTTTGGAAACTGGAAATGTTGTCGTAGCGGCGATTGTCTATTCTATTTTTGGTAGAGATCCTTCTTTTATTATTCCTGTTAACGCAATATTACATGCAACCTCTGGTCTTATGATGTTCGTGTTAGCTTTTGAATTAACAAATCAAAGAAAAATTGGCCTAGTTGCAGGGCTAATGGTTAGTATTTTATTTGTTGTTTTTCCTTCAGCACTTAATTGGTATGGCCAACTACATAAAGATGGATATGCCATATTAGGAACGTTATTTATTATTTATGTATGGGTGAAAATATTTTCTAGAGATTTTGATTTTAGTTTATCTCTTGTCATTATGAGTGTGTTAGGGATCTTTCTTATTGGTTTTGTTCGCCCCTATGCCTTATTGCTGACATTTGTAGTTCTAGTTACATCGGTTACTTGTGTTTTATTAGTACAGCTGTGTTCTAAAAGAATCACGATTGATCGAAAAAGATCTGCGTTTGGCGTTGTTTTTATAGTCTTTCTGTTAGCTTCATATTTTACAATTAGTGATAGTGCTGTTCAGGTTAAAAAAACAATTGGTGATGCAGGTGTAAATCAGGTAGAAGATTGGAGTTGGCAGGATACGGAGTGGGTTCCAAATAAAATTGAAAGGTATGTTCAGGGAGCCGCGACCGTAAGAGCTATTTTAGCTACGAGTAATGTTGAACAGGGGGCGAAATCAGGTATTGATTTAGATGTATTGCCAAATGATATTTTGGGTGTCATTGCTTACCTGCCGCGCGCGACTCAGATTGGTATGTTCTCGCCATTTCCATCTGATTGGTTAGATAGTTTGAGTTTAATGCGATTAGTTTCAATTGCTGAAATGTTGATCTATTACAGTTGTGCTGCTGGTTTATTTCTCTTATTTGTATATAACCGCAGTCCTAGTATTTTATTTGTTGCTATTTTTTCTGTTTTCTTTCTTAGTATTTTAGGTTTTAGTGTTGTAAATGTAGGATCACTATATCGAGTGAGATGTGCCTATGTTTTTTTAATAATGATGTTAGGTTTAATTGGTTGGTTTATTTATTTGAGCCGCAGGCAGCACGTTATTAACTTAGCTAGGTACTTTAGTAGATTAAAAGAAAATGGCTCAGAACGGTTGCGGTTAGTTTTTCTTAGCTGTTCGATAATGTCAATCACATTGCTGTCGTTTATCCTTTTCTTTTTTCGTGACCTTTACATGGCAACAACATATGGTTTGGTCGGAGAGCTGGATGTCTTTTTTTTAGCCTTAATGATACCGATGACTGTAGTTTCGATTGGTTGTATCCCATTTGGGGCCTCTTTTATACCAGTGTTTATTGAACTGCTGCGTACAAAAGATGAAAGTGAAGTAAGAGAATATGTTAAGGGGCTAATCTCTGTTGTGCTCGTCGTGCTGGCTGTTGTATCCATGTTCGTATGGTATGCCTCAGTCCACCTGATTCCAGTTATCTCTTCTGCTCATACGTCAATGTTGGATGACTTTCTTTTGTGGGGTATGGTTTTACTTGTTGTGAGTGGTCCAGTTGTAATTGGAAACTCTATACTTAATGCTAAAGGCAAGGTTGCTTTTGCAGGTGTTTCACAATTGGCAGTTCCTGTTATTGCTTTATTTATTTTGTATTTTTGGGGCGAAAATAATATAAAAGCAGGCATGATTGGTATGGTTGTGGGACAATTTGTGAATTTAGTATTAGTGCAGCTATATTTGTCAAAATTTGGTTTTACTTTATTTCCTCGTATGCATTGGAAAGCGCTTAATTTTAATAACATGTTTTTTTCAATGCAGTATTACTCCCTAGTTAGTTCTTCTTTTTTTCTTGCCTTATCAGTATTTGTTGGTAGCTTATTGGCAGTGTCCTTGTCTGAAGGTGCAGTTACGTTATTGAACTTAGGTAATAAAGTTGTGCTTTTGATGACTGGGTTGGTTGGTAGTGCAATCACATCGGTATTGTTGCCTCATTTCTCAACTATTATAGCTAAAGGTGAAATGGAGAAGGCGCGTCAGGATCTTCTGTTTTTTATGATGTTGCTTATATTACTGGTTCTCCCCGTTTCTGGCATTCTCATGTCTTTTCCTGATTTTTTTGTAAACATGATATTTGGCGTTGCAGAATTAACGGCTGATGACTTATCGGACCTGTCTAGAATCATGGTGTTTTCGGCTATTCAGCTACCTTTTTTCACATCTTTAATCTTGATGATTAGGTTTTTGGTTGCAGTTAAAAGAGTTTCGATTGTTTTACTTGTTGCTTTTGTTGGTTTAGTAGCAAATATTTTATTAAGTCAAATATTGATGCCTCATTTGGGTGTGTCAGGTATTGCCTTAGGTGGGGCTTTATCGGTTGTTGTTGCTACTATTTTATTAGCATGTTTTTTTGTGGTTCATGGTTACTTTTCGAAGTCATCTTTTCTTATGTTTGTGCTTATTTCTTCGGCGTGTATGTTAGTTTTTTCGAGTATTATTATCCATAAATTTCAAGGTTTATTGTTTGTCGTTTTTATTTCCTGTCCGTTGATTATTTATTTTATTAAGAATTCGGCTATGCGAGCTGATAGTAATAATGTTGAGTAATTTTATTTTTACAGTTTTTTGGTTATTAACAATATCTGTATGTAATTTTTTAGTGTCATTACGGCCTATTAGTTAGAAAATACTCTAATCACTTACGTGAGTAATTAGGATTTTAGCTCTGTATCAAGAGTCCCCTACATCACTGTACGTAGTCTTCTTAACTCGCCTGATTTGTGTGATTGTCTCGGTTTTGAGCATTACTGCCGATGATCGAAAAATCGACGCTGACTTCAAAACCATCGTTTCGCCCCGTCGCGGGGGAGTTAAATGTCATCGTTGCTCCCACGCCCGTGACGATGGCATCGGCAATCGCTAAGCCGAGCCCTAAGCCTTGCGCCTTGGTCTCTGATCTAACAAAACGGTGCTGTAGTCGTGCTAGTGTGTCGGCAGGGATCACCCGGGCAGCATTCACAATATTTAATATCCCGTTGGCAGAAAAGCTAACCTCGATCGGTTGGTCTGAGTCCCCATGTTTGATGGCATTGTCGATTAAATTGCGCACTAAAATAGCAAACGCATCGGGATTTATCGCCGATTTAAATTCGCTGGGCGGTAGCGTTAACCGAATACTTTCCGTCGGAGCTGATCGCTGGCTGTCATCAACAATCAGCTGCAAGAGGCCTGTGAGGTCATTCTGCTGCGTTGCTAACAGACCGCCGCCCTCCGCCTTGGCTAACTGCATCAGTTTTTCTGACAATGCAGATAAACCTCGTATGGTCGTTTCAACTTTCTGCATCTTCTCTTTAAGTGGGCGATCTGAAACCCCATGCTGCAAACGTTGCATCTGAGCTAGCGCCGTTGCAATAGGCGTGCGCAACTCATGGGCACTATTGGCGGTAAAGGATCGTTCCGATTCTAAGGCTCGGCGTAAGCGTTCCAATAAGTCATTTACCGAGGTAGCGATTGTGTGAAGCTCGGTTGGCAGGTCTTTGGTTTCGATCGGTGAAAGATCGCCACTACCACGGGATTCAATCGCTTTTCTATAAACCAGCACGTGACGCAAACTGTAACGCACAAAGGCCCAGGTCCCGATAAAGCAGAGAGGGATCAACAAGAGGAGTGGCCAGAGTAAGCTAGCGGCCATTGCGAAGATGGCTTTTCGCCTTTGAGTTAGAGGCTCGGCAACCTCGATGTGTAATGTATTTTGCACCGCCCACGCCCCATAGAATCGGTAATTTTCCGATGAACTAAAACCTTTTAATAACGTTTTATTGAACATCAGCGGATCCGCATTATGGGATTTTAATAAAATCGCACCTGACGCATCACGTACAAGGTATACCAGCGGTTCATCGTGAGTTTCGAATGACATGATTTGTTGTAATTGGCCAGGCTCCTCTCGGTTGGTTATCTCAACCACTGCGAGGGGCATGATGCGTTGAGCCGTTTCGGCCAGTGCACTATCGAAGAGGGTATTCAGCTTATTCTGTGAAACATAGACGGTGCTCAATAGTGCCAATAACCAGAGTAACGTCACACCCACGGTTAAGCCAATACCTAAGGTTTTTTGGAGGCTTTTTGGTGCCTTTACCTGCGTTGATCTCATGAGGACCTCATGCGATAACCTAGCCCGCGCACGGTTTCTAACTGGCCTTTATCCAGTTTTTTCCGTAGCCGACTAACATAAACTTCAATGGTATTGCTTTCGATCTCGGCGCCAAAAGCATAAAGGTGATCCTCCAGTTGCAACTTTGAAAGGACGTTACCCGGATGTTGAATAAAGGCTTCAAGCAGCGCCCACTCACGGGCCGTTAAATTGATGGCCACACCCTCACGAGAAATACTGTGCTTGTTAAGATCAACATCTAATGTGCCGACCTTAATGATAGGGTTTGGGTTGCCACTGTAACGCCGAGACACTGCCGCGATGCGAGCGGAGAGCTCTGATAGGTCAAAGGGCTTTACCAGATAATCATCCGCGCCGGCATTTAACCCTGCGATGCGATCAGATAGCTGATCTCTGGCGGTTAGAATAATCACGGGCGTTGTTTCACCGGCCCTGCGTATCTTTTTTAACAAATCGATACCGTTGCCGTCCGGCAACATGAGATCAAGCAGAATCAAATCATATTGGGTGATCTGTAAGCTGGCGTCCGCATGGGAAAGATTGTTAACCCAATCGACCGCGTGACCTTCATCGGTTATCTGATCTCGTATCACTTCCCCTAAACCCTCGGCATCCTCTACCAGTAACAATCGCATCTCTTATCCTTAGATCTTTGCAGTCAGGCTGATCATAACCAAAATTCCTGACAATAAACTGAAAGCGCCGTGATTAATAATATCAACACATAAACTCTCTTACAGTTTACGCCTCACTGATTGATTAGGCTCGATTAATCCAGCTAATGCCTTCAGCTGATTGTCAGGAATAGGCGATAACATATGCGCTAAATGCAGTACTGGATGGCTAAGATGAAACCGAAAAAACTCAATATTACGCTGGCATTGATTACCGCCGGCATTCTGATTATCTGGGGCTGGAGCTACCAGATGAGCACGACGGTAAAGGCTTCGCTACCTTGGGAGATTTATGACAACGGCCTCTATCTGAGCGGCTTGTTATCCCTCGTATTTATGTCAGTGACTATGATGCGGGCTACTCGTCCAGTTTGGTTAGAAACATCCTTTAATGGTCTCGATCAAATTTATCGCCTGCATAAATGGGCCGGTATTCTAGCGGTTATTTTTGCCCTATCTCACTGGTTAATTGAGATGGGTGACGATCTAGTTAAAGCGCTCTTTGGCCGAGCGGGACGTTTGCCTGATCAAGACGTTTCAGGTTTTACCCACATGATGAGAGAGGCGGCAGAAGGGATTGGCGAATGGGGCGTCTATCTGGTGTTTGTCATGCTGATACTGACGCTCTGGAAACGCTTTCCTTACAACCTCTGGCACTCTGTACACCGAGCGATGCCGCTGATTTATCTAGCACTCGTATTCCATGCTGCCTGGCTAGCGCCTTTGGTTTGGTGGCAACAACCCATTGGCTGGCTGATGGGGTTATTACTCGCAGGCGGAAGTTTCGCGAGCGTCTTATCGATCAAAGGGCTAATAGGGAAATCACGGCAGGTGCAGGGCAGCATTACCTCGATCTCAACATCAACCATGGGTATCACCGAAGTGAAGTGTCAGTTGGAGCACCCATGGAAAGGTCACCGTGCTGGCCAGTTTGCATTTGTAACCTTTGAGCCTAGCGAAGGCGCGCACCCTTTTACCATTGCCAGTGCGGATCATGGTAATGGTCAGATCACCTTTCACATTAAAGGGCTGGGTGACTATACGCGGCAGTTGGGTTATCGGTTAACAATCGGCGATCCCGTCACCGTTGAAGGGCCTTATGGTCAGTTCAACTTCAAACAGCGTAAGCACAATGCGGCACAAGTTTGGATCGCCGGCGGGATTGGCGTCACACCTTTCTTAGCATGGCTTGAAGCACTGCAAAACCAGCGGGAAGACTCTGTCGAAGCTGAGCTGCATTATTCCACCCATGATGGTGCGACAGATCCTTTTGTTAAGCGATTACAGGCAGCCTGTATCGGTTTAAGCGGCATCCAGCTGCAGATACATGACAGCAGTCAGGGCCACAAACTCACGGCTGAGCAACTCCTCACACAACACCCTAAGGCAAAAGTGATGGAGGTCTGGTTTTGTGGCCCCTCAAGCTGGGCCAATACCTTAGAAAAAGAGCTACGTGAAAATTTACAAGGATCTCTGTCGTTCCGACAGGAAGCGTTTGAACTGCGCTAAACCTATAACACTGACCGCCTTCAGCTGAATGTCAGCAAAGAGGTTTAGGATAAACACTGAAGCCATTAGGAGGTACAACATGAAAAATACACTAATTACTGCCTTTTTAAGCACCTGCTTGATCAGTGGTGCCGCGCTAGCCAGCGATGATTGCACCGACCCAACCGTCGATTGGCAACCTAAAGAACGTCTCCGTCAGATGATGGTAGACAATGGCTGGGAGGTAAAGCGCATCAAAGTGGACGATGGCTGTTATGAGCTCAAAGGACGCGATCGCAAAGGTCATCGAGTTGAAGCGAAATTCTCACCCGCTTCGCTGAAGATTATGGAACTTGAAATCAAGTTTGATGGTTCAGATGACGCATCTGATTACCTTAACTTAGGTAACCAAACCCGACAAACGTCTGCTGATGACTTAAACAGCGGCAGTAACACGCCAACAAACAAACCAAAAGCCACGATCGAATAAATGTAAGGGAGATAAAATCATGAAACGTTTAGCAATAACCCTGTGTTTGATGGCTGCAGCTTTACTATCTTCACAATCTTATGCACGTGACGTCACCCTCACTACCGAACTAAAAAACTACGGCGGTGACGGTGCTTACCTAGCTATTTATTTAACCAATGCCCAAGGTCAGTATCAAAAAACGCTATGGGTCGCAGGTAAGAAATTAAAATATTACAAGCACTTGAGCGGCTGGGCACGGGGGAGTGGTCAACGTAAAAGTGAATACGATGGACTGTCTGGTGCCAGCGTTACCGAGGGTAAGACATTAACGGTCACCCTTGATCTGCCCGACACCTATATTGATGCAGGGTTTCAGCTCCACGTTGATACCGCTGTCGAAGATATGCGAGACAACCGTAATGATGTTGTCGTGCCCTTCACCAGCGAAGGGGTCGATAAACCCAATAATGGCCGTGGTTATATCAAAACGTTCACCTATTCGTTTTAAATAACTGCCTAGGAACCCCGTCATGTTACGTCAGTTTCACTCCCTGTCCGGCTTGATAGCAACACTGTTCGTTGTGCTGCTCACCATCTCCGGTGCAGTGCTCTCGCTTGATCCGCTTCTAGAGCGATCGCAGGCTAAAATAGCGGGCACATCGTCAATCAGCGTGGCGGAGTTAGCGGGTAAGCTTATCACTCGCTACCCTGGCACCGAGCAAATACAACGACATCCGTCAGGCAGTATCATTGTTTACTTTACTGACGGCGACCAAACAGGAGCGGACCTAATCAACCCGCTAACGGGGGCAACGATTGGCGCCTATTCCAGCTCACCCATTATGGTGTGGATAAAAAACCTGCACCGTTCTTATCTGTTAGGGACTCCTGGACGAGTTGTAGCTGGGGTTGCCGCTTTCTTTATGCTGCTGTTAACCTTTTCCGGTGCCGTCATGTTGATCAATCGCCTCGGCGGTTGGCGCCATATTTTTCGACCGATCCAAGGGCCCTTTAAGCAACGACTACATACCGAGGTCGGTCGAGTGGCGGTACTGGGCCTGATATTATCAGCTTCTACCGGCCTGTATATGTCAGCCATGACTTTTGAGTTGATACCCGACTACTCATCGGCTGAGCCCGGTTTCCCAACCCATGTCGATGGCGGCGTACCTGCATCTATTGATACCCTGTCAGCATTAAAAGTGATTCCTATCACCGAATTCAGAGAGCTGGTTTATCCCTATCCAGACGACCCAATGGGTGTTTATTCCATTACCACTGATCAAGGAAGTGGCTTCGTTGATCAAGCAACCGGTCAGTTGCTCTCTTATCAAGCTTACGGTAACCCACAAAAACTCTATGAGTTTATCTACATGTTACACACCGGCGAAGGGCTATGGTGGCTTGGTCTATTGCTTGGTTTGAGTGCGCTCGCTGTGCCATTGATGGCATGGACCGGTATCCAGATTTGGTGGAGCCGTAAACAATCCGCCACAACCATAAACCATAATAGCGCTGCTCGCCTTGCCGATACCATCATTCTGGTTGGCAGTGAAAGTAACAGTACGTGGGGCTTTGCCAAAACCTTGCATGACGCTCTTCATCGCTTAGGATTTCAGGTTCACACCGCCCCCATGAATCAGCTTGGCCATCATTATCCACAGGCAAAACGGATGTTTATGCTGACCGCCACCTATGGTGATGGTGACGCACCGGCATCGGCAAATCATTTTCTGACACGACTGGCGAAAATGACGAAGACACCCGATGTTCCTGTTGCCGTCTTAGGTTTTGGCGACCGTCAGTTCCCTGAATTCTGCCAGTTTGCCAAAGAGGTTGAGGCCGCGCTCATCACCAAGGGCTGGCCACAGCTACTACCATTCGAAACCATCCATCGACAATCGCCACAGGAATTTTCCCGCTGGGGGCAGGCGGTGAGTAGCGTTCTAGATAAGGAATTAACACTCGTCCATATCCCGGCTCATCCCGCTAGCACGACGTTGACGCTTGTCGAACGCGTCGATTACGGTACAGCGGTGCAGGCACCAACGGCGGTATTACGCTTCAAGTCACCGGAAGGGAGTCATAAAGGTCTATTAAATCGTTTACTGAGACGCTCCGGCTTACCGCATTTTGATGCAGGCGACCTTGTGGGTATCTTACCGCCAGGCAGCAGTGTGCCGCGATTCTACTCGCTGGCATCCGCATCGAAGAATGGCGTGCTCGAGATCTGCGTTCGTCATCACCCTGACGGGGTATGCTCCGGCTTTCTTCATGGGCTAGCTATCGGCGACACCGTTGAGGCTTTCATTAAGCTTAATCCGAGCTTTCGCCCAGCATCGGGCAAGGCACCGATAATACTGATCGGCGCGGGCACCGGCATTGGACCGTTAGTCGGTTTTATCCGTAATAATAAAGCGCATCACCCGATACATCTTTATTGGGGCGGTCGCTCTCCACAGTCTGATTTTCTCTATGAGACCGAACTCAAACGCTACCTAGAAGATCAGCGGCTAACTAAATTGAATCCGGTTTTCTCCCGTATCAGCCAAGGTGCATATGTGCAGAATAAAATTACTGAAGATGATGTGGAGCTACGTCAATTGATCGGAGAAGGCGCACAGTTCTTAATATGTGGCGGTCGTAACATGGCGAGTAGCGTAGCGGTTGCAGTGGATAAGGTTATCGCTCCTCTAGGGGGCGATGTGGCGACACTGAAAGCTCAGGGACGCTACCGTGAAGATGTTTATTAGCTGATCCATTGGATGAGTCACTTAGAATCGGGGCTTAACGGCTAAGGAATGGCTGTAACTGAATAAAGTGGTGGGCCTAGCAGGACTCGAACCTGCGACCGATCGATTATGAGTCGAGCGCTCTAACCAACTGAGCTATAGGCCCTCAGATGCAAGAGTTCTCTTGCGAAACCAATACGATATTTATCAAAGCTGAGTTTGTATCGTTTAGTTTGAGGTTCTCCTAAAAGGAGAGGGCGCCAATAATACCTAGTCAGAATCATTGGCGCAATAGTTTGATTTAAAAGAATTTACTAGTCGTCAATAAAGCCGCGTAGATGTTCTGAGCGGCTTGGGTGACGGAGCTTGCGGAGCGCTTTTGCTTCGATCTGACGAATACGTTCACGGGTTACATCAAACTGTTTACCAACCTCTTCGAGGGTGTGATCGGTATTCATTTCAATGCCGAAACGCATGCGTAGTACTTTAGATTCGCGTACTGTCAGCCCTGCTAGCACTTCACGTGTCGCTTCGCGTAGGCCTTCACCGGTTGCGGAGTCTACGGGTGAAGAGATGGTAATATCTTCAATGAAATCACCAAGGCTCGAATCTTCGTCATCACCGATCGGTGTTTCCATTGAGATCGGCTCTTTAGCAATCTTCAATACTTTGCGTACTTTATCTTCAGGCATCTCCATGCGTTCAGCTAGCTCTTCTGGTGTCGCTTCACGACCCATCTCTTGTAGCATTTGGCGGGAAATACGGTTCAGTTTATTGATCGTTTCGATCATATGAACTGGAATACGAATAGTACGTGCTTGGTCGGCAATAGAGCGCGTAATCGCCTGACGAATCCACCAAGTGGCGTAGGTCGAGAACTTGTAACCGCGGCGATATTCAAATTTATCAACCGCTTTCATAAGGCCGATGTTACCTTCTTGAATGAGATCCAAGAACTGTAAACCACGGTTAGTGTATTTTTTAGCGATAGAGATCACGAGACGAAGGTTAGCTTCAACCATCTCTTTTTTCGCGCGGCGCGCACGGGCTTCGCCGATTGACATTGCGCGGTTGATCTCTTTAATCTCGGTTAAACTGATACCTGTTTCGTTTTCAGTTTGAATGAGTTTGCGTTGCGCGCGTTTAAGCTCAATCAAGTTTGTTTTGATTGCGCGTGCATAGTCATGTGATGACTCAATAACAGAGGTGAACCATTCAGGGTTCGTCTCGTTACCTGGGAATTCTTTAATAAACGTTTTACGTGGCATTTTTGCGCGTTGAGTACAGATGCGCATAATTGTACGTTCTTGGCGACGAATATTCTCGATGGTTGAGCGCACTCGGTTAACCAGTGCTTCGTAGTAGCGAGGCGAAAGCTTGATAGGAGAGAAATACTCGCCTAATGCGTCTTGGGCTTTACGGTATTCTTTGCTGTCGCGGCCATGTTTTTCTACTACGTCTTTTAATGCAATCAGATGATCGCGAACGAGACCGAAGCGACGTGCTGCTTCTTCTGGATCAGGCCCTTTCTCTTTTTCTTCTTCATCGTCATCATCATCGTCATCACTGGATGCAACAGGGCCAGGAGGTGGGATAACATCGTCATCATCAGCATCGATGTAACCACTGAAGATGTCGCTTAGGCGGCCTTCTTCGGCAATGGTTAAGTCATAGGCTTCGATAATTGCATCAACAGTACCAGGGAAACATGCGACAGCAGACATAACTTCACGCAGGCCTTCTTCAATGCGCTTAGCAATGCTGATTTCACCTTCTCGTGTCAGTAGCTCAACGGTACCCATTTCGCGCATATACATGCGTACGGGGTCGGTTGTGCGACCGGCATCGGATTCCACAGCAGCTAAGGCCGCGACGGCTTCTTCGTCGGCTTCAACTTCGGCGGAGTCGCCTTCGGTCATTAGAAGTGTTTCTGCATCCGGGGCTTCTTCTGACACGGAGATACCCATGTCATTAATCATACGGATGATATCTTCTACTTGATCCGGATCGGCAATGTCCTGAGGTAGGTGGTCATTGACTTCAGAGTAGGTAAGGTAGCCTTGTTCCTTACCACGCGCGATCAATTCCTTGAGGCGAGACTGCTGTTGCTGAGAAGTATCGGACATAAGACCCTGTGACTTGAAAAAAATGGATGAAAATTTGAGCAGGCCATTATAACGATGAAGTATCTAATTTGCTAGGGAAAAGGCCGTGCCAGTTTTTTTGAATTACCTGTTAAAAATAGACTATATTCAGCGACTTGCTGTAAAAATCCTGTAATTCGTTAAGTTATATGGTGTCTGCGCGGGTGTTTTTCAAGTGGGTGGGGTTAATCTTTTACTATATCTTTGAGGCGGTGAAGTTTTTGTAGTTTTTGTGCCAAAGATATTTTTTCTTCTTTGCTTAATTGGTGCTTTTTCTGAATAGCCGAGATCTCAAGTTCCAGTGCTTTTAGCTCTAACCCGTGTTGAGAGTCTTTTAGGTATAGGCGCGCATCGGCTTCTGAATGTATCTCTAGAGAGGTCGAGATTTCGTAAAGGTTAATAATTGTTTGTGATAATTTTTCATCTTCTCGCCAATCGACCGCTAGTTGTCCAAGGGTTGCATTGGGGTTGGAGGAGTAATAATTAATCAGTTGAATCAGCAGTTTTATATCTTGCTCTTCAGATAGGCTTAGCCCTTCTGGGAACTGATGAGCCGTTGCGAGTTGTGGGTAATGCAGGAGTAGGGCAATCAGTTTTGCTGCAAATGATAGTTCGGTGTTTTGAGTGCGTCGTTGTTGGGGTCTTGGCTCTTTTCGGAACGTGTTCTTGCTTCGGTTGTCCCGATCTCTGCTGGGGGCTGGGTCTGAGGGTGTTGATGGGTAATCTTGACTGCCCGCGTCTGAATAGTGGTTGTTGTCGCTAGGGTAGTAGTCATAGTCAGCGTAGGCGTTGTCCGGTTGTGCGGTTTCAGTAGGGCGCACTGTATTCGTAGGGGTAATGGCTTCGTGAAAGTTAACCGTCGTTTGTAACTGCTCAAGTGATAGGTTGGTTAACTCACATATCCGGTCGAGCATCATCTGTTGCAGAAGGCTCGGTCGCATTGAGTTGATGGCTGGCAAAACATCGGTGCTAAATCGTGCGCGCCCATCCATGCTGTCTAGATCCGCATTTTCTGAATAACTTTTAAAGAAGAACTCTGATAGTGGTTGTGCTTTGGCGAGTCGTTCGCTAAAGGCTATCTCGCCCTCTTGTCGGACTAAACTGTCAGGGTCTTCACCATCGGGTAAGAAAAGGAAACGGGCTTCTTTTCCATCTTCGATGACCGGCATGGTTGTTTTAAGTGCGCGTATGGCGGCTTCGCGCCCTGCATTATCCCCATCAAAGCAAAAAATAATCTCAGGGACAATTTTAAACAGGCGTTCTAAGTGTTGATCGGTTGTGGCTGTGCCTAATGTTGCTACGGCATAGTGGATACCGTATTGGGCTAAGCCAACAACGTCCATATAACCTTCGACGATGATAAGTTTGTCGAGCTTGCTATTATGCTTTCGGGCTTCATACAGGCCGTAGAGCTCTCGGCTTTTATGGAATGTCGGTGTTTCGGGGGAGTTGAGGTATTTGGGTTTATCATCCCCGAGTACACGGCCTCCAAACGCGATGGTTCTGCCTCGTTGATCCCTAATAGGGAACATGATGCGGTTGCGGAAGCGATCATATCGGCTATCTCTGTTTTCATTGTGGATGAGTAGCCCGGCTTCTTCTAAGCGTTTTGCCTTTTCTGGATCGTTGCCAGCTAAGTGGGTCAGTAGGTTGTCCCACCCTGAAGGCGCAAAACCGATAGAAAATGCTTTTGCTGCTTGTCCGCTGAGTCCACGAGATTTGAGGTAGTTAACGGCGTCAGAGCGAGTATCGTTAGTACGCAGTTGATCTTCATAGTAGGTTGTTGCCGCCTCAAGGAGTTCATACAGTGTTTTAAGCTGCTGATCTTTTTCCCGTTGTTGCGGGGAGTCGTCGCGGGGAACTTCCATGCCTGCGGTTTTTGCGAGTTCTTCAACGGCTTCAGGAAAGCTGATGTTCTCGTATTCCATCAAAAATCCGAGTGCATTTCCGCCAGCGCCACAGCCAAAGCAGTAATAAAATTGTTTTTCTTGGTTGGCTGAAAAGGAAGGGGTTTTCTCTTTATGGAAGGGACATAGCCCTGAGTAGTTTTTTCCCGCGCGCTTAAGTTTTTGGACGCGACCATCCAGCACATCAATAATGTTGATGCGTGCTAAGAGATCATCAATGAAGTTCTGCGGGATGCGTCCGGCCATAGTATCTGCTGCGGGTTAATGTTCAGCGGCAGTTTAGCTAGATAATTCTGATTTTACGAGTTTAGAGATAATGCCCATGTCGGCGCGGCCTTGTACCTGAGGTTTTATTAGCCCCATTACTTTACCCATGTCTTGCATGGATTGTGCGCCGGATTCCTCTGCAGCTTTTTTAACAATCGCTGCTACTTCTTCTTCGGTTAGCGGTTGCGGCAGGAAAGTTTTAATCACCTCCAACTCCCGTCGCTCAGCATCAGCAAGATCCATACGTGCCGCTTCTTCAAATTGTGAGATAGAGTCTCGGCGTTGTTTAGACATTTTGTCTAGTACCGTAAGGACTCGTGTATCATCCAGCTCAATGCGCTCGTCAATTTCGATGCGTTTGAGTTCGGCTAACATCATGCGAATAGTGCTTAAGCGTTCCTTATCTTTGGCACGCATTGCAGCTTTCATCTCTGTAGTGATTTGCTGCTTAAGCTCTGACATGACTTACCTCTAATTATCTGAATGGGATCTAATGTATATCTCGTTTATTAGTACAAGCGTACGCGACGTGCGTTTTCGCGAGATACTTTCTTCGCGTGACGTTTTACAGCTGCTGCTGCTTTACGCTTACGTACAGATGTTGGCTTCTCGTAGAATTCACGACGACGAACTTCAGCCAAAACACCGGCTTTTTCGCAAGAACGTTTGAAACGACGTAGAGCTACATCAAATGGCTCGTTTTCTTTAACTTTTACAGCTGGCATGTTTTAACAAACCCTATAATTGTTGAGTTAAATACAATAAAACTTACTATAAAACGGACGGTTTTATGGCAAGGCGCAAAATTCTATTCCTTTCCCTAAGTTAAGTAAAGCAGTTAATGGTGCGATGCGCTATTTTATGTGCAGGTCGTTAAGGGCAAGGGTATAATGCGCGCAAACCTCGAATGAGTCTGTAAGGTGGTAGGTCAAGAATGCGTGTATTGGGAATTGAAACATCTTGTGATGAAACGGGTGTTGCTATCTACGATAGTGAGCAGGGGTTGCTAGGGGATGTCTTATATAGCCAAGTTAAAATGCATGCTGAGTATGGTGGTGTGGTACCTGAATTAGCCTCCCGTGATCATGTGCGTAAGCTGTTACCCCTACTGGATGAGGTGTTTCAGAACGCGGGTTTAGAAAAGGGTGATGTGGATGCGCTTGCTTATACCTCGGGCCCCGGTCTTATTGGTGCATTAATGGTGGGTGCGTCTACTGGGCGTGCCTTAGCATTGGCGTGGGATAAACCGGCAATAGGTGTTCATCACATGGAAGGGCACCTTTTAGCACCGATGCTTGAAGAACATCCGCCGTCATTTCCTTTTGTGGCACTGCTGGTTTCAGGAGGCCATACCCAGTTGGTTCAAGTGGATGGTATAGGTCAATATGCCCTGCTCGGCGAGTCGCTAGATGATGCCGCCGGTGAAGCGTTTGATAAAGCAGCAAAAATGTTAGGGCTTGATTACCCTGGAGGACCTTTGGTGGCCCAACATGCTTTACAGGGTGACCGTACGCGTTTTCGTTTTCCCCGCCCAATGGTTGATCGCCCCGGTATGGATATGAGCTTTTCTGGGCTTAAAACCTATACGTTAAATACGGCTAATGACCATCGCGATAACGATGGTCGAATTGATGATCAAACGATGTGTGATATCGCTGCTGCGTTTGAAGAGGCGGTTGTTGATACTTTGGCGATTAAGTGCAAGCGTGCATTACAGCATACCGGCTTTAAGCAGTTAATTATTGCTGGGGGGGTGAGTGCTAACCAGCGATTACGTGAACGTCTCGAGGAGATGGTCGTTAAAGAGCGGGCTGAGTTATTTTATGCACGTCCTGAGTTTTGTACAGATAATGGGGCAATGATTGCCTATGCGGGTTGTCAGCGTTTAATGGCGGGGCAGCATAGTGGCCTTGAAATTGTAACAAAGCCCCGTTGGCCTTTGGATACATTAGCGCCGTTGTAAACGGGGTCAGGAGCTAAGGTTAAAAACGAGGCTCTTTACCTTGTAGTAAGTTACTTATATTTACGCGGTGGCTGAGTAATAAAAGTGCCGAAATAATAAGTATTGCCGGCAGATAAGTGGGTTCTGTTAACCCGACAATAATCGGTGTAATTAAGACGGTTGCTATAGATGCCAGTGAGGCTGTTCGGCTGACAGCAAAAACCAGGCACCAGATGCATGATTGCAGCACAGTGATGGGCCAGAATAAGCTAACACATACCCCAAAGGTTGTGGCTATACCTTTACCGCCTCGAAAAGAGGAAAATAGCGGGAATAGGTGCCCAATAATAGCCGCTAAAGCGCAGAATGACTGTTCGGTACTTGAAAGCTGTAAAAGAGAGCAGGGTAAAAGTGCTAATATGCCTTTTCCTGCGTCGCCGACAAGGGTGAATAGGGCGCCTTTGCGCGAGCCGATGCGTAGCACATTGGTTGTTCCTGGGTTGCCAGAGCCTTTTTTTCGAGGGTCGGGGATGTTCAGCGCGTGGCAAACGAGTACGGCTGTGGGGATTGAGCCCCAAAGGTAAGCTAGAAAAACCAGTCCAATGGTGATTAAGCCAGTATCGGTCATCATCAATCCAAGAGTAGAGTTATGGATTTAGTGTACATTCGAGAGCTAGAAGTGGAAACAGTCATCGGTATTTATGACTGGGAACGCGAGATTCGTCAACGGATTAATCTTGATTTAGAGATGGGGACCGATATCCGCCAAGCAGCGAATACTGAGGATGTTGATAATACGCTTAACTATAAGTCGGTTTCTGATCGTTTAATCGAGTTTATTGAACAGAGTGAATTTTTGCTGATTGAGACAATGGCTGAACAGATTGCAGAGATTGTATTAAATGAGTTCTCTGTAAAATGGCTGCGGTTACGTTTAGGTAAGCCGGGAGCGATTCCGCAGGCGGCAGATGTGGGTGTGATTATAGAGCGTGGAGAGCGGTTTTAATGGCTCAGGTTTTTGTGAGTGTAGGGAGTAATACCGATAAAGAGCGCTATACCCGCTCAGCACTTGATGCGCTGCAAGAGCACTTTGGTTCGTTACTGATCTCTTCTGTGTATGAAAGTGAAGCGGTTGGTTTTGACGGCGATAACTTCCTTAATCTAGTTGCCGAATTTGAGACAGAGCTATCGATCGCTGAATTATCAAAGCGCTTGAAAGGTATTGAAGATGAGAATGGTCGTTGCCGCAAAGGGCCTAAATTCAGTGGCCGTACGTTGGATATTGATATTCTGACGTATGATCAATGTGTGGGGGTGTTTTCGGGGGTTCAATTGCCCAGAGGTGAAGTGACAAAGAATGCGTTTGTGTTACAGCCGTTAGCGGAGATTGCGCCAGATGTTAAACACCCTGAATTAGATATGACCTATGCCGAGTTGTGGTGCTCTTCTCAAAATCAGCAAAAGCTGTGGACCGTCGAGTTTGAGTGGGCTGGGCACCGTTTGCCTTGTCGCACTTGAGCTCAACAGGGTTAATGGCTATAGAGTGACTTACCGCCGTCTACTGCGAGTATTTGGCCGGTAATATAATCGGCGTTCGCTAAAAAGTAGACTGCCTCCGCTAGATCTTCTGCCTCTCCTGTTCTTCCTAGCAATGTTTTGTCCAAAATGGCTGTTTGCTGTGCATCAGATAAACCTGCATCGGGCCATAAGATGGCTCCGGGTGATACGCCGTTTACACGGACCTCAGGCCCTAATTCTTTCGCAAGACTCTTTGTCATCATTTCTAGTCCCGCTTTAGCTATGGAGTAAATAGGGTGTCCTGGAAGCCCCCGCTGTGCGTGTATATCAATCATGTTGATGATAGAGCCGCGGTGTAGGCTCAGGGTGTTGCTTAACGCCGCGCTTAGAAAGTAGGGGGCACGTAAATTAGAATTTATAAGGCCGTCCCACTGTGCTTGTGTACTTTCATTGAGGGGTGTGGGGTAAAAGGAGGATGCGTTGTTGACCAGTAGGTCAATACGTCCCCAGTGCTTTAGGCTATTTTGCGCAAGTTGTTCAACTTCGTTCATGTTATTAAGGTCAGCTTGAAATGCGTGCGCGCTGTTCGGACGTACGCTATTTAGCGTGTCTGCGAGGGTCTGGGCTTCAGTTGTTGATCTGTTGTAATGAATAAGTACGGAATAGCCCTGTCTATGAAGGTGTGTGGCGATTATTGCGCCAACCCTTTTAGCGGCCCCGGTTATTAAGGCTATTTTATTCATTCAATGCCTCGATCATATTGCTGGCAGATGGATAAGCGCTGGTGGTTGATCGCTTCCCCTAACGCGGGCCCCGTAAAGCCTTCAGCCATCAGTTGCTTAGGTTGAATCAGGGCTATCTGCTCTAAAATAGGGGGTAAGCTGTCGAGCTGTACGGTATCGTGGAGTGTATCTAAGCATAGACGTAACTGCGGCAGACGCTGTGGACGTCGAATAAGATCTAATTGCAGCAAGGTGTCTAGCTTTGTTTGTGCATCTAGGTGATCGAATTGGGCGAGCTGCTGGTGGTGTTTATTGCATTGCAGAGCAAGCTCTTTGTAGCTGTTGGGTGCGCGTAAGCGGTCACAAAAACGTAGGATGTCGATGTTTTTTGCTAAGGACAGTAGACCGGCGAAACGAACAATAGCGCTCTCGTTTTTATGGCAGAGGATCGCAAAGTGCTTGCTAAAATCAGGGTCGTTAAGGGTGTCTGTTAGCTCAGGCAGTACTTTTTTTATGGCGCCCGATTGATGCAGAACCTGCAAAAAAATTTCCGGTGATCGTTCAGTTAATGCGCGCTCAAACTCTTTCCACACCCGCTCAGCGGTCAGGTGCTCTAATTCATCCGTTTGTGATAACTGCTGCATAAGTGTCAGGGTTTCATCCGCGACACTGAAGCCTAAGTGGGCGTACCGTGCGGCAAAGCGGGCAACACGTAAAACCCTGAGTGGGTCTTCCGAGAATGCGGGTGACACATGGCGTAAGCGTTTTCTCTTTAAATCATCTTGGCCGTGGTAAGGGTCGATTATCTGTTGCTGTTGATCCATCGCCATGGCGTTGATTGTTAGGTCTCGCCGGAGTAAGTCTTCCTCTAGTGTAACAGAGGGGTCTGCATGGTAGTTGAAGCCTGTATAGCCTTTGCCTGACTTACGTTCTGTTCTAGCAAGTGCGTATTCTTCTCCGGTGTCGGGGTGGATGAATACAGGAAAATCTTGACCTACCCGCTGATAGCCGTTGGCGAGCATTTCATCGGCTGTTGCGCCGACAACGACCCAGTCCTTGTCGTAAGCCGGATAGTTTAAAAGCTGATCCCTAACCGCACCACCAACAAGATAGATTTCCATTAGATCTTCTCACAATAGTTGGATTGTTCTGCCCGCCATGCCTCATAACCGCCGTTGATACTGTACACGCGGTCAAACCCTTGTTCAGCTAGGAATTGGGCAGCGGATTGGCTGCTGATACCATGGTAGCAGCAGACTAATAAAGGTTTGTCCATGTCGGCGTCATGCATGAACTGGTGCATGTTTTCATTGCTAAGGTTGAACGAGCCTGAAATGTGGCCTTGTGAAAAGCTTTGTGGGTCACGTATGTCAACGACTCCGGCACCGTCTTCTAGCAGAGCGACTGCTTGGGTGGAGTCTATACATTGAAATTCACTCATTCGGTTACCTTTATATCGTTATTAGTTTCAGGTGAAAGTGGTTTTGGCATGATGGACGGTGTGCTAAATAATTGCATATCATCTAAACGTAATGCCGTGAGTTTTCCGCCCCATACGCACCCTGTATCTAATGCAAATACATTGTGTGCATTTGCATCTCCCTCTAAAGCGGCCCAGTGACCAAAAAGAATACGTATACCCTGTTCACTTGGGTCTTTGCGTGGAAATTGGAACCAAGGTTTGTGATCTTTAGGTTGGGAGCCTAAGTTGCCTTTAGCGGAAAAGTCGAGTTTGCCATCTGAGGTGCAGAACCGCATGCGGGTGAGGTAATTGGTGATTAACCTTAAACGATTCCAGCCTTTGTGGTGTGAGGACCAGAGGTCAGGTTGATTGCCGTACATATGGTTAAAAAATTCACCCGCGAGTGTGCTTTTTAGAACCTTTTCTACCTCTTTTGCGCGTTTCTGCGCTTTATGGATACTCCAGCATGGTGGGATACCTGCGTGTACCATGGCGATTCTTGCGCTTCTATCGTACACCATCAATTTTTGCTTACACAGCCAGGTTAGCAATTCGTGTTTGTCGGGTGCTTGTAGAATGGGCGTCAACGTATCACTACGCTTGTGCTGAGTGGCCCCAAAATAGATTGCTAGGAGGTGTAGGTCGTGATTACCTAGGACGCAGGTCGCCCGGGAGCCTAGTGATTTAATAAACCGTAAGGTTTCTAGTGAATGGGGGCCTCGGTTTACTAAATCGCCTGCTACCCAGAGTTGGTCGTTTTCGGAAAATTCAATTTGTTGTAAAAGAAGTTTAAGCTCCTCATAGCAACCTTGAATATCACCAACTGCATATATAGCCATAAGGCGCGACTCTGTTTTTTATTAGTGTAGTGCGTTTGGGCTAGCAAGTGTAAATGGGCTAATAGGGGCTTTGAATAGCTCCCCTTCATTGGTGCTCATTTCGTAATGTCCTTGCATGCTGCCAACACTGGTTGTTAGTACGGCACCGCTGGTGTAAGTGTAACTGGTATTAGGTTCGATAACGGGTTGTTCGCCAACGACGCCTTCACCTTGGACCTCTTGGATATGCTGGTTTCCATCCGTAATTAGCCAATGTCTATTAAGCAGTTGCACTGGGATGCTGTTGTTGTTTGTGATGGTAATACTGTATGAGAAAACAAAACGCTTACTATCTGGATCTGATTGTTTGTCCAGATAGGCGGTTTGTACATCAATTGTAATTTGTTCCCCAAGCGACATGTTATCCATTAATCTGTTTCTTTGCCTTTATGTTGAGTAAGGAAGTTGCTTATGCTGACAAAATCCGCAACTGATAATCGTTCTGGGCGTAATGTTGGATCAATTCCAATGCTTTCGAGTGATTCGGCGCTCAGCAGAGGTTTTAGGTTGTTACGTAGGGTTTTTCGGCGCATGTTAAACGCGGTTCTAACGACTGTTTTAAATTGTTCTACATCTTCTGCAACATAAGGTAAATCATGGTAAGGCGTTAGCCTTATAATCGCTGAGTCGACTTTGGGTGCAGGGTTGAAGGCGCCAGGAGGCACTTTAAATAAGGCTTCAACGTTACAGTAATATTGCGCCATAATGCCTAGTCTGCCGTAGTTGTTTTCACCCGGACCGGCAGCCATTCTATCGACCACTTCTTTTTGTAGCATAAAATGCATATCTTCCACATTGTCTGAATGGCTAAGCAGGTGAAAGATAAGCTGTGTTGATATGTTATATGGCAGATTTCCAACGATACGTAGACGTTTTTCGCCTTTTCGTAGCTGAGAAAAATCGAACTTCATGGCATCGGCTTCATGAATACGGAATTTATCCCCATACATGAAAAACTTAGCACGTAAGATTGGTGGGAGATCCCGGTCGAGTTCTACCGCATCAAGTTCGCCTGCTTCAGATAGCAGTTCCTCCGTTAAGGCGCCTAAGCCCGGTCCAATCTCAACCATTTGATCCGATTCATGTGGTGAGATAGCACGAATAATTCGACGAATAACGCCGTGATCATGTAGAAAGTTTTGCCCAAAACGTTTTCGGGCCTTGTGTGCTACTGGTTTTTTGCTCATGAATTAGTTCGCGAGTTGGTTGCGATGGCGAGACATTTCGCCAGCATAGTCTATTGCTGTTAGTAAGCTACCGGAATCAGCTTTGCCTGTGCCTGCCAGGTCAAGGGCGGTTCCGTGGTCTACCGATGTGCGTATGATTGGCATACCTAGTGTAATGTTGACGGCTTTGCCAAAACCTTTGTATTTTAATACGGGTAGGCCTTGGTCGTGATACATGGCCAGTACAGCGTCGGCATTCTGTAGGTATTTTTCGGTGAATAAAGTATCGGCTGGAAGAGGGCCCGTCAGGTTAATTCCTTGGCTTCTTAAGCGGGCAAGTGTTGGCTCTATAATCTCAAGCTCTTCCATGCCCAAGTGACCGTTTTCGCCGGCGTGAGGATTTAGGCCTGTCACCAAAATTCGAGGTGACTTAATGCCAAAACTCAGTTTTAAGTCGTGATCGAGAACGTTGATGACCTCGGTGAGTAACGCCGGCGTTATGGCATCAGCAATATCACGCAGCGGTAGGTGTGTCGTGGCCAGCGCGACACGTAGTCCTTCGGTCGCGAGCATCATGACAACTTTTGATGTGTTCGTTAGTGCTTCAAGGAATTCAGTATGGCCGCTAAAAGGGATGCCTGCATCGTTAATGATGCCTTTGTGAACAGGGGCTGTAACTAATGCGGAGAATGTTCCATCTAAGCAGCCTTGAGTTGCGAGGGTCAGCGTTGATAACACATAGTTTGCATTTGCTGTATTGAGCTCTCCTGCGATGACCTCTGCTTGAAGCGGAACGGGCATCACTAATAATGTTTTTTCTGGTGTGGGTGCAGCCGGCTTAGTGGGGTCAAATTGCTTTAAGGTAAGCGGGAGCTGTAATTGCTCGGCCCGTTGTTTAAGCAGGTTGGGATCAGCAATGATTACCAACTCATCAGCATGCCCTAACTGTGCAATTTGGATGCACAGGTCAGGGCCGATACCTGAAGGTTCGCCGGGTGTAATCGCAAGACGGTTTATTGCCAAACGACTTACTCCTTAATGTCTACATAAGCTTGTGAGCGTATTTCGCGCAACCAGTTGGTTAGCTCTTCATTAAACTTACGTTTTTGGATAACGGCGCGGGCGCGGTTCTCCTGCATCTCTTCCCCTAAGTCTTGTGTGCGTTTGTCAACGACGGTCAGTATATGCCAGCCGAAGCGGGACTCAAATGGGGCGGACACTTGACCAACGGGGGTGGTTTTCATAACTTCTTCAAACTCTGGCACCATTTGTCCATCTTGAGTCCATCCAAGGGAGCCCCCTTCTGAACCGCTTGCCGGATCATCGCTGTATTCTTTTGCTAGCGAAGCAAATGATTCACCTTTGTCTATTCTTTGTTTAATGGCGGTGATTTGGGCTTGCGCTTGAGCGGAGGTTCTAATTTCGCTCGGTTTAAGCAGGATATGGCTAACTAAGCGCTGTTCAACTAATTGTACGCTGCCACCTCGTTTATCTTTCATTAAAATAATGTGGAATCCACTTGAGGAGCGTATTGGCTTGCTGAACTCTGATGGTGAGAGTTGGCGTGCGGCGTTACCCAAAGTTTCAGGAAGTTCTGCTGCTTTTCTCCAGCCTAAGTCGCCGCCATTAAGCGCATTGGGAGCATTGGAGAATTCGACAGCCAGTTTCGAAAAGTCTTCGCCGTTTTTTAGTTTTTCATAGATATCTTTTGCCGTTCTTTCAGCTTGTTGGATGATTTCTGGCGATGCTTGGGATGGGGTAGCGATCAGTATATGCCCCAATGAATATTCTGCCGAGAGGTGGCTTTGGCCTACTTCGGATTGTAAAAAATTATCAAGCTCTTGCTCGGAAACACGAATACGGCGGTTAACCATGTTCTGTTGTACGCCGTTAAGCAAAAGCTCGCCACGAATCTGTTCCCTAACTTGGGTGTAGTTACGGCCTTCGGCGATGAGTGCGTCGCGGAACTGTTCAAGTGATAAGCCGTTCTGGGATGCAATACTGCTTAGTGTGTTATTGAGTTGGCTGTCGGAGATGCGAATCCCTTGTTGCACGGCCAACTGTTTTTGAATGCTCTCTAAGATCAAACGATCTAAAACCTGTTTTTTAAACACATTTTCAGGCGGTAGTTTTGTATTACGAGCAGAGAGTTGCTCTCGTGTGATCGCAATGCGCTGATCAAGCTCGCTTTGCATCACAATGCCGTCATTAACAACCGCGACAACGCGGTCGAGTGGCACTGGATCTGCAAGTGCTGAGTGAGTAGGTACTAGCAGTGTTAAGGCTGCTACAGATAAAATTTTTCGGAGCCTAGTTTTCATTGTACTCTTCACGCTCTTCATAGCCGATTATGTCATCCATAAAGCTGCTATCGCCGCTTCCGAATGAACCAAGTCCTTTAAGGGTAAATTTAAGGAAAATACCTGTATCAAATTCGTCTGTATCATCTAGCCAGCGTCGTCCAGCAACGCTCACTTTCCAACAGCAGCTCTCATATTCGAGTCCGAGTGAGGTCTCAAGGCTGTCACTGTCTTGGATGTCATATAACCACCGTCCCATACCGGTCCAATTATTGGCGAGAGGCCAAATGAATGATAGATCGGTTTGCTCTCGTGTGGTGTCTTTAAAGCGATAGCTAAAGTTAACTCTGTGGTTAGTATCGCTGTTATAGCGTAGTCGTGCATTAGATTCCGAAGCTTCGAAATCGCTATTATCTAAAATTGTATCAAGGCTTGCGCGGAAGTTACGCGAAATATTCCATGTCGCTTGGGTCGCAATATCACTTTGTCCGCTCGTTTCATCCGGGTCAGTGCTGTCTAATTGAACCTTTCGGTCGGCAAAGTAATAAGCTTGCCCAATACTGAAGCTGGCTTGCTCAAAACCGCTTTTTGTAAAGATTCGTGTACTGATGCCTAATGATACTTGTTCTGCATCCCCGAGCCTATCTGAGCCACTAAAACGGTTGGTTCGGAACAGCGAGTTGTAATTAAAGGTCGGTTCTGATGTATCAAAGTCCGGGATGCTATCTTGGTTCTTTTCGGGGACATATAATGTGAATAATCGAGGCTCTAAGGTCTGCGTACCACCATTGGACATGGCGCGTTCAAAGAATAGTCCGCTATCCATGCTGAGTATAGGGGCGTTGATGCTTGGGTTTGAGTTTAACCCTGCCGTTTGATTTTCAAGTGAATAGGATGAACTCCAAAGCCCTAGCTGAGGTTTTAGGTATCCCCACGGTGTTTGCCATCTATAGCTTATATTGGGTTGGGCAAAACGTCGATCGCCGATAACTCTATCACTGCCTGTTAGCCCTGATAGGTTTCGGTCAAACTGGGTATATTCCGCTAGATAATGTAACTCTCCGCCTTCGCCAAAGCTTTCTTCCCCGGTCAGTCTTAGTTGAGGTAAGCGTTTGTAAGGCGCGGTAGAGTCTTGATCTATTGTTTGGAAGTCATGGACGCGTGCTCTGAGTTGCCAGTTCTCTTTAACATAAGAGAGGTCAGCTCGCTTATCTAAATGGCTTTCGCGTGATATATCTAAGTTAGTATCGAGGTCATCGAAGTAGTCTTCATCACTTACCGCGGTGTAATCGATTGCGGTATGCCAGTTAGTGCCGAGTCGACCTTTGTGTTCGATACCTAAGAGCCAGCGGTTATCGTCGATTACATCATCGTTGTTGATATAGGCTGTGTTGAGTGTATTTGTTGACCACTCATTCATGTAGCGGAATTCGTTCTCTAGCATGAGTCCGCGATCGGTGATGATACGTGCTCGCAGTGTATCGTCCATATTTGGAGCAATATTGAAATAATAAGGCACGGAGAGATCGGTGCCGCTGTCTTTGCTATAGCCTATGCTTGGCTGTAAAAAACCAGACTTCCGACGATCATCTATTGGGAATGTAAAATAGGGGGTATAGAAAACCGGAATGCCGGCTACGCGTAAAACAGCATCTTCTGCTTCGCCATACCCTTCTTGTTTATTGATGGTGATGCTGTCTGCATGCAATTGCCACGCCTCACTATACGGAGGACAGTAAGTGTAGTCACCATTTTCAAGTCGTAAACGTTCATCTTCTAAACGGATAATTCTATCTGCGGTGCCTCGAAACCCTTCCGCATGTAAGACATATTGGGTGTTATTAAAGATCGCTTCAGAGGTGACAGTATCAACTTGTGCATTATCACTGAGTAAGAGTAGTCCGGGTTCCCGGTATTGTACATTGCCATCAAAACGGGCTTTGTTCGTGACTTGGTCTAGCTCAGCGCTGCTGGAGTTTAAGCGCCGCTTGCCTTGGCGCATGTTAACACCGCCGGCCAGTTGGCTGAGGCCGCCTATAACGGTAGAGGATTGGTCAGCCTCTAAGTATAGTGGCGGGTTGGCCAGTTGTTCATCGCCAGTTAGGGCATACTCAGGTTCTAAGTAGCGTCCGGCGCACTGCTGGCCAACGGGGTTTCTATAATAAGCCCAGTCTAAGTGAGAATAGGGGTTTTCAGTGATATATGCAGGCGCTGATGGTGTTGAACTAGCTGGGCCGCCAGGCACTGAAAGGGCATGAATATTTACTTTGTTACAGTCCCACGCGCCACTGGCTGAGGTGCTACATTGCCATTCGCTGCCTATGACCTCTGCGGTTGTGATGGGCTGAGAGCTGGTCGAGGGTGTGGCTGTTTGCGTCGGTTGGCTTTGTTGCGCTCGTGGTTGAACAACGGGTTGGGCTGCGACCTGATGAACACTTTCGTTGCCCTCACCATTACATACCCATTCACCCGCTTTATTTGCTACACAGTCCCAAGTGCCGTTAGAAGAGGCTTTGGCTGTAACTTTAGGTGGTGCTGTTACTACGGCGCTAGCACTGCTGTTATTTGGGGCTTGGGGTTGAGGTTTGTCTGAGCCGACGGTTTGAATTGGTGCTGCAACAGCGGCTGGCGCGGGCTGGATAACAACCGGCTCAGTGGTTTGGTTTGTGCTTTGAGGTTCTTTAGGGGCTGTTTCGGCCGTCTGTTGTGCTTGATCTGCGTTTTCAACAGCGTCGACAATATCCTCATTAACGGAGCAGTCCCATTCGCCATTGTCAGTCATACTGCAGCTCCAAGCCATTTCTTGGTCGGTAGGTGCAGCGTCTGCAGCAGCATAGCTAGAAAATAATGCTGCGCTGATAGCAAGTGTTAGCGTGTATGTTGAGCGTTTGGCGAAGGGCATCTATTGACTAAATCCGTTTCAGCAGTTTCCGGAGAATCCGGTAATTGCCCGAACCTCTGTTAAACAAAGTGTAAAGCGGAGAATAATAAATCATTCTCTGCGGCGAGTGTAGCATTCGGTTGCTTTTTATGCGGATTGTTGTGTTGTTTGAACTTATCCTAGGTGAGGTTGTACCCATTTACGGGTGCGGAATGTCATAATAGGCGAAAAATTAGCTTAAAACATAGAGCGAAGTAGTTTAATGGATCAAAGGTACGGGCAATTAAAAGACTGGGTGGGGCAGGCGTTATTAGCATTTGATAGGTTTGATGCGAATAATTGGCAGCTGTTACCTGTATCTGGCGATGCCAGTTTTCGCCGTTATTTTCGTGCTAATTCTGGTGGGAAGAGCTGGATTGCGGTTGATGCGCCACCGGACAAAGAAGATAGTCGTCCTTTTGTGTCAATGGCGGACGCGTTAGAAAGTGTAGGTGTTTCCGTACCTCATATACATCAGCATGATCTGCAGCAAGGATTTATGTTGTTGGAGGATTTTGGTGATGATCTTTACCTCGCTAAGTTAAATGAGACCACAGTAAATGAGCTTTATTCTGATGCATTAGAGACTTTGCTTGTAATACAGAGCTGTAGACCCGCTGCCGGTAGCGCGTTCCCCCTTTACGATCGCACGCTTTTGGATAGGGAAGTGGCGTTATTTAGTGAATGGTTTTTGCAAAAGCTTCTTGGTATCGAATTGGACGAAGACGAGCTGCAAATGGTCGGGCTTTTATTTAATTATGTGATTGATTCAGCGTTAGAGCAGCCGTTAGTGTTTGTTCATAGGGATTTTCATTCAAGAAACTTAATGTATAGGCCGGGCCAAGCGCCGGGTGTTATTGATTTTCAAGATGCAGTTGAAGGGCCGGTGACTTACGATCTCGCTTCTATATTGCGGGATTGTTATGTTAGTTGGCCTGATGAGCAGGTATATGGTTGGGTGGAAGGGTATCGTTTGAAACTTATTGAACGAGGCAGTGCGATGCCAGATGCTGTTCATTTTCGTCGTTGGTTTGACTTGATGGGCGCACAGCGACATTTAAAAGCAATAGGTATTTTTGCCCGTCTAAATATTCGTGATGGTAAGTCTGGTTATTTAGCGGATATTCCTCGAACTATGAATTATTTGATTTCGGTAGCGGCGAAGACGGAAGAGCTTAAACCTGTTGCTGGTTGGTTGGTGCAGAAAGTGCTGCCTTGCATGCGAAAGAGCCAATACTTTGAAACTGATGTCTTAGATGACTGGATTGTTGAATGAAAGCGATGATTTTGGCTGCGGGGTTGGGCGCGCGTATGAGGCCGCTGACGTTAACGACGCCTAAACCTTTACTCAAGGTGGCAGGGGTTCCGTTGATTGAATACCATGTTCAGCGTTTAGTGGATGCCGGTTTTAATGAGATTGTTATTAATCATGCATGGCTGGGCGAGCAGATTGAGGCGTATTTGGGTGATGGTGCTCGTTTTGGGGCGAGGATTGACTACTCGCGTGAGGGGGCGCCGTTAGAAACAGCGGGTGGTATTCGAAAAGCATTACCTTTGCTTGGGTCTGCGCAGGAATCCTCATTTGTATTGATTAACGGTGATGTATTTACCAACTATCCCTACTCTGACCTTACCCGGTTAGAAAAAATGGCGCCTTATTTGGTTTTAGTGCCTAATCCAAGCCATAACCCTCAGGGCGATTTTTGCTTGAATGGCGATCGTTTGCATCCCGTTGATGGTGATCGGTATACGTTTAGTGGAATTAGCGTGCTGCCTATCGCTATGTTTGATAAGTTACATGAAAATGAATCGGCTCCTTTGGGCCCTCTGCTTCATGAAGCTATCGCTACGGGTGATGTGAAAGGGGTGTTGTATCAAGGGTATTGGGCGGATATAGGTACACCAGAACGTTTACAGCAGGTAGATATGTTAGTACGGGAGCAAAAAATAGATGGCATTTGATGCACAACAAAAAGGCGCTGAGTTGGGCGCTAGCGTTAAGAAACATTCGACATCGATACTCTTGTGCGCGGTTATTGGGTTGTTCTGGGGTGGTTTTGCTGGATTGATCTTTGGTGGTTTTGTCGGCTTTTTAATCGGTCGCGGATTAAAAGGTGCGGCTGCCGCTGTTAATCCTCAAGAGGCCTTTTTTAAAGCAACGTTTATTGTCATGGGGCGGGTCGCTAAAGCGGATGGCCGGGTGACTGAAGACGAAATTCAATATGCGCGTAATGTGATGGCTCAAATGCGCTTGGATGAGCCGCGTAAGCGCCAAGCGATGTCGTTTTTTTCTGAGGGTAAGGATCCTGGGTTTGATTTAGCTGGTGTGCTTAAGCCGTTGTCGATTATGTTGAGGTCGCGCCCTACCGTAAAGTTAATGTTTGTTGAAATTCAGTTGCAAGCGGCAATGGCGGATGGTGAGGTGAGTGAGGCTGAGCTTAGTGTCATTGATGCAGTTTGCCGGTTACTTGATTTTGGTGTCGATTCTGTCGAAGAGGTGATTGCCCGAGTTAAAGGGGAGCGTGATTTTTATCGGCATGGGCATGACGGTGTTGATAGCGGTGTAATGCTGAAAGATGCGTATGCGGTTTTGGGCGTGAGTAGTGATGCAAGTGATGCGGAGCTTAAAAAGGCGTATCGCCGTCAAATGAGTCAGCATCATCCTGATAAGCTCGTCTCTAAAGGTTTGCCTGAAGAGA
Source organism: Neptuniibacter pectenicola (assembly GCF_001597735.1). Taxonomy (GTDB): domain Bacteria; phylum Pseudomonadota; class Gammaproteobacteria; order Pseudomonadales; family Balneatricaceae; genus Neptuniibacter; species Neptuniibacter pectenicola. The sequence continues at coordinate 195,354 of NZ_LUTS01000004.1, forward strand.
TGATTGAGATTGCTAAAGAAAAGTGTCAAGAGATTCAGGCGGCTTATGAGCGTATTAAGCACGCGCGGGAATCATAATGTTTTTCTCCGTATGTGGGGCGCCGGCGGATTATTGACCCGGCGCGTTTTCCTTTGTGGGTGCTTTGTTGTTGAGCTTGAGTTCACGCTCTATACGTTCCGCTTTAACAATATAAGTGTTGATGACGCCCCTGACGTGTTTTAGCAGCCAAGAGTTATTGCGTTTCCAGTTATCTGTCGTGGCGGGCAGTCTACCTTGGTGGAAGTTATCCATTTTCTTGTGTCGAGCGAGTCGTAACCGGTTGGCGGTGGCGTTTGATATGCTATTGGTTGCCGACGATATGGGGGAGCTTTGATGCAGGTCGATGATGGTGTCTTTGATCTCAGGGAGTATCTCCGTCAGTGCTAAGCTACCGTTGGGTTGCTTTGCATTAATCATAAGCAACCTCAGATCTTGTTCCTCTTGGTATTTCTTTACGTATTGAGCAGCCCAGCTGGCGCCGGTCCCTATGCCTATCACGATAAAACGGTCTAGGTCGTCACGGGTCGTCATATAGCTAATAGCTGTTTTTCCTAGTCTAAAAACGGCTTCTTCGTAGGGCTCTTCGGGTGTGTCAGTTGCTGTGTTTTCTTTTATATCTGTGCTTGTTGGTGTTTCGTCGGGTGCCGCAGGTGGCGTGTCATTTGGGGCGTCGGTGTCTTCAGTGGCGGCCGCTGCGGGTGTGAAGCTTGATAACGTGGGTAATGTTCTTTCGGGAATGGGCTGTACTGGTGGTTGTGGTAGGTAGATAGCAAGTGTGTACCAGCCAAAATCAGCCAGCCCGTTGCTGAGAACGCTAATATCTTCTGGCCATGCTATATGCGTGCTTTGATCAGGAAAGATAATAATCCCCCCTTGAGATGTTCCGCTACCTTCGCTGCGGTAAAAGCCGATGAGTTTTTCGTTCTCTTTGCCTGTATCAAGCTGCAGCAGTTCGGTTTCTTGCGGTGTGTTTTTTATCAGCTCCTGAATGCGGTTGCTATCTAAGTTTGGCTCGGTCCGAGGTGTTTCGGGAGGCGATGGTTGCGATGTGGTTGCCTCGGGTTGATCGGGCGTGGCAGCGTTTTCGTTGTCGGCCGCGTAGCTGAACGAACTCAGTGTAAAAATAATAATGGAAATAATCGGAATAAGTTTCATATTTCTGATTATGGGTAAGATGTAGGCTGACAGCAAGATGCTTGCTCCGTTAAAATAGGTTAACTCTATACTTTGTGGATCAAAAATATGTCTGATTTTAAGATCGCTCCTTCGATACTGTCTGCTGATTTTGCGCGTTTGGGTGAGGAGGTTGAGAGCGTGTTGACTGCGGGGGCGGATATTGTCCATTTTGATGTTATGGATAATCACTACGTTCCTAATCTTACCATTGGTCCAATGGTGTGTAGTGCCTTGCGTAAGCATGGTATTACTGCGCCGATTGATGTGCACCTTATGGTGAAGCCTGTCGATCGATTGATTGGTGACTTCATTGAAGCGGGTGCAAGCTATATTACGTTTCATCCTGAAGGTTCAGAACATGTAGATCGCTCCTTGCAGATGATTAGGGATGCAGGGTGTAAATCGGGTCTTGTTTTTAACCCTGCAACACCGTTAAGTCATTTGGAATATGTTTTGGATAAGGTGGATATGGTGTTGTTGATGTCTGTGAATCCGGGGTTTGGTGGTCAAAAATTCATCCCAAGAACATTGGATAAGCTGCGTCAAGCGCGTGATATTATTGATCGGAGTGGTTTCGATATCCGTTTAGAAGTTGATGGCGGTGTTGGTGTGGGAAATATTAGAGAGATCGCTGAAGCGGGTGCGGATACGTTTGTCGCAGGGTCAGCCATATTTAATACGGATGACTATGCTGCAACGATTGAGAAGATGCGTGAGCAGTTGGCATTGGTTGGTCGTTGATCGTGCGTCAGCTTTTTTCTGGTCAGTTGCCTGAGCTTATTATGTTTGATTTGGATGGTACGCTTGTTGATAGTGTGCCTGATTTGGCTAGCGCCATTGATAAAATGTTAGTCGCTTTAGGTCGGGATGAAGCCGGTGTGGATAAAGTGGTTCGCTGGGTAGGGAATGGCGCTACTGCTCTTGTTCGGCGAGCGCTGGTCGATGCCTTTGGTGCTGTGCCGGTTGATGATGGCCTGTTCGATCATGGTTATGAGTTGTTCTTGCGTTTTTATGGTGAGGCTACGGCGGATCAGAGTCAGCTCTATTCGGGTGCTCTTGCATGCTTGGAAGGGTTGAAAGGGCAGGGTATCAAATTAGCATTGGTTACTAATAAGCCGCTAGCGTTTACACAAACTATGTTGGCAGGCTTTGGTCTAGATGGCTTTTTTAGTGTGGTTTTAGGGGGGGATAGTTTGCCCAAAAAAAAACCAGACCCTTCGCCGTTACTAGAGGCGATGCGTCAATGCGGAGTAAAGGCTGAGCATTCATTAATGGTGGGGGACTCTGTTAATGATGTGCGTGCGGCTCGAGCAGCGGGTTGCCCTGTTGTGTGCGTGCCTTACGGCTACAATCATGGTGACGCGATCTCGTTATCTAAACCTGACTTGATCGTTGATCGATTGGATCAGCTTTTATAATGTGTTTTGCGTCACTGATCGTAAAAAATGATAATTTCCGGCATTAAACTCGACTTTTTAGTTTTTATCTGGCTGTTAGGATTGGAGTAGCTCACAAGCCAGATCTTGTTTAGTTGGTTTGCACTGTTAAGTTTTAATTGTTCGAGACGAAGCAGTATCTTATCACAGCACTTACTTATGCCCTGGCTTGCCGGGGCTTTTTTTTGGTACAAGGTTTGTGCGTGCTTTTGTCGCCAAGGCCGTTCTTTGTATTGGATAGTGTTTCTGTGTCTAGGTTGTTGCTTTTTATAGCGGATTGCAATTTTAGCCTAAAGATTGATTATCACATCATATTTCTCTTGTCGGCAGTTGATTGAAATGAATTGCTGCTATATGGTTTAGGTTACTTAATTTAAATGTAAGCCTGACGTAATGTTATTTATTACAGCTATGCTAATCAAAACTTTTGCACCTATTCGTTTATCCACCCTAGGTGGATGTTGGCGATGGCGTGTCTGATATTTTATTTAAGCAGACGTTAATTTAGGCAGGCTTGCTATCTTTTAATCCGAACTCGTATGTAAATATGGGTTGTAGATTGCCAATATCCCTTGTGGGTATGTCTTCCTCTATATTGTGCTGCCCAGTACGCCTTAAAATACAGTTTATCGGCATTGTGAGAGACCCATCATGACACCAGAACAGTTCGCGGAACTGTCCGCACAGAATTTCAATCGTATCCCTGTCACGCGTGAAGTATTAGCTGACTTAGATACGCCTTTATCGACGTACAAAAAATTAGCGAATGCGCCTTATAGTTACCTGCTTGAGTCTGTGGAAGGGGGGGAGACTTGGGGGCGTTATTCCATAATTGGATTGCCGAGCCGAACGATCTTAAAAGTTTTTGGTAATAAGGTATCTATATTTGAAGAGGGGGTTTTGGTTGAAAGCCATGATGTAGAAGACCCGCTGGACTTCGTTGAACGCTTTCAGGCGCGTTACCGTGTTCCCGAAATTGAGGGGCTTCCTCGTTTTAATGGCGGGCTCGTTGGTTATTTTGGTTACGATTGTGTTCGTTATGTAGAAAAGCGCTTAAAAGATAGCTGTCCTGAAGATGTGCTTGGTACGCCTGATATTCTGTTGATGGTTTCGGATGAGGTGGTTGTATTTGATAACCTTGCTGGCAAATTGGTGTTGATTTGTCATGGTGATCCTGCAGATGCTGATGCATATGAAAAAGCGCAAAAACGCCTTGATACACTTGTGCTCCAGTTAAGGTCTACAACGCCTTATGATGAAAAGCCTGTTGAGCAGCAAAGGGTTGTCAGCGAAGCTGAATTTAAATCGAGCTTTGGTGAGCAAGCGTTTATCGAAGCGGTGGATAAAATTAAAGAGTATGTTTTAGATGGCGACATTATGCAATGTGTCATCTCCCAGCGTATGTCGATTCCCTTTAGTAGCAAGCCGCTTGATCTGTATCGCGCATTGCGTTGCCTTAACCCCTCTCCTTATATGTATGTGCTCAACCTGGATGATTTTCATGTGGTTGGGTCATCACCTGAAATCCTTGCGCGTGTAGAGGATGGTCAGGTAAGCGTACGCCCTATTGCTGGGACACGTAAACGTGGTTTGACGCCAGAAGAAGACCTAGCGATGGAAAAAGAGCTGCTGGCTGATCCAAAAGAGATTGCTGAACACTTGATGCTCATTGATTTAGGGCGAAATGATGTGGGGCGTGTTGCTGAAATTGGGGCTGTAGAGCTGACCGATAAAATGGTGGTTGAGCGTTACTCCCATGTGATGCATATCGTATCTAACGTGAACGCAAAGCTGAAGCCTGATGTGTCTGCTATGGATGTTTTGCGTGCAACTTTACCGGCTGGTACGTTGAGCGGAGCACCTAAAGTGCGTGCTATGGAGATCATTGATGAGATGGAATCGGTTAAGCGCGGGGTCTACGGCGGTGCGGTAGGTTACCTTTCTTGGAATGGCAATATGGATACGGCTATCGCGATTAGAACGGCGGTTATCAAAGATAATATATTGCATATTCAAGCGGGTGCTGGCGTTGTGGCTGATTCGATTCCTCGTTTGGAGTGGAAGGAGACGATGAATAAGGGGCGCGCGATCTTTAGTGCTGTTGCCATGGTTGAGCGAGGGCTGGATAATTTGGCCAGTTCGTAAATAGTTTAAAGGCCTTTCTATCAAAGCACTCGATAGGTTTTATTGAGTGTTTTGTGCTTTAAACTGACGTGCAGTATTGTTTGATTGTTGATCCCCCCTCCTTCCTCTTTTGTTTATTTGACTGTACCTATGTGTACTTAAGGTAAGCCTTTAATTTTAAGGGCGATTATATGGCGGTAATAGGTTCGGTTGCTCGCATTCAGTGCATTATTTAGTTTATTGTTCTGTCCTTTTGTTGTCACATTTATATGTCATTATTTTTCTAGTACGCTGCAAAAGGCTTATTGTGTATATCTCTTGTTTTCATTAGACTGACGATGGCTATAGTTTTTTGTTGTTTTTTGTCTTTTTTTCATGAGTTTATGCTTTTTTTGGGAACAAAATAAGGTGTAATGACTTTATTTGATAAAATTTTAATAAAATTTAACAAGGGTGTGCGGGTTGTCATGATGCATTGCCTTGTGTAGTTATGATCTATAGTAAAATATAGGTTAAGCATTGTGCTTTGATGGCATTGATTTTGCTGTTTGATTTAGGTTGTTAGCTTAATTTTTGAGGCAGGGATGGTTGCATGAACGAATTCAAGAAATTTGTATACACTCCAGCGGGCTATAATGATGCTTCGTTGGCGATTGCGGCATGCAGAGCTGGAGGTATAGGGATATTAAACGCAGAATTAAGTGCTGATTCTGACAAATTACTTGAGCAGTTCGCGCTTCTCTCTGTTCATGCGCGAAACCCCTTCGGTATCAAAGTTGATACCCCTCAAAAAGCGCTTCTTAGTGCTGCTGCAGCTAGCGTAGACCAAGGCTTTAGTTACCTTATTGTTGATGAGTTAGTACTCGCTTCGCTTGCAACCGAGATTAAGCGGCTGCGTAAATTAGGTGTAACCGTTTTAGTTGAGGTAACTAACGCTCATACCGATGCCGCTACGCTTGAGAAACAAGTAGATGGCTTGATGGTTAAAGGTCATGAAGCTGGTGGCTTTGTTGGTGAAGGCAGTAGCTTTATCTTGCTGCAAAAATGGTCTGCAAAAACGGGCCTTCCGCTTTTTGTTCGCGGTGGTATTACTCCCCATGTTGCGGCTGCCTGTAGTGCTGTTGGTGCAAAAGGCGGCGTGCTAGAAAGCCAAGTCTTACTGTTAAAGGATTCACCGCTATCTGAACGCTTATCCTCGTTTATTGGTAATTTGTCGGGTAATGAGACAATAGCAGTAGGTGATGAAGAGCTGGGCGCCTATTTTAGAGTATTGGTTCGTCCCGGTTATCGAGAAGCACAAGTATTTAACAACAACGTGTCAGGACGCTTAGTTAATCCAGAAGATGTATTAGGTAAAATAGATTGGGATGCACCTCAAAAAGGTTTGTTGCCTTTGGGACAAGATGTCTGTTTTGCTAAAGCTTGGCGTGAAAAGTATGGATATCTCTCCAATGTTTTTGCTGCTATAGATCAGACCATTCATGACTCTATGCAAGCTGCTATTCAATATAAACCGCTTGCTGAGAATGCGCCCTTAGCTGAAGCGTTAGGTGTTCGCTTTCCGCTTGTTCAGGGGCCGATGAGCCGTGTATCTGATAGTGCAGAATTTGCTGGGGCTGTGGCCGATGGCGGGGCACTGCCTATGCTGGCTTTTGCTCTGTTGAAAGGCGCTGCCTTAGATAAGTTGTTGGCTGAAACGGATAAGCGCCTAGGTGATAAGCCTTGGGGGATTGGGTTGTTGGGTTTTGCGCCACAGTCTTTATTGGATGAACAGATTGAGCTTGCGCAAAAGTACAAGCCTCAGTACGCCATTATTGCGGGTGGTCGACCTGACCAGGCAGTCAAATTGGAGCAGGAAGGTATTCAGTCTTTCTTGCATGTGCCATCGGCGAATCTTATACCGCTTTTCCTACAAGAAGGCGCACGCCGCTTTATCTTTGAAGGGCGCGAGTGTGGTGGGCATATCGGGCCTTTGAGTAGCTTTGTTTTATGGAGCTCAATGGTTGATCGGCTGCTTGAGGAGTTGGAGTCGGGTAAAACTAAAGGCGAAGGTATTCAGCTGTTATTCGCCGGTGGGATTCATGATGCGGCGTCTGCTGCGATGGTTCAGGTGTTAGCTGCCCCCTTGTTGGATAAAGGTGTCCAGGTGGGCGCATTAATGGGCAGTAGTTATCTTTTCACCAAAGAGATCGTTGAGTCCGGCGCAATTGTTCCGGCGTTCCAGAAAGAAGTGGTTGAGTGTGAACACACGGTAAGCTTGGAGTCAGGTCCAGGCCATGCGAGTCGCTGTGCTTATACGCCTTTTGCTAAGATGTTTTTTGATAAACGTCGCGAAATGATAGAGCAAGGCGTGCCAGTAGATGAGGCGCGCGCTACCTTAGATGACCTGATTATGGGGCGTCTCCGTATCGCCTCTAAAGGGTGTGCTCGCCTTGGTGAAAATGCCAAATTGACGGCGTTAGATGAGGCAACGCAGCATGCTGATGGTATGTATATGTTGGGTCAAGTTGCCACTTTGCGTACTGAGCTGATTGATGTTGAAACGCTGCACGCTCAAGTAACCGAAGACAGTCATGCATTATTGGTCGCTAACTCAATGGATTCCGCTCAGGAAGATGAGGCTGATTCGTCGCCTGTCGATATAGCCATTGTTGGTATTTCTGGCTTATTTCCGGGTGCAAATTCTACCGAAGAGTACTGGTCTAATATTTTAGACAAAGTTGATGCGATTACTGAGATTCCATCCCATCGTTGGGATTGGCGTTTATATTTTGATGAAGATCGTTACTCTAAAGATAAAATCTACTCTCGCTGGGGTGGATTTATTGATGACTTAGCATTTGATCCAACTAAATATGGTATGCCGCCTAAATCTGTAGAAGCTGTAGATCCAATGCAGTTGATGGCGTTGGAAGTGGCATCGAGAACGCTGGCGGATGCCGGCTATGATAAACGGGATTTTGATCGTGAAAATGCCTCTGTCATTATTGGGGCTAGTGGGGGTGCCGGTGACGTGGGCATGCAGTATGGTTTGCGTGCTGAAATGCCACGTTTCAAAGGTGACTTGCCTGATCATATAGCGGATATTTTGCCGGAATGGACGGAAGACTCATTCGCTGGGATATTGATCAATGTTATGGCAGGTCGTATCGCTAATAGGTTGAATTTTGGTGGCGTTAATTTCACGACAGATGCGGCCTGTGCCTCCTCTTTAGCTGCTATTTATCAAGGCATTTCTGAGCTTTCTGCTGGACGTAGCAATATGGTGTTGGCGGGTGGTGTAGATACCGTTCAAGGCCCATTCGGTTATCTTTGTTTTAGTAAAACTCAGGCCCTTTCTCCGCGTGGTCGTTGCAGCACCTTTGATGTGTCAGGGGATGGCATTGTGATTTCAGAGGGGATTGCGATGGTCGCTATGAAACGCCTTGCTGATGCAGAGCGGGATGGTGATCAGGTCTATGCTGTTATAAAAGGCGTGGGTGGTAGTAGTGATGGTAAGGCTAAAGGTTTAACCGCACCATTACCTCAAGGTCAGCTTAGGGCTATGCGTCGTGCTTATAAACAAGCAGGCTTTGGTCCTGAAACAGTAGGTTTATTTGAGGCGCATGGTACAGGGACTGTGGCGGGTGATACTGCTGAGCTGGAAAGTACCATTAGTCTACTAAAAGAGGCTGGCGCTGGGACGCATCAAGCGGTGGTAGGCTCTGTTAAAACAATGATTGGTCACACGAAAGCTGCGGCGGGTGTGGCGGGTCTTATTAAAGCCTGTTTAGCGTTAAAGCATCAGACTCTTCCGCCTCATTATGGGGTAACTCAGCCGAATAATGTATTAATGGGCGAAGATTGCCCACTTTACCTTGTGGATGAAGCTCAGCCTTGGATAAAGAAAGAGCAACCACGACGTGCGGCCTGTAGTGCTTTTGGTTTTGGCGGCACAAACTTTCATGTGGTTATGGAAGAGTATCAGGGTGAATATAGACCGTGGATGAAGAAGGCTGTACGCACCCAAGGGCCTGCTGAACTCCTTATTTGGAGTGAAGATACGACAGAGGCGTTAATTGCTACATTGTCGAATGTGGCAAAAGAGTTAACATCAGTTGCTGCGTTAGACCTTAAAAAACTCTCATTCAATCTGATTAATAAGCATAAATCGGGTCTTGAAACCGTTACTCTGGTTGTTAGAGATCAAGCAGATTTTGCTGAAAAGGTGGTTGCAACATTGGGCTACCTGAAAGATGAAATTTCCGCGTTACCTGAAGGTGCATATTACGGGAATGGGCAGAAAGCCGACGGTAAGGTTGCTGCTATTTTTCCCGGACAAGGTGCGCAGTATCCACAAATGGGGCGTGAGTTAGCTTACACCTATTCTACTGTGGGTAATGCTCTGTCAGACGCAGATAAGTTATTGAAAGCCCCTTTCGAGAAAAGGTTTGCTGGACGTTCACTAAGCGACTTCATCTATCCGCGAGGTGCTTATACGCCTGAACAGAAAACTGCGGCGACTCAAGCGTTAACAAGTACAGATGTGACTCAACCCGCATTGGGCGCAGTGGAAACGGGTTTGTGGCGTATGCTGAAAACCTTAGGTTTTAAAGCGGATATGTTTGCGGGTCACAGTTATGGTGAGTTTGTAGCTTTACATGCAGCTGGGGCATTTGATTATGAAACCTTAGTCTCTTTGTCGGAGGCACGAGGCCGCTTTATTGTTGATGAAGCGAAGCGTGCCGGTGATGAGCTAGGTACAATGGCCGCAGTGCAAGCGACGCGGGATAAAGTTGAAACTGCTATTAAGCAGATCGACGGTGTCATCGTTGCAAATCATAATGCGCCTACGCAGTGTATTATTTCTGGTTCTAAGGCGGGCATCGCTCAAGCGATCGAAGCGTTGTCTCAAGCCGATATAATGGCGACTCCAATTCCGGTTGCAGCGGCGTTTCATTCCTCATTCGTCAAACCCGCTCAATCTCATTTAGCTAAATTGATCGAGAGCACTAAGTGGATATCACCTGAACTGCCTGTTTATTCTAACAGTACGGGCGATGTGCATGATGCAAGCGTTGCAAAGCTGAAATCATCGATGGCTGCTCACTTGGTCAACCCAGTTGAATTTGTGGCTGAAATTGAAGCTATGTACCGTGACGGTGCGCGCATATTTGTTGAAGTAGGGCCTAAATCCATACTATCTCGCTTAACCAAGCAAATACTGGGTGATCGTCCGCATACAACTATTACTTTGGATAACGATCAGGAAGGTGTTTACGGGCTATTAAGCGCGCTTGCTAATTTAGTTTGCGAAGGTGTAGAGCTTGATTTGCAGCCGTTGTTAGCCGGGATTCAGAGTGAATTAGTCTCGTCGAATGGGCTTGAAAATTATGACAGTGCCGCGCCCATTTCTAAACAGACCTGGATGCTTAATGGCAGTGGTGCGAGGCGTGCGACTGAAGCAGTTCGACAGATTGGGGTAACGCTTGAGCAAGTGTTAGCGCAAAACAGTGTAGCCGCTGAGGCTTCAAGTGCAGGAAGCGTTATGACGACGGTTCCTTCTCCGCAAATAAACGAAAATATTTCTTACGATAGACATCATTTTAAGCATAACAAGGAGCGAAAGATGGATGGGCGCAGGCAAGCACCAAATGCTGGTGGTCCGGCAGTAATGGCAGAATACTTTGATATGATGCGTCAATTCCTGGAAAGTCAGGAAAGTGTTATGTCAATGTATTTAAGTGGTACTCCGGTACCGCGTTCAGGTGAAACGCGACCACAGCGTCTCCCTAAAACGGCCCCTCAAATGGCTGAGTTATCAATGGGAGTTCCTGTTGTTGCGGCACCCGTCGCTGCGCCTGTAGTAGCCCCAGTCGCTGCTCCAGCCCCAGCGCCCGTTGCTGTTGCTCCTGTTGCGGCTCCCGCGCCAGCACCAGTGGCTGCTCCAGTAGCTGAAGCTAAACCGGCCACAGATGATGCATTTGATCGTGAAAAAATCACGCAGATGTTGTTGGACATCGTGGAAGACAAAACCGGCTACCCGAGCGATATGGTCGGCTTAGATCAGAAGTTAGAAGCCGATTTGGGTATCGATTCGATAAAACGTATCGAGATTGTTGGTTCCTTATTAAAGGCACTTCCAGCGGCTTACGGTGATGCATTAGGCGAAAATCGAGGTCAGTTGAATACACAAGAAAATCTGACAGGTATGTTAGATCTTTTATGTGATTTGCCAGTAGGAGCGGCGACAAGCCCTTTTAAAGTAGCCGGGGTGAGAGCAGAGGTTTCGAGTACATTATCGGACTCCTCATTCCGGCATGTAGTAGTACCTTCGCCTGCTCCTATAGAGGTGAATGCTAAACGTGCGCTGAATATTGGGCACTATGTTATTACTCGAGATGCAGCAGATATCGCAGGTAAATTAGCGGCGCTGCTGACTGATCGAGGATGTACCGTACAGATTGTTGAGCCGTCGGTTCTTGAGGATGAAGAACAGATTCTCAAATTTTCTGCTGCGGTTTGCGCAGAAAAAGCCGATCTCGCCGGTGTTATTCACTTGGCTGAGATCGGCAGCCCTGCCTTGATGAGTGAAAGCTCAGTTGTGGATTTTAAAGCGGTACTGAATAGTAATGAGAAGTCATTTTTTCTCTTACTTAAAGGACTAAGTCCCGCGTTCTCTGATGCTGCACATATTGTTGCTGCCAGTGGGCTCGGGGGAGCATTTGGCCGTACAAATGCGGTTTTTAATGGCTTATCTCTACAGTCCGGTTTCGTCGGTTGCTTAAAATCAGTATCGGAAGAGCGTCCTGCTCTAAGAGTTAAAGCTATTGACCTAGATGCTGAACAGTCTGTAGGTGATTTGGCAAATATTTTACTCGAAGAGATGATGCTGTGCGGCGGCCGTCAAGAGGTAGGCTACCCTGCAGGTAAGCGTACAATATTTAAAACGGTTGCCGAAGTGGCTCCGCAGCCGGCAGAAAATGCGACATTGGACGGTTTGACTGTACTGGCTACAGGCGGCCTACGAGGCATTACGGCTGAAGTTCTACGCGAAGTGGCGTTACCCGGTAATACATTGCTGTTAACGGGGCGCAGTCCTTTGCCAGAACCTGAAACGGCTGAAACGGCCGCACTGAAAACTGAAGCAGAGCTGAGACAGTTCTTTATAGCTCAAGTACGTGATGGCATTTTGTCACTGACACCGGCTGAAGTTATGAAAAAAGTCGCAGGTGTGATCGGTGCTCGCGAGATGTTGAGTAATCTTCAGGATTTCCAACAGCGGGGTGCGAAGGTTGAGTATTTTGCTGTTGATGTAACTGATGAAAGCTCCATGAAAGGGCTTTTGGATACGATCTACGATAAATACGGTGCGCTACATGGCGTTGTTCATGGCGCGGGTATTATTGAAGATAAACTTTTACAAGATAAAACAAGTGAGAGCTGGTCTCGTGTTGTGGAGACTAAAGTACTTGGGCTTTTTCATATTCAAAAGTATGTGCGCCCTGAGTCTTTACGCTTTTTGACAGTCTTTAGCTCAGTGGCTGGCCGATACGGCAATAGTGGACAGTTGGATTACGCTACAGCGAATGAGTTACTAAATCGTTTGTGTAGTCAGCTTAATCAGCTATGGAAAAATAAAGTGGTTGTCCGTTCGCTTTGCTGGGGGCCTTGGGGGCCTACACAGTTTGGTGAGGGTATGGTAACCGCTGAGACCGAAGCAAAATTTGCAGAAAAAGGCGTTGCGTTGGTAACCGCAAAAGCGGGCCGAGATGTATTCCGTGAAGAGATATTACAACAGCCATCTGAAAATATTGAAGTGATCTGCGGTATTGGTCCTTGGGAGAAGCATGAAGCAACGATTGGTCGTGTTGAGTTTGATGAAAGTATCCCACGTATAACCGGTGCGCTACTCGATAATGCACGTGTGACTGCGATGCCAAAAGGTGATCAGGTTGTTGAATTTTATCTGAGCGATCGGCATGAATACCTACAACAGCACCGTATCGATAATATCCCTGTGTTACCTGCTGCGGTTGCGTTGGAGATAATGTCCGAAACAGTGACAGCGCTTTGGCCAGGATGGCATGTGGTAGAAGCGCGGGATAGTCGTTTACTTAAAGGTTTGCAACTGGATGACCTTAATCAGAAGTTAAAAGTAGTTGTAAACCCACCGCCTTATGGTAGCAGTGACGGTTTTGATGTGACTGTGAGCCTGCAGTCCGAAAAACGGATGCACTACAAAGCGGTGTTACGTTTAGAACAAACGTATCCTGAAAGCTTCACGTATGAGCCTGAAAAACATTCAGATAAGCAGCTTTCTGTTGAGACGGCTTATAACGAATGGCTGTTTCATGGGCCTTGTTTTCAGGTGATAAAGAAAATTGCTGGTTTATCTCAGCAGGGTTCGGTTTCTGATGTTGAAACGAGCACCCCAGCGGGATGGTTAAGCACAGTAATGGTCGACGATGGTTGGGTGTTTGATCCTGCTATGACCGATGCGGCTGCCCAAATGGCTCTTCTTTGGGGTCGCACGTTTAATGATCAGTCTGCTTTGCCAGCGCGTTTTGGGAAAGTGATGAAATTCCAAGAGAAACTACCTGAAAAGCTCAGGATGTGCTTTGCACGTAAAGAAAGTGAACAACCCAACACGATTGTCTCTGATGTTTATTTTGTTGATGAGAAAAATAATGTTGCACTGTTAATTGAAGACCTTGAATGTATTTCTAGCATGGAACTGAACCGTTTAGGCGGAACAGAAAAACTTGCCCTTTGAGTGGTAGTTAAGGACGGAATCAGTAGTGAAGAGTAAAAGTGAAAGCTCAGAACCTATTGCTATAATAGGTATGGCCTGTGTGTTTCCAGAAGCGCCGGATCTTAAAACGTTTTGGCAAAATATAATCCAGTGCGTTGATGCTGTTGGTGAGCCTCAAGCCGCATGGGAAGCTGAACGTTATTTAGAATCAGGTCGTATTAATACTCCCTATGGTGGTTACTTAAAGGACCTCTTCCGTTTTGACCCCCGAGAGTTTGGTATTATGCCAAACTCAGTCGATGGCGGAGAGCCAGACCAGTTCTTGGCGTTACGTGTTGCTCGAGACGCGTTGCTTGATGCAGGGTATTTGGGTGATGAGCATGATCATACTGATACGGGTATTATTCTAGGGCATAGTACGTACCTTCATAGAGGACAAGGAAACCATGTACAGCACCATATTGTGCTGGATCAAACCATGGAAATTCTTGCTGCGGTTTCGCCATCCTTATCGGACGACAAACTTGCTCAAATCCGTAAACTACTGACCGACAAATTGCCACAATCCAATGCGGATATTGCTGCAGGCCTTGTGCCTAACGTGATGACTGGGCGCATAGCAAATCGCTTAAATCTCAGAGGGCCGAATTATATTCTTGATGCGGCCTGTTCTTCTTCCTTACTTGCGGTAGGTGCCGCAATGGATGAGTTACGTAATCATCGCAGTAACCTCATGCTTGCTGGCGGTGTTAATGCATCATTACCGGCTGAAGTGTCTGTTATTTTTACACAGCTAGGTGCATTGAGTGAGCGGGGTAAAGTCCGTCCATTTTCTAAAGGCAGTGATGGAACGCTATTGGGCGAGGGCTTGGGTACGGTTGTACTTAAACGCTTATCTGATGCTGAAGCCGACGGCGATAAAATTTATGCCGTTATTCGAGGTATTGGGCAAGCGAGTGATGGCCGTGGACATGGACTATTAGCACCGAGTGTGGAAGGTGAAGCGTTAGCTATTCAGCGCGCGTATCAAGACAGTGGTGTAGACCCTTCAACTATAGGCCTTATCGAAGCGCATGGTACAGGTATTCCGCTTGGGGATCAGACTGAAGTATCGGCTTTGGGTTCAGTGCTCGGTGAGCGCAAAGGCCCATTAGGCAGTGTTGCTTTGGGTTCTGTGAAATCGATGATTAGTCATTGTATTCCCGCTGCAGGCATTGCTGGCTTAATAAAAACGTCATTGGCGTTACATCATAAAGTATTACCGCCAACGCTATGTGACGAAGTTAATCCAGATTTGGCGATCGAGAAAACGCCGCTTTATGTGAATACCGCTTTGCGCCCTTGGTTTACCTCAAAAGAAAACCCTCGTCGTGCGGGAGTTAACTCGTTTGGTTTTGGTGGTATTAATACCCACGCGATTTTGGAAGAAGCGCCGTCACAAGCCAATAAACCTTTATATTACAGTACGCGCCCAGCCGAGCTTTTTGCATTGTCAGCGGCCTCTAAGGACGCCTTGGTTGATAAAATTCGTCAATTACAGCCGCTCGCTGATGCTCAAAATTACACAATTGCAGAAATAGCCGCTGAAGTTTGTCGTCAAGATACTGCAGAAGCCCAGCGTATTGCTTTTGTTGTAAAAGATCATGCTGATCTGACGAAGAAACTGGCTCAAGCGCTTAAAAAGTTAGAAACGGATAAAAAGGGGCGCTGGTCCACACGTAATGGTGTAGTTTTTAGTGATCAGCCTTTATCAGGGAAATTGGCCTTTATCTTTCCGGGAGAAGGCTCGCAATACCTGAGTATGCTCGAAGAGTTATCTTTAAACTTCCCAGAAGTGCGTGGTTGGTTTGATTTTTGGCGTGGCCTATATGGTGATGATCAGCAAGGCAGTAGCCGAACCGATTTGGTTTTTCCGCCAGAAATAGAATTAACGCCAGAGATTAAAAAGGCTTTAGAGCTACGGTTACATGATATGGATATTGGCTCTGAAGCCGTATTTGTTGGTAGCCAAGCGATGAATGGTTTACTCAAAGCCTTTGGTGTAGAGCCTGATGCAATGTTAGGCCATAGCACCGGAGAGTCCTCGGCACTCGTCGCATCTGGAGCTATTGATAATACCGATCTTGATCAGTTAGCTAAGTTTATTCGTGAACTTAATTTAGTGTATCAGCAAGTATTGGAAAGCGGCGGTATTCATACAGGCGCGTTGTTGACGGTTGGGGCATTGGAACCTGCTGTTATTGATCAGCATATTGCGAAGCTCTCATCTACTGTTTATGTGGCGATGGATAATTGCGCTAACCAGAAAGTTCTATTTGGTGATAAAGAAGCGATCGCGAGCCTACAAAAATCTTTAAGTGAGGCGGGTGGTATTTGTGTGCCATTACCGTTCGACCGTGGCTACCACACACCTTTCTTTTCGGCCGTGACGGACGCATTTCAGCAGTACTATGCGGATGTGGGTGTTAAAGCGCCTAAACTGCCACTTTACTCTTGTGCATCGGCGGGTCTTTTTCCAACGAAGCAAGCAGACGTTGTTAATTTGGCCGCAAGTCAGTGGTCAAAAACCGTTCGTTTTGCTGAGACAGTTACTGCGATGCATGATGATGGGATCCAATATTTTATCGAAGTTGGGCCTTCAGGGAACCTTACTGCGTTTGTAAATGAAATATTGGCGGATAAAGAGTATCTCTCTGTCGCAAGTAATATTCGTAAGAAAAGCAGTGTCGAGCAGTTTTTACTCGTGCTTGGACAGTTATATGTAAACCAGAAAACGGTTGATATCGAACGGTTATTTGTTGATAGAGCGTTAGACTCGGTTGATTTGAATAGTAATGTGCATCGTCGGGCATCGGGTATGCTGCTCGATAATACGATGCCGGTCTTGCATTTAACGGATGACGATCGAACACTTTTACAGACAATGGCGCCTGTTAATTATGATGCAGCGCCTGTTGTCAGGAATGATGCGCCGGTTCAGCCAGCAGGTTCAGAACCTGCTGTTCAAGAATCAGCCGTGCTTGATGCTGAGATGGAAAGTACGAATGCTGCCAGTGATGCTGTCATGGCCGATTATTTTGATTTGATGCGTGGCTTTTTGTCGCAACAAGAAACATTATTCTCCTCGTCTGTTCTGTCTGAATCTCAGGTGGAGGCAGACACTGAATACGCTGAAGCAACGCCTTTCCCGTTTCTGAGTGACATCCTTGAACATACGGAGCAGCACTTACGTGCCCGTTGTGAGCTGAATGTCTATCAAGACAAATTTTTACAAGATCACATTTTATCGGGTACTGTCTCAGAGCATGACTCAGCGCGTATGGGTTTATCCTGTGTGCCGATGATGGTCAGCCTTGAAATTATGGCTGAAGCTGTTGCTGCACTGACAGGTAATGTTGCGATAACAACGATTGAAAATGTTAAATCATACGATTGGATTGCATTGGATGATATGTCTATTGAATTGGATGTATCCGCGCAGGCCCTTGATGGCGATAACGGGCGCTTTAGTGCCGCTATTCATAGTCAGGGCGCGTTGATTGTTGAAGCTGAGCTTACCTTAGGGGCCGCAATGACTCAGCCTCGCCTACCTGATTTAGGCGCGGCTAATGGGTACCGTTGGGGTAATGATGAGCTTTACAGTACGGGCATGTTCCATGGCCCTATTTTTCAAAGCATGCAAGGCATCGATGGCTGGAATGATCAAGGTATTGATGCATCGCTCAGTACTGTTAGTTTGCAAGGCTTTTTTACTGAGGGCGAACGTGCCAACCTAGTGCTCAATCCGGTTTTATTGGATGCCCTAGGTCAGTTAGCGGCGTATTGGATTGCGCAACAAGTTGGTACCGATTTCAATAGTTTCCCTTCTGCTATAGAAAAAATAGAGTTTCCCGTTACCTGTCCACAGGCCCTACCGGAACTGCGGTTACGTGGGCGTCAGCACCCCGTTGATCCGAAAACGACCTCTGTTGAGAGTCCTCGCGCATGGCAGTTTGAGTGTGTTGATGGCAACGGACAGGTGTTATTAAGTGCCCGTAACTTAGTGAATATCTTTTTCCCGGTTCCTAACCGTTTTTACAATGTTAGGCGGGACCCTTTGAATGGCTGGTTAGGGGCGGGATCGGTCATCTCGGATACGGATGTACTCTTATGGCAGGTTCCACACTTTGATGAAGCATTCTGCGCTCAGTCAGGTGGTGTATTTATGCGAATATTAGCTCACATCTTACTCAGCTATGATGAGCTAAATGAGTGGCGCGCACTGACAGGAAACGTTCGTCATAAACGTCAGTGGTTACTTGGGCGGGGAGCGTTGAAAGAAGCGGTGCGTTACTGGATTTATCAACAAACCTCCACCTTATTATACCCAGCTGACATTGAGATTGTTCATGATGAGCTAGGGGCTCCTTATGTGACCGGTTGGTGGGTTGATAGCTTGATTCCTGCACCTGCTGTGTCGTTAAGCCATGATAATCAACAGTGTGTTGCGGCGGTGTCAGCAAGCTATGCATCGATTGGTTTAGATATAGAACAGCAAGTCAGTGATAAAGATTATGACTTTTTACTCGGGGCTTTATCCACGACAGAAACGGCTGTATTACAGCAGATGCCGGCACAAACTAAACATGATTATTTACTCCGTACTTGGTGCGCTAAAGAGGCAGCCGCTAAGTGCTTGCGCACAGGCCTGCAAGGCCAACCGGAACTGTTTGAAGTCTCATTTCTTGATCAGAGCTTAGT
The DNA here is from genome assembly GCF_001597735.1 of Neptuniibacter pectenicola. Classification (GTDB taxonomy): domain Bacteria; phylum Pseudomonadota; class Gammaproteobacteria; order Pseudomonadales; family Balneatricaceae; genus Neptuniibacter; species Neptuniibacter pectenicola. The sequence goes on from NZ_LUTS01000004.1 coordinate 213,603, forward strand.
ACAGGCGACTGTCAATTATCAGGGGCATATAGTCGCGATTAAGTTGTTGACCAATGATGGTCTGATTACGGCATTGGCTGTTTAATGTGTATGAGAAGAATGGATAGGGTTTTAGTGAGTAGTATGGAGATCGGTAATGCCAGCAGTTGAGGTAAATGGCACTAAGATAAACTACCTGCAGTTGGATAGTGATGCAGGGCCAGATGCTGAGCATTTGGTAATGGTACATGGCCTCGCTACAAATATGGCCTTTTGGTATATCCGCCATGCGCCTGAATTTGCCAAACGTTATAAAGTTACGTTATTTGATTTGCGCGGTCATGGCCGTTCGCGTGTAACTGAGGATGGTTATACGCCGGCAAATATGGCTGCTGATATGTTGGGTTTGATGGACCATCTGGCTATACCTAAAGCGCATGTAATGGCACACAGTTTTGGTGGTGTTGTCGCCTTGAACTTTGCTTGTAATGCGCCTGAACGGGTTGAAAGCTTAATGCTGATTGACTCGCACATTAGCGCAATACGGAAGCTAGAGACTGTAGAAGGTTGGGATTATGGCGATAAATTACAAGTGTTGCTTCATGATCAGGGTATCGATATTAATGTAAAAGAGCCCTATTTTGGCTATCGCCTTTTAGCGGAAGTCGCCCTGTTACAAGAGCAAAAAATTGAGATATCACCCGAACTAAAAGAAATTGTTACGCCGATTGTTGGTAACTATGGAAATCGTACCGCTAAATTGTGGTTGAAGTTACTGAACACTACCGCTGCTGAAAAAGAGTTGATGGGGGATGATGGTTTGGCACTTGATATGCTAAAACAGCTTAAGTTTCCTATTTTGGCGGTTTATGGTGAGCACTCTCAGTCGATGTTAACGGGCCGGCATTTGCTGGAAGTATGGCCCCATGCGGATTTCAGAAAAATGCTACGTGCAGGACATTTTTTTCCTACGACGCGCCCAGATGAACTAATTTCAACATGTGAGCAATTTTGGCATGGTGCAATGGTGTCCGGCGTGAGTATAAGAGATGGTGATAATAAGCGCCATTTCCGTAGTGAGCGTTTTGAACAACGGGACGATGGTTGGTATTTTTCTACTAGGGATGGTGAAGAGGGACCTTTTGAAACAGTTGAATCTGCTCAGGAAATGTTGTCTTTTTATATTACTCAAGTCAAAGATAGTAAGGTGGCTCAAGCGTGAAAGCTAACCGGTTGGGTATTCATAAAGGCAACAAAGCAACCGATTTTAAATTAATCGCTAAAGGTGGCTTTGGCGATGGGGTGAATGCGTATGCTCATTCGATGGCATGGTTTAATGGCTATTTATATGTTGCGACTACGCGGGGTAACTTCCCCTTAATGAAGGCGCGCTTGCCTATAGGTTTAAATCCGTGGCCAGTTGAATGTCCTGAAAACCCATTTGATCTTGATCTTCATGCTGAGATTTGGCGTTTCGATCCTCGTGAAGAGAGTTGGGAGCGTGTCTTTAAGGCGCCAAGTATTATTGGCAGTCATGGAAAACCTATACCGCGCGAGTTGGGGTATAGGGGTATGTTGGTTTACCGGCCTGAGAACGGTGATGATCCTGTTTTATTAGTCAGTACATGGTCGCCGGCCAAAGGTCCAGGTCCTCTTATTTTAATGTCCCGTGACGGTCGGACGTTCGAGCCTTCATGTGAACCCGGTTTGATCGGTCTTCCTGTAACGACTATTAGAACGATGGCTCAGTTTAAAGGACGTTTATATACCACGCCTGCAGGTTCAAGGGGCGGTAACCCAAACGTTTCAGCCCACTCCATCGTGTATGAAAGCAAAGACCCAACCAAAGGTGGCTGGGAGCCTGTCAGTGATTTTGGTTTTGGCGACCCTGGTAATAAAACGGTTTTTGAAATGGCCGCTTTTGGCGATCATTTATATGTAGGTACTTTCAATTTGGAAGGGTTTCAAATTTGGCGTACCGATGCTGAAGGTGAAGCCCCATATCACTGGGAACGGGTGATTGAGAAAGGCGCTTATCGTGGTGCTTTTAATCAGAGCGTATTAAGCATGTACCCTTTTAAAGGGGCGCTTTATGTCGGTGGTGCGATTCAAGGTGGCGGTATTGATAGGCAAAATAAAATAGGCCCTGCGCCACCAGAGCTGATTCGTATCTTCCCAGACGGTGATTGGGATCTCTTAGTGGGTGAAGCAAGGGATACGCCTGATGGCTTTAAAGCGCCGTTATCAGGTTACTTGCCGGGCTTTGATAACTTTTTTAACGGTTATTTTTGGCGCATGTGTGAACATGATGGTTGGTTATATGTCTCCACGTTTGATTGGAGTACCATCATTGGGTATGCGCAACAGAGTACTTGGCCTGAGGCATTTAAAAATATTGTCGGTGAACTTGGTGCTCAATTTGTTATGGACCATCATGGAGGTTGCGACCTATATCGAAGTTATGATGGCGAGAACTGGGTACCTGTTACAACGAGTGGGATGGGTAATCCATATAATATTGGTATGCGTACCATGGCGTCTACGCCTTATGGCTTTTTCATTGGTACCGCTAACCCATTTGGTCCAAAAGTAATACCAATCGGTGGGGATCGTTATATCCCTAACCCCAGAGGCGGCTGTGAAGTCTTTTTCGCGCCTGATGTTTAACAGTTTGTCGTTTGTATAGCATTAGTTAAATCAAACGAACATTAGAATACTATGGATGGAGAAGACCACAGTGAGTAATGAGGCCCAGAAGGTTGCGCTACCTGCATTTTTAAAGAAGAGGCTGCATGCATTTCGTATTGGGCAGGGCGCTGAGCAGTCCTATCTGATTAAAGATCCTCAAGAGGATCAAGTTCATCAGCTGGAGACTTGGCAGTTTTTCCTGCTTGAAGTGCTTCCTGGCTGTGAAGATATGCCTAAGCTTAAAGGTGTTTTTGAAGATCGCTTCGGTCATGCTATTACAGATGAGCAGATTGAAGAGTTATTCACGTTAATTGCCGATAAAAGTTTATTTGGTATTACAGCGCTCTCCAACCCTATTCTTAAAGCTTTCCAGAAAAAACGTGCGGCAGAAGGAAAAGGGCGTGCGGCACCTGGTGCGAAGGCAGAAGCAGCAGTCGAAGAAAAAGCGACTGTTAAAGAGCCGTTACCCCCCGGTATTGAAGATGTTATTGGGCTGGATACGTCGATTAAACAGGCAGGGTTAAAGCTATTTAATCCTAAGCGATTAATTAAGCTTACCAGCCCTATTGTTAAACCGATTAGTTACTTAATGTATGCGATACCGCTGATGCTTATCGCGGCGTTATTTCTTTTGGGTCGCTACTTTACTGTTATGGAAGAGGATATAACGCTTCTATTATCAGGTGTGAGCATTATTGAGCACGCGTTGTTCAGTATGTTAACGGTTAACCTATCGGTTACCTTCCTTATTATGTATGTAGCCCATTCGTTTAGGGCCAGCGTTAATGGGTTAGGTATTGTGTTTTATCTAGGTTTCTTCCCTAGATTCTGCCCTTTCATTGGTAACCTAGATCAACTATCTCGCCGTGAGCGGATGTGGCTGCATGCTGCACCACTTATCTTTAGGTTGGGCTTGTTTAGTACTGCGATTCTAATGTGGTTTAACACGCGAGATATGGGGGGTGTGATTGCGCCATTTTCTCTTGTTGTGGCAGTAGCGAGCGCATTGTCGTTTCTTATTACGGTGAACCCATTAGTTAAAAGTAGTGGCTATCATCTTGTTGCAACGATATTGGACGAACCCCAACTGCGTAAGAAAGCTTACGGCGCGTTGATGAACAAGCTGAAAGGGGATACGTACAAAGAAGCGAATGGCCGTCTTTTAGCTGCGTATGCATTAGCTTCAACTGTATTCATGATTGTTCTTTTTGGATTGATCTTGCTGCTATTGGGTAAGTTTCTAAAAATCCATTTGGGTGGTGCGGGTGTCATTCTGACATTTTTTGTGGCGGCAATCTTTGCATATCGTATGTTCGTCAGTTTTGCCCGAATTAATCAATCTTATGATCGTGCATCTCAGTTTAAAAAGTGGCGCGATCGTACGCTAGTTTCCAAGGAAACTGAAAGTCAGGGATCAGAGGCTGCACCTAAAAAAGGCAGCTATGTTCGCCGTGCCCTTTTAATCATGTTATTGGGTTGTCTATTTTTACCTTATGCTTATGAACCAGGTGGTTCGTTTGTCTTATTGCCAAACCAGCAACAGGAGATAACGTCTGATCTATCAGGACTTGTTGATTGGGTTAAATATGATGGCGGTGAAGAACTTAAAAAAGGTGAAGCGATTGCTGCCTTATGGCAGGGTGATTACAGCGCTAAAGTAAAAGTTTATGAAGCGTTAATGAAAGAGCAGCAAGCGGTTATTGATGAGCTAAAATCAAGACCGAGAAAAGAAGATGTACTGCTAGCTGAACGCGCACTTGAAACGGAAGAAACACGGACACAATTTAGCTTGTCTAAATTGAGCCGTTTAGAAAAGCTTTATAAATCACGCACAGTGTCATATGAAGAGTTAGATGATGCTCGTCGTGAGTATCGTATTGATCTTGCCCAAGTGGCAGAGAGCAAAGCTGACCTCGAGGTGACTAAGCTAGGAGCAACGCCTGATCAGATAGCCGCAGCGCAAGCAAAACTTGAAGGCTATGAAGAAGAGTATAAGTACTATAACGAGAAGGTTAAATTATCAACCTTACACATGCCATTTGATGGTCGTTTAGTCTCTATGCATCTACGCCAGAAGGTCGGTAGTTACCTTGCACCAGGTGAGCCGTTTGCAATTGCAGAAAATACATCCAAGGTACTCGCAGAGATCGAGATCCCTGAAGCGGATATTCCTTATGTTAAAAAAGGAGCGTCAGTTAGGGTGCGTCCGCAAGCGTATCACTCAGCCGATTTTATAGGCACCGTGTTATCGATTGATTCTAATGTAACGGAAGAGCGTTACGGACGTGTTGTCAAAGTTATCACTATTTTAGAGAACAGTGACCAGCGTTTGAAAACGGGCATGACGGGCTATGCAAAAATTGAAAGTGAAACGTTGCCTGTATGGGAAGTGCTTTCAATGGCAATAATTCGTTTTGTTGAAGTCGAAGTGTGGTCATGGTTGCCTTAATTTGTTAATGCTTTATTAGCCTGATGTGGTATTTGTTGTGATCAGGTCGGGCTGATAAAGGTACAAATTAAAGTGTATTTTCTTGAAATATTGAAAATCAGATAGTGATATATGGCAGCTCCACTGTTTTTATTAGCACCACCGAGATCGTATACATCACTGATCAATGCAATGATTGGTCAGCACCCCGAAGCGTTCGGTTTGCCGGAATTGAATCTGTTCAATGTTCAGCAGACCAAGGACCTTTGGCGAAATGTATCTGATGATATCGGAGACGATAACAACCGCAGACAAGGTTTGCTTCGTGCTGTAGCAGAGATATATGCCGGCGAGCAAACCCGTGATGCAGTTGTTATGGCTCAACACTGGGCATCGGCCCGTGAAAACATGATGACGGGTGATGTGTTTGTTGAGCTTGTGAACAAAATTGATCCATTGATCGCCGTGGAAAAAAGCCCTGCTTATACGATCTCAGTCGATCGTATGAAGCGTATTTATGAGGCCTTTCCAGATGCTAAGTTTATCCACTTAGTGCGGCACCCTATACCGCAAAGTAAATCGGTTATGGGTTTGAATGATGGTATCTTTGCGCTGTTTGTTAATGCGATTGATTTCCAAGCGGAGCGAGCCATTCTAGACCCACAGATTGCGTGGCATGATATTAATATCAACATTTTAAACTTTTTAGATATTGTGCCTGCTGAAAACCAAATGCGTATTCGTGGTGAATTAATAATGGAGAATCCCCGTGAAGAGCTAGCCGGAATTTGTCGTTGGTTAGGTATACGCGATGATGAAGAAGCGGTGGATGATATGATGCATCCAGAAGCCTCCCCATTCGCCTGTTTTGGTCCGGTTAATGCCCTGTTTGGGAATGATCCTAACTTTCTTCGTGGCTCCAAATTTCGCCCACATAAGCCAAGGCTTCCTGCGATGGATGCAGAACTACCTTGGCGAGATGACGGTAAGCGATTACGGCCTGAAGTTGTTGCTCTGGCGAGAGAGTTTGGGTACGAATGAGTATGAATTTAATTGAGGTATTTCTGTGAGCCAAGATAGCGAAACGAATAAACCGGGAAGCAGAAAAGGTATTGGCCAAGTTACGACTGAACCCAAAAGTATAAAGTCTGAACCACCAGAGCTTACGCCACAACAGCAGGCGTTACGTCAGGCGGTAATTACTGAGTTCAGATCGAAAAAAATTAAAGCATTTGTTGCGAAGCAAGTTAAGCACATTAATGCGAATCGGCAAGTAGCTGATGGTATTCGCTTTCTATTTGATGAAAATGGACTGCCACCGGCAAACGCGCCTTTGGAAGATATTATTTCAGAGCGCAAAAAAATCGAGTCTGAAATCCGCTGGTTTGAAGCGATGGCAAACGAGATGCGTGGCCGTTTAGTGCAGATTAAAGAGATTGAAGAACTTGCGTTAGAAATGATTGAAAATCCACCGGCAGATGAATAGGTAGGGTTAACAGATGAACATAGCTAGATGTCTTAAAAATCGGTTGTTTTGGGCTATGTTGTCGACTGTTTTATCGACGTTCCTGTATGCAGGGAATGAAGAGGAGGTCGAGCATCAGATTGTTATGGATAAGGGGGATGCGCGGACAGCGTTAATCCATTTTCCCTTAATGCGTGACGCCGAGACGTTGCCAGTGTTAATTGTTTTACACGGGGGCTTAGGTAATGCTGAGCACGTTCAGGAAACGACTGGGCTGGATAAATTGGGGGAAACCGAAGGTTTTTTAACGGTCTACCCTAATGGTACGGGATTACGGTTTTTGAAAAATCGTCGAACCTGGAATGCAGGGCGTTGCTGTGGACCGGCTGTTAAAAAATCGATTAATGATGTGGGCTTTTTAAGTCGTTTGATTGATGATCTGGTATCAGATTACCAGGCCGACCCGAAAAAGATTTATATAACAGGTTTTTCAAATGGGGCCATGATGGCGTACCGTTTGGCTTGTGAAATACCTGACAAGATAGCAGCCATTGTACCCGTGTCCGGTACGCTAGCGGTCGACAACTGCCAAGCTGCTATAGGCGTGCCTATATTACATATACATGGGGAAACGGATGATAACGTTCCTGTTTTAGGCGGGGAAGGGTCACGGAGTGTTGCCGGTGTGAAACATCGCTCGGTACAAGATTCACTCAATATAATGATGAGGGATCGAGGGTGTGGCACCGCGCAGACAGAGTCGTTTACTCATTATGAAAGAGTGAAGTATGACTGCACAAAAGGTGCAAATGTACAGCTAATCATGGTTAAAAATAGCGGCCATGTTTGGCCAGAAAAAATTCAGGCTAATCGCACAGTTTGGGATTTTGTGAGCCAGTTTATAAAGAAATAAGGGGATGGAGATTGAGCTTCGGTGATAACTCCAATTAATTTTTTAAAATCACAGGTCAATGGATGTGATAGTTTCTAAACGAAAAATTCAGTATACAGCCAGTTTGCGGAAAGTATCCCAAAAGGCAACACTCGTCGCTTGCTTGTTGGGCTTAGCGGGGTGCTCCACTGTTGAAATTTTTAGCCCCCCAGAGGTTGAAATTAAGCAGAATTGGCGTGTGGATTATGAATCATCCGCAGAGCTTGCTAATACGGCGTGGTGGGAATCATTTAATGACCCTGTACTGAATAGCCTTATTGAAACAGCGCTTCAGAACAATAATGACCTGATGTTGGCTGCTGCCCGTATTGATGAGGTTGCTGGCCGCTATAAAAGTCAGCGCTCAAACCTTTACCCTCAAATTGGTTATGGTGCTAATGCAGGTGGATCTCAGCGTAGCTATGAACAACCCCTATCATTCCCAAATCTTGGTGAGAGAACCAATGAGGATTATAGTGTTGGGTTGAATATAGGTTGGGAATTGGACCTATGGGGACGTTTAGCACAGGCGAACGATGCGGCGCGAGCTGATTTAATGGCGGCTGAAGAAAACCGTCAAGCGGTGATTATGTCACTGGTATCGGCAGTCGCTGTTGAATATATCGAATTGCTCAACTTAGATAAGAAGCTTCATATTGCGGTGCTTACGCTCGAAGATAGAAAAGAATCTGTTGATCTATTTGAGAAGAAATTTAAAGGTGGACAGATCTCTGAATTAGAGCTCGCTCAGGTGCGTTCAGCGTATCAGCAGGCAGCATCGCAAATACCTGTGATTGAGCTGGATGTGTTGTTACAGGAAAACCGACTTTCTTTGTTATTAGGTAAAAACCCAGGGCCGATTGAACGTACTGCAAACATTGAGTCGTTAACGATGTTGGAGCTACCCTCGGGTTTACCTGCGGACCTTTTAGTGCGCAGACCTGATATTCGTCAAGCGGTACAAAAGTTGGCATCGGCTAATGCGCGGGTGAATATTGCTGAAACTCAGTATTTACCGAGTATCTCTTTAACGGGTTTACTTGGCTATGCTAGCGATAATATATCAAATCTATTTAATGGCTCTGCAGGGCTTTGGGAAGCGGCGCTAGGCGCTGCGGGACCTATCTTTACTGGCGGTAAAATCGAAGGTAACGAACAGCAAGCAGAAGCGGTTAGGCAACAGTTGGTTTTTGAGTATAAAAATACGGTTCAACGGGCGCTTAAAGAAGTTGATGATGGCTTAGTTACGTTGGAAAAATTACGTGTGTTGCAGAAGATACAAGCACGACATGTGACGGTATTGGAAGACTATGTTGAATATGCAATGAGCAGACATGATGCGGGCTATTCTCGTTATATGGAAGTCTTAGACGCACAACGTAATCTGTATGCGACTCAAATTAATTTAGCAGCCACTGAAAAAAGTATTTTTACCACTTTGGTTAATATATACAAAGCAATGGGCGGTGGTTGGGTCCAGTTAGCTGACGAAAAATATGCTAAGCCTCTGATTCAGGTCGAGCCAGCGGAATCGTCAACTGCAGTAGATGAATCGTAACTATTCGTTAAAAATTTAAATTGTAATCCGGTCATGGAATATTGAAGGTTTTTCAGATGCCTATAGAACAAACGGAAGTCCAAGCTAAGATTATGCAGGTTTTAGACACCATTATGGAAGAATGGGACGACGACCTGGATGAAGAAGTAACGTTAACGTCTAAGCTCGTTGAAGATGTGGGGTTTGCTTCAATAGACTTTGTGCAGTTTGCAGTGGCAATTGAGTCTGAATTTAAACAAAAACTGGGTTTCCAGGCTTTGTTGATGCAGGATGGCGCCTACGTAGATGATCTAAGTTTGCAGCAAGTGGTTGATTTTGTTTTTGCTCGTCTTAATGCAGATCCTGTCGCACCAACATCTACAGCTCCGCCTAAGGAGAGTAATGTCCAGCGTATTGAATCTGTTGACGATAAAGTCACTGCTGAAATGGTTGAAGAGTTTCGCAAAATTATTCGACCGTGTGCCCCTCATAGCGTGCCGAGTAAGAAGAATAAGCCCGCTGTTTTTATTCTTTCCCCGCCACGGTCAGGATCAACATTGCTACGTATAATGTTGGCGGGTTGTCCTGAGCTGTTCGTGCCACCGGAATTACACTTACTGTCATATGTCGATATGAAAGAGCGTTTGGCTGCATTAGATGATGAGCATAACCGTCATCTTCTTGAAGGCACGATTCGCGCCTTGATGCAGTTGAAAAACTGGTCAGGAGAAGAGGCGAGAAAATTCTCTATAGCTTGTGAAGCGAACGGTATGAGTTGTCAGGCCTTTTATAATATCTTACAGCTTGCGGCGGGTGACCGTTTGCTGGTTGATAAAACACCGACCTATGCGGTGAACTTAGATATTCTTAAAAATGCTGAAACTGATTTTGAGAATGCGAAGTATATCCACTTGCAACGTCACCCATGTGGCACTATCCGTTCATACGAAGAATCAAAACTAACGCGTATGATGCCGTTGATGAAAGATAGCGAATTTTCGAGCCGTGCCTTGGCCGAAATGACATGGCTAACTTGCCATCAAAATACATTGGAATTTGCCGAACAGGTGCCTTCAGATCGAATCCTTGCGGTTCAGTATGAAAACTTAGTGAAGCAGCCTGAAATTGAGATGCGTCGTGTGTGCGACTTCTTAGGTGTCGATTTCAACCCAGAAATGCTGAATCCTTATAAAGATCAGGATCAGCGTATGACTGATGGAGTGGATGTGGCGTCTAAAATGAGTGGCGACCTTAAGTTTCACCTACATCAGAATATTGACCCAACGGCTGCTGATCGTTGGCGCCAGTTCTATTCTGAAGAGATTTTAGGTGATGTGACTAAAGACGTTGCTAAGCGTTGTGGTTACGACATCTGATTTGTGAAAGATAGCTTAATAAAACGGAGGCTGTGTTTCACGCCTCCGTTTTTTTATGTCTAAATTATGTTGATGCGTATCTATTTACGGTCTACTCGCCTATCGAACTGAAGATTTCTTCTATCGTACCGATTTCAGCTATGGGGTGGGTTTAGAAAAGTATGGTAGGATCACAAGCTTATATTGTTGTGCTATTCCGGTATGCGCAGAGTGAATATTCGGTAAGAAAATCAGGAATGGAACGGACGTTTTATGTTACTAATGATCGATAACTACGACTCTTTTACCTACAACGTAGTGCAGTACTTCGGTGAGTTGGGTGCAGATGTTCAAGTCTATCGTAATGATGAAATTACGGTTGAAGAGATTGAAGCGCTTAACCCTGACCATCTGGTGATATCCCCGGGTCCCTGTACGCCGAATGAAGCAGGTGTGTCGGTCGCGGCTATTAAATATTTTACTGGTAAGTTGCCGATCTTGGGTATCTGCTTGGGGCATCAAAGTATTGGGCAAGCCTTTGGCGGTACTATTGTCCGTGCGAAGCAGGTGATGCACGGTAAGACCTCACCGGTTTATCACAATGATAATGGTGTGTTTAGCGGGTTAAATAACCCGGTGGAAGTCACCCGTTATCACTCTCTAGTTATTGACCAAAAAACACTGCCCGATTGTTTAGAAATAACATCATGGACCCAAGATGAAGCGGGGCAGTTGGATGAGATTATGGGTGTTCGCCATAAAACCTATGATATTGAAGGCGTGCAGTTCCACCCAGAATCAATCTTGACCGATCAGGGCCATGAGCTTTTAGCTAACTTTCTGAAACGAACTAAATAAACTGGTGCTATTAAGGATACTCTTATGGATATAACACAAGCATTGGCTGCAACGGTTGGGCGCCAGAACTTATTAGAATCAGAAATGAAGTCAGTGATGATGCAGATCATGACAGGCAACGCGACGGATGCACAAATTGGTGGGTTATTGGTTGCCTTGCGCATGAAAGGGGAGAGTGTTGCTGAGATTATTGGTGCTGCCAATGTCATGCGTGAATTAGCGATCCCTGTATCTATCTCAATACCTAATGCGGTAGATATTGTGGGTACAGGGGGGGATAGCGCGAACCTCTTTAACGTTTCAAGTGCTAGCTCGTTTGTGGTTGCTGCCGCTGGTGGTCGTGTTGCAAAGCACGGTAATCGCTCGGTTTCTTCCAACTCAGGGTCTGCTGATTTACTCGAGATTGCAGGTATTAATTTAGAGCTGAATCCCGAGCAGATTGCACAATGTATTGAGCAGGTCGGACTTGGTTTTATGTTTGCCCCTCAGCATCATACGGCGATGAAACATGCCGTTGGGCCCCGTAAAGAGATGGGGTTACGAACATTATTTAATATTTTAGGGCCTCTCACTAACCCAGCAGGTGTGAAACACTACCTGTTAGGCGTATTCGATAAAACGTTGTGTAAACCGATGGCTGAAGCACTTAAATCGTTGGGGGCTGTTCATGCCATGGTTGTCCATGCAGCGGAAGGTCTAGATGAAATTAGCTTAGCAGGCGATACCTTTGTCGCTGAGCTGAAAAATGGCGAAATTTCAGAATATATTATGACAGCGGAAGATGCGGGTTTAAGTATTCAGTCTCTCGATGGCTTACAGGTTGATGGTTCTGCTGAAAGTTTAGCGTTAATTCAAGCCGCCTTTAGCGGTCAGAATATGAAAGCAATAGATATGATCTCTCTGAATGCGGGGGCTGCGCTCTATGTTGCTGGAGAAGCGTCAGACCTTAAGGACGGCGTGCGTAAGGCTAAAGAGGCTATTTTAAGTGGCGCTGCGGCGGCTAAAGTTAAAGAATTGGCCGATTTTAGCCAAGGGTTTAAAGGTTAATAGATGTCTGATACACCAACAATTTTAAAGAAAATACTGGCGCGTAAAGCTGAAGAAGTCGCTGAACGTCAACCTAAGGTTTCTATTGCTGACCTACAGCAGCGGATTGCCGATCAGAAAGGTTCTGCGTTTGACCCTCGTGGTTTTGCCGACAGTATGGCAAAAAGTATTGCTGCTGGTCGTTCAGCGGTTATTGCGGAAGCTAAAAAGCATAGTCCCTCTAAAGGTCTGTTACGTGACCCTTTTATCCCTGCGGATATCGCCCAATCATATGAGCGTGGTGGAGCCAGCTGTTTATCTGTTTTAACGGATAAAGACTACTTTCATGGGAGTGAGGACTATTTGATGCAAGCGCGGGCTGCCTGTGGGTTGCCGGTGATCCGTAAAGATTTTATTGTGGACCCTTACCAAGTTTATGAAGCAAGAGCGATTGGCGCTGACTGTATTTTGTTGATTGCTGCAGCGTTAAGCGACCAACAGATGGCTGACCTGAATAGCTTAGCGAATGAGCTCGGAATGGATGTACTGATTGAAGTGCATGGCGCGGACGAGTTAGCGAGAACGCTGCCGCTTAACACCCGATTGGTTGGTATTAATAACCGTAACCTGCATACTTTCGAAGTGTCGTTGAACAATACCTATGACCTGTTGGCTTCAATTCCAGATGATAGAATTGTTGTGACAGAGAGTGGTATCCATAGCATTGAAGATGTACATGCTATGCGTGAGCATAATGTGCATGCTTTCCTTGTGGGGGAAGCATTTATGCGTGCTGAGAACCCAGGTCAAAAACTTAAAGAATTATTTGCATAAGGTCGTATCTGATGAGCATGAGCGCCAAAGTTAAATGGGACGGTGATGTACGCTTTCAAGGTACAACCGGCTCTGGTTTTGATGTAATGATTGATGGAGAGCTTCAGAAAGGGCCACGCCCAATGGAGTTGATCCTTTTAGGGTTGGGCGGTTGTACGAGTTATGATGTTGTCGGTATCTTAAAGAAAACACGACAAGATGTAGTGGATTGCGTGGCTGAAATTGAAGCGGAGCGAGCGGATACAGTCCCATCCGTTTTTACTAAAATTCACGTTAAGTTCGTGGTCAGTGGTCGGGGGCTTAATGCGAAGAAAGTAGAGCGTGCCGTGAGCCTGTCCGCAGAACAGTATTGTTCAGCTTCAATTATGTTAGAAAAGGGTGGTGTTGAGATTACCCACAGCTTTGAGATTGTTGAAGTCGCGTAAATAATAGAACGTTCTGGTTAGACTGATAACGAGCTGCCTGATAAGGCCGCTCGTTTTTTTGTTTAAGCGTGGAGTAATGTAAAATATACGATATAGTATGTGCGCTTTAATGTTACTTACTCTTTGATTTTATTGAATGTTTATTCAGGATTGAATGGTTTTTCTTTTAGAAAATGAAAAACAAATAAGGATAATCAGATAGATGCGCTTATCAATATCAAAAGCATTGGCACTTGGGATTGTCTCGCTACAAGTGATTACTGTGTGCGTTATTTTAGCGTCCTCGTACCTCAGTACTGAGCAGGTGCTCATCGGCCATGCTCAGCAGCTTATGCGTAATTTATCGCGAGAAGTGATCGACCGCTCTGAAGAGTTTTTGGCGCCGGCTCGCTCGGCGGTAAGCTTAACAGGCCGCTTGGCGCATCATCAGGTTGTGAGTTCTGAAAAACCTGATGAAATGGAACAATACTTCTTTGATCAGTTGATTTTGCATCCCCATATTGCAGGTATCTATTACGGTAATTTAGCGGGGGAGTTTCACTTTGTTCGCCGCTCCATCGAGGATGCCGCCTTCCACATTAAGCGAGTTAAAGAGGACTCGAAAGGGCGTTCTGTTTTGAATCGTTGGTTTGGGGAGGATCACAGCCTAATCAAAAGTGAAACGGATCCAAATGATGCTTACGATCCGCGTACGCGTCCTTGGTTTAAAAAGGCGCTGATGGAGCGGAAGCAGATCTGGACCGATCCATACCTTTTCTTCACGTCAAATACCCCAGGTATTACTGTGGCTAGCCCCGTCTTTTCTAAGGGAGGGGACGTGCTAGGGGTTGTTGGCGTTGATATTGACCTTTCATCCCTGTCTGATTTTTTAGGCTTTCTTGAGCTTAGTGAACATGCCTCGGCGTTAATTTTAAATAATAACGGTGATGTTATTGCTCATAGAAGTAATGGGCCACTTTATACCGAAGACGCGAACACCGGTGTGCGTAGGTTGATGCACATTGATGAAGTTAAAAGTAATGCTGCTCGTGCAGCGGTTAAATCCTTAGGCAAAAAGCCGGGTTGGTATGTATTAAACACGGCCATGAACACCAGTTTTGAGCATGATGGCAAAACATATCAGACTGTCTTTACCCCCTTTTCGGATAACTGGCCTTGGTTGTTGGGTATCTATGTGCCGGAGGATGATTTTTTAACGGAGATCAAAGCGAACCGTAAGCTAAATATTCTGCTTGCCTTAGCCATCACATTTGTCAGTGTAATTATTGGCGTTATGTTTGCGCGCTCCCTCTCAAGACCCATACTCTCCTTACAGAAAAGCGTGAACGCTGTAAAAAATGGTGAGTTAGAAGTTGATATAGACAAATCGGGCAGTGTGTTTAGTGATATAGACGAAACCACGACGGCTTTCTCTAATATGATCGCCTTTCTAAAAGATAATCGGACAAAAAACCAAGATTTAAAAAAGCAGCTGTCACATCAAGCGCATTTCATGGAGGCCGTATTGGCCGCCATTGATGACGGCGTTGTGGTATGCGATATCGATGGGAAGCTGATCTACTCAAGCCGTGTTGTCATGCGCTTGAGAGGATTGCCTGAAGATGAACGGTTAGATCGGTTTGATGATGTGCCGTTTAAATTATTTGCCGCTGATGGCAAAACCTTACTCTCAAAAGCTCAATGGCCTATCTATCGTGCGTTATCGGAAGAGATGATTACCGAAGAGGACGTGATTATTGAATCTGCGCTTGGGGTGCGTAAACACCTATTGATCAGTGGTAAGGCAATATTTGATACTAATGGTGAAAAACTTGGCGCATATATTTCGATGCGTCCCTATGCCTAAATAGACAGCTAGCCGCACCATATTCTCCGTTTTAAGGCGGTGTTACGGGTGAATATGGGCAGTTAATAACCGTTGATCTGAGCTCTATAATCAGTGCTTGCATAAGGCTTGCAAGGTGCGTAATATTACGCGTCCTTTGGAGAACTATTTCCAATCTCCTTGCTGCCGGTCCACATGGTGTGTTCCGGGGGCTATTAACCCGAAAGGAGCTAAAATGCGTCATTATGAAATCGTATTTCTGGTTCACCCGAACCAGAGTGAGCAGGTTTCTGCGATGGTTGAGCGTTACACCTCTCTTATTGAAGGTGCTGAAGGCACAATCCATCGTTTAGAAGACTGGGGCCGTCGTCAGTTGGCTTACCCAATCAACAATGCTCATAAAGCACACTACATCCTGATGAACATCGAATGTAATCAGGAAACACTAGACGAGCTGGAAAATCTTTTCCGTTACAACGATGCAGTTCTGCGTAACATGATTATCCGTCGTAAAGAAGCGATCACTGAGATCTCTCCAATCAAAGCTGCAGAATCTCGCGAAGAGCGTAAGCCTCGTCGTGATGACAAACCAGCTGAAAAGCCAGCTGAAGAAGCTGCTCCGGCACCAGCACCTGTTGCTGAAGCTGAAGCATCTGAAGAAGCAGCTGAGTAATTTAATTTCTGAGGAGAGATACAATGGCTCGTTTTTTCCGCCGTCGTAAGTTCTGCCGTTTTACGGCTGAAGGTGTTCAAGAGATCGATTATAAAGATCTGGACACACTAAAAGGTTATGTAACCGAAACTGGTAAGATCGTACCTAGCCGCATCACAGGTACTAAAGCTCGTTACCAGCGTCAGTTGGCAACTGCTATTAAGCGCGCACGTTTTGTTGCGTTACTACCTTACACTGATAGTCATCAGTAAACGGTAGGAGAGTCGCATGCGAGCCTTGGCCGAACTGGTCATGAAAGGCCGTAAACAAGCGGCTTTTGTGGCAGTTATTGCCGCCTTGCTACCACTGCTCTATTGGGTAAGTGCAGCAGCCGTCGCTTTGGTCACTTTAAGACAGGGACCAAAAGATGGAGCCAAAGTGCTTGTTTGGGCTTTTTTGCCCGCAGGCGCTTGGGCATACAGTGGGGACCCGACACCACTGGCCGTGATACTAGGTGTATTTCTTCTAGCTATCGCATTAAGACGTACAGCAAGTTGGCCGCAGGTGCTTATGTTAGCACTGCCGGTTGGCGTTATTGCTGGTTTAGCTCTGGAAACAGTACTAGATGGTCTTTTAGGTCAAGTTGTAGAAGCAACTGAACAGTTTCTTTTGCAGTCGGCAAGTCAGTCAACCGAGAGCGTAACGCTCGATAAAGAGCGCTTAAAGCTGCTTTTGTTAGGTGGATTGGCATCAGTGCATACAGCAACAATGTTGCTGTGCTTGATACTGGCGCGTTCGTGGCAATCAGGATTGTTTAATCCTGGGGGCTTTCAGACGGAGTTTCATCAATTGAGACTGCCTCTGAAATATACAGGCGTGTTAGTAGCTGTGTTATTAGTTTTTGCTCAGTTTGAGCTCGACTTTATGCGCTGGTTACCCTTGTTACTGCTTCCTTGGATCTTTGCGGGTTTCGCATTGGTGCATGGTAGTTTGGCTAAACGTGATTTAGGCAGGTCCTGGCTGATAGTGTTTTATCTATCAGTTATTTTTATGGGACCTTATGTGATTACGCTGCTGGTTTTTGCGGCTGCTATCGATTCGTTAGTTGATATCAGGTCACGCATACCAGCCACGAACTAGACTGCATTTATTTGCAGAACAGAAGAGGTTTACGAGATGGAAGTTATTCTGCTCGAGAAAATTGGTAAGCTAGGTAACCTCGGTGACAAAGTTTCCGTAAAAAGCGGTTTCGGTCGCAACTACCTAGTACCGCAGGGCAAAGCTGTTCCTGCAACTGCAACGAATGTTGCAAAATTTGAAGAGCGCCGTGCTGAACTAGAAGCTGCTGCTGCAGAAAAACTAGCAGTTGCTACAGCACGTGCGGAAGCACTGAACGAACTTCAGGTAACTATCACATCTAAGTGTGGTGACGAAGGTAAATTGTTCGGTTCTATCGGTACTCGTGATATTGCTGATGCGATCACAGCTGCTGGCGCTAATGTTGATAAAAGCGAAGTTCGTTTACCAGAAGGTGCATTGCGCGCTATTGGTGAATTCGGAATCGATATTCAGCTTCACGCTGAAGTAACAGCAACAGTTAACGTAGCTGTTATTGGCGAGTAATCGCCTTTAGCTAAGTACAACTGTGCTGTAATATAAAGCACCGCAGGGTTAATCCTGCGGTGCTTTTTTGTTTTTAGGCCGCTGCTAAATTATGGAAATGAGTCAACTTACAGACGAAGATCTGGCAAAAATTAAAGTTCCCCCCCATTCGATGGAGGCAGAGCAATCTGTTTTGGGCGGACTTATGCTGGATAACAATGCATGGGATACGGTGTCCGAGGTGGTATTGGAGGATAATTTTTATCGCCAAGAGCATCGTCAGATCTACCGTACTATGCAGAAGCTGGTTAATGATGGTAACCCTATTGATGTGGTCACCCTCTCAGAAGAGCTGGATCGTACCGCTGAACTAGAAAGTGCGGGCGGTTTGGATTATCTGATTGAGCTGGCTAAAAATACGCCCAGTGCATCCAATATTCGGGCGTACTCCGAAATTGTGCGTGACCGTGCATTATTGCGTCAGATGATATCGGCTGCCAATGAGATTGCAGACCAAGCGTTTCATCCTGAAGGACGCAGTTCGGAAGAGATTCTGAATGAAGCAGAGCAAAAGATTTTCCGTATCGCGGAGAATCGGCCTAATCAAGGTGGTCCCGAAAACGTAAACACCCTGCTTAAAAAAGCTGTTGATCGTATAGATACACTATTCAATAGCGATGGTGACCTGACAGGGGTTACAACCGGGTTTGATGACCTTGATGCAAAAACTGCAGGTTTGCAGCCTTCTGATTTGATTATTGTTGCTGCGCGTCCCTCCATGGGTAAAACCACGTTTGCGATGAACTTGGTTGAAAATGCGCTGATGGCGTCCGACAAACCGGTGTTGGTATTTAGTCTTGAGATGCCGGCGGATCAGCTGGTTACGCGTATGTTGTCGTCGTTGGGCCGAATAGATCAAACCCGTGTACGTACGGGAACCTTGGAAGAAGAGGATTGGCCTAAGTTAACAACCGCCGTCAATATGATGCGTGATAAGCCGCTGTTTATTGACGATCAGGCTGGTATTAGCCCCAACGAAATGCGGACGCGGGCACGGCGTATAGTACGTGAGCATGGGGAGCTTTCGCTCATCATGATCGATTACCTTCAGCTCATGCAGATGAAGACGAAAAATATTGAAAGCCGAACACAGGAAATATCTGAAATATCTCGCTCCTTAAAGGCGTTAGCCAAAGAGTTGGAGTGTCCTGTTGTGGCACTATCTCAGCTCAACCGTTCACTTGAGCAACGTCCTAATAAACGCCCTGTAAACTCGGATCTGCGTGAGTCGGGAGCTATTGAGCAGGATGCCGATGTGATTATGTTTATCTATCGTGATGAGGTTTATAACGAAGATTCAGAGCATAAAGGGGTCGCTGAAATTATTATTGGTAAGCAGCGTAATGGTCCGATTGGTACATCAAGGCTCGCCTTTATTGGTAAATATACGAAGTTTGAGAACTTAGCACCTGATGTCTATGCTCAATACGTAGGTGCAGATGATTAATAAACGGGAAGATGATTTTTTATTAACCTGTTGAGTACAAAAAAGGCCGCAATAAGCGGCCTTTTTGTTATCTGCTGTTTACTCCGTGTCTTTAATAACTTTATTGGTAAACTCTTCAGGCACAGCTGAGACTTTACGCGTTTCATAATTAAAAAAGACGACCCCTGTTTTGGCGTGAGCCAGTTCTACAGCGGTTTTTTTGTTGGTGATTAAATAGTAAATATCACAGCCATATGCGTTTAGATCGGCAATCGCTATATCAATCTGTAATTGGTCACCATGAAAGCCTTCAGCTTTATAAACAATGGCTGAGTCCGTCATGATCAAGCCAAGGCCTTCAATATCAAGCTCTCCATAATGATAATGGTTCAGGAAGCGGATTCTCGCTTCATGAATAATAGAGAGCATTGCATCATTACTGAGGTGTCCACCATAGTTAATATCGCTGATACGAATAGGCAGCTCAGTGGAAAAGATATAGTTTTCTGGCATATCTAGTTTGATTCTTGCCATGTTTCCTTACCTTGTATAATGGGCGACGGCATCGACCATGCCGGTAGTTAATTGGTTGAGATCCTCATCCTGCATAATATAGGGTGGCATCACATAAACCAATTTTCCAAATGGACGAATCCAGAGTCCACGTTCTATAAATAGTTTTTGAATTTTAGCGGTGTTTACCGCTTCTTTCATCTCAATAACACCGATAGCGCCTAGGCAGCGAACATCTGCCACGCCTTCTAAGGTTTGTGCTTCGGCTAAACCTTGCTTGAGCAATCGCTCGATACGGTTAACGTCGCTTTTCCAGTCGTTGCGCTGCAATAGAGCCAAGCTTGTGTTGGCCACTGCACAGGCTAGAGGGTTGCCCATGAAGGTTGGGCCGTGCATAAAACAGCCCGCACCTCCCGCTGAAATAGTCTCACCAATATGTGTAGTGGTCAGTGTTGCCGCTAAGGTCATATATCCCCCTGTCAGGGCTTTCCCCACACAGAGTATATCCGGTTGTATATCGGCGTGTTCACAGGCAAACAACCGCCCGCTACGGCCAAACCCTGTGGCTATTTCATCGGCAATTAATAGTACATTATATTCATCACAGAGTTTACGTGCTTCTTTAAGGTAGTGGGGTGAGTAAAAACGCATCCCTCCTGCGCCTTGCACTATAGGCTCCAAAATGAGGGCGGCAATGTTGTGATGATGTTCATCGAATAAGGCTTTTAGGGGGGCAATATCGTCACTGTCCCAAGGTTCATCGAACCGGGTTTGGGGAGCGGGTGCAAAAAAGTGTTGGGGCAGTAAGCCGGTGAAAATTTCATGCATTCCCGTCACGGGGTCGCAAACAGACATGGCGCCAAAGGTATCACCGTGATATCCATTTTTAATGGTAATCAGTTTGTTTTTTTCGCTAAGATCTTGGGCGTGAAAGTACTGGATAGCCATCTTTATGGCCACTTCAACGGCCACCGAACCTGAGTCGGCGAGAAATACTTTATCTAAGTTGGCGGGGGTCATTGCCACCAGTTTTTTGCACAGTTCGATAGCGGGTTCATGGGTAAGGCCGCCAAACATCACATGGGACATTTTATCAATTTGCTCATGTGCAGCCTGGTTAAGTTCAGGGTGTCCATAACCGTGTATGGCTGACCACCAGGATGCCATGCCATCAATAAGTTCCCGCCCGTCCGACAGCGTTATTTTTACGCCGGATGCCGATTCTACAGGGTAGGTTGGCGGTGGATTTATCATCGATGAGTAGGGGTGCCATATATGTTGCTGGTCAAAAGTGATCTGTTTGGAGCTAATCATCGTAATGGATCCTAAAGAACGGTGAAAATATATAGTGTGAGACTAACTTAGGTATTTGATCCGCAACTTTTAATATAAAAAATAACAGTGGTAAGGAACTAAATACAAAAACGATGTTCTATTTAAACACGTACTCGCTGTAATAAAAAAATTCAGATTTATTTTTTTAGTATTTGAAACTTTATTTAATACATTGAGTCACAAATGACAGAGCACGTTATGAGCTTGAATCAATTTTAGAAAATATAATGCAAGATATAACAAATTATAATTGGGGTGAATTCAAAATGGTTAAAAATATTTCAGTAAAACCTATGGTAGCAGTTGTTGGCGCAGCATTCATTGCAGGTATGGCAACAGCACCTTTAGCATCCGCTGCAGAAAACCCTTTTGCGGCTAAAGAGCTGTCTTCAGGTTATAGCCAGCAAGTTGCTATGAACGAAGGTAAGTGTGGCGAAGGCAAGTGCGGTGGCGACAAAGCTAAAAAAGCTGAAGGTAAGTGCGGCGAAGGCAAATGTGGCGGCGATAAAGCTAAAAAAGCTGAAGGCAAATGCGGCGAAGGCAAATGTGGCGGCGATAAAGCTAAAAAAGCTGAAGGCAAATGCGGCGAAGGTAAATGTGGCGGCGATAAAGCTAAAAAAGCTGAAGGCAAATGCGGTGAAGGTAAATGTGGCGGTTCTAAGTAACCCCCGCTAGGCTTTTATTGTAGCTTTATAGAGGCCCTGCGATGCGGGGCCTTTTGATATCAGGTTTGAGGTGTGTAGATGAGCAGAGAAAACTATCCTGTACAAGGCGCTGGCTTTGGGTTTCGACGTTGTATGTCGGAAACATTGAAAGAGGTGGAGTCTAGTTCGTTTGATTTTCTTGAGATCGCTCCAGAAAACTGGATGGGCTTGGGTGGGCGTTTTGGTAAGGCATTTCGTCAGTACACTGAGCAGCACCCGTTTATGGCGCATGGTTTGTCGCTCTCTATTGGTGGGCCAACGCCTCTTGATATGGATTTTCTGTCTAGGCTAAAGCAGTTTTTAGCGGATCATAATATTCGCGGTTACTCTGAACATTTAAGTTATTGTTCGGATGATGGTCACCTATACGATTTAATGCCAATCCCTTTTACCGAGGAGGCGGTTAAATATGTCGCAGGACGCATACGTCAGGTGCAAGATGTTCTAGAGCAGAAAATTGCTATGGAAAATGTCTCGTATTATGCGGCGCCGGGTTCAGAAATGACGGAACAAGCGTTCCTCCTTGCTGTCCTCGAAGAGGCGGATTGTGACCTGTTGTTAGATGTAAATAATATTTATGTTAATAGCGTTAACCATGGCTATGATGCCGCAGACTTTCTAAAGGCGATGCCTGCTGAGCGGATTATGTATCTGCATATCGCTGGGCATTATACCGAGGCAGACGATTTGTTGGTGGACACTCATGGTGCGCCAGTAATTGATCCTGTTTGGTCATTATTACAGCGCGCCTATGAACAATTTGGTGTGCTTCCGACATTATTGGAAAGAGACTTTAATATCCCATCACTCCCTGAGTTACTTCAGGAAGTTGAACAAGTTCGTTTCTATCAAAATCAGTGGAAGATGATCCATGCACAAACCGTCGCCTGATCAACCTAACTTTCAGAACGTGCAGTATCAATTTGCTGCGCATATCAGAAACCCCCAGGAGAATGCTGCGCCTGAGGGGATTGAAGATCGTAGAATGGCGATCTACCGCGACCTGTTTTTTAACAATGTTGAAGGCTTTCTTGCGGGTAATTTTCCAGTCTTAAAGCTTATTAGTTCTGAGCAATACTGGCTTCGCTTAGCGCGTGATTTTTTTGATAAACACCGTTGCCATACGCCCTATTTTTTAGAGATTGGTCAGGAGTTTATCGAGTATGTGGCGGATGAGCGTGAGCCGAGTATCGAGGATCCGGCTTTTCTCCAGGAGTTGATTCATTATGAATGGGTTGAATTAGCGCTCGATGCATCGACCGTGGAGTTGCCTTTACAGGATGTTGATGCAAATGGCGACCTGCTAACAGGGCACCCAGTACAGTCGCCTTTAGCGTGGTTACTGTCTTATCAGTTCCCTGTGCATTGTATCCGTCTCGATTATCAGCCAGAGGCACCTTTGGAGGCGCCGACCTTTCTTATCGCTTATCGCAACCGTGAAGATGAAGTTAACTTTATGGAAGTTAATTCTGTCACGGCTAGGTTGCTCTACTTGCTCTCGGAGGATGAGGGGCTGTCGGGTGCGGACGCACTCAAGGCGATCGCTGATGAGATGCAGCACCCTGATCCACAGCAGGTGATCGATGGAGGGTTACAAACGATGGAACATTTGCGTTCCAAAGGGATCCTATTAGGGACAAATATCAAATCTAATGCTGCCGTAGGTTAAGGCGCTTTGGCATTATACGTATAATAAAGGATGTAATTATGGCCAATGCTGTCATTAATATAGCGAACCGTTTGCAAGATATATTGGATCGAACACGGTGTGTAGATGGCTTAGCGCCGCTGCTACTACGTTTGTATTTAGCACCCGTATTTATGCAAGCGGGCTGGAATAAACTCTCTCATTTTGAAGATACCGCGGCTTGGTTTGGTAACCCAGACTGGGGTCTTGGGTTGCCGATGCCTGAGGTGATGGCTGCTTTAGCTGCTGGCACAGAGCTCTTTGGCGGTGCTTTGTTAATTGTTGGCTTAGCGGTACGTTGGATCAGTATTCCGTTAATGGTGACCATGTTGGTAGCTGCTTTTGCAGTTCATTGGGATAATGGCTGGTTAGCGATCGCGGATGGTAGCAGTTGGCTAGCTAATGAGCGTGTTATGGAAGCTCAGGAGCGTTTAGCTGCGGTAAAAGGCGTCTTGCAAGAGAACGCTGATTACGATTGGTTAACTGGGCGGGGCTCAGTGGTGATTTTAAATAACGGTATTGAGTTTTCGATAACTTATCTCATTATGTTATTTAGTTTATTTTTTACAGGTGCGGGTCGTCTCTTTAGCATTGATTATTGGGTAGCTAAGCTATTTCGAGATTAGGCAGAGAGTTAAAAAGCACAGCACAATAAAAAAGGCCGTTAACGGCCTTTTTTATTGTAATGAAACTGAGTTAGCGTTGTTGAGTCTGGGAGAATAAACCGATATAGGCATCAGCATACCAATGAGAAGCACTCATTAGGTCGTTCACTGATGCAGAGTCTAAAACCCGCTCAATATAATATTCATATAATGCGCTAGATTCTTCGATAAAATTTTCTATATATCCAATATCGTAATTCATATACACCTCAAGGGTTAATTAACTCAGCTCCTTAAATCGTTCCGTGGTAAGGAAAGTGCGGGGTAAACTAACGCTTATTTTACGTTCATCTTATACTTTAGTCAAAATTGATATAGATCAATGTTTTTTAAAGGCTTTCCTCTAGCAGGCGTTTCTTTTGCTCTTCACTTAACGAATCAACTGGTTGGTCTGTCAGTGATTCGAGCATCTCATTTAATAAGGGGGCACATTCATTACCTGAGTTGAGGGCGTTATCGATCAGCTCACCAATGGTCATGTCCGGTTCCTGATTCAGGGCTTGTTGGTCATCCATACACTGTAGGTAGTTTTTCATATATGAACTGCTTATTTTGCCTTTTTCATCAACGAGCGCAGGAAGTTGGAAGAGCCATTGCTGTAGTTGCTCTGTTAGTGGGTCGGTATCTTCATCGGCGGCTAGATAAGACGATGTCGTCAGTAGTAAACAGCTGAGTAAAAGCCTATATAAATATGTCATTGTCACTCCTTAAAGTATGGGATGCAGCTTAGTACGCGCGAACTGAAGAGGGTCTGAATATTTCATTTAACGCACTTGCTCAATTGTATCTACATAGATGTGTGTGTCTGTAATTCTGAAGCGGATATTCAGGTCATGTAATCGTATACCGTAGGCTTTATCAGGGTCATTTTTTTTGTAAGCGGGGCGTGGGTCACATTTGAGTAGTTCGCTGATCTGGCTTTTTAGGGGTTGCTGCAAGCGCTGGGCTTCGGTTTGCAATGCGCTGAGTGCGTTGTCAGAAAAGAGGAGTGTTTGTGCTAACGGTGTGATTGTCTCAGCAAAGGGAAAGGTCGCTTCCGGTAGGCTATCGGAGTAAGGCAGGTAGGGCTTTATATCAAGAATGGGCGTACCGTCTAACAGATCAGCGCCGCTGACAGTAAGCTCTACACCGCACTCAGTGGTATGTATCTCCAGCAGTTTTACCGATGATAACCCAATCGGGTTGGGCCGAAAAGGAGAACGTGTTGAGAATACTCCGAGACGTTTATTACCGCCGAGTCGGGGGGGGCGCACGGTCGGCTTCCAGCCTTTGTCGACGCATTCGCTAAAAATAAAGATGAGCCAAATATGACTGCAGTCCTGTAAGCCTCGAATGCTTTCCTCGCTACTGTAGTTTGGCAGCAAGGTGATGGTGGATACGACGGTGTCGGCAAGCCCCGGTTGTCGAGGAATACCAAATTTCTCTTTATAAGGGCTTTTGACAACGGCAATGGGCTGGAGTGTATAAGTATCTTGCATCAATGGTTTTATCTTTTATTGATTAATCGCTGAATCACGACTCTGCATAGGGGTTAAGCTGCTCCAAAAACGAGCGGCTTTTTCAACCTGTTCAGATAATCTGTGAATATGACTTAAGGCATCAAGCAGTAAGATACTGTCCTGTGGGTTGAGTGTGCCTTTAATACTGCTTTCTAAAATAAGGGACTTAATGGTTTGATATTTGTGCTCTAGTCTTTTGATCAGTTTACGGCTATCGATACCTGATATGCATGAATTATCGGCTATTTTGCAGCTGTCGATTAATTCGATAGTACTGTGTTGATAACTATGCACCTGTTCGCGAATGGATCTGTCTGAGAGTTGCTCAATATATTCATAGTATTGAGGTATTAGAGCAGATAAACGCGCGATTTCACTATAGTACCGTGTAATACGCATTGCGGAGGGTAGTATTTCACTGATCTCGGTTGTTAAGTTGTTTTGAGCTATCTTCTGGTTATATTCGCCGATTTGTTCATTCAGTTCATGAACGCTATGCATTGATGTGGTCAGTTTCGCTGTTTCGGAGAGTTCAGCGCTCACTGCCGCTTTAGCCATTTTCGATGTCAGCACGCTAACACGGCTTAATTCATTTTTCATTGCTTCTACGGCTAAGGCGGGGGATGCAAGAATCGTTTTATCAAGAAATCTAGGTTGGCCAAAACGCTCTTCTTGCGAGCAGAATCGCCGATTAAGAAACTGTTCTAGATGGTTAGTGAACGGCCATAAAATGGCGACCCCGATCAAATTGAAGAGGGTATGAAAAGCGGCTAAAAGAATAACTAAATTAAGATTTTTTAGATCGTTGTTAATGATTCCAGCAAGTAGTACTAATAAAACAACCCCAATAAGCCCCGTTATTAAATTAAAAATAACATGGGCCGCTGCAATTCTTTTTGCATTAGATGTAGCGCCGATGACAGACAGTATGGCGGTTGAGGTTGTGCCTAAGTTAGCCCCGATAACGAGGGCGCCTGCTGATGCGATTGGAATGGAGCCCGCCGCGGTCAATGAAAGTGTAATAGCCATGGCGGCAGATGATGACTGCATTAACAAGGTTAAAATAAATCCGGCTAACACGCAGAGTATTAAGCCCAGTGCTGAATCTGTCATTTGATCAAGGGGCAGATAGCTATCTAAACCATCAAACGCATTTTTAAGATAATCGAGCCCAATAAAAAAAAGACCAAATCCCGCTAAGGCCATACCTAAGTGACTCACTTTACGGTCGCCGCCGATGAGTTTTAAGAGCATGCCGATCGCGACCATAGGGAGAGCAAAGGCGCTAATTTTAACTTGAAAACCGATCAGTGCGACCAGCCACCCTGTCATTGTTGTGCCGATATTACAGCCATAGATAACGGCGATGGATTGTCTAAGTTTAAGTAAACTCGCATTCACAAAGCCAATGGTTGCGATGGTGACTGCACTGGAGGACTGCACGATTGCCGTGATGAGAATGCCGGATGCTAACCCCTTTAAGGGCGAACCTGTCGCTGCTTGTAAGGCTTTTTTCAAACCGTGACCTGCAGCTTGCTGCATGCCTGTGGTCATTAAATGCATACCAAGAAGGAATAAGCCTACGCCTCCGGCTAAGTCACCCAATAGTCCCAACATCATAAATAACCACATCTCAAATCGGTAAACTTAATTGTTGTGCTAAACCGACAAAGAATCAATTAGATGTCAAAATCATTCACTAATAATTACTGCTCATTTGGGTGTTCTTGCTAGAACAATCGCATCAACACGTTCAGCGCCGGCACTGAGTAATGTTTGCGCGGCTGCATCTAAGGTCGCACCGGTTGTCATCACATCATCCACTAATACGATATGTCGGTGAGGAGGGGCGATACATTTGAATACGTTATGTTGGTTTTTTAGACGCTCATCCCGTGTGAGTGTCATCTGTCGCCGAGTTAGTTGTGTTTTTTTTAATAGGCGTGTTTCTACGTTCATATTGAGCTTTTTACCGAGTTCTAAGGCGAGAAGTTCGGCTTGGTTGAAACCTCTTTTATAAAGATTGAAACGATGCATCGGCACCGGAACTAAAGCATCCGCGTGTATCGGTAATGAACCGTGGGTCGATAACAGCTGGGCGAGGTGGCCGATATACTGTGTTTTTCCACTGTATTTTATCTTCCCTATAAAATGGTCAATTGGGAATTTATAGAGGAAGAGGGCATCGACGTGAGTAAATGCAGGTTTCTTTTTAAGGCAGGAGCCGCATAAGGTGTCGTGGTTGGTCGCGGTTAAAGGAAGAGCGCAGATAGCGCACCGTGCCTCTAACCAAGGGAGGTCTTTTTGGCAAGCGCTGCAGATGCCTGATGGGGTGTTACAGTGTTGCAGGCATATAATGCATAGATCAAATAATGACCTATAGTCTACTTTATTGAATATCATAGGTTGACAGTTCCTTCTGTCAGGATAGAATTACGCTATTACATAGGCGTAGCCTGTAGAGCGTTGAAGCATCATGCTTCATGATCGTTATTTTCAAGGGGATGGTTTTAAGATGCAACAGTTGGGTGCAATTCGTCATGATTGGACAGAGGCAGAGGTGAAAGCGCTGTTTGAGCTGCCTTTCAATGATTTGATGTTTAAGGCGCATAGCGTGCATCGGGAGAACTTTGATCCTAATGAAGTGCAGGTGAGTACGCTGTTATCGATTAAAACAGGTGCATGTCCTGAAGATTGCAAATACTGCCCTCAGAGCGGCCATTACAATACGGGGCTTGAGAAAGAGCGCTTAATGCAAGTTGAGCAAGTGCTTGAGAAGGCAAGAAAAGCGAAAGAGACGGGATCGACTCGTTTTTGCATGGGAGCCGCTTGGAAGCACCCTGCAGATAAAGATATGCCGTATGTGATCGAGATGGTTAAAAAGGTTAAAGAGTTGGGCTTAGAAACCTGCATGACCTTAGGTATGTTAGATGAAGACAAAGCAGAACAGCTCGCGGATGCGGGTTTGGACTACTACAACCATAACCTTGATACTTCTCCGGAATTTTATGACAAGATTATTACCACACGTACCTACCAAGACCGTCTAGACACGTTACAAAATGTGCGAGACTCCGGCATGAAGATTTGTAGCGGTGGGATTTTGGGTATGGGCGAAACGGCAAGAGACCGCTATGGTCTATTGATGCAGTTAGCGAATATGCCTGTCCAGCCAGAGAGTGTGCCAATTAACATGTTGGTTAAAGTGGCAGGTACGCCACTGGAAAACGTAGAAGACCTGGATCATTTAGACTTTATTCGTACGATCGCTGTCGCACGTATTATGATGCCCGCCTCCCATGTGCGTTTATCCGCCGGGCGTGAGCAGATGAGTGATGAGACTCAAGCCATGACCTTCTTTGCGGGGGCGAACTCTATCTTTTATGGTGAGTGCTTGTTGACGACACCTAACCCAGAAACGCACCGCGACCTACAGCTTTTCCGTAAACTCGGTATCAATCCTGAGCAGCGTATCTCTGAAGCTGATGATACACAGGAAGCCGTTATACTGAATGACTTGCAGAAGCAGACGGATAGTCAGCACTTCTACGAAGCTTAACGCTGTTATCTAAGAACGAGGAGCAGCGTCTACTGCTCCTGATTTTTTGTCCGGATCTACTCCTTACTAGAGATCGTCTATGTCTTTTGATGATTTATCTGCTGAGCTTGAGCTAAGAAAGCAGCAATCCCTTTATCGTAGTCGCCGCACACTTCAAACGGCCCAGCAGCCCATCGTGCAAGTTGAGGGGCGGGAGTTTCTAGCGTTCTGCTCTAATGATTATCTAGGGCTGGCTAACCATCCTGAAGTGATCAGGAGTTTTCAGCAAGCGGCGAATAAATATGGTGTAGGAGGCGGCGCTTCCCATCTTGTTAATGGCCACAGTCAGGCCCACCATGAGCTTGAAGAAGCGTTAGCTGAATTTACCGGACGGCCAAAAGCGTTGTTGTTTTCAACGGGCTATATGGCAAATATTGGTGCGGTGAATGCGTTACTGGATAAGCGTGATGCTATTTTTCAAGACCGGTTAAACCATGCGTCGTTACTGGATGCAGGCTTGCTTAGTGGGGCACGGTTTCAGCGCTATCTACATAATGATGCGGATAGCCTAGATAAAAAATTAGCCAAAACTGATGCCCGTCGTCACTTAGTGGTGACCGATGGTGTTTTTAGTATGGATGGCGATGTGGCGGATCTTCCTGCGCTCTCCTCCGTGTGCAAAAAGCATCAGGCATGGTTGATGGTCGATGATGCCCACGGTTTTGGTTGTTTAGGGCAGCAGGGTGGCGGGTGTGCCGAATACTTCGCTATGCCGAATGACGATTTACAAGTCTTGGTGGGGACCTTAGGTAAAGGGTTTGGTACTGCGGGTGCGTTTGTCGCCGGTTCAGACGCGTTGATTGATACACTGGTACAGCATGCACGCACCTACATTTACACCACAAGTATGCCGCCTGCTGTTGCCGCGGCAACCCTCACCAGTTTACGCCTCCTTAAAGAGGAAACGTGGCGACGGGATAAATTAACTCAGCTCATAAAACAATTTAGGCAAGGGTGCTCTGAACTCGGGTTAACATTGATTGATTCTCCTACGCCCATTCAGCCAATTATGATTGGTGAATCCTCTAAAGCGATGCAGATAAGCAAAATATTAGAAGATGATGGTATCTATATTAGCGCGATTCGTCCGCCAACGGTGCCGCAAGGCGGGGCGCGGTTGCGGGTTACATTGAGTGCTGCCCATACGGAAGAACAGGTTAATCGCTTACTTCACGCGTTAGAGAAGGTGAGCTAATGGGCCTTTATGTTGAACGTTATGCCAATGCAGATAAACCTGAATTGGTTTTATTGCATGGCTGGGGTATGGATAGTCAAGTATGGGGGGGCTTTGCTGAGGCGCTATCCTCCTACTTTACTTTGACCTTAATTGATCTCCCAGGGTTAGGCCGATCGACTGGGTTTCCTGAACCTTACCGGGCCGATGCTGTTGTGGATATGTTAGTGGCGCAGGTGCCTAAGCGCGCCGTCTGGTTAGGTTGGTCTATGGGGGGGCAAGTGGCGATCGAGTTTGCAGCGCAACACCCTGAACGCGTTCAGGGGTTAATTACGGTCGCATCAAATCCCTGTTTTGTTCAGCGCAGTGATTGGCCCTGTGCTATGAGTGAGGCCACACATCAGCAGTTTGAACAATCATTAGTGTCTAATGTTAATAAAACGCTTCAGCGCTTTATTATGCTACAAACCCAAGGGGCTGAAGCGGGACGCGATACGCTGAAACAGTTAAAACGCATTCTAAAAGCTCAGGCCCACGCGGCACCTATACAAAGCCTTCAGCTCTTAAGAGAAGATGCCCGTCCTCAATTGGCCGCTTTAACGATGCCGGTTATGCAATTGTTTGGTGATAAAGATCTATTGGTGCCATCCGCTGCTGCACAAGCGTGTGGACAGTTATCGAAGGGCGAAATCAAGGTGTATGAGGGGGCAGGTCATCTGCCTTTTTATTCACATCAGGCCGAGGTTGTTGATGACGTTGTTCGCTTCGTTCAGGAGTCGATTGTTTAGTGGACATGCTTATCGACAAACAAAAGGTAGCGAGCTCGTTTAGTCGTGCAGCGGTGACTTATGACAGCGTTGCTGAGTTACAGCGTGATGTAGGCCATACACTGATGCAGCGCTTACCTAAAGAGCTTCGCTCTAGTGCTGGGCCGTGCGTGATGGATCTTGGGTGCGGCACGGGTTTCTTCTCGCCAAAATTAAAGCAGACATATCCTACGGCTCAGTTATTCAATGTAGATTTGGCGTTGGGGATGCTGCGCTACGCGCGGGAACAGAGAGCGGTGACCGGTGCCCATTGGATCTGTGCTGATGCGGAATACTTACCCTTTGCTAAGGGTAGTATGCATCTTATCTTTTCCAGTTTAGCGATTCAGTGGTGTGAAGACTTTCCCGCATTAATGCAAGAGATTGAGCGGGTGTTAGCGCCGGGTGGTCAGTTTGTTTTTGCTACGCTTGGGCCTAACACGTTGTGTGAATTACGCACGGCCTGGGGGCAAGCGGATCGCTATACACATGTAAATCAATTTCTCTCTTCCGATGAGCATTTGTCTGCTTTGCCGGACAGTCTCAGTGTTAATGTATTTGAAGAAGAGCTCAGGGTGTTACGTTATCCACAGCTTAAAGGGTTGACCGATGAATTAAAAAGGTTGGGCGCCCATAATATGAATGCAGGTCAGCAGATAGGTTTAACCGGTAGAGAAAGAGTCAAACGTTTTAAAGCGGCGTATGAAGCGCAGCGCCTGTCGGATGGCTCTATTCCTGCAACCTATCAAGTTTTCTATGGTGTGTTTGAAAAACGCTCAATGGAGTAAGACGTACAGATGGCTAAAAAAACCTACTTTATTGCAGGCACTGATACCGATGTGGGGAAAACCTGGGTAGCTGCGGGCTTGTTGGCTGCGGCGAATGGCAAAGGGTTATCAACCATGGGGCTAAAGCCTATTGCTGCTGGGTGTGAGCATACCGCAGAGGGGCTTAGAAACAGTGATGCGCTGTTGTTGCAAAATACCGCATCAATTCAATTACCGTATGAACAAGTGAACCCTTTCTCGTTTGAACCACCCATTGCGCCCCATATTGCGGCCATGGAAGAGCAGAGAATGTTAAGCGCCGATAGAATCGCGGCGTTGTGCCGCGGTGCTTTAATGCAACCTGCGGACTTCGCGATTGTTGAAGGTGCGGGGGGGTGGCGCGTACCCTTAAGTCATCGAGAAACGATGGCCAGCATTCCTAAACAGTTAGGTATTCCAGTGATTATGGTTGTCGGGATTAAGCTGGGGTGTATTAATCATGCGTTGTTAACGGCAGAGAGCATCGCTCGAGACGGTTTGAGGCTTGCAGGTTGGGTGGCCAATTCAACAGCTGAATCCATGTCATGTTATGACGAAAATGTGGCAACGATCTCATCAATGTTACGTGCGCCGTTAATCGCAGAAATACCGTTTTTGCAGGAACTTTCACCCGAAGCCGTAGCCCAATATATCGACATAGATAAACTAGAATCCTAGAAAGTTGGTTAAAATGTGAACATTTCGTTGCTATGATCTATAATAACAGCTGGAATGACTGTATTTGAATAAGCTGAGGTGCCAGCATGAATGTGACTAACGCAATGCAATCTGGTTTTATAGGCATCAACCGTGGCTTGGACAATGCGCCGAAAGCTGCGAGTGATGTAACTGGCTCAGGTAAACCTGAAGAGGTAGAGCAGGCTTCAGGTAGAAAACGAGATGAGGTTGTCGCCGAATCAGCAGCGGGGGTGTCTGTTGAAGCTGCGGCCACTAAAGTGGTGGGTGAGGTTGAAGAGTTAGGCCAGCCCGGATCCATTATTAATATACGCGTTTAATGACGTGATTCACGGATAGAATCAGAGAGTTAAGTGAAGCATCATCGTTTTACCACTAAATTAATAGAGAGGAGGGCTGTTTATGCAAATTACCAGCTCTAGTCACTCTCAGGCCCTAAATGCCAATACTGCACCTATTGAGCTTCGATCCCAAGATGCTCAACGGGTGTTGTCATCTGTTGCTAATCTAGCCTCTCAAGAGGTCTTGGCGTCTAATCAGGGTGCGCTTAATCGTGATCGCGTGACGCTGTCGGCCGAAGCTGCTGCATTATCTCGCTTGGCTTCGCCTAGTACTGGACTGGCGGCGGATGAGGGCGAATTTATTGGTTTAGAATCCACCGGGCGTTCTATAACTTCAGCCACTGCTCCTGCCACTTCACAAGAGGAGGAGCAGCAAGAGTTAGCCATCAGTCGTGAGTTGGCGAAGCGTGATCGTGAAGTGAAAGCGCATGAGCAGACTCACGCTTCCATTGGTGGTGCTTACGCCTCGGCTCCTAGCTATACATATGAGCGAGGTCCCGATGGACGAATGTATGCGGTTGAAGGTGAGGTAAAAATTGATACATCCCCCATACCTAATGATCCAGAAGCAACCTTAGAAAAAGCTGAAATTATTCAGCGGGCCGCGCTAAGTGTGTCTGAACCATCATCAGCCGATCGTGCTGCAGCCGCTGAGGCGCGTGCGATGGCGATAGAAGCGAGGGCCGCAATACTTCAGCAGGAGAGGGAAGCTGAGGTAGAAAAAACGGAACAAAACGCTGCAGCAAAGGATGAAGCACCTGAGGATGAAAAATCTGCCGGTGATGTTCTGCGCGAGTTAAGAGATGAAAAACTGGCCCGTTCAGATGGTGCTGCTGAAGCGTTGAATGAGTTTAATGATCGAATCAACGAAATTAACAAGCAGTTAGCAGAGATTAACAAAAAGTTAGTGGATGCAGGTGTGTTTCAGAAACGATTCCCCGAAGGCTTTTTCTTAGATAGCCAAGTTTAAATTGGCTTGTGTCCTGCTGGCCTAACGCCTTACCGCTTTTTGGCGCGGCTGAACCTCTTACCCCCTGTATTGTGGCGGCCTACGTAAACGCATGGGCTACGTTAATGCCTACCTTTGTTTAAGTGATTCAATGCAATTTTTGAAAAGTCGGCGGGTTTCTCCGCATGGGGGTTATGGCCTGATCCCATGACGACTTTATAGCGTGCCTGTGGAAAAAGTTTGAGTACTGCGTCCCGGTGGGCTGGAAGCATGTAGTCTGACAACTCGCCTTTTACGAACAAAACCTCAGCATTAAACGGATTGCCGTTAGGGGCCGCACAAATGTTGTCGTACTGGTTATAAAGCGCATCGAGGTTCATGAGCCACGCAAAGGTGTTGTCTGCTGTGCGATAAAGATTTTTTAACAAAAATGCTCGGGTACCGTGATCGTCCACATACTGTGCTAACTGTTTACTGGCTTCGTTTCTTGACGTTAATGTGGCAAGGTCTATTGAATATAAGCCTTCAAATACGTTCGCATGGTGGGGAGGGTATTCGATGGGGGATATATCAACCACAATGAGCTGATCAATGCGTTCGGGATGATTTAGGGCAAGTTGCATGGATGTTTTTCCGCCCATTGAGTGGCCAATAATATTCACTTTGTTAAATCCAAGGTGATCGATTAACTCTACAATGTCATCCGCCATCAAGGCATAACTCATATCGTCTGAGTGTGGGGAGTGTCCGTGATTTCTTAAGTCTACAGCGATAACCTGAAAGTGCTGGGAGAGGACTTTAATTTGGCCGCCCCAGTTATCCATTGTGCCCAACAGGCCGTGAAGGATAATTAAAGGCGCACCTTCACCCTGTTGTTTGTAGTTTAAAAGCATGACCGGTTCCCACTCATTAAAAAAGGCGGCCTAAACCGCCTTTCTATGATAAACGAAATTATAGAATTTCTAAAAGCTCAACATCGAAGACAAGCGCAGAGTAAGGCGGAATACCACCTGGAGAGCCCTGTTCGCCGTAAGCAAGGTTGTAAGGGATGTATAATTTCCACTTAGCGCCTTTGTTCATTAACTGAAGTGCTTCAGTCCAGCCAGCGATAACGCCACCGACTGGGAATTCAGCAGGTTGACCGCGGTCATAAGAGCTGTCGAACACTTTTCCATCGATGAATGTACCGTGGTAGTGGGTACGTACTTTGGATTCGCGCGTTGGTTTTTCGCTACCCTCTTCACCGGCTTCAAGGATTTCGTATTGAAGGCCTGACTCAAGCACAACTACGCCATCACGTTTTGCGTTATCGGTTAGGAATGCTTCACCTACAGCGGATGCTTTTTTGGCTTCTTCTTCCTGTTGAGCACGCATACGCTCATTAAGCACATTAAATGCTTCTTGGATTTCGCTGACTTCAACCTGCATACCATCGCCATTAACGGCATCAGCAATACCGGCTGAAATGGCTTTAATGTCCATGCCTTCAAAGGGTTGCTGTGCTAATTGATCGCCCATCTGGCGACCGATGCCGTAACTTGCTTTTTGTTCTAGTGTTTCTAGTTGTACATCAGACATGAATTAAGTCCTACTAGGTTTCTAAAAAAAACGAGCCTTCAGGCTCGTCCTAAAAATGTTTGTATTAAAATTATGGTGCTAAAAACAATGTGGGGTCGACCCGGGTATTATTCAAGCTTACGCTCCAATGAAGATGGGGTCCGGTTACTCGACCGGTTTTTCCAATCTCGCCCAACTTGTCGCCGGTAGTGACATTATCTCCAATTTTCAC
This sequence comes from Neptuniibacter pectenicola, assembly GCF_001597735.1. GTDB lineage: Bacteria > Pseudomonadota > Gammaproteobacteria > Pseudomonadales > Balneatricaceae > Neptuniibacter > Neptuniibacter pectenicola. The sequence continues at coordinate 249,256 of NZ_LUTS01000004.1, forward strand.
ATCGATTTTGCTCATATGACAGTACATGGTGGTGAGACCAAAACCATGGTCAAGAATAACAGTATTGCCATTAAAGAAATAATTACCTGTATCAACCACTGTACCTTGGCTTGGCGCAACAATTGGGTCGCCGTGCGGGGCTGCAATATCTAAACCGCTATGTGGGTTTCGTGGCTGCTTGTTAAAGAAGCGCTTTAAGCCAAATGGACTACTGTAAGGGCCTTGGGCGGGGAGCGCAAACTGTGTTGTCGCTGCTGTAGGCTCACTCCAATGCTTGAATGCCGCAACCATTTTGGCTTTTTCTGTACGCCAGCGTTTTATATCTTCTGGGTCTGGATCTACGTGGCGTTTGTTTTTGACGGTTAAATACTGGGCTTTGTACTCTTTATCCTCTATTTCAAAATAGAAGGAGGTTGCGTTCGCCCGTAGGTGCTGCTTTTGGTTGGGTTTTGCGCTTAATGGAATGCCAGCAATAGCGAGCCATGCACTCTTGCTTGCGTGCGTGCTGCCCTGGCTGGGTATTACCATTACTCTGTTGCCTTTATACCAAGCAGAGGGGGGCGTGCTACTCTCAATCCCCGTAAGTGGAATAATTGCGATGCCGCCGGGGACACGGCTCTCTTGTGGTAGCGGCTGGGCATAGGTTGTGAGGCTGATAAATAACAGCCCAATGAATATCATTAATTTTTGCATAGTCATTATTCCGTAATTACTTCATCTACGCGGCAGCGTAAATGTCCTTTATATAGCTGGCTTTCAATCATATCGCCTTTTTGAACGCTGGACGCGTCCTGAATAACCGCGCCTTTCTCATCTTTAACAATAGCGTAACCGCGCTCCAAGGTAGCCAGTGGGCTTACCGTACTTAGTTGGGAGGAGAGGGCGCCAAGTTTAAGCCCTTTTTGTTGCAAAAAGGTGTGCATTGATTGGGTTAAGCGTCGCTGTAATGAGTGAATCTGCTCCTCCTTTAAGGGGAGCTGTTTATCAGGTGATTGTGCTTTTATTCTGGAGGATAGCTGTTGCTGTTGATGCTTACTATCAGTGATTTTAGTTTTAATGGCACTGAAGAGTTTGCCCTCTAGGTGGTCTAAACGTTGAGCTTGTTCGTTTAGTTTTTGTCCTGGGTGGCGCAAACGTGTTTTAGCGTGCTGGATGCTGAGTGCAGCCGTTTTTAACCTTTGCTCAATATGACGGACTAATCGCTGTTCAAGTAAGGTCAGTCTTTGTTTTAGCTGTTGTTGATCTGGACTGAGCATCTCTGCCGCAGCAGAGGGGGTCGGCGCTCGTGTATCTGCAATAAAATCGGTAATAACGACATCGACTTCATGGCCGACCGCGCTGATGATGGGGATCTCACAATCAAACACGGTTCTTGCGACCGCTTCGGTATTAAATGCCCACAGATCCTCTAAAGAACCGCCGCCTCGACCAATGATTAAAACATCACAGGTTTGATGAGCTTCCGCCAAAATGATGGCTTTACAGATCTGTGCAGGTGCTTCATCGCCCTGAACGGCTGTTGGGTAAATTGTGACCGGAAGGCCGGGAAAGCGTCGTTTTAAAACCGTTAAAATGTCGTGTACGGCCGCCCCTGTTTTTGAGGTGATAATGCCTATATGTGATGGGTGTGCAGGAATGGGCTTTTTATGTGTGCTATCAAATAGGCCTTCCGCTTGCAGCTTTCGTTTTAAGGCTTCAAATGCTGCTTGTAGGGAGCCACTACCGCTGGACTCCATAAAATCACAAATAAGTTGGTAGTCACCTCTGCCTTCATAAAGACTGACTTTTGCCCTGACAACAACCTTATCCCCTTGCTTAGGTTGCGGATTAATTACTTGGTTGCGATTTTTAAACATCGCGCAGCGAACCTGAGCGTTGTCATCTTTTAGGGTGAAGTACCAATGCCCAGAACTCGGGCGGACGAAATTCGAGATCTCTCCCTCAACTTGAATCGTTAGGAATGAGCGTTCGAGTAATGTGCGTGCCTGCCTATTGAGTTCTGAAACACTCATGGCATGTATACGACGCGTGTTTGTTTCGTTTGTTTCAGTCAACATGGGCTTATAGTAAACGAAGTTGAAGCCCTGATGCAGTAGCTAATAGTAAGTTGTGTTGAATTGTGTGAGTTTTTAATGCGGCGAAAAGAATATTTCCGTCTATAGTTGTGCTAATTAAGCCTGTTTTTAGCGATTGAGTGTAACTTTTCGATTGAGACAAAAGGCTAATTTCTGTATAATTTCGCGTTTAAATTTATTCACTACACAGGCTGGCAAATAATGTTGCGAATCGCTGAGGAAGCTCTCACTTTTGACGATGTCTTGCTGGTTCCGGGCTACTCTGAAGTACTGCCTAAAGACGTTTCACTGAAAACACGCCTCACTAAGGAAATTGAACTTAATATTCCTTTAGTCTCTGCGGCAATGGACACAGTGACCGAATCGGGTCTTGCTATCGCTATGGCGCAGGAAGGTGGTATCGGAATCATCCATAAGAACCTGACGATTGAGCAACAGGCTGCAGAAGTGCTGCGTGTTAAAAAATACGAGGCAGGGGTTGTAAGCGATCCGGTCACGTGTCGTTCTGATATGACAGTGGGCGATCTACGTCAGTTATCTGCATCTGTAGGCTTCTCGGGTTTTCCTGTTGTTGATGACGGTAATCTCGTTGGTATCGTAACCGACCGCGATTTTCGTTTTGAGCACAAACTTGATGCTTTAGTTGCGACGATTATGACGCCTAAAGAGCGTTTAGTTACCGTTGAAGAGGGTGTTGACCCTGACGACGTAAGAAATCTGCTGCGCAAACACCGTATCGAAAAAATATTGGTAGTCGATAAGAACTTTAAACTTTGCGGCATGATGACCGTGAAGGATATGAATAAAGCTGAATCGCACCCTAGTGGAGCAAAAGACGCTAAAGGCCGCTTAATTGTTGGTGCTGCGGTGGGTACTGGTCCAGAAACACCTGATCGCGTTGCTGCGTTAGTTGCTGCGGGTGTGGATGTGATTATTGTCGATACTGCACATGGTCACTCTAAAGGTGTAATTGACCGTGTTGCTTGGGTGAAAAAGACGTTCCCTCAGGTTCAGGTTATTGGCGGTAATATCGCCACTGCAGAAGCGGCTATTGCGCTGGCTGATGCGGGTGCTGATGGCGTCAAAGTAGGTATCGGTCCAGGTTCAATCTGTACGACGCGTATTGTGGCAGGTGTGGGTGTTCCGCAAATTAGTGCGGTTGCCAATGTTGCTGAAGCGATGGCTGAACGTGGTGTACCTGTTATTGCTGATGGCGGCGTACGTTTCTCTGGCGACCTTGCTAAAGCCATTGTTGCCGGTGCATCCGCTATCATGGTTGGCTCTATGTTGGCCGGTACTGATGAAGCGCCGGGTGAAGTTGAGTTGTTCCAAGGCCGTGCATTTAAATCATACCGTGGTATGGGTTCTTTAGGTGCAATGGGACAGTCTACTGGCTCTTCCGATCGTTATTTCCAAGATGCGTCTAAAGGTGTTGAAAAGTTGGTGCCTGAAGGCATTGAAGGGCGCGTGCCTTGTAAAGGACCTATGGGTGGCGTTGTACATCAGTTAGTTGGTGGTTTACGTGCCTCTATGGGCTATACAGGTAGTGCTAATATTGAAACGATGCGAACAGTACCTCAGTTTGTACGTATTACAAACGCAGGCATGAACGAAAGCCATGTTCATGATGTGAGCATTACTAAAGAAGCACCTAACTACCGCATTAGCTAATTTTATAAACGCTAAAAAATGGGCGGAGTTCATAACTTTGCCCATTTTTTTTTTGCAGACACATAAACTCTGTAAAGCATTGAGATCATACGTTATGACCAAAGATATTCACGCTCAACGGATTTTAATTCTAGATTTTGGATCGCAATATACTCAGCTTATCGCGCGTCGTGTTCGTGAGATTGGTGTGTATTGTGAAATTCGTGCATGGGACATGTCTGAAGACGAGATTCGCGAGTTTGCACCTAAAGGTGTGATCTTAGCGGGTGGGCCTGAATCAGTGACTGAAGGTGATTCACCCCGTGCGCCTGCGATCATTTTTGATCTAGGTGTGCCGGTCTTAGGTATCTGCTACGGCATGCAGACGATGGCTGAGCAATTAGGCGGCACGGTTTCAGCCTCCGATAAGCGTGAATTTGGTTATGCGCAGGTGCGTTTAGAAGATAGCCCTAGCCACTTGCTAGAAGGGATTGAAGACCATGTAGCTAACAACGGCTCTTTGTTGTTAGATGTGTGGATGAGTCATGGCGATAAGGTGACACAGCTACCTGAAGGTTTCTCTATTATCGCAGCGACCGAATCAGCCCCTATTGCTGCTATGTGTAACCCAACTAAGAACTTCTACGGTGTTCAGTTTCACCCAGAAGTAACACATACAAAACAAGGCGGTCGTATTCTTGAACGTTTTGTTGTGGATATTTGTGGTACTGAGGCACTTTGGACATCTGCGAATATTATTGCCGATCAGATTGAAAAAGTGCGTGCGCAAGTGGGCGATAGCAAAGTTTTGTTGGGCTTATCGGGCGGCGTGGATTCCTCGGTTGTGGCTGCGTTGTTGCATAAAGCGATTGGCGATCAGTTAACCTGTGTCTTTGTCGATAATGGCCTATTGCGTAAGCAGGAAGGCGATCAGGTTATGGATATGTTCGCTAAGAACATGGGCGTTAAGGTGATCCGTGTTGATGCGGAAGACCTATTCCTAGGACGCTTAAAGGGCGAGAATGATCCAGAAGCCAAGCGAAAAATTATCGGTAATACTTTTATCGAAGTGTTTGATAAGGAAGCCACTAAACTTACTGAAGTTAACTTCCTTGCGCAGGGTACGATCTACCCCGACGTAATCGAATCGGCTGCAGCAAAAACCGGCAAAGCGCACGTGATTAAATCCCATCATAACGTTGGCGGCTTGCCAGACGATATGAAGATGGACCTAGTTGAACCGCTACGCGAGCTGTTTAAAGATGAAGTCCGTAAGCTGGGTCTAGAGTTGGGCTTGCCTTACGATATGGTCTACCGTCATCCTTTCCCAGGACCGGGTTTAGGTGTGCGTATTCTGGGTGAAGTGAAGAAAGAGTATGCAGATATTCTGCGTGAAGCGGATGCGATCTTCCTTGAAGAGCTGCATAAAGCGGATTGGTACCATAAAACAAGTCAGTCTTTTGCCGTATTCCTACCGGTTAAATCGGTAGGTGTTGTCGGTGATGGCCGTCGTTATGAGTATGTTATTGCGCTTAGAGCGGTAGAAACGATTGATTTCATGACGGCACGTTGGGCGCATCTGCCTTATGAGCTGTTGGAAACGGTTTCTAGTCGTATTATTAATGAGATCGCGCACGTATCACGCGTAACTTATGATGTAAGCTCTAAGCCACCGGCTACGATTGAATGGGAGTAGGGTTGGCAATAAATAGCTGATCAGACCTTTTCGAAGTGAAAAATGCCAGTCAGTTTCTGATTGGCATTTTTTTTGGTTTTTATTGTGATACGTGCCTTCCATTTTTTAAACAGTGGTAGTACAACACCGACCGCGGCCTGAATATGAAAGCCATTGCTGACAAAATGGAGGTATTCCAAAACAGGTTGGCCGGGCGTGCTTACAAGGACATGAAGAGATCGGTCGATCAAATCGACAAAATGAGACGCTGGCCGTTTGGTCGACGCAAGTAGTTAGAAAGCACACGGGCCGGTGATGGTGCACCGGCCCGCATTTCCACATACCACCTGACAGAGAGGTGACACATGACAACCACACATAATATCGAAGTTCAGCAAGCAATTCATCAGGCAGCGACCAAGCTGGCCGCCCTGGAGTTCATCGACTAGGAAACCGCCCGGCAGATTTCGCCCGTTGCGGAAGCCGTCGCCAATATGTTCACGATCCTGTACTACCAGGCTGAAACTGGTCGAGCGACGCCGGAGGACTTCCAGGAGGCGTTGGACACTATTCGCCAGGTGACAAGGAGGTAAGGCAAAAGATGATGAGCGAAAAGGCAAAACGAATAACGAGGAAGAGCAGTACACCTATCAAGGTGTACAGCTTACCCGAGGAAAAGGAACATATCGAGGTGCAAACAAAGCGAGCAGGCATGAGCGTTACGCGTTATCTGCGTGAGGTTGGCCAGAGCTACAAGATCAAGGGTGTGGTCGATTGTGAGAAGGTCCGGGAGTTGGCTCTAATCAACGGCGATCTTGGCCGTTTGGGTGGCCTATTGAAGCTATGGCTGACCGATGACGTGCGAACTGCCCAGTTCGGCCAGTCAACAATCCTTGCTGTCCTCCGCAAGATTGAGGCCACACAGGAGGAAATGGGAAAAGTTATGACCAAGGTGGTCATGCCGAAGATATGAACCACAACAGGTTGATTCAGAGCAGGCGGCCAACTGGTCGCCTTTATTAACGTTAAACCAACGAAGAATCTATCGTTGGATTTGTGTCAGTATATCGATTACTGTAGCGAGAATGGTAAAGTAGTATATAAGTATAAATCTTTATATTTTAGTTCCATATTTATTTAGTGGGCTAGGGATGGAGTAAGGTGATCGATTATGGAACAGTCTTTTTCAGTTAAAAACTTCCGGAGTATTTATGATCTTGATCTGAAAAATCGAGGAGATTTAGAGCGTGAATACTTCGAAAAAGCATATGCAGAAAGACTGAAAATTAGAGTTTTAAAAAAGTTTAAGTATCGGATTCTATCCAAATTTAAAAAAGGCGTGATAACAAAAGAATCCTATGAGAAAAGGGTGGATTTGATCCGTAAGTTATTGGAGGTAAGAAAGGGTAGATACAATAGTTTTGTAAATGATGAAATTGAAAGTATTTGCAATAAGGTAAATAGGAAGGGGTATAATCTCCCATTATCAAAGCTTCCCGATCAGATTTCTGGTAAAGATGTATTTACAATTGGGAAAAGCGTGGAGAGTGTATTTGTTACAAGGCATTTACATAACATAATAAGAAGTACTTATAATATAAAGCAATCGCATCGTGACTTAATCGTTAGCAGAGTTAAAAGTATTTGTTTGGATAAAAGTCCTAAATATATTGTTAAAGCTGACGTAAAAGATTTTTACGAAAGCATTGAGCATGAACTAATTATAAAAAAGCTGCACGCATCTACGAAGCTGTCTGTATTGCCTAAGAGAATACTTACCCAACTTCTTAGATCATATGCTAAATTGGTGGGGTGTGATAAAGGGCTTCCAAGAGGTGTTGGTTTGAGCGCCTATTTATCAGAAGTATATATGAAAGACTTGGATGAAGAGCTGGTGAACAATTCAGATTTAACTTTTTATTCTCGCTACGTTGATGATTTGATATTGATATACTCTCCAGATGTTATAAAGGATAAATCTCATTATCTTCAAGTTGTAGATGAAGCTGTCGGTAGGAAGAAATTAAAATTAAACAATAAAACAAAAGAAATTGATCTGACAGTGGATAAAGCTCAAGAGTTTGAATATCTGGGGTATAGGTTTTTATTGAAAGGTAAAGATATAGCAATCCGGATTAGCAGTAAAAGGGTTGATAAATACAAAGACCGTATCAATCAGGCTTTCGATAACTATTTTAAAAAGTGCAAATATAATCCTGATAAAAAAGCTGACCTTCTAATAGATAAAATTCGGTTTTTGACTGGAAATACTCGGCTTTTGCATGCCAAAAGCAAAGCGTTTACTGGCGTCTATTTTAATAACATGTATATAAATGACATTAGTGATCTGGAAGAGATTGATAAGTACCTGAGAAATAAGTTGCTAGCAATAACAGATCAGAGATTACATAGGCGCCTAAATAAATTTTCTTTTGTTGAAGGATTTGAAAATAAAGTATTCAGAAGTTTTACTACTGCTGACTTGAAAAATATAACTAGAGGATGGAAGGATGCCTAAGAAAACATTATCGATCAATTTCCCAATTGAGAGAGTAGTCCTTTCAGACCTGCTTCCATATGAGGTTCCAATAACATTTTCGAATAGGCATTTTTATAATTTTATAGTCGACAATAAAATAGAATGCTTGGGAGATTATTTTTTTTGGAGGAGGAAGGATGACGCATTCGATAGATTAGTAATGCTCTTGTTGGGCGTTCCTAGCAAAAAGGAAGTTAAGATAATTGAGGAAGAAGGGCAGAAATACAGCAAGGTTAAATTTAAAGAAAATAAAGCAGCTACATTTACTGTTCCATTTGTATTCGGAATCTCACATAAAAAAGATCAGTACAGACATCTCTCTTTAATTCATCCAAGATCTCAAGTTATTGCTGTAGAATTTTATAAAAATAATAAAGACCTAATAACTTACTATTGCGATAAAAGCCAGTTTAGTCTCAGGTCGGCGAAGCGAGTTGCTGGTTGTACATATGTAGATAAGAAGTCACTTATTGAGCAGTTTGATACTGATGGTGAAGTAATAGAGGTTGAAGGTGAGAATTACGAAAATTTGAAATCGTTTTTTGTATACGATAAATATAGCAGTATCTTTAATTTTTACGAATCTGATGAATATCATGATTGCGAGGGAAGGTATAGTTTTTTATCAAAGCTTGATATCTCGAATTGTTTTGATTCCATTTATACCCACTCGATAGCTTGGGCTGTATACAGTAAAGAATATGCCAAAAATAATCTTAGTCAAACTAAATCAACTTTTCCAAATGTTTTTGATAGTTTGATGCAGCAGCTTAACTATAATGAGACAAATGGAATTGTAATTGGTCCTGAATTGTCTAGAATATTTGCCGAAATTATACTTCAAGCTATTGATAATGATATTGTCTCAGACTTGGAGGGAAAGAGAGTTTTATTTGGGTTTGACTACCATGTATTTAGGTATGTTGATGACTTCTTTGTTTTTTATAATGACCAAGAGGTTTTCTCTAAAATAAAGTCTTCAATTAGTCTTTGTTTGACAAAATACAAGCTTAACCTGAATAAAAGTAAAGAGTACTTTTTTGATAGGCCTGTGATAACGCCTATCACAATAGCAAAAAAGAAAATTGCTGATCTTTTGTCAGATAAGCTGAAATATAATATAGAATATGTAGAGGGAACTAAGGAAATTGAGAAAGCTAGTTTGTATTTCAGAAAGTCAAGTTTAATTACAGACTTTAAATCTATCCTCCATACGTCAGATGTTTCATATGGGGATATACTCAACTACACTCTTTCTATATTAGAGAAAAAAGTAAGAAAGATATTGCTTGTTTATACTAAGGTTCCTGAAGGTGAGAATGTTGATAAACAACTTGTAAGTGCGCTAGTTAGTTTAATTGAATTTTCATTCTTCATATATTCAATGTCTCCAAAAGTTAATGGAACCATTAAGCTCTGTAGGATTATGCAGCAGATTATTCTGTTTGTTAATGATCGCACTCTGGGGATTGAATACCGTGATGTAATATTCCGTTCTATATTTAATGGCTCTTGTTCTGTATTGGAAGACATAAAGGTAGGAAATGAAACTCCAGTTGAGACATTGTACTTGCTTGTTTTAATGCGTCAGCTAGGTAAGTTCTATTGGCTTGATGAATTTTCCTTGTGCAAATATTTTGGGATTGTAAAAAGATCTGAGGGCATTAATGTTGAAAAAGATTTAAACTACTTTTCTATTATTGTTTTGCTGTTTTATATAGAGAACAAAAAACGGTATGATTTTTTAAAAGAGCCAATTGAAGAATACGTTTTGCAAAAATATGCACAAAAAAATTCGATAATAAACATTGATAGTGAAATCACACATATGACTCTTGATTTGATTGCGTGTCCATATGTGAGTAATAAACTCAAAGATGAAATTTTAGAAAAAAGTGATGTCCCTAAGGCGTGTCGAAAAAAAGTTATCAGCTATTGCTCGACTTGGTTCACTAAGTGGTCAGGGTACAATTTCGCTAAAGAGCTAGACGCTAAAGTGAGCCAAGATGTATACTGAAAAGAGCGCATCGTGCGACTTAATGGCTGTTTGCAGCTCACACACCAGCGCGCATGGGTAGACATTGTCCTACGCATGGAGATGTATGCCTGAGCGGTCCGCATGAGCCGCTCGGTCTCGGCAGTTCTACCAGACGTGAGGCGAAAGCTAAGTCGCATGGAGGGTGGGGCTGCCTAGGCTCTCTTATATAACCTTTGCTTGTATGACACATAGTTCAGATAAACCTTCCCTCCCTGATTTTGGCTCTGATAGAAAAGAAGCTAAGGTGCGCATGCTAACCCCTGAAGAGATCGTTCAGTTACGGCAGGACATGGCCGAATCCTCAGCTTGGGCCAGGGCAGAACTCAAACGCCGACGAGTAGCAAAAAATCAAAAAAATTCTGAGCATGGTATAGATGATGGTATCGAGAAAGGTTGCTCTTCTAACTAGCTGTTATTTCTATGTATTTTCTTCTAATTGATATTCGAGTGGGAATAATCGCTCTTGCGATTAGTCTTATGAGGTTGTAGTTAAGCCCACGCTAACGTGGGCTTTTTTGTGCGCGGCGTTTCAAGTTATTGGTTCAGCCTTGGCAGGCTAATGGGGTGGGTGTGGTAGAGGCTTGTGCCGCAGCGGTCATGCAGGGGGTGCCAAGGGCGGAAACGACCGAGAGAACCTGCTTGTACCCAGTCCTTAATAGGAAGGTAGGGGCGCGACCATAGCTCTTGATGCCTAAGATAAATACGCCGGGTTCCGGATGGGATAGTTCGCTTAAACCATGTTCAGGGACTGATCCGCAGCTGTGCTTATTTGGGTCGATCAGTGGTGCCAGCCGCGTAGGGCTTTGAGTTGCCGGGTCAAGGGAGATACGCAGTTCCGCTAGGAGGCTAAGGTCGGGGCGGAAGCCGGTTGCAGCGATAATACGATCCACTGGCGGCAATGTGCGTGAACCACTGTGTACAATCAGTTTACCCGCTTTATGTTCGATCTTATCGATTTCAAGTTCAGTGAATACCTCAATGCGCCCCTGCTCAAGGAGTTCTTGAATTCGCAGTTCAAGGCATCGGCGCTCTTGCAGTTCATCATTTTCGGGTGACCGAGCGACATTGGCTACTGATGCATTTCTTACCCCCCACAGAACACGCATCGTTTTATGTTCATCGGCGAGTCGAACTAAATCTTGCAGTGCGTTAAAAGCTGAATGGCCGCCACCCACAACTAATACAGTTCTGTTTTTATACTGCTCCCGTGCAGAGCCGAGAATATTGGGAACACCGTAAGCAATAGCCTCTTTCGCTTCATTTTCGCCCAAGGCTGGAATGCCGTGGCTACCTAGCCAGTTAGGTGTTTGATAGGTGCCTGATGCATCGATAACGGCCTGCACGATTATATCTTGCTCACCCTCAAGGTTGGATACTCGCAACACGAACGGTGCTTGATCACGACCTTCAGTACGTAAGAGGTCGTGTTTGAGTCGGCTGACAGACTTAACGTGCGTATTTAACTGTAGGTGCGGGGCGATTTTAGGATGAGATGCTAAGGGGGTTATATATCGCTCAAGCAGCTCATGTCCGGTAGGGAACTCATTTGCAGCGGGCTCATTCCAATCCGTTTCTTTAAGCAGCTCTACAGCAGCAGGGTCTAGATTGTATGCCCATGGTGAAAACATACGTACATGGCCCCAGCGAGCAATATTAGCGCCTGCTTGGCTTTCCGCTTCAAAAAGGATGGGGGTATAGCCTTGCTTCAGTAATTGAACCGCTGCGCTTAATCCTATAGGGCCCGCGCCAATAACGGCTACCGGTAGGTTGGTTAATTTTTTGTGCATAAGCCTCTCCTCCATGATTAATGTTGTTACTAACAACTAATAGGTTAAAAAAAGTGCGCTATGAGCCTAGGCGAGCGCGTGCAGCTTTTGTTAGCTGCCGAATAAGGGTCAATGTTCCATCAATAACGTCTGGTGACATATCTTTAATGAGTAAAGCCTCTTCCATGATTAGATCTTGATGGATGGTATGGTAGAGCGCTTCGCCCGCGGGAGTCAGGGACAGCTGGATGGCCCGCTGATCCGCTGGGTCTAACAGTTTGAGCACATACTCTTTACGCAATAGGGAATCTACAACGCGGCTGGTGGTACTCTTATCGAGATACATCTCATCAGCAAGTGCCTGAAGCCTTAAAGGGCCACGTTTTATTAACGTTTCAAGTGCATAACACTGTGCTACCGACACATCGTGAGAGCAGATGTAATCTCGGTCACGGAACTGGTGAACGCGGATGAGTTGGTTGACAGCCTCGTATAGCGCTTCAGCGCGCTCTAAATTAGCGGGCATAAAGTTAAGCCTTAAATTATTATGTTGTTAGTAACAACTATAATGGCGATATCTTCAGTTTGCAAACTTGAATGGATAGCTTCTTCACCGTGCCGCTCTCTTATTTATGCTTTTTAATCGTTGTTGTTAATGTTATCGCCGTCTTTGTTACTGTATCTCGTATGGTCGATCTTGATGTTTTACTGACAGTAATATTCAATCGATAAGTGATGTTGTCGCCAATTTTCGCTATCAAATCCAGCGGTTAAATGACCATAGAAGCCTTAAAATGTACGTAGTGTCAGAGTTCGCTTAATCCCCAGAGTAATAGGGTGCTTGGCCATAATTTGCTAAGTAGGATTGTCTAAGCGTATTGTTACGATTACTTAGCGCTTTATGAGCAGTAAAAATGATTAAAAGATCAGTTTTGACCGCTATGTTGATAGCCATTTCTCTATTCGTCAGGGCAGAGGATAGTGTTGGTGAAAAGATCCTTGCAGTAGACCAGTTATTTAAGGAAGTGCGTTACAGGGATGAACATATCAATCTAGAGGACGGGGTAACAATAGAGCAGTATGTTCAAACGCAGTTGTCGATGTGTAAAGATGGGGTGAACTCGTTATGCACGAAATTGGTTCGAAGGTGATAGGGAAATATTACAAAAACCTTGAAAGTGCGGATAAAAAGAAGCAGCGGAATGAGTTTATTCAAAACTATGATTCTTGTCTCTACATGATTAGAAGTCATGATCCAAAGAATAGGCGGGTGATAACGGCTGCCGATATCGGAAAAAGGAAAAAAAAGATGGAAGAAAGTCTGGAGCGCTATCGTAGTGGTAAAAAGGTAAAGGTAACGTTTGTAAAAAAAGAAGAGCCTTGAGTGGAAAGAGTGTCAATTAGTGTTGTTCTGACGTGATTAGGTAATAAATGCCATTAGTTTTGCAATGCTAGAACGCTACATGATTGTATGTGACCGCTAAGGATTGAATCTAATCCCTAATGGTTTCAAGTTATCGCCCTTTTGAAACAATGTGCTTGGCCCCGTGTCTGCTACATCTTATGTAGGTCAATCTGAACGATTTAATCCACTGCCAGAGTGAATGATAGTGTAGGCCCCTATTTCATGGGCATGCTGTTTTTTTAGCATCTAAGGTTTAAGGCTCCTGACGATATTTTTTGATTATCATTGCAACGCTTTTTTTGAACGACAATAATTGATCTATTTGATTGAAAGTATGCTGAGAGCGCTGCTCGGAATCGCGTTCAATAGTAGCCATTGCGCAGTGGTTTGAAGGCGTAACGGGAGATAATATTTTTCGAGCAGAAAAAACATGGGAGTAATCAATCATATTGCCATTGTATCGGAGCTAGCCCCCTTATTTTTTCTAAAAGCTAAAATAGCTTAGCAGGCAGTGAGTGTTGTTTCTGGCAAAGCGCTGTTAATTTCGGGCACTCGTCGCACCGAGTGCTATATTGATGTTAGTTGATTGATGATTTTGCGATGTGCATTTATCGGGTTGTATGGAAAATCCGTGTTGTTAATAATGTGGGGATGGCTTCTATGGACGATATGTTTGGAGGCTATATAGTGCGGCGTGCCGCTGAAGCGTTTATATTTTGATTGCGCATAAACATTATGTGCACTTGGTGGCGGTGAATAAAATGTTGGGATCGATGGGAGAAAATGACGGTAAGATTTTTTATCTTGTCCGACATAAGGTAGAAAATAGTCGGTTACACCGACCTTAAATATAACTATAAAGGATGCAAATGATGAAATTGAAGAAGTTATTTACTAACACTGTGGTTGCTGCCGGCATCGCGATTGGGGTTCAAAGTGGCGCTGCATTTGCGGCTCCGCAATCATCCTATGTGACTATCGGTACGGGGGGACAGACCGGTGTCTATTACGTGGTAGGTCAGTCCATTTGTCGTTTGGTTAATCGTGGTAACAACGATCACGGTATCAAGTGTACTGCGCCATCTACAGGTGGTTCGATTGCTAACTTAAATGCCATTCGTGCGGGTAACCAAGATATGGGTGTGGCCCAGTCTGACTGGCAGTACCATGCTTATCATGGCAGCAGTAAATTTGCTGAACAGGGTGCTAACACAGAGCTCCGCGCGGTATTCTCAGTACATCCTGAACCATTCACCGTGATTGCGCGCTCCGATGCTGGTATTAAGAGCTTTGACGATTTGAAAGGCAAGCGGGTTAATATAGGTAACCCAGGTTCCGGCCAGCGCGGCACTATGGAAGTGGTCATGAAGCGTAAAGGCTGGACCATGGATGACTTCAAACTGGCTTCAGAGTTGAAGGCGTCTGAGCAATCCCAAGCGTTGTGTGATAACAAGGTCGATGCGATTATCTACGCCGTAGGCCATCCTAATGGTTCGATTAAAGAAGCAACAACTTCATGTGATACAGTCTTGGTGCCGGTTACCGGTCCTGAAATCACGAAGTTGATCGATGATAACGCTTTTTACGCTGAGGCGATTATCCCCGGTGGCATGTATAACGGTAATGATGCCGATACGACTACTTTTGGTGTAGGTGCGACCTTCGTCTCCTCAACTAAGGCTGATCCGGAAGTGATCTATCAAGTTGTTAAGGCTGTGTTTGATAACTTTGACCGTTTCAAGCGTTTACACCCCGCCTTTGCCAATCTTGATCCTGCTAAAATGATCAAAAATGGTCTGTCTGCTCCATTACATGAAGGCGCTGTACGTTATTACAAAGAACGTGGCTGGATGTAATTAATACACTCCTGACCGGCGGCTCCGCCGCCTCTCTCGACTATCCTAGGGCACTCCTAGGATAGTCTTTTACTCAGTTCTGGCGTGACCTTTTGGGCCTTGCTGGAGCGTACTAATATTTACCGGCGGTTGACGCTGGGAGTGTTGGATCGGAGAGTATTATGACTGAACTGAATTCAAAAGAACCTACTAAACTCAGCGAAGCCGAGCTCCAAGATTTGGTGGCGTCGACGGATAGTGGTGCCCGAGACCCCGAAGGCGCTCAACGTATTTTACTGTTGGCTGCCGCACTGTTTTGGTCGCTATTTCAATTGTGGATTGCCTCGCCGCTCCCGTTTTATGATTGGCCGTTGGTCGGCAGTTTTGGTGTTTTTAACGATACTGAAGCGCGTTCGATCCATCTTGCGTTTGCCGTATTCCTTGCTTTTATGGCCTACCCCGCCTTAGGTGGCTCTCCCCGTGAGCGGGTGCCTTTACCCGATATGGTGATGGCGATAGCGGGTGCTTTTTGCGCGGGCTATCTGTTTATATTCTATGTTCAAATATCGGATCGTCCGGGTTTACCGACAACGTTAGATATCGCCGTGGCCATTGCCGGGGTGATTTTATTGCTCGAAGCCACCCGACGTGCGCTCGGACCACCATTGGTCGTCGTCGCGTCACTGTTTTTGTTTTATACCTTTGCCGGCCCTTATATGCCGGAAATCATCGCCCATAAAGGCGCGAGTTTGAAGGAAGTCGTTAATCACCAGTGGATCACTACCGAAGGTGTGTTTGGTATCGCATTGGGTGTGTCGACGAGTTTCGTGTTTCTATTTGTTTTATTTGGTGCGTTGCTGGATAAAGCCGGTGCCGGTAACTATTTCATCAAGGTTGCCTTCTCCCTGCTAGGGCATCTACGTGGCGGCCCAGCTAAAGCGGCCGTTGTTGCTTCGGGTATGACGGGGCTGATTTCAGGTTCCTCCATTGCTAATGTAGTCACCACGGGTACGTTTACTATTCCCATGATGCGTCGCGTGGGTTTCAGCGCGGAGAAAGCAGGTGCGGTGGAAGTGGCCTCATCGGTGAATGGCCAGATTATGCCGCCGGTAATGGGTGCTGCCGCGTTTTTGATGGTTGAGTATGTGGGTATCTCCTATGTGGAGGTGATCAAGCATGCTTTCCTGCCCGCATTGATCTCTTATATTGCACTGGTGTATATCGTTCACCTTGAAGCGCTTAAACAGAATATGTACGGCCTGCCACGGCGTAGTGCTGCTAAGCCTTGGATGGCGCGCTTGATGGGGCTGTTGATTGGCTTTTTTGCCACCGCTGCCGTGTCGATGGTGGTCTATTACGGTATTGGCTGGATCAAACCGTTGTTTGGTCAATACGCCAGTCTGGTGATCGGTGTCTTGTTGTTGATTGTCTATGTCTTGCTGGTGCGTTTCTCTGCAGGTTATCCCGACCTTGAATTGGATGATCCGAACTCTGATGTGGTAGAGCTACCGGAAGTTGGGCCGACCGTTAAATCGGGTTTGCATTTTATTCTGCCTGTTATCGTACTGGTTTGGTGTTTGATGGTTGAGCGTTTGTCTCCTGGACTCTCGGCATTCTGGGCGACTATGTTGATGGTCTTTATCCTGCTGACGCAAAAATCCTTGTTTGCGTTCTTTCGCAATGAAGGCGGTCTGGGACGACAGTTTAGGAAGGGCTTTAACCAGCTGATCGATGGCTTGATTGTTGGTGCGCGTAACATGATCGGCATCGGTATTGCGACGGCGACTGCCGGTATTATCGTGGGCGTGGTATCGCAGACAGGTGTAGGTTCTGTGTTGGCGGATCTAGTTGAAGTGTTGTCGATGGGCAACCTGTTGTTGATGCTAGCCTTGACGGCCGTACTTAGTTTGATTCTGGGTATGGGCTTGCCAACCACCGCCAACTATATTGTGGTGTCATCCTTGCTGGCGCCGGTGATCGTGACCTTGGGGCAAGAATCAGGTTTGATTGTGCCGCTGATTGCCGTGCATCTGTTCGTGTTCTACTTCGGCATTATGGCCGATGTAACACCGCCGGTAGGGTTAGCGTCTTTTGCAGCGGCGGCAGTGTCTGGTGGTGATCCGATCCGTACCGGGTTTGTCGCATTCTTCTATAGTTTGCGAACAGCGATTCTGCCGTTCCTGTTTATCTTCAACACAGACCTCTTATTGATCGATGTGAGCTGGTGGCAGGGCATTATCGTCTTCGTGGTGTCGACTGCAGCGATCTTGCTGTTTACCGCTGCGACCCAAGGACATTTTTTGGTGCGTAATCGGTTACACGAAACGGCGTTATTGATTCTTATTGCTTTCTCTCTATTTCGTCCCGGTTTTTGGATGGATATGGTGGCACCACCGTTCCAGACGGTAGCGGCTAGTGAGTTAATGGGTAATAGTTTGGATCTGCCAAATGGCGCTGAACTGAGGCTGCATTTGATCGGTGAGGATGATGTTGGTAATCCACGGGATTTTGTCGCGCTGTTTGAACTGGCTGACGGAGCGAACACTCAGGAACGCATAGTGAATGCGGGTCTAGAGCTGGCGGATCTTGATGGTAAGGTCGTCGTTGATATGGTTGGCTTTGGCAGTCATGCAGAGAAAGCGGGGTTGATGTTTGATCAGCAGATCGGACAGGTGGAAGTACCGAAGGGACAGCCCCCCAAGGAACTTATGTTTATCCCTGCTTTGTTATTGCTGATACCGGTCGTGCTGTTTCAGCGCCGTCGTCGACGGGCTAGCGCTGATCCGGCACCGACCTTAGCAAAATCTTAATTCAGAACCGAGGTCCCTTTTAGTAGGGCCTCGGTTTAGATAGCCATACTTTGTGGTAAAGGAAGGACTCATGTTTAAGCAAATTATTGTTCCGGTTGATATCGAAGAACCCTCTTTTTCTGATAAGGCGATTGAGCTGGCATTGCGTGAACTCGATAGTGGGGGCTGTATCCATCTAATGACTGTGATTCCTGGGTTTAACTCACCTTTGGTTGCCTCCTATTTTAAAAAATCAGCTGTTGAAAAGGCGCATGAAGCTGTCGAAAAACAGTTACAAGCACTGGCTGAAGAGAAGTTACTACCAGAGGTTAATCGAACGCTTTCGGTACATCAGGGGAATCCGGCTGAACGTATTATCAAGCATGTTAAACGCTGTAATGCAGATCTGATTATTATGACGGCGCATCACCGGGGTAAAGTCGATCACGTGTTATTAGGATCCAACTCCTCACGGGTGGTTGAGCGCGCAGGTTGCTCGGTATTGGTCTTGCGCCCTTAAGGTTAAGCTATTGTCCTATGGGATTATTTTTTCCCCATGTAATTTCATAGGTGCTAGTTGTTGTGTGCTGTCTCATTTGATTGGATGGGTTATTTTATCTATAAACCTTACTCTCGTAGCGCTATATAGGCGCTTGTTTTGGGGTTAGCTGTAAGCACTTTAAAGCGTTAATGCTAAGGGCACCTATAAAAATAAGAGCCTTGAATATACAAGAGGGGAAGAGTAATAACTGTGTCGGTTTTTGGATCATAAAAGCTCGCATAAGTTTGATATGTTCGAATGATAAAGAGCCCCTATGTAGCCGCTAAGGTTTAATTTAATCTGTTTGGGTCTTCAGCTATATTCGTGTCTGCTTCCCTTGTATGAAGGCCAATCTGATCAATCCAATACACTTTCCAAGTGAATGAGGAGTATCTCTCTCTTCATTTCATGCGCATTCAGTTTTTAATAATTTAAGATCCCTTAACGATTAAAGGGGGCGCGCTCTAATTTTATAAGGCGTTTTATTAGGTTACGGCGGCGCTATTTTATGGTTGCTATCTTTATGCTGCTAATCAATTTAACGTCTTATTTATAGATTACCCGTTTTGGCTTTGATTAAGAGAGATAAGGGGGACATGTGAATAAGCTAAATAGACGTAGGCTAGGAGACGTACAGAGATGAAATATGCGATCACACTTTTAATGGTTTGCTTGCCGAGTTTTGCTTATGCACTTAACCAAATTGAACTGATGCCGTCGGGAGAAAGCGCGCTTCAGGAAAGCATAAAGTACAGTGCGCCGTTTAAAAAAGAGTATTTTTCTGAGCTGGAAATAGGCGATAGTTTGTCTGAATCAGCAGTTATGTTGCTTGGTAAAGATCGTCCTAACTATAGAGTCACTTTTCAGCTTGAAACGAGTTTGTCGGTTAATGGGGAGGGCCCTCATCTTGACTTAACGGAGTGGGAACACTGTACCACCCAATGGCATAGCCTCAATATAATCGAGGATAATCGGGTTTTGTTGCCGAACTTTGACGAAGTGAATGTAGACTGCTTTCCTGAGGTAAGCGATGACGAAATTAAAGAGGCTGTACTCGCTCAGGGCGGAGAGGAGTGGGTAAGGGTCTTTGAAGGAGAAGGTTGGCCCGACGGTTATAGTCCGGTTGAAATTTCGCTTAGCACGGTACGTATTAAAATCGAAAAATTAATCAGCGCCCAGTGGCGTGTAGTGACGGTTATAAATATCGCTATTCCTATGGGCTGCTAACGTAGCGTACGGTCTATTCGATTGTTTTTTCTAGAGGGTGTATGTCATGAATTTTAAAATGATAACGGTAGCCTTCGTTATTTTATTGCTTCAAGGTTGTGCGGGCTCCCGCGCTAGTTACGAATCCTTAATTGAAACGAGAGGCGATGAGCCAGCTATTTATTTGTCCGTAGGCCAAACTAAAGAGGTGCTCTCCATTAGTAATGGTTTCCCCGGTTGGTGGGGGATATATCCAGCAATCGCGTCGTTTTCACCTGAGGTTGCGAGTGTGGACTGCCAAGACGTTATGGGGGGTGAAGTGTGCTACCTAACGGCGAATGAGGTGGGTGAAGCATGGTTGCAGTATGGCAATAAATTCAACATGGATATGAGTGAGTCTGAATCTCAACATAATAAAATAAGAGTCGTGGTTAGCCCTAAGTAGTGGATTTTTAGTGATAGGGTTGATGTTGGTTAGAAGATCAACGCTTTTTGGCTCTGTGATTTATTGATATGACGGAAACTAGATCTTCCCTGCGGGGGGGGTATGTATAACATTACTAGGATGTAGAAAAAATGAAGAGTATTCGCGGTATTATCAGCTTAATTCTAGTGAGTGGGGCGATCTACGCGCAGGCCGCATTGCCCCCTTCGGCTGTTAATTTGAAAGACTTGAACACGATGGTTCAATTTATAACAGAACACCCGCACGTGGCGCAGACATTAAAGCAAATTGACCTAAGATCCCTCACCATCTTTTTTGATCATGATTGCGAAGCTTATTTTGAGAGACGATCCCCGAGCTTGTTGACACGAGATATGCCTGGACCGCAGCCGGGGATAAGGTTTAAACGCAGTAACTGCCCATTGGTTGAGGGTCATAGCGAGTAATCAGCCCTGTACTTGTATAAAAATGGCACCCACTATCCGTTTGATAGGCGCGTAACCTGTTTAATATGGCAAACTAAACGCACGCACGCAGGCTAATCAGTATAAAATCAGTGCTACTCCACCAAAGAGTTTTCGTTAGTCTGCGGGTAAGATGATGCTACTAAAGCGTTATTCGTTGTTAAATTACCCATCCGAACCATAGGTTTAGGCGTTTAATTATAATCATGGGCACACCAGATTTTAGTAGTATTAATAGCCGTCGGGAGATCAGTAGTCGACGTTGTGCGGGGCTTTTCTTTGAGTATCTAGGGCAGATCGCTGTGCTCCTGTTGTTGCTATTAGCCAGTGCTCTATGTCAGGCGCAGTCGCCGGTCAATCTGTCACCTTCGATGGCAGGGCTTAGTACACGGATGCATGTTCTTTATCTTGAAGATGCAAACCGAACCTATACCTTGGCGCAGGTGCAGAGCGAACCGCTCGCCTCTCGCTTTGCGCCGTTACCTAAGGGTAAGAGTAACTTTGGTATCGTTGGCGCGGATTATTGGTTGCGTATTGACCTGAAAAACAGCAGCGAAGATGCATTGTCATGGTTTCTTGAAGTACCTCACACCAATTGGGATTTTGTCACCTTTTATATGGACGGAGCTGCGCCTCAGGTAGGCGGAGATCATGTCCCGTTTTCTGAACGTGCAATTGCCGCTGAGAGTAATTTATATCCGGTGAACACGCCTGCCGGCGCGGTGCAACGAATATGGGTTAAGCTCTCCTATGCATTGCCGGGTAAGGCGGAAACACAGCTATTATTGTGGACCCCCGATGCGTTTTTTCAACACTATGCCAAACGCTATTTTGTGATTGGTACCTTTATCGGTATTGGTCTGCTGCTGGTGTTTTCTAATTTCCTGATCGGCTACTCCACGCGGTTGCCCGAATATAAATGGTATACCTTATATATTATGGCGGCGATGATGGTCTTGCTGACTAATACGGGCCTAGGTTATCGCTATTTGTGGCAGGGGTATCATTGGTTTGCCGATTTCGCTCCGGTTCTTTTTGGCGTATTGACGTTGGTATTGGCGACTCAATTTACACGTTGTTTTTTGAACACTCGAGAGTCGTTGGTCATTGATCGGCTGCTACAAGCTCTTTTGTTGTTGGGTGGTGTTTCTGTGTTCTGCTATCTTTTAGGTGGGCGGGAATATGCACTCAAACTCGCTCTGCTCTATGCACTGTTTACGGTTTTATTTCCACTGCTTGGGATATGGCAGTATAAAAAAGGTCGAGGGGATGCGCGGTTTTATGTATTGGGCTGGAGTATCTGGAGCTTAGCTGTTTTTATTGCCGTGATGCGTAATATTGGTTTTATTCCTGCCGATTTTGTGACCAATTTTTCCCCGCCGTTGGGGTTATGTATTGAGGGGGTGCTGCTCTCGTTAGCGTTGGCGGATCGTATTAACTACCTTACTCAAGAGAAAGAGACGGTAGAGTTACAACATATTCTGCACCTACAGCAGGAGCAGATGATGCTTGAACGGCAGGTATCAGAGCGTACAGTTGAACTCGAAAAGGCGGTGAAACAGGCAGAGTTGTTGGCGCAGACAGATTCGTTGACTGGGGTGTTAAATCGTCGTGCGTTCTATGATTTTAGTGAGCGGGAAGTCAATAGAGCTCGGCGGTTTGAGACACCGTTGGCGGTGGTGATGATTGATCTGGATATGTTTAAACGGATTAATGATAGCTACGGTCATGCGACAGGAGATAAGGTCTTGATTGCCGCAATTAATACACTGCAAACGATCATTCGACATGTGGATCTGTTCGGGCGTATTGGTGGTGAAGAGTTCGCCGTGCTCCTGCCGCAGGCCCATTTGCATGAGGCAACCGAGTTAGCTGAGCGTCTCAGAGTCGCGTTGGCGGAGATGGAGGTTAAGGTTAAGGTCGATGAGCTGACCATTAAGGTCACCGCAAGTTTTGGTGTGGCGGCTGTTGATGTGGAAAATGAGTCAGTAGCCGACGCGATGCAGCGAGCCGATACGGCGCTTTATCAAGCCAAATCCAGTGGCCGTAACTGTGTCGAGCAAGCCGGTTAGCCTAGGCTGACATTAGGTGTTTTCAGTGGGAAAAAGGATCTGCGCTATACCTATTGCGCAGATCCCTTGTTAATCACTTAATGTCAGGTCTCCACCCCATGCCTGACTCTTCCATTAGGCGTTCATAAACACCTTCTACATTGAGTGGAAGCCATTGCTTAAATTGCTTGAGATCACTGTAATTTGTTAATTTTATCGTCTGCTTTATTTCATCTAAACTTTGGCCTTTATGGATACCCGTGATGACCGCGTTATACAGATCTTGCAGATAGTTAAGGTATCGCTCTACATCTGCTTTATTTCCTATGTCAGCATGTCCGCCGACGAAGGTGTCAAAATCTAGCTCAAGTACCTGTTGGGTTGAGTTGATCATCCCTTGAATGTCGTAACTCCATAGTTTTTGCCAAGGCATCCGGCCGATGACAATCCAGTCGACAACAAATAGCAATTTTTCGGGTTTAAAGAGCATGCTAATGGAGCCGCGTCCGTCATTAGGACCGTGATATCTAAGCTCAACTTTATGCCCACCTAAAGATATTGCCATTTTTTCTTTGAAGGTCATATCAGGAATAACGGTGTTAGCTTTAGTTATTCTAATATCTTGCGCGGCTAATTCATGGGCAATAAAAACGGTATCAGGATCGTCAAATACCTGTGCCCCGTAAATATGATCACTGTGGTTGTGGCTATAGATCACGTACTTAATGGGGGCATCGAAACGTTTTTTTAGCTCCGCTTTCAGCCATGTTGCCGCTTGGGTATTTAAAGGATCGGTAAGCAAGATCCCTTCGTCAGTCACTAGAAAGACTGAACGGTGCCTATCGTCTACAAATCGATAAATATCGCCCTGTATTTTCTCAATTTTATAATCACTTGCTGAGACTACCGAGCTAGCGACGGATAAAAACAGCATTAAAACGAGGGTTTTGACTGAGCTGTATGTTTTCATAATTAAGACCTAACAAAAAAATGTGTGTTAACTCAATGCCATCAGCGAATCATCAGGCGGTGAGTTTCGCCGTGCTATTTGTTTTTTCCTTGTTGAGGAAACGTGCATAAGTTATCCCACGCTCTTAACCAGTATAGTGCTAAGCACGCAGCCAGCATGGGCCAAGCCGTGAAGAAGAGTAGGTGGTTAAACGGGTCCATATATTGTTTGTAAGGTGAAAAGGTGGAGAGTGAGTGAAGAAGTAAAATGCTTCCGTAAGTCCAGCGCCGCCAAAGACCGGTTACAAAGGCGAGTATTAATAAGAGTTCTACTGCGCCAATGATATAAGACAGGTTGTTGCTCAACCAATCGATACCATAAAAGCCGTTAAGCACTTTACCTGTGTGGGCAGGGTTAACAAACTTATCGAGTGTCCACATCAACATGACGATAAACACGCCTAAACGCAGCACCAATAACGAGCGTGCTAAGGGCTTTTCTAGGGAGTCGGGGAGAGGGCTGGTGGTGCTCATCGGGCGGTGTCCTGTATGAAATGATTAGTGTATTGCCATCGCGTACCTGCACCATTTGGCATTGTGGTGATCGGCGTACAGCTCGGCATCAACCTGACATGTTTTGTCTTTTTTAGGTTGGATGGGTCAGGCTGCGGGCGCTTATTCCTTTTAGATAGAAGTAGACTGTTGGTTAGTACGAAAAGTTCAATGGAGTATTGGTTGGTCGGAGGGCGTATCAGTTACCTTTCAGGATAAAGGGGATTATCATGTGGTATTTGAGCGACGACTTGTCAGGGTGACGTGGTCGGGCCTGTGTGACTGTAAAGGCGTAGGGTTTGTCGCCGTACGCAATGGGGTGTAAACATTAATGAGTGAGCAAAAACAACAAGACCTGTTATGGATGCATGAAGCGTTAGCCTTAGCTGATCACGCAGAAAATGCAGGGGAGGTGCCCGTGGGGGCGGTCGTTGTTCTTGATGGTGAGGTTGTGGGTGAAGGTTGGAATCACCCGATTAGCGGTCATGATCCTACTGCTCATGCTGAAATTATGGCGTTAAGAGATGCGGCTGCACGGGTTGGAAACTATCGTTTAGTCGGGGCTGAGCTCTATGTGACCATTGAGCCTTGCACTATGTGTGCGGGTGCCATTGTGCACTCAAGGGTGAGCCGTGTGATCTATGGTGCAAGCGAAGAAAAGGCGGGTGTGGTTGATAGTAACTGTCAGTTATTTCAACAACCTTGGGTTAACCATCAGGTCGAGGTGACTTCCGGTGTTTTAGCGGATGCGTGCCGTCAAAAAATCAGTGCTTTTTTCCAGCGCCGCCGCGCAGAGAAAAAAGCAGCAAAGCTCGGCCAAGTAGTACGCTAGATTTATAGTGTAGGTAAAATATCCTCTACGACGGTCGTGTCATCCCAACTTGGGTGATCTGGGTTCATATCCGCTTCTTCGCTTTGGCGTTTGGCTTGACGTACTTGGACCTCCCAGCTTAAAAGTTTCATGTACTTTCTGATGTTGCTGACATAGTGCACCGGTTCATAACCACGGGCATAGCCGTAGCGTACGGTGTTGAAGTATTTCTCTTTTGTTAATAGGGGGAGATGTTGTTTTACATCGTCCCATTTGTCTGGATTTAGGCCTGCCCGGCTGGTGAGTACACGCGCGTCTTCTAAGTGGCCATAACCAATGTTGTAGCCTGCCAATGCAAACCAGGTATGGTCAGGTTGTTTTATTCGCTCAGGGATCTTGTTCATTACGCTGACGAGGTAGTGAGCGCCGCCAATAATGCTTTGTTGTGGGTCGGTACGGTCAGTAACACCCACTTCGGATGCGGCATCGTTGGTTAGCATCATGATGCCTTTTACGCCGGTGGGCGAAACCGCATCTGGATTCCAGTGGGACTCTTGATAGGCAATCGCAGCCAGCAGTTGCCAGTCAATATCGGTTTCTTGTTCGGCCATATAAAAATACTGTTCGATCTTTGGGAATCGCTCTTCCATATCCTCTTTAAAGGAGGCTGTGTCGTAGAAGTTGAGTGGATTGAAGCGATTAAAGTATTTCTTTTTTAGTTTTTTAATTAATTTTTGGGTGGATTCAAGCGCCATAAAACGATCGACGGAGCTCTTTAGGCTGCGGTCACTATGGGGGTTGAGTATCCATGCCAAATCTTGTGGTTCATTCAAGTCAAAGGCTTTTTGTAGGCCGGGGAAAAAGGATTTTTGCGCATCAAAAGTGATGCTATCAACGACGGTATAGTCGATCTCTTTATTGTGTAGTTTCTCAAGTAACTCAACGGCCGAGTGTTCGCTGCTCTCTTTCCATTTGAGTGTAGGGTGTGTTGTTTGTAATCGTGCGAGAAGTTCTGCGTGACTGCTATTTGCCAGCACTAAGATTGTCTTATCTTTGGCAACTAAGTCGTTTAAATCTTTGGGAGCCTTGACCCCTTTTGTTGTACGGTAAACCACGGCGGCCGTGGTCGTGAGAAAGGGCGCTGAGAACTCGAAGGCTTTTTCCCTGTCATCAGTAACGGTGAGCATCGCGCCGGCAATGTGGCCATTCCGTGCTTTCATGGTTGAAAATATACCGCTAAAGCTTTCCGGTAGAACCAGTTCGAGCTTGATGCCTAAATGTTCGGCATAGGCTTTCGCTAAGTCATATTCGAAACCAGCGGGTTCCCCTTTTTCAATGAAATAGGTGCTAGGGGAGTTGCGAGTAACCATTTTCAGGCTGCCCGACTCGATGATGGCGCCGAGCTGAGTTTTGCTATTCCAGCTTAAAAGTACCGGAATGCAGAACATTAAAAAAATGACCAGCGCCTGTATGGCATCTTTTTTACGACTAATATCAAACATACTGCTGCTTTTCTGGTATCCAGCGAACTGTTTCTGTAAAATTCACAGCCTATCATTCTCCTGTAACTACTGCCTAACGTAGGCAGCTATCAAGAGGCTCTATTAGAGATGCTGGCACTGCGCGGAGCACCTGCTCTTTCTGCTTTTCGTCATGAAAAGTTACTATCTGGTATTCAGTCAAAGGTTCCTGCCGTTACTGGCTTGTATGCTGAATTTATGCATTTTTCCGATCAGTCACAAGCATTATCGGAAAATCAGCAACAAGTACTTGAACGTATTTTGCGTTATGGGCCTAAAGCAGAGGCTCAAGAACCTTCTGGTCAGCTGTTCCTAGTAGTGCCTCGGCCAGGCACCATATCGCCTTGGTCATCGAAGGCAACTGATATAGCACATAACTGCGGTCTTGCCTCGATTAAACGTTTAGAACGCGGTATTGCGTATTATGTGAATGCCTCTTCAGCGCTCTCTGCATCCGATGTTGATGCCGTTAAAGCTGTATTATATGACCGCATGGTTGAAACAGTATTATCAAGTATAGATGATGCGGCCGCTTTGTTTATAGAAGAATCGCCTAAGCCTTTAACGACGGTCGATATTTTGTCCGGTGGTTGTGACGCTTTGGTTACTGCGAACGTCGAACTGGGTTTGGCATTGGCTGATGATGAAATTGATTACTTAGTTGATAGTTTTATCGAGCTAAAACGTAATCCAACCGATGTGGAGCTGATGATGTTTGCGCAAGCAAACTCAGAGCATTGTCGTCATAAGATCTTTAATGCGTCATGGGATATTGATGGCGAAGCTCAGGATAAATCGTTGTTTGCGATGATCCGTAACACGAATGAGCTAGGCGGCGAGAATGTATTGTCCGCGTATAAAGATAATGCGGCGGTTATGGCAGGGAGTAAGGCAGGTCGTTTCTTCCCGAAACCTGAAGGTAAAGAATATAGCTACAATCAGGAAGATATTCAGATCCTGATGAAAGTGGAAACACATAACCATCCTACAGCGATTGCGCCCCATTCAGGCGCCGCGACAGGGTCGGGTGGTGAGATTCGAGATGAAGGTGCGACGGGTAAAGGTTCTAAGCCTAAAGCGGGTTTAACCGGCTTCACGGTTTCCGATCTTAATATTCCCGGTTTTGAACAACCTTGGGAATCTAAATACGGCAAACCTGACCGTATTGTTACACCGCTCGATATTATGTTGGAAGGTCCGATTGGTGGTGCGGCGTTTAATAACGAGTTTGGTCGTCCAGCCTTAACGGGTTACTTCCGTACGTTTGAGCAAAAAGTAAATGGTGCGGCGGGCGAAGAGGTTCGCGGTTATCACAAGCCTATTATGATAGCGGGTGGCTTAGGTAATATCCGCGATAGTCATGTGGAAAAAGGCGAGATTCCTGTTGGCGCAAAGCTTATCTGTTTAGGCGGTCCTGCCATGCAGATCGGTTTAGGGGGCGGTGCTGCGTCGTCTATGTCTTCAGGTACCTCCTCTGCCGATTTAGACTTTGCTTCAGTACAGCGTGATAACCCAGAGTTAGAACGTCGTTGCCAAGAGGTCATCGACCAGTGCTGGCAGCAAGGCGATGACAACCCTATCGCGTTTATCCATGATGTTGGGGCGGGTGGTTTGTCTAACGCGTTCCCTGAACTTGTAAAAGATGGTGAGCGTGGCGGTAACTTTGAGTTACGTAATGTTAATAATGATGAACCGGGTATGTCGCCATTGGCGATCTGGTGTAACGAAGCGCAAGAACGCTATGTTATGGCGGTTGCGCCAGAAAACTTAGCGCGTTTTGAAGCGATCTGTAAACGTGAGCGTTGCCCTTATGCAGTTGTGGGTGAAGCAACCGAAGAGATGCACCTGACCTTAGGTGATACGCATTTCGAAAATAAACCGGTTGATCTACCGATGAGTGTTCTTTTTGGTAAAGCGCCAAAAATGCATCGCTCTGTCGAGCGTATTACATATCAAGTGCCTGATTTTGATACAAGCGCCATCGATCTAAAAGAAGCGGCAGAACGTGTTATGAAGCTGCCTTCAGTCGCGTCTAAGTCCTTTTTAATCACCATCGGCGATCGTTCCATCACCGGGCAAGTTGCACGGGATCAAATGGTCGGCCCATGGCAGGTGCCTGTTGCGGATTGCGCGGTTACAACCGCCTCTTTTGATACTTATGCTGGTGAAGCTATGGCGATGGGTGAGCGTACGCCGCTTGCGCTTGTTGATTCACCGGCGTCAGGGCGTATGTCTATTGGTGAAACGGTTACCAATATGGCGGCTGCACGTATTGGCGAGATAAAAGATATTAAGCTATCGGCCAACTGGATGTGTGCCGCAGGCCATCCGGGCGAAGATGAAAAACTTTACGATACGGTAAAAGCCGTTGGCATGGAGTTATGTCCAGCACTAGGTATGACGATTCCTGTCGGCAAAGATTCTATGTCTATGCGTACCGTATGGAATGATGAGGGCGAAGATAAGTCCGTGACGGCGCCGATGTCATTGGTGATTACCGGTTTTGCGCCAGTGCTTGATGCACGTAAAACGCTCACACCGCAGCTACGCACGGATAAAGGTGAAACGGATCTGATTCTGCTTGATTTAGGTGTGGGCCAGAACCGTATTGGTTTGTCTGCCTTGGCTCAAGTTTATAATGAAGTGGGTCAAAACGTCCCTGATGTTGATCAGCCTGAGCTGCTGGTTGCATTTTTCGCGGCCATTCAAGAGTTGAATGAGCAGGGCTTATTGCTGGCTTACCATGATCGCTCGGATGGTGGTTTATTTACCACGGTTGCTGAGATGGCATTTGCTGGACATGCGGGTGTTGATATTAATCTAGATATGCTGGCGGCTGATAAAAGTGAGCTGGCGGCTGCACTCTTTTCTGAAGAGTTGGGTGCGGTTATTCAGGTTAAGCGTGACGATCTAGGTACCGTGTTAACTGAATTGAATGCGGCGGGTCTAGGCGATGTAACCCAAGTGATCGGTTCTCTTAATTTAGATGATGAGTTGCGTTTCCATTTTGATGAGGAAGAGGTCTACGCCGAAAGCCGGACGCAGTTGCAGCGTTGGTGGGCAGAAACCTCTTATCAGATTCAATCGCTGCGTGATAACTCCGCGTGTGCGCAACAAGAGTTTGATAGCATTAATGATAAAGAGAACCCAGGACTTCACAGCGCATTAACCTTTGATCAAAACGAAGATGTTGCTGCACCGTTTATTAGTACGGGAGTTCGCCCGCAGGTTGCCATTGTTCGAGAGCAGGGCGTAAACGGCCAAATCGAGATGGCTGCTGCGTTTGATCGCGCAGGCTTTGCCGCTATCGATGTGCATATGAGCGATATCCTTTCGGGTCGGGTTGAGCTTGATCAGTTTAAAGGGCTTGTTGCTTGTGGTGGTTTCTCATATGGGGATGTATTAGGCGCGGGTGAAGGTTGGGCGAAATCTATTTTGTTCAACGCACGTGCACGTGATCAGTTCCAGTCCTTCTTTGCCCGTACAGATACCTTTGCGTTAGGTATCTGTAATGGTTGTCAGATGTTATCTAACCTGCATGAACTGATTCCTGGCGCTGATTTGTGGCCTCACTTTGTACGTAACGTTTCAGAGCAGTTTGAAGCGCGTGTAGCTATGGTTGAGGTGCAAGAGTCGAACTCTATCTTCTTGCAGGGCATGGCGGGGTCTCGTATGCCTATCGCAATCGCTCATGGGGAAGGGCGTGCTGAGTTTGAGGACGCTACTCATCTGGCTAATCTACAGGGCGCAAATGCGGTTGCATTACGTTATGTGGATAACTATGGGCAGCAGACTGAAGCTTATCCTGCTAACCCTAATGGCTCTCCTGCAGGGATTACCGGTGTAACGAATAGCGATGGTCGTGTCACTATCATGATGCCGCACCCTGAACGTGTGTACCGAGCTGTGACAAACAGTTGGGCACCGGATGAGTGGGCTGATGATGGGGCGTGGATGCGTATGTTCCGAAATGCGCGGGTATGGGTTGGTTAAACCTATAGTCATCGCATCACTAAAAAAGGTGGCCATGTGCCACCTTTTTTGTGTCTGTCGTGTCACCGCAGTGTCATCCCTTGTTAGGGGCGAACGTAAAAATAGCCCTGCTGCTGTAGGTGTACAATCTCGGGGAGTCCTGCTTGCACAACATCGTCGGCTTCAACCTCATAGAGGTCTTCACGGGTCACATGAAAGCCTTCAAGGCTGTTACGGCAAATAATGAATTGAACATTATTTAAACGTAGTGAATCGAGCGCAATTTGTTTAGCGTCATCGTGGCTGGCTTCAATAAAGTATTTAATCGCAGGGCCATGAATAACCGCTTTAACGGTGATGTGATCTTCACCCAGTTGATTTATATGATTCGCTATATTCGAGAACGTGGCGGAGATGCGGGTAGGGTCATCATAATTGATATGGTAAACGACCTTTTGATCTTGATAGGCTTCAGCAGAAAAAACAGAGGCGCTTAACAGTAAAAATAGAAAGGGGAGGACTTTTGTTAGTGTGTTCATCATCAGCCTTTATTTTATTGTTATAAAAAAAAGGCACCTTGTTTAAAGGTGCCTCTCTAGCAACAAAGTACGCTGACTTTATCGCTTATTTTTTACCAGAAATCTCAACTTCTACACGACGGTTAGCGCGTAGGCAGTCAACAACGTTAGTGCCACGTAGGCCTTCACATGATTTAGCTGGTGCATTTTCGCCCATGTAGCCAGTGCTAATTACAGAAGCGCTTACGCCGCCTGCCTGTAGTGCTTTAGCTACAGCGTTTACACGTTTCTGAGAAAGCGCATCGTTATATGCACTTGCACCAATGCGGTCAGCATGGCCAACAAGATTAACGCTAGTTACTTCTTTAAGAGAGTTAACATAGCTAGAGATGTCACTTACATCGCCAGGATTTGAGCTATCAAAATCGAAGTATACGATGTGTTTTTCAACAGTGCTCATCATTTTAGGTGCTGGAGCTGGAGCCGGAGCTGGAGCTTCTGCCATTGGCGCTTTGTAGCCCTCACAACCTTCGATTGCATCAGACTCTTCCCAGAAACCATGACGCCAGCATCCACCAGTACCTGTTTTCCATACTGTAGACGTTGGTGATTCATCCCAGTAACCTGCGTTCTCTGGGTGAGCTTGAGCACCTGTTGCTAGGCCCATAGCGAGTACTAAGCCTGAAGCGATTGCGAATTTTTTCATTTTAGCTGTCCTTGAAATACGATTTGGATTCTGTAATTAGGAATAATAAGAATTAATCTGTTTATTACAACTCTTCCTACCTTAACCTAGGATAAATAGCAGAAAAATAGTCATATTTTTGGACTAATTGCTTACTTATGCTCATCTAAGGCAACGCTCAACTAAGTTTGCTTTATCTACATTGTAGGCGCATTCTTAGTCTTTAGTTCATAGTTGTACCAGTATTATAGCGTTCTTATGTACTAGGGTAGTACTTTTTTATACGGCTTAACAGTAACTTTTTTGTAAACACCCGCAGTTATATAAGGATCTTCATCTGCCCACTGCTGTGCATCGGCTAATGATGGAAACTCAGCAACGACTAAACTGCCTGTAAAGCCCGCAGCGCCAGGGTCTTCGCTGTCGATGGCTGGGTGAGGGCCCGCGATGAGTAATCTGCCCTCTGCATTTAAATCTTTTAGTCGTAGTAAGTGCTCAGGGCGTGCTGCGAGGCGGTTTTCTAAGCTGTTTTCTTTATCTTCTGCAATAATGGCGTAATACACAGATATATCCTTAATTATTTGAATCGTTGTTTTCTGTATTTTCAATATGGCGAGAAAGGTAGACACCTTGAGCGATAATGAAAATCACCGTGAGACCTAGCATCCCAAATAGTTTAAAGTTGACCCATGTTTCTTCGCTGAAGGAATAGGCGACATAAAGATTAAGCGCGCCCATGGCTAAGAAGAAAATGACCCAAGCAATGTTGAGCGTACGCCAAGCAAAACCGGGAAGGGAGATGTTACTTCCCATCAGGCGTTCTACAATCGTTTTACTTCCAATAAATTGGCTACCTAAAAACGCTATACCAAATAACCAATTTACAACGGTCGGTTTCCATTGGATGAAGGTCTTGTCCTGAAATAGGACGGTAGCGCCACCAAGGATGACGACTAACGCTAAGGTGACCAATTGCATCTTTTCGATCTTATGCGTGCGCATCCATGTATATAGCATCTGTAAAAGCGTTGCTGGTATCAGGATAGCCGTGGCTAAAATAATGTCATTAGTCGTTTTGTATACGATAAAAAAGATAATGATCGGTAAAAAATCTAATAAAAGCTTCATGGTCGCCTTAATCTAGTGGGTTAACGTTGGATTATAAGGTTGCTTGAACTTTATATAAACAGTGAATAAATATGGAATTACCTAAATACGACCTACATTGCCACACAACCGCGTCAGATGGGGCACTTGAGCCGCACGTTTTATTGGCGCGAGCGAAGGAGCGGCAGATCGAAGTCTTGGCGATTACTGACCATGACACGCTGGCGGGAATTGCGCAATTTAGCGATGAGGACCTAGAAGGGATCCGTTTGATCTCTGGCGTTGAGTTTACCTGCACTTGGAATCAGCGCGTGCTGCATATTGTTGGTTTAGGGTTGGATGTGACGTCCGTTGAGTTGAAAGATTATCTAGCGAACCTTTCGGCCTTAAGGTTGGCAAGGGCAAGAAAGGTTGCGGATCAGTTGATGACCATGGGATTGCCCGATCTTTATTTGGCCGCTAAAGAGAAAGGGGGTGAAGGTGTTATTGGTCGTCCGCATTTTGCTCGGGTTATGTTGGAGCAGGGGTTGGTCAGTACAGAGCAGCAGGCATTTAAAAAATATTTAGGTATAGGCAAAAAAGGTGATGTAAAAATGGAGTGGCCATCGCTGGTGGAAGCG
This sequence comes from Neptuniibacter pectenicola, assembly GCF_001597735.1. GTDB lineage: Bacteria > Pseudomonadota > Gammaproteobacteria > Pseudomonadales > Balneatricaceae > Neptuniibacter > Neptuniibacter pectenicola. The sequence goes on from NZ_LUTS01000004.1 coordinate 282,468, forward strand.
CTGTCCGTTATTAAAAACGCAGGAGGCGTTTCCATTTTGGCGCACCCGACTAAATATAAAATGACATTTACTAAACTGCGTGGCGCGATTAACGATTTTACTGAAGCTGGGGGGGATGGTATTGAAGTATCTTATCCTGGGATGACGCCGGACCATCATTTTCAATTGCTGCGTATCGCTAAAGAGAAAAATATGATGATTTCAGCGGGGAGTGATTTTCATTCTCCGGGGCATACATGGACGGACCTAGGTAAATATCCACCATTGAAAAGTAATGTAAATCACGTGTTAAATTATTTATTGTGATTTATTGATCTGGTTTAATACGTAAAATGATATAGATAAGTTATAATCGGTCATTGTTATTTTTGATAATTATCTAAGGTAGATTGTGAGTCAGTTTTTTCAAATACATCCTGAGAGCCCTCAGCAGCGTTTGATAAATCAAGCGGTTGAAATCATTAATAATGGTGGGGTTGTTATTTACCCTACAGATTGTGCGTATGCATTAGGTTGTCATCTAGGTGATAAGCGAGCGTTGGAACGGATAAAAAAAATACGCCAATTAAATGATAAACATAATTTTACGTTGGTCTGCCGTGATTTAAGTGAGATAAGTACCTACGCTAAGGTCGAGAATACTAACTACCGTTTATTAAAGGCACATACACCTGGTGCGTTTACGTTTATTCTTAAAGCGACCTCAGAAGTGCCTCGGCGCCTTTTGCATCCTAAAAGAAGAACTATAGGTATTCGTATACCAAATAACCCTATAGCGTTGGCATTAACTGAAACGCTGGGTGAACCTATTATGAGTACGTCATTAATTATGCCCGGAGATGGAACCCCGTTAATGGATCCCTATGAAATGCGGCAGTTGCTGCAAAATCAGGTTGATCTTATTATTGACGGTGGATACTGCGGTTTGGAAGCGACCAGTGTTATTAATCTTGTTGAAGAGGTGCCTGAGGTTATTCGACAAGGGGCGGGAGATATTACTAGCTTTTCATAATTTAATATTATTGTTTATACTGAGTTCCTTATTACCTATAACGATAATCACTTTATTTATTTAATTCGATGAGTATGAGAAATGTCTGATTTTTTAAAAATTCTAACGCGCAAAAATTCTCTTCGTAAACAGTGTCAGGAACTTAGTGTTTCTGAACTCGAAAAAGTAATCTCTGATTTAACTGTGATTGCGGACGATCGACGTGAAGAGGAAGCTGCAGTTCAGGCAGCTGAACAGGAAAAGCTTGAAAAGATTGAAGCGATTCGCCAAAGCATGTTAGAAGCAGGCGTGGATATGAATGATCTCATGGGTATGATTGGTGAGGTTGCTGCGCCTAAGAAAAAGGTTCAGCCAAAATATCGCGTTGTAGATGATGAAGGTGTTGAACATGAATGGTCAGGTCGTGGCCGTACGCCTTTAGCTTTCCAGGCTTATTTTGAAAAAGGATTTACTAAAGACGATTGCCTCATTTAATTATTGGGTCGCGTTTTTATAAATAAGAGCCCTTTCCTTAGCTGAAAGGGCTTTTTTGTTGGTTTTAATGTTTGTTTTATTATTATCAATAAGGGGGGGGGCTGTGTCCTCGTCGTTTATTGATGATATTTTTTGTAAGTTGTTAGATAAATGTTAGGTGCGTCATATGTCAGATGAAAAAATACATAAAGTTTTGGCGCGCTCCGGTATAGGCTCACGTCGTGAGATGGAGCGTTGGATTAAAGACGGGCGAATTTCCGTTAATGATCAAGTTGCTACCTTAGGTGACCGCATAGCAGAAGGTGATGTTGTGTCGGTGGATGGATCGCTTGTTAATCTTATCTTTGATAAGCAAGCTGAACGCAGGGTGTTGGTATATAACAAACCTGTCGGTGAAATATGTACGCGTCATGATCCAGAGGGGCGCCCAACCGTGTTTGACCACTTGCCGCCGCTTAAGGAAGGGCGTTGGATTGCCATTGGTCGTTTAGATATAAATACATCAGGTCTTTTATTGTTCACGACGGATGGTGACCTTGCGAATGCGCTTATGCATCCGTCGGCTCAAATTGATCGCGAATATGCTGTACGTGTTTTAGGGAGCGTGGATGACGCGCTTTTGAAGCGTTTAACTGATGGTGTGTTGCTTGATGATGGAATGGCACGCTTCACTGATGTGCAGTTCTTTGATGGTGATGGCGCTAATAAATGGTATCACTGTGTGGTTATGGAGGGGCGAAATCGAGAAGTACGTCGTCTTTGGGAATCACAAGAGATTCAAGTAAGCCGTTTGAAGCGTGTTCGTTTTGGTCCTGTATTTCTGCCGAGTGATGTTAGGGCGGGTACGTGGAAGATGATGGACGATAAAGAAGTTAAATCCTTGTCTCAGATGCTGGAATTAAAACCACGACGTGGCGCTAAAATGTCGGTGGTGGAAAAGCAGAAGTTTGATCGTCGTTATAAAAAGCAGAGAGCGAGAAGACAAGAAGGGGATTAAGCTCGATTGATCCTTTTGGGTACAAAAAAAGCAGTCTAGTGTAAGTGGTCAGTAGGATAGATCACTTCGCTAGGCTGCTTTTTTATGTCTGCTGGTTGCTTATTGGGCGTCCAGTGATTGTCCGTTTACCTCGAGGCTATCATCGCCCATTAGGTATAAATATAGCGGCATAATCTCTTCGGCCGATTTTACCGAAGCGGGTTTTTCGGCAGGATATGCATCTGCGCGCATTTGAGTACGCGTAGCGCCTGGGTTGATGCAGTTTGTGCGGATTTTGCTGACGGATTCAAGCTCGTCCGCTAAGGTTTGCATCAGCCCTTCGGTTGCAAACTTAGAGATGCCGTATGCGCCCCAGTAGGCTTTGGCTTTTCGGCCTACGCTGGATGAGGTGAATACGATTGATGCATGGTTCGAACGCTCTAAAAGCGGCATCAAAATCTGTGTCATCATAAAGGGTGCATTGAGGTTGACCTGCATAACCTGTTGCCAGATAACGGGGTCATAGCTTTCTATTGTGGTTCTAACGCCCAGTAAGCTTGCATTGTGGAGTATGCCGTCCAGACGGCCAAACTCCTGCTCAAGCGTATTTGCAAGCTCAATGTAGTCATGTTCTTGTGCGCTTTCTAGATTGAGCGGTACGAGCGCGGGTTGTGGGTGTCCCGCTGCTTCAATCTCATCATAAACCTGCTCGAGCTTTTCTAAGGTGCGGCCGAGTAAAATTACGGTTGCTCCGTGAGCGGCATAAGCTTTAGCGGCTGCGCGACCAATACCTGCGCCGGCGCCTGTTACCAGAATAATGCGGTCTTGTAGGAGGTTCTCCGGTGCCTGGTAGTCAAACATAATTATTGATCCTAATATCAGCTGCGTAAATCACTATAAAGTGATTGTAGCAGGGGCTTTAGTTTAGTTGCACAGGTAATGTAATGATCGGCGTGCCATGTGGATGGATCTTCGCCGTCATTTAAATAGCCGTAAGTGGCGCCAACGGTTGTCATGCCTGCGCGATTACCTGCTTCGATGTCCCGTATATGATCCCCCACGTAGATGCTCTGTTCAGCAGGGCAGTTGATTTCATTGCAGGCAAGGAAGAGCGCTTCAGGGTCTGGTTTTTTGTTTTTTACATGATCAGGACAGATCACCGTGCTTACCCGTTTTGATAACCCGAGTCCTAGCATGACTGGGGTGGTATAAAGCGCTGGTTTGTTGGTGACAACGCCCCAAGGGATGTTATGTTGCTCTAACCAGATAAGGCAATCATCAAGGCCGGGGAACAGCTGGCTCTGGGTATTTAAATGCTGTAAATAGAGTTCTAGCATCCGTTGATGCAGATAATCAAATGCGTGATCATCTTCATGTAAATTAAATGCCGCACCCACCATCGCCCGAGCACCGTTAGAGACATAATGTCTTATATAGTCATAGCTGACAGGCGCTTTGTTCTCTTCTTTTAATAGCTGATTAATAACCCAGTGAAAATCGGGGGCTGTATCAATCAGGGTGCCATCTAGATCGAATAGAACGGATGCTGGTCGTGTGTTCATCTGCGTCGCGGGCCCTTAGGCTGGTTTGGTGGTCGCAATCATATAGTTTACATCCACATCGGTGGGGTGCAGGCTGTATGTTTTTGTCAGCGGGTTGTAGGTCATGCCGCACATTTCGGTGCTGTGTAACCCGCTTTCTCGAATCCATGCGCCTAATTCGGATGGGCGGATGAACTTTTTAAAATCGTGGGTGCCGTCGGGTACTAACTTTAATAGCTTTTCTGCGCCTAAAATCGCAAATAGATAGCTCTTTGGGTTGCGGTTGAGGGTGGAAAAGAAAAGCGTGCCGCCCGGTTTGCAAAGTGTAGCGCACGCGTTGACGATTGAAGCGGGATCGGGCACATGCTCAAGCATCTCCATGCAGGTGACCACATCAAACGAAGCGGGCTGTTCTGCTGCAAGTTCCTCAACGGTAATCTGTTTGTAGCTGACATCTACACCGCTCTCTAGGCCGTGAAGTTTAGCGATTTTGAGCGGCGCTGCGCCCATATCGATACCTGTCACGTGGGCACCGCGTTGTGCCATAGATTCGGATAAGATGCCGCCGCCGCAGCCTACGTCTAATACGTTCTTGTCAGCAAGGTGGGCGATACGGTCGATAAAGCCAACGCGCAAAGGGTTGATATCATGCAGGGGCTTGAATTCGCTATTGCGGTCCCACCACTTGTTCGCCAGTTCTTCGAACTTTGCGATCTCTTCCGGATCAATGTTTTGCTGAGACGTTTTATTTGACTGTGTCATGGCGTTCTTTCGTTCGTGAATTTTGTCTTATTCTAGCACTCCTAGAGGCTTCAGAAATAGTCACAGAGGTAAATGCGTACGTCCTAATATTTAATTATATAACCCCTTATTTTTTCAGGATTCATTTGTGGAAAATATGATATACTCCTGCGGTTAAAAATATCCGCGGAAACCTTCCGTTGCGAGAGTGATTCAAGGATAGGGAATGGGCGATCAAGTCAAAGAAATTCTGCCAGTTAACATCGAAGATGAACTGAAGCAGTCATACCTAGATTACGCAATGAGCGTAATCGTGGGCCGTGCGTTACCAGACGCAAGAGACGGTCTTAAACCAGTACACCGTCGTGTTCTATTTGCGATGAACGAACTCGGCAATGACTGGAACAAAGCATATAAAAAATCAGCGCGTGTGGTGGGCGATGTAATCGGTAAATACCACCCACATGGTGATAGTGCGGTTTACGATACTATTGTACGTATGGCGCAGAGCTTTTCCATGCGCTATCCCCTTGTGGATGGTCAGGGTAACTTCGGTTCGATTGATGGCGATTCTGCTGCGGCGATGCGTTATACCGAAATCCGCATGGATAAAATCGCTCACGAACTGTTAGCTGATTTAGAAAAAGAAACCGTCGATTTTGTTGATAACTATGACGGTACTGAAAAAATTCCAGTGGTTGTGCCAACACGTATCCCGAACCTGCTTGTTAATGGTTCTTCGGGTATCGCTGTAGGTATGGCTACTAATATTCCTCCTCATAACTTGTCAGAAGTTGTGCGTGGTTGTATCGCATTGATAGAAAATGGCGATCTAACGACCGATGAGTTGATGGAATATATTCCGGGCCCCGACTTTCCAACGGGCGGTATTATTAACGGTCGCGCGGGTATTTTACAGGCGTACCGTACAGGGCGTGGACGTATCTATGTCCGTGCTAAATACCATGTTGAAGAAGATGAGAAGAACGGTAAGCCGTCTCTTATTATCACCGAGATCCCTTATCAGCTAAACAAAGCACGTTTGATCGAAAAAATTGCTGAGTTAGTTAAAGATAAGAAAATCGAAGGGATTACCGAACTGCGTGACGAGTCTGATAAAGACGGTATGCGCATTGTTATTGAATTACGACGTAATGAAGTACCTGAAGTCGTTATCAATAACCTGTTCGCACAGACCCAGATGGAGTCTGTCTTCGGTATCAATATGGTGGCGCTGGTTGATGGTCAGCCGCGCATACTGGATCTTAAAACCGCGCTTGAGTGCTTTGTACGTCATCGCCGTGAGGTGGTTACACGTCGTACTGTTTACCTACTAAGAAAGGCCCGTGAACGCGGCCATCTATTAGAAGGTTTAGCGGTAGCGCTGGCAAATATTGATCCGGTTATCGAATTAATTAAAAAATCACCAACGCCAGCAGAAGCAAAAGAAGGCTTGATTGCAGCAGCGTGGGCACCGGGTGATGTTATTCAGATGCTTGAGCGTGCAGGTGAAGATGCTTGCCGTCCTGATGATCTGGAAGAGCAGTACGGCTTGCGTGATGGGCATTACCACCTATCACCAGCACAAGCCCAAGCGATTCTAGAGCTACGTCTACACCGTTTGACCGGTTTAGAACATGACAAGCTGATTGCTGAATATAAAGAACTACTCGATAAAATTGCAGAACTTCTGCTTATCTTAGGCTCCCATGAGCGTTTGATGGAAGTGATTCGCGAAGAGCTTGAAGCGGTACTCGAAGAGTATGGTGATGAGCGTCGTACCGAGATTACTGCATCACGTAAAGATTTGACGATTGCTGATCTTATTACCGAAGAGGACATGGTTGTTACCATCTCCCATGGTGGTTATGCGAAAACGCAGCCATTAACGGATTACCAGTCACAGCGCCGTGGTGGTAAAGGTAAGTCTGCCGCAGCGATTAAAGATGAAGACTTTATAGAACATCTGCTTATCGCTAATACACACGATACGATTCTCTGCTTTACCGATCGCGGTAAAGTCTATTGGTTACGTGTGTTTGAAATTCCTGTTGCGAGCCGAACCGCGCGTGGCCGTCCAATTGTGAATATCTTGCCATTGGATGAAGGGGAGCGCGTCAGTACAATCCTGCCGGTAGGTGCCTATGATGAAGATAAATTTATCTTTATGGCAACCGCTTCTGGCACGGTTAAGAAAACCGCGTTAACCAACTTTGCCCGTCCTCGCTCAAGCGGCTTGATTGCGTTAGACCTATTAGATGATGACCATCTGGTTGGCGCAGCGATCACAGATGGCAGTAATGACATCATGCTTATGACCAGCGCAGGTAAGAGCATGCGCTTTAATGAAAATGATGTACGTCCAATGGGTCGTACGGCACGTGGCGTACGTGGTGTAAGAATGGGCGATGGCGTTGAAGTTATCTCATTAATTATTCCACAGGAAGGCGGTAAGGTACTGACAGCATCTGAAAATGGCTATGGTAAGAAAACAGCCATTGATGACTTCCCCGTTAAAGGTCGTGGTGGTCAGGGTGTGATTGCGCAGCAATGTTCTGATCGTAATGGTCAGTTGGCGGGCGCAGTTCAGGTCTTTGATGGCGATGATGTGATGCTTATCAGTGACCGGGGTACATTAGTACGTACCGGTTGTGACGGCATTTCTGAGCTTGGACGAAATACTCAAGGGGTTACATTGATCCGTGTAAATACGGATGAACGTCTCGTGAGTGTTGCACGTATAGAGGAACCGGATGAAGAAGAGATCAGCGAAGGGGAGGTGTCTGAAGAATCGTCAGATAGCCCAGCTGACTTGCAGCCGGATGCGGAAAACCACTCGGATGAGAATGAGTAGTTTATCCAATCAAGTGCGGCTTTAAGTCGCACTTTTTATATAGCACCCTTTTAGTTGCGCCTATTCTTAATAGCGGCAAGAAATATTGATATAAGAGACACGATCGATGACACGCAAGTTTAATTTCAGTGCAGGACCTGCAGGTTTACCCGAAGACGTGCTAGCACAAGCACAGCAAGAGTTGTTGGATTGGCACGGCAAGGGGCTCTCTATTATGGAGATGAGTCACCGCAGCGACGAGTTTGTATCGGTGGCTGAACAAGCGGAGCAAGATCTACGCGATCTAATGGGCATTAGCTCTGCTTATAAAGTGTTATTTCTCCAAGGCGGCGCAACGTCGCAATTCTCAATGATTCCGATGAACTTATTGAGAGGCAAAACGAACGCCGACTATATCAATACCGGTATCTGGTCGAAAAAAGCGATCAAAGAAGCGGCTCGCTACTGTGATGTCTCTATTGCAGGCAGCAGTGAAGGAAACGGCAATATTGCCGTACCGACCCAAGCCGAACTTAAGCTTAACCCTGATGCGGCTTACCTTCACTACACGCCCAATGAAACCATTGGTGGATTGGAGTATGACTATATTCCAGAATCGGGTGATGTACCTCTCGTGGCTGATCTTTCTTCTACTATATTGTCCCGTCAGCTGGATGTGGATAAGTTTGGATTGATCTATGCGGGTGCTCAAAAGAATATAGGCCCGGCGGGTTTGACCGTTGTTATTGTTCGAGAAGATCTGCTTGGCAGTGTCGTGGCCGGTACTCCGACTATGTTTGACTACAAAGTCCATGCGGATGCTGATTCCATGTGTAATACGCCACCTACATTTGGCTGGTACCTTGCTGGTTTGGTCTTTAAATGGCTGAAAGCGCAAGGCGGCGTTGCTGCAATGGAGAAAGCAAATCAGCGTAAGCAAGCTAAATTATATGCCGCGATTGATGCGAGCGATTTTTATGCTAATCCAATGGCGGTGGCAAACCGTTCATGGATGAATGTACCTTTTACACTGGCTGATGATGCGTTAGATGCACTTTTCTTGCAGCAGGCTGAAGAGGCCGGATTGTTGAATCTACAAGGTCATCGCTCTGTGGGTGGAATGCGTGCAAGTATTTATAACGCCGTGCCCGAAGCCGCCGTTGATGCGCTGATTAGTTTTATGCAGCAGTTTGAAAAACAACACGCCTAAGATCATCACAGAATTAAGTAGAAGAGTATGAGCGAACAGGAAAAAGAGCTACGTATCCTCCGTGACCAGATCGACACTATTGATGGGCAACTCCATGAGTTGCTCAATCGTCGTGCCCGTTGTGCGCAAAGTGTGGCGGAAGTTAAACAGAAATATCAGGGTGATGTTAGCCCTGTGTTTTATCGTCCAGAACGTGAAGCTCAAGTGTTGCGGGCAGTCATGGAGCGTAATGAGGGCCCTTTAGCTGATAAAGAGGTTGCCCGCTTATTCCGTGAGATCATGTCAGTCTGTCTTGCACTGGAAGAGCCGATGCGTGTTGCTTTTTTAGGCCCAGAAGGGACCTTTACGCAACTGGCAGCTATGAAGCACTTTGGCCACTCCGCGCGTCACTTACCGATGCAATCACTGAAAGATGTTTTCCGTGAAGTACAGTCAGGGGCTGCCCATTATGGTGTTGTGCCGATTGAAAACTCAACGGAAGGCGTTGTAAGCCATACGCTCGATCTATTTAAGCAGTTTGACCTTAAGATCTGTGGTGAAGTAGAAGTGCCGGTGCACTTGCACCTGCTATTAAATCGAGGGGACAGCCTCGATGGCATCAGAAAAATCTACTCCCATCAGCAGTCTTTAGCGCAGAGCCGTTGTTGGCTGGATGTACGCTATCCTGATATCGAAAAAGTGGCCGTTAGCTCAAATGCTGAGGCGGCCCGCTTAGCGGCGAAAGAGGGTAAAGGCTGTGCGGCGATTGCAGGTGATATGGCCGCTGACCTTTATGATCTAGATGCTGCCGTCAAAAATATTGAAGATCAAATCGATAACTCTACACGCTTCCTGATTATCGGCGATCAATATGTTGGCCCAAGTGGCGATGATAAAACCTCTATTTTAATCTCGGTGCCTGATACGCCGGGGGCGTTATATCAGCTGCTGGAGCCTTTCCACCGTTACGGTGTGAGTTTGACGCGTGTTGAAACCCGTTCAGCGTCAAAAAATTCATTATTCTATATCGATTTTGTCGGCCATAACTCAGACCCCGTGGTACAGAACGCACTACAGGATCTGATAAAGAACAGTATCGAGCTTAAAGTGCTTGGGTCTTACCCCAGTGCCGTACTTTAACGGGGTAGGGTCAGTCAATATATGATGCTCTCGGTCAGTGTATTATGAAGTGTGATTTTATATCCTTAGCCTGTTCTGGTATTCAGGACCTTGTGCCGTATCAGCCAGGTAAACCGGTTGAGGAGCTGGAGCGAGAGCTGGGATTAACCGACGTTATCAAGCTTGCCAGTAATGAAAACCCGCTGGGGCCTTCTCCTCGTGTGTTATCTGCGATACAGCAAGGCCTGTCGGATATCACCCGCTACCCTGATGGTGGTGGCTATAGATTAAAACGCGCGCTATCGGATAAATATGCGGTTGCCGTAGACTCACTCACCTTAGGTAATGGCTCTAATGATGTTATTGACCTGATTGGTCGCGCCTACCTTGGGAGCGGTGATGAGGTTATCTATTCTGAGTTTAGCTTTGTGGCCTATTCGATTGTCACACAAGCCTCGGGTGCAACGGCGGTTGTTACGCCCGCTAAAGCATGGGGCCATGACCTAGATGCGATGCTGACGGCGATAACTGAGCGTACGCGGATTATCTTTATCGCAAACCCCAATAACCCGACCGGTACTTGGGTAACAGAACAGCAACTTACCGCCTTTTTGGATCAGGTGCCGGAGCAGGTTTTAGTGGTGCTTGATGAGGCCTATACCGAATATGTTGAGCACCCTGAGTTTCCTAATGGACTGTTACTGCTTGAGCGTTACCCTAACTTAATCGTCACACGTACCTTTTCTAAGGCGTATGGATTAGCGGGTTTGCGCGTAGGTTATGCGGTGTCTAATGTGCAGATCGCGAATATTTTAAGCCGTGTGCGCCAACCTTTTAATGTTAATAGTTTAGCGTTGTTGGCTGCCGAAGTTGCGTTAAGCGATGAGGAGTATCTTGCACAGGGCATGGCGCTTAATAAGCAAGGTATGGCCTTGTATCAACAAGCATTAACGACCATGGGGCTGAGTTATATTCCGTCTGTGGGTAACTTTATTACCGTTGATTTTGCCATGGATGCACAGCCTATTTATCAGGCGATGTTGGAAGCGGGAGTCATTGTTAGACCGATTGCGAGTTATGGTATGCCGCAACACCTTCGCATCAGTATTGGTTTACAAGAAGAAAACGAACGCTGCTTAAACACATTAAATCGAGTGATGAATCTTTGAGTATGAGTATCAAGAAAACCCTCATTATCGGCTTAGGCTTGATTGGTGGGTCATTGGCGAAGGCGCTCAAAATGAATCGTCAATGCGGCCAAATTATAGGGTTCGATCGGAATAGTGACGAAGTCAAAATAGGTTTGGAAACCGGCGTTATTGATGTGGCGGCCGAGAATTTAGTTGAAGCCGCATCCCAAGCTGATTTGATCGTGTTAGCGGTTCCAGTTAAGGCGATGGAGAAGGTGCTCGTTGATATTGCACCGTTTATAGCAGAAAACACCCTGATAACCGATGTAGGGAGTACCAAAGGGAATGTTGTTGAGGCCGCACGGCGTGTTTTCTCAACGATGCCTTCAGGTTTTGTGCCTGGACATCCTATCGCAGGCTCTGAGAAAAGTGGCGTCGTGGCAGCGGATGAGACACTTTTTGTAAATCATAACGTTATTCTTACGCCTTTAGCAGAATCTTCATCTAAGGCGGTTATCCTGTTGACGAAGATGTGGGAATCCACCGGTGCTGAGGTACTCGTCATGGCGGTTGATAAACATGATGAGGTCTTAGCTGCAACAAGCCATCTTCCGCATATGCTTGCGTTTTCACTTGTGGATACTTTGGCGCAAGAACAAGATAACAATACAGATATTTTTCGTTACGCCGCGGGTGGGTTTCGAGATTTTACCCGTATAGCGGGCAGTGATCCGACCATGTGGCACGATATCTGTTTGGCAAATAAGCATGCTTTGCTTGCCCAATTAGACCGGTATACGGCGGGTTTGGCAAAGTTGAGGGCTGCAATAGAGTGTGGGGACAGTGAATCAATGCTGGGTACCTTTACTCGAGCAAAAGCAGCAAGAGAACATTTTTCTAAAATTCTTTCGGGTACAGCATATTCACAGCATATGAGTAATCTACACGTAACCTTTCGCGCCCAGCCTGGCGGTAGCGTAAATGGAAAAATTAGAGTCCCAGGTGACAAATCCATCTCCCATCGTTCGATCATGTTGGGGTCTTTAGCTGATGGTGTAACGGAAGTAAGTGGTTTCTTAGAAGGTGAGGATAGTCTTGCGACACTTCAAGCATTCCGAGACATGGGGGTCGTTATTGAAGGCCCTGATGACGGTAATGTCACTATCTACGGCGTAGGTGTTAACGGCTTGCAGGCGCCTCCGGGGCCGTTGTATGTAGGTAATTCAGGTACATCAATGCGTCTTTTGTCCGGCCTTTTGGCGGCACAGGCATTTGATACTGAATTAAGTGGTGATGAATCGCTCACTAAACGTCCAATGGGACGTGTGGCAGATCCTTTGCGTTTGATGGGTGCTGAGATTGAAACGGCGGAAAATGGCCGACCACCGCTTAAAATAAAAGGCGGTAAAGCACTTAAAGGTATTCATTATGATATGCCGATGGCGAGTGCTCAGGTTAAGTCCTGCCTTTTATTGGCCGGCCTTTATGCCGAGGGTGAAACCTCAGTGACTGAGCCTGCACCAACACGGGATCACACGGAGCGAATGCTCACGGGCTTTGGTTACCCTGTAGAGCAAGTAGGTGCTACCGCTAAAGTTAAATCCGGTGGCCATCTACAGGCAACGCGTATTGATGTACCAGCAGATATTTCGTCAGCTACCTTCTTCTTGGTAGCGGCGGCCATCTGCCCAGATTCCGATCTAACCATTGCGCATGTGGGTATCAACCCAACCCGTATTGGCATTATCAATATCTTACGGTTAATGGGTGCAAACCTAGAACTGCTCAATGAGCGTGAAGTGGGTGGTGAGCCTGTCGCGGATATTCGGGTGCGTTATGCACCGTTGAAAGGTATTCATGTGCCTGAAGACCAAGTGCCGTTGGCGATTGATGAGTTTCCTGCCATCTTTATTGCCGCAGTGTGTGCCGAAGGTACAACCACTGTCACGGGCGCTGAAGAGCTTCGGGTGAAGGAAAGTGATCGTATTCAAGCCATGGTTGACGGTTTAAAAACCTTAGGTGCTGATATTGAAGGTACGCCGGACGGTGCTGTGATTCAAGGCAGTCGTTTATCAGGTGGTGTTGTTGAAAGCCACGATGATCATCGTATCGCTATGGCATTCACGGTGGCTTCGCTTAGGTCGAGCGGCGAAATTACGATAAATGATTGCGCAAATGTTGCGACTTCATTCCCCGGCTTTGTTGAGTTAGCGAAGTCTGTGGGTCTTAAGGTTGAAAAGGAGGAGGGGTGATGTCTAATCGACAGGTACCCGTCATTACCATCGATGGTCCAAGCGGATCAGGTAAGGGAACTATCTGCCAATTATTGGCGCGCGAATTAGGTTGGGAGCTGCTTGATAGTGGTGCCCTTTACCGTTTAGTGGGTTTAGCAGCACGTCATCACGGCGTAGAGCTGGATAATGAAGAAGCGTTGGTCGTGTTGGCCGCGCATCTGGATGTTCAGTTTGTTGCACGTACGGATAACAGTGTTCAGATTATTTTAGAAGGTGAAGAAGTTACCGATGCCATTCGAACCGAAGTGGTAGGTAAAGACGCCTCTATCGTCGCGGCTATTCCCGCGGTACGTGACGCTTTATTAGAGCGGCAGCGTGCGTTTGCTGAACCTCCGGGTCTGATTGCTGACGGCCGAGATATGGGGACCGTTGTTTTTCCGGACGCTGCTTTAAAAATATATCTGGATGCTAGTGCTGAAGAGCGTGCATCACGCCGGTATAACCAGTTGATAAACAAGGGGCTCGGTGCTAGTCTTCAAGCTATATTAGAGGATATTCAAGCACGGGATGATCGTGATATGAACCGTGCTGTTGCTCCTCTCAAGCCTGCGGCGGACGCTGTAATTCTAGATACGACAACAATGTCTATCAAAGAAGTGCTGGCCGCTGTAATGGATGATGCGAGGCATAAAGGGCTTCGCTGAGCGATTAAATGCGGGATGTAATAGATATGAGCGAGAGCTTTGCTGAGCTGTTTGAAGAAAGTCTTCAAGAATTAGAAATGGCACCCGGTGCAATAGTCACGGGAATAGTAATGGCTATTGAGGATGACTTTGTCATTGTCAATGCAGGTCTCAAATCTGAAGGTGTCATCCCGCGTGCGGAGTTCTTTGACGAGAACGGCAAACTGAGTGTTGAGGTAGGGTCCGAAGTTAAAGTCGCACTTGAGGCGATGGAAGATGGCTTCGGCACTACACAGCTGTCGCGCGAAAAAGCGAAACGCGCTGAAATCTGGCTTGAGCTTGAAAAGTCTTTCGAAAATGATGAGATCGTCCGTGGCCGTATTACTGGTAAAGTTAGGGGCGGTTTCACTGTAGATGTCAACACGATCCATGCTTTTCTGCCCGGCTCGTTAGTTGATGTTCGTCCTGTAAGAGATACCTCTCATCTTGAATCCCAAGAGCTAGAATTTAAGCTTGTTAAGCTTGATATCAAGCGTAACAACATTGTTGTGTCTCGCCGTGCTGTACTGGAAGCGGCGTACAATATCGAACGGGATCAGCTACTTGCCAACATGGAAGAGGGGCAAGTGATCAAAGGTATTGTTAAAAATATTACAGACTATGGTGCCTTTATTGATTTGGGCGGCATCGATGGACTGCTGCATATTACCGATATTGCGTGGAAGCGTGTTAAACACCCAAGCGAAACCTTAACTGTTGGGCAAGAGCTTGATGTAAAAGTGCTACGCTTTGATAAAGAGAAAAGCCGTGTATCACTCGGTTTGAAACAGCTTAGTGATGATCCATGGACTCAGCTGATCTCTAACTACACTGTCGGAATGAAGGTGAAAGCCCGTGTCACTAATTTGACCGATTATGGCTGTTTCGCTGAAGTTGAAAATGGTATTGAAGGTTTAATCCATGTTTCTGAGATGGATTGGACCAATAAAAATGTTCACCCATCGAAAATGGTTCAGGTGGGAGACGAAGTCGATGTGATGTTATTAGACATCGATAAAGAAAAACGCCGTATATCGCTAGGGATGAAACAGTGTAAACAGAATCCTTGGTTAGCTTTTGCTGAAACTTACGCTAAAGGCGACCGTCTCAGCGGAAAAATTCGATCCATTACCGATTTTGGTATATTTATCGGCCTTGAGGGTGGTATCGATGGTTTAGTTCATCTCTCTGATCTTTCGTGGGATGAAAATGACAAAGATGCCGTTAAGCGATATAAAAAAGGTGATGAGGTCGATGCAGCTGTGCTTTCAGTGGATGCTGAAAGAGAGCGTATTGCGCTAGGTATTAAGCAGTTAGATGCTGATCCTTTCGGCAATTTTAGTGCAGGTAAGAGCAAAGGCACTGTTGTTAAAGGCACCGTTTCAGAGGTTAATGACAAAGTCTTAATTGTCACCTTAGCTGAGGGTGTTAACGGAACGATCAAAATTGCTGAGGCGTCCCGTGATCGTATTGAAAAGCTCAGCGATCATTTCAAGGTCGGTGATGAGGTTGAGGCCGTAATCACAAATATCGATAACCGCAATCGGGCTATCGTGCTGTCAATTAAGCAGTTAGAAATACAGCAAGAGAAGAAAGTATTAGACAATGTCAGCCAACAGTCTGAAACTCGGCTATCGGGTCCGACAACGATTGGTGACCTGATCAAAGCACAGATGAATAAAGTCGACTCAGACTCAGAGTAAATTCCGGTTTACGAGAAGATCAAAAGATCGAGGAACATGATATGACTAAATCTGAACTGATAGAAATACTTGTAGATCGCCATGATCAACTGTCAGTAAAAGATATTGAGCTGTCTGTAAAAACAATGCTTGATCATATGACAGAGTCTTTGTCTCAGGGTGATCGCATTGAAATCAGAGGGTTTGGTAGTTTTTCACTGCATTACCGCGCGCCACGAACAGGGCGTAACCCTAAAACGGGTGAATCTGTTGCACTGGATGCAAAATATGTCCCGCACTTTAAGCCAGGTAAAGAGCTTAGAGAGCAAGTGAATGATTCAATTCAAAAATAGTTACTGAGGTTGTGCGACCGTGCGTTTTTTAAAAACCCTAATCCTTATATTGCTCTGTTTGGCAGTGTTGCTGATTGGAATCATGTTTACGATTCACAATACAGAAAAAGTCGTTATTGATTTGGTCTTTTTCCAACTGCCAGAAGCAAGCTTGTCCATTTGGTTGATTGCGACATTTTTGATGGGTGGTTTTATCGGTGTCACGTTAAGCGTTATGACAGTTTGGATGCTAAAAACCCGTTTAGGTTCTGCTCGCCGTAAAATTGCTACTACTCAGAAAGAGTTAGACCAGCTGAGAGTTTCTAACCTAAAAGATGCCGTTTAATTTAGATAGTCTATTGGGTAACTACGTCCTAATAGTACCTTTAGTCATTGCTATCGCTATTGGGTGGTTTCTAGGAAGGCGGGAGCGCCAGAGTAAAGCCTCTCGTCCGCAAACAAGCCTGAGTAGTGAATACTTTACCGGGTTAGACTACCTGCTTAACGAAAAAGTGGATGAAGCGATTGAGAGTTTTATCCGCGCCCTCGAAATTAACTCAGATACTATCCCCGCACACCTCTCGCTCGCTAAGTTATTTCGTCGTAAAGGCGATGTGGATCGGGCGATTCAAATTCATCAGAAACTATTAGCGCGGCCAGACCTGACACGGTCCGATTTTATGCGGATTCAGATGGCGTTAGCGCGAGATTACTATGCGGTAGGGTTATTAGATCGCGCAGAAAACCTGCTGCAAGAGATCATCAAATCCGGATCAACAAAAAGTATCCGGCATAGCGCATTACGTCTGTTGATAAAGCTCTATGAAAAAGAGGGCGAGTGGGAGCAGGCTTTAAATACGGCACAGCAGCTGGATGTTGAGGAACGAAAAAGTATTGCGACCGAGTTAGCGCATTACTGCTGTGAACTGGCAGAACAGGCGATAGCGGCGAAGAAGCACAGCTTATCCGTGAGTTATTTAAAGCGTGCAGAACAGTTTGAAACGGATAATGTGCGGGTCTGCTTTATGTTGGCGCGTGTCGCGATGGCGGCTGGTCAATGGAAAGCGGCGATCAAGCAGCTTAAAGCGATCGCTAAGTTAGATAAGCTGTTTGTATCGGAGGCGATTCCGCTACTGGGCGAGTGTTATGCCCAGCTGAATAATCAACGGGAATACACCGAGTATCTGCGTACGTGCTTAGCACAGGCGCCGTCTACAACTGCGATTATTGCCTTAGCGGAACAGATACGCGCCGATCGTGGTATCTATGCGGCAGGCAGTTTCATTACTGAAGAATTAAAACGTCGCCCTTCAATAAAAGGGTTTAATAGCTTAATCGATCTTCATATAGAATACGGCTCAGAAAGTGCCAAGGATAGCTTAACTGTTTTACGCGGCTTAACAGGGCAGTTAGAACTGTCTAAACCGGTTTATCGTTGTAACAGTTGCGGTTTTTCAGGCCGTTCGCTGCTTTGGCAATGCCCATCCTGTAAAAGCTGGGGTACAACAAAGCCTATCCAAGGGCTCGAAGGCGAATAACAAACTTTAGAGAATAGATATGTCAGTAGATAAAAAACGCGTCATCGTTGCGCTAGATTACCCTGATCAGCAGCAAGCACTGGCGATGGCTAAGCAGCTTGATCCCCAGCGTTGTCGCGTTAAGGTGGGTAAAGAGCTGTTTACCCGTTGCGGTCCTGGGATTGTTGAAGCGCTTCAAAGCCAAGGGTTTGAAGTGTTTTTAGATCTTAAGTTTCATGATATTCCAAACACAACGGCGAAAGCGGTTAGAGCCGCAGCGGAGTTGGGTGTATGGATGGTCAATGTGCATGCATCGGGTGGTCGTAAAATGATGGAAGCGGCACGTAATGAGCTTGAGCAAGTTAACGGTAGTAATACCTTATTAATTGCTGTGACCATTTTAACCAGTATGGAGCGTTCGGACCTGCAGGAAATCGGTTTAGATATCGATCCACTAGAGCAAGTGAAGCGACTTGCGGCATTAACTGAACGGAGCGGTTTGCACGGTGTGGTTTGCTCTGCGCAGGAAGTAAAACCTCTACGTGACATTATCGCGCCAGATTTTAAGTTAGTGACGCCAGGCATTAGGCCTGCCGACGCGGATATGGGCGATCAGAAACGCATCATGACACCGTCCGCTGCTATTACTGCCGGTAGTGATTACCTTGTGATTGGCCGTCCCATTACTAAAGCGGATTCACCGATAGAATCGCTTGCTCGTATCGATGCTGAATTAAGCCCGTTGATTTAAGCGTGTAAGCAGGCTATAAATAAGATCTGGCTAAGGATAGCCAGATCACTATCAAAAAAAGGATTTTACTAATGAAATACTCTATCCAGATGAGCTCTGTATTGAGTTCTATTCGTGTACTTATTCTTGCATCTATCTGTGCATTCTCTTTTCCTACCTTTGCAGCCTCAATTGATATTAATACCGCATCGGCTGAGCAGATCTCTGACGCCTTAAAAGGCGTAGGCCCTGCAAAAGCGAAAGCGATCGTTGCATACCGAACCGAACATGGGCCTTTTATAACGGCAGATCAACTGACCGAAGTGAAAGGGATTGGGGCGGCGACCGTTGATAAAAACCGTGATGCGATTCTTATCTCTAAACCTGAGGCTAAACCGAAGAAATAGCCGCCATACCCTGCGAATAAGTGAGGGCCGTGCTGGATCATCTATCTGGTAAGGTTGGCTTATTCGCAGGCTTTTATAGCCAAGCAGCGCCACGGACACCGCTAGAGTCGCCGTATTTTGCTTTGACGATCGGGGTTAAAACAGGATCACTGTGATGGCTGGCAGAAAAAAGGTAAGTGGCTAATCGTTTAGGGACCTGCTCATAGATCTCATCAATATTTGAAAGCCCGCCGCCGAGCACAATAACGCTAGGATCAAGAACATTGATAATCGACGCTAGGGCTTTGCTAAGTTGCTCTATATATAAATCACAATGGGTTTGGCAGCTGCGGTCTCCCGCTCTGGCACGTTGCCAGATCGCAAGGCTAGTGAGTCCTGTGTTGCTAGGTAATGCGGATGAAAACCCAGGGCCAGAGAGAAAGGTCTCAATGCAGTCCTGTTTGCCACAGTAGCAGGCACGTTGCAGATTATCAGACGGTACCGGCCAAGGTAGAGGGTTGTGTCCCCACTCGCCGCAGATGGCATTAGGGCCGCTCAGTAATGTTTTATTAATCACAATACCCGCACCGACTCCCGTACCTAGAATAACGCCAAACACACTGTTGTAACCGGCCGCACTACCATCGATCGCTTCAGACAGGGCAAAACAATCGGCATCATTGGCAAGACGAATAGGGCGTTTAAGTAATTTTTCTAGATCGTCATCTAAGCGCTGCCCAATGAGGCAGGTTGAATTTGCGTTTTTTATCAGCCCTGTGGCGGGGGAGATGGCACCGGGTATACCAACCCCTATCGCTTCGGCGTGATCTTGGCAGGCTTGTTCCGCGGCGGTTACGAGTTCTGCAATGCAATTAACGGTGGCGTTGTAATCCCCTTGGGGGGTATGGGTACGTTGTCGAAAAAGAGGTTTACCCTGTTCGGTTAGCGCGATCACCTCTATCTTCGTCCCGCCTAGATCAATCCCAATTTTTATACTCATAACACGCTTTTTATCGGATGCTGTTTATCAGATAGATCTTATAGCACAAAGGCCAGCGTTAATGGGAGAAAGAGCAAGCTGCCGATATTACCGATTAACACAATGGATGCGACCTGTTCAGGCTCCTGATTATAGCGTTCGGCAATCATATAGTTGAGTACCGCTGGAGGAAGGGCGCCAAACACAACTAAATAGGCAAACTGCTCGGAGCTAAGCTGCATAAAGTGCTGGCAGGCTAAGGCTAAGAGAATACCGCTAGCGGGGCATAATACGGCACTATAGGTCCCAATCCTCCAGTTTTTAAGGTCAACACTGGTCATGCGAACCCCCAAGGCAAAAAGCATCAATGGAATCGCAATTTGTCCGAGCATATCGATGCAGGTTGCAGCGGCTTGGGGTACTGATAGATCAAAACCACTCCAGATTAAACCAAGAATCGTGGCGGCAATCATCGGCATTTTAAGCAGGTTAATGAGCCGTGTTTTATGATCTAAGATGTAGATGCCAACTGTAAAGTGCAGCACATTTTCCACCAAAAATAGAACAACCGCGGCTGACAGTGCGTCTTCACCAAAGGCTAAAACCATCAGTGGAATGCCTAAGTTGCCGCTATTGCTAAACATAATGGGAGGGATAAATGTTTTCGGGTGAACCCCGAGTAATTTACAGGCTGGAAACAGCAATATGCCGGAGCCGATAACGACGATTGCGGCACATATAGCAAGATCTTGAAACTGGACTAAATCGAATGATTCAGCCGAGAGTACAGAGAAGATAAGTGCGGGTACAAATACATCAATATTGACCTGATTTGCGGTGGTCATATCAATCTTATAGCGCCGCGCATAGTAAAATCCCACGGTGACGATGGCCACCAGTGGGAAAACGGTTAAGAATATCCGTTCAAGTAAAAGACTTTGTGTATCCACCTACAACTTCCTTCTTAAATGGCACAAAGCCTTTATTGATCGTTAACCGGCTTTGGTTGGGCTTATTCGAAGTTTTTACCCGTTGGTACAACCATGACAGGTACTTTTGCGTGACGAATAACCTGCTGGCTGGTGTTGCTATGATGCCCAAAGCGGTTTTCTGCGCCTAAAATAATCAGGTCAGCATTCACCGATGTTGCGGCTTTGACAATGGAGTCAGCGTGATGGCCTTCAGCGACTTTATGCTCAATATCCAATACGATAGGGTGCTCTAAGCTCTCAAGCTCATCCGCACAAAACTGGGCGACCCGTTCTTTCATATTCTCATGTATCGCTTGAATCCCTTCATCATGCATTTTTTGAATCAGTTCTTCAGTTACATAATGTTGGATAAGCGCGTGCCCCATCTCTCCCATCGGCTCAACAACATGCAACATAACGATCTTTGCATTGTTTAGGCTTGCTTGTTTAACCGCTTGGCGAAAAATTGGGCGAGTATGTTTGCCCAACGAGGTTGCGTAAAGAATCGTTTTTATCTGAGGGAGTGCCATCTTCTATATCCTCTATTAAAGCAGATTATAACGGTTGAACCGAGATCTGTGAGTTTTCAGGATTACTGTTATCGTTTACTTGTTTCGGTTGGCTACAACGATCAAGTAAATAAACAATAGATTTGTAATCAATGCCACTGTGATGGGTTAGACCTATTTCACAGGTACGACTGGTTGAATAGCCGGTGTTACAGGTTTTAACTTGATCTTTTAGGGTGCGTAAAGACGACGCGTTTAACTCCGGCGTGCTAAAGCCCTTATCACCAGCAAAACCGCAGCAGGTGATGTGATCAGGAATAACCACATTACTTGAGCATGCCTTAATAATGCGTTTAATCTTTTCAGCTTGGCCCATACGTGTGGCGCTACAGGTTATATGTAACGCAACGGCATCCGTTGTCGGTGTCACGACTAAACGGTCCAGTACAAACTGATCTATAAAGTCGATGCTATCATAGAGCTTAATTTTAGCATCCATATTTTCCTGCAAACGAAGACTGCAAGGACTTGTGTCGGAATAGACCGGAATTCTTCCTTGGTCCGTGCAATCCAGCAAGAAACGTTCGGTTTCATTCGCTTTATAATCTGCCGCTTCAAACATACCTTTAGATTGAAAAGGCATACCACAGCAAAGATTATCAAGGCCTTCTGGAATAATGACGTTAAAGCCCGCTTTTCGTAGCAGTTGAAGGGTCTTATCCGCTAACGGGGTCTGATCCTCTTCACCGCGGGAAGGGGCCATCGTTCGGCTTGCGCAACTGGGTAAGTAGACAACCTCGGGGCCTGTTTCATCGGGCGTAGGTTGATAGGCCTTAACTTTAGGCGCGGCTTTCGGCATTGACGGAGACCACTGTTGAACAAGCCCACCGGTGACTTTGCGCGCGGTATTGGTAATCGCACTCATTGCCTTAGTGCCTATGACCCCATGGGTAACATCGGCAATTTTAAAGGTGGCACGAGTTGCGCTGGTTAGCCCGCCGTAATGTTCGGCGAGCCATTGGGCCAGTTTAGTATGGTTCTCATTCTTCCTGCTGCGGATGGAGCGGGTCAGGTCGCCCGTATTAATGCCGACAGGACAGGTTGTTGAGCATAATCCGCAAGCCGCACAGGTATCAGTCCCTTGATATTGATACTCTTTTCTTAAGGTGGCTAGCCGTTCAGGGTCTTCGCCGCTTTTCTCTAAACGGGCGATTTCGCGCCACAGCACAATACGTTGGCGAGGCGTTAAGGTTAAGGCACGGGACGGGCAGGTGGGTTCACAAAAACCACATTCGATACACTTATCCACAAGCTCATCGGCAGCCGGTAAGGACTTTAAGTTCTCTAAATGAACATTGCTGTTTTTATTTAGAATAACGCCAGGGTTTAGAATGCCACGCGGGTCGAGTAGTTCTTTTAACTCCCACATTAAGCGATAGGCATCAACACCCCATTCCATCTCCACATAGGGTGCCATATTACGGCCAGTGCCATGCTCCGCTTTAAGGGAGCCGTTATATTTATGCACAACCAGTTTGCACACCTCGTCCATTAAGCCGTCATAGCGATCAATCTCAGCTTGCGTATCAAACGATTGGGTAAAGACAAAGTGTAAATTACCTTCTAGGGCATGGCCGAAGATCAGTGCTTCACTATAGTTCCACTTAGTAAATAGCTGGTGAAGGTCGTGAACAGCGTCGGCGAGTTGTTCAACCGGAAAGGCGACATCCTCAATAATAACGGTTGTGCCTGTGAGCCTAACGGCGCCCACCGCTGGGAATAAGCCTTTACGTATAGCCCAAAATTGCGCATTAACCGCAGGGTCTGTTGAAAACTCAATAGGCTTTGTGGTTTCTAGCCCTGAGATAGAGGCTGCTATCGCATCAACCTGTTGCTGAAGCGTTGCTGCATCGGCTGCACGGGTTTCAACTAAAAGAGCGGCGGCATCATTGGGTAGCTCTTTGATAAACGGCGGCATACCCGCTTTATTCTCTATAGAGCGTAGGCCCGCACGATCCATCAGTTCTACCGCTGATACCGGTGTCTTTTTGAGAATCGCGACCGCTTCGCAGGTGGTGCGTACGGTATTGAAGAAGATGAGCGCAGTGGCTTTGTGTTCATGCTCATCAACCGTGTTGTAGGTGATGTTTGAGATGAACCCTAACGTGCCTTCTGAGCCGATCATCAAATGCTGCAATATATCGATGGGATCTTCGTAATCAACCAGCGAGTTTAAGGCGTAGCCTGTCGTATTTTTTAGTCGGTACTTGTGCTCAATACGTTCGCGTAAATCATCATTGGTACGTGTCTGTTGAGATAAACAGTCCAGTGAATCTAATAACACGCTGTGGGAGCGGCGAAAGTGCTCAATACTTTCGGGGTCCGCCGTGTCGAGCACGGAGCCATCGGCCAGAACGACACGCATACTGTTTAAGGTGCGATAGCTGTTTTGCGCTGTGCCGCAACACATGCCACTGGCGTTGTTGGCTGCAATACCGCCGATTTTGGCTGTATTAATTGACGCAGGGTCGGGGCCTATTTTTTTGTTGAGAGGGGCTAAGTATTTGTTTGCATTACCGCCGATGACCCCAGGTTGAAGGGTGATGGTGCTGCCATCGTCGCTAATTTTATAGTTATCCCAGCCATCGCCCAGTTGTACCAACACTGAATCGGTAATGGCTTGGCCAGATAAGCTTGTACCTGCGGCCCTAAACGTGACAGGTGTATTGTGTCGGTCCGCTAGTTTTACAATTTTAATAATCTCTTCTTCATCACTAGCACGCACCACAATCTGTGGAATCAAACGATAAAAACTAGCATCCGTGCCGTAGGCTAGGGTACGAAGAGGGTCTGTAATCAGGCGCGTCTCGGGGATAAACTCCCGAAGAGCATTATAGAAGTCCTGATGGCCCTGTTGCATTGTTCACACCTCACTTGTGAAGAGAATAACCAGATTATGTCTTAATAGGAGAGGCCCCTACCCGTTGGGGGCAGGGCCTCAGGTTTAGTATTAGCTATAAGCCACTGTGGGCAACCACAGTACAAGCTGAGGCCAAAATACTAAGATCAATAAAGCAGCCAGCTGAATCATAATAAATGGCACGACGCCTTTATAAATATCAGTGATTTTTACATTTGGCGGGCAGACCCCTTTTAAATAGAAGAGGGCAAACCCAACGGGCGGGGTCAAAAAGGATGTTTGGAGTGCCATGGCGACTAGCATGACAAACCACACCAGTTCGGGGTTATCGATACCGGGTGCAGATATATCTAAGCCCAAGGCCGATATGACCGGCGCAAGCAGGGGCAAGATAATGAGCGTGATCTCAATCCAATCCAAGAAGAACCCAAGCAGAAAGATAACGCCCAGAATAAAGAAGATAATGCCATAAGGACCAAACGGAAGACCGGTTAGAAATGATTCAATCATCTCATCGCCGCCAAGCTCACGTAGTACTAAGGCAAAGCAGGTTGCACCAATAAAAATAGCGAAGATATACGCCGTTGTATTCATCGTGCCGCCAACAACCTCTTTCAGTACCGGAATACTAAAGCGCTTGTTGTATATGGCGAGTAACGTTGCACCAAATGCACCGACACCAGAGGCTTCTGTCGGCGTTGCAATACCGGCAAAAATAGAGCCTAACACCACCACAATTAAGGCAACGGTCGGCAATACATCTTTGAGTACATTAAACACAATGGCTGCGGTAACGGGTTTGGCATCATCTGGGACAGGTAGGTCTTCAGGTTTTAACTTACCGCGAATAAGAATATAGATGATATAGAGCATACCCAGCATCAAGCCTGGGAAGACGGCACCCATAAAGAGATCGCCAACCGATAAACCTAATTGATCGGCCATGATGACAAGCATAATGCTAGGTGGGATTAAAATACCTAAGGTGCCCGCAGACGCGATAGTCCCTAAGGCTAAAGGCATGTTGTAGCCTTGTTTCGTCATGGCCGGTAACGACATGACGGCAAGGAGTACAACGGACGCACCAATAATGCCGGTAGAGGCCGCTAAGATAATGCCTATCGCTGTGACGGTAATGGCTAAACCGCCATGTACGCGCCCAAACAGCTCTTGCATCGATTGCATTAAACGTTCAGCTACACCGGATTTATCAAGCATGATCCCCATAAATATAAACATGGGGAGTGCGACCAATATCCAGTTTTCCATAATGGTCCATAAACGGTTTACCACTAGTCCTAACGTGGTGTAATCCAACCCCGTCATCGTGTCTAGGTTGTTATCCGCAAATTGACCTAAAAAAGCGAAAGCAATACCAATACCGCCTAATACCCAAGCAACAGGTATGCCTGTGAAGAGTAGCGCGATGAACGATAGGAACATCGCGATAACGAGAATCTCATTCGCATCCATCAGTCGTCACCTTTAATTAATAAAGTAAAATCTCGAATAAAACGTGAAACAACGGCAAGGCCGAGTAGGGCAAAACTGACGGGGATAACACCTTTAATCGCCCATCGCCACGGTAGGCCTGAGGCCGCTTCCGAGGCTTCGTTAACGCGCCACGCTTCCGTAACAAAGTCGATACTATGTAAAAAAATGACAATGATGAAAGGCAGTACAAGCGTAACAATACTAATAATCTCGATAATACGCCGTGTTCTTGCACGCATGTGTGCATAGAACAGGTCTACACGGATATGGGAATTGGTAGTTTGGGCATAAGATAAGCCAAACATTACGCCAATAGAGTAGAGATGCCATTGCAGCTCTTCTAATGCGATTAATCCACTGGAAAAACCTTTGCGTAAAATAACTTGAAGCATGATTACCAATACTAGAACGACATAAGTCCAAGCAATGGTTTGACCTATTCGCTGGATGAATCTATCAATTGCATCCGCGAGTGGCACTCGGGGCAGTGTATCGTTTTCAGTCACTGAAACGTACCTTCGTTGCTCGTCATCAGATTCATACAGTGTAGGACATCTGTATAAGAGCTGACTTATTTATAATTATAAACAAACGCGATGGGGCGATGGTAAAAACCAAATGAGGTCGTTCGATCGATCCCAAAATAAACAGGGTAGCTGTTGCTACCCTGTTTTCTTCAGAAGGCTGGTGGCTTTCCGAAGTTATGTCATATTACTTAGTTGCACGCGGAAGGAATGCATTCGCTTCCCATAGGTCGTAACCTTTACGGAACGTGCTTAGGTCATCCCATACTTTCTTGAAGAATGGGTCAGCGGCAGATTTTTCAGCGGCCACTTCATTCCATGTAGTTTGGAACGTGTTAAGCATCGTTTCATTCCAGTAGCGGATATGCACGCCGTTTTCTTTCGCTTTCTCCATTACTGGGAACTGCATCGCTTCACCTTCAGCAATTGAATTGGTGATAGATGCTTTACAGGTTGTTTCTATAAGTGCCTGCTGGCTCTTGCTCATGTCAGCCCACGCATCTTTGTTGATCAACAATTCGAAGATCGTTGCTTGCTGATGCCAACCTGGGAAATAGTTGTATTTTACGATTTTGTGGAAGCCTAGACGTTGGTCAATGGCAGGCTGAGAGAACTCAGATGCATCGATCGCACCCTTCTCAAGTGCGCCAAAGATCTCGCCGCCTGGAAGCTGAACCGTGCCTACGCCCAGTTTTTCCATGACGGATGCACCCAGCCCGAAGAAACGCATGTTTAGACCTTTAAGGTCTTCTGGTTTCTCAATCGGTTTAGCAAACCAACCGGATGTTTCAGGGGAGATAATCGCACATGGCATAACTTTAACGTTATAGCCTGATGAGTCATACATCTCTTGATACAAAGTCATACCGTTACCGTAGTACAACCATGCCATATATTCGCCGGCTTCAGGGCCGAACGGAACCGCAGAGAAAAGTGAAGCTGCAGGGATTTTACCCTGCCAATAACCCGCTGTTGCGTAACCTGAGTTTACTTTGCCTGAAGATACTGCATCTAAAATCTCTTTCGGGCTAACCAGTTTGCCTGGCTCATAAATCTTCATTCTTACGTTGCCGCCACTGATGATCTTTAGCTGATCGGCAACCCAAACAATCGGTGTGCCAAGTGCAGGTAAGTGAGAGCCGAACGCGATAGGGGTTTTCAGTAGTAGCTTGTCAGCTGCTTGTACTGGGGCGGATACGCTTGCCACAGCGGCTGTTAGAACAGCAGCGGAGATTAAAGATTTGGCGAACTTTTTCATGTCACATCCTCTAGAGATTTATTTTTTATAGTTAGAGTGTTGCTGCAGGCAGAGGGAGATTTCGGTTGTAGCTAATCTATGCTGCACTGCATTAATCCCAATTGGTATTACCAATTTACCACAAGAGACTTCATACTGTATTTTTTTTGAGCAGTGCATGTCAATATCTTTTTTTATTTTAACGACTATAGTCTAGATTTTAGAATCTTTATAAAGTGATTCTATGGTTTGCAATATAAAGGGTTTCTGTACTACTTTGGGTCGATATTGTGAATAAAAAACATTCAGGGCTTGTTTTGATTCATTAGATTAATCTAGTATTGATATTGGTCATACCAATATCAGTTGAGTGGAAAATATGAGTTACAGTCGGGTTAAACAACCTAAAATTTCAGATGTCATCATGGGGCAGCTGGAGGTGATGATTCTGGAAGGTATTCTCAAGCCTGGACAGAAATTACCTCCCGAACGAGAGCTGGCAAAGCAGTTTGATGTGTCCCGCCCATCGTTGCGCGAGGCTGTACAAAAATTAGCAGCTAAAGGGCTGCTTATTAGTCGGCAGGGTGGTGGAACCTATGTATCTGAAGATTTAGGTGGATCTTTCTCTGATCCTCTACTAGAACTATTTAGGACGCATCCAGAAGCACAATATGACCTGTTGGAGTTTCGTCATGCGCTCGAAGGGGTTGCGGCTTATTATGCAGCGTTAAGAAGTACCCCGGCAGATAAAGAGGCTATTTTACAAGCCTATGCCGATCTACAGCACCACCATGACAATAAAGAGATACAGAAAGAGGTTTATGCGGATGTGGATTTCCATTTAGCGATTGCGGCCTCTACGCACAACATGGTCTTGCTACATATGATGCGGGCGCTGTTTAGCCTGTTACGTGAACATATTTGGGATAACTTGAAAAACATTTATCCGCGCTCGGAGTATCGAGAAAAGATACACGACCAGCACAAAGTATTAATGGATGCGATTTTAGACGGCGATCCAGAAAAAGCGCGCCAAGCGGCCCATCACCATCTGGCTTATGTTGAAGATGCCCTGCTTGAAGGCGAGCGCGAAAATACCCGATTAGAACGAGCGCTGCGACGTGCGAATATTAGTACTAACTTATAATGTACTAAAATTACAAGACTGAGTGGCGAAGTAAACAATTTTTACTACTTAAGCTGTAGTTGTTTACGATTTGTAGACACTTTAGTTATATTTATGTAGTATTACTACACGAAAATTATTATAAGACTTGATCAGGCGTCCTTTTGTGCTTTTTAAGGTGAGCAGGGCTACTGGCAAAAAGTCATAACAATAGAAGGAATCAACTTAGATTCCCTATACGTTGCGTTAACTTAGAGTGGAGAGGTCAAAGTGTTAGACATTATTGATGACGTTGATCCAATTGAAACACAAGAATGGTTGGATGCACTGGAATCGGTTGCCAAAAACAATGGCGACGACCGTGCAAAATATATTTTAAGAAAGTTAGGTGAAAAAGCGAACGATATGGGTGTTGATTCAGCATCGGTATTGACGACACCTTACCGAAACACTATTTCGGTGAAAGATGAAGCACGAATGCCAGGCGATCTATTTATGGAACGTCGTATTCGCTCCTTTATTCGCTGGAACGCAATGGCCATGGTCATGCGAGCCAATGATAATGATGATGGCCTAGGCGGTCATATCTCCTCTTTCTCCTCATCTGCAACACTCTACGATATCGGTTTTAATTACTTTTTCCGTGGTAACGAAGGTCAGGAATCTGACATGGTCTTCTTCCAGGGGCATATCTCTCCCGGTATCTATTCACGCGCTTACTTAGAAGGACGTCTATCTGAAGAACAGATGGATAACTACCGTCGTGAAGTTGATGGTCACGGTCTTTCATCTTACCCACACCCTTGGCTTATGCCTGATTTCTGGCAGTTCCCAACGGTATCTATGGGTCTAGGTCCGATTCAGGCGATCTACCAAGCACACGTTATGCGTTACCTTTCGGCACGTGAATTAATTAATCGTGGCGATCGAAAAGTATGGGCATTTTTGGGTGATGGTGAGTGTGATGAACCTGAATCCTTGGGTGCTATCTCGCTAGCGGGACGTGAAGGTTTAGAGAACCTAATCTTTGTTGTTAACTGTAACCTGCAGCGCCTTGATGGCCCAGTACGCGGTAACGGCAAGATCGTACAGGAACTCGAAGGTATCTTCCGCGGCGCTGGCTGGAACGTTATTAAATGTCTCTGGGGTCGTCATTGGGATGCACTCTTTGAGAAAGATACAAAAGGCTTACTACAGAAGCGTTTTGATGAAGTCTGCGATGGTGAATTGCAGAACTACAAAGCTAACGGTGGCGCTTATACCCGTGAGCACTTCTTTGGTAAATACCCAGAGTTACTTGAGCTAGTTGCTGACCTGTCAGACGACGACATCATGAACCTTAACCGTGGTGGCCACGATCCTTACAAAGTATTTGCAGCTTACAATGAAGCTGTTAATCATAAAGGTCAGCCAACCGTTATCCTTGCACAGACAGTAAAAGGTTACGGTACTGGTAAGTCAGGCGAAGCGAAAAACGATACCCACTCCATGAAAAAAGTGGCGATCGATGATCTAAAAGATTTCCGTGATCGCTTTAATATCCCTCTATCAGATGATCAATTGAAGGACGTGCCTTACTACCGTCCAGCACCTGACTCACCTGAAATGAAATACATGTTCGAACGCCGTGCGAGCTTGGGTGGTTTCTACCCAGTACGCCGTACCGAGTTCGAAAAACTAGAGACACCACCATTATCCGACTTTGAAGGTCAGCTAAAAGATAGTGGTAAACGTACCGCATCCACTCAGATGGTACTTAACCGTGTCATGAGCACACTGGTTAAAGACAAAAAAATGGGTGAACGTGTTGTCCCTATCGTACCTGATGAAGCGCGTACGTTTGGTATGGAAGGTATGTTCCGTCAGCTAGGTATTTATACCTCGGCTGGACAGCGTTATGTGCCGCATGACTCTGATCAGATCATGTTTTATAAAGAATCTAAAACAGGTCAGATCTTAGAAGAAGGTATCAATGAAGCAGGTGCTATGTCTGCGTGGATGGCTGCGGCTACCTCTTACGCAAACAATAACTGCACAATGGTTCCGTTCTATATCTACTACTCTATGTTTGGTTTCCAGCGTGTTATGGACTTGGCATGGGCAGCGGGCGATATGCAGGCGCGTGGCTTCTTGATTGGTGCGACTTCAGGTCGTACAACGCTAAACGGTGAAGGTCTACAGCATCAGGATGGTCACAGCCATCTAATGGCGCAGATGATCCCTAACTGTAAATCATACGATCCGACTTACGGTTATGAGCTTGCGGTTATTGTTCAGGACGGTATGCGTCGTATGTATCAGGAACAGGAAAACCGTTTCTACTACATCACAACTATGAACGAAAACTACCACCACCCAGCCATGCCGCAAGGTGCCGAAGAAGGCATCATCAAAGGTATGTATCTTCTTAAAGAAGGTAAAGACGCAGACAAGCGCGTTCAGCTAATGGGTTGCGGCACAATCTTACGTGAAGTGGAAGCTGCGGCAGAGATTTTACGTGATGATTACGGTATCGAATCTGATATTTGGAGCACGACCTCTATCAATGAGCTGCGTCGCGAAGCCATGTCAGTTGCGCGTTGGAACATGCTAAATCCAGAGTCAGAACCTCAAAAAGCCTATGTTACTCAGTGTATTGAAAGCCGTGGCGAAGGCCCGGTTATCGCATCAACTGACTACATGCGTACTTATGCTGATCAGCTACGTGAATACATTCCACGTAACTTTAAAGTACTAGGTACTGACGGTTTTGGTCGCTCTGATACACGTACTAAGCTACGTGAATTCTTTGAAGTTAACCGCCACTACGTGGTTGTTGCGGCGCTTAAAGCGCTTCAAGAAGAGGGCAAGGTTGAAGGCGCTGAAGTCGCTAAAGCCATGCAGAAGTTCAACATTAACCCGGCTAAACCGGCACCGTGGACTGTTTAAGTCTGCGTTGAACTTCTAACGGCTTAGAACTGGAGGATTTATCGTGAGTATTACCACAATTACAGTTCCTGACTTATCAGGCTCAACCGATGTTGATGTGGTTGAAGTGCTGGTTAGCGCTGGCGACACTATTAGCGAAGGCGATAGCTTAATTGTTCTGGAAACAGACAAAGCGTCAATGGAAGTGCCCTCTACCCATAGCGGTACCGTGGTTTCCGTAAAAATTAATGTTGATGATCAAGTTAATGAAGGCGATGTCCTTCTTGAACTAGATACAGGGGCATCGGTTGAAGCGGCGCCTGTCGAGGTTGCTGAAGTTGCAGCACCTGCGCCAGCAGCCGTTGCTGCAGCGCCGGTGTCGGCACCTGTTGCTGCATCAGCAGTAGAAACGATTTTAGTACCTGATCTATCAGGTGCAACGGATGTAGACGTTGTTGAGGTCTTAGTTAAAGACGGAGACAGTGTTGAAGAAGGCGATAGCTTAATCGTACTTGAAACCGACAAAGCGTCTATGGAAGTCCCCGCTCCGAAATCCGGTGTCGTGGTTTCCATGAAGATAAAAGAAGGCGATACAGTCAACGAAGGCGACGTGCTGGCTGATCTAAGTGTGGGAGGGCAGCCTCAGGCTGAAGCCACTCCTGCAGCCGTAGCACCGGCAGCTGAGTCTGCGCCAGTCGCAACGGCACCTGCTCCAGCCCCTGTCGCGGGCGGCAAAGAAAACGTTTTAGTACCTGATCTATCAGGTGCGACGGATGTGGATGTTGTTGAAGTCCTAGTTAAGGATGGTGACACCGTTGCCGAAGGCGACAGCTTAATCGTATTAGAAACCGATAAAGCATCGATGGAAGTACCCGCACCTAAAGGCGGTGTTGTTATCTCCATGAAGATAAAAGACGGTGACACGGTTAATGAAGGTGATTTGCTACTTGAGTTGGAAACTGTAGGAAGCCACCCCGTGCGCGAGGCTGCGCCAGCTCCTGTGGCGGCTCCGGCTCCTTCTGCAGCAGCACCCGCTGCGCCAGCGCCTGCAAAAGCGGCACCTGCTAAAGCAGCGCCAGCCCCCGCTGCGAATATAGACAAAGCTGAGCTAGAGAAGAAAAACAAAGCGATACATGCAGGTCCATCGGTTCGAGCCATTGCGCGTGAATTCGGTGTTGAGCTTGCGCTCGTATCTGGCTCTGGCCGCCGTGGTCGTATTCTTAAAGAAGACGTCCAGGCTTACGTTAAAGCGGCACTGAAAGAACTGGCTACAAAACCGAAAGGTGGCGCGGTTACAGGTGGTTCAGGTATTCCTGCGATCCCTGAAATTGATTTCAGTAAGTTTGGTGAAATTGAAGTAGAGAAGCTTAGCAAGATTGCTAAGATCACTCGTGACAACATGAGCCGTTGTTGGTTGAATATTCCGCATGTTACACAGTTCGATAAAGCGGATATCACCGACTTAGAAGCGTTCCGTAAAGAGATGAAGGATGAAGCGGCTAAATCAGGTGTGCGTCTAACGCCACTGCCGTTCATGCTAAAAGCGATAGCAATGGCGCTTAAAGCACATCCTAAGTTCAACGCATCACTGCATGCTGACGGCGAACATATTGTTTATAAAAAATACGTCAACATCGGTATGGCGGTGGATACACCGAATGGCTTGATGGTTCCCGTGATTAAAGATGCAGATAAGAAGAGCATCTACGAACTATCAACGGAAGCGATTGAACTGGCAGGCAAGGCTAAAGATCGTAAGCTAAAACCCGCAGAAATGCAGGGTGCATGCTTCACAATCTCAAGTTTAGGGGGCATCGGTGGTACAGGCTTTACACCGATTGTAAATGCACCTGAAGTGGCTATTTTGGGCGTTTCAAAAGCGGATATTGAGCCCCGTTGGAACGGTAAAGAGTTTGAACCACGTAAGATGCTGCCTTTGTGCCTATCTTACGATCACCGCGCGATCAACGGCGGCGATGCAGGTAAATTCCTTACTTACCTAAACAGCTTGCTTAGCGACATCCGTCGACTGGTTCTATAACCAGCGGCCACACCCATTTACCAATCCCTTGGCTCAACGCCTCTTCGGAGGCGCTTTTTTTCAAGGGGGTAGATACCGAACGGCGATTCTGTGCAGGAAATCGCCGTTTTTTTATGCCTATAAAACACCAAACCCCTTCGGCCAGAGGCTGGCCTCCTACACGCAGGGCCTGTGTAGGAGCTCACCCCGTGAGCGAATGAATTACGCTCCAAGCCACAACCCTTCGGCCAGAGGCTGGCCTCCTACAAATGCACCTTGGTAGGCGGTTACCAGAACGAAGCATTACGCTTCACTCTTAAAATCTTCTATACTCCAAAAATAAGGGTTTACCTTGTCTTCACAATTACAAACAACGCATAAAGTCACAAGGATGTGGACATGCAAAAAGCTAATGCTCAATCATTGCGGGTGGGGCGCTATTCGCAACCAAATCAGATTTACCACCTCACATTAACCTGCGCTAACCGCCGTCCAGTTTTCTCTGACCCTTGTCTCGCAAAACACGCGATACACTCCATTAAACGTTTAACACCAGAGGCAACCACCATCGCCTTTGTCATCATGCCAGACCATATCCATTGGCTAATGCAATTAAACGACCGGAAAAGCTCATCCCACACCGTCCGTCTGCTAAAAGTTTTCATTAGTCACAAGGCTGGAAAAATCTGGCAAAAAGGCTTCTACGATCACGCATTGCGAAAGGAAGAGGATATAAAAAATATCGCTAGATATATCATTCTCAATCCCGTGAGGGCCGGTATCGTAAAGACCATAAGAGAATATCCGTGGTGGGATTGCATCTACTTGTAGGCGCTCATCCTTATGCCCGGAACGGGTGCCAGAGCTAAGCATCGTGCCACAACCACATCTTGTAGGAGCTCACCCCGTGAGCGAAGAATTACGCTAGAAACCACAACCCTTCGGTCAGGGGCTGGCCTCCTACAAGTGCACCCTGTAGGAGCCCGGCCTTTATGCTCGGAACGGGTGCCCGGGCGAATGAATTACGCCCTCAAACTATAAAAATATATGCCTCTTCAGCCAGAGATTCTTCTCCCGTAAGGGGGTTTATCGCCGTCATGTAAATGCAACGCTTCTGAAATAATTGTTTCACTCATGATCGGTATACATATGGGTTAATCGATAATGATGGAAGAGTGATAGATGAAGGTTACGGTTTTTGGTGTAGGTTATGTTGGTCTGGTACAGGCTGCGGTTTTAGCTGATTTTGGTCATGATGTGGTTTGTGTTGATGTTGATAGCGATAAAATAAATGATCTAAAAAATGGCATCATTCCAATCTATGAACCAGGTTTAACATCAATCGTCGAAAGGAATTATGGCGAAGGTCGTTTGGGTTTTACCACCGATGCGGCAGAGGGGGTGAGACACGCTGAAATTCAATTCATCGCTGTTGGAACACCTCCGGACGAAGACGGAGCAGCTGATCTTAAGTATGTCCTAGCCGTCGCAAGCACTATTGCTACGCATATGACCTCGAAAAAAATCATTGTTGATAAATCTACTGTGCCTGTGGGCACTGCAGATAAAGTGTTAAGCCAAGTGTCAGAGGTGTTGGCTACACGTGGAGAGGCGATAGAGCATTATGTAGTATCAAACCCCGAGTTCTTAAAAGAAGGGGCGGCGGTTAATGATTGTATGCGCCCTGATCGTATAATTATTGGTACGGCCAGTGAATATGTAAAAGCTCAGATGAGAGAGTTGTACGCTCCGTGTAATCGTAACCATGATCGCATGATTTTTATGGATGTTCGGAGTGCTGAACTAACAAAATATGCGGCTAATTGTATGCTGGCAACTAAAATTAGTTTTATGAATGAGATCTCCCGTCTTGCTGAATACCTTGGTGCGGACATCGAAAATGTACGTCGAGGAATTGGGTCGGACGAACGGATTGGGTATCACTTTATCTATGCGGGGTGCGGGTATGGTGGCTCATGTTTTCCAAAGGATGTGCAAGCGCTTGTGCATACCGCTAACAGTATTAACTATGATGCTCAGCTTTTAAAATCGGTTGAAGCGGTAAACTATCGTCAAAAAGAGGTTTTATTTGATCGAATCAGCCGTTATTTTGCGGGTGATTTATCAGGTAAGACAATAGCTTTGTGGGGGTTGTCGTTTAAGCCTAAGACGGATGATATGCGAGAAGCAACCAGTCGCGTTTTGATGGAATCCCTGTGGGAACAGGGTGCAAAGGTTCGTGCATATGACCCAGAGGCGATGGAGGAGACGCAACGTATTTATGGCTGTAGAGAGGATCTTGAGTTAGTCGGGACTAAAGAAAGTGCGCTACAGGGCGCAGATGCGCTTGTTATTTGTACTGAATGGAAAGCCTTTTGGGCACCAGATTTTGATCAAATTAAAGGCACTTTACGTCAGCCGGTAATTTTTGATGGTAGAAACCTTTATGACCCACAACAAGTTGAACGTCACGGTTTAGCGTATTACGGCATCGGTCGCGGACGGAGTGTTAGTGCATAATTTACCGTCGATCTAGAGAAATGTTCCTTTAAACCAACCCCAAATACCGAGCGAGAATCCAGGGAAAAGATCTATTCCTGCCGCCGACTTAGCTAAATAGAGAACCAGAAGGCCCATTAATGTTGAGAAGGCTAAAAATAAAAAGAGACAGAATGTTTTTATCATTAATGAGATACGTCGCTCTCTTCGGCTAAGTGAGCGTTGGTTTCGTCCCATCAAAAACACGAAATAGTAACGCCAGCTCCAGATGTTTATGGTGCCCCTCAGGTCGATAGGGTGCTTACCCCATTTGCGTGCACCAAACGCAACTTTAAGGGCGGCGACCTGTTCAGCCGTAAAGCTATCGTGCATATCGCTAGGTAGGCGTTGCATGAGGCCGTTTTCAAACCAGTCTTTCTGTTTGGTTTCTGTTGTTTCACGATCCATAACACCATCCTATAAAATCTAAAATTCAATATCTTCGGCCAGAGGGCTGGCCTCCTACACGCACGGCTTGTGTAGGAGCTCACCCTTTATGCCCGGCACGGGTGCCAGAGCGAATGAATTACGCTCCAAACCCAATCAAACCACAATCTTTCGGCCAGAGGGCTGGCCTCCTACACGCACAGCCTGTGTAGGAGCTCACCCTTTATGCCCGGAACGGGTGCCAGAGCGAATGAATTACGCTCGAAACCACAACCCTTCGGCCAGGGGCTGGCCTCCTACACGGAAGGCCTGTGTAGGAGCTCACCCTGTGAGCGAATGAATTTTATATCCTACATCTTGCGTTTTTTCTTTTCCGTTTTTTTAAACACGGCAATCCAAGCGAAGGCTAATATCACCATAAAGGTTAAAGCATTGGCTGGCATTTGAAGATTAAAATCAACGGTTGCGTGAATCAGCATGGCAATGATCGACATAGACGCGCCAAAAGCGATGCCTCGTAATAGCTTATCGCGTCGTTTGTATTGTGCATAAAGTCCAGCGCCTAGAGTGAGTAATAAGGTTAAGGCGAGGGGGGCTGCACCTAGTAAACCAAATTCAGAACTAAACTCAAGGTAATCATTATGCGTATTCACATAAAAGCCGCGCCCAACATCCTTGGTTCTATATTCAGGAAAGGCCGTATAAAAAGTACCGGCACCGGTGCCGGTTAATAACTGGGGCTGCATAAGGTTAATCGTAGCTTTGGCGACTTCGTCACGAGACTCTTTCTCAATACTCGTTTTTTGCAGTCTATCAGCGACTTCCTGAACACCAAAAAAAGTACCGACCACAAAAATATCTAAAATAATTAAACTACTAAGCAGAATAATCATGCTGCGCGTTGCTTTTCTACTCAGAATTAAACCGAGCACTCCCATGATCATCAAGCTGGCAAAAAACGAGGTATTCCCCATGCGTGAGTGAGTCATTACCAACCCTGCAACTATTATCAGCAATGAAATTCTAAGCACTATTTTCTGACTAAGGAGGGCCGTAAGCCAGCGCCGTCCACGCTCTCTCCAGTTATGGGAGCCGTCATCTTTTAAGGTCGATATCATTAAGCCTATCCCAAGGGATACGCACATGACTAAGTAACCTGCTTGGCTGTTACGGTTGATAAATGTGCCCGTTGAAACGCCTTGATAGCTCTCTTTAGGGATCAGAAAAGAGAATTCATAGCCGGTCAAGGTCATTAAACTGCCATAAATTGCTTGGAATAGAGCCGAACCCACTAAGATATAACCTGTGAGTAAAATTCTAGATCGGCTCCTAACCAGTTGTAAGGTTAAACAGAAGGTCGCTAATAGGCACCATCCCCACACGGCATCATGCAAACTATCAGTGGGAGATATCGATAGGTTTAATGCTGGAATGGCTTGTAAGCTTATCCAAATATTTCCTAAAGAGATGAGCCCAATAACCGGTAATGATTTTTTTAAGGGTGTGGATAAAGAAAAATTATGTAGCTGTTTATAAAGAACAAAAATAGACAATAACAGGACTAAGCCGCACAACAGGGATAGGGACCACAGTCGATTACTGGCTAAAGGTAAAGGTGCCCAAATTAAAATACCTAAAAAGAAATAAAACAACGTGCGATCAGA
Organism: Neptuniibacter pectenicola; assembly: GCF_001597735.1. Classification (GTDB taxonomy): domain Bacteria; phylum Pseudomonadota; class Gammaproteobacteria; order Pseudomonadales; family Balneatricaceae; genus Neptuniibacter; species Neptuniibacter pectenicola. Next base: position 320,362 of record NZ_LUTS01000004.1, read on the forward strand.
TGATCTGTCCATAAATCAAAAGCCAACATATAAATTTCTATTAATAAGAAGTGAGTATACTAGATCGATATTTCAGTAAAATATCGGTAGTTTATGTTTATTTAGTAAATAAAAAAGCGCCTAGAGGCGCTTTCTTATCTATAAAATATCTAGGTTGGGCTTGGGTTCCCACCGCCGCCGTTACCTGCATTGCTGCCAAATGACGGAGGTGAAATTGCATTACCCGTTTGGCTAGGTGTAGTACCTAAACCTGTCCCTTGAGGTTGTCCGCCAGCCGCAGTTGCTTGAGCAACATCGGTAGGGTCAGCACCGGCTAAAATAGCGGCTTGGGCTACCAGTTCGGGGTTTGCACCTGCTCTGATCGCCGCTTCAACAAGCGCGACCGGATCTAAGCCGCTTTCAATTCCTGCGGTAACAAAACTATCTAATAAGTTTTTGTTAACGGCTGCCACATTCGACATAAGCGTATCTATATCGGCAGTTGTACAGTTATTTACTACAGTACCGGCGTCTTCGTAAAGGCAGTGGGCTAGAGCCTCGGATAAAACATCTACCGTTGGCGCATTTGAAGCTAATCCTTCCGAAATATCCGCATAGCTGGCTGAAAAAGGTAGTAATACACCTATAGCCAAAGAAATTATTGTGCGTCGCATCGTAACACTCCATGTTTTATGGATAACTATTGGCCGATTGTAACATTGAGTAAATGGATAAACAAACAGCTAACTTCGTGCTTTTTTGGTGCTTAAGTTTGCACTGAAACAGAGCATTTATAGGGCTTATTGTATTTTCTAACAATTCACTCATCTGTTCAAAAAAACATCACATACCTGCTTTACAATACAGATAAGCTGTTTCAGTATTATCATACCGCACTGCAAAAAAATTACATTGCTGAATGGCTTCTTAATATTTAGAATAGCGGTGGCCATTGGATTATGGAAGCAGGCTTTTTTTAAGGGAAAATAGATGGACAGCAGTACTTCTAGCGTCAACAGTGCCAATTTTGCGGTTTCTGTTCGCCGTAATAGACGCCTATTAAAAAATCATGAATCACTCGTTGCGCTATTTCAAGTCGCAACGGATCTATTTGTGGCCGCAAGTTTATTATTTATCTTTACCTGGTCGAAGCTCGAGGCGTTCCCGCCCGCTTATCGCGTACTCACCGTTATTACAATCTGTAGTTTATGGTTTATTTATAGCTCCCGTGGGGTTTATCGACAATCCTCAGGTTACTTTCGTGGTTGCCTTCGCCTGTCCAGTGCATGGCTGATGTTGATCCTACTGTTAACATTTATTGGCTTTATTACGAAGACATCCGAGATTTTCTCGCGAGAGATCTTGTTGACGTGGGCTGCCTCTATCCTTGTGGTACAGAACCTCTCGTTTTGCTTAGTGAGTTATCTGTCTAAAAAATACAAAGAGAGCTTTGGTCACCATCTGCCAGTCATGATTATTGGGACAGGCTCTGTTGCTCAACACCTTGTTGAAAGTTTAAATAAAAACAGATGGTTGCCTGATAAGGTTATAGGCTGCGTTAAAAGTTTAGATAAAGACCAAACAACAACCGTTGGGAATGTAAATGTGTTGGGTGGTCTTGAAAATATACGTGACTTGATTAAAGAACATGACATTCGGCGTATCTATATTGCCCTCCCGATGGAGGCTTCAAAGCAGATCGAAGGCGTAAATATCGATCTACTTGATGAAAATGTTGATGTGATTTGGGCACCTGATATTTTTGCGCTTAACCTGCTGAATCACTCCGTTAGAGAGGTTGCGGGAGTCCCGCTTATCTCACTGAATGAGAGCCCACTCACATCCTCCAAAGTCTCCATGATAATGAAAGATGTCATGGATCGTACTATCGCTGCTATCGCCTTGTTAATGCTCTCGCCGTTAATGCTCTGGGTGGCGTATAAAGTAAAACGCTCATCACCGGGTCCTGTCTTTTTTAAACAGGATCGTCACGGTTGGGACGGTAAAGTGATAAAGGTGTGGAAGTTCCGTAGTATGAAACTTCACGAAGAAACCAACGGCGAAGTAAAACAAGCCACCAAAGAAGATCCGCGTATCACCGACATTGGCCGCCTAATTCGTCGCACTTCTATAGATGAGCTTCCACAGCTTATAAATGTACTGCAAGGCACTATGTCACTCGTGGGGCCAAGACCTCATGCCGTAGCCCATAATAATTACTACTCAGACAAAATTAACGCTTACCTTGCACGGCATCGAATAAAGCCAGGCATAACAGGGCTAGCGCAAATTAACGGTTACCGTGGTGAAACTGAGACCATCGACAAGATGGAAAAGCGGGTTGAGTATGATTTGAATTATATAAATAACTGGTCGTTGGGGTTAGATGTGAAGATATTGATTAAGACGCCATTGAGTTTGTTGGCAAAAGATATTTATTGAAGAGTTGGTGTTTTTTACTTCGGATTTATAGATGCTTTTTTAAAACCGTATAAAGATAATAGTTTGGAAGATTGAATGTGAAGGTACGATATCTGCTGAGTAAAATTGCCGATCATAGCGATAAGAAAAAGCTGCTGAAGAATTTTATGGCGTTATCAGTATTGCGAGGCTTTGAATTTATAGTTCCAATAATAACCTTGCCCTATTTGATAAGAGTTTTGGGTATAGAAACGTATGGCCTTATAAGTTTTGCATTAGCTTTCTCGTTGTATTTTGGGTTTGTAATTCAGTATGGTTTTCCCCTAACTGCTACGCGCGAAATAGCACGTAATCAAGATGATTTGATGGCTGTTTCGTTGATATATATAAATACGTTATGGAGTTCTATATTTTTAAGTCTTTTCTGTTTGTTAGTTCTAATTCTAATTATTTTTAATGTCGGTTTTTTTGAGGTGGACTATCAATTATATTTGTTAACGTTTCTTTATGTGGCTTTTCAAAATGTTTTTCCTATCTGGTTTTTTCAAGGAATGGAGAAGATGAAGTACATAGCTTATATAAATGTACTTACAAAGCTTGTTTTTTTGATTGGGTTGTTTGTTTTTGTTGTAGAAGAGAGGGATTATATTTATGTTCCTTTGATGCAATTGGTTATGGCAATTTTAAATGTTGTTTTTGCGGTTTATATTATAAAGAGACAATTTAAGATTGGTTTTGGCTTGGTGAATGTTTTTGAGGTTAAGAAAGTCCTCTATGCTAATTTTAGCGTTTTCTCAAGTCAGATTATGCCTAGTATATTTAATAACACATTACCATTTGTCCTTGGGCTATATACTAACAATAGTATTGTTGGTATGTATACAGCAGCTGTTAGGATTGTTGATGCAGTAAATTCGATTGGTTTTGTCATATCTAATACATTTTTGCCTCATTTAACTAATAATATGCTTAAATTTAATGCTTTTAAGAAAATAATGTTAAGCATATCTTTTTTTCTAAGCTTGGCAGTGTTTTTGTTGGCGGATGTAATCGAAGGGTTAGTATTGGGGGAGACTGATAGTGATCTTGGGTATTACCTTCAATATCTCTCAATTAATGTGATATTAACATTCAGTATACTTATTTTTAGTACAAATTATTTGGTAATAATGAATAAGGATCGTTTGATTAGAAATGTAGCCGTGAGCTGTTCTAGTTTGTTTCTGTTTGTATCGTTCGTATTTGTCCCTGTTTATGGTATATGGTCTGCTTTAACGTTATTGATGGGGCTTAAGTTTAGTATGGCCGTGATAAGCTTTTATTATTATAAGAAATATAATGCTGAATTTGGTGTTTTATGATTATTGAGAAACATATTTTGTTTATGTATAGGTGTGCTCGATATCTACATCTATATTACGTTGAAAAAAAATTGTCGAGAGGGAGCTTTAAGTGGTTTATAAATAAAGCTGTCACGAAAGTAATCTATAAATATTATGATTGTTTATTATCATTTCTCTATGGAGCGTACTTGCCATATACGGCAAGCGTTGGAAAGGGGTTGAGATTAAATCATTCGTTTCACGGTGTGTTTATATCTGAAAATGCTGTTATTGGAGATAATTGCACGATCCTACAGCATGTGACTATTGGGTCAAATCAGCCTTTGACTTCAGAGGCTCCAATCATAGGGGATAATGTTTTTATAGGCTGCAATTGTTCTATTGTAGGAACTACAAGTATCGGAAATAACTGCATAATTGGTGCAGGGGTTGTTATTGCTAATTCAGAAATTGAAGAAAATTCAACAGTTGTTGGTCAAAAATTCAGAATTATTAAAAATGAGAAGTGTAAATGAAAGTATTATATCTTAATACCTTATATGCTCCAGAGTATGGTGGTGGTGCTGAAGTTACCTTGAAGTTACTCGCTGAATCTATGCAGAATTCAGGGCATGAAGTAGTAGTTCTGACTTTAAGCGAGAACGATGAATTAATTGAAGAAGTTATAGATGGAGTTAGAGTTATAAGGGCAAAACTTCAAAATAGATTTTGGCATCAGTATGAAGAAAAGCCAAGCGTCTATGATAGAGCTCTATGGCATTTACAGGATATAGATAATAAAAGAATGGCTAGAGTGCTTGGAGAAGTATTGGATAAAGAAAAACCAGATGTTGTAAGTTGTCACAATTTGATTGGCTGGTCTTCGTCTTCATGGGAGATGATACATAATAAGGGGGTCCCAATAGTTCAGGTTTTACATGATTTGTATAATTTATGCCCCAATAGCACCATGTTTAAAAATGACTCTTCATGCAAAAAACGATGTTTTAAATGTAAGGCTTTTAGGTATGCAAATCCAAAAAAATCCGAAGTTGTGTCTGCAGTTGTCGGCGTAAGCGAGTATATCCTTGATACACATTTAAAATACGGTGTGTTTGGAAAGGCTCCTATAAAAATAAATATAAAAAACATAAGAAATATTGATAGTGGAATAATAGAGCCTAAAGAGAGTGGAGTAAGTATTACATTTGGGTTTATTGGGGCACTAATTAAATCTAAAGGTATTGAGTTATTGATAGAAGAGTTTAATAAATTAAAAGATGAAAATGTTGATCTGGTAATAGCGGGAAAAGGTGAAGATGAATATGTTAAATATCTTCATTCAATTTCAGGTGGCCGTATTAAGTTTTTGGGGCAGGTTCCGCCGGCAGATTTCTATAATTCAGTTGACTTAGTTGTTGTTCCTTCTTTATGGAATGATACGTTGCCTGGAGTAGTGTTTGAGTCATTTATATTCGGTAAACCTGTTATTGGTAGCGATCGGGGTGGAATTCCTGAAATGATAACTGATGGTGTTAATGGTTTTGTTTTTGATCCTGAAAGTGATGGGCAGCTGTTGAGCTTGATGAATAATATAATATCTAATAGAAAGTGTTTGAATGAGCTTTCAAACCAAGCGAATCATTCGGCAGCCCCTTTTTTAGATGTTGAAGGCTGGGTTAAATCTTATGAAGATTTGTATATAAAAGTTATAAATAATAGCTTGAAGGCCTAGTGTTTGAGACCTGAGTATGATTACTTTTTTTAAAAATAACATGATGTTAATGCTGATAAGTAGCGTTCTGTTATTTCAATCGATAAGTCTTACTTCAAAAAGTCTTCCTTTTATAATGTTGACTTTTTTTCCTTTGTTCTTTCTGATGTATAAGTCTGGTCGTATTGTACCAATAAATAATAGTTTTATTATCTATCTTCTTTTTGTTTTTTTTATAATTATTTCGTTTATCGCAACTAACGGAAGTTCTGGATTTTAATTTTTTTCACTAGCTTACTTCGTTGTACTTTATTCGATTTTTTTTGCATCGCCAGTGTATAAAGAGGTAAAGGTTGCAGATTATTTTTTACTAATGATGGTGATGTTATCGGTTGTTGCATTATTTCAATATTTGTTACAGTTCGTGGGCCTAGGTTATTGGTATGTTGGTGACGTGGTAGGTGAGGGACTCCTTTTCAATAACTATAATTATCTTTATGAACATGCTTATGGATCTGGTTCTTACAAAATTAATGGTATTCTTTTTGAGCCTGCTCATAAAAATGAGTTAGCTGAAGCTATGTCGAAAGTAATTGAAACACCTAATACTCTTAGCAACCTTGCTAAAGAGGCTCAAAGGGAATCTTCTAAGTTCTTAGCCGTTGATAAATGGGTAAGTAAATACGTAGATTTATATAATCAACTTATTAGAAAATAATGGTTTTTAGAAGGTTGATATGGAATTTTGGATTATAAATAAAGCTAAATATATAAATAATAGTATAGTGGCAATTGTTTTTCTAGTGGTGGCCTTTCAGTCTATAAGTCTTACATCTAGAGATTTGCCTTTGATAATGGTTTTGTACTTCCCGTTGTTGTCTTTGCTATTAGTTATTAAAGGAGTGACAATTAAATCAGAATTGTTATTTTGTTATTTTTTTGTTTTTATTTCTGTTCTTTTGTCATTTATTTATACCTACGGGGGAATTAATTTTTCCTATATGTCTATGATGTATTTTGTTGTATTGTATTTTATTTATTCTGTATATTTTCATAAAAAATCTTCTAAAGTAGCTCTTTTTTTTGTTGATTTGTTATTTGTTATGTCGTTAATAGCGGTAATGCAGTTTTTTTTGCAGAGATTGGGTCTTGGGTATTGGTATGTAGGTGATTTTGTTAGTTCAAATTTGCTTTTTGATAATTATAATTATTTATATGAGTACCCTTATGGTTCCGGCGTATATAAAATAAATGGTTTTTTTTTCTTAGAGCCTTCTTTTTTGTCACAGTTTATAGCTTTAGCTATTATAGTTGAATTTTTAGGTAGAAAAAGGTTGGTCTATTTCTGTATATTTTTTATTACGATTTTCTTATCTAAGACGGGATCTGGATTCCTTTTGTTGTTAGTTTTTTTTATTTTTGTTTCTTTGCAGAAAAAAGAGTATTTTTTATTTTCAATTGTTATGTCATTACTTTTAAGTGTTCTATTGTTTGTATACGGTGAAGATGTTGTAAGTAGGTTATCCGAATTTGGAAGAGAGAATACTAGCGCATTTGTTAGGTTTGTTGCTCCTTTTTTAAATTTGTCAGAGTATTGGGGAGAAGCAGCGACTTTGAATATCTTACTTGGCGAAGGAGCAGGGTCTGTTGATAGTATTAACCTAACCTATCATGCAAATTATCCTTTGAGTGTGAAATTAACCATTGAGTATGGGCTGATAACGTCTGTTATCTTGCATTTTTATATGTTTTTATTTTTCAAAAACTCCATTTCTAAAGGACTAAAAGCCCCTCTTTTTGTCTTTATGTTTCTATCCAGTGGTGCGATGTTACAACCAATAACGCTCTTTACAGTATGGTTTTTTCAGTTTATTCCTACAGTATTGTCTGATCCCCATAATATAAGTAGAAGGAAAGGGTTATGAATTTTTTTATTACTTTTGGGGATCATAAAGATCCTAAGAATGGAGGGGCAAAATTTACAGCAGCATTCATAAGTTTGGCTGAGTCTGCTAATGTCAGTCTAAATATTTTTAACTATTATGAAAATAACGGAAGTAGAAATAAGTTATATAGAAAGGTTTTGTCTTTATTTTATTTTATTTTTAAAAAAATTCCTGTTCCTGTTGGGTATTTCTATAGTTATAGATTGTTGAGTGTTTTAAACGAAAAGATAATTGATGCTCTTGATAAAAAACAAAATGTAACGCTTGTTATTGATCATTTGGAATTATGTTATATAGCAAGTTATTTTAGTGATTTATATCCAGGGTCTATAAGATATATTCATCTTAGTCATAATAATGAACCCTTGGTATTTAATGAAAGAATAGGTTCTAAGTTTCTATTAAAGGTTATTAATTTTATTAGTGATTATGGTTCTTACGAAAAAAAAGTATTGAATAAGATGGATTTCATTTTTTCAATTTCAAATACTGAGATGGAATTGTATAAAAAAAGATATCCTGAATTAGATATGGCTGTTCTGCCTCCTTTGTTTTCATACAAAGTGAAGGAAAAAAACGAACATGATTCAATAAATAAAAAGATTGTATTCGCAGCTGATTTTTCATGGTTTCCAAATATGGATGCTTATATTTGGGTAAGGGATGTTTTTCTTCCACTTCTGCCGAAAGGATTTACCATTTATATTTATGGCTTAAATCAAGATCTCCTCGTTCCGCCAGTAAAAGAATTAGAGCATAAAATAGAATATTGTGGGTATGTTGATGATGTTCAGGATATTTGGGATAAAGCCTTTTTTTCTATTGCACCAATAAATAAAGGAGCTGGTATTAATATAAAAGTTGCAGAAAGTTTACATAATAGGGTTCCGGTTATAGCTAGTGAGCTTGCAGTTGAGGGTATTGATGAAAGTATGTTGGGAGGGGTTAGGCAAGCAAGTTTAAATCCAGAAGAATGGATTGGAATACTTGAATATTATCTATCTAATAGTGAATATTGTGATTTAGTTGATGAGATTTCTTATCCTTCTCTTGAAAGTTATATAAAATTACTTGCTCAGAAGGTGAATTAATAATGCTTTGATATATTCGTATGGAGTAAAATGTTTATGTATAAGAATTCTATATCAGTGGTTATCCCGTTTTTTAAGGCTGGAATATACGCTGATCAGTTAATTAAGAGTTTATCTGAGCAAACATTCAAATCTTTTGAAATAATCATTGTTAATGATGGTAAGGGAGAAGGTCATCTTGAGCTAAACAAGGCACTTAATAAATATGGGGTGGTTCAGGAATTGCTTTTGTTATCTACAGTTGGATTTCAGGGACCTGCAGCTGCTAGAAATTTGGCGCTTTCTGTAGCGACTGCAGATGTAATAGCTTTTTTGGATGCTGATGATACTTGGGATCCTGATTTTCTTAATAAAGCTTATGCTGAAATGAAAAAAAATGACAGTGCAATACTTGTTTCTGAGGTTTTTTGGATTAGTTCGGATAGTACAATTAGATTGCATCTTCCCGAAAAAATTTCTTATCAGTATTTACAGCAAACTTGCCCTATTCAGCCCACAGCTATTTTAATAAATAGGAAAAAGGTGGGTTTTTTTGATTTTCCTAAATGTCATCATGAAGATTATGCTCTATGGTTAACGCTCACTAATATCGGATTTGAAATAGATTGTTTGAATGAGCCTTTAGTTTATATTAATAGAGTTTCTGGATCTGTGTCTAGTAATAAAATCAAAGCTTTTCGTTGGCATTGGGCTGTTTTATGTAATTACGTAGATAAAGGTTTTTTAAGCAGACTTGTATTGTTTTCTATATATGCAGTTAATGCCGTTATGAAAAGATCTACTACAAAATACTGTCCTGTAGTTCTGCCTTCTAAATTTATAAATTTCTTGCGTTGATCTAATTAGGCGCATTTTTCTGGTGTTAATTTATGGTTAATGAAGTTTCAAACATTCAATATCTCAGAGCAATTGCCGTATTAATGGTTGTTTATGTTCATTCTGTGGAACAATTCTCTTGGCTTGATAGTTATTTTTTTGCTGCTATCGGTCATAGTGGCGTTGATTTGTTTTTTATAATTAGTGGTTTTATTATGGTGTATGCTACCAATAATAAAAATATTAATTTCATGTTTTTTTTATATAATAGGTTAGTTAGAATAGTTCCGATGTACTGGTTTTTCACAACTATATTTTTGATAATTTCTGCTTTTATGCCATCTCTTGTTAATAATTCTAACCTAGATGGTTGGCATGTTTTTTCTAGTTATTTTTTTATTCCTTCTTATTCTCCAAACTACCCAGAGAATTACTGGCCGTTACTTATACCAGGGTGGACTCTAAATTATGAAATGGTTTTTTATCTTTTATTTTCCTGTTCACTAATGTTTGTTGGTGTTTATAGGGTTGTTTGTTTGTCGTTTTTGATGTTTTTTTTATTTATTTTTTCTAGCTATTTTGATTCGATTGAAAGTTTAGGTTTTTATGCTAATTACATTATATTTGAATTTTTATTGGGGGCTTTTTTTGGAGTTTTCTTTGTTAAATATTTTTCAAGTTGTAATAGCTTTTTTGGTTTTTTTATTTGTTTTATAGCAGTGTTTTTGTGGTTTTATTTAGATGGGAAAAGTGAGAGGTTTTTGCATTTAGGAATACCTTCTTTTCTTTTTTTTATTGGCTTTTTGTATATTGATAAGCGTTTTGTTCTTGGTAATAAAATTATGCACTTGATAGGAGATTCCTCATATTCTATCTATTTAAGTCATGCTTTTTCTTTGTCTTTTTTGAAATTTGTTTTTGTTGCTTTTGGGTATTCTTACTATACTGGTGATTTTTTGAAAGGTTTTATTTTTGTACTGTTATCTGTTCTGTTTAGCGCGATTGTAGGTGTAATTGTTCATCGTCTTTTAGAGAAGCCTGTTGCTCTCTTCTTGAAAGGAATGTATTTAAAAAATCAAAGAGGTTTTCTGTGAAAGAAGTGCTTTTTATTTTAACTAGACCATTTATTCCCTCCCATGGGGGGGGAGAGAAAATGCTCTTGCAGGCTATTGAATTTATTCCGAATGAATATAAAGTTCATGTTTTTTATTTTTCTTCAAATAGTATTGCTGACAATACAAATTTTGAAGTTAAATTAAAGGAAAACTATCCTACAATTAAAGAAATTAAAGCGCTTAAATTTCCTTCATTTATAGAAATTTTTGCTAATATTCTATTGCGTAGAACTAGTCTTAATGAGTCATTTTTTTATTCAAGAAGTAGCTTGGCTGTTATACTTAAATTAATTTATTCTTCGAATTTTGAATGTGTTTATTGCGATATGTTAAGAACAGCTCAATACGTTGAAAATATTGATTTGCCTAAAGTTGTTGATTTGGATGACCTTTTGTCAAAACGATATATGCGTTTATTAAACTATAAAACGAGTAATCTTAGTTTGTTTGGTACATTCTCAAATAGGAATAATTTTTTCTTTAACTTAATTTCCAATTTTTTCGTTCGACCGGTATTGTTCGTGGAACATTATCTTATAAAAAAGCGAGAAATTTTAATTGCTTCCAAGTTCGACCGTGTTGCAATTGTTTCACCTGTTGATGCTTTGCAATTATCTAATTACATTGGCAAGCATGTTTTCGCATTGCCTCCTGCCAGAGCATTTAAAATGGATGGTTTTCATAAAAGTGACTTTTATCATTCTGATGAATTCAGGTTCTTGTTTGTTGGTAATCTTACGACTAACCAAAATTTTTCATCTATAGAGATGATCATCACTAAACTTTTACCGAAAATTCGCGCTTTTAATGTATCATTTACATTTAATGTCGTAGGTGTTTATGATTCTAGATTACACTATCTTAAAGATATTCCTGATGTGAACTTGATAGGGTATTGTGAGGATCTTCGCAGTGTTTATGAGTCTAATGATATTTTACTAGCTCCACTTTCTTTTGGTACTGGGATTAAACTAAAAATTATTGACGCTATAGAGTACGGTTTGCCGGTCGTTACTAATAGCGTTGGGGCCGAAGGTCTCCCAATTTTCGATATGGAAAATGCAGTTGTTTCCGACGATTTTGATGATATGGCCGCTAAAATTAATCAAATTATTCTCAATAGGCAGTTCCTCACTGATTTTAGAAAAAATGCAATTGCCTCATTATCGAAATCATTTACTACCCAAATTGTTAAAAAAAAGTTCGTTTCATTTCTTAGTGGGTTGTAAATCTATAATTTAACAAAATTTAAATAATTAATTTATATAAAGGATACTGATTATGATTCCACTCATTATGGCTGGCGGTTCTGGTACCCGTCTTTGGCCTCTTTCTCGTACCCAGTACCCAAAGCAATTTTTACCTTTGCATAGTCAGTTGTCTATGTTGCAAGAAACCGTCTCACGTTTAGATAACGTTGAGAACGTGGCTTTGATCTGTAACGAGGAACATCGGTTTTTAGCAGCTGAACAGATGCGAGTTATCAATCAACCTTGTTCGATATTTTTAGAGCCTGTAGGCCGAAATACAGCCCCGGCTATTGCGCTGGCTGCCTTAGATGCTGTGAATAAAGGGAAAGGGTCAGAATGCTTGTTAATTCTGGCGGCGGATCATGTGATTGAGGATGAGGCTGCATTTCAGGCGGCTGTCTGCCAAGCTGAACCGTTGGCCTCACAAGGGTTGCTGGTAACTTTTGGTATCGTGCCAGTGCATCCAGAAACAGGCTATGGTTATATTCAAGCCGGTCACGCTTTTGAAACGTCCTCCGCTTTTAATATTAAGCAGTTTGTTGAAAAGCCTGATTTAGATACGGCAAAAGCTTACCTAGAATCCGGTGACTTTTACTGGAACAGTGGCATGTTCATGTTTAGAGCGGATCGCTACCTAGAAGAACTAGGTAAGTTTTGCCCTGATATTTTACAGGCTTGCGAAAAAGCGATGATTGATACCGCTCAGGATATGGATTTTATCAGAGTGGATGCGGATTCCTTTAAGCAATGTCCTGATGAGTCGGTTGATTACGCCGTGATGGAGAAGACCGAATCGGCTGTTGTAATTCCCCTTGATGCAGGCTGGAGTGATGTCGGTAGCTGGTCGGCCCTGTGGGAGCTTAAAGAAAAGGATGCACAAGGTAATGTGACTGAAGGTGATGTAATTTCCTTGGATAGTCGCGATTCTCTTATTATGTCAAAAGATCGCTTAGTGACTACATTGGGCGTGAGTGACCTTATTGTTATTGATACGCCGGATGCGTTGCTTGTCGCTGATAAAAATCATATTCAAGATATGAAAAAAATTGTTGCGCAGATTAAAGGTGCTGGGCGTAATGAGACGTTTCAGCATAGGGAGGTTTATCGCCCTTGGGGTAAATATGATTCCATTGATATGGGCGATCGCTATCAAGTTAAGCGTATCACCGTTAAACCTGGGGCTAAACTCTCATTGCAGAAGCATCATCACCGTGCGGAGCATTGGATCGTGGTTGAGGGGACAGCTAGTGTCACTAAAGGGGATGAGACATTTTTGGTGACAGAGGATCAGTCTACTTATATACCTTTAGGTGAAGTTCACTGTTTGGAGAATCCGGGCAAAGTGGATTTAGAGCTGATTGAGATTCAGTCCGGCTCATATCTAGGTGAAGATGATATTGTTCGTTTCGAAGATAGATATGGGCGTGCGTAGAGGGATTTTTATCCCTCGATAAAATATTTTTATTAAGGAAAAGTTATGAAGGTTGCGATTGCAGGGACAGGGTATGTTGGTTTATCTAATGCGATGTTATTGGCGCAACATAATGAAGTTGTCGCGTTAGATGTGATCCCTGAAAAGGTTGAGATGCTGAATAAGCGGCAGTCCCCTATTGTGGATGTTGAAATTGAGGACTTTCTAGCGAATAAAACGCTCAATTTTACGGCAACATTAGAAAAAGAACAGGCGTACTTGGGTGCTGATTATGTGATTATCGCTACGCCTACTGATTATGATCCTGATACTAACTACTTCAATACAAGTTCGGTTGAAGCGGTAATTCGTGATGTGATGGCTATTAACCCAGATGCAGTAATGGTCATTAAATCGACCGTACCTGTAGGTTATACCGCACGTATTAAAGAAGAGCTGAGGTGTGAAAATCTTATTTTCTCGCCTGAGTTTTTGCGTGAAGGTAAAGCACTTTACGATAACCTACATCCTTCTCGCATTATCGTGGGTGAGCAGTCAGCGCGGGCTAAGGTTTTTGCTAACTTATTAGTGCAAGGTGCTGTTAAAACCGATATTCCTGTTTTATTTACTGATTCCACTGAAGCGGAAGCGGTCAAGCTATTTTCAAATACCTACTTAGCTATGCGTGTGGCCTATTTTAATGAACTCGATAGTTATGCCGAGACCCACGGCCTTGATAGCCGCCATATTATTGAAGGCGTTGGTTTAGATCCGCGTATTGGGGATCACTACAACAACCCATCCTTTGGCTATGGTGGTTACTGCTTGCCTAAAGATACAAAGCAGTTGTTAGCTAATTTTCAAGATGTACCGAGTAATATGGTACGCGCAATTGTGGATGCCAATACCACGCGTAAGGACTTTATTGCTGATGCTATATTGAAGAAATCACCCCAAGTGGTGGGTATATATCGCTTAGTAATGAAATCGGGGTCTGACAACTTTCGGGCCTCCGCGATGCAGGGTGTGATGAAGCGTATAAAAGCCAAAGGTATCGAAGTTGTTGTTTATGAGCCGGTACTTGAGGAGGATGATTTTTTCAGTTCGAGAGTGATTAAAGATTTGAATGAGTTTCTGTCTATTTCTGATGTGATTGTTGCTAATCGTCAGGGGCCGGAACTAGAAACGGTTAAGGATAAGGTTTATACGCGTGACCTTTTTGGAAGTGATTAGTTTTTATGAAATTAATGACTAAGCGCGGGTAATTTAATATTACCCGCGTTTTTAAGGTATTAGGCAATGATTCTTATGAGGTAGTTATAGGTAGAACTCTTTATACCACGTAACAAATTTATTCATTCCATCTTGAATGCTGGTATCGGGTTTAAAACCGACAGTTTTTTGAAGATCTGTAACATCTGCATATGTTGCTGGGACATCACCGGGTTGCATTGGAAGATATTCTTTGATTGCTTCTTTGCCCGCAGCATTTTCTATAGCATTAATAAATTGCATTAACTCAATAGGTTCATTATTACCAATATTGAAAATGCGATATGGCGCCTTACTTATTGAAGGGTTGTTCATTTCTTGATTTTGATTTCGCGTTGGCACAACATCTTGAATGCGAATAACACCTTCAACGATATCATCAATAAATGTGAAATCACGTAGCATTTTGCCATGGTTGAACACTTTTATTGGGTCACCATTTAAAATTGCTTTTGTAAATAAAAATGGCGCCATATCTGGACGACCCCAAGGTCCATAGACAGTGAAAAATCGTAGTCCCGTGGTAGGGATGTCATATAAATGAGAGTATGAGTGGGCCATCAGCTCATTAGATTTTTTGGTCGCTGCATATAATGATACAGGATGATCAACTCCGTCTTGGGTTGAAAATGGCATTTTGGTATTCATGCCATAAACGGATGAGGATGACGCATATACTAAATGTTGAACATCATTGTGGCGGCACCCTTCAAGGATCGCCATCATGCCTACAAGGTTTGAATCAATATATGCAAAGGGGTTTTCAAGTGAGTAGCGAACTCCAGCTTGTGCCGCAAGGTGAATTACTCGATCAAACTTCTCAGCTTTAAATAAAGCAGCCATGCCTTCCCGATCAGCTAAATCAAGTTCAACAAAACTAAAGTTTTTGTGAGGAGAGAGCTTTTTTAAGCGGGATCTTTTTAAATTTACATCATAGTAATCATTTAAATTGTCTAAACCAATGACATCGTGACCAGCATCGCTTAGGCGAGCGGATACATAAAAACCAATAAAGCCTGCTGCGCCTGTTACTAAAAACTTCATATAGAGTCCTTTTGTTTAATTATCCATTGTTTGTATATTTTGGAAACTGGTTGTGGTTATCATATGGCAAAGCTAATTATGCTTTACGCATATGCAATATTATACAGTAGTAAGATTATTAATATATTTGTGAATATAGTTATTTCTAAGGCTTGGATATGGTCATTCGCTCGGGCACGTATTCCGAGCATAAAGGTGAGCGCCTATGGGGTGTAGATGTAGGAGGCCAGCCTCTGGCCGAAAGGGTGGTAATCCTAGCGTAATTCATTCGCCCGGGGGGCCGGGCTCCTACAGGTGAGGGGTGGTTTTTGATTGGATTGCGGAGTGTAATTCATTCGCTCTGGGAGCCGTTCGAGCCCCTACAGGTTAAATTACATAGGACATGGAGGTTTTATGGCGAAGATTATTCATCATGGTGCAGTGTCGGGTGTAACAGGCTCCTGCCATCAGCTTTTTATTGATGACGAGCATTCGGTACTTATCGATTGCGGTATGTTTCAAGGCGCGGAAGCGTCTCTGCTTGAGCAAGGTTCTCTTGCGATTGATTTTCCTCTTAAGACTGTTGAAGCGTTGGTTGTGACCCATTGTCATATTGATCATGTGGGGCGTATCCCTTATTTGCTGGCTGCGGGCTTTGATAAACCTATTTATGCAACGGAAGCGACTGCTCAGTTGTTGCCTTTAGTTATTGAGGATGCAATCAAAGTGGGTATTAGTCGTGATCAAAATCTGATTGGTAAAGTGTTGGATCGTCTTCGCGTGTTGTTAAAGCCGTTTCCTTATGATCAGTGGTTTAAATTAGCGGATGCTTCTGCGGCTAGCTGTCGTTTTCGTATGGCGGGGCATATTCTTGGCTCGGCTTATCTGGAGTTTGGATTAGGCTCTGAATGTGTTATTTTTTCTGGCGATCTGGGAGCGCCATACTCTCCTTTATTGTCTGCACCTAAAGCGCCTTATAAAGCGGATTGTTTGGTTATTGAGAGTACTTATGGTGATAAAAACCATGAGGGTAGAAAGGCTAGGCGCTCTGAGTTGAAACGTGTTTTAGAGCGATGTTTGTCTGATGCGGGGACGGTGTTGATTCCTGCATTTAGTATAGGGCGTACTCAGGAGCTGCTGTATGAAATTGAAGAGATTATTCATCGGTCCGGCGGTGATTGGGCAGGGTTGGATGTTATTGTTGATTCGCCGTTAGCGGCGGAGTTTACTGAGCACTATAGGTCGTTGCGGAAGCTTTGGGATAAAGAGGCGCGGCGAAAAGTACAAAATGGACGACATCCTTTGGCGTTTGAGCAGTTGATTACTATTGATCAGCATAGGGATCATCAACGCTTAGTTAATCACCTTAAACAAGCGGGTAGGCCTGCTGTTGTGATTGCTGCCAGCGGTATGTGTGCGGGTGGCCGAATAGTGAACTACCTTAAGGCGTTATTATCCGATGAAAAAACAGATATTTTGTTTGTCGGTTATCAGGCGCAAGGTACCCCAGGGCGGGATATTCAGGTGTACGGGCCACGAGGTGGTTATGTTTATTTGGATGATGAAAAAATAGATATCCGTGCGGGCGTGCACACTATTAGTGGATATTCTGCGCATGCGGATAAAAAGGATTTAGTTAATTTTGTTAAAAGGATGCGTCATAAGCCTTCCGAAATACGGATTGTTCACGGCGATGATGAAGCGAAGCAAGCATTGCGGATTAAATTAAACGAGATTGTGCCAAACGCCAAGGTGTGGATTCCCAATGGGTAGGAGGCCTGTTTCTGGCCGAAGGTATTTTGGTTGTGGGTTTGGCGCGTAATTCTTCGCTCTGGCACCCGTTCCGAGCATAAAGGTGAGCTCCTACGGAAGGGATTTGTAGGAGGCCAGCCCTCTGGCCGAAGGGTTGTGGCTTGGAGCGTAATTCATTCGCTCTGGCACCTGTTTCGGGCATAAAGGTGAGCGTCTACAGGATGCCTTTGTAGGAGGGCAGCCCCTGGCCGAAGGGTTGCCCCCTGTGTCAGAGGGGGCTTTATATCTGATTTTTTTTTGCAGTTCTTGCAGTTATTCCTTCCCCTCCCTATTTGTAACGTAATTCATTCGCTCTGGCACCCGTTCCGGGCATAAAGGGGTGGTGTCTACAGGGTGCATTTGTAGGAGGCCAGCCTCTGGCCGAAGGTGTGTGTTCTTTTTTGGGGTTGGTTACGTAATTCATTCGCTCACGGGGTGAGCTCCTACAGCTTGTGTGTTGAAGGCTATCTGCACGATGCTTCGCTCTGGCACCCGTTCCGGGCATAAAGGGGTGGTGTCTACAGGGGGCATTTGTAGGAGGCCAGCCTCTGGCCGAAGGGTTTGTGTTTTGATTGGTTTCGAGCGTAATTCATTCGCTCTGGCACCCGTTCCGGGCATAAAGGTGAGCTCCTACAGGTGTGTGTAGGAGGTCAGCCTTTGTTTGGTGGTCGCTTAAGCCCAGATGTCGCTGATGGCTGGGCAAACGATAAAGTGTGGATTTAGCAGTGTGTCTTTGCGGCTGTTGTAGATCAGCGGCTTCATGTCTTCCATGCTTAGGACTTGTCCGCCTGCGGCAAGCACAACCGCGTGAGCAGCGGCTGTATCCCATTCGCTGGTTAAGCCGAGGCGTGGGTATAGGTCGGCTTTACCTTCTGCTACTAAGCATAGTTTGAGTGAGCTGCCCATTGCGATGATGTCGGCTTCGGGTAGCTTGTGCATAAATTGCTTAAATTCTTCAGATTGGTGTGAGCGGCTTCCCACAACCTTCCATCCGCTAGCGGTTGTTGGAACGTCCGCGACTGTAATGGCTGTTGGTGCTTGTTTGCCTTCCTGTTTAAATGCGCCTTCGCCTTTTGCGCCCCAGTAAAGTACGTCGATTGCGGGTGCGTAAACGACACCAAAAACGGGTTCGCCGTTCACGATTAGGGCGACGTTGATGGTGAATTCGCCGTTTTTCTTGATGAACTCTTTAGTACCGTCGAGTGGATCGATGAGCCAATAGGTTGTCCAGCTGAAGCGGTCTGCTTTCTCTGCATCATTTGATTCTTCTGAAAGAACCGGAATGTCAGGTGTTAGCGCGTTGAGCCCTTTTACGAGAAGGGTATGTGCTGCTAGATCGGCTTCGGTGAGCGGGCTGCTGTCGGATTTGTCGTAGATGGCAAAATCCTTTTCGTAAATCTCCATGACTGCTTGGCCCGCTTGACGGGAGAGTTCATTGATCGGTTGAGAGTAGGTGTCTAGGTTGTTCATAGCTCTTCCTTGTTAAAAATGCCAAATAAGAGGGATTAGGCTGATGGAGCAGGCGGCGGTGATCAGGCTCATAGGCAGCCCGATTTTCATATAGTCTCGACTATGGTACCCGCCTGGGCCCATCACCATTAAGTTAGTTTGGTAGCCTAGCGGCGTAATGAAGCTAGCCGATGCAGCAAACATGACGGCAATGACAAAGGGAAGATAGTTGACGTCCATTTTGTCTGCGACAGCGATAGCAATGGGGAACATTAGGATGGCCGCGGCATTGTTGGTGATCATCTCAGTGAAGATGACGGTCAGAAAATACACGATGCCTAGCATAACCCAAGGCGAAAGGTCTGCGCTTAAAAAGAGGTTGTTGGCAATCGCTTCGGCTGCACCGGTTTTGGTCATGGCGGTGCCTAATGAAAAGGATGCTGCAATAACTGTGATGACGGTTAGGTCAATATTGCGGCGGGCTTTAGCCACCGTGATGCAGCGTGTTGCTAGCATAGCGCCGGCGGCTAAAAGGGCCGATTCAAGTATGGTTAATATGCTGGTCGCGCTCAGCATGATCATTGTAAATAAGATGATTAACGCGGTGGGTGCTTTATCGAAGGCGGGGGGCGTTGAATCGTTAATCGCACTGACAAGTAAGAAGTCGCGTCGAGATCTATATTGCCCTACAAAGTCTTGGCTGGTTTCTAGGAGCAGTGTGTCGCCGACTTGTAATCGTATATCACCGATTTTCCCCTCAATGCGTTGTCCGTTTCTGGAAACGGAAATGATCGCCGCTTGGAAGCGGGTTCTAAAGCGTGAGTTTTTAATCGATTGACCGAGCCCGGTAAACTCAGGTCCGATAACCGCCTCGACAAGGCAGCGTTCATGGTGGGTGATCTGTAGTTTTTCAATATCTTTGCTAGCGGGGGCTAAGCCGCGGATTAGTCTGATCTCTCGGGCAGATTCTGGTGAGCCAACAAATATGAGTCGATCATCGGCGGCGAGTTCTGTATCAGGGGATGCTGCGGTGATCATGCGTGATTGGCGATGGATCTCAATGAGATAACCATGGCTTAAATTACGCAGCCCTGCTTCTTCTATAGTTTTGCCTACCAGAGGGCCATTTTTATCGACGATAACATCGACACTGTATTCTCGTGCTAAATCGAGCTGTTCAACTGCACCTTGGCGATTAGGCAGCAGCTTGTCACCAAAGAAATAGAGAAACATACCGCCGATCAATACTAAGGGTAGGCCTAACCATATGAGCGAGAACATGCTGAGTGAGAGGCCTTGTGTGGATTGCAGTAATCCATCGACGACAAGGTTGGTACTGGTGCCGATAAGGGTACATGTTCCCCCTAGTATGGCGGCATAGCTTAAGGGTAAAAGGAGTTTTGATGCGGGTATTTTTGTTCGTTTAGACCATTCTTGAATGGAGGGGATGAACATAGCGACAACGGCTGTGTTGTTCATGAACGCACTCAAAAAAGAGGACGGTAAAAATACTTTTAGCGTAGCCTGTTGTGTCGTTTTTGGATTGCCAAGTAGGTGTCCGGCTATCCACTGAATCGCTCCCGTTTCTTTTAGTCCTGCTGATACGACATAGAGTATTGCTATCGTCATTACCCCTGGGTTAGCAAACCCATAAAGCCCTTCTGTGGGTGTCAAAATGCCGGAGATAACTAGAAAGCCCAATGCCCCCATAAGAATGACATCGGTGGCTATTTTTGTCGCGAGTAATGTGAGGAGTACTGTAACGACGGTAGCGATAGTGAGATAGGCTTCATAATCCATTATGTTACAGCTCAAGGCCCTACTGCAGATGTTAAGAACAAATTGAGACAAATATTGTTTAATACTGTCTTGATAGCGTAACCTTAAATCCGTAGTATTACAACTGATTAAATGTTGAGCTAAAGTGATGAGCGGGGAAAACACTAACCAAAAAACTGCGGACCGGCTTCGAAAAAAAGCCGTTCTTATGCGCTTACATAAGAAGACGTTGGAGCAGGTTCGAGATGTTACTGGATTGAGCCATCCGACGATCATTTCTGCGTATAAGCGCTTTATGGAAGGTGGTTGGGATGCGCTGGTGTCTAAGAGTAGTGGGCGTCCTGTGGGGGCCAAAGGGTTAAAACACTATTCTGCAGAGGATGCATTTGCTCGATTGCTGAGTATTGCATCACCCGCTCATATTTTAGGTAGTGGCCCATTTTGGACGCCGGAGCTGGTTAAAACCTGGCTGGGATCTACGTTAGATGAGCAGCTGTCTATCAAGTCGGTTCAGCGCTACCTACAAGAGCTAGGTCTGATTGATTCAGATAAGTTTGAAATTGTGCGTAGCGAGGTGTTGAAACAGGCGCGGTTGTCGAAAACGCCGACTATTTATGTCTCTGGTTTACGGGACATATCGGTTGCGGGACAAACATTTTATCAATTTTATTTAACCGATTTAAGAAATAGTAGTCGTTGGGTTCATTTTAAAGAGAGGCCAACGGTTACTGAGTTGATTGAGTTTCTTGATCAAGTGGTCGAGACAAACACCAACTCGGTGGTTTTGATATCTCGTTATCCGTTTATTAGAAGATATCCTGAGTTCTGTGATTGGTGCGATAAGCACGCTAAAGAGATTGAATTTATCGATTATGACCGTGTGGTTCATCAGTCGAAAAGTAACGCTTTACAAATTACTACTATTGAACAGAAGACAAAGTCTTCAAATGGGAAGGTATCTTCGGGAGATAATATGCCATTGACACATTTGCAACGTCTGGAAGCTGAAAGTATCCAGATAATGAGGGAGGTTGTCGCAGAGACTGAAAATCCTGTGATGTTGTATTCCATCGGAAAGGATAGTGCGGTGATGCTGCATATAGCAATGAAGGCGTTTTACCCTTCGTTACCTCCTTTTCCTTTGCTGCATGTTGATACGCAATGGAAGTTTCAAGACATGTATGCGTTTAGGGATAAGTTGATTAAGGACCTTGGTCTTAAATTGATTACCCACGTTAACCCAGAAGGCGTGGAAAAAGGGATTAACCCTTTCACCCACGGTTCTGCGATTCATACGGATATAATGAAAACCGAAGGCTTAAAGCAGGCATTAAACCAGTATGGTTTTGATGCGGCTTTTGGTGGTGCTCGTCGCGATGAAGAAAAATCACGTGCTAAAGAGCGTATTTTTTCTTTCCGTAGTGCTGATCATCGCTGGGACCCTAAAAACCAGCGTCCAGAGCTATGGAAACAGTACAACGCTAAAAAGCATAAAGGTGAATCGATTCGTGTATTCCCTATTTCTAACTGGACTGAGCTAGATATTTGGCAATATATCCATTTGGAAGGTATCCCTATTGTGCCTCTTTACTATTCTGCTGAACGTCCGGTTGTTGAGCGTGATGGCTCTCTTATTATGGTTGATGATGACCGTATGCCTTTAAATGAAGGCGAGATCCCAATGATGAAACATGTGCGTTTTAGAACCTTGGGTTGTTACCCATTAACAGGTGCGGTGGAATCTAAGGCGACTACCTTGCCTGAGATTATTCAGGAAATGCTTCTGACTAAAACATCGGAAAGACAAGGTCGTGCTATTGACCATGACTCAGCAGCATCTATGGAGAAGAAGAAGCAAGAGGGGTACTTCTAATGGCTCATGTATCTGATTTAATTGAAAGTGATATCGCTCAATACCTTAAAGAACATGAGCACAAAAGTTTATTGCGCTTCATTACCTGCGGTAGTGTTGATGATGGTAAAAGTACGCTGATTGGACGTTTGTTGTTCGAATCAAAAATGCTGTTTGAAGATCAGTTAGCAGCCGTTGAGTCTGACTCTAAAAAGTTTGGTACTCAGGGCGAGTCTATCGATTTTGCATTGTTGGTTGATGGGTTGGCTGCGGAACGTGAGCAAGGCATTACTATTGATGTTGCCTACCGCTTTTTCTCTACCGATCGCCGCAAATTTATCGTAGCGGATACGCCGGGCCATGAGCAGTACACACGTAACATGGTGACGGGTGCGTCTACGGCAGATGTGGCTATTTTGATGGTTGATGCCCGTAAAGGAATTTTGACGCAGACTCGACGTCATAGCTTCCTCGTGTCTTTAATCGGTATTCGCCACATTGTGGTCGCGATTAATAAGATGGACTTGGTTGAATACTCTGAAGGTGTTTTTAATAACATCGTTGAAGAGTATCAGGCGTTTGCTGCTGAAGTAGGGATCGAAAAAATAACCTTTATCCCTATGTCTGCGTTTAAAGGTGATAACGTCACTGAATGCAGCGAGAGAATGCCTTGGTACCGCGGCACTACGCTGATGGGTTATCTTGAAACCGTTGAAGTAGATGATGAGCGTGCGCAACGCCTGCCTTTCCGTATGGCTGTGCAGTGGGTTAACCGTCCAAACTTAGACTTCCGTGGATTCTCGGGTTTGCTAGCGGGTGGTAAAATTCATCCGGGCGATAAAGTACGAGTATTACCTTCGGGTAAAGAGAGTACTGTCGCGCGCATTGTGACGATGGATGGTGACTTGGATGAGGCGGTTGCAGGCCAATCCGTAACCTTGACGCTTGAGGATGAGATTGATGTATCCCGTGGTGATCTGTTTGTTAAATCGGATCAGCCTGCCTCGGTTGCTAAGCAGTTCGAAACGACTGTTGTTTGGATGCATGAAGAAGCGCTACTGCCTGGCCGGACTTATCTTATGAAAGTCGGTACGCAGATGGTGTCAGCAACGGTTACCGATATTAAGTATCAAGTGAATGTGAACACGTTAGAACATACCGCGGCTAAAAGCCTAGACCTTAATGGGATCGGTATTTGTTCCTTGAGCCTTGATCGTGATATTGCGTTTGATCCTTATAAAGAGAACCAGGATACAGGTAACTTTATTTTAATCGACAGGCTGACAAACAGTACTGTGGGCGCGGGCATGATCAATTTTGCTCTACGTCGTAGCCACAATATTACTATTCAGCATGTGGATGTGAATAAAGAAGGTCGTGGTAGTGCTAAGCACCAGAAGCCTTGCATCATTTGGTTGACGGGTCTTTCAGGCGCGGGTAAATCAACGATAGCAAACTTGGTTGAGCAAAAGCTGTTTGCGATGGGGCGTCATACTTACCTGTTAGATGGTGATAATGTTCGTCACGGCTTAAACAAAGACTTGGGCTTCACGGATGGTGATCGCGTAGAAAACATCCGCCGTATTGCTGAAGTTGCAAAACTGATGCTGGATGCGGGTTTGATTGTTATCTCTGCATTTATCTCTCCATTCCGTTCAGAGCGTCGCATGGCGCGTGAGCTAGTGGAAGAGGGTGAGTTTGTTGAAGTTTTTGTTAACACACCGCTTGATGTTGCTGAAGATAGAGATGTTAAAGGTCTTTATAAGAAAGCGAGACGAGGGGAGTTGAAAAACTTTACCGGTGTTGACTCTCCTTATGAAGCTCCAGAAGATCCAGAATGCGATCTTCGTACAGCGGGTTACAGTGCAGATGAATGCGCTGAGCAAGTTGTAGAATACCTTCAAAACAACGGCTATCTAGGCTAGGTCTATTTGACCTTAGCTTCTTACCCCCTCTGACTATTAGTGTCAGAGGGGGCTTTATATCTGATTTTTTTTTGCAGTTCTTGCAGTTATTCCTTCCCCTCCCTATTTGTAACGTAATTCATTCGCTCTGGCACCCGTTCCGGGCATAAAGGGGTGGTGTCTACAGGGTGCATTTGTAGGAGGCCAGCCCTCTGGCCAAAGGGTTGTGGTTTCGAGCGTAATTCATTCGCTC